>NZ_AQYG01000046.1 GCF_000380485.1 Jongsikchunia kroppenstedtii DSM 45133 | reverse complement strand
AGGCGGTCGCCCGCCGCAAGACCTCGTTCTCCTGCTCCAGCAACCGGATCCGCCGATTCGCCTCCCGCAACTCGGCCGACTCCGACGTACTCGTTCCGGGCCGCTCGCCATCATCGACAGCGGCCTGACGCAGCCATTTGGTCAACGTCATTTCATGAACACCGAAGTCCCGCGCGATCTGGGCCAACGTGACACCGGACTCGCGGGCACGGGCCACGCGCACGACATCATCACGAAACTCTCTCGGATACGGCTTGGGCACAACAACATCCTTCCAGGCCCGCCCAGAGGCAAGCCAGATCAGATGTCACCTGAACGTGCAGCAGTCCCTATAGCCGGTGAAATCAGCGCTCTCTGCTGCTGCCTGATGCGCTGATGCTCGGGGATATGCTGGAAGGGTTGGAATTCCGTCTACCACGAGTTTCAGATGCGCCGACCACGAACCCAGTGAGTTGCTGAGCAGATTGGGCTCCAAGAAGTCCCATGACATTGAGATCGCCTGGCGCGAGAATGTACTGCGGATCTGCTCATTCTTGTTGTGCCAGGTTGTGATTGAGGATCCGTTGTCGACTGCTCTGTTCAGCGCCAGCGCCAGGTAGGTCGCGATTGCATCGGCATAACCCGAAGCGGTGATGCGATTTGAATCCAACTCCTCGGGTAGGCCCGCCAACAACGCATCGGTCAGCACGCGGTCGCGGGTAACCATGATCAGATCGCTCAGGACGGTGATTGCGTTTAGCTGCCGATGCGTGAACAAGTCGGAAAACCGAGTGAGGCCATACGGCGGCGTCCACACGTCCTTCGGGTGGTATCCGAGTTCCTGGTCTGGGACGTCGGGGGGCCGGCTGATCTCCGCTGCGCTCTCCTGGTCGGGTGTCGGAGGGAGGTAGGCCTTCCGTCGATGATCGTCAACGATGGTCGCTATTAGCTGCTCTCCGAGCCGTCCGTGCCGGCCTTCGGCCTTTATGTAGTCGGTCTCCGCCACAGAGCCACAACCGACGCAGATGCCCCCACGTTTGCCGGACATGGTGCCGACATCGACATTAGGGGGCGCCTGGCCTGGGTCGCGCGCGATTTCGAAGTGCACTTTGCCGTGTTGAACAGAAGGAACTGCGTATGCCTCCTTTCCCTTTTTCTTGCTAAGCCACCAAGATCGCACCAGTGGCATACGAATTCCGCAAGCCGGATTTGGGCACTTGATAGTTCGCGCCCAAATCCAGGCGATCACCGTTGCCTGTGAGCCGTTGGAAAGGGTTGCTTTTGGGTAGATATGGCCAATCCGGTTCTCGGCCTCGTCGCGCATCCACTGGCCGTAGCGCCGTACATCTTCGGCGAGACCGTTGGCGCGCGGCCAACTGGTGATCTGTTCAGCAGCTGCACCCGGGTACACCGGTGGCTGCCCTGCAAATTTCGGTGGGATCTCGACAAGTGCCTTGTTGATCAGTACCGCAACGGGATTCAAGTCGGATGCGTGTGCTGTTAGGCCGAGACGCTGGGCTTCGAGCGGGATGGTTCCGCCGCCCGCGAACGGATCGAATACCGGGGGCGGATTGCCTCCGGTCGACTTGAGTATCTCGATCCGTGCGCGCTCAAGTACGCGCTCGTTGTTCGTCTTGTCCCAGATGACGAGTTCTTCCAACAGCTCGTGTAGCTCGCGGCGACGGGCAAGCACTTCATCGGGAGAAAGTGCGGGGTCGGACGACGGGTCGTCCACGAGCTGTGCGAACAGAACGGCTCGTGCTACTGGAAGTGGACGACGCGCCCACCAGTAGCTCATTGACCAGGGATGCTTCACGGGGCGTTTCGCGGCCGCCGCTTCGTTGATCTTCTGTAGTGGCAGCGCCACCTCGATCAGCTTGCGGCGAGTACCAACATGTTGTGCATCGGTCGACATGAACGCGCGTAGCTCCTAAACAGGCGGGGTGGCGTTCCGCGGAACGCGGCGCCAGTTCTGCATAACATGTTGTGCAGAGCTCTTGAGCATAACTGAGGGGTCCGACGGCCAGCTGGTCAGACTCGGAGTGCGTCGGCTGCCCTGTGAGCTATTGGTTACATGCCTCATCCATCGGCGTCTCCTCGACGCAACCGCCGCCGAGCAGCATGTGGAGGCATGAACAAACAACTTCTCGAAAACAGCCTGATGCTTGTCGATCTACCCGACGACGGCCTGACCGTTCGTTTCTACGAAATCCTGTTCGACCGCTATCCGGCCGTTCGGCCGATGTTCCAGCGTGACGGCAAACTCCAGGCGGCAATGCTGCGCCAGGCACTCGTCGCCGTACTCGACCATCTCGACAACTCCGAGTGGCTCGCCGACAACCTCGGGTCGCTCGGCCGCCGTCACGCCGACATGGGCGTCACCGCGCCGATGTACGAGGCGGTCGGTGAGTGCATGATCGCCGCGATGGCCGAGATCGCCGGCGACGCATGGACGAAGGAAATGAGCGCGGCATGGGCGGAAGCGCTCGGCGCGGTGTCCAGCCTTATGCTCGCCGGCTATCCGCAGAAGCAGGCAGCGGCTGCCGGTTAGACCGGCTCGCCGCCCCGGGCCCAGGTTTGTGTCCAGTCGACGTAGGTCTTGTTGACAGCCAGCGACCCAGATTCGTAGCCAGCGAATGCGTTGCGCACGTAGCGAACTCGGTCATGCTCTGGCCCGTCGGGACTGACCTCGACCATGGCGAGTCGATGGCGGTCGCCCGAGTTCACCCCCTCGCGAACCTCGCTGTAGGTGATGAAGAATCCGTCGGCGCCGGCGATCCGGCCTTTGACCTCGATGATGATCGCTGAGCCGTCAGGCCCGACCGACCGAATATCGAAACCCTTGTTGTTGTGTGGCATCTCGGTCGGCACTCGCCCGAGGCGGCGCTCGCAATCCAGTACGAGGTCGACGGCCCGCCGCTCGACCTCCTGCGTCTCCTTGGCGTATGCGCGTTCACCGGCGCTGAGCAGCATCCCCTGGGGCACGATCAATGCCGCGCCGACGACTCGTGGGGGCAACGCCGACAACCTCGACTCCTGATCCAGCCGCGCCATACGCTGAGCCAACCGCACCTGAAGATCGTCGGCGCGCGACCGCAACGTCTCAGCCGATACACGTTGGCGTTTGCGGACTTTGCCTGTGGCCGACTGCTCGGCGACCTTCATGGCTTCGCTCACCAGATAGTCCGACTGCTGTGACAGGCGCTTGCGAACCTCAGTGCGGGTCTTCTCGATCTGGGGGAGCAGCCGGTCGCGAACCTCCGCCAGGTGCGCCGGCTGGTCGTTGCTCACGGCCCAATTGGTAGCGACCTGGTCGACGCCGCCGGACAACCAGGGTTGAGCCAGCAGACGCTCCGCGATATCGGGTCTGTCGTCCAACGGCTCCGAATCGAGGTACGGTGCGGGACCGGCCGACTCGACCGACCCATCGGGGCTCATGCTGACGAATGAGAATCGTTTGCTCACGACGGCTCCGGTGCCGTCGGAGATCTCGGTGCTCAGCGCGACCAGCAGATGCGGCGTCTCGCCGAAGTCCGATGGGTCGACCAGAATCGCGCCGGTCTCCAGCGCAGACCGATGTCGCTCGATCGTCAGGTCGACGACCGCGTCCATCAACGGATGCCCGGGCGCCAGGAGCTCGGCACGTTCCGGACCCTCCATCCGCGACGGCTCGAAGGTCACCCGGTGATATCTGGACGCGATGGGCTGCCACGTGTTCGATCCCCGACTGCGCACGGCGAGAGGAACATTCGGAATCTCGAAGCGCTGCGGCTCTCGCTTCGACAGCCGGCCGCCCAACTCATCGAACGCCGAATGGAAGAAGCTCTCAATGAAATAGGGCTGCAGCCGTCGGGTCATCGCGTCATCCATCCGAGCACGGATTTCCGCCAGTTCTATTGGGTCGAGTACTTCGCGCGCTAGCGCCTGTTCGTCGATCAGCTCCGCGGCACCACGCGACACCTCGGCGTCGACGACGCGGTTGAGTTCATCAAGGCGCGCCGGGTCATCGCCGTATCGGATCGCGTCCATGAGTACCTTGCGCAGCGAAACATCGCCGCGGAACACCTCCTCGCCGAGGACGTCGAACAGCCTGCCGCCATAAGCCTTTCGCTGCGCCTCCATCTTCTCCAGGAGCCGCTTGTACACCTGGCCCTCGCGGGTGTCGTCGGCGACCAGGTTCCACAGTCGACATGGCCTCAGTTGACCGATCCGGTGGATACGGCCGAAGCGTTGCTCGATCCGGTTCGGGTTCCAGGGCAGGTCGTAGTTGATCATCAAGTGTGCCGATTGCAGGTTCAGACCTTCGCCGGCGGCGTCGGTGGCCAGCAGGATGACCAGGTCGTCGTTGTGGGTGAATTCCTCGCGGATGCGGCGGCGTTCATCGCGGCTGGTGCCACCGTGGATGGTGGCGACGGCATCGTTGCGGCCCAGCAGGTTCGAGATCCGCTCTTGCAGATAATCGAGGGTGTCGCGGTGTTCAGTGAAGATGATCAGCTTGCGCGGGTTCCCCTGGGGGTCACGCAGGTCGTCGTGATTCAGCAGCAGCTGCCGGACCTGATCCCATTTGCTATCTGTGTTGTCGTTCCGCACCCGTGCCGCGAGGGCGACCAACTTGTCGAGCTGCGCGATCTCGACATCCAGCTCCGCCGCCGTCTGGGCGGCCGTCGCGGCGTCGAGCACGTCAGTCTCGAGCTGCTCGGCTTCGGCAGCATCGAATTCGTCCGGATCATCCTCGTAGGAGCTGATATTGGGAATCACAGTGGTGCCCACGGGGACGCCGTCGAGCATCTCGCGCTTCCGAGCCTGCAGCCGCGTGCGCCGTCGTTCCAGTGAGCGCAAGATCGCGTGGGTGCTGGACGCGAGCCGGCGCTGCAGCACCGTCAACGCGAATCCGACAGTGCGCCTGCGGTTGTCGATCAACGAATCGGCGCGATTCATCTCTTCGCGGACGTATTGGGTGACTGCCTCGTATAGTTCACTCTCGCCCGGTGACAGCTGGAAGGGGAGAGTGTCCGCCCGACGCTCGGGGAACAAGCTCTTGCCGTCGAAAGTCAGAAGGTCTTCCTTCACCATGCGGCGCATGAGGCCGGAGGTGTCCACGGAATGCGCACCCTCGCGGAATTGGCCTTCGAAACGATCCGGATCGAGGAGTGCAAGGAATGCCTGGAAATTCTCGTCACTGCCGGCGTGCGGCGTCGCCGACATCAGCAGCAGATGCCGGGTGATGGAGCCGAGCATCTGTCCCAGCTCATAGCGTCTCGTCTTGCGCAGTTCGCCACCCCACCAGTTTGCGGACATGCGGTGCGCCTCATCGACCACGATCAGGTCCCACTCGCTCTCGCGGAGCTTGTCGAGCAGGTCCTCGTTGCGGGACAACGCGTCCATGCGTGCCACCAGCATCGGATGCGTGACAAACGGATTGCCGTGCGGTTCCGCTTCGACCATGGCGCTGGTCAGTATCTCCACGTGGATGTCGAACTTGGACCCGAGCTCGTCCTGCCACTGGTCCACCAGTCCGCCTGGTGCGATGACCAGCATCCGTTTGAGGTCGCCGCGCAGCATCAGCTCTTTGGCGTAGAGGCCCGCCATGATTGTCTTGCCGGCACCCGGGTCATCGGCGAGTAGGAACCGTAACGGGATGCGCGGCAACAGTTCTCCGTAGACTGCGCGAATCTGATGCGGCAGTGGCCGCACATCGCTGGAGGAGACCGCCAGCATCGGGTCATGCAGTCCGGCCATTCGGATGCGCAACGCCTCCGCGGCCAGCCGGAACTGCTGCCCGTCGGCGGTGAACGACCATCGGGACCCGGGTTGCTCGATCGACAGGCCGGACAGATCCGAGCCGTACACCAGCTGTTCCCCGGTCTGACCTGACTCGTCGCGGTAGATCAGATTCACCACGGCGTCACCCTGCGGAATGACCGCCACCACAGTCACCGGCTGCGGTCGTACGCCGTGGACGACGGCTCCGGCCTCCAGGTCGCCGAGCTCCACTCTCATCACTCCTGTCACTGGCTCCCAGCTGCGCGGATACACAACATGTTGGGCAGACAATACGTTGTGCGTCGGACAAATTGGGGTGCATGTCGCGAACGGAGGCGTCGCTCGAATGGGCGACCTATGGCCTGTCGTTCGCCGAACGCCTCAAGCACCTGCGACTCAAACGCGATCTGTCCCAGGAGAATCTGGCCGAACTGTGCGGCATGCATCGCAACCAGATCTCGAATCTGGAACGCAACACCAGCCGCGATGGCGCATCGAGCGACCCGCATCTATCCACCGTGTACCGCTTGGCCCAGGCGCTGCGGGTCGCTCCGACCGCCCTGATCCCCGACAGCGGCCGGATCCCGATGCGGCGCTCGACCGAGAGTCGCAATGACGTGTCCTACCGGCAGCTGCGGGCCAGTCTGGACGAGGAATATCCCTAGCGGGTCCGAATTTTCTGTCAGAAATTCGACATCTGTCGACATCTATTGCCTGTGCTCGCTCCACAGCAACAGATAACGGTCGGCTCGGCTACTCGGCTCGCTCGGCGAGTGCCTCCTGGTATGTCGGCTCCTGCTTCTTGAGCCAGCCGCAGACCCGATAGGTGATCGGCATGACGGCGATCTCCACCAGGCATTTCCAGACGAAACCGATCAGGGTGTAGTTCAGGAAGTCCTGCCAGGTGCTGATGCCGAGCGCGGTGGCGGCGATCGAGCAGAAGACCAGGGTGTCGAAGAATTCGCCGACAACGGTTGAGCCGAGAAGCCGCGCCCAGAGCTTGCGTTCGCCGGCCCGGGCCTTCATCTTGACCATCACCAGCGAATTGAGCAGCTCGCCGACCACGTAGCCGGCCAGGCCGGCGGCAAGGAATTGCGGCACCACTCCGGCGACGTCCTTGAACGATTGCTGGTTGTCGTAGAAGGGGGCCTTCGGCAGCCCGAGGGTGATCCAGAAACACAGCGACGCGAGCAGCAGCACCGCGAATCCGGCGACCACCACGCGGCGCATCGCCTTGAACCCGTAGACCTCGCTGATGACGTCGCCGAGGATGTAGGCGAGCGGGAAGAGGTAGAACGCACCGTCGGTGACCAGGCCGTGCATCTGGATCGGGCCGAGGGTGAAATCGATTGAGGGGAAGAGCAATACACCCTTGGTGCCGGTGATATTGCTGATGATCATCACGCCGACGAACAGCGCGACGAGCATCGGGTAGTAGGGACTTGCGATGGTGGCGAACGCCGGCCCGGCCAGGGGGTTGCCCTGCTGATCGGAATCAGTCTGCTGAACCGGCTGCCCAGACTTGGCAGCAGATTTCACCTGACCAGCCTAAACGCCCGGAGTTCAGCATTCGTCGCGGGCGACCTCTGCCGGGATGCTGCCGATCATCTGCACCTGCGATCCGGTCCAGTGATAGGTGATGTCGAAGCGTCCGCTGGGGTGGGCGCTGATGTCGTCGTCGCCGATCAGATACTGGTAGGTGACGTGCACATTCGTGTCGTCCGCGCCGGTGACCTGCTGGTAGGCCAGGTTGCATTTGGTGCCCGTGCCGAGGAATCGGCCCTTGTGGAAGAGCAGCAGCTGGTTCGGCGACGACGCGGTCGCGCCCTGGGTGTCGAGCGTGACATAACTCAGATTGCGGCAACCGTCGAGATTCGCCGGGCCGGCCTGCCATCCGGCCGTGTTGTTCGGCAGCGGCGGGGCGATCTGGCTGATCGCGTTGCTCACGGCGGCGGAGGCGCCGCCCGGCACACCGCAGTCGGTGTCCGACGCGGGCGCGTCATGGGCAGGCGGGTCGTCGGCCGCGGTGCTCATCTGCGTGCCCGGCGGATTGGTCTGTGGCGGAGCGCTTTTCGTGGCGGTCACAGTGCTGGTGCTGGTGCCGCCGCTGGGCGCCGCGGAGTTGTTGCCGCCGGAGCTGCATCCGGCGATGACCAGGGCGGAGCCGGCCAGGGCCACGGCTGCACCGATTGCATGTCGGTTCATGTTTGCCTCCTCCGTTCGAGCCCCCGTATTCAGGAGATCGTCGGGACGATGCCGGCCGCTAGCGAATGTCGGCCGAATGAATGACTCAGGAGCTGCGCTGCAGATAGCCGGGGACCGATTTGCTGCAGGCGAAGACGTCGCCGACGCCGGGCGCCTTGTAGGTGTGCACGATGGTCTCCGCCGAATAGGTCCCGTTGGACGGCGGGATGTAGACCTCGCGCCGGCCGGTCTCCGATCCGTCCTTCGATCGGGCACGGATGATGCAGGTGCCCGGCTCGTCGGAGTTCTTGCGGTCGACCGTGAACTTCACCTCAATCGTCGACGAGTCGATGATCTGGTAGCCGGTGGCGTTGCCGCTGATGTCGGCGTCGGAGAACTTCTTGTAGCCGATCCATGCGATGACCAGGCCTAATACCACCACGATGACCGTCAGCAGGATGAACCAGCGGCGCCGGGATTGCGCCGATCGCTCGACGGGATACCGACCCACGGGCGGGAGTTTCGGTCCGCTCCCGGCGGAGGCGGATTGTGGGCTGGTCATGGCTCATACCTACCATGTGTCTAGCTGTAGTTATCTGACAGGCCGATCCACAGTGAGGGGAATCTCGTGCGGCTGCTGGCAGTGCATGCCCATCCCGACGACGAGTCGAGCAAGGGTGCCGCGACGATGGCGCGTTACGCGGCGGAGGGCCACGACGTGCTGGTGGTGACCCTGACCGATGGCAGCCGCGGCGACATTCTCAATCCAGCGATGGACCTGCCGGGCATCAAGGAGAACATCACCCAGGTGCGCCGCGAGGAGATGGCGAAGGCGGAGGAGATCCTCGGGGTGCAGCATCGCTGGCTCGGCTACGTCGACTCCGGGCTGCCCGAGGGCGACCCGCTGCCACCGCTGCCGGAGGGCTGCTTCGCGTTGGTGCCGCTCGACGAGTCGACCGAGGCGCTGGTCGAGATCGTCCGGGACTTCAAGCCGCATGTGATGCTCACGTACGACGAGCGCGGCGGCTACCCGCATCCCGATCACATCCGCTGTCACGAGGTCTCGATGGCCGCTTTCGAGGATGCCGCTGATGCGTCGAAGTACCCGGATGCCGGTGAACCGTGGGTGGTTTCGAAGATCTACTACATCCACGGCTTCATGCGTGCGGCGATGGTGAAGTACGGCGAAGAGCTGGAACGCGTGGGTCAGGAGAACCCGTTCAAGGAGTTCTTGGCGAAGTGGGATGCCAAGGACGACCTGATGAATCGGGTTACCACGCAGATCGAGTGTGCCGACTACTTCGACAAGCGCGACGATGCGTTGCGGGCGCATGCCACCCAGGTCGACCCGAACGGCTTCTTCTTCGCGGTGCCGCCGGAATGGAAGAAGCGTCTCTGGCCCACCGAGGAGTTCGAGCTGGCGAAGACGCGGGTGACCACCGCGATCCCGGAGACCGACCTGTTCGCCGGCATCGAGGATGGCGTCCTGGTCGAGGCGGGGGAGTAGGACGATGACTGCGATGAATGTCGCTGCCGTGCAGGTGCTGGCGGATGGCAACGGCCCCGAATTCGGGAAGGCCAGCCCGCTGGGCCTGCTGATGATCCTGTTGCTGCTGATCGCGGCCGGCCTGCTGGTCTGGTCGATGAGCAAGCATCTCAAGAAGATCCCGAAATCCTTTGACAATAAAGAGGATTCGGGCGAGGACGACAAGGGCCCGGACGCGGATGACGGCAGCAAGCCGTAGTCGATGGACCGGACTCCGGTCTCGTCGAGCGTGATCGCGTCTGTGGGCCACGACCCGCACGCGCTCGTCCTTGAGGTGGAGTTCCTGAGCGGCCGGATCTATCAATACTTCGATGTGCCACTAGCCCAGTTCGACGGCCTGCTGGCGGCCGAGAGCGTCGGCACGTACTTCAACGCGAATATCCGCGACGCCTTCGACTACGCCGAGCTGCCCGGCCGCTGATCTCAGGCGGTCGGGCCTTGGCTGCGCACGTCGGCCACCGACTGCATCGCAGTCCGTAGCTGTTCGAGCCACTCGTCCTGGTGCTGTCCGACGAGCCGCACGCACCACGCGAGCGCATCCGCCCGCGACTTCGCGACGCCGGCGTCGACCAGCGTGTCTAGGACGAGCCGTTGCGGCTGCCGCAGCCGGGTCATCGTCGGCACCGCGATATGCGTCCACAGTTCCTCGTGTTCGCCGACCACGACGCCCCACGAGACCTTGCGCTCGAACCGATGCTGCGCCTCGCGGGCGATCTCCATCCGGGCCTCGCGGCTGTCCTCACGGAACGCTCGTGCCCGTCCGGCCCGAGTTTCCGCAGCTTCGGCGGCTGACGCGTCCTTGTCCACCGTCGCGTCGACGATCGTCAGCAGGACGGTGATTTCTTCGCGATCGATCGTGATCCGGGGCGCCGCGACTTTCCATTCCTCCGGCAGGCGGCCGGTGAACCAGCCGCGCACCCTCTCCAATGCTTCGTCTGTAATCATGTAATCAACATTACGCTGATATCAAGCTCGTGCCCATGTCGCCGGAGCTGCGCTATCAGTGGACGCCGTTCTCGGCGGCTACAAAGGAGAGCCGAATCGGCCGTAATCGGTCGAGTAGCTGCACGTCACCACTGGCCGTCAACCCCAATGCTTCGGCGAGTCGGAGATCCGCCTGGCCCACCAGGAGTCCGAGCACCGCGCGTGCGGGCCCGGTCAGCGTCAGGTCTGCACGGTCGGTGTCGCCGACACTGGTCCGGACCGTGCCACCGCCGAGTTCGATGACAGCGCGCTCGCCGTCGGCGTCGAGCTGGATGACCCCGGGTGGCCCATCGGGATTCGCGTCGGTCGTGAACCACGACGGGGCGTAGGCCAGCCAATTCGCGTCGAAGGCATCGTCGGAATGTTCGTCCGCCATATAGCGCACGCCCCACAGGCCGATGGCTCGCAGCACGGGTTCGAGTGCCAGGCCGTCGGCGGTGAGTTGGTACAGCTGGGTCGCCACCGGCGATGGGGCGTATTCGTGTCGCGTGAGGCCCGACTCCTCCAGCTCCTTGAGGCGGGTCGACAGCAGGTTGGGCGCCACTCCCGGTAGACCGTTGCGCAGATCGGTGAAGCGGCTCGGGCCACGCAGAAGCAACTCGCGCACGATCAGCAGTGTCCAGCGGTCGCCGATCAGGTCCAGGGCTCGGGCGATGGAGCAGTACTGGCGGTAACTCCGCATAGTGAGATCCTGTCGGTGATAGAGAAACAATATTAATTAGTTGAAAAGTTATACTACCGCAGCTAGCGTGAGTCTCAGTGTCAGGGTGAAGCTCGCCGCTATCGGCGGCTGGTTGGATCCTGAGCACTCGGTGTCTGGCTCGTAGCGTGAGTGTCGCCTTCGGCTGACGTGCATGCGTTTTGCCGGCACCGGGTGTGAAGGACCGGCCGGCGTGACTTGATAGGAGCGTGGCGTCGCCCCGACTGAGATGTGTCCGCCGACCGGCCCAACCGTTCCTCGCATCTGAGTGAAGGAGGCAACCACCATGGTTGTTGTTGGAGCTGACGTACACAAGCGGACGCACACGTTCGTCGCGATCGACCAGGCCGGCCGCGAGTTGGGCCACAAGAGGTTCGATGCGGACACTGCTGGTCATCGCAAGGCGATTGCCTGGGCCCGTGAGCGGTTCGGGACTGAGCTGGTCTGGGCGATCGAGGACTGCCGGCACCTGTCGGCGCGCCTGGAGCGTGACTTGTTGACCGCGGGCCAGTCGGTGGTGCGGGTGCCGCCGAAGATGATGGCCGAGCAACGCCGGATCGCCCGCACGCGCGGGAAGTCGGACCCGATCGATGCGGCCGCGGTCGCGCGGGCAGCGCTGCGCGAGCCCGATCTTCCGGTGGCCTGTCACGATGAGACGTCCCGGACGTTGAAGCTGTTGGTCGATAGGCGCGATGACCTGGTCCAACATCGCACCGCCACGATCAACCGGCTGCTGTGGCGTGTTCACGAACTCGACCCGGCGTGGGCGCCCAAGCCCCGGTCCTTGGACCTGGCCAAGCACCAGCAGATCCTCGCCGGCCGGCTGGCCGCAGCGGACGGGGTCGTGGCCGAACTAGCGCGGGACGAACTCGCGGACGTCGTGGAACTGACCGGCCGGATCAACCAGCTGGAACGACGCATCGCGGTCTTGGTCGAGCAGGCTGCTCCCACCCTGCTCGCGATGCCCGGAGTCGGTGTCCTGACCGCCGCGAAACTCGTCGGCGAAGCCGCCGGAATCACTCGATTCAAGTCCGAGGCCGCCTTCGCGCGGCATGCCGGGATCGCTCCGATCCCGGTCTGGTCAGGCAACACCCGAGGCCGGGTGCGGCTCACCAGGTCCGGTAACCGACAACTCAACGCCGCGATCCACCGCATCGCTGTCACCCAAATCCGGCTCGACGGGCTCGGCAAGACCTACTACGAGAAAAAGAAATCCGAAGGCATGTCGACCCCCGAAGCGTTGCGCTGCCTCAAACGACGCCTCGCCCGGATCGTCTTCAACCACCTGACCACTGATCACGCCGCCGCGAGAACCGTTCTCGCTCAAGCGGCTTGACATAGGAGAAACTCGTGACCCATCAGCGAAAGGGATCCCCGCCGTGACCCAGCTATCCGCCTACGCCACCGGCATGACTCGCACGAACATCGAGGAAGCGCTCCGCTCCGTAGGCAAGGACCCTTCGGCGATAGAGCCGGGCGATCTTGCCGCGCTGGAGGAATTTCACACCCTGGGTCGATTGGCCACCGCCCAACTCGCTCACCTCGCGGACATCGGACCGAACGACCGGGTACTCGACGCCGGTACGGGAATCGGCGGCTCGGCGCGCTTCTTGGCCGTCGAGCATGGATGCTCCGTCACCGGCGTCGATCTGACAGACGAGTACTGCGACACCGCCCGCTGGATCAACGAGTCGGCCGGCCTGAGCGACCGCATCGCGATTGTGCAAGGCGACATCACTGATCTGCCGTTCGATGCCGGCTCATTCGATGTGGTCGTCAGCCAGCACGTCCAGATGAATGTCGTTGACAAGGGCTCCCTGTATGACGAGGCCTGTCGCGTTCTCGCGCCGGGCGGTCGACTGGCCATGTGGGACATCACCGGGAACGCCGACCACATCGGCTACCCGGTGCCATGGGCGACCGACCCCGCGGACAGCCACGTCGTGAGCGGAGACCAACTGCGCGCCGCGGTGGCGGGGGCGGGATTCCGGATCGAGCAGTGGAACGACCTCACCCGGCCGACCGCGGAGATGATGACGGCCTTCCTGTCGCGGCCGGCGAGCGAGTTGGGCTTGCACGTATTCGTGCCGGACTTCCCGGCAAAGGTCGCCAACATGCTCCGCGGCTTCGCCGCGGGGTACTTGCAGGTCATTCAGGCCCTGGCCGTTCGGCCGCCCGACACCGGCAGTAGTTGACCGGATCGCGCCACTGGGATCTCGCCGCGGTCTACGGGCACAATGGCCACTGTGAATCGTCTCGGCGCGGCGACCAGCCCCTACCTCCAGCAGCACAAGGACAACCCGGTCGACTGGTGGCAGTGGGGAGATGGTGCGTTCTCGGAGGCCAAACGCCGCGATGTGCCGATCCTGCTGAGCGTCGGCTATGCGGCCTGCCACTGGTGCCACGTGATGGCGCACGAGTCGTTCGAGAACAAGATGATCGCGGCGATCATGAACGACGAATACGTCTGCATCAAGGTCGACCGCGAAGAGCATCCGGACGTCGATGCGATCTACATGAACGCGACGGTCGCGATGACCGGTCAGGGCGGCTGGCCGATGACCTGTTTCCTGACGCCAGACGGGGACCCGTTCTATTGCGGCACGTACTACCCGCCGACGCCGCGGCCGGGGATGCATTCGTTCCCGGAGCTGTTGCGCGCGGTGGCCGACACCTGGCGCGATCGGCGTGACGAAGTGTTCGACGTGGGTCGCAAACTCCGTGATCACCTGTCCGCGAACGCATCCGCGCTGCCGGATGCCGGCCTGGCGATCGACGCCCAGCTGCTCGATCATGCCGCCGCGCAGATCGTGGCCAATGAGGACACCGCGAACGGCGGACTCGGCGGCGCGCCGAAGTTCCCGGCCGCCATGGCGCTCGAGGCATTGCTGCGCGATCACGAGCGCACCGGAGATCCCGCAACGCTGCAGACGGTCCAGCGGGCCACGGAGGCGATGGCCCGTGGCGGCATCTACGACCAGTTGGCCGGCGGATTCGCCCGCTACAGCGTCGACGCCGCGTGGGTCGTTCCGCATTTCGAAAAGATGTTGTACGACAACGCCTTACTGCTGCGGCTGTACGCGCATGTGGCTCGCGTCAGCGACGACGTGCTGGCCCTGCGGATCACCGAAGAACTCGTCGAGTTCCTGCAGACCGATCTCCGTACGCCCTACGGATTCGCGGCCTCCCTCGACGCCGATACCGAGGGCGTGGAGGGACTGACCTACGCCTGGACGCCCGGCGAGCTGACCGATGTGCTCGGCGCCGACGATGCCGCTTGGGCCGCAAGGCTTTTCGCGGTGACGGACGACGGCACGTTCGAGCATGGGCGGTCGACGCTGCAGCTGCTCAGCGACCCCGACGACGCGGATCGCTACTCGCAGGTCCGCCGCCGGCTGGCGGACGCCCGGGCCCAGCGTCCGCAGCCGGGCCGCGACGACAAGATCGTCACGGCCTGGAACGCCTTGACCATCACCGCGCTGGCCGAGGCCGGCGCAGGGTTGGGCCGTCCCGAGTGGATTTCATTGGCCGACAAGGTTGCTCGCGACATCGTGGACCGCCAGGTCGTGGGCGGTCGGGTCCGGCGGGCATCGTTGGGCGGCGTCGTCGGCGAACCCGGTGGCGTGCTGGAGGATTACGCCGGGCTGGTCGTGGCGATGCTGACGCTGCATCAGGCGACCGGATCTGCGTCGTGGCTCGATGAAGCGATCACGTTGCTGGACACCATGATCGAACTCTTCGCCGATCCCGAGGCACCGGGCACCTGGTTCGACGTGACCGCCGAGACCAGCCTCATCGCCCGCCCGCGCGATCCGGTCGACAACGCCACGCCGTCCGGCGCTGCGCTCATGGCCGAGGCGCTGCAGCTGGCGACCTGTCTCGCCGCCGAACCGGCCCGCTACGCGGAGCTATCGGCGCACACGCTGGCCCGCGGAGCGGTGCTGGCCGCGAAGGTGCCGCAGTCGGCGGGCCATTGGCTGGCCGTCATGGAGGCGCAGTTGCGCGGTCCGCTGCAGGTGGCCGTGGCCGAGGCCGACGGTTCTGAGCACGAGCTGTTGCAGCAGGTCAGGGCGGTGGCGCCGGGCGGCACGGTCATCGTCGGCGGACCGGCCGACTCGACGCCGCTGCTGGCCGATCGGCCGCCGGTGAACGGTGTCGACGCGGTGTACGTGTGCCGCGGTACGACATGCGACTTGCCGGTAACCCGGATCGATCGGGTAGGGTGACCGGCGTGAACACCACCGCAGTCGCCTATTGGCGCTTTATCGAGGCTCCGGGTGGGGCCGTCGATGGAGTGCTGATCTAGCGCACACGCGAGTTCACCCGGAGCCCAGGCAGTGACCGTCAGGTCGCTGCCTTTCGTCATTCAAGGGCACCGGTGATAGGCAGGTGCCGCATAACCAGGAAGGCACCAGCCATGACCGACACCGCAGTCCCGATACGCACTTCTGACCGGCGTATCCGCGACATTCGCCCACTGCCCAGCCCGCACGAGGTGCAGGCGGAATTCCCGCTAGGCCCGCGCCGCGCCGTCGCGGTCGCCACCGCGCGCGACCAGATCGCCGACGTGCTGGCCGGTCGCGACGATCGACTGCTGGTCGTCGTCGGACCCTGCTCGGTCCATGACCCGGACGCCGCCCTCGACTACGCGAGCCGGCTCGCCCCGATCGCCAAAGAACTGTCCGACAAGCTGCTGGTCGTCATGCGCGTCTACTTCGAAAAGCCGCGCACCACGATCGGCTGGAAGGGCCTGATCAACGACCCGGGTCTGGACAACACCTTCGACGTCGCCCGCGGCCTGCGGACCGCCCGAAAGCTGTTGCTGGACATCATCGACATCGGGCTGCCGGTCGGCTGCGAGTTCCTCGAGCCGAGCAGCCCGCAGTACATCGCCGATGCCGTCGCCTGGGGCGCGATCGGCGCGCGGACCACTGAGTCGCAGGTGCACCGGCAGCTCGCGTCGGGCCTGTCGATGCCGATCGGCTTCAAGAACGGCACCGACGGCAATGTGCAGGTGGCGGTCGACGGCGTGCAGGCCGCCGCGGCGCAGCATGTGTTTTTCGGGCTCGACGATCATGGCCGCGGTTCGCTGGTGGAGACCGCCGGCAACGGCGATTGCCACCTGATTCTGCGGGGCGGCACGCACGGGCCGAATTACTCGGTCGAGGACGTCCGCGCGGCCGCCGCCCGACTGGACAAGGCGGGTCTGCCAGGCCGGGTGGTCGTCGACTGCAGCCACGCCAACTCCGGCAAAGACCATGTGCGCCAGGCGGAAGTCGCGATGGAGGTCGCCGAGATGGTGCGGGCCGGCGAGCCGGTCAGCGGCGTGATGCTGGAGAGCTTCCTGGTCGCGGGCGCGCAGACGCTCGATCCGGCCGCACCGACCGAACTGGTCTACGGCCAGTCGGTCACCGACAAGTGCATCGACTGGGAGACCACCGACCGGCTGCTGCGTCAGCTGGCCTGAATCGGTCCGCGGGCCCGGAACGCGGCGGAAGGTGATTGCCCGCTAGTCGGATAGATCCGGCGGCGTGGTGTTCAGCAGCCGCGGATCCGGGTCGGCGCCGGCCATGCTCAGGAGGCCGACGACGGCGCGTCCGAGCGTGAGCAGATCCCGGGGATTGCGCTTGTCGAGGCCGCCGATGAGCTGTGTGAGGATCGTCAGCTGGTCGAAGTAGATCCGTTCGGTCACCAGGTGTTCGTTGTCATCGAAGATGAAGTACGCCGTCATCCGGGTCCGGTGCCTGCTGCCGGTGGGCGGTATCGCGCCGAGCGGCCCCAGATGTGTTCCGAGAAGCCAGAACTCGACGACCACCGCGTCGAGACTGTGTCGGAGCGCGATGATCTCGTGGTCCTGGTCGGGGAAGGCCACGCGGGTGTCGGCGTAATACTCGCGGACTTCGGCGTCGCCGTCGTGGACGCGCATCTGGGCGATCAGTTCGTAGTGCGGATGCGGGAAGGTCGACAGCGTGGCGTCCCAATCCTGGGCCACTTCGTCGTGAAAGTGATCGAGAACGAGCTTCTCGCGGGCCCGGAGGATGTTTTCGCTGGGCAAGGCGAATCGGGACATCACTGCTCCTCACATGCTCAACGGGCCGGCCATATCACCCTAAAGCCCACGGTGTGGATTAAGTTGTAGTCCACGTTGTGGGTTAAATCAACACTGCGGCATGATGGGCGCCATGGCCACCGCCCACGGCTCGACGCCGGACGCTCCGATGCGGCGCGGCCGACCGCGAAAGGGAGCGGAACCGTTGTCGCGCCGGGCAATCATCGACGCGACGCTGGCGGTGGTCGCAGAGGGCGGCATCGACGCGATCAGTCTGCGGGCGGTTGCGCGCCGTCTCGGCGTCGATGCCAAGAGTCTGTACAACCACGTCGATGGCAAAGAAGGTCTGCTCGATGCCATGGCCGAAGAAGTGCTGGGATCGATCGAATTGCCCTCGCGAACCGGCGATCCCGCGGCCGATCTGAAGGCGATCGCGCACGCGTTCCGGGCGAGTGCACTCGTGCATTCTGCCGTCGCGCCGCTCATTCTGACTCGACAATTGACCTCCTTGGAGGCGCTCGCTCCCGTCGAGGCGGTGTTGGCGTCGCTCGCCGACGCGGGGTTCGGGCCCCGCGAGTCGGTTCGACAGCTGCGGTTGCTGGTGGCGGCGGTTGTTGGCATGCTGCTGCGCGAGTATGGCGCGGGACCGGCGTTCGGCACTGCCGATGTCGCCGGAATCGCGGCCAGGGAGGCCGACTTGACGGAGTCGAGTTTCCCGCATGTCGCGGAGGCGGCACAGTTCTTGGCGCGATTCGATGCGGCCGCCGAATTCGACGTCGCGGTAGGCCAGGTGGTGTCGGCGGTGCTGTCGGCGGCGCGTTGATCATCGCTACCCGCCGGCTGTGACGAGCAGCGCGGCGAGCGCTCGGACATCGTCGTCGAACTTGCTCGCCGGCGGGCTGCCGAACCCGATCACCAGCCCGTCCGCGACCCGGTCCGTCGCGTCCGGATGTCGGTATTCGTCCAGCCCGAGCATCCGGAAGCCCCGGCGATCACCCTCGGCGACGACGGATTGTTCGGCGCCGGTGGGCAATTCGATCACCGCATGCAACCCGGCGGCGATACCGCGAACGGGTGCCTCGTCGCCGAGCAGTTCGAGCAGCCGGTCCCGGCGGCGGCGATAGTACTGCCGCGATCGGCGGACGTGCCGGTCGTACGCACCGGACTCGATGAGGTCGGCGAAGATCATCTGATCGACGACGCTTGCCGTTCCCTCGCGCGGGCCTTTCGCAGCGATCATGGTGTCCACCAAGTGATCTGGCACCGCCATCCAGGCGATCCGCACGGCCGGGGACAGGCTCTTGCTGGCGGTTCCGAGGTAGAGCACGAGCTCCGGGGCCAGGGCCTGCAGCGCGCCGATCGGCTCGCGGTCGTAGCGCAGCTCGCCGTCGTAGTCGTCCTCGAGCACCAGCATGTTCGTCCGGCGGGCATGCTCCAGTAGCGCGGACCGGCGGGCGGGGGCGAGCGCGACGCCGGTGGGGAACTGGTGCGTCGGCGTGCAGAGGACGGCGGTCAGGTTGTCGGAGAGCTGGTCGACCCGCAGGCCATCGTCGTCGATGGCGATCGGAATGGTCTGCGCGCCACCCTGTTCCAACAGCTGGCCGTGAAGTTGCAGCCCGTAGCTCTCGACCGCGATCGGGCCGCCCAACGTCCGGCCCAGCAGCTCGGCGGCCTGTGAGACGGACGCGGTGACGACGATGTTGTCGGCGGTCGTCCGGACGCCGCGAATGCGGGCGAGATAGCGCGCCAACGCTTCTCGTAGCGGTCGATACCCCTGCGCATGGCCCGCGGCGAACGCCGAGTTCGGCGCGGCGCCGACGGCTCGGCGGGTGGCCGCGATCCAATCGGCCCGGGGGAACAGTGCGGGCGTCGGCTGCCCGAGCTGAAAGTCATGACGGTACTGCGGATCCGGGCGCGCCATGGCGTGCGGGCCGGTTGCGGCGCTGCGATCCGGCAGCACGTCCGCGACCATGGTCCCCGACCCCTGCCGCGCCGCCAGCCAGCCCTCGGCGATCAACTCCTGATAGACCGCGGCCACCGTACCCCGCGACAGGCCCAGGTCGGCGGCCAACGAGCGGTACGGCGGCAGCCGGTCGCCGGCGCGGAGCCGCCCCGACCGCACGGCGGCCCGCAGTGCCTCGGCGAGGCCGCGTCGTCGTCCGTGTGAATCGTCCGGACGCAGATCGAGGTGCAGGTCGACACCGAGGCGGGAGGCGAGGTCGGCCCAGGCGTTCTCCATGGCGGCGGACGCTACCCGAACCGAGGAGAATTGGCCCAACTATTGACCGGACAATTGCACTAACGGCATGGGTCAATATCTCCCTAGGTTGGAGACATGACACAACGCGAATACCTCGGAAAGACCAGCCCGGCCGCCTACAAGGCCATGGTGGGACTGCAGATGGCCTCGGCCGCCGGCCTCGATCCGGTGATCAACGAACTGATCAAGATCCGCTCGTCGCAGCTCAACGGCTGTGCCTACTGCGTGCACATGCACGTCAGCGATGCCCTCGAGATGGGCATCGACAACGAGAAGCTGCACATGATCGCGGTCTGGCATGAGGCGCCGAACTTCTTCACCGACCGCGAGCGGGCCGCCCTGCAGTACGCCGAGGCGGTGACCCGGATCGGCGACGGCGGCGTCTCCGACGAGCTGCACGCCCGGGTCCAGGAGCAGTTCGATCCTGCCGAGGCCGGTCAGCTCCTTGCCGCGATCGCGATGATCAACGTGTGGAACCGGGTCGCGTTGGCGACCGGCCGGGTGGCGGGCACCGACGAGCGACTGGCTAGCTGAAGACAACCAGCCAGACTGCGACGTAATGGACGACGGCGGCGGCGATCGTGCAGGCGTGGAAGAACTCGTGGTGGCCGAACGTGGCCGGCCATGGGTTCGGCCACTTCGCGGCGTAGAGGATGGCGCCGATGCTGTAGATCGCGCCGCCCACGGCCAGCAGCACCATCACCGCGACTCCGGCGTCGTGCACCAGCTGCGGCGCGACGAAGACGATCGTCCATCCCAGCAGCAGGTATAGCGGCACGCCGACCCAGCGCGGCGCCGTCGGCCAGGCGACCTTGAGGGTGACGCCGGCGACTGCGCCACCCCAGACGACCGCCAGCACGATCCAGCGCGTCGGTGACGGCAGCCCCATCACACAGAACGGGGTATAGCTGCCGGCGATGAACACGAAGATCATCGAGTGGTCGGCGCGTTTCATCCAGATGCGGGCGCGGTCGGTCGGCCAGTTCACCCGGTGATAGGTGGCGCTGACGCCGAACACGCCGCAGACGGTGAGCGCGTAGATGGCACAGGCGCCGGCGGCTGCCGGGCCGACCAGGGGCCAGGCGACCGCGACCAGTGTGATCCCGGCGATGACCGCGACGAAACCGGCGTATTTGTGCAGGATGCCACGCATGCGGGGCTTGAGGATCGCGAGCAGATCGAGTTCGCCGTGGCCTGCCGCGTCCATCTCTCCGGCGGTGGTCGTCATGAACCTACGGTAGCGTAGGTTCCGGCGGTCGGGCACCGAACGTGTTCGGCAACACGCGTATCGTTAGTCAGCGTGAAGTTGCTGCCCGGTCAGGTTCGCGGACCTCTGTACAAGTTGTACGAACGCCGCGTGCGCGATCACCTCGATCCGTCGCGATACCCGCGGCACATCGCCATCATCTGCGACGGCAACCGGCGCTGGGCGCGCGAAGCCGGGTTCGAAGACGTCAACCACGGCCACCGGGTGGGTGCGCAGAAGATCGCCGAGATGCTCGGCTGGTGCAGCACGCTCTCGATTCAGACGGTGACCATCTATCTGCTGTCCGTCGAGAACCTGAACCGGGATCCCGAGGAACTCGGCGCGCTGCTGGAGATCGTGCCGGATGTGGTCGACGAGATCTCGGCGCCGGACCAGAACTGGCGCATCAAGATCGTCGGCACGCTCGACCAGTTGCCGCAGGCCGTGGCCCAGCGGCTCAAGTCGGCGGAGGAGCGCACGGCGGGACGCGGCGGGATGCATGTCAACGTCGCGGTCGGCTACGGCGGGCGCCAGGAGATCGTCGACGCCGTGCGGTCCTTGCTGACCGACGAGGTCGCGGCGGGCCACAGTGCCGACCAGCTCATCGACGCGGTGACGGTCGAGGGCATCGACGCGCATCTCTACACCAAGGGGCAGCCGGATCCCGATCTGGTCATCAGAACCTCTGGTGAGCAACGACTTTCGGGTTTCCTGCTCTGGCAGAGCGCGTATTCGGAGATGTGGTTCACCGACGCCTACTGGCCCGAGTTCCGTCGGGTCGACTTCCTGCGTGCGCTGCGAGATTTCGGCGCGCGCCAGCGGCGCTACGGATCCTGACGCTCAGAGTTTCCTCAAACGGACCCTGTTGATGGCGTGGTCGGCGTCCTTGCGCAGCACCAGCGTGGCGCGCGGCCGGGTTGGCAGAATGTTCTCCACCAGATTCGGCCGGTTGACGCTGTTCCAGATGTCACGCGCGGCGAGCGTCGCCTGCTCGTCGGTCAGTGAGGCGTAGTGGTGGAAGTACGAATTCGGGTCGGCGAACGCGTTTGAGCGCATCGCGAGGAAGCGCTGGATGTACCACTTCTCGATGTCTTCGATGCGCGCGTCGACGTAGACCGAGAAGTCGAACAGGTCCGACACCATCAGCCGCGGCCCGGTCTGCAGGACGTTCAAGCCCTCGACGATCAGGATGTCCGGTTGGCGCACATGGTGTTTGACGCCCTTGACGATGTCGTACGACAGGTGTGAATAGACCGGTGCGCTCACTTCCGGGGCGCCGGACTTGACCTCGGTGACGAACCGCAGCAGTGCCCGTCGGTCGTAGGACTCGGGAAAACCCTTGCGGTGCATGATCCCTCGCCGCTGCAATTCGGCGGTGGGGTAGAGGAACCCGTCGGTGGTGATCAGGTCGACCTTGGGGTGGTGGTCCCAGCGGGCCAGCAGCGCCTGCAGCACGCGGGCGGTCGTCGACTTGCCGACCGCGACGCTGCCGCCGACGCCGATGATGAACGGCACCTGCTTGGACGGGTGCTGCTCGCCGAGGAAGGTCGCCGTGGCGGCGAACAGTCGCTGACGGGCGGTGACCTGCAGATGGATGAGACGCGACAGCGGCAGATACACATCGGCGACCTCGTTGAGGTCGACCTGTTCGCCGAGGCCACGCAGCTGTTCGAGCTCGTCTTCGGTGAGCACCATAGGCATGGACTGCCGCAGGGTGCGCCACTGCTTGCGATCCAGCTCGATATACGGGCTCGGCTCGTTGGTCACACGTGCCATGTCCCCAGTGTTCCGGGTGGCCCGCGGCCGTGGACGGGCGGGTAGCGTTTGGCGGGTGAGCGCGCCCCGCATCCTTGACGATTACCTGCGGCTCGGCCTGGCTTTCGATCGCGTAGAAGACGGCTTCGTCGACGCGTTCACCGGCGACCCGGAGCTGCGCAAAGAAGTCGCCGTGGGACCCAGACCCGATCCTCGAACGTTGGCCGGCACTGCCCGCCGCCTGCGCAGCGAACTGCCGGCCGCAGGGTTGCCGCGCGCGAGGCAGGCCTTCATCGACGCCCATCTTGTTGCGCTGGAGTGTTCGGCCCGCAAGTTCGCCGGTGACGAGATCTCCTTCGTCGACGAGGTGCGTGCCTACTTCGACGTCGATATCGCGATGGAGGATCAGGAGCGCTACCGGGACGCGCACCGGCAGCTGGACGAATTGCTCGACGGCAGCGGCGATCTCGGCGAACGCTATGCGTCGTACAAGCGGCGTGACGAGATCCCGGCCGACAAGCTGACCGCCTGCGTCGACGCGTTCGCCGGCGCGCTGCGTGACCGGGTGCGCGCCGAGTATCCACTGCCCGAGACGGAAACCGTTGATTTCCAGGTGGTTTCGGACAAGCCGTGGTCGGGCTTCAACTATTACCTCGGCAACTATCGGTCGCGGGTCGCGATCAACGGCGACCTGACCCAGCATCTGTCGACGCTGCCGCATCTCATCGCGCACGAGGCGTATCCGGGCCATCACACCGAACACTGCCGCAAGGAGCGGCTGCTGGTCGGCGGCGGCGAGCGCGAGCAGTCGATCTTCCTGGTGAACACACCGCAGTGCCTGATGGCCGAGGGCCTCGCCGACCACGCCCTGCATGCCGCGGCTGGGGATGACTGGGGCCTGTGGGCGCAGGAGATCTACGCCGACCTGGGGCTGCGGTTCGACGGCGAGCGCGCGCAGGCGATCGCCCGTGCGGCGGCCGGCCTGCTCGGGGTGCGCCAGGATGCGGCGTTGTTGCTGCACGATCGGGGCCGCGATGCCGACGAGGTCGCCGCGTATCTGGAGCGGTGGTCGCTCTCGACGCCGCAGCGCGCCCGGCAGACCCTGCGGTTCCTGTCGTCGCCGCTGTGGCGGGCCTATATCTCGACCTACGTCGAGGGCTATCGGCTGCTGCAGACCTGGCTGGACGCGGTGCCGGCCGATCAACGGTTGGCGCGGTTCGGGCGGCTGCTCGACGAGCCGCTCATCCCCTCGTCGATCCGGGCGGAACTCGCGGCATAACGAAATCGCTGGCCGGCGTTGAGCTGGGCGATCTGGCAAGGATGGCGGAGGTCCGCTAAGGCGCTTTCCCTTGCGGGCCTTCGCCATAACGCAGCCAGGCGTTCAGCTGGCGCCAGACAAGATGATGCAGGTGGTGGTGGCGTGGGCGACCAGTCGACCGTTGTCGTCGACGACGCGCCCTTCCGCGGTCGCTGTGGAGCGGCCCACGTGGATTGTCGTGCCGGTGGCCGTGAGGCGCCGATTGTCGGTCGATACGGCCTTGATGTAGTTCACCTTCAGCTCCAGCGTGGTGTAGCCGACGCCGGCGGGCAGGGTGGTGTGCACGGCGCAGCCCAGGACTGAGTCGAGCAGTGTGGCGCAGATGCCGCCGTGGGTGGTGCCGAGCGGATTGGCGAACTCGGGGCGGGTAGTCAGTTCGAAGACGACATGCCCGTACTCGAGCTCGACGGGTCGCATCCCGAGGAGGTCGCCGATCGTCGGCGGCCGGTCGGCGGTGGCCATGCCGTGCCTGAGCAGTTCGAGCCCGGTCATGGTCGAGATATCGGGCGTTGCGGCCTCGGTCATGATCGTTTCCCTTCGTGTACCGATCGGTCCATACTGGCTGCAGCGATCACAACATGGACCGATCGGTTCACACAAGAGTTGGGACGACGATGAGACCTGGACCACGCGAGCGGCTGATCCTCGGCGCGATTGCGCAGATGCGCGAATACGGCGTCGCCGGAACCGGTCTGACCGCGCTGCTCGAACGCAGCGACGCGTCCCGGAACTCGCTCTATCAGCACTTTCCGAACGGCAAGGGGGAGCTGGTCGCCGCCGCGACCGCGCGGGCCGGCAGTTACATGGCCGAGGTGATCAGCAGCGCGGTGGCGTCCGGCGAGCCCGAGGACTGGGCGGCCGCGATGACGGACTGGTGGCGACGCGATCTGCAGCGCAGCGACTTCGCCGCCGGCTGTCCCATCGCCGCCGCAGCCCTGGACGAGGCTGATCCGCAGGTTCAGGCGATCGCGGCACAGGTGCTCGGCGACTGGATCGGCGTGCTCCGTGACGCCCTCACCGCCTATGGGGTGCCGGCCGCCGACGCTCCGTCGATGGCGCGGTTCGTCATGAGCGCGATGGAGGGCGCGGTCGTCCAGTCGCGGGCGCTCAAGAGCGCCGAGCCGCTCGATGATGTCGACCGGTTGATCCCGGTTCTGATCCGGAACGCAGCACAAATAGAATGACGGCCATGGCCGACACCACTGCGCACGTAGACGTCAACACCGCCAGCCTCGCCGAGCTCGATCCCGATGTGGCCGCGGCGATGAACGGGGAGCTCTCGCGCCAGCGCGACACCCTGGAGATGATCGCGTCGGAGAACTTCGTGCCGCGTGCGGTGCTGCAGGCGCAAGGCAGCGTGCTGACCAACAAGTACGCCGAGGGCTACCCGGGCCGGCGCTACTACGGCGGCTGCGAATACGTCGACGTCGTCGAGGACATCGCGCGTGATCGCGCAAAGGCACTGTTCGGCGCCGACTTCGCCAATGTGCAGCCGCATTCGGGCGCGCAGGCCAACGCGGCCGTGCTGCAGGCATTGATGGAGCCGGGCGAGACGCTGCTCGGTCTGGACCTCGCGCACGGCGGCCACCTGACACACGGTATGCGCCTGAACTTCTCCGGGAAGCTCTACGAGAACGCCTTCTACGGCGTCAGCAAGGAAGACTTCCGGATCGACATGGATGAGGTGCGCAAGATCGCCCTCGACACCAAGCCGAAGGTGATCGTCGCCGGCTGGTCGGCCTACCCGCGGACCCTCGACTTCGCCGCGTTCCGCGAGATCGCCGACGAGGTCG
This sequence comes from Jongsikchunia kroppenstedtii DSM 45133, assembly GCF_000380485.1. GTDB lineage: Bacteria > Actinomycetota > Actinomycetes > Mycobacteriales > Mycobacteriaceae > Jongsikchunia > Jongsikchunia kroppenstedtii. The sequence continues at coordinate 212,125 of NZ_AQYG01000046.1, read as the reverse complement.
GTGCGCATCTGTGGGTCGACATGGCGCACTTCGCCGGCCTGGTCGCCGCCGGGCTGCACCCGAATCCGGTGCCGCATGCCGACGTCGTCTCGTCCACCGTGCACAAGACGCTGGGCGGCCCGCGGTCGGGAATCATTCTGGCCAAGCAGGAGTGGGCCAAGAAGCTCAACTCCGCCGTGTTCCCGGGCCAGCAGGGTGGACCGCTGATGCACGTGATCGCTGCCAAGGCGGTCGCGCTCAAGGTGGCCGGCACCGAGGAGTTCAAGGAGCGCCAGCAGCGCACGCTGGACGGCGCAAAGATCCTGGCCGACCGGCTCACCGGTGCGGACGTGGAGAAGGCCGGCGTGTCGGTGCTGACCGGCGGCACCGATGTGCACCTGGTGCTGGTGGATCTGCGCAACAGCGCGCTCGATGGTCAGCAGGCCGAGGATCTGCTCCACGAGGTGGGCATCACGGTGAATCGCAATGCGGTGCCGTTCGACCCGAGGCCGCCGATGGTGACCTCGGGCCTGCGGATCGGCACGCCCGCCCTCGCCACGCGCGGATTCGGGGAAGAGCAGTTCCGCGAGGTCGCCGACATCATCGGGACCGCCCTCGCCGCCGGCCGGAATGCCGACGTCCCCGCCCTGCGGGCGCGGGTCTCGCAGCTGGCTCTGGACTTCCCGCTGTACGACGGACTGGAGTCGTGGGGGTTGCTCAGTCGCGAGCAGTGACACTGGCTACAGTGTCCGGGTGACTTCTTCTAGCCAGCAAGCCTTGCTGCCCGTGCTGACCGCCTCGATCGACGAGATCATGGAGCAGCACAACGCGGCTGCCGAGGTATGGAACCCGCACGACTGGATCGCCTGGGCCGACGGCAAGAACTACGCCTTCCTCGGCGGCGAGGATTGGGACGAGGGCCAGGCCAAGGGCTCGGAGACGGTTCACGCGGCATTGCTGGCGCTGCTGCTGACCAAGGACAACCTGCCCTCGTACCACCGGCTGCTGGCGATGCACTGCCCGCCGGCATCGGAATGGCGCCCGGTCGTGGGCGGATGGACGGCGGAGGACAACCGCCACGCGATCGCGCTGCGCGACTACGTCGTCGTCTCGCGCACCCAGGACCCGGAAGACCTGGAGATGCGCCGCCTGCATCATGTGATGCAGGGCTACAAGCAGAACCCGACCGCGCTCGAGTACGGCGTGCTCGACGTATTCGCACTGCTGGCGCTGCACGAGCTGGCGCTCGTGTCCTTCATCGATCAGCTGCTGGTCGACACCGACGACGACGTGCTCAAGGGCATCCTGAAGAAGATCCGGCACGACGACGACGTGTCGTCGCAGACGTTCGCGAAGTTCCTGGCTAAGGCTGTCGCCGACGATCGCGATGCCGTGGCGGCCGCGGTCGACAAGGCCGTCGCGGAGCGGCAGGCGATCGGCGCCGACGTTCAGGACTTCGACAGCCAGTTCGCGCTGCTCGGCGCGTACTCGGACGCCGAGGCGAACGCGGCCAAGCTGCGTGAACTCGCGGGTCTCTGAGACCTGCGATTTACCGAAAGTTCCCGGTTTGTCACTTAAGTTTCACAGACACGCGGGGTAGGTGCCGCGCCCGACCGCGTGGCCCGGCGTACGTTGTCGATGACGGGCCGTGGGGAAGCGGTTCGTCCGGAAGGTTCGACACACCGGCCCCGGTATTGCTCGGATCGACCGCCCCACTAGGTCGTTCTCGGACGGCCTGACCAGTGCCCGTGCGGGTGCCGCCCGGGCGAGGAGCCTTCAGTGCGCACCTACGTCATCGACACCTCCGTTCTCCTCTCCGATCCCTGGGCGGTCACCCGATTCGCCGAGCATCAGGTGATCCTGCCGCTCGTCGTGATCAGCGAGTTGGAGGGCAAACGCCACCACGCGGAACTGGGCTGGTTCGCTCGGGAAGCGTTGCGGCTCTTGGACGATCTGCGACTGGAGCACGGCCGCCTGGACCAGCCGATTCCGATCGGCGATGACGGCGGGACGCTGCAGGTCGAGCTCAACCACACCGATCCGACGGTGCTGCCGGCCGGATTCCGCACCGACACGAACGATTCGCGAATCCTCGCCTGCGCGTTGAACTTTCGCGCCGAGGGCAATGACGTCGTACTGGTCACCAAGGACACGCCGCTGCGCGTCAAGGCGGGCGCGGTCGGCCTGGCGGCCGACGAGTATCACGCGCAGGATGTGGTGACGTCCGGTTGGACGGGCATGGACGAGCTGGAGGTGGCGCCGCAGACCGTCGACCAGCTCTTCGCCGACGGCGCCGTCGATATCGACGGCGCACGAGATCTACCGTGCCACACCGGAGTTCGGCTGCTGGGCGGCACGTCGAGCGCGCTCGGCCGGGTGACGGAGAGCAAGCAGGTGCAGCTGGTCCGCGGCGACCGGGAGGCGTTCGGGCTCCGCGGCCGGTCGGCCGAACAGCGAGTGGCGCTCGACCTGCTCCTCGACGAAAGCGTCGGCATCGTGTCGCTCGGCGGCAAGGCCGGTACGGGCAAGTCGGCGCTCGCGCTGTGCGCGGGCCTGGAGGCCGTGCTGGAACGTCGGACCCAGCGCAAGGTGGTCGTGTTCCGGCCGCTGTATGCCGTTGGCGGACAACAGCTCGGCTATCTGCCCGGCGGCGCCGACGAGAAGATGGGGCCGTGGGCGCAGGCGGTGTTCGACACCCTGGAGGGCCTGGCATCGACCGAGGTGATCGAGGAAGTGCTCTCGCGCGGAATGCTGGAAGTGTTGCCGCTCACGCATATTCGCGGTCGGTCGCTGCATGACTCCTTCGTGATCGTCGACGAGGCGCAGTCGTTGGAGCGCAACGTGCTGCTGACCGTGTTGTCGCGATTGGGCACCGGGTCGCGGGTGGTGCTGACGCACGACGTAGCCCAGCGCGACAACCTGCGGGTCGGGCGGCATGACGGCGTGGCGGCGGTCATCGAGAAGCTCAAGGGTCATCCGTTGTTCGCGCACATCACGCTGGCCCGCAGCGAGCGGTCGCCGATCGCGGCGCTGGTCACCGACATGCTGGAGGAATTCGCCCCCGGCGCCTGAAAGCGCTGCAGTCACCGTCCACCGCACGCATACTCGGATGCGTGCGGTGGATCGGTCGAGTCCTGGTAGTGGTGCCGGTCGTCGCTGTGATCGCCGGCATCGGCGAACCGGCCGTTGCGGATCCGGTGTCGACCCCGACCGACCAGCTGATCACGGTGTCGGCCGGGTCTACGGCCGCCACCGCGGGCACGCTCACCGCCTATCAGCGACAGCCTGACGGGCACTGGTCGGTGGTCGCGGGTCCCATGCATGCGGACCTCGGCAGCCAGGGGATCGGCGAGCCGTCGGAGACATCGACCCGCACCCCGGCCGGCACCTTCGGGCTCGATCAGGCCTTCGGCCGCCAACCGAATCCGGGCACCAGGATGCCGTATTTCCAAGCGGGAGCTAATGATTGGTGGGATGGGAACATCGCGTCGCCGACCTACAACTCGCATGTGCGGCGGGGAGTGAGCCCGGGTGGCGACAGCGAGAATCTCTACGGCGCCGGTCCGATCTACGACTACGCCGTCGACATCGCCAGCAATCCGCTGCGCGTCCCGGGGCAGGGCTCGGCGATCTTTCTGCACGTCACCGAGAACAAGCCGACCGCCGGGTGCGTGACGATCGGCCGGGATCAGCTGGTGCGGATCCTGCGTTGGCTCGATCCGGCGGCGCATCCGATGATCGCGATCGGCGTCGGCGACCTGCGCCCCTAGTCATTCCTTAATGAAAATGATTATCATTAAGGAATGACCCTTTCTGATCACCCGTTGCCCGTCACTGTCTTGTCCGGATTCCTCGGATCGGGCAAGACCACTCTGCTCAATCAGCTGCTCGCGAACCGGGAGGGGATGCGGATAGCGGTGATCGTGAACGACATGAGTGAGATCAACATCGATGCGTCCCTGGTCGAACTCGGTGGCTTCGATCGCACCGAGGAGCGGATGGTCGAGCTGACGAACGGCTGCATCTGCTGCACGCTGCGGGAGGACTTGATCGACGCCGTCGGCGAACTGGCCAAGGCCGGTCGCTTCGACCACCTGGTCATCGAGTCGACCGGAATCTCCGAGCCGATGCCCGTTGCCGCCACCTTCGACTGGGTATTCGAAGACGGCAGCTCGCTGTCCGATCTGGCGCGCCTCGACACCATGGTCACCGTCGTCGATTGCTCGACCTTCCTGGCCGAGCTCGCCCGCGGCGACCGGCTCGATACCCGGGACATGCAGGCCGCCGACGGAGACCAGCGCACCATCTCCGATCTGCTCGTCGATCAGGTCGAGTTCGCCGACGTGGTAATTCTCAACAAGACCGACCTGGTCTCGGCGACCGCGCGCGGCAGCGTCGAGGCGACGGTCACGCGGCTGAACCCGCGGGCGAAGCTGATCGTCACCGATCACGGCCGCGTCGACCTCGAGCAGGTCATCGGGACGGGGCTGTTCGATCATGAGGAGGCGTCGGCGATCGCCGGCTGGGACGACGAGGTGCTGTTCAATCACGTGCCGGAGACCGAGGAGTACGGGATATCCTCCGTCGCGTTCCGCTCCGATCGGCCGTTCCATCCGGAACGGCTGGCCCGGGCGCTTGATGATCTTCGAGGTGTGGTGCGCAGCAAGGGATTCTGCTGGATTGCCAGCCGCCCGGACATCGTGGCCGTCTGGTCGCAGGCGGGGCCGAACCTGACCATCGAACCGGCGCAGTACTGGACTCCGCCCGGCGACCCGGCGGCCGGGCCCGGCCAGGAGCTGGTGTTCATCGGGGTGCGATTGGACAAGTACGCGCCGACCCGGTTGCTGACCGAGGCGCTGCTGACCGATGACGAGCTGCGGGACGGTCCGGATCTCTGGCGGGGCTACTCGGATCCCTTGCCGGCCTGGCTGATCCCAGCGGCGCATCAGCACTAGCCGTGCTGGCCACCCACGTCTCGAGGCCTGCCGGCGTGCACCAGCGTCTTGAGCAGCGCGTCGACGTTTCGGTCGCCGAGATCGGAGCGCCAACCCGCGACGATCTCGGCGAAGGCTTCCCCCGACAGCCGCAACATCTTTCGACCGCGTGCGGTGGGGGCGACCAGAAGTTCTCTGGCGTCGGCCGGGTTCGGTGTTCGATCGACGAACCCCATCGACTCCAGGCCCTGGACGGTCTTGGCGGCAGCCTGTTTCGAGATGCCGAGCCGCTGTCCCAGCTGCACGCTCGTGCAGCCGTCGCCGATCGCTTGCATCGCAAACCCATGCGAGTTGCGTACGCCCTCGAACCCCATGGTGGCGAGCCGGCGATTCACCTCGTCGGTCATCGAGTTGAATGCGCCGAGCAGCAGGAACGGCACGTTGTGGTCGGGCGGCAGATCGGGCATCTCCCGACACTAGCTTGCAGACAACTAGATTGACCATTATGGTCAATATGGTTGTCTATTTAAGGAGGAAGTCATGCCACATCTGACTGCAGGTTCGGCGCGAGAATTCGAGGTGCACGGCGTCGCGTTCCGATCGTTCGCCGCCACGGCTACCGGTGCGGCCGAACTGGGGGCGTGGTGCGCCGAGTTCAGTCCAGGGACTCCCGGTGTGCCACACCGGATGTCACAGGAGGAGGTGCTGTTCGTCGTCGATGGAGAGCTTGACGTGGAGATCGACGCCGAGCGATTCGTCGCGGCTGCGGGCGACGCGATTCTGGTGCCCGTGGGTGCGCTGTTTCGAATCAGCAACGCAGCCGATCGGCCTGCACGCGCATGGGTGACGACGACCCTGGGGATGGCCGCGACCATCGAACAATCGGGCGAGCGCATGGCTCCGCCCTGGGCTCAGTAGTTCCTGGGCTCAGTAGGGGGCCCTGGGCTCAAATAGTCGCTCGCGGTGCGTCATCCGAGCCGGTGAGCAGGACCGCGCTCACCTTCACCGCCTTCACCGCGCCGCCGGCACCGGCATGCAGTGTCACCCCGATGATCAGTATCAGCAGCCCGAAGATGAAGAGCGGGTGGACGCCCATCAGAAAGACCCCGGTCCGGGCGATCGCGTAACCCGGGGCGGAGAGGATTGCGCTGAGGCCGGCGGTTACGGTGGCCGTCACCAGCTTGTCCCGGAGCGACATCTGCGGTTTCATCCCGAGCATGCGCGCGGGGCCGGACAGGTACGACAGCATGAGCAGGGCGACCCCGATGCTGAGCGTGATCACGAAATAGGTTGGCCGCCAACGCGCCAGCACGAGCGCGCCGAAGGCGAGGATCACGCCGATGGCGAACCCGATCAAGACGATCTGTCGCCAATATCGCTTGGCCCTGTCGAAGGCGGGGCCCACGGGGTGCGGGGCGGGCGAGGACACGGCGATGACCATGATCGTATTCGAGGCGTAGACGACGATGGTGATCACGACGACCGCCGAGCACGCCAGCCACAGCTGTGCGCCCGTCAACTCGTGATGCTCACGACTGCCCAGCAGTCGGGTCCGCAGATCGAACATCGCCAGCCACAGCCAGATCGTGGGCGGCATCATCAGCGCCACCAGCCGCCAGTTCGAGAACACGATCCGCAACCCGTGGAAGAGCATCACCAGCGTGCTGACGGCGAGCGCCAGCGGTGCGAGCCATCGCCGGGACCTGCTCAGGCGCAGGACGGCGGCCTCGATCTTGGTGTCGTCATCGGTATCGATGGCGCTGATCAGGCCAGTGATCCTGGTGATCAGGTTCTGCGTCGCGTGGTTCACCTGTGGCTGTCCTCCCCGTGAGGATTCTGTCAGCAGGTGCGGTGACGAACGCTTCAGGCTCGCCGCAGCAGTTCGAAGGCGACGGCGTGGTCGGCATCGAAATCGTCACGGGCGGCGGTCATTCGGTCGACCTGCTCCTGTGCCTGCTCGGCGACCGGCTTGTTCGGGTCGAGCACGGACAGATATTCGCGATGCGCGGCAAGCGATTTCACCGCCTGCTTGACGTACCGATTCTTGACCGCGACTGCGTGCGTCGGCTCGGGTCCGTTGCAGAACAACCAGCGCGGCTTGCGATCGAGACTGTCATAGGCCTGTTCGACGGCGGCCGCGAACTCCATGTGGTCGCGCTGGTTCGGCATGCCGGGGGCCCATTCCGCGCCGCCGTACAGCGTCAGCACCACATCGGGCGCCTGCCAACGGATCGCGTCGGCGATCTCGTTGCGCAGCTTGGGGGTATTGCGGATGCGGGAATCGGGGTAGCCCCAGAACTCGACCTCGTGCACGCCCACGATGCGCGCCGACTCGCGCTGCTCGGCTTCGCGAATCGGTCCGGCCTTGTCGGGCGCGAGTCCCTCGATACCGGCTTCGCCGCTGGACGCCAACGCGTAGCTGATCCGTTTGCCGGCCGCGGTCCACTGCGCGACGGCCGCCGCCAACCCGTATTCCGGATCGTCGGGGTGGGCAACCAGCACCAGCGCGCGGTGCCAATCCTCTGGAAACGCCACCAGTTGGTCAGACATGCGCTGATGGTAACCGGGTTCAGACCGCACTGTGACCGTCGCGTGACGAATTCGGGAGTTGCCGCTGACACACTGGACTGGTGCTGAAGTTATTAATGAGGCGTCTGAGTATTGTCGCAGCCGTTCTCCTCGGAGTCGTTCTTGCGGTGCCCGTCGCGTCATCGGCCGCGCCGACTCCGCAGCCGACCACGCCGACGTCGCTCAACGACATCGTGAACAGCATCCTCAACACTCTGGCCGGCACCAACACCAACACCGGTACGGGGGGCTCCACCGGCACGCCCGTCACCGGCGACACCTCCCAGCAGATCGTCGTGACGGCGCCGCAGGCCAGTTCGACCACCGCGACCCTCACGGCGTTCGAGAAGTCTGCCGACGGCACCTGGAAGAGCGTGGTGGGTCCGGTGAAGGCGTTCCTCGGTTCCGACGGGATGGGGCAGCCGCAGGACAACGTGCCGCGCACCCCGCAGGGCACCTTCGGCTTCGATCAGGCCTTCGGCCGGCTCGCGAACCCGGGCACCAAGATGCCGTACTTCCAAGCGACGAACCAGGATTGGTGGGACGAGAACCCCAAGTCGCCGACCTACAACACGCACGTCCACCAGGCCGCCAGCCCCGGCGGCGACAGTGAGAATCTCTACGACTCCGGCTCGGTCTACGACTACGCGGTGAACATCGCCCACAATCCGCAGCGCATCCCGGGCAAGGCGTCCGGAGTCTTCCTGCACGTCACCAACAATCAGCCGACGCAGGGCTGCGTGGCCACCGATCTCGCGTCGATGAAATCGATTCTGCAGTGGCTCGATCCGGCGAAGAATCCGAAGATCACCATCGGCGTCAATGCAGCCGCCCCGACGAATGCTCCCAGCACGCCGAATAACCCCAGCACATCGACGCCCACCACCGGTCAGACCGGGGCATCGCCGGCCGACACGTCGCCCACCGCGACTACCGAGGACGGGCTGATCGGCACGCTGGTCGACGGCATGCTGAGCCTGCTGCCCACGCTGCTGAATGCCGGCTCCAGCATGATCAACGGCGCCATCGGCACCGGGGCGGCGACCGGCGCGAACTAGCGTTCGTGATCCAGGTTCGCCATCTTCAGCACGTCGAGACGGCGATCGAGTTCCTCGAGCGTCAGATCCTCGCCGATCAGGCCGCGATCGATGACGGTCTGCCGAATCGTCTTGCCCTCTTTGAGGGCCTGCTTGGCGACCACCGCGGCCTCCTCGTAGCCGATCAGGCTGTTGAGGGGGGTGACGATCGACGGGCTCGATTCGGCGAGCGTCCGCAGCCGGTCCTCGTGCGCCTGCAGCCCGGCGATGCAGCGATCGGCGAACAACCGAGACACGTTGGCCAGCAACGTGAGTGACTCGAGCACGTTCCGCGCCATCATCGGGATGTAGACGTTGAGTTCGAAGGCGCCGTTGCCGCCGCCCCAGGTGACGGCGGCGTCGTTGCCGATCACCTGCGCGGCGACCTGAGTGACCGCCTCGGGCAGCACGGGATTGACCTTGCCGGGCATGATCGAACTGCCGGGCTGCAGGTCGGGCAGCGAGATTTCGCCCAGCCCGGTGAGCGGGCCCGATCCCATCCAGCGCACGTCGTTCGCGATCTTCGTCAGCGACACCGCGACGGTCTTCAGTGCGCCGGACAGCTCGACCAGCCCGTCCCGGGCGGCTTGCGCCTCGAAGTTGTCCTTGGCGAGCGAAAGTTCCTGGACACCGGTCAGTTTCACCAGTTCGGCAACGACCTTGGTGCCGAATCCGCTCGGGGCGTTGAGCCCGGTGCCGACCGCCGTGCCGCCGATCGGCAGCTCGCCGACGCGAGGGAGCGTCGCCTGCACTCGCTCGATCCCCGCCTCGATCTGCCGTGCGTATCCGCCGAACTCCTGGCCCAGGGTCACCGGCACCGCGTCCATGAGATGCGTGCGGCCGGACTTGACCACCGTGCGCCACTGAGATGCCTTGTCCGCCAAGGCCGAGTGTAGATGCTGCAGAGCCGGAACCAGATCGGTGACTGCGGCCTCGGTCGCCGCCACGTGGGTCGCGGTGGGGAACGTGTCGTTCGACGACTGCGACTTGTTCACGTCGTCGTTGGGATGCACCTCGATGCCGTCCTGCGCGGCGATCGATGCGATCACCTCGTTGGCGTTCATGTTGGAGCTGGTGCCCGAGCCGGTTTGGAACACGTCGATCGGGAACTGATCGTCATGCAGGCCGTCGGCGATCTCCTTGGCCGCGTTGATGATCGCGTCCGCCTTGGTGGCGTCGAGCAGTCCGAGATCGAGATTCACCTGGGCGCAGGCCGCCTTCAACAGACCCATCGCGCGGATCTGCGTACGCTCCAGCGGCCGGTGCGAGATCGGGAAGTTCTCCACCGCGCGCTGGGTCTGCGCGCGCCACAGCGCATCGACCGGTACGCGAACTTCGCCCATCGTGTCGTGTTCGATTCGGTATTCGGTCATGCGTGCGTTCCTCCGGCTTCCGGTCGTGTGGGGTGCTCTCGCCCCAGCGTACGTCCGCGCACGATGTCGGCCGGTCTCGGCCGCCTGCCGTGAAGTGGCGGTGAAGTACTGCCCGCCCGACCAGATCGGGAGTATCTTCCAACCATGCTGTCCGGCGCCGAGTACGTAGGATTCATCCCGATCACCGACGTCGCCCGTGCGCGCGACTTCTACGAGGGCTTCCTCGGCCTGCGAGTGCTCGAGGAATCACCGGTGGCCCTGGTTCTCGATGCGAACGGCACGATGCTCCGCCTCACTCCGATCGATGACCACCGGCCACGGCCGGGCACCATCGCCGGCTGGGCGGTCGCCGACATGAAGGGCGCGATCAACGAGCTCACCGCGGCCGGGGTCCAGTTCAATCGATACGACGGGATGGCGCAGGACATCGACGGTGTGTGGACGTCGCCGTCCGGTGCATCGGTCGCGTGGTTTGACGACCCGGACGGCAACACGCTGTCGTTGACGACGTTTCCGAAGGCCTAGAGCCACCCGCCGGCGTTGTGCCGGCCCTCAGCGCTCCCTGGAACGGACCCGCACGCCGCCCAACGGCACGTTCACCGCTGCGGACGGGTCGGTGAAGAAGTCGTTGCCCTTGTCGTCGACGACGATGAAGGCGGGGAAGTCCTCGACCTCGATCTTCCAGACCGCTTCCATGCCGAGCTCGGGGTACTCGATGACCTCCTGGCTCTTGATGCAGTCCAGTGCCAGGCGCGCGGCCGGACCGCCGATCGAACCGAGGTAGAAGCCGCCGAACTGGTCGCAGGCCTCGGTCACCTGCTTGGACCGATTGCCCTTGGCCAGCATCACCATCGAGCCGCCGGCCTCCTGGAACTGCTTGACGTAGCTGTCCATCCGGCCGGCCGTCGTCGGGCCGAACGATCCCGAGGCCATGCCCTCGGGCGTCTTCGCGGGACCGGCGTAGTACACCGGGTGGTCGCGCAGGTAGTCCGGCATCGGCTCGCCCGCGTCGAGGCGCTCCTTGATCTTGGCGTGCGCGATGTCGCGGGCGACGACCAGCGGGCCGGTGAGCGACAGGCGTGTCTTGACCGGGTGCTTGCTGAGCTCGGCCAGGATCTCCGACATCGGCCGGTTCAGGTCGATCTCGACGACCTCGCCGCTCGAAATATCTTCCGCCACACCGGCTGCCGGCATGTACTTGGCCGGGTCGGTCTCCAGCTGCTCGAGGAAGACGCCGTCGGCGGTGATCTTGCCAAGCGCCTGCCGGTCGGCCGAACACGACACCGCGATCGCGACCGGGCAGGACGCACCGTGGCGGGGAAGTCGGACCACGCGCACGTCGTGGCAAAAGTACTTGCCGCCGAACTGCGCGCCGATCCCGAACGACTGCGTCAGCTTGAAGACCTCTTCTTCGAGGTCCTTGTCGCGGAACCCGTGCGCCGACAACGAGCCCTCGGTCGGCAGGTTGTCGAGGTAGTGCGCCGACGCGTATTTCGCTGTCTTCAAAGCGAATTCGGCCGAGGTGCCGCCGATGACGACCGCCAGATGGTACGGCGGGCAGGCCGCGGTGCCGAGCGAGCGGATCTTCTCGTCGAGGAACTCGAGGATCTTGGTCGGGTTCAGGATGGCCTTGGTCTCCTGGAACAGAAACGACTTGTTGGCCGACCCGCCGCCCTTGGCCATGAAGAGGAACTTGTATTCCGGGCCCTTCGGTCCCTGCTCGGTCGCGTAGATCTCCACCTGCGCCGGCAGGTTGGTGCCGGTGTTCTTCTCCTCGTACGTGGTCAGCGGCGCGAGCTGCGAATACCGCAGGTTGAGCTTGGTGTACGCGTCGTACACGCCGCGCGAGATCACCTCGGCGTCGTCAACGCCGGTCAGCACGCCCTCGGACTTCTTGCCCATGACGATCGCGGTGCCGGTGTCCTGGCACATCGGCAGCACGCCACCCGCGGAGATGTTGACGTTCTTGAGCAGGTCGAGCGCCACGAAGCGGTCGTTGCCCGACGCCTCGGGGTCGTCGATGATCTTGCGGAGCTGTGCCAGGTGTGCCGGGCGCAGATAATGGCTGATGTCGTGCATCGCCTCGGCGGTCAGCTGCTGGATCGCCTTCGGGTCGACCTTGAGAAAGGTCTGCCCGTCGACCTCGATCGTCGAGACGCCCTCGGTGGTGACGAGGCGGTACGGCGTGTCGTCGGCTCCGATCGGTAGCAGATCGGAATAACGAAACTCCGGATCGCTCACAGGTCCACCGCGCTGTACTCGCGGAGCTTCTCCATCCGGTGCATTCCTTCGATACGACGGATCGTGCCGGACTTGCTGCGCATCACCAGCGAGCTGGTCGTGGCGCCGTTCGCGCGGTAGTCGACCCCGCGAAGCAGATCGCCATTGGTGACGCCGGTGGCGCAGAAGAACATGTTTTCGCCGGTGACCAGCACATCGTTGGTCAGCACGCGGCCCAGGTCGTGGCCGGCATCGATGGCCTTCTGCCGCTCGGCCTCGTCCTTCGGCCAGAGCTTGCCCTGGATCTCGCCGCCCATGCACTTCATCGCGACGGCGGTGATGATGCCCTCGGGGGTGCCGCCCACGCCGAGCAGCATGTCGACCCCGCTGGACGGCTGCGCCGCGGCGATGCAGCCGGCGACGTCGCCGTCGGAGATCAGCCGCACCTTGGCGCCGGCCTCGCGGATCTCCTTGATGAGATCGGCATGCCGCGGACGGTCGAGGACCATCACGGTGGTGTCGGAGACGTCGTTGCCCTTGGCCTTGGCGACCCGCTTGATGTTGTCCGCGATCGGAGCCTCGATGTCGACGACGCCGACGGCCTCCGGGCCGACCGCGATCTTCTCCATGTAGAAGACGGCGGACGGGTCGAACATGGCGCCGCGCTCGGTGACCGCGATGACGGCGATCGAGTTGGGGCGGCCCTCGGCCATCAGAGTGGTGCCGTCGATCGGGTCGACGGCGACGTCGACCTCGGGGCCCTCGCCGTTGCCTACTTCTTCGCCGTTGTAGAGCATCGGCGCTTCGTCCTTCTCGCCCTCGCCGATCACGACGACGCCCTGCATCGACACGGTCGACAGCAGCTGACGCATCGCGTCGACGGCAGCGCCGTCGCCGCCGATCTTGTCGCCGCGGCCGACCCAGCGGCCGGCGGCCAGCGCCGCGGCCTCGGTGACCCGGACGAGTTCCATGGCCAGGTTGCGGTCTGGAGCTGAAGGGTTCGAAACGGACATCTCGTGGTGCCTCCCTGTTCTGGCCGCCGGCTTTGGCCCGCGGCAGTTCGGGCCTCATTCTTTCATGCGGCGGTTGCCATCCAGTCGCCTGGATAACTGGCTATGATCCGCTGCGTCAAAGACTGTGCCATTAACTAATGGAGGAAATCGATGGGCCTGCTGCCGAAGATGAACCCGGGCGAAGTGCTGGGCCGCGCCGACAAGGTGCTGGGCAATGCGGACAAGACGCTGACTCGGGTTGACGGGACCCTGGAGGAGGTGAGCGGCACGCTGCACTCGGTCGATGAGAAGCTCACAACCGTCGATTCCACGCTGACCAGCGTCGATTCCACGCTGACCAGCGTCGATGGCACGCTGACCGAGGTCAAGTCGACCCTGGCGGAGACGTCCGAGACGCTCGGTCAGGTCAAGACGCTGCTCGGTGAACTCGAGGGCGAGCTGGCGCTGCTCAAGCAGCTGCCGGCGCTGGCGGCCAAGCTCGACGAGGTGCACGCCGCCGTCACGAAGTAGCGGCTGCGGGCCGTCTCCGCGGCGGCTGGAATAATCGGCGCAGTGAGTGAGAAGCCGAGGATCCTGCAGGACAGCCGGGACATGATCTTGACGCTGGTCGTCCTGCTCGTCGCCTGCGTGGCGATCGCGCTGGTCGCCGGCAACCTTTCGTTCGGCGCGAAGAAGGGCAGCGTCCCGAACTTCGAGGTGCATCAGGCGTTGACCGCCGATGCCCGGTCGATGTCGTTCCCCATCCGCGACCCGCTGTACCCGGCGGGGTGGAAGCCGAACTCGGGGCGCACCGGAAACATCGGCGACGATGCCGTGAGCAACGTCGGCTACATCACGGGCGACGGGATGTATCTGCAGCTCAGTCAGACGAACGCGGCCGAGCCGGACCTCGTCAGTTATCTGGACACGTCCCAGCAGGAGGAAGCGCAGCCCGTCATGGCCGGCGGCCGGCAGTGGGTCGCCTACGCGTACGCCAACGGCAACAAGGCGTGGACCACGGATCTCGATGGCGTGCGGATCGGCCTGTACGGCAAGGCATCCGATGCCGACTTCAATCGACTCGCGACGATCGTGGTGCAGACACAGCCGATTTCGAAGCAGGCGGTCGGCCCGATGCCGACGGGCTAGTCGTCCTCGTCGTCGAAATCCTCGTCGTCGTCGAGCGCGGCCTCGATGCGCTCGCGGGCGCCGGCCAGATGCTCCTCGCAGCGACGGGCCAGCTGTTCGCCCCGCTCCCACAGGCGTAGCGACTCGTCCAGGTCGAGTCCGCCGCCCTCGAGAACCCGTACCACCGACAGCAATTCGTCGCGGGCCTGCTCGTATCCGAGGGTCGCGACGTCAGTCCCGTCGTCCGTCGTGCGGTCGGTCATTTCTCCACTCCCATCACTGCGGCCTTGGTCGCCCCGTCGCCCACCCGGATCCGCAGCTGGGATCCGATCGGCATGTCATCGATGCTGCGCACCACTTCGGGATCGGCGTTCTCGCCCGGTATTCGCTGCACCACCGCGTATCCGCGAGCCAGCGTCTGTGCCGGGCCCAGCGACTTCAGCTGTGCCGCAAGGTGTTCGATCCGCTGATCCTCACGGTCGATGAGCCGGCGCATGTCACGATGCAGGTCGGCCAATGCCCGGTCGATCTCGTCGTGTCGTTGATTCACCATCCGCAGCGGATCGGCCAGCGCCGGGCGATCGCGCAGCGACGCCAGCGCGCGTTCCTCGCGCACGACCCAATTGCGCAGTGCCTGAGCACTTCTCGCCCGCAGCTGGGTCACCTGCGCCAGCTCGGCGGCCACATCCGGCACGATCCGCTTGGCGGCATCGGTCGGCGTAGCGGCGCGCAGGTCGGCGACCAGGTCGAGGAGCGGCTGATCGGGTTCGTGGCCGATCGCGCTGACGACCGGCGTCGTCGCGGCCGCGACCGCGCGCAGCAGTGATTCGTCGGAGAAGGGCAGCAGGTCCTCGACGCTGCCGCCGCCCCGGGCCAGGACGATGACCTCGACATCCGGGTCGGCGTCGAGGCGTTCGAGCTGGCCGAGGATCGTCGGCACCGCGGTGGGGCCCTGCACCGGTGCGTGCCGGACGGTGAAATGAACTGCCGGCCAACGGCTCTGCGCGACCGCTAGGACGTCGCGTTCGGCGGCGCTGGCCCGGGCCGTGATCAGCCCGATTGACTTGGGCAGGAACGGCAGCGGCCGTTTGCGGCGTGGGTCGAACAGGCCCTCGGCGTGCAGCAGCTGACGCAGGCGCTCCAGTCGGGCGAGCAGTTCGCCGATGCCGACCGCGCGAATGTCGGTGACCCGCAACGACAACGTGCCGCGCCCGGTGTAGAAGCTCGGCTTGCCGAGCACCACCACGCGACTGCCCTCGGTGAGCGGCACGCTGGCGCGTTCGAGCAGCTGGGGATCGCAGGTGATGGTCAGGGAGATATCGGCCGACGGATCGCGCAGCGTCATGAATGTCGTGCGCGTGCCCGACCGGCGATTGATCTGCGTCAGCTGACCCTCGACCCATACTTGACCGAGGCGGTGCACCCAGTCGGCGATCTTGGTACTGACCGACCGGACCGGCCAGGGATTCTCGGCCGAGTTCCCGCCGGCCGCCGAATCTGTTGTCACTTCTTGCTGGCTGCCGCGATCCGGTTGTCCAGCATGGTGACGAACGGCGCCCGGTTCTTGGTGCGGCGCTCGTACTCGGCCAGAGCCGGGTAATCGTCGGCCGGAACAGCCTTCAGTTTCGCCCGCAGCTGCGCGAGGGTGAGCGTGTCGTAGTCGATCAGCTGGGCGGCCTCGGGCGCGTCGCCGGCCGGGGCCGCCGGGGTGGGCTTGGCGTCGGGAAGATCCGGCGCGGAGCTGTAGAGCGCGAAGCGGCCGGTGCCCGGTCCGGCACTCGACGCCGTGTCGGCGTCGTCGTCAGCGGGCTTCGATGCGGCCTTCTTGGCCGGGGCAGCTTTCTTTGCCGCAGCCTTCTTGGCGGGTGCCTTCTTGGCCGGCGCGGCCTTCTTCGCGGCGGCCTTTTTCGCCGGTGCAGGCTTGTCGGTCGGCGCTTCCGGTTCCGGAGCCGAGTCATCGGCGGGCTCGGTCGTGGGCGTCGGCTTCGGGGTGGCGGCGAGCTTCGCGCTCATCGCGTTGAGCTGTCCGAGGACGGCCTCATCGCTGGGTAGATCGTCGTCCTCGTCGAACGTGGCCCAGGCCGGCTGCTCGTCGGTGGCGGGGATCAGGGTGTCGAAGACCTCATCGCCCTTGATCGCCATTTCGGCGATGTTCTGCTGCAGCTTCATCGCAGCCGACACCGTGTTGCTGATCGCCGTCATCGGCAGCGTGATGGCTGCCATCGGGAGCTTGCGCGTCTCCTCCAGGACTGTGACGACGATGCCGGCAGCGACGCGTACGGGATACGGGGGTCGGTCCATGCGTCAACTGTGCCTTATCACCACCACCATCGCTACGCTGGGGGCATGACTGTCGCCCAAACCAAACGAGTCCTCCTCGCCGAGCCGCGCGGCTACTGCGCCGGCGTCGATCGTGCCGTGGAGACCGTCGAGCGCGCGCTCGACAAGCACGGGGCGCCGGTCTACGTCCGCAAGGAGATCGTGCACAACCGTCACGTGGTCGACACGCTGACCGAGCGGGGCGCGATCTTCGTCGACGAGACGGACGAGGTACCCGAGGGCGCGGTCGTCGTCTTCTCGGCGCACGGGGTGTCGCCGATGGTCCACGAGTCGGCCGCGGCGCGTTCGCTGCACACGATCGATGCCACCTGCCCGCTGGTGACTAAGGTGCACCAGGAGGCCAAGCGATTCGCTCGGGACGACTTCGACATCCTCCTCATCGGCCACGAGGGCCACGAGGAGGTCGAGGGGACCGCCGGTGAGGCGCCTGAGCACGTTCAGCTGGTCGACGGCCCGGATGCCGTCGAATCGGTGTCGGTGCGCGACGAGTCGAAGGTGATCTGGCTGTCGCAGACCACCCTGTCGGTGGACGAGACGATGGAGACGGTCAACCGGCTGCGTGAGAAGTTCCCGGAAATGCAGGATCCGCCAAGCGACGACATCTGCTACGCGACGCAGAACCGTCAGGTCGCGGTGAAGGCGATGGCGCCGCAGTGCGATCTGGTGATCGTGGTGGGTTCGCAGAACTCGTCGAACTCGCAGCGGCTGGTCGAGGTGGCGCTGCAGGCCGGCGCCCGCTCGTCATACCTGGTCGACTACGCCCGGGACATCGACGAGAGCTGGCTCGAGGATGTGTCGACGGTCGGCGTGACGTCGGGCGCGTCGGTGCCGGAGGTGCTGGTGCGTGGCGTCATCGACTGGCTCGACGAACGCGGTTACGGGACCGTCGAGACCGTCAATACGGCCAATGAGACATTGACGTTCGCCCTGCCGCGCGAGCTGCGCGCGGCGCGCACCGATCGCTGAGATTCAGTCGCGGTAGCGGACCCGCGGCGACGGGTGTGCGGGCACATCCGAGTCGCGGTGCCGTGCCTCGCCCGCGCGGGGATCGGTGAAGCCCTCCCGGCGCGAAGCGGCCCGGCGGGCATCGTCACGCCGACGCGGGTCGCCATAGGGCTCGCGATCACGCATCTCGCGGCCGGGCCGCGGCGATTCGGTTGATCGCTGTGAGTACCGGGACTCGGAGGCACGGCGGCCGGGGACGTCGTAGCGACCGGTGTCGCGGGACGGTCGGGGAGCGGCCGCGCGCGAACGCGGCGGCAGATCGGCGGGATGCTCGCGGCGGGCGGCGCGTGTGGCATCGGCCGAGCGAGAACGGACCGGCGGCTCACCGTGACGGTCGACCGGGACCCGACTGCGATCGCCAGGCTGAGCTGCCCGACGCGGTTTCTCGGCGGCCGAGCGACGCGTCGTCGCATCGGCCGCGGGACGCTGGCGGGTGTTGTGGCGGGTTGCGCCGGCACCGGCGCCGACCGGCGCGGCCGCCGTGACAGCGCCGACCTTGGCCGGTTCGTCGCGCACGCGTCGCGTCGCCGTGGCCCGCTCTTCGCGGCGGGCCTTGGCCTTGTCGCGCGCGGCCTGGCTGCGGGTGGTCTTGCGGCTGCCGGTGTCGGCGTGACTTCCGCCGGCGAACGGATGCGTCCGGCGGCTGAGGTAGTAGCGACCGAGCGCGATCGCGACAACGAGCACGAACGTCCAGGCCATCATCGGGAACATCTTGGCGATCGGGATCACGACCTGCAGCGCGATCTGCTTGAGGCCCGACTTGTGCTGGCCGGACTGCGCGAAATACAACGCGATCCCGCCGATCACGACCATCAGCAGGGGCGGCTGCGCCGCCGCGGTGAACAGCGCGCGATTGCGGACGAGCAGGACGGCGCCGAGGACTCCGACGACGAACAGGAACTTGAACATTCCGCCCAGGTCCGTGCTGCCACTGGTATCGATCATGGCGCCGACAGCGGTCAGTCCACCGGCGAACAGCACCGCGCCCCACCACGGGATGCCCGGCGTCGTCGGCAGCACTGATTGCTCGTCGAGTGGAACGCTCGAACGAGACCGCTGACCAAGAATCACCCCTAAAAGGTACCGGTAGACCCTGAGAAAACCGCGCAGCGGTTCTACGGCAACGCCGAGATGTTGTCGTTTCGTATCTCTCGAGGGCGATGAGTGATTTCCGATGGCGAATCTTGTCCGTTTTCGGTGCCGGCGAACGCATCCAGCTCGGCCAGCCGTCGCGCGGTCACGCCGACCCGCGTCTCCATCGCGCCGACGGTCGCGTTGAACGCGTCCACCGACCTGGTCAACGCGGTGCCGAGCTTGTCCAGATGTCGGTCGACCGTGCCGATGCGCCGATACAGCTCGCGGCCGAGTTCATGGATCCGCTGCGCATCCCGCGCCAGCGATTCCTGACGCCAGCCGAGCGCGGCGGCGCGCAGCAGACCGACCAGACTCGTTGGGGTGGCAACAATCACATTGTGACGTAGCGCGTAGTCGAGTAGGTCGTCGTCGGCACGGCAGGCGGCTTCCAGGATCGGGTCGGCCGGCAGGAACAGCACGACGAACTCCGGCGCCGCGTCGAACGCCGCCCAGTATTTCTTCGCCGACAGCTTCTGGATGTGGGAGCGGACCTGACGGGCGTGCTCGCGCATCGTGTCGTCTCGCCGCGGACCGTCGTCACCGGTGGTGGCTTCCAGATAGGCCTGCAGCGGCGCCTTGGCGTCGACCACGATGTGCCGGTCGCCCGGCAGGTGCACGACGAGGTCGGGGCGGATGTCGCCGGTCTGCTCGGTCGATCGGTCGACCTGGGTCGAGAAGTCGCAGTGCCGCGACAGGCCGGCTAGCTCGACGACTCGCTCGAGATGCAGTTCGCCCCAGCGGCCGCGTAGTTGCGGCGTGCGCAGCGCGGACGCAAGCTGCTGGGTCTGGGATCCGAGCTGCCGCGACGTCGCGTTCATGTGGCTGACCTGCTCCGTGAGGCCGGCGTACGCGGCCGCGCGGTTGCGTTCGGTGCGTGCCAGTTCCTGCGACATTCGATCGAGCGTCTCGCGCAGTGGGCCGACGATGCCGGCGACCTGTGCGCCGATCGCGCCCGATTGCCGGCGGGCCGCGTCCTCGCTCGCGGTGCCGAGCGCCTGCGCGACCACCTCCTGATGCTGACGGATCGCGCTCAGTTCGGCGCGGGCGCGGGCCAGCTCGGCGCCGGAGCGATACGCGTGCGCGAGCCAGCCGATCGCCGCGCCCACTGCTGCGGCGGCGATGAGCATCACCGCTGTCGTCACGTCCATGCCGCGATAGTGCCTTGTGCCACCGACAAGTTCGGCGGATGCGCTGGTCAGTCGCGACTGGGACGGCGGGCGTCAGGCGGCGAGCAGCGGCTCGGTCCGGCGTAGTTCGTCGTGCCACAGCAGCATCGTCAGATACGACCGCCAGGGTGCCCAGCGCCCGCTGTCACGCAGGTCCAGCCCCAGTCGTTCCGCGCTTCGGCGCACGACGAGGTCGGTGTCGAGCAGGGTGTCGGGATGGCCGACGGAACGCATCGCGACGTACTCGGCAGTCCATCGGCCCACGCCGGGCAGCTCCTGGAGATCGGCGACGAGTTCGTGGTAGTCGCGGCCGGAATGGATGGCGAGCCCGTCGAATT
This sequence comes from Jongsikchunia kroppenstedtii DSM 45133, assembly GCF_000380485.1. GTDB lineage: Bacteria > Actinomycetota > Actinomycetes > Mycobacteriales > Mycobacteriaceae > Jongsikchunia > Jongsikchunia kroppenstedtii. The sequence continues at coordinate 191,872 of NZ_AQYG01000046.1, read as the reverse complement.
CGCTTGCGACGCGGCAGATTGCGTCGATGCGGCGGCGCGGCCCGGACGATACGTCCGCGCCGTGCTCGGCGACCTGGGCGGGGGTCGGGAAGAGGTGATGCAGCTTGCCGCGGTCGTCCGCGATCTGGTCGCCGAGCGCCGCCACCAGCCGGGCGCCATGCGTGCGGGCGGCGGCGAGGGAGATCTGTTGGCCGATCATGGTGCGCAGCAACAGCTCCCAGGGGTCGTGGCTGCCGGGCAGTCGGATGCCCGAACCCCGGGCCACCAGCGGTCGCAGTCGACGGTCGGCGCGGAGGGCGTCTTCGGCGGCGGCAAGGTCGGCGTCGAGGTCGAGCAGCCGCCGAATCCGGGAGACCGCAGCCCCGAGGTCTCGCAGATCGTGCAGCCGGAGAGTCGCGGCGACGGTGTCGTCGGACAGCCCGATCTCGATGATCGCGGGGCCGTGCGGCAGCCGCATCGTGCGGCGGTAGCGACCCGCGTCGTCGACCTCCTCGAGTCCGGCGATAGCGTGTCCGGACAGGAACCGGCGCAGCCACGATGCGGAAAACGGCTGGCGGACAGGCAGATTCAACGTCAGCTCGTCGGTAGTCGGCCGATTGCGCGCCCGAGACCGCAGCTCGGTGGGGGTGCAGGCGAAGGTGTCGCGGATCGAATCGTTGAACTGGCGGACGCTGCCGAAGCCGGCGGCGAACGCCACGTCGGCGACCGATAGCTCGGTTGTCTGCAGCAGCAGTCGCGCGGTGGTGGTGCGGTTGCCCTTCGCCAAGGCCAGCGGGCCGGCGCCGAGTTCGTCGGTCATGATGCGATTCAGCTGCCGGGGCGAATAGCCCAGCACGCCAGCGAGTTCGGTGACGCCGCCGCGATCGACCAACCCGTCCTGGATCAGTCGCATCGCCCGCGACGCGGTGTCGGCCCGGGTGTTCCATCGCGGCGAGCCGGGCACCGCGTCGGGAAGGCAGCGTCGGCACGCGCGATAGCCGGCTGTGATCGCGGTCGCGGCGGTGAGCACGAACGAGACGTTCTGCGGTTTGGGCGGGACCACCGGGCACGACGGGCGGCAATAGATTCCGGTGGTGTGCACCGCCGCGAAGAATTGTCCATCGAACCTGCGATCGTGTGCCTGCAGAGCGCGATAGCAGGAATCGAAATCCAATTCCGTTGCAGTGATGTGCTTTATCGGTGCCACTCGACAATCGTGACAGGACGAAGGCGGGGGAGCTAGCGGTTTTCGGACACGGCCATCGCCGCAGGTTACCGACGGCGGCCACATCGCGCTGAGCGGTTCGGTGTCGGTGGTGCGCCAGTTGCTCCGGGCCCGTCTGGTCGACGAACTGCACCTGCTGATCCACCCGATCGTGGTGGGTCATGGGCTGCGGCTGTTCGATGACGGCGAGACGATCCCGTTGCGGCTGCTGTCCTCCGACGCGTTCCCGGCCGGGGTCGTGTACTCGATCTATGCACCCGACGCGGCGCCGCCCGTCGGCGGCTACCGCGAGGCGGCGGCGCATCTCGATCGCGGCTGAACGGCGGCGCTCACCTGCCGATTCGTAGGCCGGCAGCCCGGCCTGTGATGACCCTGTTGCGGCGTGTACAGTTTCGACCCACTGTGGTGTACGTCACTATAGAGTCGGATGGGACATCACTAGCCACGTTATTTGAAGGGGAGAAATGCAGGTAACACGCCGTGGCCGCAAAGAGTTGGCTCTGTCGGAGTTTCCGGGGTGGGGTGTCGAGGTCATGATGGGCCTGTACGGCCAGCAGCAGGTGCTCGACGCGATCGAGGCCGAGCGAGCCGGCCGCGCGGATGTGCTCGTCGAAGCGCGGTCGTCGCGGCTTCGCCTTCTCCGCTGGCGCCGGTAGTCGATTTAGCTCCCTGCAGAGCGAGCGTTCGGCCTACACTCGGAAGTGCTAATCAAAGAGTCCTTTCGGGAGGCGTCGTGCGCGAAATCAATCAGTTCTACATCGATGGTCAGTGGGTCGATCCGGTCGAGCTCAATCTGCTTGACGTGATCAATCCCGCGACCGAGAAGGCCGCCGGCCATGTCGCCCTCGGCTCCAAGGCCGACGTCGACGCCGCTGTCGCCGCGGCCCGCCGCGCATTCGAAACGTGGTCGCAGACGACCGTCGACGAGCGAGTTGCGTTGCTGGGCAGGATCATTGCCGAGTATCAGAATCGGGCCGAGGATCTGGCCGCCGCCGTCACCGAAGAGATGGGTGCGCCCGCGGGGCTGGCGCAGGCTGCTCAGGTGCCGATCGGCATGGCGCATCTGGCCACCGCTGCAGAGTTGCTCAAGACCTACTCGTTCTCCGAGGATCGCGGTACGTCACGCATCGTCAAGGAGCCGATCGGTGTCTGCGCGTTCATCACGCCATGGAACTGGCCGCTGAACCAGGTGATGTGCAAGGTGGCCCCGGCCATCGCAACCGGCTGCACGATGGTGCTCAAGCCGTCTGAGGTGGCGCCATTCTCGGCGGCCATCGTCGCCGAAATCTTCGACACCGCAGGCGTTCCCGCGGGCGTGTTCAACCTCGTCAACGGGGACGGGCCGGGTGTCGGCGCGGCGCTGTCGTCGCATCCGGACGTCGACCTGGTGTCGTTCACCGGCTCGACACGGGCCGGGATCGAGGTCGCCAAGAATGCGGCACCGACCGTGAAGCGCGTCGCGCAGGAACTGGGCGGCAAGAGCCCCAACATTCTGCTCGACGACGAGGATCTGATCGCGAACGTCACCGCCGGCGTCAGCAGCATGATGGTGAACTCGGGTCAGTCGTGCAATGCGCCGTCGCGAATGCTGGTGCCGTCCAGCCGAATGGACGAGGTGGTCGAGGCCGTCAAGGAGATCGGCCCGCAGATCACCGTGGGCGATCCGAACTCGTCGGTGCGTTTGGGGCCGGTCGTGTCGGAGCCGCAGTTCACCAAGATTCAAGGGCTGATCGAGCGGGCCATCGCCGACGGTGCCAACCCGGTGATCGGCGGCGCCGGTCGACCGGACGGCCTGGAGACCGGTTACTACGTGCAGCCGACCGTGTTCACCAACGTCACCAACGACATGGAGATCGCGCGGACCGAGGTGTTCGGGCCGGTTCTGGTGATCATCGGCTACGACTCCGTCGACGAGGCGATCAAGATCGGCAACGACACCGAGTACGGCCTGGCCGGCTATGTCTCCGGTAAGGACCTCGACGAGGTGCGCCGGATCGGCTCGAAGCTGCGTGCCGGATCGATCGGGCTGAACTCGGCTCCGCTGGATCCGACCGCCCCGTTCGGCGGCTACAAGCAGAGCGGCAACGGCCGCGAGTGGAGCGACTACGCCTTCAGCGAGTTCCTGGAGGTCAAGTCGCTGCTCGGGTTCGGCGCCTGATCGCTTGCTGATTGAGGCTCACGGCCGCTGACCACATAAGATAAGCGGCCGTGAGCCTTACTCTCGGAATCGTCGGACTGCCCAACGTCGGCAAGTCCACCCTGTTCAACGCGCTGACCCGCAACGACGTGCTGGCCGCGAACTACCCGTTCGCCACCATTGAGCCCAACGTGGGCGTCGTCGAGCTGCCGGACCCGCGGCTGAACCGGCTCGCCGAGATCTTCGGCAGTGAGCGCATCCTGCCCGCGACCGTGTCGTTCGTCGACATCGCCGGCATCGTCAAGGGTGCGTCCGAGGGCGAGGGCATGGGCAACCAGTTCCTCGCCAACATTCGCGAGGCCGACGCCATCTGTCAGGTCGTGCGCGTGTTCGCCGACGACGACGTGGTGCACGTCGATGGTCGGGTGGACCCGATGGCCGACATCGAGATCATCGAGACCGAGCTGATCCTGGCTGATCTGCAGACGCTGGAGAAGGCGATCCCGCGGCTCGAGAAGGATGCGCGGAAGAACAAGGATCTCGCCGAGAGCGTAGAGGCCGCCAAGAAGGCCGAGGCGATCCTGACCGACGGCAAAACCCTGTTCTCGCAGCAGGATTCGCTGGACCTGTCGCTACTGCGCGAGCTGCACCTGATGACGACGAAGCCGTTCCTATACGTCTTCAACTCCGACGAGTCGGTACTGACGGACGAGACGCGCAAGGAAGAGCTGAAAGCCGCTGTGGCGCCTGCTGATTGCGTGTTCCTTGATGCCAAGGTCGAGAGTGAGCTGCTGGAGCTCGACGAGGCGGACGCCCTGGAACTGCTCGAGTCCGTCGGCCAGCATGAGCCCGGATTGGCCTCGCTGGCACGGGCCGGCTTCCACACCCTGGGCCTGCAGACCTACTTGACGGCGGGACCAAAAGAATCGCGCGCGTGGACGATTCACCAGGGCGACACCGCCCCCAAGGCGGCTGGCGTCATTCACACCGACTTCGAAAAGGGCTTCATCAAGGCCGAGATCGTCTCCTTCGCCGACCTCGACGCCGCCGGATCGATGGCCGACGCCAAAGCTGCCGGCAAGGTGCGCATGGAGGGCAAGGACTACATCATGGCCGACGGGGACGTGGTGGAGTTCCGCTTCAACGTTTAATGCAGTTCCGGTCGGTTCGCGTCCCGGTAGGTGCCGGGAGTCTGGCCGGTCACCCGACTGAACGCGGCGATGAATGCGCTGGTCTTGCGATAGCCGACCGCGCGGGCGACGGCGTCGACAGGTACGCCGCCGGCGAGCAGCCCGATGGCTGCATGGACGCGAGCATGGATACGCCACCGAGCAAAAGGTAGACCCGTCTCGGCGGCGAATAACCGGGACAGGGTGCGCACGCCGACGTGCACCTCGTCGGCCCACGCGTCGACGCCTCGATCGTCGGACGGGTCGGCGACGAGTTGGTCGGCGATCGGTCTGATCCGCGGATCGGTCGGCATGACGAGTCGCAAGTCATGCGATGGTGCCGGCCTGAGCAGTGTGAACAGCAGGGTCTCGGCGGCCGGCCGTGTCGGATCGTCGTGCTCGGTTCGCTGCAGGTGAACGATGAGCTCACGCAGAAGGGGGCCGACGGCCACACCGGTCGGCTCCGGCCAGTCGATCGGGGAGCGGTCGGCTGCGAAAACGAGTGTGAAACCCTCACCGCGCCGCAGTACCTCACCCGAATGCTCGACACCGCCCGGGATCCACAGGCCGTAACCCGGAGGTACCAGCCAGTCCCGCCCGCCGGTCGTCACCGTGACCGTCGCGGTCGCCGCTCCCATGAGCAACGGCTCGGGATGAGAGTGAGCGGCCGGCAGAGCCATCGCCGGCGCGACCATCCCGTGCCCGATGCTCAGGATCGGCGAGCCACCGAGATCGGTGGCCGTTTCGGGGCATCGATGGTCCGCCATGCGCATTTGGGACACTTTAGCCTTAGGTAAACCTAACTTTCGAGGAGACGACTCATGGCCACTGTTGATACCGGCTCGCGGTTCGATCTCGGGCGAATGCTGCTCAGCGGCGGCCACGTCACCCATATCGAACGCCTCACGCCGACATCCACGCGTATCCGGATGGAGGGGCCGAAACTCGTCGGCTACGAATGGAACGTTGGAGATCACATCCGTGTGCGGATGTCATCAATCATGACATTGCGGTGTTACAGCATCTGGGACAGTGACCCAGTGCAAGGTTGGCTCGACATCATCGTCTACGACCGAAAGTCGCCCGACGGCCCCGGTCTGCAGTGGCTGAACACGGTGAAGACAGGCGACTACGCCGCATTCTTCCGTGACACGCGCGGATTGAAGCGCCGGCCCGACGCCACCTGGTACCTGTTCGCCGGAGAGGAGACGGCGGCACCTGCATTCGGGTCGCTACTGCGCGAGATCGACCCGGAGGTGCCGGTCGTCGGCGTCCATCAGGCGAACTCCGTCGGCGACCACATCGAACTGCCACGAGAACTGACGCGCGTGACCCGGGACGGTCGTTCCGCGGCTTCGAGCGCCGACATGGTGGACGCGGTCGCCGCCCTCGACCTGCCTGATGTCGACGGTGGTGTGGCCTACCTCGCGGGCGAGGCCCGAACGATCCAGTTGGTGCGCACCTACCTGGTGCGCGATCGCGGCTGGAACCGCCGCAGCATCGTCACCAAACCGTTCTGGACGCCAGGCAAACGCGGGATGGACTGACGTTTGTCAGATGATCACAGCGACTCCGTCCGAGAGGATCAGACGGTGTCGGACCCTGGTCGGGGGGGGGTGAATCGTCAACGCTCGTCGCGCCGCACCCCGACCCAGTCGTCGAGATCCCAATCGAACTCAACCTCGTCGCCGTCATTGGTATGACAGACGTAGGTGACCGTCGCCGTGTTCACGACCACCGACTCCACGGTGACCTCGACGCCGTCGTGATCGATGACATCGCCGGCCTCGACGGCTTTGGGCCATACTCTTACGTTTGGCATACCTAATCGTCGCCGGTATTCCGGCTTGTCGGTCCAGAACCGCCAAATCTCCCAACCGTTCGCAGCGATTTTCGGCCCCGATCGATCTCACCGAACAAAGTTGATGTCGGCCGCTGCATGGGTGTGGTCCGCGCAGTGTGACCGTAGGTGGCGCTCGGGCGCGCCGCTCCTGCGATATCGAGTGTGCCCTTTCGTTAGGCCGATGATCGGCCGACAATCGGGGCATGGCCGAGAAGAAGGAGAAGTGGTCGCAAGATGTCACCGAGCATTCCGATGCGCTCGATCTGGATGACGGTGTCTTCACCTGGTCCGATCCCAAGCGGATCGCGCGATCGCTGCTCGAGTCAGCGGAAGATTCGAATCGGCGCAAGGCCACATCGCCCTATCGATCGGCGATGTCGATGCTGACCTTCTACATCAATCGCGCCGGTGACGGCCTGAGCAAGGAACGCCGCGAGGTGCTGGACCTGGCCAAGGACGAGTTGCGCGCCCTCCACGAGAAGGACCATGACGGCGAATAGCAAAGTGCTCCAATGGGATCGTCGGTCGGGGAGTATGGCCATATGTCGCTGAACGTCACCACCACTCTGACGCCACATGGGTCGGCCACGGCCATCGAGCTGACCGATGCCCACGTCGCGGAACTGGGCGGTGGCAAGCGGGCGGCCGTGCGCGTCACCATTGGTGACCGCACCGCGCGGCTGCGGCTTGCGGTGATGGGCTCCAGTGATTGGTCGCGCCTCGGTTTGACTGCGAGGCCCGCGTTCAAACAGTGGCGCGGCGATCAAACAGCGGCGCGACGCCGAAAACCTAAGGCGTACCCGAGATCCGCCCCATCAGCGCCGCCATCAGCGCCCGATCGGTCCGCGGCCCACCGGGAGTGTCGGCGCCGTACCGCTCGATCTCGGCGTCCAGGTCGAGCGGGCTGGTCGCCGAAAAGCCGGGGCCGAACTCGTCGGCGAGCAGGGCGTCGGGCACCAGCCAGGTGACCTCGAATTCGATGCCGTCGGGATCGCGGGCGTACAGCGCCTTCGTGCCGGCGTGGTTCGACATCCCGCGCAGCGCGCCGGCGGCCAGCAGCCGGTCCTTGGTGGTCGCCATCTCCGCCAGCGTCCCCACCTCCCACGCGAGGTGATACAGCCCGACCGCACCGTCCCCCGCACGCGGACTGCTGGCCTGGAACAGGCCCAGGTCGTGGTCGTTCGCCGACGCCGACCCGCGCAGAAATGCACCACCCGGAAAGTCGAACGGGAGCCGCTCGAAGCCCAGCACATCGCAGTAGAACTGCGCGCTGACTTCCACGTCGGAGACGAAGAGGACAGCGTGATTCAGGCTTTTGATCGCCAACGGAAACTCCTGGATTGTGCGAGGTCAGACACCGTCACTGTAGTGCGTGCCGGGACCACCACCGCGGGCTCTGTCACCGCGGCCGTTGGTAACGATTTTCCGCCGCTGTGGGCAGGCATATGTACAACGTGTCCGCGTTCGTCGATACTGCATCGGTGATGCACAGCAAGCGAACTTTCTCGGCCGCGTCGGCGGCACTGCTGTTGGTCGTGGGGCTGCTCGTTGCGATCCCGGGGCTCAACGGTGCCGCATCGGCGGCCGGTTGGCGGTACACGATGGTGGCGTTCAGCAATGCCAGCGACCGCACCATGGACGTCTACCAGTCGACGGATGGCACCGATTACCAGGTGCTGCAGCGGGGAGCGTATACGCCGCCGACCGGACTGGTGCGCGACCCGAGCATCTTCCGGAACACCGACGGGACGTACTACGTCACCTACACCACAGGCGACCCGTCGAATATCGGCCTCGCCAGTAGCCGCGACCGCGTCCACTGGACGTTCATGGAGAACTGGCCGGTCCCGTTGTGCTGCTTCCTGCTTCCGGGCACCGGTGACGGCAAAGGCTGGGGCAACCTGGGCAGCTCCTCGGGCTCGGATGCGGGCAGGGGCTTGCCCTCACTCTCGCCATTCACCACCAAGGCCTGGGCGCCCGACTGGTTCGTCGACAACGGCCGGGTGAACATCGTCTTCTCGATGTCGACCGGCGGCGGCTTCGTGCCGTATGTGATGACCGCGCTCGATCCGGGCCTGCGGGTGTGGAGCTTCCCGGTTCCGTTGGGAATCCAGGCCGATCACATCGACACCACCATCGTGAAGATCGGTGGGACATACCACGCCATCACCAAGAACGAGACCAAGAAGGTCATTGAGCACTGGACCGCGCCGACGCTGACCGGTCCTTACACACCGGTGCCGATCACCGCGAATTGGGGCTCGATGTTGGAGGGTCCGGCCGTCGTTCAGCTGCCGAACGGCACCTGGCGGATCTACTTGGACGCGTACACCCGTGGGAAGTACTTCTACGCCGACAGCACGGACGGGCTGCGCACCTGGTCGGCGCTCAAAGAGCTACCGGGCCTGTCCGGAACCGTCCGGCATGCCGGTGTGATGCGCGAGCCGGCCTAGCAGGCGGAGCCCCGGCGATCGACAACCGATCGCCGGGGTTTCGAAAATTCGGGCACTGCGACCAATCCGCAGACCAGTCTCACGCGAATCATCGATTAGCGACCGCTAGTCAATTCGAAGCTGGAGACTGAAACCATGAGCACTCGCACGCCCGGGCGTCACCGCGCTCCCCGTGACCATCGCCGCCTGGCAACGCTCGTTGCTGCTGGATCTACGCCGTTGATGCTGGCGGCATCCGTCGCGGGTGTCGCGGCGGCCACGCCACCGACGCACGACAATGCGCCTGCGCCGGCGATAGCGGCGGTCGTGGCACCGCATCCGGCCGCCGCGGTCCCGCCGCCGGCGACCGTTCGCGCCGGTGACCTCCAGGTGCCGGCGCCCGATTGGCTGTCGACGCAGCAGACGCAGCAGATCAATGGCGCTGCGGCGGGCGCGGAAGCCGAGGTCGCTCGCACAGGCCGGAGCATGGGCCTCGATCCGGCGCGTGCAGACCAGGTGGCCGCCGACACCGTCGGTGACTCCGTCCGTGGCGGGGCGATCGCGACGGTAACCGTCGGAGCCCCGTTGGCTGCCGCGGGCGGATTGGTCGGCGGAGTGGCCGGGCTGATCGCCGGCGTGCCGTTCCTGCCGATCGGTCTCGCGATCGGTCCGGTTCTGGGAGCCGCCATCGGTGCTGCCGTCACCGCCGCCCCGGTGACCGCGATCGGTGCGGGAATCGGTGCAGGAGTAGGGGTCGCGCGCGGCCTGACCGAGGCGCCGCACCGCTAGGAGCCTAGTCGGCGGCGCCGATGAGGTGCAGATAGGCCGCCGCCTCTCCGTCGTCGTCCGCCGTGCCGGCGAAGCCGATATAGCCGTCCGGACGAACGACATACAGTCCACCAGTACTGCTGCCGCAGTAAATATTTCGCGTCTGATCGATGTCGCTTGTCACCGTGCGGGTGTGTCCGACGTTCACACGCAATGTCAGTGCCTGAGCCGCTTCGGCGGCGTCGCCGATCCCGAGCACTGCCGCGTGCGTTCCGCGGAACGCGTCGAAGAGCCGAATGATGTTGCCGTCCGGGCCGGTGCAGCGTCCATCGGGAGCACGGTCGCCGGCTTGCACTCCGCCCGAACGTGTTTCGTAGGCATCGGTCTGATGTGACAAGGAACTCCAGCGATAGCCCAGGCCGAGCTGCTGTCCGTCCTCGGTCGCCGGGATCAGCGTGGTGGCCGTCGAATCCTGCATGGCAGCGGTCATCTTCTCGAGTCCGGCGGTGCTGACGCCCAGTGTCCATTCGGCGATCGGGACCCGTTCGGTCGCATAAGTTTCCAGTAGTCGCTCGTCGGCCCGGCCATCGAGGACGGCGGCGAGCTTCCAACCCAGGTTGTAGGCGTCCTGGATGCCGGTGTTCATGCCCAGTCCGCCCGCCGGGGAGTGAACATGTGCGGCATCGCCCGCGAGGAACATCCGGCCCTCGCGGAACCGGTCGGACAGTCGGACGTTGACTCGCCATCGTGACATCCAGGTCGGCGCGGACAGCTGTATCGCCCGCTCTCCGGTCACTGCGTTCAGCGTCTGCTGCAGGGTGTCCAGCGATGGTTCGGCAAACTCGCCGTCGTTGTCGAAGGCGGCGAACTGGACCCCCTGGAACTGCCACGTGGCCGAGTCGCGGAACGGGCAGAGGGCCGCGAATCCCGCTGTGGGATCGGTCCATTGGTACCAGCGATCAGGCGCGAGGCCGGCCACCTCGACGTCGCCGACATACATCGCCTGCATTCCGCCGTGGCCGTCGAACCGGGCGCCGATCCACTCGCGTACCCCGCTGTGGCCGCCATCGCAGCCGATGACGTACCGAGCGCGCAGTGAATCGCGTTCCGTGGTCACCTGCACGTGATCATCGACCACGTCGGCGGAGATCGCGCGAACGCCATAGTCGACCTGGATGTCGCTCTCGCGCAGCCGGTTTCGCAGTATCTCTTCGGTTCTCCACTGCGGCAGTATCAGGCCCGACGGATAGGGCCGGTCGGGCGTCGGCTCGGCACCCGCATCCGGCGCCGAATCACTGACCACCTTGCCGCCGACCGTGACCCGTCGCGGTTGATGCCGCCATCCGACCCGTTCCAGATCGTCGATGACTCCCAGATCATCGAAGATCTCCTGGGTGCGCGCAGTGACCCCCTTGCCGCGTGACCCGCCGAACGGTCGGTCGGCGGCGTCGATGATGCGCACGGCGACGTCCCGCCGCGCGAGCTCGAGTGCCGCGGCGAGCCCGGTGGGGCCCGCCCCGATGACCAGCACGTCGAGCATCGGACCGGCCATCAGATATGAGTGCCGACGTTGATCACCCGACCGGACGAGTCCCGATAGAAGAATCGGCGCACACCCCATTCCTCGGACGACAGGGGGTGCACGATCTCCACGCCGGACTCGAGTGCCGCATTGTGGGCTGCCTCCACATCGTCGACGAAGACGGAGACATCCGGGTTGACGGGGGCGGTCGCATCGCTGGTCATCAGGCCGATCTGGAGGCCGCTGTCGTTGGCGAGGAACGCGATCCAACCCATGTCCATCACGACGTGCATTCCGAGCACTCCGGTGTGCTCTTGAATCGCGGTCGCAACGTCGTTGACGGTCAAGATGGGTGCGATGCGTTCGATCCTCATCGCATGATCCGATCACGGATGCGAGGGTCGGTCAACCAGCCGATCGGGCCGAATCGTGCTGCGTATCACGCGCATTGCACATCGAAACTCGATCGTCGTCGACACCGCTCTGTCAGCGACAACTTTGCTGAATACTATTCGGCGATAAGGTATTTCGTCCGTCATCGCCTATCGGATGCGGCCCTTCTTGATTCAAGGTACGTTGGAACCGACCGAGACGGGCGTCGACCGAGGAAGTCGCATGCGAGATGAATGGCCCACGGTCGTGGCCGGGGCCAAGCGACTCCGCCACGATCTGCACCAACGCCCGGAACTCGCATGGGCTGAAGTCGATACTGCCCACACCGTTCGCGCCGCGCTCGACGACATGGGCATCGAGTATCGCCCGTGCGCCGGCACCGGGACCGTCGCGCAACTCGCGGCCGGTGCCGATGGCCGCCATATCGCTCTTCGCGCCGATCTAGACGCCATGCCCATCGCCGAGGATGCCGATCATGCCTACCGGTCGCAGCAACCCGGCGTGATGCATGCCTGCGGACACGACGGGCATACGGCGACGTTGCTCGCCGTTGCTCGCTGGCTGAAACTGCACGAGGCCGACCTACCGGGGCCGGTGACGTTGCTGTTCCAACCCGCCGAGGAGGGCGGCCACGGTGCGCGGGAAATGATCGCCGACGGCTGCCTTGCCGGCGCTCCCGACGTGCGGCCGGTCGAGGCGGTGTTCGGCTGGCACAACTGGCCGGGTCTGCCGCTGGGCCAGGCGATCTGCCCGAATGGTCCGGTCATGTCTGCGAACGGAACTTTCCAGATAGGCGTCCGCGGGCAGGGCGGACATGCCTCGCAGCCCGAGGCCACCCGCGACCCCGTGCTGGCCGCCGCGGCGATCACCGTTGCGCTGCAACAGATCGTGGCACGCCGGCTGTCGCCGCAGTCGTCGGCGGTGGTGGCGGTGACCTCGCTGCGAGCGGAGGCGGCCGCCACCGTCACACCGGACGACGCCGAGCTCGCGGGCAGCGTCCGCGTGGCGAATGACCATGTGCGCGATCATGTTTTCGATCTCATTGCCGAGATATCCACCGCCGTCGCCGCGGCGCATGGCGTGGACGCCGCCGTCGAAACCACCGCCCGCTACGGCGCCACGGTGAACCATCCGGAACCGGCCGCTGAGCTGCGTGGCCGACTGGCGGCCGAATTCGGTGATGGCTGGTCGCGTCACGACTCGGTCGCGCCGGTGATGGCGTCGGAGGACTTCAGCTACTACCTGCAGCGCATTCCGGGCGCATTCGCGCTGATCGGGGGCTCACCGGAGGACGCCGGGGTTCCACTGCACAGCGCCCGCTACGACTTCGACGACCGACTGATCGACCCGGTCGCGCGCATCCTGATCGGACTGGCCGGCGTTGCCGAACCGGCCCGCATCGCCTGAAAGGGAAAGAGCCGCATTACATCCAACGAGAAGGAGACCGTCACGATGGACACCGCAGCATTCGAGCAATGGGAGTCGGAAGTCCGGGCGTACAGCCGCTCGTTTCCGACCGTCTTCCAATCGGCGTCGAACGCCAGGCAGATCGACGAGGAGGGCCGGTCATATATCGACTTCTTCGCCGGCGCCGGCGTCCTCAACTTCGGTCACAACAATCCGCGGATGAAGCGCGCGATGATCGACTTCCTCGAGGCCGACGGAATCGCGCACAGCCTCGACATGTACACGACCACCAAACGCGACTTCATCAGCAAGTTCCACGACGTCATCCTGGCGCCGCGCGGGATGGAACACCGGATGCAGTTCACCGGACCCACCGGCACCAATGCCGTCGAAGCCGCCTTGAAGCTGGCACGACTCGTCACCGGGCGGCGAGAGGTGGTGGCATTCAGCCACGGTTTCCACGGGATGACGCTGGGATCGCTGGCCGCGACCGCGAACGACGCTTTCCGCAAGTGGGCCGGCGTGCCGCTGCGCGATATCCATCGACTGCCCTACGAGACCGCGCCGGGCGGCAAGACGGCTCTCAGCGACTACGCCGCCGCGCTCGCCGACTCCTCCAGCGGTATCGCGGCGCCGGCCGCAATCCTGGTCGAAGCGGTGCAAGCGGAGGGCGGGGTGAACGTGGCCAGCGCGCAGTGGCTGCGGGACGTCCAGCAACTGGCGCGCGACGTCGACGCCTTGTTCATCATTGACGACATTCAGGCCGGATGCGGCCGTACCGGAAGCTATTTCAGCTTCGACGGCTTCGACCTCGATCCGGATATCATCACGCTCGCAAAGGGTCTGGGCGGCTATGGCACGCCGATCGCGATGAACCTGAACAAGCCTGAGGTCGACCAGCATTGGAGCCCGGGGGCGCATACGGGGACGTTCCGTGGGCAGGGACTGTCGTTGGTCGCCGGGGCCGTGGCGCTCGACTACTTCACCGACGACGAGTTGATGGGCGACGTCGCGCGCAAGGGCGAGGTGATGGGGGAGCGGCTGGTCGCGATCGCGGCCGAATATCCCGAGCGGGACTGGGAAGTACGGGGACGGGGGATGCTGCAGGGCCTCGATGTCGCCGACGGCGAGCTTGCCAAACGAGTGCAGTCGGCGGCGTTCGACCGCGGGCTGTTGATCGGACCGTGCGGCTCCGGCGGTCGTGTCCTCAAGGCGATTCCACCGCTCACCATCGGTGACGACGACCTCGCCGAAGGCCTCGACATCCTGGCCGATGCGGTGGCGGAGGCGCTGCGATGAGGGCCCGCGACGACATGACATTCCCGATCGCCGAATACGAGCGCCGTCTCGGCGATCTCCGAGAACGCATGGAGCGCAGGCATCTTGACGCGGTGGTGATCACCGATCCCGAGAACCTGATGTATCTCACCGACTATCAGACCACCGGTTATTCGTTCTTCCAGGCGCTGGTGGTGCCGCTCGATGACGAGCCGGTGATGATCACGCGCGCCATGGAGGAGTCGAACGTGATCGCCCGCACCTGGGTCGAGCGCACCCGCCCCTATCCCGACACCGGCGACGCGATCCAAGAACTGGTGCTCGCCCTGAACCAGTCGGGCCTGGGAACGAAACGTGTTGGCTACGAACGCAATAGCTACTTCTTCCCGGCGTATCAGCAAGACCGCGTGCATACCTCGTTCCAGCAGGGAGTCCTGATGGACTGTTTCGGCATCGTCGAAGCGGGGCGGGCATGCAAGTCCGACGTCGAGATCGACATCATGCGCAAGGCCGCGCGTGCTGCGGAGGCCGGCATGGCAGCGGGACTGGCGGCCGCGGTGCCCGGCGTCACTGAGAACGAGGTCGCGGCGGAGATCAGCGCGGCGATGTTCCGCGCGGGTGGCGAATTCCCCGCCGTAATGCCGTATGTCGCATCCGGGCCGCGCAGCATGATCGGTCATGCGACGTGGGAGGGCCGCACGATCGAGCCCGGCGAACACGTGTTCCTGGAAGTCGGCGGCTGCTACCGCCGCTACCACACCGCGCTGATGCGTACGGTGGTCGCGGGCCAGCTCACCGATTCGATGCACGCGGCTCAGGAACGGATGAAACTCGCACTGGCAGAGCTCAAATCGGTGATGCGGCCGGGTCTGACCGTATCGGACGCGGATTCCATTGTGCGCCGGGTGATCTCCGACAACACGGTCGGCGCGCGGCTCGTCACCAGATCCGGCTACTCGATTGGGATCGCCTTCCCGCCATCCTGGGACGAGGGGTACATCCTCAGCCTCAATCCGGGCGACTTCACCGCGCTGGAGCCGGGGATGACATTCCACGTCATCCCGTGGATGTGGGGTGTGGATGGGGACAAGACCGTCGGGATCTCCGACACGATCAGGGTCACCGACGACGGCTGCGAGTCGTTCTTCACGCTCGACGAGGACTTCACGGTGCACGACGCCGCGCCCCAGCTCGTCGCCACCCAGGAGGTGACGCAATGACATCCCTGATCGCGACCGATCCCACCAGCGGTGAGGTGATTCGCGAGATACCGGCCGCCACTGCCGGGGACATCGACGGCATCATCGGCCGGGCCGGACAGGCGTACGACGGCTGGCACAGAACAGCATTCGCCGATCGGGCCGACCTGCTGCGCGAGGTGGCCGGACGTCTGCGGGCCGGCGGCGACGAGTACGCGATGCTGATGACCGAGGAGATGGGCAAGCCGATCGGCGAGGCCCGCGGCGAGGTGGAGAAGGCCGCCTGGGCGGCAGATCACTACGCCGAGCACGGAGCCGACTATCTTGCCGACGACGTCATCGAATCGGATGCCGCGCGCAGCTACGTGCAGTATTTGCCGCTGGGGCCGGTCCTCGGCATCCTGCCGTGGAATGCCCCCTTCTGGCTGGCTTTCCGATTCTGTGCGCCGGCCCTGATGGCCGGCAATACCTGCGTCATGAAGCACGACCCGCACGTCCCCGGCTGCGCTGCTGCGATCGACCGCGTCTTTCGCGAATCCGGAGCCCCGGAAGGGGTTTTCGCATCGTTACCGGCGGCCACCGCAGATGTGGAGCGAGCGATTCGTCACCCCCGGATCCGGGCGGTCTCGTTCACCGGCTCCGACCGCGGCGGCTCCGCGGTCGCGGCGATAGCAGGGAGCGAGATCAAGCCGTCGGTACTGGAGCTCGGCGGCTCGGATCCGTGCATCGTCCTTGCCGACGCCGATCTCGAGCAGGCGGCCGATGTCGTGGCGCTGTCGCGAATCATCAATGCGGGGCAGTCATGTATCGCCGCCAAGCGCGTCATCGTCGAATCCGCGGTGCATGACGAATTCGTGGCACTGCTCGGGGAACGGTTGGCAGCCTTGGTGGTCGGCGACCCGCGGGACGCGTCGACGCAGGTCGGGCCGATCGCCCGCGGAGACCTTCGAGACCAGCTGCACAGGCAGGTGACGGAGACGGTGGCAGCGGGCGCCCACTGTCTATTGGGCGGTGAAATCCCCACGGGCGCAGGGTTCTTCTACCCGGTGACGTTGCTGACTGAGGTACGAACGGGGATGACGGCGTGCGTCGAGGAGACGTTCGGGCCGGTGGCCGTCGTGATGCGCGCGGTCGATTCCGAGCATGCGGTCCTGCTCGCGAACGACACTCGCTACGGACTGGCCGCCAGCGTCTGGAGCACGCCGGAACGTGGCGAGGCGTTGGCGCGCGAGATCGTGGCCGGACAGGTGGCGGTCAACGGCATCGTCAAGACCGACCCCCGGCTGCCGAGCGGCGGCGTCGGCCGGTCGGGCTATGGGCGGGAGCTGGGCAAGGCCGGCATCCACGAATTCGTCAATGCGCAGCAGGTGTGGGTCGGCCCGAAGCGGGAGTGACGCGGGGGCGTCCGATGTGTCGCTTTCCTGTTTGAATGTAGTCATGTGGCTTATCGATCGCGCGATGTCCGGCCTTGCGGGTCAGCTCGGCGAGCCGTCCGGTGTCGTGGGCGGCGTGGTGGGGCGGCTGCTCAATCGCGGTAACCGATCGATCGTGACCGCGGCGGTCGAGGCCATCGACACCGCGGCGCCCGGTGTGGTGGTCGCCGATATCGGCTTCGGCGGCGGTGTTGGGCTTGATCTGCTGCTCCGCCGCGTCGACGCCGCCGGCTCGGTGCACGGGGTCGAACTGTCGGCGACCATGCTCGCGGACGCGCGACGGCGATTCTCCGACGACATCGCGACCGGTCACCTGGTGCTTCATGACGCGCGGATGGAGAGCCTTCCACTGGATGACGCATCGGTGGACGCGATCATCTCGACGAACACGATCTACTTCATCGAGGACCTCGCCGCCGCTGTCGGCGAGATCGTTCGGGTGCTGCGGCCGACCGGCCGGTTGGTGCTCGGCGTCGGCGATCCCGCGCAGATGACGAAGATGCCGTTCACCCAGCACGGATTTCGCCTGCGACCGATCGAGGAGGTCATCGGCGTACTCCGCCAGGCTGGATTCGCCGACGTCGAGGACCGCCGTCTGAGCGCGGATTCCGGCGCGTTCCATCTGCTGGTGTGCGACGTCTCCGCTGACGGAATCAGCCGGCGACAGTAACGCGGGCGACGTGGTCGCGGACGAGCCCACGCCACGCGTCCCGCTCAGTCGGGTTGTGCGCCACGGACATCGTGGCGTTGGGCATGATGCTCGTCAGCGACTCCGCCGTTGACAGCGGATGTCCGGGGTCGTCGCTCCACGGCAGCACCAGGGCCGGCACGGTGATCTGCGCGATGTCCTCGCGATCGGGAAGATCGGTGAGCGCCGCGCCGCGGAACACCGACGGGAACACATCCTCGGCGACACCGGGTTCGGTGAACGGATAGTCGGCCAGGGCCGGAGGCCGGGGAGCGTCCTTGGCCAATGCGATGAATGCGTCGACACCCTGAGATTCGATGAGAGCGGCGGTATCTCGATAGAAGTCGCCCTGCATCGCCCGGGTCTCCCACGCAGTGGGCGGGGCCGACAGCGTCAGCCCGCAGAAGCGGTTCCGGTCGACGAGCGCGGCGTGCAGCAGCGTCCCGGTGCCCATCGATGTGCCGATGCCGTACACCTGCTCGCCGGGGAAGTAGTGGTCGAGCACCTGCAGCAGGTCGTCGGCGAGCGCTTCCCAGCGATAGTCCTCGGGGACCTTGCGTCCGGTGGACTTCCCGTGGCCGCGTGCGTCGTAGCGGATGACCCGTGCGCCGTGCACGTCGTGTGCCAGGTCGAGCCGATCAGCCGCCACGCAGGACGTGAGGCCGTGCAGCTGGACCACGGGGAAGCCGCTTTCCCCCGTGATGTCGATATCGAGCTCGGCGCCGGAAACACTGAAACGAGACATGCGAAGCACGCTACCGCCGATGGGTGGTACGGGAATATCGTTGTTTCGATGAGTGAGACATCGGTCGATATGAACGTTCGTGGTCCCATCGGTCTGGTTACGCTGAGCGCACCTGACCGCCGAAACCCGCTGTCACTCAGCACCATGCGGAGCACCACCCGGATACTCCGACAACTGTCGGACGATCCGTCGGTGCGCGTGATCGTCATCGAGGCGCACGGCCCGGCGTTCTCTGCGGGGCACGATCTGTCCGAAATGGTGGACCGCATGATCGACGACGAACGGGTGATCTTCGAAGCCTGCAGCGAGCTGATGGCCACCATCCATGAGGTGCGCCCGCCGGTGATCGCTCAGGTGCAGGGCATGGCTCTGGCGGCGGGCTGTCAGCTGGTCGCCACCTGCGATCTCGCGGTCGCTGCCGACACCGCACGATTCAGCACCCCCGGGGTGAAGATCGGGCTGTTCTGTTCGACGCCGATGGTTGCGCTCACGCGGGCGGTCGGCCGCAAACGGGCGATGCACATGCTGATGACCGGCGACATGATCGACGCTCGAACCGCCGTGGACTGGGGGCTGATCAACCAGGCGGTACCGGCCGCGGAGCTCGCGTCGACGGTGATCGAATTGGCTTCCCGCATAGCCGATTCGAGCGCCGACACGCTCGCCATCGGCAAGAGGGCGTTCTACGACCAGATCGATCGCACCGAGCCCGACGCATACGAGTTGATGACGCAGGTCATGGCAGCCAACGCGATGACCGGTGATGCGCAGGAAGGCATGTCGGCGTTCTTGGAGAAGCGTCCACCGACCTGGACCACATGATCCTGGACCCCGTGACGTCGCGGCCCGCTGACACGTGGCGTCAGCGGGTCAGCGGTGGGGCAGCAGGCTGATGGAGCCGATCACCGTTCCGCCGAAATACGCGGGGCCGGTGTATCCGCCATGCCCGTCGCTGTTCAGGATGACGCGGTGGCCGGGGAAGAGGTCCACGTAACCGCCGGTCGGCGTCGGATGAATGGGGTAGCGCCCGATGAGGACGAGCTGGTTGCCGTCGACATGCGCGTCGCGCTGCAGCAGTACCACGCCACCCGCCAGTGTCGTCGACGTGTAGGTGCCGGGAGGGATGTCGGCGGAGGCGTGGCCGGCCGCACCGAAGAGGGCGGCACCGCCGATGGCGATGGCGATCGCGGCGGTCCGGGCGATGACTCGATTGGCACGTATCGGCATTCGATTCCTCTCGGCTCGGGCTCTCATTATGCGCCTGAACTGCGAGTGCCGGTCGGCTATCGAGTATCCGTGGCCGCGATCCGCTGCGTGTGCTTGTACAGCCAGGAGATGACAGCGACGAACACGATGACGCCGATCAGTTCGCTCCAGTTCTCGAAGCCGCTGGGAATCCCCAACCAGTTCGAATTGTGCGTCGCCGACACGATCGCGGCCACGACGACGCCGCAGATGCTTTCGCCCACAATGAGTCCGGTTGCAAGGAGGACGCCCAGGCGTTTTCGTGATTCGGCCCGATCGCCGGACCGGTCGGCCCAGTTGTTGTACCAATGCCCGATCAATGCGCCGATCGGGATCATCAGCGTCGCGCTCATCGGCAGATACATGCCCATCCCGACGGCCAATGGCGGAAGTCGGAAACGTGTTCTGCGGGCGAGTAATTCGTCGATGGTGATCGCGACCGCGCCGATGCCGACGCCGATCCAGATCAGACTCCAGTCGAGATTACTGCCGAAGACGCCGTTGGCCAGCGTGGTCATCAACGACGCCTGCGGTGCGGCAAGGGCGTTATCGCCCGCGCCCTTCATGCCGGCGAAGCCGTAGGTGGTGAACATCAGCTGCAGCACGGGCGGGATGATCGCCGAGCCGAACACCACGCCGATCACCAGAGCGACCTGCTGCTTCCACGGCGTCGCACCGACCAGCTGACCGGTCTTGAGGTCCTGCAGATTGTCGTTGGAGATGGTGGCGACGCCGAAGACCACCGCGGCGGTGAACAGCGTGTAGGCGACCAGCGTGGCCGACTGCGACTGGTCGGCGCCGCCGTAGACGGCCTTGATGAGGATCGCGGAGAACAGGACGATCAGGATGCCGACGCCGGAGATCGGGCTGTTGGAGGCACCGATCAGGCCCGCCATGTAGCCGCAGACCGAGGCCACGAACAGGCCGATGACCAAGGTGAACGCCAGGCTCACCGCGATGATCGCCGCCGAGTGTCCCTGCAGTGGGGTGTCCTGCACGAAGTGGTAGAGCAGGTACCAGATCGGGACCAGCATGAACAGGATGACGCCGCCGACGATGGTGATCGGGATGTCCCGTTCGGTGATGTCGAGGTCGGCGCCGGCGCGCCGCTGACGCGACGAATTCGCGGCGTCGACAATGCCTTTGATGATCGGACCGATGATCTTGAGCAGCGTCCAGACGGCCGCGACCGCGATCGCGCCGGCGCCGACCAGGCGGACGTCGTCCTTGAAGACGCTGTTCACCACGTCGCCGACGACTCCGCCGTGGGTGAAGTCGCCGGCGGTCTTGATGGGCAGCAGGACGAAGAACGAGATCACCAGGCCGACGATCATCGCGATTCCCACCGTCAGGCCGACCAGGTGTCCGACGCCGACGAGAGCCGCCGACAGACCGACGGTGACCACGGTGCCGCCGGAGCCCACCCGCACGACGCCGCTGACCGTGGCGGCCGCGAGCTTGAGGGCGGTGAGCAGGTAGTAGCCCGCGGATCCGAGCGCACCGAGCGAGATCGCGATGATGCCGCGGCGATTGTCGGCCGCACCCTCCTGCGAGTCGCCGAGCCGCAGGACTTCGGCGGCCGCGACACCTTCCGGGAATGGCAAGTCCGACCCCGTGACGAGGGCTCGGCGCAGCGGGATCGAGAACATCACGCCCAGGACGCCGCCGAATGCGCAGACCGCGGCCGTGGTCCAGTAGCCGAAACCGCTCCAGAAGCCGATCATCACCAACCCCGGCAGTACGAAGATGATCGCCGACAGCGTGCCGGCCGCCGACGCGATCGTCTGCACGATGTTGTTCTCGACGATCGAGTGATTCGCGAAGTAGCGCAGCAGCGCCATCGAGATCACGGCCGCCGGAATCGATGTCGCGAAGGTGAGACCGACCTTCAAACCGAGATAGACGTTTGCGGCGGTGAAGACGAGGGTGATGACACCACCGAGAACGACGCCGCGAGTAGTGATCTCTTTGATAGCCGCAGGCGCGGCGGACTGCAGGGTCACGGGGAATCACCTTAGTGAGCCTGAGGTGGATGTATACGATTTCGGTATGACTGATCGAGGCCCCGGTGACCGCGGACCCGAGCGACAGCGACTGCGTCGGCTGGCACAGGCGGCGTTGAATGCCGATAACACGGTCGAACAGGCCGAGTCCGTGCTGAGCGACATGGGCGCGGTCCTCGAACGCATGAACACCACCTTCGGCGACTTCGACGGCACGCTCGAACACTTCGGTAAGACGCTGACCGAGATGGACGCCAGCATCGCGATGGTGAACTCGACCGGCGAACGGCTGCTGGGCATCGTTGAACAGATGGAGCAGATCGCCGTGCGCGTCGAGCGTTTGGTGACGATCGCGGAGACCCTGCTGGCGCCGGTGGGTGCCACCGAATCGGCGATCCGCGGGCTGGCGACGTCACTGCGTTCGCGATTGCCGTGACGGACTGGGTGATTCGGCCCGCGCGGGCCGACGAGGTCGCGGGGCTGCCGGCACTGGAGGCGTCGGGCGGCCTGGCGTTCCGTGATCTCGGCATGGACCTGGTCGCCGAATTCCCGCCACCGGCGGAGTCGGTGTTCGCGGTGGCGCAGCGCGATGGGCACCTGCTCGTCGCCGCCGATGCACGGATCCTCGGGTTCGTGCTGCTCGAGATCGTCGACGGCTGCATGCATGTCGAGCAGATCACCGTCGCACCGGATTTCGGTCGGCGCGGCATCGGCACGGCCCTGATGCGGGCGGCCGAGGACCTGGCCCGGGCGCGGGGATTCGACGGGATGACCCTGACGACCTACCGCGACGTGCCGTTCAACGGGCCGTTCTACGTCTCGCTTGGCTGGCAACCGATCCCGGACGGCGAGCTGACCGACGGCCTGCGGGAGATCCGCGACCACGAGCGGGCCGTGGGGCTGGACGCCTGGCCGCGGCAGGCCATGCGGCTGCGGCTGTGATTCAGCGGCCGAAGTCGGCCAGGGCGGCACCGGTGAGCCGCATCGTCTGCCATTCGTCTTGTGCGCGTGCGCCGATCGACTCGTAGAACCCGATCGACGGGGTGTTCCACGTGAGCACCGACCATTCGACGCGGCCGTAGCCGCGGGTGACCGCGATCTGTGCGAGCGTCTGCAGCAGCGCCTTGCCCAGGCCGGTGCCGCGTCGATCCTCCTGGACATACAGATCTTCGAGATAGATGCCGTTCACGCCGAGCCAGGTCGAGAAGTTGAGGAAGTACAGCGCGAATCCGACGACGGGCCCGCCCGGCGTCTCGGCCGCGACGATCGCGTAGACGGTCGGTCGGTCGCCGAACAGTGCCGTGTCCAGCTGTGCCGGCGTCGCCTGCGCCTCGTGCTCGGCCTTCTCGTAGATCGCGAGTTCCCGGATCAATCCCAGGATCGCCGGTATGTCGTCGTGGGTGGCCGGACGAATGCGTGGATCAGCCTGCGGTGGAAGCGATTGCACCATGGGATACAGCATGCACGATGGCGGCGGTGTCAGACGACATTGATCGAATCGAGGAAGGTCTCGGCGACGGCCGTGTCGCCGCCCAGGGTCAGGTTCGCGTCGCGCCATGACGACCGGCGGGTGCCCCAGGACGGGAAGTCCTCCACCCGTCCGGAAATGGTGATGGCGGGTGAATCCAGCGCGCCGTCGCTCAATGATCCGTCGGCGGCTAAACCCCATGTCCCGCCGCCGATTCCGGTCAGTTCGAAGGAGACTGGAACCCCGGGAAGGTCGGATCCGCTGCGTTGGATCTGATTCGACAACACCGCGAACATCCAGGTGACTGCAACATGCAACCGGGCCTCGTCGGAGGTCGGGATCGGTCGGTCGAGCACCGGCGCGATGTCGTGCCGCAGATGTGTGTGCTGGTCGAAAACCATTGCGCCGGTGAGCAACATGCCGACCGGGTAGCGGCCGAGTTCGCCGAGCGGAATGGGTAGTCGGCTCGCCGGGGTCTGGGCGATCACCCGCGCCAGGCCGGCCAGCCGCGAACTCCAGCGCGCGTATTCTTCGAGCACCTTCTGGCTCGACCAGTCGCGCCGCTTCTCGACCGCGGCGTCGGCCACCCGTTCGATGCTATCGGTGCGCAATACCGCGAGGCCGTCGGGCCCGAACACCGCGCGGGCGTTGGCGCCCAGGTGGGCGACGACGTCCTGCACGGTCCAGCCGGCTGCGGCGCTGGGTGTGCGCCACTCCTTGTCGCTGAGATCGGAACAGTAGGCGAGGACCGATTCGCGTTCGCGCCGGATCGCGTCGACATAATTATGGTCCCCAGCGGGTGCTGTCTCAGCCACCATTACTTCACCGTACTCACAATGCCCCCGCCTCGTAGTCCCGATGTGGCGATGATTTCGCCGCGAGAATTCAGTCGAGTTTGATGAACACGCCGACCGTGCGGTCACGCCCACCACGCAGGGACGACCCGAACATCGTCAGGCGTCCGAGCAGCCCGTATTTCTTCTTGATCAGTTCCCGGATCTGCTCCGTCTGCGCATCATCGGCCACTCGGCCGACACCGTTCGCGACGGCCCCGTGCGTCTTGCGGCCGCGGACGTCGCAGGCCTGCACCGTCACCTTGCCGGTGGCCCGGATGCGCTTGACCTTGCCGGAATTCCGTTCGGTCCACACCGCCAGCTCGTCGCCGGACTGGGCGAGCCAGATGGGCGTGGCCACGGCATTTCCGTTGCGGCGGAACGTCGTCAGCAGGACGTACTTCTCGGAACCGAGTCGATCGGCCTCTGCGCTCATAGGGTGAACCTTACCCGCGTCGGCGGCCTCCCGCGCCGTTAGTTTGTGCGTCGATATTCCCCAATCGCAACATGATTCGCTTCCTCCAAGATGTCCGCAACGATCGACAATCCGGCGGCCTGGCCCTGCGCGGCTGCGTTGATCACCTGGCCCATCGGGATGGCCACATTGCCGGCGGCCCATACGCCCTGGACGGATGTGCGGCCGTCGGCCTCGGCGACTACGTGCTCGCCCATACCCATCGGCAATTCGGCGGTTTGGACACCGAGCGACTGCAGCAGTTCGGACCGAGCGTGGAAACGCGGGCCGACGACGACGGTCGTGCGCGGCACGATCGTCCCGTCGGCGAGTCGGATTCCGGTCACCCGATCGTCCTCGATCACCAGCGACTCGACCGCACCGTCGACGATCGTGACGCCGCGGGCCGCCAGCAGCTCGCGGGCCGATTCGTCGGGCACGACGGCGTCGTTGGTGAACAGCGTGAGGTCGTCGGTCCACATCGTGAACAGGGTCGCCTGGTGGAGGGCGGCGGCCCCCGTGGCGATGATGCCGATCGGCTGGTCGCGCACCTCCCAGCCGTGGCAGAACGGGCAGTGCAGCACGTCGCGGCCCCAGCGTTCGGCGATGCCGGTGATGTGGTCGGGGAGTTCGTCGACCAACCCGGTGGTGACCAGTACCCGGCGCGCGGTCACCGCGGTGCCGTCGGCGAGCCGAGCTCCGAAGGTGTCGCCGTCGCGTGCCAGCGACTCGACCCGGCCCTCGATCACCTCGGCGCCATAGCCGCGCACCTCGGCGATACCGCGAGCGACCAGGTCGGCGGGCGAGGTCCCCTCGTTGCCGACGAAGCCATGGACCCCGGCCGCGGGCAGGTTTCGTTGCTGCCCGGAGTCGACGAGCAGCACCCGGAGGCGTGCTCGGGCGAGAAGGAGGGTCGCGCTCAAACCGGCGGCGCCGCCGCCGATCACCAGGACGTCATAGGGATCATTCATGACTGCGATCCTGCCGACTTAGACGAACAACTGGCAAACTCTGTTGCCGATTTGGCAAACTGGTGGGTATGGATGACACTGACCGGACTCTCGCGGCCGTCGGGCCGCGGCTGCGGATGCTGCGTGAGCAGCGACAGGCGACCCTGGCCGAGCTGTCCGAACAGACCGGCATCTCGGTCAGCACGCTGTCGCGTCTGGAATCCGGCCGGCGCAAACCGACCCTGGAGCTACTGCTGCCGCTCGCCCGGGCGCACGGGGTGCAGCTCGACGAGTTGGTTGATGCGCCGACCACCGGCGACCCGCGGGTGCATATGCGGCCCGTGAAACGGTATGGCGCGACGATCATTCCGCTGACGCAGCGGGCCGGCGGCATCCAGACCTACAAGATGATCCTCGGCGCGGAACGCGGAAATCCGGACCCCAAGACGCATGAGGGGCACGAGTGGCTCTACGTGCTGGACGGCCGGCTGCGCCTGATCCTCGGCGAGCACGATCTGATCCTCGCGCCCGGCGAGGCGGCCGAGTTCGACACCCGGGTGCCGCACTGGTTCGGCCCGGCGGACGGGCGGCCCGTGGAGGTGCTCAGCATGATGGGCCCGCAGGGGGAGCGGGCGCATGTGCGGGTGGCGCCGTCCGCCGACTGAGACGAACGCGCCGGTTGGGACGCGCGCGGTCGAGGCGGTGGCGGATCACGGCGAACAGATCGAACTGGCGTCGGTCGCGGCCGTGAGTCATTGGGTAGCAGGCGATTCCGAGCAGCAGCGCGCAGCAATGGCCGATCGTCGTGTAGGACGTGTCGACGAACGCGGGCAGTCCGAAATAGACCAGCAACACCCCCAGGTAGACCCAGCGCCAGGGGCGGGACTGGTGGAACAGCATGATCCCGGCGATCGCCGCCATGAAATAACTGACGCCGATGTCGCGCACGTTGGTCATCGACGAACTGATCCGGTTGTGATGAATCGCCGCCGCGACGAGACCTTCGCTGACGTAGGTCGCGATGACATGCCCGGCCAGGCCGACCAGCAGCCAACGCGCCTTGCCCAGCCAGCGTTCGGCCGGAGCCAATAGCAGCGAAAAGATCAGCAGGTAGGGCAGCCAGTACGCGCCGTCCAGCCAGAAGAGGCTGAGCCACAAGACCTTCAGCGGATCGGTGGACAGATTGTGCAGGTTGGTCGAGCGTTCGAGCAGGATGTGGTTGAGTTCATGACCCGACAGCACATGCTGGGCGACCGTGGTGCCGAACAGGATCGCAAGCCACCCGAAAGTCAAAGGGGCGGTTGATATCTGATGCCACAACCAGCGGCTGGCTCGGCCGATCACGGCCCTGTCTTTCATGGCTCGGTGGCGTACCCGTTCTTGGTGCGTGAGCGGGTGAGGCTCTTGGGCAGGCGCCCGACGAGTTCGCCGATCGGGACGACCGCACCGCCGAGCGTCTCGGCCGCAGTCTTGAGCTCACGCACCGTCTCCTGCAGGTCCTTGATGCTCGGGGCCAGATCGCCGATCGAGTCGGCCAGTTCGGTGACCCGGTCGAGGGTGCCGCCCGGGGCGATGGCCCGTTCGATGGCGCCGTCGGAGCCGAACGCCTGATCCAGCAGTCCGTCATCGGCGGCGGCGCGCTCGAGGAGCCCGTTCTCGGCGGCCAGCTTCTCGAGCAGGCCGTCGGTCTTGGTGAGTTGGTCGACGATGCCGCCCTCGCTGGTCAGCCGTTCCAGCACGCCGCCGGTCTCGGTGAGTCGATCGACGATGCCGCCCTCGCTGGTGAGGCGCTCCAGGATGCCCTCGTTCTCTGTGAACTGGTCGACCACGCCGCCCGGGCGGGTGAGCCGGTCGAGCGGGCCGTCCGGCGCCGTGATCCGCATCAGGATGCCGTCGGGATCGGCGGCTTGGTCGAGTACGCCGCCCGGTTCGGTGAGCCGGTCGATCAGCCCGCCCTCGATCGTCAGGCGATCCAGCAGGCCACCTTCGCCGGTCAGTCGTTCCAGCACGCCCTCGTTGTCGGTGACCTGATCGATGACGCCGCCCGGCCGGGCCAGCCGGTCCAGCGGCCCGTCCTTGGCGACGAGGCGCATCAGGATGCCGCGCTCGTCGGTGGCCTGATCCAGCAGGCCGCCGCGCTGCGTCAGCTTTTCCAGAAAGCCGTCCGGGGCGGTCATCCGGTCGACGACCCCGCCGGGAGCCAGCAGGCGCTCCAGTGGTCCGTCGCTCGAGAGCAGCCGGCCGAACGACCGGTCGTCCTCGAGCAGCTGGGCGAACTTCTGCAGCAGATCGAGCGGCGAGCGCATGGATTCGGGGTCGGCGTCCGACAGGATCGCGCCGACCTCCGAGTGCACGCTCTCGACGGCGAGCCGGCTTACGGCAACGGACGCCTCGGCGACCGCCAATACGCCGGAGGCGGCGGAGAAAGCAACCTTGGTCGGCAACTCCACGACCGACTTGATGTCCATGCTGGTAACACTAATTCATTGTCATCGCACGATGGCGAGGTCGTGGATCATGACTTTGCCTTGGCCTTCGCGGCGGCCTTCTCGGCCTTCTTGAACTCGCGCACGGCCAGCAGCGATTCCCCGTCGACCACGTCGGCGATCGAGCGGTGCGAGTCCTTGTCGCCATAGGCCCCCGCCGCGCTGCGCCAGCCGTACGGGGCGACGCCAAGCTGCTTGCCGATCAGCGCCAGGAAGATGCGGGCCTTCTGATCGCCCCAGCCCGGCAGCGCCTTGAGCCGCTTGAGCACCTCCTTGCCGCTCGGATTGTCCGCGGTCCAGATGCCCGCGGTGACGCCGTCGTAGTTGTCGATGATGTGCCGGGCGATGTCCTGCACCCGGGTCGCCATCGACTTGGGGAAGCGGTGGATCGCCGGCGGGACCGAGCACAGCGCGATGAATTCGTCGCTGTCGGCCGCGGCGATCGCGTGGATGTCGAAACCGCCCATCCGGTCGGCGATCTTGCGCGGTCCGCGGAACGCGTGCTCCATCGGATACTGCTGATCCAGGGTCATCGCGATCAGCAGGGCGAAGTCGTCGTTCGAGAGGATCGCGTCGGCCTCGGGCTCCTGGGCGATCTGGATGTGCCGTTCCGTCATATGGGCAGTCTATTTCCGTGTCACGCTGCATGGGTGACTGCCAATGAGATTCCCGTCAGCCGCCACATCTCGACCGTGATCGCCGCCGATCCGCGGCAGGTGTACGAGTACGTCGCGAACCCCGATCATCTGCGGGACTGGGCGGCCGGTCTGGCGGCGGCAGACGAGGTACGGCGGGACGGCGACGAACTGGTCGTGCAGTCGCCGATGGGGACGGTCCGGGTGCGCTTCGCCGAGGCCAATGACTATGGGGTGCTGGACCATTGGGTGACACTGCCGACCGGCGAGGTGGTGTACAACCCGCTCCGGGTGATCGCGCATCCGGACGGTGCGGAGATCATCTTCACCGTGCGGCAGCTGGCCGCGACGGGCGGTGAGTTCGACGCCGACTGCGCCGCGGTGGTCCGGGACCTGCAGTCGTTGCGCGAGATCCTCAGTTCGCGATAGGGCGTCGCGACGCGTCGGCGATGCCGCCGAGCAGCAGCGCCTGCGCCGCGAAGTAGGTGCCGAGCACCGCGCCCTCGACCGGGCCGCGCAGTTCGTTGTCCTGCAACAGGTATCGGCGATTCATGATCAGCGAGTCGGACAGCATGAACAGCAGGCTGCCGGCCAGGATCCGGCGTCGCTGCGGGCGGTCGCTGAGGGCGGGGGAGCCGGCGAACGCCGCCATCGTGGCCAGCAGGTTGCCGTAGGTGCCCAACACCGGCAGCAGCTTGGGCTGGTTGGCCATCACCAGCGCACCCGATTCGCCCATCAGTGCGACCCGCGTCAGCCAACCGGTCAGGGTCGGGCGGGCGCCGAGGCGGGCCAGCAGCCCGATGTAGCTCAGCTGGGTCAGCGCGAACATCGATGCGCCGGTGCGCAGATCGATTGTCGCAGCATGGTTCTCGGTCGACTCGGGCTCGAATTCGTCCCGGTACATGAAGTAGTCGCCCGCCATCGCCGTGCCCACCGCCGCCCCGAGCAGAACATCGTCTACTCGGGGGCGGGCGGTGTGACGGTGGAGCACGTCCTTCGAGAGGACGTCGACGGCCAGCAACCCCATAGTCAGGGGTTTGAAAACCCCGACAACCGGCCGAACGTGTAGGGCTCCGGCGAGCGCTGTCGTTGCGGCCGAAGCCGCGAACGCCCACCGGATGCGGCCGCGACTGATTGCAGCCCGGTCGCGACTGCGACTCATCGCAGCACTGTCGCGAGGAAATTCGTCGTGTCGGGCATGCCCGTGACGATCGTGTCCTGATGATTGGCGGGATAGGTGCGCAGGCTGACCTGGCCGTTCGCGGTGCTGGCCGCGTTGGCATAGGTCAGTGCGTAGGGCAGCACCACGTCGGTGTCCAGCAGTCCCTGCTGCAGCATCACCGGCCGGTCGAATCCGGTGCTGGGCAACGCGTAGTAGCTGGCGAGGATGCTGCGCAGCGGCGCCAGCGGCTTGTTGAACAGTGTGTTCAGGTTCAGCGAGGCGACCGCGCGCTGCAGGTCGGGCGCGCACATCGTCTCGGCCTTGGTCAGCCAGCTCTGGCCGACCGGCGTCAGGTAGCTGTCGACGGCGGCGGCCGGACGCGTGGTGCGCAGGCCGACCAGCGAGTACAGGATGTCGGTGGTGATGGCCGGCGGGAGCGCGATCGGCGGGAAGCTCGGCCCGAGGTTGGAGATCGTGTCCTCGGTGTACGCCGGAACCCCGGAGGCGACGGCGCCGCGGAAGTTCAGCGTGGAGCCCTGCCAGGCGGGGGCGTAGCGCGCCGTGGTCAGGGCGGCGGCGGCACCCGACGATTGGCCGACGACGGCCCATTTCGGGGACAGCTTGGCGCCCACGTCGCCGGCCGAGCGAACGGCGTCGACGATGTTGCGGGCCTCGACCATGCCGTCGCGGTAGCCGTAGTTGCCGTTGGTGCCGAGGCCGGCGTAGTCGCTGACGACCACCGCGTAGCCGCGAGAGAGCAACTGGGACATGAAGTTCCGGTCGGGCTGGCTGCCGAGCGACGGGGTGCACTGGTCGGTGAGGCCCGCGGCACTGTGGGCGACGGCGACGACCGGCCAGCCGGCG
This sequence comes from Jongsikchunia kroppenstedtii DSM 45133, assembly GCF_000380485.1. GTDB lineage: Bacteria > Actinomycetota > Actinomycetes > Mycobacteriales > Mycobacteriaceae > Jongsikchunia > Jongsikchunia kroppenstedtii. The sequence goes on along the minus strand of NZ_AQYG01000046.1, from coordinate 161,554 downwards.
TCGGGGACCGCGCCCTTCGGTACGTACATCGTGGCGCTCGACATCTGGGCGTTGTTGCCCGCGCCGCTCGTCCAGTAGATGTACCGCTGGGCCGACGCCGACCCGGGCACCAGCTTCGACTGGGGCAGCGTCTGATTGGCGAAGACGTTGCCGCCGGGACTGGTGCCCGCGACCTGCGCGACGGGCGTGGCCGGGTCCGCAGGATCGGACGGCACGGCGATCGCGGTCACGGCCGTGGCGACCGAGAGGGTGACGGTGATCGCGGCGGCACCGATCATTCGCGAACGGTTGCGCCGCAGGCGGCGTCCTCTGATGCGTTGCATGTCGTTTCCTGATCTAGAAGGGAGTGGTCGACGCTGTCGACTAGGCCTGGACGATGCCGACCATCGGGAAGAAGAAGCAGGAGCGGTTGCCGTTCTGCACGTTGCCGAAGACGGCCGAGAGCACGGTGCCGTGATCGGTGTCCACGGGGGCCAGCCGGGATCCGTTGACCGTCAAGGTGTTCGCGATCGGCTGCAGGGCGTTGCGGGCGATCCCCTGGAACTGTGCGGGGATGTTGGCGAGCCAGGTGTCGAGCAGGGTCTGTCCCGACGGGCCCATGTCGACGAAGCCGCCCTTGAAGGTGTTGACGTTGAACCAGGCGACCTGCATGCCCTTCGGGTTGGTGTCGGCGCCGAGGCCGCCGGGAACGAAACCGTAGAGGACCTGACCGGACTTCACGACATTCGGATCGATGTTCACCAGCGGAATGGTCGGCAGGGAGATGCCGGGGGCGGCCCACGGACCGGCGACCGCGCCGGAGACGGCCGGAGCCAGCCCGAACGGGTTGTCGGCGGTGGGGTCGACGCAGTTGAACGCGACCGAGGGGTTGATGAAGGTCTGCACCCCGAGCTTGTTCAGCAGCGCGTTGGCGGCGGCCAGCATCGTCGCGAAGTCCGCCGGCGAGGCCGCGGCGGGGCTCGCGACGGGCGTGGAGACCTGGGACCGCTGGCCGAGGCTCTGCAGGATCGCGAGCGCGGCCTGCAGCGACGCCGGATCGCTGGCCTCGGCGCGAAGGCGGTCGATCGCGGCGCTGAGGATGCCGTCCGATGGCACGGAATCGGCGGTGATCGCCGTTTGCGGAGTTGCAGCGGGCGCGGCATCGGCGGCGGCCGGAAGTGCACCGATGAAGGTTGCGCCGGACACGGCCAGGGCGATCGCAATGATGCGACGACGCAGCGGCAAAGGTGATGACGGCATGGGAACCTCCGGTCGAAAAATGTTACCGATGTTGCAAATGTGACTAGTGGTGCTTGTGTTACATCACATCAGCGTCGGGTCGTCGGGATCAAGCTGCGCAGCCAAGCTGTGACGCAACCGCGACCGTTTCGCCGGGGAACGGGGCCGCCCGGGTTGTGCAGGTCACAGCGCCGCCCGCATCCTCGTCCGCCGAAGGTGGTCGCAAAACGCGAACGGCGCCGGCTCCGAATGGAGCCGACGCCGTGTCGGTGATGTCGAGAGATCTACACGATTGCGATCTACACGTAGGCCAGGCCGACCGTCGGCACGATGGTGCAGCCGATCGGGTGGCCCTTGGTCTTGGTGGTCACGTTGCCGTAGATCGCCGCCAGGACGCGACCCTTGCCGGTGTTGGCGATCGCGGTGAACGTGCCGGGACCCGAGGTCGCGTTGATCTTCGGGTTCGGCAGCAGCGGCTGCGATCCGGTGCGGCCGTTGTCGATGTTGAGCCAGTTCAGGGTCAGCGGGGCCGCGTTGTTCCGCAGCGCCGGGCCGGTGCCGAGGCTGGTGTAGACGAAGCCGGCCTGGCCGACCTTCGGGCCCGGGGCCGGGGCTTCCTGCGGACCCGCCGTCGCCAGCGCCATGCCGACCGAATTGCCGTCCGGCAGGCAGCCGACGCCGATGGTCGGGTAGAGGAACTGCTGGATGACCGGCTTGTGCGGGCCCTGCGGAATCGACGGGCCGGTACCCGCGGCGGGAGTCTTGTTGGTCAGGAAGCCGATCAGTTGATTCCACAGGGGCGTCGTCTGCGGCGCGGCCACGCTGGTCGCGGAGGCGAGCGACTTCGCCTGCGCCAGCAGGTCGCTGTTCATCTGACCATGGGTGTCCGGCGTCGCCACGGACCCGATGATCGCCGGAATGAAGTTGCCGAAGGCGGTGAGTACCTTCTGGTCGACCGGCGGAGCGGTAGCCGGGATCGGCAGCGCGGCCGGATCGGCGGCGGCGGTCGGCGCACCGAGCCCGGCGCCCGCCGCGATCGCGACCACTGCCAGACCGGCGGCCAGGGTGCGGCCACGGCTGCGGAACATCGACATACCCACGTTTCGTACCTCTTCGTTCGTTATGTGTATCGCTCACGCGGGTCTTTCGATCCCGCCCGGCGTCCCTCCCCGACACATTCAGCTTCACAGCCTACGACCTGGGAGGGCAAATCCTGACGCTAGTACGTTGCCAGCGGATCCATTGGTGCTGGTGATTCAATTGTTACTGGTGTGATGTCGAGACGATGTTCAGCCGCGGGTAATGCGCGTCGCAGCGAGGGGGCGGCTCGGCTGGTTAGATCAGCCGGGTGAGTGGTGTGAATCCGTCGGGTCGCCTGCGTCGCCTCTGCGCGGGCCTGGTCGCGGTCGGACTGGTGGTTACGGGTGCGGTCGCCTGCGGTTCTTCGGGCTCGGACAAGGACGTCGTCGTGATGACGCACGACGCGTTCGCCCTGCCGGATCGGTTGCTCGCCGACTTCACCAAGCAGACCGGCTACACCGCCAAGATCGTCCGCAACGGCGACGCCGGCCAGCTGTCGTCGGTCATCTCGCTGACGCCGGGCCGGCCAAAGGGCGACGTCGTCTACGGCATCGACAACACCTTCGCCTCGCGCGCCATCGACGCCGGTGCGCTCGACGCCTATGTGCCGGCGGCGGCTGCCGGCGGTGCCGCCCGGTACGCCATCGACGGCTCGGATCAGCTCACCGCGATCGATCGCGGCGATGTCTGCGTCGACGTCGACAACGCCTGGTTCGGGGCGCATCACCTCGCGCCGCCGACGTCGTTGGCCGACCTGACCCAGCCGCAATACAAGAACCTGACGGTGACGATGGATCCGGCCACCTCGTCGCCGGGCATGGCGTTTCTGCTCGCGACGATCGTCGCCTACCCCGGCACCGGGTGGCAGGACTACTGGCGGCAGCTGAAAAGCAATGGCGTCCAGGTCGTTTCCGGTTGGGAAGACGCCTACAACCGGGAGTTCTCCGGCGGCGACGGCAAAGGGTTGCGGCCGATCGTGATCTCGTATGCATCGTCGCCGGCGGCCAATCCGGCGACGGCGGCGCTGCCGAACACCTGCTTCGCCCAGACCGAATACGCGGGAGTGCTGCGCGGCGCCCGGAACGCCGATGGCGCCCGTAAATGGATCGATTTCATGCTCAGTCCGCAGGTACAGGCCGCGGTGCCGGGCAGCATGTACGTCTATCCCGTGCAGCAAGGCATCGCCGTGCCGGCCGGGTGGCCGCCGGAGCCCGCGGCGCCCGCCACCATGCCGTCGGCGCAGATCGACAAGAACCGCGAGAGCTGGCAGCAGCAGTGGCGTTCGGTGATGGGGCGGTGATCTCGCGGCCGCGGCCGACGGGCCGCGGCGGTCGTTCGGCACTGCTGGCGCTGGTGCCCCTGGCCTTCGTCGGGACGTTCTTTCTGATTCCGTTGATCGCACTGATCAACCGGGCGTTCGGGGAGTCGGGCGGCGATTCCATCGGCGCCATGCTCGAGCAGACGCGGGCCTGGCATCTGTTGTGGTTCACGGTGTTTCAGGCGGGCATGTCGGTGCTGTGCACGGTGGCAATCGGCCTGCCGATCGCCTGGTTGACCTCACGGGTGCGGCTGCCGGGTATAGGGGTGCTGCGAGCGTTGGTGTTCGTCCCCTTCGTCCTGCCGACCGTCGTGGTGGGCATCGCCTTCCGCGTATTGCTGGGCGATGGCGGTCCGCTCGCGGGCCTGGGAATCGACGGCACGGTATGGGCGATCGTGGCGGCGCATGTGTTCTTCAACCTGGCCGTGGTGGTGCGGACCGTCGGCTCGGTGTGGGCGGGCCTGGATCCGCGCGCGGTCGACGCGGCACGCACGCTGGGTGCCGGACCGGCGCGAGCCTTCCTGACGGTGACGCTGCCGGCGCTGGGCCCGGCGATCGTCTCGGCGGCGTCGGTGGTGTTCCTGTTCTGCGCCACCAGCTTCGGTGTGGTCCTCATGCTCAGCGACGGCACGATCAATACGCTGGAGACCGAGATCTATCGGCAGGCGATCGGCTATTTCCAACTGCCGCAGGCAGTGCTGCTGTCGCTGCTGCAACTGGCGATGGTTGTCGTCGTCATGGTGCTCGTCGGGCGGCTGTCGTCGGCGCGCTCGCGGATCGGGGCGACGCGACATGCGCAGCGTCCCCGGGGAATCGGCTGGGTTGCGGTGATCGTGACCGCGGCGGCAACGCTGATCATCGTGCTCGGTCCGGTGGCGGTGCTGGTGTATCGGTCGCTGCGGCCCACCGTCGGCGGACCCTGGTCGTTGGCCGGCTACCGGGCATTGGGATCGAACGCCGCCGGCGACAGCGCCTGGCACATCCTCGGCTACTCGATGACCAGCGCGCTGTGGGCGGCGCTGTTGTCACTCGTGGTGGGACTGTTTGCGGCGGTGGCCATTTCCCGGATCCGCGGGCGGTTCTCGGCCGTCGTCGATGCGATCGCGATGCTGCCGTTGGGCGTCAGCGCCGTCACGGTCGGCTTCGGCTATCTCATCGTGCTGTCCTCGATGCCGGCCGATGTCGCGGACTCGCCGTTCGTGGTGCCGGCGGTCCAGGCGGTGATCGCGCTGCCGTTGGTGGTGCGGATGGTGCTGCCTGGGCTACGCGCGGTCGACCCGCGGCTGCGCCAGGCGGCCGCGACGCTGGGCGCCTCGCCGATCCGCGCCTGGCTGGATGTCGATCTGCGGCTGGTACTGCGACCGGTCTGTGCCGCACTGGGTTTCGCCTACGTGATCGCGCTCGGCGAGTTCGGTGCGACGGGCTTCGTGGCGCGCCCGGACACCACGACGCTGCCGGTGCTCATCGGCACCGCGCTGTCGCGGCCCGGTGCGGACAGCCTGGCGCTGGCGATGGCGGCCTCGGTGGTGCTGATGGCGGTCACCGTCGCGGTGGTCGGGCTGATCGAGGCGGTGCGCGGTTCGGCGGGAGGTGACATCTGACGTGTTGTCCCTGGAATCGGTGACGATCGCATATGCCGACACGGTGGTGGTGGACGGGTTGAGCCTGCAGATCGGCTCGCCGCAGGCGCCGGTGACCGCGCTGCTCGGCCCGTCCGGCAGCGGCAAATCGACGGTGATCAAGGCGATCGCGGGCCTAGTGCCGCTCCGGGGTGGCCGGATCGCCTGGGACGGAACAGATGTCACGTCGACGCCGCCCCATCGGCGTGACTTCGGCGTGGTGTTCCAGGACGGTCAGCTGCTCCCCGGTCGGACGGTGGCCGCGAATATCGGCTACGGGTTGAAGGTGCGCCGGTGGTCGAAGCCCGATATCGCCCGGCGGACAGCGGAATTGCTCGAGCTGACCGATCTCGCCGGACTCGGTGATCGCCGCGTCGAGGAGCTCTCCGGCGGCCAGGCGCAGCGGGTCGCGCTGGCGCGGGCGCTCGGCCCGCGGCCGCGGCTTTTGCTGCTCGACGAGCCGCTGTCGGCGCTGGATCGCGAACTGCGCGACCGCCTGATCGTCGACACTGCCCAGATCCTGCGGACGACGCGCACGCCTGCCCTGCTGGTCACCCACGACCACACCGAGGCCGCCGCGTTGGCCGACCGGGTCGCGGTGATCGCCGATGGCGCACTGCTGCAAGAGGATTCGGTTGATCGGATCTGGCAGGCGCCGGTATCGGAACGTGCCGCCCGATTCCTCGGCTACACGGACTTCATCGACGCGGACGTCGATGGCGGACTGGCCCGAACGCCGATCGGCGCGGTGCCGGCACCCTTCGCCGGGCCGATGCGGGTCGCATTGCGTCCGGAATCGGTGGCGGAGGCGGCCGACGGCAGCCCGGCGACGGTCCTGTCGGTGTCCGGGCTGCCGGTCGGCGCCCGCGCCCGGGTCCGGGTCGGCGACGTCGATGTACCGGCGACCCTGGTCGATCGCCGCGAGGTCGGCGATCGGGTGACGGTGTCGCTGGTCGCCGAGCGGGCGGCGGTCCTCCCGGTCCGCGAGGTGGTGGCCGGCGCGGTGATCCGGGACGGTCGGCTGCTGCTGGCGCGGCGCACGTATCCGCCGGAGGTCGCGGGCCTCTGGGAGCTGCCGGGTGGCAAGGTGCACGACGGTGAATCGCGGGTCGAGGCACTGCGCCGGGAGTTGCGCGAGGAGCTGGCGATCGAGGTTCGGGTCGGGGAGGCGATCGGGCGGCCGGTGCCGATCGGGGCCGACCGGCGGTTGGTCGCGCTCGCCGCGGAACTCATCGAGGGGGAGCCGACGGCCGCCGAACACTCGGCGCTGCGCTGGGTCGATGCCACCGAACTGGCCGCGCTCGAGGAGCTGGTGCCGGCCGACGCGACGTGGGTGCCGGCGCTGGCGGTGCTGTTGAAAGAGCGACTGCCGGGCTAGGCCGCGCGGGCCTTCTTGAGCACTTTCTGCAGGTCCTTGCCGCGGGTTCCGTTGTCATGGGCCTTCTGCACCTTGAACACCACGAACGGGCAGCGTGCGCAGCGCGGCTTCGACTTGCAGCACTTCTTCTTGGGCGTCATACGACGCACCTTGTTGGGGTCTGCCTTGCCCATCGAAACCTCTACGTGCGCGCGGAACTGGATGTCTTAGGTTAGCACTGCCTTAGTTAGGTGAACCTCGTGGCGTTCCGCTGAGCAGGACGATCGCGGCCGGGCTGTGACGAAAACGACCAGCCGTCGGCCCGCCCGAGATCGCGTTTGCTGCAGGCAGGCCGGTACTCTGATGCAGTTCCGCACTCGACCCGAAAGAAGCCTGTGACCGCACCGAACTTCCGCAACGTCGCGATCGTCGCGCACGTCGACCACGGCAAGACCACTTTGGTCGACGCGATGCTGCGCCAATCCGGCGCTTTCGCCGAGCGGGCCGAGCCGGTCGATCGGGTCATGGACTCCGGCGACCTCGAGCGCGAGAAGGGCATCACCATTCTCGCCAAGAACACTGCCGTGCACCGGACGCAGCCGGACGGCACCGAGGTGATCATCAACGTCATCGACACCCCCGGCCACGCCGACTTCGGCGGCGAGGTCGAGCGCGGCCTGTCGATGGTCGACGGCGTCGTGCTGCTGGTCGACGCGTCCGAGGGGCCGCTGCCGCAGACCCGCTTCGTCATGCGCAAGGCGCTGGCCGCGGCGCTACCGGTGATCCTGGTGGTCAACAAGACCGACCGGCCGGACGCCCGCATCGCCGAGGTCGTCGAAGAGAGCCACGACCTGCTGCTCGACCTGGCGTCCGACCTGGATGACGAGGCCGCCGAAGCCGCCGAGCTCGCGCTGGATCTGCCGGTGCTCTACGCGTCCGGCCGCGCCGGCGTCGCCTCGACCGAGGCGCCGGAGAACGGCCAGGTGCCGAACGCGGAGAACCTCGACGCCTTCTTCGATGTCCTGATGGAGTACGTCCCGGCGCCCAAGGGCGACGCGACCAAGCCGCTGCAGGCGCATGTCACCAACCTCGACGCCTCGGCGTTCCTCGGCCGTCTGGCGCTCGTCCGTATTCACAACGGCACGCTGCGCAAGGGTCAGCAGGTCGCTTGGTGCCGCGAGGTCGACGGCGAGCCGGTGATCGAGCGCGCCAAGATCACCGAGCTGCTCGCCACCGAGGGCGTCGAGCGCAAGCCCGCCGAAGAGGCGTTCGCCGGCGACATCGTGGCCGTGGCCGGTATGCCGGAGATCATGATCGGCGACACCCTCGCCGACGTCGACAACCCGGAACCGCTGCCGCGCATCACCGTTGACGAGCCGGCCATCTCGGTCACCATCGGCACCAACTCGTCGCCGCTGGCGGGCAGGGTCTCCGGTCATAAGCTCACCGCGCGAATGGTCAAGTCCCGCTTGGAATCCGAGCTGGTCGGTAACGTGTCGCTGCGGGTCGTCGACATCGGCCGCCCGGATGCCTGGGAGGTCCAGGGCCGTGGCGAGCTGGCGCTCGCCATCCTGGTGGAGCAGATGCGTCGCGAGGGCTTCGAGCTCACCGTCGGCAAGCCACAGGTGGTCACCCGCAAGGTCGACGGCAAGTTGCACGAGCCGTTCGAGCACCTCACCATCGACACCCCCGAGGAGTACCTCGGCGCGGTGACCCAGCTGATGGCCGCGCGCAAGGGGCGCATGGAGCAGATGAACAACCACGGAACCGGCTGGGTCCGTATGGAATTCATCATTCCTTCGCGCGGTCTGATCGGCTTCCGCACCGACTTCCTCACGGAGACCCGCGGCACCGGCATCGCCAACGCCGTGTTCCAGGGCTACGAGGCGTGGGCCGGCGAGATCCGGGCCCGCCACACCGGCTCGCTCGTATCGGACCGATCGGGCAGCGTGACGCCGTTCGCCATGATCCAGCTGGCCGACCGCGGCACCTTCTTCGTGAACCCGGGCGATGACAGCTACGAGGGACACGTCGTCGGCATCAACCCGCGGCAGGAAGACCTCGACATCAACGTCACCCGCGAGAAGAAGCTGACCAATATGCGTCAGTCGTCGGCGGACGTGATGGAGACCCTCGCCAAGCCGATGGTCCTGGACCTCGAGGGCGCGATGGAGTTCTGCGCGGCCGACGAGTGCGTCGAGGTGACCCCTGAGGTGGTCCGCGTTCGCAAGGTGCATCTGGAAGCGAATGTTCGCGGCCGCGAGCGTGCCCGGGCCAAGGCGCGGGACCAGGCGAAGGGGTAGCCGGGGTGCGCGTGCGTTCCCGAATGTCCGCGGCCACCAAGCTGCTCGTCGCCGTACCGGTGACGGCGAGCGCGGTGATGCTCGCCGCATGTTCGGCGAGTCCGCCGCCGCCCCAGCAACAATCGAAGGTTCCCGATACCGCCGCGGAGGCGGGTAAGGACACCATCTACGTCGGGATCGACTCGATCGGTCCCGGCCTGAACCCGCACCTGTCGGCCGATCAGTCGTCGGCCACCAGTGCGGTGGCCGCCCTGACGTTGCCGAGCGCGTTCCGTCCGGTGCTCGGGGCGGACGGCCAGACGGTGTGGCGGATGGATTCGTCGCTGCTGATCTCCGCGGACAGCACGGGCGGACCAGCCGTCGATCCCTCGGCGCCGGACGCCGGGCCGTTCACGGTGACCTACAAGATCCAGCAGAACGCACAGTGGTCCGACGGGCAGCCGATCACCGCGGATGACTTCCGCTACCTCTGGCAGCAGATGGTGCAGCGGGCCGGGGTGGTGGCGCCGGCCGGTTATCGACTGATCAAGGACATGCGGTCGACCAACGGCGGCAAGCAGGTCGCCGTCGTGTTCTCGGCGCCGTATCCGGACTGGCGGCAGCTCTTCAGCGGGCTGCTGCCGTCGCACACGTTCGGCGGTGCGTCCAACGGGTTCACCTCCGGCCTCGACGGCGGGCTCCCGGAATCCGGTGGGCCGTACAAGATCTCGAATATCGACCGCAGTCGTGACGAGATCAGCCTGCAGCGCAACGATCGGTATTGGATGACACCGGCGATCACCAACTCGATCGTGCTGCGTCGGGCGAACTCGACGCAGCTGATCGATTCGATGCGCAACGGTGACACGCGAGTGGCGGCGGTGAGCAGCGGTCGCGCGTTGCAGGCGCAGCTGACGGCGATCACCGGCGTGCACATCGGCTCGGTCGCCGAGCCCCGCGTCATGGGTGTCACCGCGAATACGCGGTCGCCCGAGATGGCCGACATCCATTTTCGCGGAGCGGTTCTCGGCTTGCTGGATCCGCAGCTGCTGACCTTCGCGGGGGCATCGGATACGGCGACCCTGCCCGCCGAGAACGACGTGTTGGCGCCCAGCGACCCCGGCTACTTCCCGGTGCCGCGACCGAAATGGGATCGACCGCAGATCGATTCGGAACTCGCGGCGGCCGGACTTACCCGGTCGGCCACGCCGGTCCCGGTGTCGTCGTCCTCCGAAGAATCCACGACGACGACCACCACCACGACCACGCCGCCCGTCCCGTCGGGTCCGTCCGATGCTCCGGAGACCACGACGACCAGCTCCTCCGCGAGCGAGACCGACCTGCCGGCGCTGCCGGCCGGGGTGTTCGAGGTGACCCGCGGTTCCAGCCCGGTCGTGGTTCGCGTCGGCGTGAACGGGTCGGACACCAACGCGGTGTCGGTCGCCCGGTCGGTCGTCGATCAGCTGATGGGACAGGGGATTCGGGCCGAGGTCGTCGCGTTGTCTGCATCCGACCTGTACGGGACGGCGCTCACCGACCCGCGGGTCGACCTCGTGGTCGGTTGGACCGGAGTCGGGGTGGCGCCTGCGACGCGGCTGGCCTCGTCGACCGAATGCCTTTCGGCAGCAACGCCGTCCAGCAGTTCCACGCCGACACCGACATCGGCGCCGACGACCACGACCGACTCGGGATCGAGCTCGACGCAGTACTCGAGCAATGTCTCGGGTCTGTGCGATCGGCAACTCAGCGACATTGCCGCGCAGGCGGTTTCGGCGCCCAATTCCACCGACGCGCTGCGTGAGGCCGAAGGGCTGATCGCCGCGCAGCAGGTGTATCGCCCGGTGTATCAGGACCTGGTGACCACCGCGGCCGGACCCGGCGTCAGCGGCGTCGCGCTCACCGGTCCGGTCCAGGACGGCATCTTCGCGGGGACCCCGGGCTGGCAGCGAGTCGGCGACTGATGCGCCGCATCCTGTTCGTCCACGCGCACCCCGACGACGAGACCATCACCACCGGCGGCGCGATCGCGCGGTATCTGGCCGAAGGCGCCGAAGTGCTGGTGGTGACCTGCACGCTCGGCGAGGAAGGCGAAGTGATCGGTGCGCAGTGGGCGGGCCTGGCGGTCGTCCTCGGCGACGGCACCCGCGGGGCCGACCAGCTGGGCGGCTTCCGGATCGGGGAGATCACCGCCGCACTCGCCGCACTCACCCCGCCCGAGCGTGAGCCGCTCGCTCCGCATTTCCTCGGCGGTGCCGGCCGGTGGCGGGATTCGGGCATGGTGGGGACCGCGTCCACGAGCAATCCGCGGGCGTTCACCAACGCCGGCGATGCACCGATCGAGGCGCTCGCCGCGGTGATCGCCGACTTCCGGCCGCAGGTGCTGGTCGGGTACGACGAGGTCGGCAGCTACGGCCACCCCGACCACATTCAGGTCAACCGGATCTGCCGCGCGGCCATCGCGGCGGCGGCGCCGACGTGGCAGGTCGCGAAGCACTATTGGACCGTCGCCGAGGAATCGGCGCTGCACCGCGGCCTGGACGCCGCCCGCGACCGGGTGCCGGACGGCTGGACGTTCCCGGCCGAGGGCGAGCTGCCGTCGCATCCCGATGCGGAGATCACGACCGTGCTGGACGTGTCCGGCGTGTTCGAGCGGAAGGTGGCGGCGCTGGCCGCACATGCGACTCAGGTGACCGTGGCCGCGTCGGGCGCCGAGTACGCGCTGTCGAACAACGTGATTCAGCCGATCTTCGCCGAAGAGCACTACATGCTGGTCGGCGGTGAACGCGGGCCGGTGGGAGCGGACGGCCGGGAGCACGACCTTTTCGCGGGGCTGGAATGAACGCGGGGCAGCTGGTCGATCGCGTGCTGATCGGGCTGCTGACTGTCGTGGGATTCGGTCTCGGGATCGTGTCGGTGATGTTCCTGGACTGCTACGTCGGGTCCGCGGCGATCCCGTTCGGCGCGATCATCGCGGCCGTCGGCAACTGCACGCTGCGGCTGATGGCGGGTTGGCATACCGAGTCGGCGCGCGGCCGGTTCCTCCCGCTTGTCGGCTGGGCCGTCCCGGTCGCGATCGCTGTGCTGTGGGGCGGGCCGGGCAAGGATTCTATGTTCGTCCAGGACTGGCGGGTGATTCTGCTGCTGGTATTGGGCATCGGCGGCGCGATGATCGTCGGGTGGAACGGACATCGGCGAACCTGAAATGGCACGCGTTCTAGTGATGGAGCATGATCGAGTGCGTGAGTGATTCGGCCGGTACCCCGTTGCCAGATCCCGTGATGCCGACGCGGTCGGAGTCAGAGCCCGCGCCGTCGGCGTCCGCGATGCGCCGTGCGCTGCGTCGCGCCCGCGACGGCGCGACGATCAACGTCGACGAAGCCGCGGTGCTGCTCGCCGCCCGCGGCGACGACCTGACCGACCTGTGCGCCACCGCGGCCCGTATCCGCGACGCGGCGTCGGTCGATCCGAATGCCGTCGACGCAAGTGGGGAGTCGGGCCGCCCTTCCATCAGCTACTCGCGCAGTGTGTTCATCCCGCTGACGCGACTGTGCCGCGATCACTGCCACTACTGCACCTTCGTAACGGTCCCCGGCAAGCTCGCCCGCGAGGGCCAGGGCATGTTCCTGGAGATGGACGAGGTGCTGGAGATCGCCCGGCGCGGCGCCGAAATGGGTTGCAAAGAGGCCCTGTTCACCCTGGGTGATCGGCCCGAGGCGCGCTGGCCCGAGGCGGCGCAGTGGCTCGACGAGCGCGGCTACGACTCGACCCTGGACTATCTGCGCGCCGCGTCGATCCGGGTACTGGAGGAGACCGGGCTGCTGCCGCACCTGAATCCCGGCGTGCAGAGCTGGGAGGAGATGTCGCGCCTCAAGCCGGTGTCACCGTCGATGGGGATGATGCTGGAGACCACGTCGAGCCGGCTGTTCACCGAGAAGGGGCAGTGCCACTACGGCTCGCCGGACAAGGACCCGGAGATCCGCAAGCGGGTGCTGGTCGACGCGGGCCGCCTGTCGGTGCCGTTCACCACCGGCATCCTGGTCGGCATCGGCGAGACGCTGGCCGAGCGCGCCGAGTCGCTCATGGAGATCCGCAAGGTGCACAAGGCGTTCGGGCACATCCAGGAAGTCATCATGCAGAACTTCCGCGCCAAGGATGACACCGCGATGCGCTCGGCGCCCGACGCCGGGTTCGAGGAATTCCTCGCCGCGGTCGCGGTCGCGCGGGTGCTGCTCGGGCCCAAGATGCATATTCAGGCGCCGCCGAACCTGGTGTCGCACAGCGAGTGCCGGGCCCTGCTCGGCGCGGGCATCGACGACTGGGGCGGCGTCTCGCCGCTGACCCCGGACCATGTCAATCCGGAGCGACCGTGGCCCAACCTCGACACGCTGGCCGAGATCACCGAGTCGGCCGGCTGCACGCTGGTCGAGCGGACCGCGGTGCACGCCAAGTACGTGCTGGCCGGTCAGCCGTGGATCGATCCGCGGATCACCACGCACGTCCGTGCGCTGACCGATCCGGAGACCGGGCTGGCGCTGCCGGACGCGGAGGTCGTCGGGCACCCCTGGCAGGAGCCGGACGAGTCCTGGGAGTCGCTGGGCCGCACCGACCTGCACTCGGCGATCGATACCGACGGGCGCAACACCGAGACCCGCAGCGACATCATGTCGGCCTTCGGCGACTGGGAGACGATCCGCGAGCAGGTCGCCGAGATCGCCAAGCATTCCGACAGCATCGGCGCCGGCGGACGGATCGATTCGGACGTCGCCGCGGCGCTGCGCCGGGCCGAGGCGAACCCGGCCGGGTTGTCCGACGCCGACTACCTGACACTGGCCACCGCCGATGGCGACAGCCTGGATGCGGTTGCCGCGCTGGCCGATTCGCTGCGCCGCGACACGGTCGGCGACGACGTCACCTACGTCGTCAACCGGAACATCAACTTCACCAATATCTGCTACACCGGCTGCCGGTTCTGCGCCTTCGCGCAGCGCAAGGGCGACGCCGACGCGTACACGCTGTCGACCTCCGATGTCGCCGACCGGGCCTGGGAGGCGCATGTAGCCGGCGCGACCGAGGTCTGCATGCAGGGCGGAATCGATCCCGAACTGCCGGTCACCGGATACGCCGACCTGGTCCGCGCGGTCAAGGCGCGGGTGCCGTCGATGCATGTGCACGCCTTCAGCCCGATGGAGATCGTCAACGGGGCTTCCCGTGGCGGGCAGAGCATTCGGGACTGGCTGGTCGAGCTGCATGCCGCCGGGCTGGACACCATTCCGGGCACGGCCGCCGAGATCCTCGACGACGAGGTGCGGTGGGTGCTCACCAAGGGCAAACTCCCGACGTCGTCCTGGGTGGAGGTCATCACCACCGCGCACGAGGTGGGCCTGCGGTCGAGCTCGACGATGATGTACGGCCACGTCGATGCGCCGCACCATTGGGTGGGGCACCTGAACATCCTGCGCGACATCCAGGACCGGACCGGCGGCTTCACCGAGTTCGTGCCGCTGCCGTTCGTGCACCAGTCCTCGCCGCTGTATCTGGCGGGTGCGTCACGCCCGGGCCCGACGAATCGCGACAACCGTGCGGTGCACGCGCTGGCGCGAATCATGTTGCACGGCAGGATCGACAGCATCCAGACCAGCTGGGTCAAGCTCGGCACCCGCGGTACCCAGATGATGCTGCAGGGCGGCGCCAACGACCTCGGCGGCACGCTGATGGAGGAGACCATCTCGCGGATGGCCGGCTCCGAGCACGGGTCCGAGAAGACCGTCGCCGAACTGCGCGCGATCGCCGCGGGGATCGGCCGGCCGGCGCGCGAGCGCACCACCACCTACGGTCGCCGCGACGCCGCCTGACGGCCGTCCGTCCGCGATTTCGTCATGGCCTGGATAGTGCTTGTCATCTCCGGTGTGCTGGAGGCGGTCTGGGCGACCGCGCTCGGCAAGTCGGAGGGATTCAGTCGGCTGATGCCGTCGGTCGTCTTCGGCGTCGCACTGGCCGCCTCGATGGGCGGCCTCGCCTACGCGATGCGGACCCTGCCGGTCGGCACGTCGTATGCGGTGTGGGTCGGGATCGGTGCCGCGCTGACGGTGACCTACGCGATGGTCAGCGGTGACGAATCGGCATCCTGGCTCAAGGTGCTGTTCATCCTCGGCATCGTGGGCTGCGTGATCGGGCTGAAGTCGCTGCACTAAGGGCCCGCGTTCCGGAACGTGGTCTGTCGGACCATGAGCACTTGTTCGCGACATCATCGCTGATTGTGATGCCCTCGGGCGTGGTCTAATGCCCTATGGAACTACGTCTCCGCCGGAGACGGTGTGTAGCTGTGCTCAGGCAACGTTGGTGCCGGGCACGAGGTGGCGCTGACATATCTGCTGCAGCTCTTGCTGCTGTTGGTCTGGTGTCTTTGGTCGCATGCAGCGGTCGCAGTTCTGAACCGGTAGATACCACGTCGTCGAGCGTGCCTGCGACGCAGAACGATCGCACAAGATTTGACTATGCACTGAACCGGATGGCCATAGCCGACAACAACGTGTTCGTCGATGGCACCAACCCCGCAGGGGTACGTTTCTCCAATTCGGACGGGTCAATCGTCTGTCAGTTCAACGAGTTCGATCAGCTATGCCGCTACACCTCAGCACGAAAGCCGCTTTTCGGAGTGGATACGCAGTGCGATGCTCAGCGAGGTCAAGACCCCGCGTCGAGCACACTCATCGGCTGGTCCAACAGCTGGAATCCAACAATCAATCCGGCACGAAGTTGCGCGCCGCAGAGAGCCTTTGTGAACACGCCGACCCGCGTACTCCGCCCAGGGCGGCAACTCCAGATGATAATTCACTACAAGAACACGGCATGTGGGAACCTGTCGGATTCCATTGTCTGCGTGTTGGGTACGAGTGGATTCAGTGCCTCTACCAGTGAGTTCGTGAGGTGGTGAGGCGACGCAGCCGTTCACCGGATCGTGGACGGCACCGCGAATTCACCGGTGCGGCTTGAGTCCGCTCAGCGCGTGGTAGCCGCCCACCACGTCGGTCGCGCGATGTAGTCCCAAGTCCTGCAGCGCCGCCGCGGCCAGACTCGACGTGTACCCCTCCGAGCACAGGATGATCCAGCGCACGTCGTGGTCGACGGCCTCGGGGATGCGGGCGTCGCTGGCCGGATCGGCGCGCCACTCCAGGACGTTGCGTTCGATCACCAGCGCTCGCGGCACCTCGCCCTCGGCGGCGCGCTGGGCGGCGGGTCGGATATCCACCAGCAGCGCGCCGGCGGCCAGCTCGGCCGGGACGTCGGCGGCGGCGAGGCGATCCAACCGCGACCGGGCGTCCGCGAGCACCTCGTCGATCGTGCGGGCGGTCATTCGGGCTGATCCGTCAGTTCGGTGCGGACCCGTCGCAGGTGGGTCGGGCCGCTCCGACCGGAGCCGGTGACCTCGTAGTAGTTCATCGCCGTCAGTGGCGGCGAATAGGCGTGCACGCTGAGGGTCGGCCCGCTGGTGGTGGTGTCGTCCGGATTGCGGACCACGTCATGCACCCAGCCGAGGGGGAACGCGGCCTGGTCGCCGGCGTCGAGGGTGCGGGCCCGCAGACCGTCTCCGGCCCAGCGGTATTCCGCCAGCGATCCCGAGACCACGGTGAGGGCGCCGATGGAACCGGCGTGATCGTGCAGTTCGGTGGCTTCGCCGGGAGTCCAGCTGATCAGCCAGACATCCAGGTCGTCGTCCTGCCGCAGTCGGGCCGCCCACCGATGCACGGGATCCCACCGTGCCGGGAGCATGGCGTCATGCCGACCGTCGAGCACCTCAGAGGCGCATTGGTCGGTGATCCGCAGCAGGTCGGCGGGCCGCAGTCGGGTGGGGAGTATGGCGACGCTCACTGGACCAGCGTCTCGCCGACGGTCCGGGGCGTCGATAGATTGAGCCCGGATGATCGCAATGCCGGTCGATGTGACCGGGGCGATTGGCGACGTTGGCGGCGCGCGTTGGATACTGGTGGGCGACCATTCAGCCCCTCTGGTCTTTTCGAACCGATAGTTACGAAGGAGCGTCCAGGTGACGTACATCATCGCCGAGCCCTGTGTGGATTTGCTGGACAAGGCCTGTGTCGAGGAGTGTCCGGTCGACTGCATCTACGAGGGCGACCGCATGTTGTACATCCAGCCGGACGAATGCGTCGACTGCGGCGCCTGCGAGCCGGTCTGCCCGGTCGAGGCGATCTTCTACGAGGACGATGTTCCGGACGAGTGGGAGCCCTACGTCAACGCCAATGTCGACTTCTTCGACAAGCTCGGTTCGCCGGGTGGCGCGTCGAAGGTCGGCAAGACCTCTGACGACCCCACGTTCATCAAGGGCCTGCCGCCCATGAACAAAGAGGACTAGACCGCCGCTGTGACTGTTCAGCCTGCCCGTTCCGCGTCCGCTCGGCGGACCTCCCCCGCCGACCGGCTGCCGGACTTCCCGTGGGATCTCCTCACGGGTGCCAAGCAGCGCGCCCAGAGTCACCCCGACGGGATCGTCGATCTCTCGGTCGGTACGCCGGTCGACCCGGTCGACCCGCTGATCCAGCGGGCGCTGTCGTCGGTGGCGGACGTGCCGGGCTACCCGACGACGCATGGCACCGCCGAGTTGCGGGCCGCGGCGGCCGGGGCCATGGAACGACGGTTCGCGGTGCCCGGCATCGCTGAATCGGCGATCCTGCCGGTGATCGGGACCAAGGAGATCATCGCCGGACTGCCGTCGACGCTGGGGATCGGTCCGGGCCAGACGGTCGTCATTCCGGAGGTCGCGTACCCGACGTACCGGGTCGGCGCGCTGCTAGCCGGTGCGGACGTGGTGGCGGCCGATTCGCTGACGCAGCTCGGACCGCAGTCGCCAGCATTGCTGTACATCAACTCGCCGTCCAACCCGACGGGCAAGGTGCTCGGTCTCGATCATCTGCGCAAGGTGGTGCAATGGGCGCGCGAGCGCGGGACGATCGTCGTCTCCGACGAGTGCTACCTCGGACTCTGCTGGGACGAGCAGGCGTACTCAATCCTCGATCCGCGGGTCTGCGACGGCGACATGACCGGCCTGCTGGCGGTGCATTCACTGTCGAAGACCTCGAATCTCGCCAGTTACCGCGCCGGATTCATCACCGGCGATGCCGATCTCGTGAGCGAACTGCTGGAGGTGCGCAAGCACGCCGGCTTGATGTCGCCGCTGCCGATTCAAGCGGCGATGACGGCCGCGTTGAGTTCCGACGAGCACGAGACGGTGCAGCGCGAGCGCTACCGCGGTCGTCGCGAAAGGCTCAAGGCGGCAATCGAATCTGTCGGGTTCCGGGTCGACGAGTCGGCTGCCGGGCTGTACCTCTGGTCGACGTCGGCCGATCCGCGGTGGGGCGAGACCTGTTGGGAGACAGTCGAGAAGCTGTCCGAGCTGGGCATTCTTGCGGCGCCCGGCAATTTTTACGGCCCGGCCGGCGCCCGGCATGTTCGGATCGCGCTGACCGCGACCGACGAGCGGATCGACGCCGCGGTCGGCCGGCTGACCGACTGACTCGCCGCCGCCGCGGTATCGGGGCGATTACCTGCATGAATGCGGCACCGTCACTGTTCTGTGACCAATCTGAGACCGATTGTATACCGCGATTCCGGGATCGGCGTGCACACTGATGTTCAGATCCGGGCAGTGGCTCGAATCCACTGTCCGGCAACGGGATAGCCCGAAAACAGACCTGACATAGTTGCAGCGTCGCGACACCTACTCAACACGTGGAAAGGACGTGGTAACCCGCCCCCTCTCGCAGGTCGTACAGCGCCTGTGATGGTCGAAAGGACAAGCTCATGGCTTTCATCGCCGTAACGGTTGGCATCATCGCAATTCTCTGCGTTTCCCGACTCGTCGCCAGACGGGCAAAGGTCAGCTCCCGCGGGCGCGGCAAGACTGGTCGTCGTATTCGAGATGCGGGAGCCGGATTCGCTGGCGGCTCAGCCGGATTCATCGACGGCGGAAGTGGTGGCCACGGCGGGCACGGCGGCCATGGCCATGGATGCGGTGGCGGCGGTGGTTGTGGTGGAAACAGCTGCGGCGGAGGCGGAAGCTGCGGTGGTGGTGGGGGTTGTGGCGGCTGCGGTGGTGGCGGCGGAGGGTAGCGATGAGCACGCAGATGAAGCGCGGGATCGCATTGGCGTGGCGGCCGGAATTGGCCGACCTGGCAATTGAATTGGCTGATTCCGGGGCGATGGATTTCACCGAGGTCCTGGCCGAGAATACCGCTCCGCGGTATCTGGACCGCCGGCTTGCCCGGTTGGTCGACAGCCGCGCGGCGGTTGTCGTGCACGGGGTGACCCTGGGGCTGGCGGGCGCCGACGAGCCCGATCCCGCCCGGCTGCGACACCTCGCTGCGGTCGGGCAGGCGGTCCGGGCTCCGCTGATCAGCGAGCATGTCGCCTTCGTCCGGGCCGCAGACACGCCGGATCCGTTGCACGGCAATGTCCTTGAGGCGGGTCATCTCCTGCCGCCCCCGCGGACCCGTGATTCGCTCGCGGTGCTGGTCGATAACATTCGGCGGGCGCAGGATGCGTTGCCGGTGCCGCTCGCGGTCGAGAACATTGCGGCACTGTTCGACTGGCCGGAAGACGAGTTCGACGAGCCCGACTTCCTGAGCGAGCTGGTCGACCGGACCGGGGCGCTGCTGGTGCTCGATCTGGCCAACCTGTACGCCAGCTCGATCGCCACCGGGCGGGATCCGATAGCGCAGCTTCGCCGATTCCCGCTGTCGCACATCGCATACGGGCACGTTGCCGGCGGTCGCTACGTCAACGACCTCTACCTCGATTCGCATGCCGACGACGTGGTGCCGCCGGTGCTCGAGTTGGTCGGCGCCTACGGTGAGCTATGCGACGCGGGCCTGCTGCTGGAGCGAGACGATGACCTCGATCCGGTACGGATGGCCGCCGAACTCGAGTGCGTGCGAGACGCGCTGACGAAGGGGGCTGGTCGTGTCGGCGTCATTGCGTGAGGCCAGGGTCGAGTTGGCGGCCCGTCAAGAGCTGTACGTCCGGCATCTGCTGGCGGGCACCCTGCCGCCGGACATCGAGCGGGAGTCCTTACGTGCCAGGGGCTTTCGGCAGTCTGGTCGGATTCTCGCGAGCAAACGGGCCGACGGCGCCGCAGACGTGTGCCCGGACCTGCGCGATCTCCCGGACTGGCGGAACTTCTTCCACGACTATGCCGTCGAAAATCGCAAGGATGGCTGCTCGCACGATGATATGCGGGCGTTTCGCGGCTGGCTGCGCGCCCAGCCGAACCCCACGCCGGCGACGATCGGTTGGCTGGCTGCCGAAGATGTGTTCGCCGGCGAGCGCCGCGCCGCGCAGGTGACGCACCGCGGCCGATCCGAGCTGGTGCTCGGTATCGGCCGCCGGGTGGTGTGGGTGACGCTGGGGCGTTGGACCGGTTGATTGTCGCTTGCTATGTGGGGTGCCGCGATCTGCTCACGATGCAGTTGATCGATCAACTGCACGATGACCGAATCTGTGCACCACCGCCCATTTCGTCCCGTCTTGGCAAGCAGCTCAGTCGTTCGCGTGCAGCGCGGCGTTGAGCTCGATGCCCTGGCCCTGGCGCGCAACGACTTCCACCGCACCGGTGACGCTGTTGCGGCGGAACAGCAGATTGTTCTGACCGGCCAGTTCTCGCGCCTTGACGCTGGTGCCGTCCGGGGTGACGACCTTGGTGCCGGCGGTCACGTATAGGCCGGCCTCGATGACGCAATCGTCGCCGAGGGGGATACCGCAGCCGGAGTTGGCGCCCAGCAGGCAGCGCTTGCCGAGCTTGATGATCTCCTTGCCGCCGCCCGAGAGCGTGCCCATGGTCGACGCGCCGCCGCCGACGTCCGAGCCGTCGTCGATCACGACGCCCGCCGAGATGCGGCCCTCGACCATCGAGTTGCCGAGGGTGCCGGCGTTGAAGTTGACGAAGCCCTCATGCATCACGGTGGTGCCCGACGCGAGATGCGCGCCGAGGCGAACCCGGTCGGCGTCGCCGATGCGGACACCCGACGGCACGACGTAGTCGACCATGCGCGGGAACTTGTCGATGGAGTAGACGGTGACGTGGCCGCGGGCGCGCAGCTTGGCCCGGGTCAGCTCGAAGCCCTCGACCGCGCACGGGCCGAAGTTGGTCCAGACGACGTTGGACAGCAGGCCGAACTGGCCCTCGAGGCTGGCGCCGTGCGGCTCGATCAGTCGATGCGACAGCAGATGCAGTCGCAAGTAGACGTCGTGCGCGTCGACCGGGGCGTCGGCCAGCGACGCAATGGTGGTCTGCACCGCGACGGTCCGTACCCCGCGGTCGACGTCCTCGTCGACGAGCGAGCCGATCTCGGTGCCCGCGGCGTCGACGATCTCGGTGCCGGTGGTGCCGGGGTCGGCCAGTTGGGGGGCCGGGAACCACGTATCGAGGACGGTTCCGTCGGCGGTGATGGTCGCGATGCCGGTGGCGCTAGCTCCTGAAGTCACGGTTGGTCAGTTTATCCAAGCCGTGGAGATTCGGGCAGTGGGCCGCCGGTAGGCCGCGGGCTAGAGTCGGTGCATGTCTGTGCCGGCCCTGGACCTGACCGCCGATCCGATCGAGCTGACCGCCGCCCTGGTCGACATTCCCAGCGTTTCGCGCGACGAGAAGGTGATCGCCGACGCGGTGGAGGCCGCGCTACGGGAGCAAGCGACCGGGTTCGACATCGTGAGGCACGGCAACTGCGTTCTGGCCCGGACGAATCGCGGCAAGGGCCGCCGCGTGCTGCTCGCCGGGCATCTCGACACCGTGCCGATCGCCGACAACGTGCCCAGCCGCCGCGAGGGCGACATCATCCACGGCTGCGGCACCGTCGACATGAAGTCCGGCGATGCGGTGTTCCTGCATCTGGCCGCCACGATCGCCGATCCGGCGGTCGACCTGACGCTGATCTTCTACGACTGCGAGGAGATCGCCGCCGAGTTCAACGGGCTCGGCACGATCGAACGCGAACTGCCGCAATGGCTGCAGGCCGATGTGGCGATCCTGGGCGAGCCCACCGGGGGCCTGATCGAGGCCGGCTGCCAAGGCACCCTCCGCGTGCGGCTGACCGCCAGCGGAACGCGGGCGCATTCTGCCCGATCCTGGCTGGGGGACAACGCGATTCACAAGCTGGCCCGCCCGCTGCAGGTGCTCGCCGACTACGCGCCGCGCACGGTCGATATCGACGGCTGCGAGTATCGCGAAGGCCTGAACGCGGTCGCCATCACCGGCGGTGTCGCCGGGAACGTGGTGCCGGACGCGGCATCGGTCGACATCAATTTCCGCTTCGCCCCCGACCGCAGCGTGGAACAGGCGACCGAACATGTGCGCGCGCTGTTCGCCGCTCAGATCGATGCCGGCACAGTCACGTTCGAGCGCACCGACGCCGCGCCTGGCGCATTGCCGGGGCTCGCGCATCCGGCCGCCGCCGAACTGGTCGCGGCCGCCGGTGGACGGTTCCGGGCCAAGTTCGGCTGGACCGACGTGTCGCGATTCGCCGCGCTGGGCATCCCGGCGGTCAATCTCGGGCCGGGTGATCCGGGGCTCGCGCACAAGCGCGACGAGCGCGTCGAGGTCGAACAGATCGCCGAAGTGACCGCGACCCTGCGTCGGTACCTGACCGGGACCGCCGACCGGTAGCGTCGGCGTACCAGCGCGCATCCGGAGGAACGCAGTGACCAACCCGCCGAACGATCCCTACGGTCAGAATCCCTACGGCCAGAACCCATATGGGCAGAACCCCTACGGCCAGGATCCCTACGGTCAGTCCGGTCCCTATGGGCAGCAACCGAATCCGTACGGTCAGCCGAACCCCTACGGCCAGCAGCCGGGGCCGGATCCCTATGCGGCCGATCCGTACGGTGCCACAGGGACATATGGCGCGGCCGGCACGTACGGCGCGCAGCAACCGCCGTTCGCCGCGGGCGGCGGGCAGTTCCCGCCGCAGCCGCCGAAGAAGCCGTCGACCAAATGGTGGTGGATCGGCGGCGGCCTCCTGGTCATCGTCGCGGTGGTGGCGCTGGTCGTCGGACTGACGGTCGATTGGAGTAGTTCGTCCTCGAGCGCCGCGTCGAGCGGCTCGACGTCGACCGAGCCCTCCACGAGTTCGAGCGGTGAGCCGACCCCGTCGAACCCCAACAGTGCGCTGCAGACCGCGACCGATTGCACCCCCAACGCGTCGGCGGCGACGACGCCCGCGGGCACCGCGTCGGCCGGGCCGCTGTCGTTCCCGCTGAGCGCGGCGCCCGGCTGGACGCCGTACGCCGATGCGTCGATGCCGAACTCGATCGCCATGGTCGGCGCGATCAAGGATCTGCCCGACGCCCAGTGGATGATGCAGGTCGAGGTCGGGATCACCAACTTCGTGCCGACGATGAGCATCACCGATCAGGCCGCCAAGCTCATCGGCTGCATCGCGCAGGGGCCCGGTTACAACCGGGCGCAGCCGGTGCTCGGACCGGTGACCTCGGCCAACATTACGGTCGACGGGGTCCGGGCGGTGCAGTCCGACGCCAACGTGACCGTGTCCGGTCGGCCGGTGCCGGGGGACTCGGTGCGGATCGTCGTCGTCGCGACTAATCCGGTGACCTATTTCTTCGGCGCGACCCCGATCGGCGACACCGCGAATCGCGCGGTGGTCGAGGGAGCGCAGGGCGCCCTGAAGGTCTCCAAGTGATGAGTGCCGCCTGGCGGCACCAGCTCCGGAGTGGTGCGTGGCGGCACTAGGGTGGTCGCCATGAGTGACAAGATCACCAGCTATCGCGGCGCGGTTCGCATCAAACGCAGCAAGGGGCCCGTCGTCACGCTGGATCAGAGTCTGCTCGACACGCAGGCAGAAGTGCGTGACCGGACGAACGAGGGCGTCGGAGATGCTTGGCGCGCGTTGCGGATTCAGTCGGAGTTCGTCGAGGGCTTCGGCGCGCTGTCCCGGGTCGGCCGGGCCGTCACGGTATTCGGGTCGGCGCGCACGCACCCCGGGGAGAAGTACTACGAGATGGGCCGCGAGCTCGGTCGCGGGTTGGCGGAATCCGGTTTCACCGTGATCACCGGCGGCGGGCCGGGCGCCATGGAGTCGGCCAACCGCGGCGCGACCGAGGCCGGCGGTAAGTCGATCGGCCTGGGTATCGAGCTCCCGCACGAGCAGGGCCTCAACGACTGGGTCGATCTCGGCATCAACTTCCGCTACTTCTTCGTCCGCAAGACGATGTTCGTGCGGTACGCGCAGGCCTTCGTCTGCCTGCCGGGTGGCTTCGGCACGCTGGACGAGCTCTTCGAGGCGTTGACGCTGGTGCAGACCGGCAAGGTCACGCGGTTCCCGATCGTGCTGCTCGGCGTCGACTACTGGTCGGGTCTGGTCGATTGGCTGCGCAATCGACTCGAGGCCGAGGGCATGGTCTCGCCCGGCGACGTCGACCTGCTGCATCTCACCGACAGCGTCGATGACGCGCTGCACATCGTCCGCGAATGCGGACCGGGCGGCGATCTCGGCGAGGTTGATCCGGCGAAATGACCGCGATCTGCGTGTACTGCGCATCCGGGCCGGTCGACGAGCGGTACCTGACGCTGGCGGCCGAGGTCGGAACGGCGATCGGGTCCGCCGGGCACGAGCTGGTGTCCGGCGGCGGCAACGTCTCGATGATGGGTGCGGTCGCCCAGGCCACCCGCGCCGCGGGCGGCCGGACCATCGGCATCATCCCGAAGAAGCTGGTGCACCGGGAGGTCGCCGATACCGACGCCGACGAGCTGGTGGTCACCGACACCATGCGCGAACGCAAGGCGCTGATGGACGAGCGGGCGGACGCGTTCATCACCCTGCCCGGCGGCATCGGCACGCTCGAGGAGCTGTTCGAGACGTGGACCGGCGGCTACCTGGGCATGCACGACAAGCCGATGGTGCTGCTCGACCCGTTCGATCATTACCGGCCGCTACTGAACTGGCTGCGCGATCTGCAGGCGCAGGGATTCGTGGCCGACCGAGCGCTGAAGAAGCTGCATCTGACCGATGACGTCGCCGACGCGGTCGAGTACTGCGCGACGAAGCCGCAGTCGCCCGCGGGATAGGCCGTTCAGTAGAGTCATGCCCGTCGCTCGGCGGTGCGGTAGGCAGCGCCGATTCAACGAAGAATGTCAGTCGACGATCGCAGGAGCCAATAGTGAGCAGTGCGCAGCGCAGCCCCGAGACCCGGTCCCGAGTGGGCCTGATGGATGTCGCCAAGGGGGTGCTGACGATGGCGCCTGACTTCCCGCACATGATCAAGAACGCTCCGGCGATGGCCGTCCGCCGTCCGCATACCAAGGAGACGCTCGGCCTGGCGTTCGAGAAGGTCGCCGACGCGCATCCGGAGCGGCCCTTTCTGCGCTTCGAGGGCGAGTCGCTGAGCTACGGCGAATGCAACCGGCGGGTCAACCAGTACGCGGCGCTGCTGTCGCAGAGCGGCGTCGGCACCGGCGACGTGGTCGGGATTCTCGCCATGAACCACCCGATGACCGTGCTGTCGATGCTGGCGGCGGTCAAGCTGGGCGCGGTCGCCGGCATGCTCAACTACAACCAGCGCGACGCGGTTCTCGAGCACAGTCTCGGCCTGCTGAGCGCGAAGGTGCTGATCGTCGACCCCGACGCAGCCGAGGCGCTCGACTCGGTACCCGCCGCCGCGGTCCCAGCGATCACCTACGACTTCGCCCAGCTGCAGGAGAAGTCGACCGGGCTGCGGTCCGGCAATCATTCGGTGACGGCATCGTTGCCGGCGTCGACCCAGGCCTTCTACATCTTCACCTCCGGCACCACCGGGATGCCCAAGGCGAGCGTGATGAGCCACTACCGCTGGCTCGCAGGCATGAGCGGGCTCGCGGGTCTTGCGGTGCGGATGAACCACGACGACACGATGTACTGTTCGCTGCCGCTGTACCACAACAACGCTCTGACCGTTTCCCTTGCTTCCGTGATCGATTCGGGCGGCTGCCTGGCCATCGGACGCAAGTTCTCGGCGTCGAAGTTCTGGGACGACGTCATCCTCAATCGGGCCACGGCCTTCTGCTACATCGGCGAGCTGTGCCGCTACCTGCTGGCACAGCCGGTGCGCGACGTCGATCGCCGGCATCAGGTGCGGATCGCGGTCGGCAACGGGCTGCGGCCGGAGATCTGGGATGAGTTCCAGGAGCGATTCGGCATCGATCGGATCGTCGAGTTCTACGGCGCCAGCGAGTTGAATCTGGCGTTCGTCAATGCTTTCAACGTCGACAAGACCGCGGGGTTCTGCCCGCTGCCGTACAAGGTCGTCGCGTACGACCAGGAGACCGGCGCGCCCAAGCGCAACGCGAAAGGTCGGCTGACCAAGGTCAAAGCCGGTGAGCCGGGTCTGCTGATCTCGAAGATCAACGCGCGCATGCCTTTCGACGGCTACACCGACGAGTCGGCGACCGACAAGAAGATCATCCGCGACGCCTTCAAGGACGGCGATCAGTGGTTCAACTCCGGCGATCTCGTTCGCTCGCAGGGCTTTTCGCATATCGCGTTCGTCGATCGGCTGGGCGACACCTTCCGCTGGAAGGGTGAGAACGTGGCCACCACCGAGGTCGAGGCCGCCGTCGACAGCTGCGATCAGATCGAGCAGTCGGTGGTCTACGGGGTCGAGGTGCCCGACACGGACGGCCGTGCCGGAATGGCCGCCGTGGTGCTTGCCGCCGGCGTCACCGAGATCGACGGTGCGGAACTGGCGCGAGTCGTCACCGCACAGCTGCCGGCCTATGCGGTGCCGCTGTTCGTCCGCATCGTCGATCAGCTCGAGCAGACTTCGACATTCAAGAACCGCAAGGTCGAACTGCGGCAAGAGGGCTTCGAGAAGGTCGGTGGCGATCCGCTGCTCGCATACCGGGGTGCCGCCGAGGGATACGTCCAGGTGGACCCGGACGCGGCGGCGGCATTCGCCTCCGACGTGGCGGCCGGAAAGGCCCCGCGCGGCTGACATCGTGACCACATCGCCGACACCCGGCCCGGCAGGGGCGGAGCCGCACTCGACGCTGTGCGGCCGACCGGTCGCGACCGACCGTGCGCTGGTGATGGCGATCGTCAACCGGACCCCCGACTCGTTCTACGACCGCGGCGCCGCGTTCACCGACGATGCCGCCAAGCGGCGGGTCGACCAGGCGGTGGCCGAGGGGGCCGACCTCGTCGACATCGGCGGGGTCAAGGCGGGGCCGGGGGAGGACGTCGACGCCGATGCCGAGGTCCGGCGCGTCGTGCCGTTCATCGCCTGGGTGCGCGGGCAGCATCCGGACGTGCTGATCAGCGTGGACACCTGGCGGGCCGAGGTGGCTCGGGAGGCCTGTGCGGCCGGCGCGGATCTGATCAACGACACCTGGGCCGGCGCCGATCCCGGGCTGGTCGAGGTGGCGGCTGCGGCCAGAGCCGGAATCGTCTGCTCGCATACCGGCGGGGCGACGCCGCGGACCCGGCCGTACCGCGTGCGCTATGCCGACGTCGTCGGCGAAGTGACGGCCGACATCGTGGCCGGCGCGGAGCGCGCCCGGGCCGCCGGAGTGGCCGCCGATTCGATCCTGATAGACCCGACTCACGATTTCGGGAAGAATACGCACCACGGGCTCGCGTTGTTACGCGGGTTGAACAACCTGGTAAACACTGGCTGGCCAGTACTTATGGCGCTCTCCAACAAAGACTTTGTGGGGGAGACTCTGGGTGTCGGACTCGACGAACGTTTGGAGGGAACCTTGGCCGCAACAGCACTCGCCGCCAGCGTCGGTGCCCGGGTGTTCCGCGTTCACGAGGTTGCCGCCACCCGCAGGGTGGTCGACATGGTTGCCGCTATCGCGGGAACCCGGCCCCCGGCCCGAACAGTGAGGGGACTGGCATGAACCGTCTCGAGATGAATACCTGGTTGGCCACACACAGCTTCGATGCGCCCGAATGGACCGTCGACGATCTCGTCGCCGCCAAGGGCGACCGCACCGTCTCGGTGGTGCTTCCCGCGCTCAACGAGCAGGCGACCGTCGCCGATGTGGTGGCATCCATCCGCCCGCTGGTCGGCACGCTGGTCGACGAGCTGGTGGTGCTCGACTCCGGATCGACCGACCGCACGGTGGAGATCGCGCGGGCCGCGGGTGCGCGGGCCGTCAGCCGCGAGGAGGCGGTGCCCGAGCTGACGCCGGTCCCGGGCAAGGGCGAGGTGCTGTGGCGGTCGCTGGCCGCGACCACCGGCGACGTGATCGCCTTCGTCGATTCGGATCTGATCGACCCGGATCCGATGTTCGTGCCGAAACTCCTCGGGCCACTGTTGCTGGATGACGAGATCAAGCTCGTGAAGGCGTTCTACCGGCGCCCGCTGAATACCGGCGGCGTGCAGCAGGCGCATGGCGGCGGCCGGGTGACCGAACTCGTCGCGCGCCCGATGCTCGCGGCGCTCAAGCCCGAGCTCTCGGCGGTGATCCAGCCGCTCGGGGGCGAGTACGCCGGCACCCGCGACCTGCTGATGTCGGTGCCGTTCGCGCCGGGCTACGGCGTCGAGATCGGGTTGCTGGTCGACACTTATGACAAGTTCGGTCTCGAGGGCATCGCCCAGGTCAATCTGGGTGTCCGTACGCATCGCAACCGACCGCTCGACGAGCTGGGCGTGATGAGTCGCCAGATCGTCGGCACGCTGCTGCAGCGCTGTGGAGTGGACGACGGGGCGGCGCCGCTGACCCAGTTCGCGGCGCAGTTCGACAACACCTTCACGCCGACCACCACGCCCGTGCACCTCACGGATCGGCCGGCGATGAACACCATCCGCCCTACGCGCCGAAGTCGTGCCTCCTGATCGCTGCCGAAACCGCGCGCTGAGCGCGTTGGGATCCGCCATCGGCGGTCCGCAGCCCGCTGAGCGCGCAATTCTGTGGGTGAGACTCGCAACTGGGCGCAGTGTGGCAACCTGAACTAGAACATGTTCTCGTTTAGGGCGGAGTGATGCAGGTGGAAGGTCGATCGATTCTGGTGACCGGCGGCGGCAGCGGCATCGGGGCCGGCGTCGCGAAGGAGCTGGCCGACGCCGGCGCCAAGGTGACGATCGTAGGACGCAACCTTGAGCGGCTCGGGCTGGTCGCCGAGGCTTTGGGCGCCGGGGCGCTTGCCTATGGGGCCGATGTCACCGACGAGGAGCAGGTCGCCGGCGCCGTCGCGGCGGCGGTGGCGCATGGCGGCACGCTCGATGGCGTGGTCGCCTGCGCCGGCGGCAACGAGACAATCGGCCCGATCACCCAGATCGATACCGCCGCCTGGCGCAGGACCGTCGAGCTGAACCTCACCGGCACCATGCTGACCCTCAAACATGCGGCGCCCCAGCTGGTTGCCGCCGGCGGTGGGTCCTTCGTCGGCATCTCGTCGATCGCGGCCAGCAACACCCACCGCTGGTTCGGGGCGTACGGCCCGAGCAAGCTGGGTATGGAGATGCTGCTCAAGGGCGCGGCGGATGAGTTGGGCGCCAGCAACATCCGGGTCAACGGCATCCGCCCCGGATTGACCCGGACCGATCTGGTGCAGGTGATCACCGACGGCGGCCCGATTCTCGAGGACTATCAGGAATCGACGCCGCTGCCGCGGATCGGCGAGGTCGAGGACATCGCCGCGCTGGCCGCGTTTCTGCTCGGCGACAAGTCGACCTGGATCACGGGACAGATCATCAACGTCGACGGCGGCCAGAGCCTGCGCCGGGGACCGGACTTCACGTCGATGCTGGAGCCGGCCTTCGGCGCGGACGGCCTGCGGGGCGTCGTGGCGGGGAGCAACTGATGAACTCGTCGACGGTCGACAGCTACGACATTATGGGCGAGCAGGTGACGCTGCCGGTCGAGATCCGCAAGGCGACGGCATTCACCGCGGCGTTCGCCGTTCCGTATGACAAAGCCGCCCGACTGATCTCGCCGACCGGCTTGAGTCCGCTGGCGCTGCCGGGTCTCCCGGGGCTGGGCAAGCGGACCATCTGCATGCTGGTGCTCGTCGACTACGTGGACGGCGATCTGGGGCCCTATAACGAGTTCGGCGTCTGCTTCATGGTGCGCGATCATCGGGCAGCCGCCGGATCGTCGGCGCTGCTGGACGCGAAGGCGATGGTGACCGGCGATGCCTGTGCGCTGATCCACCAGCTGCCGGTCGACGGCGAGTTCACCCGCCAGGCCGGTCGTGGCATCTGGGGGTTTCCGAAGATCATGGCCGAGTTCGACGCCGACCACGACTCGGACACCAAACGGGCCGGCGTCCGCGCCGACGGACAGCTCATCGCGCAGCTGAGCGTGCGCAAGGGGATCGCGGTGCCCGACCAGAAGTCGTCGGCCGAGTTGACGTCGTACTCGTATCTGGACGGGGTCACCCGATTCACCCCGTGGCATATGCAGGCCCGCGATACGAGGGTGCGCATCGGCGGCGCCGACCTCATCCTGGGCTCCCATCCGATCGCCGAGGAGCTCAAGTCGCTGGGCCTGCCGCGGCGGGCGCTCATGACGACGTCGGTGGGCGACTTCGGCATGAGCTTCGGTCGCGCGACCGAGGTTTCTGGCTGACGCGACGAGGCCGAGCGCCTCGCCCGTCATAGGGTGGACGCGTGCAGACGCTTCTGATCTACCTGGTGATCCTGGCGGCCGTGGTAGCCCTGCTGTTCGCCGTGGTGTGGTTCGTCTTCGGGCGGAGCGAGGACCTGCCGCCCCTGGAACCGGAGACGACGCTGACCCGGCTCCCGGTGGACGGGGTCACCGGGCATGACATCCGCGCGCTGCGGTTCCAACTGGTGGCGCGCGGGTACAAGCAGGCCGAGGTCGACTGGGCGCTCGAGAAACTGGCCCGAGAAATCGACGAGTTGCGCGATGCGGTGCACCGTCTGCAGGCCCGGGACGCGGGTGCCGGGACCGACCGCGACGTGCCATAGCTGGGGCGATAGGGAAGAATAGTTCCGTTCACTCGATAAGATCAGATTTCGACGCCATACGGGCGACGATCTGAAGGGAGCAGACGATGGCGGCGATGAAGCCACGGACCGGCGACGGTCCCCTTGAAGCAACCAAGGAAGGGCGAGGAATCGTCGTACGCATACCCATCGAGGGTGGCGGACGTCTGGTCGTAGAGCTGACCGCCGATGAAGCGTCGGCGTTGGGCGAAGAGCTGCGGGGCGTCACGGCCTAGCACGGCGTCCATCGAGCCGTTCCGGTGCTGCCTGCAGTCACCGACCTACTGCGCTGTCCGCATTGCGCGGCAGCGCTGCACCACTCCGATCGCACACTTCGCTGCGATTCCGGTCACGTCTTTGACGTGGCCCGACAGGGCTACGTCAGCCTGCTGAGCGGCGGCGGTACCGCGTATGCCGCCGACACCGCGGACATGATCTCCTCCCGCACCCGGGTACTCGAAGCGTCGGCCTACGCGCCGCTGATCGAGGCGGTCGCCTCGGCCGCGGCCGGCGACGTCGTCGTCGATGTCGGGGCCGGCACCGGACATTACCTCGCCGCCGCGGTCACGGCAGTGGATGGCCGCGGAGTCGGGCTGGATCTGTCCAAGTTCGCCGCCCGCTCGATCGCCCGCTGTCATCCGGCGGTCGGCGCCGTCGTCGCGGACGCCTGGCAGGATCTGCCGATCGCCGGCGGCGTGGCCGACACCGTGCTCTCGGTGTTCGCGCCGCGCAATACCGCCGAGTTCGCCCGCGTGCTGCGGCCCGGCGGCCGCGTGGTGGTGCTGGGTCCGGGTCCGGACCACCTGGCCGAAATGGTCGACGGTCTGGGCATGATCGGCCAGGACAAGGACAAGGCCGCGCGGCTGGAGGCGCAGTTCGCGGACGGGTTCGAACTCATCGACCACCGCGACATCCGAGCGGTCACCGCGGTCGATCGGGATCTCGCCGTCGATGTGGTGATGATGGGGCCGGCGGCGTTCCACTCGCGGCGCGCGGAGATCGCCGCCCGCGCCCAGGAACTCGATGAGCCGCTGTCGATCACCGTCGACACCACGCTTCGGATCTACCGACTCGCGTGCTGAGCTGGCCGATAGCGTGCTCGCCGGATAGGTTTGGCATGTGAGATCGCAGCCGCATGTGCTCGCAATCGTGCTCGCCGGAGGCGAGGGGAAACGACTGTTCCCGTTGACCGCCGACCGCGCCAAGCCCGCAGTGCCGTTCGGCGGCGCGTACCGACTCATCGATTTCGTACTGAGCAACCTCGTCAACGCCGGTTATCACCGGATATGCGTTCTGACGCAATACAAGTCGCACTCGTTGGACCGGCACATCTCGCAGACCTGGCGGCTGTCCGGCTTTCACGGCGAATACATCACGCCCGTGCCGGCGCAGCAGCGGATGGGGCCGCGCTGGTACACCGGCAGCGCCGACGCGATCCTGCAGTCGCTCAACCTGGTCTACGACGAGGCGCCCGAATACCTGGTCGTGTTCGGCGCCGACCACGTCTATCGGATGGACCCCGAGCAGATGGTGGCGGCACATATCGAGTCGGGTGCCGAGGCCACCGTCGCGGGCATCCGGGTGCCCCGGGCCGAGGCAAAGGCGTTCGGCTGCATCGATTCCGATTCCTCGGGCCGGATCACAAAGTTCCTGGAGAAGCCGCGTAATCCACCCGGCACGCCGGACGATCCGGATCAGGCGTACGTCTCGATGGGCAACTACGTGTTCACGACGAAGTCGTTGGTGGACGCCATCAACGACGATGCCGACAACAGCGACTCCGACCACGACATGGGCGGCGACATTATCCCGGCCTTCGTGCGCCACGGATCGGCCTATGTCTACGACTTCAACGACAATCATGTGCCCGGTGCCACCGAACGCGATCGCGGCTACTGGCGCGACGTCGGAACCCTCGACGCCTTCTACGACGCGCACATGGATCTGGTGAGCGACGAGCCGGCGTTCAACCTGTACAACCGGCGCTGGCCGATCCGCAGTGCCGCGGAGAACTGGGCGCCGGCGAAATTCGTGCACGGCGGCCTCGCACAGGAGTCCGTCATCGGGGCCGGATCCATCATTTCGGCTGCGACAGTGCGTAATTCGGTGCTGAGCTCCAATGTCATGGTCGACGAGGGGGCCACCGTGGAGGGCTCGGTGCTGATGCCCGGGGTGCGTATCGGCCCGGGCGCCGTGGTGCGGCACGCGATCCTGGACAAGAACGTCGTCGTGGGCGAGAACGAGCTTGTCGGCGTCGACCTGGAACGGGACCGGGAGCGCTTCACGGTCAGCGCCGGCGGGGTGGTCGCCGTCGGAAAAGGAATCTGGATCTAGCGCGGTGTTCGGTATCGTGGCGGCCGTGACCGCAACCCGAGTCGAGGAGTCCGGCGCATTCCGCGCCCTGGGCAGATGACCGCGCCCCACAGCTGATCGCGCCGATCGGCTGTGTCGTCGTACCTCGAACTCCTTCACCGCGATGCCGTAGCTCGCGGTGCCACCAGAACGGTCATTTCATGAATACCTACACCCAGCAAGAGATTCTGAACTCCTTCCGCGGCGCCACGCGCAGTGAGATCAAGCGAGTCACCTTCGCCGCCGATTTCGCCGCCGTCGACTTCGATCGGCTGGAGTACTACGGCTGGCACGATCGAAAGATCCCCCGGCGCGCCTATCTCGTCGTCGACCGAGCTGACGGGCCGGTGGCCCTGTTGCTCACCCGCGCCGAGGCCAAGCCCCGCGGTCGGGCGATGTGCACCTGGTGCAACGACGTCAATCTCGCCGACGAAGCGGTTCTCTACACCGTGCGGCGCGGGGGAGCGGCGGGTCGCAAGGGAGACACGCTCGGAGTGATGATCTGCGCCGGGTTCGGCTGCGCGAAGAACGCCCGCTCATTGCCGCCGGCCTTTCACGCGGCGACCGACCTCGATGCGCTGCGCGGCGAGCGCATCGCGGATCTGCGGCGGCGCGTGCACGCGTTCGTCACGGAGGTGCTGTCCACCGAGGGCTGAGCGATTGACTCAGAAGGAGATCTTCGTGTTCGCGTCGATCGACTCCGTCGCGGCCTGCAGGGCATCCGCCTGGTCCTCGTTGCTGGTCGCGTTGAACTGCAGGACGTAGACGCCGTCCGGACCGGGAATGATCACGGTCTGCTGCGCGGTGACCGCGCTGATGCCGTCGAGGTCGTAGGTGCCCGCGATCTTGTACGACGGGTAGCTAGACAGCCGATCGGTGCCGCCGCCTAACTGATGGAAGTCGGGGAGGTTCTTCATTTCTCCGCCGGCGAGGTCGATCAGCTTCTGCTTGTCGACGTTGCCGGTCAGCTTGGACAGGATCGCGATGATATTCGGGGTGTAGTTGGCGCCCTGTGCCTCCGGACCGGTGTAGACGATCGCGCCGGCGGCGTAGTCCGGGGTCTTGTCGCCGGCGTCTTCCCAGCCGTCGGGGGTCGGCAGATCGATGATGGGCGCGCCGTCCTCGCCGGGCTTGGCGGCGGTCTCGTGGATTCTGGCCGACTTTATGTAGTCGGCGATGGTCTCGTTGGGCCCATCCTCGGCGTCCACGGTGCGCGGATTGAGTGTTGATGCGGACGCGGAGGTGGTCGCCGACGAGGCGGACGACGAGCTGGCCGTGGCGCTATCGCTCTTCTTGTCGCTGCTGCAGGCGCCGAGTCCGAGCGCCAGCGCGATGCTCGCGGCGGCGGCACAGGCGCGTACGGATGTGGTCGATCGCATGGTCTTCTCCTCCTGGCCCACCGGATTGGGCCTTTCGAGAAGCTAGCGATCCGCGTTTGGAATGCGGTTGGAGCCGGCTTGGTGGAGAGCTCCGGCCGTCAGGGCAGGCGCGACAGGCCGGCGGTGATCAGTTCCGGAATGCCAGGGCGCTCCGCGTCCGCGGGCAGATCGGAGACCGGCCACCAGGCCAGGTCCACGGACTCGGCGCTTTGGGCGATCGCGGGCAGTTCATCGCCGGAACCCGCGGCCACGCAGACGAATTGCATGTCGAGGTGGCGGGTCGGCTTGCCGAGGGAGCAGGTGATCGGATGCGTGGTGATGCGCGCCAGCCCGGATACCGGTGGCAGGTCGGGGATTCCCGCTTCCTCGCGGGCCTCGCGGGTCGCGGCGGCGGCGATGTCGGGGTCGGATTCCTCGCAGTGCCCGCCGAGTTGCAGCCACTTGCCGACCCGCGGATGCAGCGTCAGCAGCACATGCGTACGAGCGGCGTTGAAGACGATGGCCGAGGCGGTGATGTGGCCGGGCTCCCACGCGCGCAGACAGCCGCGCGGGGCACTGTCGAGGAACGCAAGCATGGTGTGCCGCAACACGTCTTGATCGGTATTGGGCGAATCCCAGTCGGTCAGCAGGTCGACGGCCGACCGGTGCAGCGATGTAACGCTCACAGCTCCACCACCAGCCGGTCGGTGTCGGCCGCGGGGCGGGGTGTCAGCTCATCGGTCGGATGACCGATGGCGACCGCGCCGAGCGGCTCCCAGTCGTCCGGCAGGCCGAGCACTTGCCGTGTGACGTCGGGCGCGAAGATGGTCGATCCGACCCAGCAGCTCCCGACGCCGCGGACGGCCAGCGCCACCAGTAGCCCCTGGACGGCGGCCCCGGCGGCCACGGTGAACATCGTGTGCTCGGCCGCGGTGCGCTCGGCGTCGGGGTAATCGTGGGCGCCGTCCGGGACCATGAACGGGATCACCAATTCAGGTGCGTCGTACAGCAATTGGCCGCGGGTCACGCGGCGTCGGATGGAATCGTCGGTCTTGCCGTCTCCGGACAGATGCGTGCGCCAGCGGTCGGCCATCGCGTCCAGCAGCGCCGTCCGCGTGGCGACGTCGCGCACCCAGACAAGCCGAACGGGGTGGGTGTGATGCGGCGCCGGCGCGGTCAACGCGTCGGCGAAGGCCTCGCGCATGACGCCGGCGTCGACGGGCTCGTCGCTGAAGGCGCGGATCGACCGCCGCATCCGCAGCGCCTCGTGCCGCCCCTGATCGATCGCCTCGGCGGTGCCGAGCCAGAAGAGGTCGTCGACGCCGCTGCGCACCAGATCGCGCGCGGTGCTGCCGTCATCGCTGACGCGTAGCCCGCGAACCACCGCCACCGGGATCTCGCCCAGCTTGCCCTTGACGAGATCGCCGGCCGCCGCGATCTCGTCGGCCACGGCGATCTCGGTGACCACCAACGGATTTCCGTACTCGTCGACCGTGCCCTCGTACGGATGGGAGACCGCGAGGCCGGCGGCGCCGATGGCCGCATCGATCTGGCCGATCCTCCAGGCCCGGCCCATCGTGTCGGTGATGACGACCGCGACCGACAGTCCGCGCCCGGCGAACGCATCCCGCAGCCGGCGCGCGCTGGCATCGGGATCGACAGGCAGCAGCGCCAATTCGCCGCCGTCGACGTTGGAGCCGTCGACGCCGGAGGCGGCCTGCACGATGCCCAACCGGTTCTCGGTGATCAGCGTGCGGCCCTTGCGCGCGACGATGCGGACGGCCTCGTCGTCCACCAGCGCGCGCCGGGCGGCGTCGCGTTCGTCGGGGTCGGTGGGCGAGAGCACCATCCGGCCTTCGACTTTGGAGATGATCTTGCTCGTCACCACCAGCACGTCGCCGTCGCGCAGCCAGGGTGCGGCCGCGGAGATCGCCTGTGCGACATCGTCCCCGGGGCGGAACCTGGGCAGACCCGAGACAGGGAGGATCTCGATGCTCCCGCCGGGGGCGTGGTCGATCGGGGAGAGTCCGGCTGGTGGCTCAGACATCGATGTCGACCAGCTCGCATGCGTCGCGGACCATCTGGGCGGTGGTCGGCGGGTCGGTCATCAGCAGCGGCACCGACCGCACCGCGACGCCCGCGACGGTGGCCGAGTCCTCGGGCGCGATCAGCCAGCCATCGAGGATGCCGTTTCCGGACCGGGCTCCGTAGTAGTCGCCGATGGCCTCGGCCGACGTCTCGACGCCGATCACGTCGAGACAGGCATCGGCCATGCCGCGCAGCGGATGTCCGCCGATGACCGGTGAGATTCCCACCACCGGTGCGGCGGTGGTGCGCAGCGCCCCGCGGATGCCCGGAACCGACAGGATCGCGCCGATGCTCACGACCGGGTTGCTGGGCGCCAGCAGCACGATGTCGGCCTCGGCGATCGCCTCGAGAACACCGGGAGCGGGCGCCGGATCGTCCGCGCCGACCTGGGCGAAACCGTGCGTCGGGATGTCGGCCCGATGCCGCACCCACCATTCCTGAAAGTGAATGGCGCGCTTGGTATCCGGGTCGTCGGGGTCGTTCACGACGACATGCGTCTCGTGCCGGTCGTTCGTCGCGGGCAGCAGTCGCACGCCCGGGTCCCAGCGCCGGCAGAGCGCCTCGGTGACGTCGGAGAGCGCGAAGCCGGCCGAGAGCATCTGGGTGCGGATGAGATGCGTGGCGAGATCGCGGTCGCCCAGGCCGAACCAGTCGGGGTCCGCGCCATAGGCCGCGAGTTCCTCCTTGGCGTGCCAGGTCTCGTTGACCCGGCCCCAGCCGCGTTCGGTGTCGATGCCACCGCCGAGGGTGTACATGCACGTGTCCAGGTCCGGGCAGATCCGCACGCCGTGCATCCAGGCGTCGTCGCCGACGTTGACGATCGCCGTCACCGAATGGGGTCCGGGTTCGCTCCCTTCGCCGAGCACGGCCGGGAACGCGGTACGGCCGAGAAGTTCCCGGACGCCTTGCAGGAAGCGGGCGCCGCCGACGCCGCCGACGAGAACGGTGATCTTCACGTGACTAGGCTAGGCGGCAGCACGATGTTGTGCGGTGCGGGGTTCCGGCGGTGACGCGACCGCAAACATCACAACGACCGCGAACATCACAACGATCGCGATCAACTCGGTAGCGACACGTGAGACAAGCGCAACACATAAAGTTCGTGTCGAGACTCGGCGAACCTTGCAATCAGTGTTATTGCAATTTATCCGTTCAGCTTGACCCGGACACCGTTTCACGTGTCTAATCACATCAGTGTCATTCACGATGTTTGACAACGAGAATTGTTGAGGGCCAACATGTTCGATCAAATGTTCGAATGCGGGTCCGAATGACACACCGGCGGTACCGCACCAGTAGCAGTGACAGAGAATCGATTTCGATCAGCAGAGGGAGGCCCGGCGATGGCTCTTGAGTACATGGCTGGCCAGTTCGATCACGACAATGATGCTGAAAAACCCAACGAAAAGCCGAAAAATCACCTGAGCCTGGTGCCCTCCGTCTCCGACTTCGACGAACTGTTCGATGCCGTTGAAGAGCAGTGGCAGGACAACGCGCTGTGCGCGCAGACCGACCCGGAGGCGTTCTTCCCCGAGAAGGGCGGATCGACGCGGGAGGCCAAGCGCATCTGCAGCGGTTGTGAGGTGAAGGCCGAGTGCCTGGAGTATGCGCTGCACAACGACGAGCGCTTCGGCATCTGGGGCGGGCTCAGCGAACGGGAGCGTAGGCGCCTCAAGCGCGGCATCATCTGATCTGACGCGCCCAGCACGCCGCTGGCTGCGTTGTCGGTCGGTCGCCATAGCTTCGCTATTGCCGACCTCCCTCCGCCCTTGCCAGCCGCGCGCTGGACTGCGTCAGATCCAACAGGCCGTCAGATCTAATGGGCGGCGTGCTCTACTCGGGCGGCGGGTCGATGGTGTCCTCGTCGACACCCAGATGCACCGCGACCTGCTGAACCAGGATCTCGTGAATGAGGTCCAACAGGTCTTCTTCATGCTTGGCTCGCGCCTCGATCGGCCTGCGGAACAACACGATTCGGGCGCGCGTGGCCTGGCCGCGGTCCATTCCGATCGGCACCAGGCGGGCTAATGGCACCGCGCCGTCCGCGGTCACATCCTCCGGCCAACTCACGGACTCGGGATCGCGCGGCAGGATGCGTGGAATCTCGTCGACCGCGATATCGAGGTCGGTCAGGCGGTCGTGCCAGCGAACGTCGATCGCCGCGAACGCCTCCAATACGGCCGCATCGAACGATTGCGACCGCGACGCCGCCGCCGGCACATAACTCGGCAGGAGGATTCCGCGCAGGCCGCGACCGCGTCGATCACGAAGCCGGGATCCGCCGCGGGGCCGCCGGATCAGGTGCTCGCGCCGGCCGGTTCCCATCGCAGTCATGCGGCCCGCGCGACGCATCTGCGGTCGCCGGCGCGGTGACGGTGGTCCTGCCATGCGCGCAGTGTAAGCCGTCGGGCGACTGTTATGTCTTGGTGACCGATCCCTCAGCGTGTCCGCTCTGGGACGCTCGGCCGCCGGGATAGTCTCTACGCGTGAGTTTTCCGCGTCAGTGCTCCCGGCCCGGGTGCGCCCACCTCGCCGTGGCCACGCTGACTTTCGTCTATGCCGACTCGACGGCCGTCGTCGGCCCGTTGGGGCGCACGGACGAGCCGCATTCGTGGGATCTGTGCGCCAACCATGCCAACCGCATCACCGTCCCGGTGGGCTGGGAATTGATGCGCAGCGAGACCGGCTTCGGCCAGCCGCGGGACGAAGACGATCTGACGGCGCTCGCCGAAGCGGTGCGCGAGGTCAATGCGTCGGGCGCCGCGATGGCGGTCGTGCCCGATCATTTCGACATGATTCACCAGCCGACGCAGCCTGCGGAATCGTCGCTGCCGCGCTTGGAGCGCCCGCGCCCCGGTCGCCGCGGACACCTCCGGGTCCTGCCCGACCCGGACTAGCCCGATCGGGCCGTCAGTCGGCGGCGACCTTCTCCAGCGGCTCCGCGTCCACATCCGCGAGACTTCGCTCGCGACCGCGACGTCGTTCCCACCAGCGTTCGGCAAACCCGCACCCGATCACCACCAGCGCCGCCAGCGAGGCGCCGATCAATGTGTCGATCACGTAGTGTTCGCCGGCGTACACCAGGGTGAAGGCCATCGCGAGCGGGTAGGCGGCGACCAGGGGACGCCAGCGGGCCCGGACCCGCGGCCACAGGAAGAGCGCCACGAGCACGATCACGCCCGTGTGCAGCGACGGAATCGCCGCCACCTGATTGGAGCGGCCCTCGCCGACCTCGACCACCTTCTTGACCGGACCGATGTGCAGCGTGTCCCAGCCGCGACTGGAGATCCGCTCCACGAACGGCTCGGCCTGCGGGTCGCGAGGGTGGACGACGCCGATGACGCCGCCGTTCATCGCGGGGGTCGCGGGCTGGGTGATGCAGTGCGGGAACGGGGGACCGTCGGCGACCTCGGCGGCGCTGCAGCGGGCCGCCGCCCAGGGCGGCGCGGCCGGCACCATCACGAAACCGACGAGACCGAGGAAGAACAGTGCGACGAAGCGTGTGACGTACTTGCGCCACGCGGTGCGATCTTTGAGCCACAGCCACCCGGCCACCGCGAAGGGCACGACGAAGTAGGACATGTAGACGACGCTGGTGATCACCTCCCACCACTGCGGCTCAGCGTGTTTGAGGTGACTCTGCAGCCACACGGTCGGAACCACGCCGAACAGCGCGTGGTCGGCGTCCGGCCCGAGATGCCACCGGGTGGGCATTCCGAGGAACGCGGTCAGGCCGCGCGTCATGTCGTAGACGCCGAGCAGGATGCCGAATGGCAACCAGTCGCGCGCCACCAGCAGCACGTTGCGACGGCCGATGCTGAGCGCGGCGATACCGGTGCCGACGATCAGCAGGATGTAGCTGGTGCCGAAGGAGAGTGTGCGGGTGACCGCCAGCGTGACGACCGCGGCTGCCCAACAGGCGATCGCGAGTCGCCGCCACCAGCGCAGCCGGTACTTCTTCGTGGACTCGGCCGCCTCGCGGTCATCCGCGCCGGCGGCCTCTTCGGGCTGTTCTGTCTGTTCTGTGGAGCAGGTCATCGGGAACGGGGCTACTCTCCGACATGATCACGGCCGTGGCGGCCGGAAATACCATCGTCGACGGGCTTCCTGGAGGTCTGCATCGTCTCTCCGTCGCTCAGTCGCCGAGCTGCGACCCGGGTCGGTGAAATGGTAGTCGTCATGGGTTCAGATCACCGTCACTATTAGTTCACCTAAAGTGTCTACCACGTTGTCCGAACGGAGAATCCGACGCATGGCCCGATCGACCCGACCGCCGGCGCCTCATCGGGCCGATAGCCACGAGCTGATCCGAGTGCACGGTGCTCGCGTCAACAACCTGAAGGACGTCAGTGTCGAGATCCCCAAGCGCCGGCTGACCGCATTCACCGGAGTCTCCGGGTCGGGTAAGAGTTCGCTGGTCTTCGGCACCATCGCCGCCGAGTCGCAGCGGCTGATCAACGAGACCTACAGCGCGTTCGTGCAGGGCTTCATGCCGACGCTGGCGCGTCCCGACGTGGACATCCTGGACGGCCTGACGACCGCGATCATCGTCGATCAGGAGCGGATAGGCGCCAACCCCCGATCGACGGTCGGCACCATCACCGACGCCAACGCGATGCTGCGGATCCTCTTCAGCCGGCTGGGCAAGCCGCATATCGGTTCGCCACAAGCCTTTTCGTTCAATGTGGCATCGATCAGCGGCGCCGGCGCGGTCACCGTCGAGAAGGCGGGACAGAAGATCAAGGAGCGGCGCAGCTTCTCGATCACCGGCGGCATGTGCTCGCGCTGCGAGGGCATGGGCAAGGTCAACGACATCGATCTGACGCAGATCTACGACGCGAGCAAGTCGCTGTCCGAGGGCGCGATCATGGTGCCCGGATACAGCATGGACGGCTGGCACGGCCGAATCTTCAAGGGCTGCGGGTTCTTCGACTTCGACAAGCCGATCGCCAAGTTCACGAAGAAGCAGCGCAGCGATCTGCTCTACAAGGAGCCGACCAAGATCAAGGTCGATGGCATCAACCTCACGTACGAGGGCCTGATCCCGAAGATCAGCAAGTCGATGCTGTCGAAGGATCCCGAAGCGATGCAGCCGCATATCCGGGCCTTCGTGGAGCGGGCGGTGACCTTCCAGGTCTGCCCGGAATGCGACGGCACCCGGCTGTCCGAACTCGCCCGGTCGTCGAAGATCGCGTCGTCGCCGAAAGCGAAGGGACTCAGCATCGCCGACGCCTGTGCCATGCAGATCAGCGATCTCGCCGAGTGGGTGCGGGGCCTCACGGAGCCGTCGGTGGCGCCGCTGCTCGACGCCCTCGGCGAGACGCTGGACTCATTCGTCGAGATCGGCCTGGGATACCTCAGCCTGGATCGGCCGTCGGGAACGCTGTCCGGCGGAGAGGCGCAGCGCACCAAGATGATCCGGCATCTCGGATCGTCGCTGACCGATATCACCTATGTCTTCGATGAGCCGACCATCGGCCTGCATCCCCACGACATCGAGCGGATGAACGAGCTGCTGATCCGCCTGCGCGACAAGGGCAATACCGTGCTGGTGGTCGAGCACAAGCCGGAGGCGATCGCGGTCGCCGACCATGTGGTGGACCTCGGTCCGCGGGCCGGATCCGAGGGCGGTCAGGTGATGTTCGAGGGCACTGTTGCCGAGCTGCGCGCCAGCGACACGTTGACCGGCAGGCATCTCGACGATCGCGCGGTCGTGAAAGAGACCGTCCGTGAGGCGTGCGGAAAGCTGTCGATCAAGGGCGCGTCGACGCACAATCTGCGGTCGGTGAACGTCGATATTCCGCTCGGCGTCCTGACGGTGGTCACCGGTGTCGCGGGGTCGGGCAAGAGCTCGCTCATCCACGGGTCGGTGAGTACGCGCGAGGATGTCGTCGCCGTGGATCAGATGGCGATCAAGGGTTCGCGGCGCAGTAATCCGGCCACGTACACCGGTGTACTCGAGCCGATCCGCAAGGCGTTCGCGAAGGCCAACGGGGTCAAGCCGGCGTTGTTCAGCGCGAACTCCGAAGGCGCGTGTCCCACCTGCAACGGCGCGGGCGTCGTCTATACCGACCTGGCGATGATGGCGGGCGTCGCGACGACCTGCGAGGAGTGCGGCGGCAAGCGATTCGGCGCCGAGGTGCTCGAATACAAGTTCGGCGGCCGCGACATCAGTGAGGTGCTGGCGATGTCGGCGGCACAGGCGGCCGATTTCTTCGGCGAGGGCGACGCGAAGACGCCGGCGGCGCACAAGATTCTGACCCGGCTGGTCGATGTCGGACTCGGCTACGTGACGTTGGGACAGCCGTTGACCACGCTGTCCGGCGGCGAGCGGCAGCGGCTCAAGCTGGCCACGCACATGAACGAGCCGGGCGGCATCCTCGTCCTCGACGAGCCGACGACCGGCCTGCATCTGGCCGATGTCGAGCAGCTGCTGGGCCTGCTCGACCGGCTGGTCGACGGCGGGAAGACGGTGATCGTCATCGAGCATCACCAGGCGGTGATGGCCCACGCCGACTGGATCATCGATCTAGGC
Source organism: Jongsikchunia kroppenstedtii DSM 45133 (assembly GCF_000380485.1). Classification (GTDB taxonomy): domain Bacteria; phylum Actinomycetota; class Actinomycetes; order Mycobacteriales; family Mycobacteriaceae; genus Jongsikchunia; species Jongsikchunia kroppenstedtii. The sequence goes on along the minus strand of NZ_AQYG01000046.1, from coordinate 118,393 downwards.
CCGGGCGCCGGACATGACGGCGGAACGGTCGTCTTCACCGGATCGCCCGCCGACCTGGTGGCGGATCGGTCGACGCTGACCGGCCGGCACCTCGCGGCCTACGTCGGCGCCTGACCGCGCCGCGACTGCGGGGAGCCGGGGTCGGCCGTGGGGGCGGATGATCAGCATCCGCTCAGCTGGCTGACAGGCCGGCTCAGCGTGGTCCACTACGATGACTGCCGGGCCTCGCCTGGCAGATCACTGCCGGGCTGAGACGGACTTGTGGGAAGGAGCGGCGCGATGCGACCGCAAGAACTGGTCGATGCCGTGGTCAAGGCGTACGACGTGCGCGGACTGGTCGGGGAGCAAATCGATGCCGACTTCGTTCGCGACGTCGGTGGCGCCTTCGCCCGACTGATGCGCGAGGAGGGCGCGACCGCCGTGGTGATCGGCCACGACATGCGTGATTCCTCGCCGGCGCTGTCCGAGGCGTTCGCGGCCGGCGTGGTCGCGCAGGGCCTCGACGTCACCCTCATCGGCCTCGCGTCCACCGACCAGCTCTATTACGCGTCGGGCGTACTCGATCGCCCCGGTGCGATGTTCACCGCGAGCCATAATCCGGCCGCCTACAACGGCATCAAGCTCTGCCGCGCGGGTGCGAAGCCGGTCGGGCAGGAGACCGGGCTGGCGACCATCGCGGCCGAGCTGGTCGCCGGGGTGCCCGAGTATGCGGGCGAGGCCGGAACGATCACCCGCGCGGACATGCTCGACGGCTATGCCGAGTACCTGCAGCAGCTGGTCGATCTGACGCAGTCGCGGCCGCTGGTCGTCGCGGTCGACGCCGGCAACGGCATGGCCGGGCACACTGTGCCGAAGGTGCTGTCGACGATCGTGTCGCTCGATATCCGGCCCCTGTATTTCGAACTCGACGGTTCGTTCCCGAACCACGAGGCCAACCCGCTGGATCCGGCGAACATCGTCGATCTGCAGCGATTCGTGCTCGATCAGGGTGCCGACATCGGCCTGGCGTTCGACGGCGATGCGGACCGCTGCTTCGTGGTCGACGAGCAGGGCAACGCGGTGTCGCCGTCGGCGATCACCGCCCTGGTCGCCCATCGTGAGCTGGCCGCGCACCCGGGTTCGACGATCATCCACAACCTGATCACCTCCCGCGCGGTGCCCGAACAGGTCGGTGAGTGGGGTGGGCAGCCGGTGCGGACCCGGGTCGGTCACTCGTTCATCAAGGCGCAGATGGCCGAGACCGGTGCCGTGTTCGGCGGAGAGCACTCGGCGCACTACTACTTCCGCGAGTTCTGGGGCGCCGACTCCGGCATGTTGGCCGCGATGCACGTGCTGGCTGCGCTCGGCGAGTCGGACCGCCCGTTGTCCGAGGTGATGGCCCAGTACGAGCGTTATGCATCGTCCGGCGAGATCAATTCGACGGTCAGTGATGCCGCCGCGGCGACGGAGGCGGTCATCGCCGAGTTCGGCGACCAGGTCGCCGAGATCGATCGCCTGGACGGCGTCACCGTCTCTCTGGCCAATGGGGCCTGGTTCAACCTGCGGGCGTCGAACACGGAGCCGCTGCTGCGCCTGAACGTCGAGGCCGCCGATACCGACCAGGTGCAGGCGATCGTCGATCGGGTGCTGGGCGTGGTCCGGGGCCGCGCGGGCTGATCGGCCGATAGGCTGGACACCATGCTGACGGGCGTGCCCGATATCGATGATGCCGACGCGCTGGCGGCAGCCGACGTGGATGGACTGCTGCGCTCTACGGCCATGTCCGGAGCGACGATTCGGGCTGTGGCCGAGGCAGTTTCCGAGGGCGTCACCGCGCCGCTGAACGCGTTGCGACCGCGGGCGGTCGTCATCGTCACTGCCACTCGTGCCGCTCGCCTGGGCACGGAGGTCGTCGGGGCGCTCTTCGGTCCGCGGCTGGACGCGCCGCTGGTGCCGGCCCCGTCGCTGCCGACCTGGATCGGGCCGCTGGACGTCGTGGTTCTGCTCGGCGACGACGCCGGCGACCCGCGCCTGGTCGATGCGGCCGGGCGGGCCCTGCGCCGCCACGCCGAGGTCGTGATCGCGGCGCCGCTGGAAGGACCATTGGCAGAGGTGCTGGGGGACAAGGCGATCGACCTGTCTCCACGATTCGGGGCGACCATGGGCTCGCCGCTGATCCGGCACGCCGCGGCGCTGGTGGCCGTGTGCTCATCACTGTCCGCGGTGCGGGGGTCCACGGCGATGCCGCTCGCCCGGATCGCCGACGACCTGGACACGGAATCGGTGGCCGATCATCCGGACAGCGAACTGTTCCATAATGCCGCGAAGCTGCTCGCGGAGCGGTTACAGGACCGGTCGATCACCTGGGTCGGCGATACGCCGGGCACCTGCGCGGTCGCCGCCTATTTCGCCGAACGGGCTCTGGCCGTTTCCGGAATCGCTTGTGCCGCTGCTGAAGTCATGCAGGCGATGCGGGCGCCGGCCGGATCGGCGCCGACCGCCGATGCGCTGTTCCACGACCCGCAGATCGACGGTCCGGCACAGACCGTTCCCAACCGGTTCGAGGTGATCTCCGTGCCGGGTCGCGCCTGGTTGGCCGAACGGCGCACCGCGGCGGCACCCGACGTCGAGGTGCTGGTCGGTACCGAGTCCGAGACATCGGCGGCGGTGCCGCAGGTGTCGGAGATCGTCGAGAGCGATCAGCCCGATGACCTTGTCCCGCTGCTGATTCTGGTGCAGCGGATCGAGATGGCACTGGTCTATCTGCGACTGGTCGGGGGCCGTTGATGCGGCTGCTGACCGGTGCGATCAGGCCGTATGCCTGGGGATCGCGCACCGCCCTCGCGGAACTGCGCGGCGAGCCCACCCCGTCGCCGCACCCCGAGGCCGAGCTGTGGTTCGGCGCGCACCCGGGCGATCCGGCGACCGCGGCGCCGGAGAACATCAGCCTGTTGACGGTGATCGATGCCGACCCGGATGTGCAGCTCGGCGCGGTCTGTGTGGCCGAGTTCGGCGGACGCCTGCCGTTTCTGATGAAGGTGCTCGCCGCCGAGGAGCCGTTGTCGCTGCAGGCCCATCCGAGCAGCGAGCAGGCCCGGGAGGGCTTCGCCCGCGAGAACGCCGCCGGCATCGCGTTGAACGCACCTGAGCGCAACTACCGCGACGACAGTCATAAGCCCGAGCTGGTGGTCGCCCTGACCGAGTTCGAGGCGCTCGCCGGCTTCCGGGAGCCCGCCGAAACGATAGAACTGCTGCGGCTGCTGCAGGTCGCCGAACTCGACCCATACCTGGGAATGATTGCCGGAGAACCAGATTCGCAGGGGCTGCGGGCGCTGTTCACCACCTGGATCACCCTGCCGGAGGCGCTGCTGGCCAGGCTGGTCCCGGCCGTTCTCGACGGCGCCGTCGCCTATCTCGGCCGCGGCGAGACCCGCTTCGCCGCGGAACTGAAGACGGTCCTGCAGCTCGGTGAGGCCTATCCCGGCGACCCGGGGGTGCTCGCCGCCCTGCTGCTCAACCGGATCCATCTGAATCCGGGGCAGGGGATATTCATGTCGGCGGGCAACCTGCATGCCTACCTCAGCGGATCGGCCGTGGAGATCATGGCCAACTCCGACAACGTCCTCCGCGGTGGCCTGACGCCGAAGCATGTCGATGTCGCCGAGTTGCTAAAGGTCCTCGATTTTCACCCGGTGCGGCCCGAGGATCTGGCGCCGCGGGTGTCCGAACTGGGTGCCGAGCAGATCTACGAGACCTCCGTCCCCGAGTTCCGGATGTCGCGAATCGAGTTGGACGGCACCGGAATGCTTCGGCCGGAATCGATCTCGTTCGACATGCCCGGCCCGCAGATCCTGGTCTGTGTGCAGGGCGCGATCGAATTGCGCAGCACCGCCGAAACGCTGACCGTGCGGTCCGGCGCGGCAGTCTGGCTGGCCGACGGCGACCCCGACGTGGTGGTGCGGGCATCGTCGGCGCGCGCGGTGTTCTTCCGCGGAATCGTGCCCGTCCCGGCATGATCGGCTAGGCGCGTTCGGCGGCGAGTACGAGTTCGTCGGCCGCGTCGTCGGGGCCGACGAACCATGCCCGCTCGTCGCCTGTGGTGACCATCGTGACCGGCACCGAGTGTCCGTTCGCGGTGACCACGAAATCCTGTGCGGTGCCGCTGTTCTGCGTGATGCGCAGATCCGCGGCCGGCCCATCGGATGTCGTGACCGTCAGGACTGTCGGGGCGAATGCCGTTGTGCCCGAACCCGTACTGCCCGGTCGGATGCCGTCCAGCACGACCAGATCGAATGGGCTCCGGGCGGGTTCGGCAGTGGTGATCCGTAACCACTGGCTGTCGCCGATCGATGCGGCCAGCGGCAGCCACCGATCCGGTCGGTCGGTGTGGACGACGATGCGGGCGCCGATCGCTATGGCGCGCACCACGATCTGGCGGATCAACGAGATATCGGCGGTCACCGAAACGGTGGCCACGGCCGGCCCGAAGATCGGCGCGAACACCGCGGCGCCGGTCGGGTGGGCGCCCAGGAGCTGCCCGCAGCCGCCGGGCGCCAGCGACAGCACGCCGAGATCGGAGCGGGAGACGATGCGGCCCGGTGGCAGATCGACGGGGTCCGGGCCACCCGGCAACGAGGCGGCGAGCGCATGCCGTTGCCGCCCGAACAGTCGGTGCGCGCCGGGACCGGCGTCCGGCAGGTCGCCGGTCGCAGTATGCCGGAGAAGACCGCTGATCGTGATGCGTTCGCCGGAAGCGGGCGCCAGGGTCAGCGTCAGCGAGGTGGTGTCGGCCGGGACCGCCCAGCAGGTGGCCAGGATCTCGGGAATCGCCTCGGGCGCTATGGAATACGTGGCAGTACGGCGCACTCCGGATGCCATCGAGCCGAGATCCTCCGACAGCTTTCGCGGGTGCTGGCCGTCCAGCAGATCGAGTTCGGCTCGGTCGACATCGGCGGCGTTCAACGGGCGCGCGCGGTATCCGGAATCGCGCAGCCGATGCACCAGGCGCCGGGTGGCCAGCGTCGCGGCTCGATGCGTCCCGGCGGTGCCGCCGCCGCGTCGGGCGACCGCGGCCGGGTTGTCGTGCGGGTCGAGCCGAAGCAGCAGATAGGTGGCTCGGTGCGCGGCGACGGGCAGCGGACCGACGATGCGGTGATACACCTTCGCCAGCGGGCTGTGCGGGTGCAGCCGTCGGGCATGCGAGATCACGTCGATCGACGCCAGACGAATATCGGGCTGGCGCAACGAGTCAGCGATCAGATCGAGCGGCAGCGGCCGCTGGGCACCGCCGTACCGATCGCCGGGCCGGCCATGCGGGCTGATCGCCGCGATCGACGGCCCCGATGCGTCGATGGCGATCACGGTGGCGACGGTGGTGCCGTTCCAGCGCGTGCCGATCGGACCGTCCGGTGTGGCGACCTCGACGGTGGGACCCGTCATCGGTGTATCCGGGAGCCGGCCGCGTAGCAGGAAGGCCGAGCGTGCCCGGAGGGTGCGGGCGATCGGCGTGCCGGCGATGCCGAGGGCGATCGTGGTCATCGCGGCGAGCGCAACGGCCCACCACGGGGCGTTCAGACCGATCGCGGCTCCTGCCGCGGTCGCGGTGAGAATCTCGAGGATCACGAGCTGGCGGACACCGGGCACGCGCGTATTTGGCATCCGACGGTCACTGGGCATTTCGACCCCTTCGATCGATGTCCGAATTGCCCGATATGCTAGCCCGGCATGCGGGCGGTGGTTCAACGGGGCACCGCCCCCTGGCGAAAGGGGAGCCGTGCCGGCGAAGCTGACGACAGCCGCCCAGGTCAACGGGTACCGATTCATCGTGCGCCGCCTGGAGCACGCGCTGGTCCGATGGGATCCGCGAATGCTGCACGACCCGATGCGGGCTCAGGGTCGGGCGTTCGCGGTCGGGCTGGTGCTGGCGATCCTCGCGCTGGCCGGCTGCGCCGTGTACGGGCTGATCCGGCCGCAGGGCACGGTCGGCGACGCGCATATCGTCGCGGCCCGCGGCAGCGGAGCGCTCTATGTCGTGGTCGACGGCACACTGCATCCCGCGCTCAATCTTGCGTCGGCGCGGCTGGTGACGAATTCCGCCGAATCGCCGAAGCTGGTCGGCGACAAGAAGTTGCGGTCGTATCCGCGCGGCCCGTTGTTGGGCATTCCCGGAGCTCCGGCGGCGCTGCCCGGTCCCACCGGCGGCGACCGCTCGTCCTGGGCGGTGTGCGACACGCTGTCCGGCAGCGCTGCTTCGGGAACGGTCAACCTCGCCGTGCTCGGGACCCGGCCGCGGCTGAATGAGCGGGTTCGGCCGGCTGGCGCGAATGAGGCTGTGCTGGTGCGGATATCCGGCGCGGACGTCGCACCGGATGCCGATGGCGGCGAGCGGACCTACCTGCTGTTCGGGGATCGTCGGGCGCGGGTCGATCTCGCCGATCCGGCAGTGCGAAAGATCCTGCGGCTCGAGGGCGTGTTGCCGCGGCCGGTGAGCGCGGGACTGCTCAACGCATTTCGGGAGGTGCCGCCCATCGTGGTGCCGGGGATCGTCGGACGCGGCGCCCCCGCCGCGTTGCGGCATCCGGGTGTCGGCGTCGGGTCGGTGGTGCGGGTGAGCGGCGTCGGCGGCGACTCCGACTTCTATGTGGCGTTCGCCGACGGCGTGCAACGGGTCGGGCGGCTCGCGGCGGAACTGGTCCGCAGCGCCGACTCGGCGGGTGCATCGGAAGTCCCGTCGATCGCGCCGGCGGCGGTGGCGGGTCTGCCGATCGTGAACCATCTTGCGGTGCAGGACTTTCCGTCGACCGCGCCCAAGGTGGCACCCCTCGATGAGGTGGTGACCTGCCTGGGTTGGGAGCGCGGCGACGATCGGCCCGGCGTCGGCACGCTGTTGCTTGGTCGTGGGCTGCCGTTGCCCGCCGGTTCGACGGCGGTGCGGCCCTCCTCGGCCGACGGGCCGGGACCGGGGGTGGATCAGGTCTACGTGCCGCCGGGTACGGGGCGGTACGTCCAGGTGACCGGCTCGGTCCCGGATTCGCCGCGCGCCGAGTCGTTGTTCTACGTGACGGATTCGGGTGTGCGGCACGGGGTTTCCGACCCGCATGCGGGGGCGATCCTGGGGCTGGGAGAGCGGCCGGCGCCGGTGCCCTGGGCGGTGGTGTCGCTACTGCCCGCCGGGCCGATTCTCTCCCGAGCCGCGGCATTGGTCAGCCACGACGGCATCGAGCCCGATGCCGCGGGTGCGGTATTCGAGCTCCCGCGGCAGCGGAACTAGTCGGCGGGTGGCGGGCGCAGGCTGTCGACCAGCTGGTCCCACTGGTCGGCGAGGTGGGTGAGGGAGGCGCCGCCGGACAGCAGATGCTGCACCGCGTGCGCCTGCAGCGGAGCGAGGACGCTGAGCACCAGAAGTTCGTTGGGTCGGTCGAACCCCAACTGCTGCAAAAGCATTCGTACATGCATTGCGGACGCTTGGTAGGCGGGATGGCCGAATCCGGCGCCCTCGGAGTCCGCGGATGACAGGACGTCGACATGCGTCTGCACGAAGTTCAGTCGGGCGCGGCCGAATGCCAGCAGTCGATCCCGTGCCGGCGCGCCCGGACCCAGGGGCGGGGGGCCGGTGATGAAGCCCTGCTGAAATTCCTGCTCGTCGTGATCGAGCAGCGCGAGCATCAGTCCGGCGCGGCTGCCGAAGCGGCGGAACACGGTGCCCTTGCCGACGCCGGCCTCGCGGGCGAGGGTGTCCATCGACAGATCCTCGACGCCGTCCCGGGTGATCAGCTTCCGGGCAGCCTGCAGGAGCGCCTCGCGGTTGCGGGCCGCGTCGGCGCGCTCGCATGCGCTGCGCCCGAACAGCAGTTCGGGCGTAGTCGGTTGTTCGGCGGCCTCGGACACAGGTTGATCGTAGTCTGACCGCCGATCGGGAATATCCGGACCCCAGTCCGAATTGAACTTGGGGTATGCGGGCCGCAGCGGCCACGATATCTATGCGAAAGGCAAGCTCATGAGTGATTCGAAGTCGGTACTTGTTCTGGTCGGAAGCCTGCGGGCGGCGTCGGTGAACCGTGCCCTGGCAGAAGCGCTGGCCGCGAACGCGCCGGCCGGCGTCGCCGTGAGTGTTTACGACGGCCTCGGCGACCTGCCGTTTTACAACGAGGACGTCGACGTGGCGCCGGGCGACGGTGAGCTGCCGGCCGCGGTGACGAAGTTCCGCGAGGCGGTCGGCGCCGCCGACGCCGTGCTCATCGTCACCCCGGAGTACAACGGCACCATCCCCGCGGTGCTCAAGAACGCGATCGACTGGGGCTCGCGGCCCTATGGCGCCGGGGCGCTGGCCGGCACTCCGACCGGTGTGATCGGCTCGGCGATCGGCCGCTTCGGCGGAAAGTGGGCCAAGGACGACACGCGCCGCTCGCTCGGCGTGGCCGGCGCGAAGGTCGTCGAGGAGCTGTCCGTCGAGCTGCCCGCCGAGGTCACCACGGGTACTCCGGTCGCCGATGTGCCCGGCGTCATCGATCTGCTCCGCGGCGCCGTCGAGGAACTCGTCGCGGCTGAGGTCGTCGCCGCGTAGTCGACACGCTCCTACATCTGGCCCCGATGGTGCGCGAAAGCGCATCAGCGGGGCTTTTTGTGATCTACGACACGCCCGAGCGACACGCCCGGGTGAGCCTGCGACCAGCGAGTTTCATGAATGTTATTCGCAAGTCCTTGTGGTGGCTGGACTTGTCGGACACTAGGTGTAGTGTTTCGAGGACCGGCAAGCCCTACGGAAACCGTAGAGTTGGTGTGGCGGAGAGCGGGACGCAGATCCACGATCTGCAAGAACGCCCAAAGGGTCGTCGGGGCCGGCGAACGTGTCGGATAGGTCCGGAAAACTGATGTCCTCAGCTCGACGAAAGGTCTTACCAGTGAGCACCTCTGTTGCGACTATCACCGTCTACACCAAGCCTGCCTGCGTGCAGTGCAATGCCACCTACAAGGCGCTCGACAAGCATGGCCTGCAGTACGAGGTCGTCGACATCAGCCAGGACTCCGACGCTCGCGACTACGTGATGGCGCTCGGTTATCTGCAGGCGCCGGTCGTCGTGGTCGGTGACGATCACTGGTCGGGTTTCCGTCCCGATCGCATCAAGTCGCTCGCCGCGCAGGCCGCCTGACCGGAGCCAGGGAGGTCGGTATGCACGAAGAGCCGGCCCCGCCGCCCGCGGGCGGCGCCGCGACAGCGGCCACCGGCGCGGTAGCCACGGTGGAGCGTGGGGAAGTGCTCCTACTGGTCTACTTCTCGTCGGTCTCGGAGAACACGCATAGGTTCGTCGAGAAGCTCGGACTGCGCGCCCGGCGTATCCCGGTCCAGGGCGAGCTTCTCGTCGATGAGCCCTTCGTCCTCATCACTCCCACCTACGGCGGGGGCAAGATCACCGATCCGGCGAAGTCGGGGTTCGTCCCGAAGCAAGTCATTCGATTTCTCAACAACACGACCAACCGTTCCCACATCCGCGGCGTGATCGCGGCGGGGAATACCAATTTCGGCGAAGAGTTCTGCTACGCAGGGGACATCATCGCGGCGAAGTGTCGAGTGCCCTATCTGTATCGGTTCGAATTGATGGGTACTGAACACGATGTGATGCGCGTTCGCGAAGGACTGGCCTCCTTCTCCGAGCAACTGAATACCGAGCACTAATCGGCAGCGAAACATCCAGCAAGACAGTGAAATATCCGGCAAGACAGGGAGATCAGTAGTGTCGCCAACAGCAACGAGTGTTGAGAACGCATCAGGCGCCCGCACCGGCACGAACGTCGGCCCGTCGGGGCACGATTCGGACGAGCTGGACTATCACGCGCTCAATGCGATGCTCAACCTGTATGACGCCGACGGCAAGATCCAGTTCGACAAGGATCGTGAAGCGGCGCATCAGTACTTCCTGCAGCACGTCAACCAGAACACGGTCTTCTTCCACAACCTGGACGAGAAGCTCGACTACCTGGTTGAGGAGAACTATTACGAGCCAGAGGTTCTGGACAAGTACGACCGCCAGTTCGTCAAGGATCTGTTCGACGCGGCGTACGCCAAGAAGTTCCGCTTTCCGACCTTCCTCGGCGCGTTCAAGTACTACACCAGCTACACGCTGAAAACGTTCGACGGCAAGCGGTACCTGGAGCGTTTCGAGGACCGCGTCTGCATGGTGGCGCTGACCCTGGCCGACGGTGACCGCGTGCTCGCCCGGCAGCTGGTCGACGAGATCATCGACGGTCGCTTCCAGCCGGCCACCCCGACCTTCCTCAACTCGGGCAAGAAGCAGCGCGGCGAGCCGGTGTCGTGCTTCCTGCTGCGCATCGAGGACAACATGGAGTCGATCGGTCGGTCGATCAACTCGGCGCTGCAGCTGTCCAAGCGCGGCGGCGGAGTCGCGTTGCTGCTCAGCAATATTCGCGAGCACGGTGCGCCGATCAAGAAGATCGAGAACCAGAGCAGCGGCGTCATCCCGATCATGAAGCTGCTCGAGGACTCGTTCAGCTACGCCAACCAGCTCGGTGCCCGCCAGGGCGCCGGCGCGGTGTACCTGCATGCGCATCACCCGGATATCTACCGGTTCCTCGACACCAAGCGTGAGAACGCCGACGAGAAGATCCGGATCAAGACGCTCAGCCTCGGCGTCGTGATCCCGGACATCACGTTCGAGCTGGCCAAGAACAACGACGACATGTATCTGTTCAGCCCTTATGACGTCGAGCGCATCTATGGGGTGCCGTTCGCCGACATCAACGTCACCGAGAAGTACCACGAGATGGTGGAGGACAAGCGGATTCGCAAGTCCAAGATCAAGGCTCGCGAGTTCTTCCAGACGCTGGCCGAGCTGCAGTTCGAGTCGGGCTACCCGTACATCATGTACGAGGACACGGTGAACAAGGCGAATCCGATCGCCGGCAAGATCACCCACTCGAACCTGTGCTCGGAGATCCTGCAGGTGTCGACGGCGTCGACGTTCAACGATGATCTGTCGTATTCCGCGGTGGGCAAGGACATCTCGTGCAACCTCGGTTCGTTGAACATCGCCAAGACGATGGACTCGCCGGACTTCGGGCAGACCATCGAGGTGTCGATCCGCGGCTTGACCGCCGTGTCGGATCAGACGTCGATCACCTCGGTGCCCTCGATCGAAAAGGGCAACAACGACTCTCACGCCATCGGCCTCGGGCAGATGAATCTGCACGGCTACCTGGCGCGCGAGCGGATCTACTACGGCTCCGATGAGGGTGTCGATTTCACCAACATCTACTTCTACACCGTGCTGTACCACGCGATTCGGGCGTCGAACAAGATCGCCCGGGAGCGCGGCAAGGCCTTCGCCGGCTTCAAGGATTCGAAGTACGCCAGCGGCGAGTTCTTCGACAAGTACACCGAGAAGCCGTGGGAGCCGAAGACCGAGAAGGTCCGGGATCTGTTCGGCCAGGCGGGGATTCATATCCCGACCCAGGACGACTGGCGTGAGCTGAAGGCCGCGGTTGCCGAGCACGGCATCTACAACCAGAACCTGCAGGCGGTCCCACCGACCGGCTCGATCAGCTACATCAACCACTCGACCAGCTCGATCCACCCGGTCGCCGCGAAGATCGAGATCCGCAAGGAAGGCAAGATCGGTCGCGTCTATTACCCGGCGCCGTACCTCACCAACGACAACCTGGACTACTACCAGGACGCGTACGAGATCGGCTACGAGAAGATCATCGACACCTACGCCGCCGCCACGCAGCATGTGGACCAGGGCCTGTCGCTGACGCTGTTCTTCAAGGACACCGCCACCACCCGTGACGTCAACAAGGCGCAGATCTACGCCTGGCGCAAGGGAATCAAGACCCTCTACTACATCCGCCTGCGGCAGATGGCCCTCGAAGGCACCGAGGTCGAGGGCTGCGTCAGCTGCATGCTGTAGCGCTTACCGACAAACCCTGAACGCGGCGACGTCCCCCACCGGAAATCGGGTGGGGGACGTCGCCGTGGGTGGGGTCTATCGGTGCTGAGCGATCCGCTTGAGGAAGCCGGGGCCGCGTGCTGTGATATTTCGATGATCAGCGCGCTGGCCACGTCGGAGCCCGTCGGTGCACCGGGCGTCGGATAGCCCCCTGTCGGTGCGGCCGACATGGAGGTGGACCGGATATCGGTACTTCCCGTATGCAGCGCGACACGATCGGCAGTGGTGGGTGCTTCGGCTGAATTGGGGCTTCCCGGAGCACGACCTATTCACGCTGTTCATCGATGGCCGCGCCATCGGCGACATCACGCCGCCGACTCGGCCGGAGAAGCCGTTCGAGTTGAGTGTCGCGCCATTGCGGCCATTCAGCGGACCCGCTGGGCCCGTGATGGACGCGCAGACGGCCAAGGATGCGGTCGGCGCGCTGACTCGGTATGCCGACTACGGGAGTGAGCGGGACGATCCGTGCATGTTCTGCTCGTCCGACGGCGACGACGGCGCCGATCTGTGGGTGGATAAGACGTAGGTTGAACTACTGCAGCCGAAATCGCAGGGCCGCAGCAACATCCGCGGATGCCTCGACGAGAATCGCGCAGCGCTCGCCGATGCTGGATGCGGTGAGGGCGCGGTGCCTGTCCGATTGCGAGATCGGCAGCGCGGCGGCCAGCGCGAACGAGCATTCCGACGGGTCGTCGGGCAGGGCCAGCGGCGCGGGCTCCGGCGCCCGGCGTTCCGCACGGTCGGCGAGTTCGCGCCACAGGTCGAGCAGTTCCTCCCGCGCGGCGACGACCCAGTCGCGTTCGGTCGGCCAGTCGCCATCGAAGGTCGGGTCGGGCCAGGGGGTGACGGCCGCGCGCGGGAATGGGGCATCCGGCAGCCACTCCGCGACCCGGATGCGCGCAATCCCCTGGCACGACAGGGCGAATCGCCGGGGCCCCATGGCGGTGTGGTCGACGATCTCGGCGACCGTGCCGACATCGGTGCGCACGTCGCCGCCGCCGACCTCGCTGCCGCGCTCGATCAGCACGACGCCGAACCGCCGGTCCGTCGCCAGGCACCGCTGCACCAGTTCGCGGTAGCGCGGCTCGAATACATGCAACGGCAACGGCTCGCCGGGCAGCAGTGTCGCTCCCAGCGGGAACATCGGCAGCTCATGCGTCGGACCCTGCGTGTCGGGCATGGTTCCAGCATGCCGTACCCGGAGCCTGCTGGAACCATGGGACATACAGCCGCCGGAGGAGCTATGCGTCGCGAGGGCCCGTATGTCCCATGGTTTCAGCGCGAGCCATGATGGTGAGATGACGAACATCGGCCCGGAGCAGTGGTTGTCGGCGTTGCGCAGCGAGGGTGACACGTTCGCGTCGGTGCCGGTCGATGCGCTCGACCGGCCGGTGCCGACCTGCCCGGAGTGGGATGTCGCCGAACTCATTCGGCATCTCGGCGGCGTGCATCGCTGGGTTCGTCGGACATTCCTCGGGACGACCGACGAGCCGCGGGTCAACCAGCATGAGCTCAGCGGGCAGGAGTTGGTGGACTGGTACCGGCCGAATCTCGATGCCATCGTCGCCGAGCTGACCGACCGCGACCCAGCCGAGCCCGTTCGCTCCTTCGTCGGCGATGCAACCGTCGGATTCTGGTGCCGGCGCCAGGCGCAGGAGACCGCGATGCACCGCTACGACCTCGACACCGCGATCCGGCCTGGCGACGAGCGGCCTATCGATTCCGCACTCGCGGCGGACGGCATCGACGAATGGCTGGAGCTGTTCGTGCCGCGGTTCCTCGGGCTCGGGCCCGGTATTCCCGCCGACATGGTCGGGATGACCATGCACCTGCACGCCGACGACATCGACGGCGGGGAATGGTCGCTGGCGCTCACCGCGGACGGAATCGACTGGAGCCGTGCGCATTCCAAGGCCGACGCCGCGCTCAGGGCCGGCGTGTCCGATCTGCTGCTCGCGGTCTGGCATCGCACGCCGCTATCGGACGTGCAGGTCTTCGGCGACCAGGCGGCGACGGCCAAGATCCTCGATCTGGTCCACGTCACCTAGTAGTCGGTCAGCTGAGCTGCCAGGCCAGCGCCGCGGCGACGGCACCCGCCCCGTTGGCCGCCCAGTGCAGCGCAATACTCGGCAGCAGGCTGTCCGTGCGCCAGCGCACCCAGCCGAGCACCACTCCGGCCGCGCCGGTGAATGCGACCGCGCCGAGGATGCCGAGCAGCATGCCGGCCGTCCCGCCGCCGACCACCGAGCCGATTCCTGCGTTGCCCGACGACAGCCCGGTCGACGAGACCACGTGCCACAGCCCGAACAGCACCGCCTGGACGCCGATCGCGAATCGGGCGGAGTGCCGGCGCAGCAGGGTTCCGGTGATGATGCCGCGGAACAGGAGTTCCTCGGGAATCACGGTCTGCAGCGGGATCAGGACGAACGCTGACAGCAGAGCGGAGTCCAGGTGCTTGTACGCGTCGTTGCGGAAGAGGACGCGGATCGGCGGGATCAGCAGGCCGACCGCGATCGCGGCGATGACGACCACGATGATCACCACCGCGTATCGGGCGCCGACCGCGGCCGCGCCGCGCGACAGGCCCAGGTCCCGCGGCCGCATGCCGGCCGCGAACGCCAGCGCGGTGGCGGCGAGCGCGATGAGGGTGACGATCCAGCGCGTCCACGTGTTGTGGGTGAAATGCATCGTCATCTCGCCGAGGAACATCACGACAAGGAGCCCGACGAGCGCGTAGATGTATCGACTCCCCGGCGCGTTGGGCATGGCAGTGAAGTGTATTCCCAGTGGTGGCTGTTCCGGCCGAATGTACGGCCTCGCAGCTAGCCCGCCGTGCTTCCGGGGCGCGCGATCAGGGCGCGCAGCTCGACGTCGACCTCGGCGATGGAGTCCGACAGTCTTCCTGATCCGTGGACCCAGCGCCGGAAGCCGGCGCTGAACACGGAGGCGGCGACCCGCGCGACGAGATCGGAAGTCTTTGCATCGCAACCACGTTCGAGATGGGCTTGGGTGATCGCGGTGGTCAACGCGGCCATCTTGAGGAGCTCGCGCTCCTGGAGTTCGCCCGACGATTCGATGATGCGCTGTCGTTGCCGCGAACGCGCGTGCAGTCCGTTGAACAGGTCATCGGACATCTCGCGAAACGCATCGATGGTGATCGTCCACGGGTCGCCGGGCGCTGCCGATTCGATCAGCCCGACCACCCGGTTCTGCATGGTGTTCGACCTGTCGAAGAGCACCTCGCGCTTGTCCGTGAAGTGCCGGAAGAAAGTCCGTTCGGTGACGCCGACCTCCGCGGCGATCTGCGCGACCGTCACGTTGTCGTACCCGTGCTCGGTGAACAGCGTGATCGCCGCCGCGGTCATGCGGCCATGTGCATCGGGTTCCCAGCGGGCCATGAAGTGATCATAGAGGTGATGACAGTTTGTGACATCAGGCGTATGGTGAGTGATGTCAGGTTCTGACATCACTCGACCAGAAAGACATCACCATGAAGATCTTCATCACCGGCGCGTCCGGGCACATCGGTGCGGCCGTGACCGACGAATTGCTTGCCGCGGGGCACGGCGTCATCGGTCTGGCGCGCTCGGAATCATCGGCGAAGGCGTTGGCGGACAAGGGGGTGGAGGTCGTGCAGGGCGACTTGGACGACACCGATCTCCTGCGGGAGCAGGCGGTGGCGTCCGATGGCGTTATTCATCTGGCGTTCAAGCACGAGCTGATGCGAACGGGTGAGTACCTGGGCGCGATCGACGCGGACATGCGCGCCATCACGGCGCTCGCCGACGGACTCCGGAACTCCGACAAGCCGTTCGTCGGCACGTCAGGATCGCTGGCGCTGGCGGGCACCGGGTTGGACCCGGCGACGGAGGACGTCGAGCTGCCGGCCGGTCCTCGTGTGGATGCCGAGAATTTCGTGATCGGTCTCGCCGACAGCGGCGTGCGGTCATCGGTGGTTCGCCTGGCGCCGACCGTGCACAGCGATCTCGATCACCACGGGTTCGTGCCGACACTGATCGAGTTCGCCCGGCAGCACGGGCATTCGGCGTACATCGGTGACGGCGCCAACCGGTGGCCGGCGGTGCACACGTTGGACGCCGCCCGGTTGTATCGGCTTGCGGTGGAGTCGGCGCCCGGCGGCAGCCGCCTGCACGGTGTCGCGGAGAGTGGCATCGCGTTCCGCGATATCGCTGAGGCGATCGGGAAGGGGCTCGGGGTGTCGGCGATCAGCGTCGGACCCGACGAGGCCGAGAAATACCTCGGCTTCCTCAAGGACTTCGCCGGGTTCGACAACCCCACCTCCAGTGAGTTGACGCAACAGCGGCTCGGGTGGCGACCGACCGGTGCGGGGCTGCTTGATGACATCGCGGCAGGTCACTACTTCGCCGCCGCCCTCTGATCCATGATCTGGGGATCGACTTGCGTCACATCCACCACATCTTGTGGTCGACGGGAGAAAATTGAGGAGTGTCGATCCCCAATCGGGGGCGGCGAACGCCTAGATTGGTCACTATCTAACCGACCCCGATAGATCCGTGAGGAACCCGATGTCGACCACCTCTCACAGCCCTGCTGATGGTTCGCCGATCAAGCTCGTCAGCCGGGTATCGGCGATCAACTGGAACCGCGTTCCGGATGACAAGGATGCTGAGGTCTGGGACCGGCTCACCGGCAACTTCTGGCTGCCGGAGAAGGTGCCGGTGTCCAACGACATCCCCTCGTGGAACACCCTCACCGACCACGAGAAGCAGCTCACCATGCGGGTTTTCACCGGTTTGACGCTGTTGGACACCATCCAGGGCACGGTCGGCGCGGTGTCGCTGATCCCGGATGCGGTGACCCCGCACGAGGAGGCGGTGTACACCAACATCGCATTCATGGAGTCGGTGCACGCGAAGAGCTACAGCTCGATCTTCTCGACGCTGTGTTCCACCAAGGAGATCGACGAGGCCTTCCGCTGGTCGGAGGAGAACGAGAATCTGCAGCGCAAGGCGCGGATCGTCATGGACTACTACCGGGGCGACGACCCGCTCAAGCGCAAGGTCGCCTCGACGCTGCTCGAGTCCTTCCTCTTCTACAGCGGCTTCTACCTGCCGATGTACTGGTCGTCGCGCGCCAAGCTCACCAACACCGCAGACCTGATCCGCCTGATCATTCGCGACGAGGCCGTCCACGGCTACTACATCGGCTACAAGTACCAGCGCGGCCTGGAGGTGCAGACCCCCGAGCGCCGGCAGGAACTCAAGGACTACACCTTCGAGTTGCTGTTCGACCTCTATGACAACGAGACCGACTACACCGAGTCGCTCTACGACGAGGTCGGCCTGTCCGAGGACGTCAAGAAGTTCTTGCGCTACAACGCGAATAAGGCCCTGAACAACCTCGGTTACGAGGCGATGTTCCCGCGCGACGAGACGGATGTGAACCCGGCGATCCTGTCGGCGCTGTCGCCGAACGCGGACGAGAACCACGACTTCTTCTCGGGTTCCGGCTCGAGCTACGTGATCGGCAAGGCCGTCAACACCGAAGACGAGGACTGGGACTTCTAACCCGGCAGACCGAAGCACGCCAACCGAAAAGCACAGCAGCGCAGGAATCATCCTGCGCCGCTGTGCTTGTGGTTGGAGCAGATCAGGGCACGCTGATGTACGACTGCACCGGGGTCTGACCGCCGGTGGCGAAGCCGATCACCGCGTAACCCGAGCCGGGGTTGATGGTGAACTGCGTCGGCTTGGAGCCGGTGACGGCGACCCGGTTGGTCTGCTGGCCGGTGAACGGTTGGCGGGGAACCATCCAGGATGTGGTGAGGTCGGCCTGGCAGCCCGGCGAGTTCGCGCCCTGCGGGGTGACGACGATGGTCGCCTGGCCCTTCTTGGCGGGGTCGGTGAGGATCTGGGTCTTGACCGAGCCCTGGCAGCCGCCCAGCCCGTACACCCACACGGTGTTGCCGAACGACATCAGCGTGGGCGCCGGCCCGGGAGCGGCGGTGGCGACCGCGGCGCCGGCGGCGAGGCCGGCACCGGCCAGGCCGGCCGCGGCGGCGATGGTGGTTGCAGTACGTGCAATGGTGTTCACGGGGATCACCATAGAGAACCGTCACTGATCTGCAAACCGGTGATCCGGTGCCCCACAAGCGGTTTCATCAGTGGTTCAGTGGTTGTTCACCAACTGTTGCCGTCCGCGACATGTAGCGATGCTTACGAGACATCGGGGGCGGCGAGGGCCGGGAACCAGATGTCGGTGAGCACCTCGACCGCCGTCTCCCGCGGCACCTCGATCGTGCCGTACAGGGCCCAGCGGGCGAAGAATCGTTCCAGCTGCGCGACGAGAAGCTCGATGCGTAGCCGGGCCTCTTCGCGCTGATCCTCGGGCCAGCGCGCCAGATAACGCGGCATCGCTTCGGGCAGCGCGTGCAGCCCTTCGCGCGCGGTGGCGGTGAATTCGGGTTCGAGCGCGGTCGCCTGATTCCAGGCGGCGAGCATGTCCTTGTGGGTGTCGAACCATGCCGTGGCATCGGTCAGCCAGCGGGCGAAGGCATCTCGTGATCCGGTCGCCAGCACGGCGTCGAGGGTCGCGTAGAACTCGACGGCGCTCTGGACGTCGTTCTCGCTGACCGCCCGCAGGATGTCGACTTTGCCGGGGAAGTGCAGGTAGAAGGTCGCGCGGCTGCAGCCCACATCCGATGCGATGTCGTCGATGGTGACGGCCGCGTACCCGCGGGTGGCGAACTGTATGCGCGCGGCCTCGATCAGCCTGCTGCGCGTTGCTCGTTTCTGCTCTTCCCGGAGCGCCCCGCGGCGCCGCGCGGACGGGGTTGGTCTCGTCACGATTCCACCTTCTCACGTGGTCGGTCGCGGGCGCGCGCCGCCGCGCCACTCAATGAACTATACGTCCATTCACTTGACACAGTGTCAGTGAATTGCAAGTATGACCTGAGTCACCCGGACCGAAGAAGTCTGAATCGAAGAAAAGAGTGCAATGAGCGCCAGCACCACCCTGCCGACCGTCTGCGTGATCGGCGCCGGGCCGTCGGGAATCACGACCGCGAAGCGGCTGAAGCAGCACGGCATCCCGTTCGACTGCTTCGAGGCGTCCGACGAGGTCGGTGGCAACTGGTACTACCGCAACCCGAACGGCATGTCGGCCTGTTACCAGAGCCTGCACATCGATACATCCAAGTGGCGCTTGGCATTCGAAGACTTCCCGGTGCCCGCGGACTGGCCGGACTTCCCGCATCACTCGCAGCTGCACCAGTACTTCATCGACTACGTCGACCATTTCGGGCTGCGCGACGACATCGAATTCAACACCAAGGTCGAGCGCGCCGAGCGGCGGCCCGACGGCACCTGGACCGTCACGCTGTCGACCGGTGAGACCCGGCGGTACGACGTGGTCGCCGTCTGCAACGGCCACCACTGGGACCCGCGCACGCCCGACTATCCGGGTCGGTTCGCCGGCCAGCTGATCCACAGCCACGCGTACAACGACCCGTTCGATCCGATCGACATGCGCGGCAAGCGGGTCATCGTGGTCGGAATGGGGAACTCGGGTCTGGATATCGCATCCGAGCTGTCGCAGCGCTTCCTCGCCGAGCGGCTGACCGTGTCGGCGCGCCGCGGCGTCTGGGTGCTGCCGAAGTATGTCAACGGCATGGCGGGCGACAAGACTGTTGTCCCGCATTGGATCCCGCGCAAGCTGTCGCTCGCGCTGACCCGACGATTCGTCCGCAAGAACCTCGGCGACATGTCGAACTACGGGCTGCCCGAACCCGATCACCAGCCGTTCGAGGCGCATCCGTCGGCCAGCGGGGAGTTCCTCGGCCGGGCCGGCTCCGGCGACATCGACTTCAAGCCGGCGATCGCCGAACTCGACGGGCACACGGTGCGATTCGTCGACGGCACCGAGATCGAGGCGGATGTGATCGTCTGTGCCACCGGCTATCACATCAGCTTCCCGTTCTTCGACGAGCCGGCGTTGGTGCCCGACGAGAAGAATCGACTGCCCCTCTACAAGCGAATGTTCCAGCCGGGCATCGACAACCTGGTGTACATGGGGCTGGCGCAGCCGATGCCGACGCTGGTGAACTTCGCCGAGCAGCAGAGCAAGCTGCTCGCCGCGTACCTGACCGGCCAGTACCGGCTGCCGACGCCGTCGGAGATGAGTGACACGATCTCTGCGGAGGAGCAGAAGTACCTGGGGCGCTACTACGACTCGCCGCGGCACACCATCCAGGTCGAGTTCGACCCCTATGTCCGCGATATCGGCAAGGAGATCGAGCGGGGTCGCAAGAGGGCTGCGGCCCAGGGCTTTTCGGTCCCGGTACCGGCGCGCGCGAACGCCGAGCAGGCGGCGGCCGTCTGATGACCAGTATCGAACAGAACGCTGTGCAGGGCAGTTGCGGCGACGAATTCGCATCGCTGCGAACCGCTTTCGACGAGCAGCTGGCGGCCGGGGAAGAACTGGGCGCGTCGATCGCGGTGGTTCAGGGCGGCGAATTGGTGGTCGATCTGTGGGGCGGCCATGTCGACGAAGCCCGTACCGCTCCGTGGCAGCGAGACACCATCGTCAACGTCTTCTCCATCACCAAGACGATGACCGCCCTCTCCGCGCTGCTGCTGGTCGATCGCGGACAGATCGACTTGGACGCGCCGGTCGCCACGTATTGGCCGGAGTTCGGCCGTAATGGCAAGGAGCACATCACCCCTCGGCAATTGCTGTCGCATACCTCCGGCGTGTCCGGTTGGGAGAAGCCGATCGAACTCGAGGACATCTACGACGGTCCCGCGGCGGCGGCGCGGTTGGCGGCGCAGGAGCCCTGGTGGGAGCCGGGCACCGCGTCCGGCTACTACGTGCTGAACTACGGGCACCTGATCGGCGAGCTGATCCGCCGGGTCGACGGCCGCTCGCTCGGGACGTTCTTCGCCGAGGAGATCGCCGGGCCGCTGGACGCCGATTTCCATATCGGCACCCCGGCGAGCGAGTTCGGCCGGATCGCGCCGCTGGTGCCGCCGCCTGCTCTCGACATCGACTGGTCGCTGATGGGGGAGGACAGCATTCTGGTCAAGAGCGTGACCAGTCCGATCCTCGACTACGCGCGCACCTCCGACACGGCCTGGCGCCAGGCGGAGATCGGTGCCGCGAACGGTCACGGCAACGCCCGATCGATCGCGCGCATTCAGTCGATCGTGGCCGGCGGTGGTCGGCGCGACGGCAGGCAGTGGCTCTCCAACCGGACGATCGACGAGATATTCGCGGTCCAGTCCGACGGCGTCGACCTCGCGATTCTCACCCCGCTCAAGTTCGGCACCGGGTACGGGCTGCCGCATGCGGATACCGTTCCGATGCTCCCGGACCGGCGCATCTGCTGGTGGGCCGGCATCGGCGGATCGTTCGTCGTGAACGACCTCGACCGGGATCTCACGTTCGCCTATGCGATGAACCGCATGGCGCCCGGCCTCATCGGTTCGGACCGGGCGACCGCGTATCTCGCCGCCACCTTCGGCGAGCGGTGAACGCCGTGGACACCATGCGCGCGCTGCAGCTGACCGACCCCGGCGTGGTCGAGATCCGGCAGGTCCCGATCCCGTCGGTCGGCCCGACCGAGGTGCTGATCAAAGTGGGTGCGGCCGGAATCTGTCATTCGGATCTGCATCTACTGCATTTCCCGGTGAAGATGCGAGAGGAGCCGCTCACGCTCGGGCACGAGATCGCGGGCACGGTCGCGGCAGTCGGTTCACAGGTCGCCGGAATCGCCGATGGCGATCGAGGGGTGGTGTACCTGTGCTGGTCGTGTGGGGTGTGCCGGGAGTGTGTGAGCGGCAACGAGAATGTCTGCGAGGCTGCGGGCCGGACGGCGATGCCGCCGTGCCCGGGGCTGGGGCCCGACGGCGGGATGGCCGACTACGTCGTCGTGCCGGCGCGCGCATTCGTGCCGATCGGTGATCTGGATGTCACGCAGGCCGCGCCGATCGCGGACGCGGGACTCACCAGCATGCACGCGATCGCCGGTGTGCGAGAACATCTTCGGCCGGGCGGCACGGTGGTGGTGATCGGGGTCGGGGGACTGGGCCACGTCGCGGTGCAGATCCTCAAGGCGATCAGCCCGGTTCGGGTCGTCGCGGTCGACGTCGGCGCCGGCCAGCTGCAACTGGCGGCCGACTGCGGTGCCGACGCCGCGCTGGAGTCCGGCCCGGATACCGCCGCCGAGATCCTGGCGATGACCGGCGGCCGCGGCGCCGACGTCGTGCTGGATTTCGTCGGCGTGGACGCGACGGCGCAGATGTCCGTGGCGGCCGTCGCACCCAACGGGGCCTACCGGATGATCGGGCTCGGCGGCGGCACACCGGGGGTGACGGCCGAGCCGGCCGGGGGGCCGGGCTGGCCGTGGGGCGCCTCGGTGCGCAAGTCGTACGGCGGCACCCGGTCCGACCTGATCGACGTGATCGAGCTCGCAAAGGCCGGAAAAGTGACGGTCGCCACAGAAGAGTTCCCACTCCGTGAGGCAAGGGCAGCCCTGGACCACCTGGAAGCTGGCAAAATTCGCGGCCGCGCCGTCCTCGTTCCATAGCCGGCCAGCAGACCGACTCGATTGCGCACCTACCGGCAGTTCCAGACATGAGGAGACACCAATGACACAGTCCAACGACGTACAGCAGATGATCGCCGCGGTGAATGCCCGCCTGACCGGTCCCGGCACCCGGTTCGAGATGCAGGAGGAAGAGGTGCTCGGCGTCCGTCTGCCGGTGGCGATCCACCGCGAGCGATCACTCGGCGCGGTGCTGGCCGATTCGGCGCAGTTCGGTGACCGCGACTATCTCGTCACCGATTCGGCGCGGCTCTCGTACACCGAGCACCTGGCGGCCGTGGCTGCTCTCGCGAAGGCGCTGAAGGATCGGTACGGCATCGAGAAGGGCGATCGGGTCGGGATCGCCGGCGCGAACACCGTCGAGTGGATCGAGTCCTTCTGGGCGGCGCAGACGCTGGGTGCCATCGTGGTCGGCTACAACGCCTGGTGGGTGGGGCCGGAGCTGGCCTACGGGATCGAGAATGCGGGCCCGAAGGTGATCATCGCCGACGCCAAGCGGGTGGCCCAGCTCACCGAACTCGGGGCCGACGTTCCGGTCCTCTCCATGGAGGAGGGCATCCCGGCACTCATCAACGAATTCGCCGGTGCACCACTGGAACTCGCCGATGTCGACGAGGACGACCCGGCGGTGATCCTCTACACCAGCGGCACCAGCGGGCGCCCGAAAGGCGTTGTCCACAGCCACCGCAACCTGATCGCGGTCATCAACTACCACCGGTTCTCCGATGCCTTGCTGGCCGCGTTCTCCGGCCAGGACCCGGACGCCGCGATTCCGTCGGATCGGCGGTATCTGCTGACCGGCCCGCTGTTTCACGTCGCGAGCCTGCACAACCTCATCGTGCCGCGGTTGGCGACCGGCAGCGCGGTGGTCATCTACCAGGGCTCGTTCAATGCCGAGCGGGCGCTGGCGCTGATCGAGAAAGAAAAGGTCACGACGTGGGCCGTCGTGCCGACGATGGCTCAGCGGATCATCGATGTCGAGAACATCGAACGCTTCGACCTGTCGTCGATGACCGCACTCGCGCTCTCGGCGGCGCCGACCTCGACGGCGGTACAGCAGAAGCTGCGCGAGAAGCTGCCGGTCGCCGAATCGTCGCTGGTCGACAGCTACGGCATGACCGAGTCGTCCGGAGCGATCACCGTGGCCAACCCGATGGAGCTGGCGGCGAATCCCGGCAGTCTGGGCTCCACGATCCCGGGGGTCAAGATGGAGATCCGCGACCCGGAGGGCAATCCCGTGCCGGAGGGTGTCGAGGGACAGGTCTGCACGCAGAGCGCCAACGTGATGCTGGGGTACTGGAACAACGAGGCGGCCACCGCGGATACGTTCGCCCCGGACCGCTGGCTGCTGACCGGGGACTACGGCACCGTCCGCGGCGGCCAGCTCTACCTCACCGGCCGGCGCTCGGATCTGATTCTGCGCGGCGGCGAGAACGTCTACCCGGTCGAGATCGAGCAGGTGATCGACGAGCATCCGGCCGTCGCCGAATGCGCGGTTATCGGCGTGCCGGACAAGGATCTCGGCAGCGCGGTGGGCGCGGTTGTGGTGGTGGAATCGGGGCAGCAGGTGACCGAGCAGGAACTGGTCGAGTTCGTCGGGCAGCGACTGGCCCACTTCAAGGTGCCTGCCCATTGGCGCGTGACCACGGATCCGTTGCCCCGCAACGCAACCGGCAAGACCATCCGCACCAAGGTCGAGATCTGACGTGTCCGATGACCTAGGCGATTTATTCGCACGACGGTTCGCGGACAAGACCGCTGTCGTCACCGGCGCCGCGTCGGGCATCGGCGCAGCGATCGCCCGGCGGCTGATTGCCGAGGGCGCGACCGTCGTCGGTCTCGATATCGCTGAGGACGCCCTCGTGGCGATGGCGGGCGAATTCGGCGACGCCTTTCTCGCCGCGCCGGCCGACGTGACCGACGAGGACGCGGTGTCGTCGGCGATCGCCGCGGGCGTCGAGCGGTACTCGGGAATCGACCTGGCGTTCAACGTCGCGGGGGCATCGCGTTACGGTCCGATCACCGAATTGGCCGCGGACGACTGGGATTTCACGGTCGACCTGGTGCAGAAGGCGGTGTTCCTGTGCGTCAAGCATGAGGCGCGGCAGCTGGTCGCGCAGGGTCGCGGCGGGGCGATCGTGAACGTCGCATCGCTGAACGCGCACATTCCGATGGTCGGCGGCAGCCCGTACTCCACGGGCAAGGCCGGGGTCGAGATGTTCAGCAAGAACGCGGCGCTGGAGTTGGCGCCCGCCGGAGTCCGGGTCAACGCCGTGCTGCCGGGCCTGGTGGATACGCCGCTGGTGGCGCCGGTGATGGGCTTCGAACCGGCCAAAAATATGTTCTTGGAACGCATTCCGATGGGCCGGGCGGCCGCGCCGGACGAGATCGCCGCGCCGTGCCTGTATCTGGCCAGCGACGACGCGAGTTATGTCACCGGCACGTCGCTGATGGTCGACGGCGGCTGGGAGATATCGAACTATGCGAACTTGACCTCACTGGGGGCGTCATGAGACGAGAGGGAGTCACCATGGATACCGAGCCACTCGACACGATCATCGCCGGCGGCCGCTGGTTCGACGGCACGGGCCGCGAATCCGCGGTGCGCGACATCGGTATTCGCGACGGCCGGGTGGTCGAGGTCAGCGCCGCTCCGCTGGCCGCCGAGCGCGCCGGCGAGGTGATCGATGCGCACGGTCAGTGGGTGATCCCCGGCATCATCGACATCCATACCCACTACGACATCGAGGTGCTCGCCAATCCGGCGCTGACCGAGTCGGTGCGGCATGGCGTGACCACGATCCTGCTCGGATCGTGCTCGCTGTCGACCCTGCACGTCGACCCATGCGAGGCCGGCGACCTTTTCGGCCGGGTCGAGGCGATCCCGCGCCAGCATGTCGTCGGGACGCTCGATCGACACAAGCGATGGGGCAGCGCAGCCGAATTCGTGTCGGCGCTGGAGGAATATCCGTTGGGGCCCAACGTCGCCGCATTCATCGGGCATTCCGACATACGGGTGGCCCAGATGGGGCTGGAACGCGCCACCCGCTACGACATCACGCCGACGGAGCGCGATCTCGCGGAGATGGAGCGGATGCTCACCGAGGCGCTCGACGAGGGTTTCGTCGGAATGTCGTCGCAGCAGCTGCTGTTCGACAAGCTCGACGGCGACGTCTGCCGCTCGCGGACCCTGCCGTCCACCTACGCCACGCGCAGCGAACGGCGTCGGCTCAACGCGATTCTGCGCCGCCGCAAGCGCGCGCTGCAGGGCGGACCGGATGTGGCGAAGCCGCAGAGCCTGGTGTCGATGGCCTGCAGCAGCCTGGGCATCGGCCGGCCGAAGCTGAAGGTCAGCCTGCTCTCGGCCGCCGATATCAAGGCAATCCCGGCGATCGCGCAGATCTTCCCGGTGATCGCCAAGGTGCTCAACAAGCTCGGCGCCGACTTCCGCTGGCAGCATCTTCCCGTACCGTTCGAGGTCTACTCCGACGGTATCGATCTGCCCGTGTTCGAGGAATTCGGTTCTGGTGCAGCGGCTCTGCATCTGTCGAACCAGATCGAGGAGCGGCAGGCGTTGCTCGCCGACGAGGACTACCGGCGCTGGTTCCGCAAGGATTACGACAAGAAGTACGGCCCGCGGGTGTGGCATCGCGACTTCTTCGACGCCGAGATCGTGGAATGCCCGGACGAGTCGGTCATCGGCAAGACCTTCGGGCAGGTCGGGGTGGATCGGGGCGGCGTGCATCCGGTCGACGCCTTCCTGGACCTGGTGGTCGAGCATGGCAGCAAGGTGCGCTGGCGCACCACGATCTCCAATCACCGCGAGAAGGTGCTCAACAAGTTCGCCGCCGACCCCGGCGTGCAGCTGGGCTTCTCCGACGCCGGCGCGCACCTGCGGAACATGGCGTTCTACAACTTCGGGCTGCGATTCCTGCGCCGCGTGCACGATGCCGAGCAGACCGGTACGCCGTTCATGACGGTCGAACATGCCGTGCATCGGCTGACCGGAGAGCTGGCCGACTGGTACGGTCTCGACGCCGGACATCTGCGGGTCGGCGACCGTGCCGACGTGGTGGTGATCGATCCGGAGCATCTCGATGCGACGCTCGATTCCTACAGTGAATCGCCGATCACCGAGTGGGACAACCTGTCTCGCATGGTCAACCGCAACGACGACGCGGTCCGGGCCGTGCTGGTCAACGGCCGGTACGTGTTCGGGCGGGGCGAGGCCGCGGCCGATCACGGCGTCCGGCGCACCGGGGAGTTCCTGCGCGCGCGGAGCTGACACCCCTCGGACGACCTGCAGCGGGCATTGTTTCCATGCAATACTTGTCGCATGACAAATGTTTCTCGTGCGGACGTAGACGTTCTCCTGACGGCCACCCGGGACCTGGTGGCATTCGCGACCGCCACGCTCGATGAGGCGTCCGAGGTGACGTTGCCGCAGATGCGGCTGATGTTCGCCATCGACGACCGCGGCTCGGCCTCCTGCGGCGCGCTCGCGTCCGCGCTCGGGTTGTCCGGTTCGTCCATCACTCGACTCGCCGACCGGTTGGTCGGTTCCGGCCACGTGGCGCGAGATATCAATCCGGACAATCGAAGTGTCGTCATGCTGTCGCTGACCGACGCCGGGCGCGACACCGTGGAGGCGGTCGTGGAGCGGCGGGCCCGGGTGTTCCGGGACGCCCTCGGGCGACTGGACCCGGCGCTGCGAGCCGGCCTCGTCGAGGGGCTGTCGGAGCTGCACGACGCCCTGGCCGAGTCGGCGGATATGCCGCCGCTGGTCGGCCGGTGACCCCGGAGGACACGCGAGACCGATTGGGCGACTTCCTCGTCGATCGACGGATGCTGCTCATCGCAGCCATCGCGCTGCCGGTCGGCGCGCTGGGCGGGTTGGCCGCCTGGGTGCTGCTGAGGCTGATCGGCGTGGTCACCAATCTGTGCTTCTACGGACGGTGGTCGTGGCATCTGGTCTCCCCGGGCGCCACCCATCACCCCTGGTGGCTGATCCTGTGCGTGCCGATCGCCGGCGGGCTGATCGTCGGCCTCATGGCCCGCTTCGGTTCGGAGAAGATCCGCGGACACGGGATGCCCGAGGCGATCGAATCGATCCTCACTCGGGGCAGCATCGTTGAGCCGAAAGTAGCTGTACTCAAGCCGGTTTCGGCCGCCGTGAGCATCGGAACCGGTGGACCGTTCGGCGCCGAGGGGCCGATCATCATGACCGGCGGCGCGGTCGGATCGATCGTGGCGCAGCATCTGCATCTCACCGCGGACGAGCGGAAGACGCTGCTGGTCGCGGGATCGGCGGCGGGCATGGCGGCGACGTTCAACAGCCCGTTGGCCGCGGTGCTGCTGGCGGTCGAATTGCTGCTGTTCGAGTGGCGGCCGCGGAGCCTGGTCCCGGTGGTCGCCGCGGTGGCGGTGGCGACCGCCGTGCGCGGGCCGCTGCTGGGTACCGCGGCGATCTTCCCGGTGAGCACCCTCGGCGTGCATCCGCATGCCGACATCGACGCCCTCGCCATTCTCATCGGCTGCTGCGGCGCGATCGTGGCCGTGGCGGCGACGTGGCTGGTGTATCGGGCCGAAGACATGTTCGGCCGCTTGCCGTTTCACTGGATGTGGTGGCCGGCAATCGGCGGCCTGATCATCGGGCTCGGTGGTCTGGTGGAGCCACGGGCGCTGGGCGTCGGCTACGACGTGATCGACGAGCTGCTCACCGGTCGGGCGACGACATCGCTGATCGTGGGCATCCTGATCGTGAAGACCCTGATCTGGTCGTTGTCGCTGGGTTCTGGCACCTCCGGCGGCGTGCTGGCGCCGGTGTTCATGATCGGCGGCGCGCTGGGGGCCGCGGTCGGGATGGGCATGCCCACGGTGTTCCCCGGATTCTGGGCCATGCTGGGACTGGCCGCCGTCGTCGGCGGGGTGATGCGATCGCCGATCACCGGGGTGGTGTTCACCCTCGAACTGACGCAGGCCTGGTCGGCCGCGCTGCCGGTGCTGATCGCCTCCGCGACCGCGTATGCGATCTCGGTGCTGGTGCTGCGCCGGTCGGTGCTGACCGAGAAGATCGCCCGGCGCGGGCTGCATCTCACCCGCGACTACTCGACCGATCCGCTGGAGACGTTCTTCTGCGGCGATGTGGCGCAACATGATCCGGACAGCCTGGCGCGGGCACGACGGGCCGAGCCGGTGGCGACGCTGGCACCGCGGGACACCCTGCGGCACGCGGCCTACGTGATGGCCGAATCGGGACGTCGGGAAGCCGCGGTGGTCTCCGCGGACGGCGCCGTGGTCGGGCTGGTGACCGTCGACGACCTGCTGACGCCACGTCGCCACGACCTGAATGAGGCGACCGTGCGCGAGCGTCCCCGAAAGCTGTTCGCCGCGAGGTCCTGACGCCGATAATGGCGTGATGAATGTATGGCAGGGGGATGCGGTCACCGATGCGCGCGGGTATCCGGTCGACAGTGTGGACGGCCGCGCCCGTCGTAAGCGGGTGCCACGCCGGACGCTGGGGGAGTGGGACCCGGCGACCCGCGGGCATGACGCGCTGGAAACCATATTGGCGCAGAACGAGATTCGAGATCAACGGCTGCTGCCGCTGCGGCACGGCCGGATGGCTCACTCGCCGTGGACCTACTATCGCGGCGCGGCCGCGGTCATGGCCGCGGACCTGGCGTCGGCGCCGCATACCGGCATCAAGGTCCAGCTGTGCGGCGACGCGCATGTGCTGAACTTCGGGCTCTGGAACACGCCCGAGCGCAATCTCGCTTTCGACCTCCGCGACTTCGACGAGACCCTCCCCGGCCCGTTCGAATGGGATCTCAAGAGATTCCTTGCGTCCCTGGTGGTGCTGTCGCGGGCCAACGGCCTCTCCGAGAAACGCGCCAAGGCCGCGGTGCGCAGCGGGTATGCGGGATACCGGGAGTGGATCGGCAAATACGCGACCTGGCCCGAACTCGACATCTGGTACGACAGCGTCAGTACCGACCAGCTGATCGCCTACACCGCCGATGATCGCGACCACCAACTCGACGAAGCGATCGAGAGACGCGCCGCAAAGCGTTCCAGCCGTGGCGCTTTCAAGAAGCTGACGGACGTGGTCGATGGGGAACGGGTCATCACCGAGGACCCGCCGTATCGCACGCACGCTCTCAGCGACTACGAGGCACAGCTGCAGCAGATCATCGAGCAGTATCACCGCTCGGTGCCCGACCACATCTCCACGCTGTGGTCGCGGTTCGATCTGGTCGACGCGGTGCAGCAGGTGGTCGGCGTCGGCAGCGTCGGCATGCGGGTGTTCCTCGCGCTGAACGAGGAACGCCGCACCGGCGATCCGGTCTTCCTGCAGATCAAGCAGGCCGGCCCGTCGGTCTACGAGCAGTTCCTCGGGCCGAGCATCTACCCCAACCATGGATCACGAGTCATCCACGGCCAGAGGATGATTCAGAGTGCCACCGACATGCTGGTGGGCTGGACGTCCATCGACGGCATGGACTACTACGTGCGGCAGTTCCGGGACGGCAAGGTGATTCCGGACGGCGAACAGATCGCGCCGCGGCTGCGGCAGTTCGCGTCGGCCTGCGGGCACGTCCTGGCACGCGCGCACGCGCGCAGTGGCGACCCGGCGGTGATCGATGCGTATCTGGGCTCATCCGGCCGGGTGGCCGACGCGCTGGTGGATTTCGCGATCGCCTATGCCGACCAGAACGATCGGGACCATGCGCAGCTGCAGAAGGCGGTGGTCGACGGGTACATCCCGGCGGCCCCCGGCTGGCCCGGCAAGTGACCCGGTGCCGGGATCGAAGCATTGAATGGCCGCTTCCGTACGGCTAGTGTCGTCCGCATGATTCACACGGAAAGGGGCGCCGCGCCTCATCGTCGTTGATGACCCGCTATAGCGTCCGCACGCCGGACGAGCTGCGGGCAAGTCGCCGCCCACGTGGTCACTCGTGTTGGGGACACCTGATAGTTGCGCCGCTCTGGGCGCAGACCGGTGCCAATCTCGGAACGCTGCTCCGGACATGTGACGCCGTGGGCGCCTGCATGGCCGTGCCGCCGCACGATTGGGTGTCGCGGGCTCTGCGCAAGGGAAATACGTTGCCGGGACCGTCGTGTATCCACCGCACCGGAAATCCGGCCAATTGGCTTGCCCGCGAACGTGATCGGGGAGCGACACTTCTCGGCGTCGAACTCGCGACCGGTGCGATCCGGCTGGGGGACCTGCAACCGGCCCGGCAGCGGACCGTGGTCGTCCTCGGTCACGAGCACCGCGGGATTCCCGACGACGTGATGGATCTGCTCGACGAGGTCGTCGAGATTCCGATGGTCGGCCGCGGAGCCAGCCTCAACGCGGCGGTCGCCGGGTCCCTGGTGCTGTATCGGCTCGCCGGCCTGGTCTGAGCGGCGGCTTCAGTCCTGCCGCTTGTGGAAATGGGCGTCATCACCGGCGCCGCGGACGACGACATCGGCCGGCTGCGCGTCGGGATCGGTGAAGGTCGGCGGGTCGATGAACCAGTAATCGGCGTCGTCGCCGGTCGCGTAGAGGATCGATTTGTCGAACTCGTAGTACATATCGGCCCTCCTTCTCGCGAATCGTCCCCGGTGGACCCGGAACGCACTGCTACGACGCGGGGCGGACCGGTGTGGTTCCACTCGTTGGCTATCGTAACGAGAAAGTAAAGGACCGACCAAAGCCGTTCAGCGACTTCGGCATCATTCTGTGACGCTTATTACCCCTTGGCGGACACCGCATTTCGGGAAAACGCCCCGATAATACGGACAATTACGACGAAGCGGAGTTGAGGGTGTACTGGATGTCCTGGACGACGCACCAGGCGGCGGCCAGGCCGCCCGCGCCGAACCAGAGCGCGTCGTCGACGATGAACACCCGCTTCCAGCTCGGTGCCCCCATGTCCAGCCACCGACCGCTGGTGAGCACCTTCTTGCCGTAGCTCTCGTCCGCAGCCGCGAAGCTGACATAGATGATGTCGGCGTCGGCGTCGTGGAAGTTCTTGTCGGTCACCTCGATGGGGCCGGGCACCCGCTGAACGGCCGGCCGCTGCACCCCGAGCAGTGTCATCATCTGGGCCGCGAACGGGGCCGTGCCCTGCACGAATTCGTCGTCCTTGCCGAATCGGACCATCGATGCCTGGGTATGCGCGGCGTCGATGCCGCGGCCGATGTCCTTGGTGATCCGGTTGAGGTCGTCGAGGCGTTCCTGGCCGGCTTGTCCACGGCCGACGCCGCGGGCCACCGCCAGGAAGGTGTCCTCCCAGCTCTGCTTCGGGGCGATGACCACCGAACGAGCCTTGACCTGGTCCGCGACCGGGTCGGATCCCACGCTCAGCACCACGTCGGGATCGGTCGCAGCGGCCTTGGCGCCATCGATCGCGCCCTGGTCGCCGACCTTGGCGACGCCGCCGACCCATGGTCCGAGGTAGTCGAGTCCCGCCGGGACGGCGCCGGCGACGGTGGCCGTGCCCACGACGCGGGACTGAATGCCCAACCCGCACAGCGCATCCAGCAGCGACACATCGGTCACCAGGATTCGCTGCGGATCCGGCGCGCCGGGATCGGCGTCGGTGGCCGCCCGGCAGGTCTTGCCGGTGTCGCGATTGGAGTTGGCGATATCGACCGACGCCACGCGGGTCGGCGTCTTGGAGATGGTCTCCTCACCGGGCACGGTTCCGCCGGAACCGGCGCAGGCGGCCGCCGTCAACGCGCTCAACGTCACCGCCAACACGCCTACGCCGCGTGCAATATGACTGCGTGCAATGAAAGGGGGTCGCGCCACGTGACCACTCGCTCCTGACTGCAGATTTACGGTGCCGCTCACGCTAGCACCAGCGGTCGTCGCAAATTCAGTACGACAGTTCGTAGGACCCACTCGGAATCGGCGGGTCGGAAGGTTTAGGATCATCCCAACGCCTGTGCGCTGTCTTCGAAACGGTGCGCGAGCGCGGCAGGACTACACGGCGCATCAGCGCAGAGCGACCCAGCGTGAGAGCGCTGCAGGATTGCAGGAGGATCAGTGACCGCGGTAGAGCCCAAACCGGTAGCGGTGGCGACCCGGCCGTACCCGACCAAGCCGGGGCACAAGGGGTCGTTCATCTACAAGATGATCACCACTACCGACCACAAGATGCTCGGCATCATGTATCTGGTCGCCTGCTTCGCGTTCTTCCTCATCGGCGGTCTCATGGCACTGCTGATGCGTGCCGAGCTGGCACACCCCGGTCTGCAGTTCCTGTCGACCGAGCAGTTCAACCAGCTGTTCACGATGCACGGCACCGTGATGCTGCTGATGTACGCGACCCCGATCGTCATCGGCTTCGCCAACGTCGTGCTGCCGCTGCAGATCGGTGCGCCGGACGTCGCGTTCCCGCGCCTGAACGCCTTCAGCTTCTGGCTCTTCATCTTCGGTTCGTCGGTCGCCATCGGCGGCTTCCTGACGCCGGGTGGTGCCGCCGACTTCGGTTGGACCGCGTACACCCCGCTGACCGACGCCATCCACTCGCCGGGCGCCGGCGCCGACCTGTGGATCCTGGGCCTGGGCGTCTCCGGTCTGGGCACCATCCTCGGTGCGGTCAACATGGTCACCACGGTCGTGTGTCTGCGCGCCCCGGGTATGACGATGTTCCGCATGCCGATCATGACCTGGAACATCCTGGTCACCTCGGTGCTGATCCTGCTCGCGTTCCCGCTGCTGACCGCGGCCCTGATGGGCCTGGAGGTCGACCGTCAATTCGGCGCGCATCTATACGACCCGGCCAACGGTGGTGTGATCCTCTGGCAGCACCTGTTCTGGTTCTTCGGGCACCCCGAGGTCTACATCATCGCGTTGCCATTCTTCGGCATCGTGTCGGAGATCTTCCCGGTGTTCAGTCGTAAGCCGCTGTTCGGTTACAACGGTCTGGTCTACGCGACGCTGTCGATCGCCGCGCTGTCCATCGCGGTGTGGGCGCACCACATGTACGCCACCGGCGCGGTGCTGCTGCCGTTCTTCGCCTTCATGACGTTCTTGATCGCGGTGCCCACCGGCGTGAAATTCTTCAACTGGATAGGCACGATGTGGAAGGGGCATCTCACTTTCGAGACACCCATGCTCTTTTCCGTCGGCTTCGTCGTCACCTTCCTCTTCGGTGGCCTGACGGGCGTGCTGCTGGCCTCGCCGCCACTGGACTTCCACCTGTCCGACTCGTACTTCGTCGTCGCACACTTCCACTACGTGCTCTTCGGAACCATCGTGTTCGCCACCTACGCGGGCATCTACTTCTGGTTCCCGAAGATGACCGGTCGCATGCTGGACGAGAAGCTCGGCAAGATCCACTTCTGGCTGACCTTCATCGGCTTCCACACCACCTTCCTGGTGCAGCACTGGCTGGGCGCCGAGGGCATGCCGCGTCGTTACGCCGACTACCTGCCGTCGGACGGTTTCACCACGCTGAACGTCATCTCGACGACCGGTGCCTTCATCCTCGGCATCTCGACCCTGCCGTTCCTGTGGAACGTCTTCCGCAGCTACCGCTACGGCGAGGTCGTCACGGTCGACGATCCGTGGGGCTTCTGCAACTCGCTCGAGTGGGCCACCAGCTGCCCGCCGCCGCGGCACAACTTCACCGAGCTGCCGCGTATCCGGTCGGAGCGGCCGGCGTTCGAGCTGCACTACCCGCACATGGTGGAGCGCATGCGTGCCGAGGCCCACGTGGGCCCCGGTGGCGGACACTGATCCGCTGATCACGCAAGCCATCTGACACGCGTGGGGGCCTCGGCAAAGACCGTGCTGATCACGGTCACCGGTCCGGACCAGCCCGGCGTCACCTCGGTGCTGCTCGGCGTTCTCGCCCGGCATCAGGTTGATCTCCTGGACGTCGAGCAGGTCGTGATCCGCGGCCGGCTCACCCTCGGCGTGCTGGTGAGTGCACCCGGGGACAGCGAAGAGCTGCAGGACGTCATCGAACAGGCGATGGCGTCGATCGGCGTGGACGTCAGCATCTCGGTCGGGCCGACGCTCGGCGAGCGCGTCGTCTCCACCCATGCGGTGGTGATCCTCGGAAATCCGGTGACGGCGCGGGCCTTCAGCGATCTCGCGAGCGCGTTGGCGGGGATCGGCGGCAACATCGACTCGATCCACGGCATCGCGGACTACCCGCTGACCGGGCTCGAGCTGCTGATCACGATTCCCGGCGGCGGCGCCGACGATCTCGAACTGCGGTCCGCGATCGCGGCGGTGGCCGCCGAACACGCGGTCGACGTCGCGGTCGAGCGTGCCGGCCTGGCCCGTCGCGCCAAGCGGCTCATCGTTTTCGACGTCGACTCCACCCTGATCCAGGGCGAGGTCATCGAGATGCTGGCGGCTCACGCAGGCAAGGAGGCCGAGGTCGCCGCGGTCACCGAGGCGGCCATGCGCGGCGAGCTCGACTTCTCGCAGTCGCTGCACGAGCGGGTGAAGGCCCTCGCCGGACTGGACGCCTCCGTCATCGACGAGGTGGCGGCATCGCTGGAGCTGACGCCGGGTGCGCGCACCACGATTCGGACCCTGCACCGACTCGGATATCACTGCGGCGTGGTGTCGGGTGGATTCCGTCAGGTGATCGATCCGTTGGCGCACGAGCTGGAGCTGGACTTCGTTCGCGCCAACACGCTGGAGATCGCCGAGGGCAAGCTCACCGGCCGGGTCGTGGGCGATGTGATCGACCGGGCCGCAAAGGCGTCGTCGCTCAAGGAATTCGCCGACCAGGTCGGCGTGCCGATGGAGCAGACGATCGCGGTCGGCGACGGCGCCAACGACATCGACATGTTGACCGCCGCGGGCCTGGGGATCGCGTTCAACGCGAAGCCCGCGCTGCAGGAGGTCGCCGACGCCGCGTTGTCGCACCCGTATCTCGATGCGGTGCTGTTCATCCTGGGCGTCACCCGCGACGAGATCGAGGCAGCCGACATCGAGGACGGCACGCTGCGTCGCGTCCCCATCGAATGATGTTGCCGGACCTGACATTCGGCGAACGTTACGATCGCCTGCATGACCGGCTCGGGGCGGCCGACCCGGATCCGGACGTCATCTGGGCGATGCCGATGGTTCTGCACCTGCCGAAGGCGCAGCCGCCGTCGCGGACCGCGGTTCTGGAGTCCGCGGCGCGCGCGGCGATCCTCCTCTGCCTGGATGAACGCGCCGGGGGCGACGGTCCGTGGACGACGGCGCTGGACACCTGGTGCGGCATCAGCATTCGCAAGATCGCGCGGCGGGCCCGCAGCGGCGCGCATTGGGAAGCGGCGCAGTCGGTTCCGGGTGTCACCGTGGATGCCGGTGGCGCAGCCGTGCGGGCCATCGTGCCGTCGCCGGTGACCGACGTCGACAAGCGGATCTCCCGCCTGCAGATCGAGGGGACCGATCTACCGGCCGACGAGCCCGGCCCGCCGGGCGAGGTGCCGGTGCGGCTGTGGATCAACCCGCATCTGGCTATGACCGTCGGCAAGGCGGCGGCGCAGGCCGGACACGGCTCGATGCTGGCCGTCCGGCTGCTGACCGACGATCAGGCGCGGCAATGGTTTTCAGCGGGCTGCCCGCTGTCGGTGCGGACGGCGACCGAGGCGCAGTGGGCGGATCTGCTGACGCGGGAATCGCGGTCCGAGACCGCGGCCGTGCGGGATGCCGGCTTCACCGAGATCGAGCCCGGGTCGATCACTGTCATCGCCGAGCGCGGCTAGCCGGCGGTCAGCCCAATGCGAGGGCGATCGGGGTATCGCCGTTGTTGAACCGGATGAACTGGCCGATCGTGTCATCGCGATCGACGACCGCGGCGATCACGGAGGCCACGTCGCCGCGGGTGACTTTGCCGCTGCTGATCGGCGGGACCGTCTCGATGAGTCCCGTCGGCGGGTCGAGGGTGAGTGTGCTGGGGCCCAGGATCGTCCACCGCAGTGCCGATTCGCGCAGGTATTCATCCGCCGCGGCCTTCGCCTCGGCGTAGTGGAAGAACGAATTCGACTGCGGAACGCCATGATTCACCGCGGCACCGAAATACGACACCATGATGAAGCGATCGACGCCCTTGTCGACGGCGGCATCGATCGTGCGGATCGCCGCGTCCCGGTCGACCGCGTAGGTACGTTCCGGGTTGCCGCCGCCCGCGCCCGCCGACCACACGACCACGTCGTGGCCGGCTATCGCGGTGCCGATCTGATCGGTGGTCATGTTCTCGACATCGGCGATGAGCGGCGTCGCGCCGGTGTCCTCGACATCCGCCGCGTGGTCGGGATTGCGGATGATCGAGGTGACCTCGTGCCCCGCGCCTATCAGCCGCGGTGCAGCGAGCAGTGCGATCTTGCCGTGGCCCCCGATGATCACGATTCGCGCCATGGCCTTGACCCTACGCCGTGTCCATCCGCTGGGCAGGGTTGTCCACTCGGCGGGCGTGATTGTTCGGTCGCCGGAATAGGGGCGGCGCGAAAATGGTTGCACCACATCGTGACCGTTACCAGTACCGATCCCGACTCGCCGCCGATCTCCATTCTCGATCTGGCGCGAATAGGTCCGGGAGAGAGTGTCGCGCAGGCGCTGGCGGCGAGTGTCGAGCTGGCCCAACTGGCGGAACGGCTCGGCTATCGCCGTATCTGGTACGCCGAGCACCACAACTTCCCGAGTATCGGATCGTCGGCGACCGCGGTGGTCATCGGCCATATCGCCGCGCACACCAGCAGCATTCGCCTCGGTTCGGGCGGCATCATGCTGCCGAACCATTCGCCGCTGACCATTGCCGAGCAGTTCGGCACGCTGACGTCGTTGTATCCCGGGCGCATCGATCTCGGTCTGGGTCGCGCGCCGGGCACCGATCAGCAGACACTCTTCGCGCTGCGGCGGGATATGCACTCGGCCAATCGTTTTCCGGAGGACGTGCAGGAACTGCAGGCGTTCCTCGGCGAGCAGTCGATCGTGCCGGGGGTGCGGGCGGTCCCTGGAGAGGGCACCGAAGTGCCGCTGTACATCCTGGGTTCCTCGCTGTTCGGTGCGCAGCTGGCCGCGGTCCTGGGCCTGCCGTATGCGTTCGCGTCGCATTTCGCGCCGGATGCACTGCACGCCGCGGTTGGCCGTTACCGCGCGGACTTCCGCCCGTCGGCACAGCTGTCCGAGCCGTACGTCTTGGCCGCGGTCAACGTGGTCGCCGCCGATGATGCCGCGGCCGCCGAGGAGCAGGTGCTGCGGGCCCGCGTCGAACGCACCAAGGCCTTGCTCGGCCGCGGCGTGGAGATGACGGACGAGCAGGCGCGTGAACTCTACGAATCGCCGGCCGGGCGGCAGGTCTCGCAGATGACCAAGTACAGCGCGGTGGGCACCGGGCCGCAGGTCCGGGCCTATCTGGACGAGTTCCGCGCGCATGCCGACGCCGACGAGTTGATCGTGGTCCCGGCCGCGCCGGATCGGACGGTGTGGCTGCGCTCGATCGAGTTGGTGGCGCACGAGTACGGTTTGCGGCCGACGCCCGCGTAGCAGTATTTCCGGTGGTGGGAGCGGTATTTCCGCTGGTAGGGCGGCCGGAGTCGCAATCGTAATCGAGATGTGACTGCTGTGGCTAGTGTGCCTGAAGTGATTCGGCAATAGTGGACATCGTGGTCGTAACTCGTCGTGAACTGTTCCGCATGTCTGCGCTCGCCGGTATCGGCGGCGCGGCTGCATTGGCGTTCGGTCGCACCGCGATCGCGGCCGCCGACACCATCAAGCCGGGTACCCCCGGTTCCCTCGGTGTCCTCTTGGACTATGCGGCCGGCGTCATCTCGTCGGCCGATCTCAAGGCGTCGGGAGCGCTGGGCGCGATCCGGTACGTCTCGGACCGACGTCCCGACGGTCAATGGATGCTCGGCAAACCGATCCAGGCGAGCGAGGCCACGGACCTGACCGGCGCAGGCCTGCAGGTGGTGAGCAATTATCAGTTCGGCAAGGGGAGTACGTCGGATTGGCTGGGCGGACATGACGCCGGCATCAAGCACGCGCAGCGCGGCGTGGAGCTGCACAAGGCCGCGGGTGGTCCGGATGCCGCGCCGATCTACGTGAGCATCGACGACAACCCGTCCGCCGATCAGATCGCCAACCAGGTGATCCCGTACATCAAGGCCTGGGAATCGGTGATCGGGCATCAGCGGACCGGCGTCTACGCGAATTCGCCGACCATCGACAAGCTCGTGCAGGCCGGCCTGGGCAGCTTCTACTGGCAGCACGGCTGGGGAACGCCGCAGGGCTACGTGCATCCGGCCGCGCATATCCGTCAGAGCTCCATCGACGACGACAACGTCGGTGGCGTCGGCGTCGACATCAATGACATCCTGAAGTCGCAGTACGGCCAGTGGTCGTCGGCGGGCAACAACACGGCGCCGACGCAGCCGGGCGAGACGAAGGTCGATTCGCAGGTCTCCCCGGGCTCGCTGGATGATCCGCTCGTGCAGCAGGGGATTCAAGAAGGCATGGGGATGGCGCAGCAGCTGCTGGGGCAACTGACGCAGCAGTAGGCCCGACGCTCAATCGTGACCACATTGTGGCTGTTGGGCCTGGTGGTGTTCAGGTTAATTGGCGATAGTCGATGTCATGCTTGTGAATCGACGTGACATGCTGCGAATATCTGCGCTCGCGGGGATCGGCGGCGCGGTGGCAATGTCGATCGGCAGCACCGCATCGGCGTCGGCCGACACGATCAGCCCGCAGACGCCCGGCTCGCTCGGGGTGCTTCTGGACTACTCCGCAGGCGTGTTGCAGGCATCCGATCTCAAGGCGTCCGGAGCCGTCGGTGCGATCCGCTATGTCTCCGACCATCTGCCCCAATCCACCTGGGCAGTCGGCAAACCCATGCAGGCCAGTGAGGCGCAACAGCTGCAGGCGGCCGGGCTGGCCATCGTCAGCAACTATGAATACGGCGACACCACGAACCAGGATTGGATGGGCGGGTTGGCCGGCGGCGTGCAGCATGCGCAGCGGGGGCTGGCTCAGCACAAGGCGGTCGGCGGCCCCGATACGGCGCCGATCTACGCCAGCATCGACGCGAATCCGTCGACCGAGCAGATTCTCACCGTGGTGATTCCTTACATCAAGGGCTGGGAATCGGTGCTCGGACACGGTCGGGTCGGCGTCTACGCGAACTCGCCGACGATCGATGCGCTGGTGCAGGCCGGCCTGGGCAGCTTCTATTGGCAGCACGGCTGGGGTACTCCGCAGGGCTACGTGCATCCGGCGGCGCACCTGCGGCAAAGCGTGATCAACGCGAACAAGGTGGCCGGGGTGGGCGTCGACGTCAACGACATTCTCAAGGCGAGCTACGGACAGTGGGGCGCCGGTCATCCTTCGACCACCGGGCAGGCTCCGCTCGATCCGCAGGATGTTGCCGCCGACCAGGCCGCGATCTCGAAAGGCCTCGGCCTCGCGCAACAAGTGCTGGGGCAATTGACGCAGCAGTAGTCCGGTTCCGGGAGGGCGGAGGCTCGACCCCGCGGCAGGTCAGGCAACATGGGTGTCGTGCCTATTGCCGAGAACGCTGCGGGGGATGTCGCGCCCGATCCGGATCTGCTGATCGACTTCCGCGATGTCGTGCTGCGCCGCGGCGGTAAGCGTCTCGTCGGACCGATCAACTGGCAGGTGGAGCTGGACGAGCGCTGGGTGGTGCTCGGCCCCAACGGTGCCGGCAAGACCTCGCTGATGCGCATGGCGGCCGCCGAGACGCATCCGACGTCGGGTACCGCGCACATTCTCGGAGAAGTGCTGGGCCACACCGATGTTCGCGAACTCGCGATCCGCATCGGCGTGACGTCGTCGATGCTGGCCGACCGGATTCCGCCGGACGAGCTCGTCAGCGATCTGGTGATCTCGGCCGGGTATTCGGTTCTGGGGCGGTGGCGCGAGGAGTACGAGCAGGTCGACAGGAGTCAGGCGGTCGAAACGCTTGAGTCGATGGGTGCCGAACATCTGGCCGACCGCGTCTACGGCACCCTGTCCGAGGGCGAGCGCAAACGCGTCCTGATCTCCCGCGCCCTGATGACCGATCCTGAACTACTCCTGCTGGACGAGCCGGCCGCCGGTCTTGATCTGGGCGGCCGCGAGGAGTTGGTCGCCCGGCTGGGTGAGTTGGCCGCCGATCCTGATGCCCCGGCCACGGTGCTGATCACCCACCATGTGGAAGAGATCCCCGAAGGCTTCACGCACGCAATGCTTTTGAACGACGGAGAAGTGGTGGCGCAGGGCCTGATCGACGACGTCGTGACCGCCGACAACCTGTCGGAGGCGTTCCGTCAGTCGATCGCGCTCGACCAGGTGGACGGCCGATACTTCGCTCGGCGGGCCCGCCGAGCCGGATCGCACAGGAGGGCGCGATGAGTCGCTACGCATTGGCAGAGGATCCGGAATCGGTGCCGATCCGGGACGCGGCGACCGTGGTGCTGGTGCGCGACGGTCGGTCGAGCGGAGCGAGGGGGGATGCCTCAGGGGGGATCGAGGTGTTCCTGCAGAAGCGGGTGCCGCAGATGGCGTTCGCGCCGGGGATGACGGTGTTCCCGGGCGGCGGCGTCGATCCACGGGACAGCCAGGCCGACATCGCGTGGACCGGCCCCGAACCGGCGTGGTGGGCAGAGCAATTCGTGGCGGATGCGGCCACGGCTCAGGCCCTGGTGGCCGCCGCGGTGCGCGAACTCTTCGAGGAATGCGGGGTGCTCCT
This sequence comes from Jongsikchunia kroppenstedtii DSM 45133, assembly GCF_000380485.1. Classification (GTDB taxonomy): domain Bacteria; phylum Actinomycetota; class Actinomycetes; order Mycobacteriales; family Mycobacteriaceae; genus Jongsikchunia; species Jongsikchunia kroppenstedtii. The sequence continues at coordinate 77,168 of NZ_AQYG01000046.1, read as the reverse complement.
CGCGGGGCGGGCCGACGGTACGCTGGCCGATCCGGCGCCGCTGCAGGCGCAGCGTCAGGCGTTGGTCGACAAGGGCATCTCGCTCGCGGACTTCCTTGCTGCCGAGGGTCTTTCGCTGCGTGCCGACCTGTTGCGGCCGCTGGCGCGCTGGACCACGCCGCTGGGCGAGCGGCGCCGCTACGACACCCGATTCTTCGTCGCCGCCCTACCGGCGGGCCAGCACGCCGACGGGCGCACCTCCGAGGCCGCTGAAACCCTGTGGCAGACCGGTGCGGCGGCGATCGCCGACTTCGAGGCCGGCAAGCACGTGCTGCTGCCGCCGACCTGGACCCAGCTGCGCGAGATCACGAAGTTCGACACGGTCGCCGACCTGCTCGCGGCGCCGCGCACGATCGAGTCGATCATTCCGACGCTCAAGGTGACCGACGCCGGCGTCGCCGTCGACTTCGACGGCCAGGAGCATTACATCTCCGGCGGCGAGTGAAACCTCTTTCCGCACAACGCAGGTGATGTCTGGTTGTGCGGACGCCCGGTTGTGCGGCGTCGGGCTCAGCGGCGGTAGGTGGTGGAGAACGCCTGGCGGACAGCGCCGTTCGCCGGAACCTCGAACGCGGTGAGGGCGACGCTGTTCGGATTGATGTCGAGCGTCATGAACCCGGTGTCCCGGTAGTTCTCGTAGCGTGCGCGGAACCGCTTCGTCGACGCGCTGTGCACCGACTTGGCCGCAGCGCCCGAAACGATCTGGCGCGTGCCCTTGAGTCCGCCGACGTTCTCCAGCACCTGCTGGCTGTGGTCATGTCCGGAGAGCAGGAACTGTGCCCGGCCGGCGATGTGGCGCTCGATGAAGTCCTTCGCCGCCTGACCACCCAGCGGTGCAGGCAACCCGTCGTAGGTGCCGGCGGGACCGTGCGGCCCGTTGTTCGCATATGGGTGGTGAGTGCACACGAATTTCCACGGCGCCGTCGACGTGCGCAGGGCCTGGTCGAGCCAGCGACTCTGGCGAGTCATGTAGTGCCCGCCCGCCTCCCATTCCGGTGACAGGATCGGAGGGATGTACGCGGCCAACGGATGCAGGTCGACGATGAAGAAGTCGGCGACGCCGAGCGCGACGGAGTAGTAGCGCGCGGGCATGTACCAGCGGCGTGAGCGGGCGTGGTACTTCACCTCGTCGTCGCCCCGGAGCAGCCAGCCGCCGTCGCCGGGGAAGACGGAACTGTTGTCATGGTTGCCGAGCGTCATCAGCCACGGGAAGTCGAGGCCGGCGTTGGGCTTCTCGAACTTGGTGAGGAACTGGATGTCGTCCGGACCGTTCGGGCCGGCCTCGTAGATGTTGTCGCCGAGCCCGAGCGCGATGTCGAACCCGTGCGCTCGGTGCAGTCTGCGGGCTGCGTCGGTCACGGCGTACTGCGCCCGGTCGCCGGTCCCGGAGTCACCGGTGACCAGGACGCGCAGCGTTTCGGCGCCACGCGGCAACGGATAACGCGCTGCGGCAGATGCGGCAGGCGTGCCCGCGATGACGGCGCCCGCGGTCACGGCGGTGCCGGCGGCCGCGGCTCCGGCGAGAAAAGTGCGGCGGTTGGGATGGTTGCTGACCGGAGATCGGCCGTTGCGAGTCATGCGGGGAGTTTCGCACAAAACGGTCATCGGCGGGCGGCTGCTCGTTACGTCGACCACGACCGAACATCGGCCGGTACGTGCACCGTTCGGCGTTGCGGAGTTGTTAACCAATGGGACACGTGGCTGTGGGATGTTGACCGCTATGTCTGACTCAGCGACTCCCGTTTCGTTCACCCGTCGTCGCTTCATGGGCGCCACGGGAGCCGGCGCCGTCGCCATCGGACTGCCCGTCGCGGCAGGCCTGACGGCGGCTCGGGCGACCGCCGCGCCGAGCGCGTTCCGGCACGGCGTGGCGTCCGGCGATCCGCTCCCCGGCGGCGTCATTCTGTGGACCCGCGTGACTCCCACCGCTGACGCGGTGCCCGGGTCCAGGCGCGGCGCTGCCTCGGCCGTCGTCTGGGAAATCGCTTCCGACAAGGGGTTTGGATCGATACTCGCGTCGGGTTCGACCACCACCGACGCATCGCCGGACCACACGGTCAAGGTGGACGTGTCCGGCCTGCATCCCGCGACACTGTACTGGTACCGCTTCCGCATCACGAGTGGCCCGGCCGCGGGCGCCGTGTCGCCGATCGGCCGCACCAAGACGGCTCCGGCCGCCGGCGCGGAGGTGTCGAAGGTTCGCTTCGGCGTCGCCAGTTGCGCCAACTGGGAGGCCGGGTACTTCGGCGCCTACCGCTTTCTGGCCGCGCGCACCGACCTCGACGCGGTCGTCTTCCTCGGCGACTACATCTATGAATACGGTGCCGGGGAGTACGGAGGGAAGCACGGTTCGGTCCGCACTCATGCACCGCGGCACGACATCGTCTCGCTCGCCGATTACCGAATTCGCCACGGTCAGTACAAGACCGACCCGGATCTACAGGCGGCGCATGCGCAGCACCCGTTCATCGCCACCTGGGACGACCACGAAGTGGCCGACAATCAGTGGAAGCGTGGCGCCGAGAATCACGAGCCGTCGCAGGGTCCATGGATACCGCGCAAGGCCCACGCCGATCAGGCCTACTACGAATGGATGCCGGTTCGCCCGACGGTCACCGCCGACAACCGGCACATCTATCGGCGCCTTGCCTATGGCAACCTGCTCGAGCTGAACATGCTCGATCTGCGCACCTACCGCGACAGGGAAGCGGCCCGCTTCTCACCCGAGGCGGACGATCCGAAGCGCACCATCATGGGCCGCCGGCAGATGGAGTGGGTCACGGGCGGCATCACCACGTCGGCCACCCGGAGGCAGCTGATCGGCAATTCGGTGATGATCGCACCGATCCTGCTGCCGCCGCTCGATCCGGCTCGTACCAAGGCGATCACCAGTCTCATCGGTGTCCCGGAGAACGGCATTGCGTTCAACGGCGACCAGTGGGACGGCTACGTCAAGGACCGGCAGACACTCCTGGATGCGATCGACCACGCCGGCAAGAAGAACGTCGTCTTCCTGACCGGCGACATCCACATGTCGTGGGCCAACGACGTTCCGCGATCCCCGGCGAACTACCCGGGCGCAGGCACGGTCGCCACGGAGTTCGTCGTCACCTCGGTCACGTCGAACAACCTGGACGACACCGTCTCGTTGCCCGAGCATTCGCTCGTCGGCGGCGTCGCGTCGGCCGCATTGCAGGCGACCAACAATCACGCGCGGTGGGTCGATACCGATGCGCACGGGTATGCGGTCCTGACGGTCACATCCGCTGCGGCGCAGATGGACTGGTACTTCCTGAACGATCGTACCGATCCGCGGACCGCACAGTATCGCGGCCAGTCATGGAAGGTGAACTCCGGATCGCGGCGGATGACGAAGGTGAACGGTCCTGCCTGATCGGCTCATGCTCGTCGGCGACGGCAAGGGTGGCTGCACCTCCAGTCTCAGGAGCCGCCCGCACCGTAGGGCAGCAGGGCCATTTCGCGGGCGTTGCGGACCGCGGTCGCGACCTGCCGCTGTTGCTGCGGCGACAGCCCGGTGACCCGGCGGGCGCGGATCTTGCCGCTCGCCGAGAGGAAGCGGCGCAGGGTGGCGACGTCCTTGTAGTCGACGCGCTCGATACCGAGCTCGACGAACAGATTCGCCTTCGGCTTCGCGGTGCCGGCGACGATCGGTCGGCGTTTCCTGTTGTTGCTCAAGGGGATCCTTCGATTCTTCGATATGCGGTGGGGCGGCTCACCAGCTGGACTTGCTGATGCCGGGCAGTTCACCGCGATGGGCCAACTCGCGCAGGCGGATACGGGACAGGCCCATCTTGCGGAAGTAGCCGCGGGGCCGACCGTCGATCGTGTCGCGGTTGCGGATTCGGGTGGCGCTCGAGTCGCGGGGAAGCTTCTGCAGCGCGGACGCGGCCGCGGCGCGTTGCTCGCCGGTCGAACTCGGCGATCGGACGATCGCTTTCAGCTCGGCGCGCCGGGCCGCATGCTTGGCGACCAGCTCCCGCCGGTGTTCGTTGCGGATGATCTTCGACTTCTTGGCCATCTCAGCGGTCCTCACGGAATTCGACGTGGCGGCGAACGATCGGATCGTATTTCCGTAGCACCAACCGGTCGGGATTGTTCCGTCGGTTCTTCCGGGTCACGTAGGTATACCCGGTGTTCGCGGTCGACCGGAGTTTCACGATGGGACGAATGTCGTTGGCCGACATCAGATCTTCTCTCCTTGTTGACGCATCTGGGACACGGCGGCGTCGATGCCGATGCGATCGATCGTCTTGATCGCCTTGGTGGACAGGGTCAACGCCACCACCCGTCCTTCGCTCGGCAGGTAGTAGCGACGCTGCTGCAGATTGGGGTTCCAGCGACGCGCGGTCTTGCGTTGCGAATGCGAGACGTGGTTCCCGAATCCGGGCCGCCGCCCCATCAGCTGGCAGTAGTTGGCCACCGGCCCTCCCTGAAGTCTTATTGAAAACGATTGCCAATAAGACTGTACACTTGCCGGAGGGTTTAATGAAAATGATTGTCGATTAGGAGGTGGCTGTCGTGTCAGCAGACAACCGCGTGCCGGTGATTCTGGTTGCGGGACTTGATGGTTCGGCTGTCGGCCGGGTGACTGACGGGCTTCTGGCACCGGGCACCGTGGCGGTGCGACACGATCTCGGTGCTGTGGCGCAGGGAGTGGTGGTGCGCACCGTCCGCGTAGGTGGACCGGTTACCGCGGGCGCAGATGTGCAGGTGGAGTGGATCGATCTGGACCACGGGTGCGTCTCCTGCACTCTCGAACACGACCTGCTTCCGTTTCTGCGGCGGCTCGCGCGGCGCGAGGGGGTCGACCGGATCGTCCTGGAGCTGGATCCGGCCATCGAGCCGGAACCGTTGTGCTTCGCCGTGAATCATCATGTGGTCGCGGACATGGTCGGTTACCCGGACGCACCGGCCGGTGCCGACGTTCGCATCCAGGCGGTCATCGCCTGCGTCGATGTCGGCTCCTGGCTGGCCCATGCCGGCGGCGATGAGACGCTCGTGGAGGCGGGCCTGATCGCGGAGGATGCCGACGAGCGGACGTTGGCGCAGGTCGTCGTCGGGCAGGTGGACTTCGCGGACGCGATCGTGGCGTCCGGCACCGCGCCGTCGCGGACGTGGGATGACGCGCGGACCTTTGCCGCGCTGGGCCGATTGAATCCGGTGGCGCCGATGCTGCTCGAACTACCGGAGCGGCCGCTGACCAGGCCGCTCGTGGAGGCATTCCTGGAGGCGGTGCCGGCCGACGCTCGCCGAGGCAGGGTGTTCGACGCGCACGAACCGCTGCTGCGCGGCCAGCCCCCGCTGACGTCGGACTGTGGCGTGCAGTTGGTGGAGTTCGTGGCGCGCAGGCCTTTTCATCCCGAGAGGCTGCACGAGGCGATCGACGTGCTGCTGGAAGGGGTGATCAGCGCCCGCGGCCGGTTGTGGGTCGCATCCCAGCCGGACGAGGCGTTGTGGCTGGAGAGTGCGGGCGGCGGCTTGCGGGTGGCCGCCGGTGGCCGTTGGCTGGCCGCGATGTCGGACGTCGAACGACAATCGCAGGACGCCGGACGGCGAGTGCTGGCCGAGGCGAACTGGGACCCCGTGCACGGCGATCGGCATACCTACCTGCTGGTGTTGGCGCATCAGGCCGACCCGGAAATCATTCGGGCCACCTTGGCCGGCGCGCTGCTCACCGACGTCGAGTACGCGCTCGGGCAGCGGCAATGGCTGCGCTACTCAGATCCTTTCGGTCAGTTTCACGAAGAGCCCTGCAGCGACACGGATTCGGCAGACCGGCAGCTGTTCGATCAATCAATCAACGGAGAATAAGAATGAAGCCAGGCATCCACCCGGACTACCACCCGGTGGTATTCAAGGACGCATCGACCGGTTCGACATTCCTCACCCGGTCGACCGCCACGTCGACCTCGAGCATCGAGTGGTCGGACGGCAACAGTTATCCGCTGATCGTCGTCGACGTCACCTCGGAGTCGCATCCGTTCTGGACGGGAACCCAGCGCAACCTGGACGCGACCGGCCGGGTGCAGAAGTTCGAAAAGCGTTACGGGAAGCGGACTCGGCCGGCGAGCGGTGGCGCCTGACCCGCCTCCGGAATGGCGCGGTCAGTCGTCGGCGGACTCGGCGGAGGGCTCGCCGTTCGCCTCGTCGCGATCGGCCCATTCCAGCAGAGTGTCCAGCCGATAGGCGCGGTCGTCGATGTCGGCATGCAGGTCGCCGAGCCGCGCGAATCTCTCCGGCACGGTCGCGATCGTGAACTCGCGCGGCACGACGTCGTCGATCTCGTCCCAGGTGATCGGCGTCGACACCGTGGCCTCGGGATTGCCGCGCACCGAGTAGGCGCTGGCGATCGTGTGGTCGCGGGTGTTCTGGTTGTAGTCGACGAACACGGTCGTGGGGTCGCGATCCTTGCGCCACCAGGTGGTGGTGATCTCGGTGGGATTGCGCCGCTCGACCTCGCGGGCGAACGCCAACGCCGCACGACGGACGTCGTGGAACTCCCATTCCGGCTCGATCCGCACGTAGATATGCAGACCCGAGCCGCCGGAGGTCTTCGGAAATCCGCGAATTCCCAACTCGTCCAGCACTTCCTGGGCGATATGCGCGGCGCCGCGAACACGGTCGAACGAGCAGTCGGGCATCGGGTCGAGATCGATGCGCCACTCGTCGGGTCGCTCGACGTCGAACCGCCGCGAGTTCCAGGGGTGGAACTCGACTGTCGACATCTGCACCGCCCAGACGACGGAACCGAGCTCGGTGACGCACACCTCGTCGGCGGTGCGGCCGAACCGGGGGAAGTAGATGTTGACCGTCTCGAGCCAGTCGGGCGCTCCGGCCGGGATGCGTTTCTGATGGACCTTCTGCCCGGCAACACCTTTCGGGTACCGGTGCAGCATGCAGGGGCGGTCGCGCAACGCGCGCACGATGCCGTCGCCCACGGAGATGTAGTAGTTGGCCAGATCGAGCTTGGTCTCGCCGCGCGCCGGGAAGTAGACGCGGTCCGGGCTGGACAGCCGGATCGTACGTGACCTGACCTGCAACTCCACGGAATCTGCCATGGACACAGGGTAGTTGGGCCGCAGCCATCGGGGCGGCGTTCTTGCGGGCGAACACGTGTCGGGGCCGTGCGGCAGGATGGGTGCATGACGCAGGCACAGACCGTCCGCGAGGATGCCGAAGAACTGCTGCGCGCGCTGGCCGGTCCCGATGCGGCGCTGCGCGAGGATCAGTGGACCGCGATCGAGGCGCTGGTGGTGCAGCGCCGCCGCGCGCTGGTGGTGCAGCGCACCGGTTGGGGTAAGTCCGCGGTGTATTTCATTGCGGCCAAACTGCTGCGCGCGGCCGGTCGCGGCCCGACTGTGATCGTGTCGCCGCTGCTGGCGCTGATGCGCAACCAGGTGGCCGCGGCCCGCCGGGCAGGGGTGCGGGCGGAAACCATCAACTCCGGCAACATGACCGAGTGGACCCAGATCCATGAGCGGGTGGCGGATGGCGACGTCGACGTGCTGCTGGTGAGTCCCGAGCGGCTGAACAACCCTGACTTCCGTGACAACGTGATGCCGTCGCTGGCGGCCGACGCGGGCCTGGTGGTCGTCGACGAGGCGCATTGCGTCTCCGATTGGGGCCATGACTTCCGTCCCGACTACCGTCGCATCAAGACGCTGATCGGTGAACTGGGGCAGGACATTCCGGTGCTCGCGACCACCGCGACCGCCAATGATCGCGTCGTCGCCGACGTGGCGGCCCAGCTCGACGTCCGCGAGGGCGAGGCGCTGGTGCTGCGCGGCACGCTGGAGCGCGACTCGCTGGCGCTGTCGGTCACGACGATCGACGATCCCGTGCATCGCGCCGCCTGGCTCGCCGACGCGCTCGCGGAGCTGCCGGGGTCGGGGATCGTTTACACGTTGACGGTGTCGGCCGCGCATGACCTCGCCGACCTGCTGAGCGCCCGCGGGCACGCCGTGCGGGCGTACACCGGCCAGTCCGATCCCGGCGAGCGCGAGGATATGGAACGGGCGCTGCTCGCCAACGAGGTCAAGGCGCTGGTGGCAACCTCGGCGCTGGGGATGGGTTTCGACAAGCCGGACCTGGGGTTCGTCGTGCATCTCGGAGCGCCGTCCTCGCCGATCGCGTACTACCAGCAGGTCGGCCGTGCCGGTCGCGCCGCGCAGCAGCTGTGTCCGGCGATCCTGCTGCCGGGTCAGGAGGACCGGCGGATCTGGGAGTACTTCGCCTCGGTCGCGTTCCCGGCGGAGTCGGTGGTGCACGCGGTGATCGAGGCGCTCGACGGCGAGAAGCCGCGCTCGACCGCGGCGCTGGAGCCGATGGTCGAACTCGGTCGCAGCCGGCTCGAGATGGTGCTCAAGGTCCTCGATGTCGACGGCGCCGTTCGACGGGTGCGCGGCGGATGGATCGCCACCGGCGAGCCCTGGTCGTATGACGCCGAGCGCTACGGGCGGTTGGACGAGGCGCGCAAGCGAGAGCAGCAGGCGATGCTGGACTATCAGCGAACCACCATGTGCCGCATGGAGTTCCTGCGCCGCCAGCTCGACGATCCGGCGGTGGCGCCCGAGTCGGGGGTGGGCATCGCGCCCTGCGGGCACTGCGACAACTGCACCGGCGAGCATCGCGAGGTCGTCGTCGACGGAGATTCGCTGAGCCGCACCCGCGAGCGGTTGGAGCGTCCGGGCATCGATCTGCCGCCGCGTAAGCAGTGGCCGACCGGCATGGGCAGCCTCGGCATCGAACTGTCCGGGAAGATCGCCGACGGTCCGGCGACCGGGCGGGTCCTGGGCCGCCTGGCCGACCTCGGTTGGGGCCGGCGGCTGCGGGAGCTGCTCGACGGCGACAAGCCGATTCCCGACGAGACGGTGCAGGCCTGCGTACAGGTGCTGGCGGCCTGGCAGTGGGACGAGCGACCGGTTGCGGTGCTGGCGCTGGAGTCGACCGGGCACGACCAGCTCGTCGAAACCCTCGCCGCCCGGCTCGGCGAGGTCGGTCGGCTGGACGACCTGGGGGTGATGCGCCGCCGTCCGGGGCTGCCGGCGGTGTCGGCGGCGAATTCGGCGTATCGGGTGGCCGGGCTGATCGATTCCTGGGACGTGCCCGACATCTCGGCCGTCGATGGCCCGATTCTGCTGGTAGATGCCCTGACCGACACCGGCTGGACCTTCACCCTGGCGGCTCGCGCGCTGCGGCAGGCGGGCGCCTCGGCGGTCCTGCCCTTCGCGCTCGCGACACCCAAATAGGGTCGGTGAAAGAGATTGCGGATTTAGAGGTTGGTTGTGCGCCCCGCGTGACGTTCGGCCGTCTTGTTCGACATCTAATCTGCTGTTGTCGCCCAATGCGACAAGCATCGATAGCGTGTCGTAAGCTGGGGAATGTGAGCGGACCGGCCTTCTATGACGAACTCAGGGCCATCCGCCTCGAGCGGATCCTCGACACCGCCGTCGCGATCATCACCGAAAATGGGTGGGACCGACTGAGCATGACTCGGGTCGCCCAACTCTCGGGTGTTCCTCGGCAAAGCCTCTACAAGGAGGTCGGCACCAAATCAGAGCTCGGCGAGGCGGTCGTGTCGCGCGAGGTCGAGCGGTTCGTGGCTCGCGTGCGCGAGGGCATCGCCGTCCATCCGGACTCCATCACCGACGGCCTGGGAACGGCGGCCCGCTACGCGCTGGAATACGGCCAGACCAATGCGGTGCTCACCGCGGTCCTGCGCCCCGGACACGATCCGGAGCTACTCGCCCTGCTGACGGTTCGGCCCGAGGCCGTCCTGACCCAAGCGACCTCCGCAATCTCCGCCACCGTCGGCGACAGGGTGTCCGCAGGCACCGTGGACACGATGGTCCGGTTGACCCTGAGCCACCTGTTGCAGCCGACCGTCACGATCGACGAAGCGGTCGATCGGATCATGCGGGCCGTGCACTAACGGCCGCGTTCCTCCTCGATCATGGACTGCATGATCCGTCGAGCGAAGATCGCAGCGCGATCGGCCTTGACGTTCAGATAGCGCCGCGGTGTCGTGTCCTCATCGAGACAACGCTGCATGGTCTCGAGCACGGCGAAGTCGCGGTTGGCCATCTCGTGGAAGACCGCGGCCAATCGGGCACCCGCGTCGGGGACGGCCGAACCGCGCCACGATATCTGTAAGAAGACATGCGTCGACGTTGGCGACTTGGGCGTGAGACCGTGTGTTCGCACCATCTCGAGCTCCGCTCCATCGGCGCCGGTGATGGCGTAGGTCTGCTTGTGCAGGCCGGGCGTCACGAACGTGCCCGTCTCCGTTCGAGAGAACAACTCGACGGTGTCGAGCCCCGAGACCTGGGCTTCCCACGGCGCCAGCGGCGCGCCGGGCAGCTCGCGGACATAGGACACCGACACCTCCGACACTTCGACCGCTTCGAGCGGGGGCAGCGCCTCGATACCCGGCGGCACCATCTCAGGATGCATCGCGAACACGTTGGTCAGGTCGAGGTAGTGCTCGTGCAACAGCAGCAGGCTGGCGTCGACATCGCGCAGCTCCCCCACGCTGCTCCAGCCGTCGTCCTGAAGCCACGGGGTCGCCGGCGGCGGCCGTAGTCGTTCGCCCCCAGGCGTGCCGGTCCAGATCCAGACGAACGGTGCGCGCTCGACGATGGGATACGCGCGCACCTGGGCGCCAGACGGTGGGCTGTCCTGCGAAGGTACCCGTACGCAGCGCCCTGTCCCGTCATAGGTGCACCCGTGGTAGCCGCAGACCACCAGATCGCCCTCGCGGTGGCCGGCCGATAGTGGATAGGGCCGATGTGCACAGCGGTCTTCCAGGGCGACCACCGATCCGTCAGAGGTGCGGAACATCAGAACCGGGTGTCCAAGGATGCGTCGGGCCGTCAGGCCGTCGCCGACCTCGTCGGAGGTGGCGGCGACATACCAGCAGTCCCGGGGGTAGGCGTTCATACGTCAAGCACCAGCCTCTGAGACAGCGAACGGGAGACGCAGGGCATCATCGTGGCGCCTCGCTCTCGTTCGGACTTGGACAGGACCGAGTCACGGTGATCGGGCGTGCCGTGGAGAACGTCGACCTCGCACGTCCCGCAGATCCCTTCCATGCACGAGCCCAGCACGGCGACACCGGCCTCCTCGACGGCCTCGAAGATCGTCTTGTCTTCTGGAACGGTCACGGTCACGCCCGACCGCGCACATTCGACCTCGAACGAGTCCAACGCGTCATCGGAGACAACGACCTTCTTCGCCGCGAACCGCTCGAGGTGCAAGCTGCCGTCGGGCCACGACGCACACCCCTCCTCGACCGCGTCGAGCAGTGCGCCTGGACCACAGCAGTACACCAAGGTGTTCGACTGCGGCGTGCCGAGGACCGCGTCGAGATCGAGCAGGCCCATCTCGTCCTGCGGCCAGATCGTCACCCTGCCATCGCTTTCGAGTCTGTCGAGAAACGCCATCGACGCACGCGACCGGCCACCGTACAGCAGGCTCCACTGCGCCCCACGCGCCTGCGCCGCCTCGATCATCGCGAGAATCGGGGTGATGCCGATGCCGCCGGCGATGAACTGGTAACGCGGCGAGGCAACCAGTGGGAAATGGTTGCGCGGGCCTCGTACCCGCACCGTCGTGCCCTCGGCCAGGTTCTCGTGGACGAATGCCGACCCGCCGCGGCTGTTCGGGTCGAGCAGAACGCCGACTTTCCACGACGACTCGTCCGTCGTGCTGCCGCACAGGGAGTACTGCCGCGTCAGTGACGGACTGAGAACCAGGTCGATGTGCGCACCGGCGGTCCAGGACGGAAGCTGAGTTCCCGACGGGTCGGACAGTGTGAGTTCGACGATCCCCTCGGCCGCGGGTCGCCTGGCCTGGACCTGCAGGTCGATCTCGGTCTCGGCGGTGCTCGTGATCCAACCGTCGCGGGCTCCGTGTCGTGCGGCTTGCGGGTCTCGAGGGGCAAGGATCGCCCGGCCGACCACTCCTCGTTCCTCCCGCGGGCGCGGTTCCTGACCGATCGGGGTGAGTTTGACCATCATCTTGGTGTAACCCCGGACGAAGTTCGACTGCAGGTACTCCGGTTCCTCCACGATCTCGATGTCGGAGAACCGCGCGAGCAGCTCTTCCCACAGGATCCTGAGCTGCAGTTCGGCCAGGCGGCTGCCCATGCAGCGGTGGACCCCGATACCGAACGAGAGGTGGTTGCGTCCGTTGGGTCGGTCGATGATGAAGTCGTTGGGGTTCTCGAACGTGCGCTCGTCGCGGTTGGCCGACGCGTACCACATCACGACTTTGTCGCCCTTGCGGATGAACTGACCGTTGAGCACGGTGTCCTTCGTAGCGATCCTGCGCATGTAGGCCAGGGGAGTCTGCCAGCGGATGATCTCGTTGACCATCTTCGGGATCAGGCTCGGATCGGCTTTGACGCGCTCGAATTCGTCGGGGAACTGGTTGAGCGCGAGGACTCCACCCGACATCGAGTTGCGGGTCGTGTCGTTGCCGCCGACGACGAGCAGGATGAGGTTGCCGAGGAACTCCATCGGACGGTTGATCAGATCCTTGGTGTCCTCGGACCGTTGCATCAGCGTGATCAGGTCGAACCCGGGCTTCTCCCCGGCGGCCAGACGAGCCGCCTTGTCGTGCCACAGTGCGCTGAAGCTCTTCGCCATGTCGGCGGAGGCCTGCCACATCGCTTCGATATCGCTCGGACCGCCGGTCGTGGACGCGCCCGCGGCGGACACCTCGGTCCAGTAAACGAGCTTGCGGCGCTCCTCGTATGGGAAATCGAGCAGGGTGGCAAGCATCCGGGCGGTGAGCTCGATGCTGACCGTGTCCACCCAGTCGAACGGCTCGCCGACCGGCAGGTCGTCGAGTACTTCTCGCACGCGCGAGCGGATCAGCCCCTCGAATTCCTCGAGATTGCGGGGAGCCACGACCCCCTGGACGGCACTGCGCTGCTGGTCGTGACGCGGCGGATCCATCGCGATGAACATCTCGATGTCCAAGCCCTCAGGCGGATCGCCGATGACGATCTGCGGTTCGGCGGAGAACGTCTCGAAGTCCTTGTCCACGGCGATGATGTCGTCGTACCGCGTCACCGACCAGTACGGACCGAACTCGCTCGACGCACGGAAGTGGACCGGGGCCTCGTCCCGCAGTCGTTTGAAGTACGGCAACCACTGTCCCTGCCGCCACATGAACGGGTTGCTCATGTCGATGTCGGTCAGCGCAACGCGGTCGACATCGGGGATCGGTTCCTCGATGAAGACGGGCGGCTTGTCGCCACTCACCCGCGCCTTGGCCTTCTGGTACAGATGCATGCCCTTGATCAGGCGCTCCATCGGAATCGTCGCTTCGGCCTTCGTGCGGACCTGATCGAGAACACTCATGCGTAACACCTCAATGTGGGCTGTCTAACAACGGCTACATCAGGGAAACACAAGTCGCGCTAAATGACAATACCCAATGTTTTGTCACTGTGCGCTACAAACTATATGCACCTGTTGCGGGTGGCCCCACCGCACAGGGAGGAACAGTCGGCCATCTTGGATGTCACCGACTCGAGCCGGGGAACCCGCCGTCGCCGCATTTGAACTGCGGCCAACCATCCGGGCGGCCCCCGGTCGTCAGGGACCGCCACATTAAGGGTGGATCGGGTCTGCTCAGGCTCTTGGCCGTTGATCTCGGCGACCGCGGGCCGCAAGGCCGCAGTGAGTTCGATGATCTGATCGAGCGTGTCGGCCGCGGATTGCCGCCGAGAAACTCGGCGTATGCGCGTCTGCGCAGGATGCAGTTGACGATCCGGCGACAGGAATACTGTCTCGTTGTCTGCACTGCATACGAGGAGTCGCCGTCGAGGAGGCCAACAGTCCCGGCTAGAACATGTTGCCACCCGGCCGGTAGCCTGCCTGCATGGCCGAATTCGTGACCCTGGAGACCAATCCCGAACATCCCGGTGTGGGAACGATCCTGATCAACCGTCCGCCGATGAATGCGCTGAACCGGCAGGTCCAGAACGAATTGGCGGACGCCGCGCGCACCGCGAGCACCGACGACGCGATCAAGGCCGTGATCGTCTACGGCGGCCCGAAGGTGCTGGCCGCCGGCGCGGACATCAAGGAAATGAACGACATGTCGTATGTCGACATGATGAAAGTGGCCGCTGAGCTGCAGGGCGGCCTGAGCGCCATCGCCGAGATCCCGAAGCCGACGGTCGCCGCGGTGACCGGCTACGCGCTCGGTGGCGGCCTGGAGGTCGCGCTCGGCGCCGATCGCCGCATCGCCGGCGACAACGCCAAGCTGGGCGTGCCCGAGGTGCTGCTGGGCGTCATCCCCGGCGGCGGCGGAACGCAGCGGCTGGCGCGGCTGGTCGGCCCCTCCAAGGCCAAGGACATGGTCTATACCGGCCGCTTCGTCGGCGCCGAGGAGGCGCTCGCGATCGGCCTGGTCGATGAGGTCGTGGCACCTGACGAGGTGTACAACGCCGCGCTGAAGTGGGCCGGACAGTTCGCCGGCGCCGCGTCGATCGCGTTGGCCGCCGCGAAGGCCGCGATCGACGAGGGCCTGGACACCGACCTCGACACCGGGCTGAAGATCGAGCAGCATCTCTTCGCCGGACTGTTCGCGACCGAGGATCGCGGCATCGGAATGCAATCATTCATCGACAACGGGCCGGGCAAGGCTCAGTTCACGGGCAAGTGAGCCCAGCTCACCGGTAATCAGGAAGTAGCAGAAGAGTGACCACAACCGAGAACGGCACCGAGACCTCCGTGGATCCGGCGCCGAACCCGCACGCCACCGCCGAACAGGTCGAGGCGGCCTACAACGACACCAAGCTCGCCCAGGTGCTGTACCACGACTGGGAGGCCGAGAGCTACGACGACAAGTGGTCGATCTCCTTCGATGAGCGCTGCATCGACTACGCGCGCGGACGCTTCGACGCCGTCGCCGGCGATCAGCCGCTGCCGTACGGCCGTGCTCTCGAACTCGGTTGCGGCACCGGCTTCTTCCTGCTGAACCTGATGCAGAGCGGCGTGGCCAGCAAGGGCTCGGTCACCGACCTCTCGCCGGGCATGGTGAAGGTCGCGCTGCGCACCGCCGAGAAGCTCGGGCTCGACGTGGACGGCCGGGTGGCCGACGCCGAGACCATTCCGTACGAGGACAACACCTTCGACCTGGTCGTCGGACATGCTGTGCTGCACCACATCCCGGATGTAGAGCAGTCGCTGCGCGAGGTGATCCGGGTGCTCAAGCCGGGTGGCCGCTTCGTGTTCGCCGGCGAGCCGACCACCATCGGCGACTTCTACGCCCGCTGGCTCTCGCGCGGCACCTGGTACGCCACCACCAACATCACCAAGCTCGGCCCGCTGAGCTCGTGGCGTCGTCCGCAGGAGGAGCTCGACGAGTCCTCGCGTGCCGCCGCACTGGAGGCCGTTGTCGACATCCATACCTTCGACCCGGCTGACCTGGAGCGCATGGCGACCAATGCTGGTGCGGTGCAGGTGAAGTCGGCCACCGAGGAGCTCGCCGCGGCGATGCTCGGGTGGCCTGTGCGCACCTTCGAGGCCGCCGTGCCGGCCGAGAAGCTGGGCTGGGGCTGGGGCAAGTTCGCGTTCGCCGGCTGGCGTCGCCTGTCCTGGGTCGACGAGAACATTCTGCGTAAGTTCGTGCCGCCGAAGTTCTTCTACAACGCGATGATCACCGGCACCAAGCCCGAGTAATCGACTTCTTTCCGAAATCCGCGCCACCTTTGCGGATTCGCGCCGCCTGCAGCCGGCGCGAATCCACGGAAGTGGCGCGGATTTCGTTATTGGGTGCGCCGCGAGCCGGCCCGATACGCTGAGCCCGTGCCGTACCAGTTCACCCACGAGGACGTCGCCTTCCTGGCCGGCGCCGACGGTACGGCCGCGCTGGAAGCGACGGCGGAGCTGGCGCTGCGGCCCGACACGATGGTCGGTGACGTGCAGCGACTGTCGCAGGCCTATCCGGGACAGCAGGGGGCGCTGACGGCGACCGTGCTCGCCCGGCGGGCCCTGGCGCCGCGCGTGGCCGCCGCGGCCGACTGGCTGCTCACCGAAGATGCGGCGCAGCAGGCCACCGCCGATGCCGTGGCCCGGCTGCGCGCGCAGGAACTGGCCCGCCGCTGTCCCGGGGCCAGCGTGCACGACGTGACGTGTTCGGTTGGCACCGAGCTGGATTCGCTGCTGTGCCAGCCGGACTTGGGGCGGGTCCTCGGCTCCGACCTCGACGATGTTCGGCTCGCGATGGCGCGGCACAACGTGCCCGGCGCGGCGCTGCTGCGGGCCGATGCGCTCACCGCAACCTCCCGTGCGGATGTGGTCATCGCCGACCCGGGGCGACGTGCGGGCGCCCGGCGCACATTCCGAATGTCGGACACGCGGCCGCCGCTGCCCGACCTGCTCGGTGTGCTTCGCGGGCGGCTGGCGGTCGTGAAATGTGCTCCCGGGGTGGACTATTCGCTGCTGCGCGACGAACACGGCTTCACCGGACAGGTGCAGGCGATCTCACTGGACGGGGGCGTGCGCGAGGTCTGCCTGTGGACCCTACCGGGCATGGCGGGGCGGCGCGCCACCGTGGTCCGCAGCGACGGAAGCGGTTTCGAAGTCGATGACACTGAGCCGGACGACGTCGGCGCCGATGCGCCGGGTCGCTGGATCGTCGACCCGGACGGCGCCGTGGTGCGGGCCGGGCTGGTCCGCCACTACGCGCATCGACACGGCCTCTGGCAACTCGATCCGCACCTGGCCTATCTCACCGGAGACGCGTTGCCGCCCGGCGCCCGCGGGTGGCCGGTGCTGGAGGAGATGCGGCTGTCGGCCAAGCCGCTGCGAAAACGGTTGGCGCAACTCGATTGCGGCACCCTGGAGATCACCGTTCGCGGCGTCGATATCGACCCCGATCAGTTGCGTCGTCAGCTGAAGCCGGCCGGTACTCGGTCGATGACACTGGTGGTCGCGCGGATCGGCGATCGGCCGACCGTCTACATCTGCGACGCCGGACAGCGCGCCGAGGGGACCGGCCCGACGGGCCGGCCGATCACCGGACGCTGAACTGGTAAACGTTGCCGATTTGCGTGGTCGCCACCAGGTCGCCGCCGCTGGACACGGCGATGCCGGTGACATATCCCAGCGAATCCGGCAGCGGTAGAGTGCGTTTGGTGGCACCCGTGGCAGCGTCGAACTCGACGAGCGAGAGTGTGTCCTTGCCGGCATCGCGCACCGCGACCCAGCCGGTGCCGTTCGACAGCAGGGTGGCCGTCGACGCGGTGTGCAGGTCGTCGCGGTGCCAGAGCGCCGTCGCCTTGTTGCCGTCGTCCTTGATCGCCACCAGCGGTGCGCCGAGGACGCCGGTCGGGACGATGGTGCCCTTCGACGACACGGCCATCGTGCCCATGCCGTAGCCGCCGACGTTGTAGTTCCACAGCTGCTTGCCGTTGGCGGCGTCGACCGCATACAGGCTGCCGAGGCGGTTGTAGATGTACAGCGTCGAGGAGTCGGGCGAGAGCACCGGGCTGCCGATCACGCCGCCAGGGATGTCGGCGGTCCAGGCGTCCCGAATGGTCTTGGTGCCCTTGATCTCCGAGTAGTCGAACGCCCGCACCTGCGACGCGATCTTTCCCTGCGGCCAGAAGTTCAGATAGAACCGCTGGCGCTCGGTGTCGACGGCGGGGGCCGCAGGCACCGGGCAGTGCGGTCCGTTGTCGACGCAATCGCCGAGCCCGTTGCCGGGGTTGGAGGCGTCGGTATCGGTGCGCAGCGTGACCGGCGCGGCCTGCAGGCGTCCGGTCTGGGCGTCGATCAGCTGAATCTGACCCTGTTGCGTCACCGCGAGCACGGTCGCCGGTCCGGCGAACTTGGCCGACAGCGCCAGCCCGACGGTCGGCGTCTGCCAGCGCACCGCGCCGGTGGTGTTGAGCCCGAAGAAGGTCCCGGGAACGCCCACATAGGCGTTGTCGTACTGGTCGAGCAGGAGCGACGACAGCTGGGCGCCGCCCTCCATGCGCTTGCAGTAGAGCTTGCGGCCGTCGGCCGAATCGAAATAGAAGGTGTTGCAGCCGTTCTCGGTGTCGGCGGTGACGCCGATCGCGTTCTTGCCGGAGATCACCGGTGGCGCGGAGATCGGTCCGCCGGTCGGCCGCGACCAGTTCAGCGCGAGATCGCCGGGGACCTTGGCGGTGGCGAAGTTCGCATTGCCGTCGGTGCCGCCGTAGCTGGGCCATCCGGAGCTGGCATGCGACTCGACGTTCGAGATGCCGCTCGAGCAGGCGGCGACGCCGAGGCTGAGTGCCGCGGCCGCGACGACGACCTGCAACGCTGTCTTGCGGCGAGAAATCCGCGACGCCGTGTTGGGCTGAGAAACGCTGCCGACCAGCACGAGACTCCTGTTCGTCGGACGAATCAGCCCGAGGCGCGGGCCGCTGCGGTCAGCTGAGCCTATCGCGAGCACCCGCGGCGCTGTCGCAGCGGCGTATCCGGATATTGTGATCAGCCATGACCAGCATGTGGAACGCGTCGCTCCGCTCACGGTGGCGGGCCGGTTTGGCCGGCCGCCAGCTCGTGCCGGGCCGCACGATCGCCGGCCGGGGCACGCACTCGGTGCCGATGGCCCCGCAGCCGGCGAAGTTCCTGACGCTCGCGTCCCTGCGCTGGGTGCTGGCCAATCGCGCGTACACGCCCTGGTATCTGGTGCGGTACTGGCGGCTGCTGCGGTTCCGGATGGCCAACCCGCACGTCATCCTGCACGGCATGGTGTTCCTCGGCCGCGGCGTGGAGATTCACGCCACCCCCGAATTGTCGCGGCTGGAGATCGGTCGCTGGGTGCACATCGGGGACGGCAACGCGATCCGCTGCCATGAGGGATCGCTGCGGATCGGCGACAAGGTCGTCTTCGGCAAGGACAACGTCGTCAACACCTACCTCGACATCGAGATCGGCGCGTCGACGCTGGTCGCCGACTGGTGCTACATCTGCGACTTCGACCACCGGATGGATGACATCAACGTGCCCATCAAGGACCAGGGCATCGTCAAGGGTCCGGTGCGGATCGGCCCGGACACCTGGATCGCGGCGAAGGTGTCGGTGCTGCGCAACACCACTGTCGGCCGGGGCTGCGTGCTCGCGGCGCACGCGGTCGTCAAGGGGGACATCCCGGACTATTCGATCGCCGTCGGTGCGCCCGCTCGCGTGGTGAAGAACCGCAAAGAGACGTGGGACAGCTCCGCGGCGCAGCGTGCCGAGTTGGAGCGGGCCCTCGCCGACATCGAGCGCAAGAAGGCGGCGGCCGAGAAGAGCCAGGTCGCCGAAGGCTAGCGGTATGGCGGCCACGTAATCGGCCGACTGTCGCGAATCTTCAATACGGGCGTCGGCCAGGCTCGTAACGTCGACCACATGGACACGTCAACAGCCCTGCTCCGCGTTCTCGATCAGCTCGCCGACCTCCTCGACCGGGCGGCGGACACCCCACCGACCGCCCCGACTCCGTGCTCCGACTACGACTTTCAGACGCTTCGCGCGCATGTGGTCGGCTGGCTCACGGCATTCACCGACGGCTTCACCTCCGACGACCACCGCTGCAGCGACGCGGACAGTGTGACCGTCGAGGGCAGCGGTGCCGATCAGGTTCGACAGGCCGCGGCGCGACTGCGGGAGGTCCTGCCGGCCGCACTCGCGCATCCGTTGAACATCGGCGACGCAGGGATGCCCGGCGACATGGCCGCCTCGATGATCCTGTGGGAGTACCAGGTGCACGGCTGGGACCTTGCGCGAGCCGCCGGCGTCGTCTGGGAGCCCGCCACCGACGGGCTCGAAGCCTCGCTGGCATTCGCGCCGGGCATGCTCACGCCCGACTTCCAGGGCGCCGGAAAGGCATTCGCGCCGCGCGTCGATGTCGGCGACGATGCGCCGGCGCTGGACCGCCTGGTCGCCCTGTCGGGGAGGGACCCGCAGTAGGCAGTCCTCTCGGCTAATAGGCGACGCCTACCGAGAAGGCATTGGCTCGCGAGGCGACCTCGCGGACGTAGGCGTCGGAGTTGTTGTAGATCCGCACTGCCCGGACCCAGCCGGTCGCGGACGTGAGGTCTCCGCCGGACACGCAGAGGTAGCGCGCCGCCGTCAGTGCCGCGTCATCGATGTTGTCCGGGTCGGCCTTGCCGTCACCGTTGGCGTCGACGCCGAAACGCTGCCACGTCTCGGGGATGAACTGGAACGGGCCCATCGCCTGCGCGGGCGTGGTGCCGTCGGAGGCGGAGATCGACATGTTGCCGCCGGTGCCGTCCAGCGGCACCCCGCGGATCGGCGGTGACACGTGACCGTCGGCCGCGATCTCGGCGCCGTGGTAGGTGCCGTTCTTGCTCTCGACCGAACCGATGCCGGCGATCGTCGTCCAGGTGATCCCGCATTCGGGATGCTGTTGGCGCTGGATCTCCGCGGCGTTGCCATATGCCTCCATCGCCAGCAACGGGATGCCGGTGCCGGCCGAGATGGGGCGGGCCCAGTCGGCGAGCTGATCGGCGGTGCGGCCGGGAGCGTTGATGTGCAGGTACGGCACGGCGGCGCCCGCACCCGGCGGAACGCCCTGGGGGATGTCCACATTCGGGGTGTTCAGGCCCAGGCAGCCGGTGGCCAGCAGCGTCACCGCGGCCAGCGCGCCGCCCGCTGCCAGGCCGCGTTTGATGCGGGTGTTCGGGCTGCGCCGCCGGGTGGCGGTCGGGGTCATTTCACGCATGGCACGCTCGCAGTGTTCGTCAGGTTCACCAGATCGGTCGGCGCCGGGGCGTTCGCGCCCGTCCCGGTTCCGTTGACGATCTGTGCCGGCCCGGACGGGGCGGACACGGATTCGGTGGCGTTGGGGTCGGTCGGCCCGGTGCTGGAGTCGGTGTCGTCGGATTCGGAGCTGGTAGTGCTGCTCTGGCCGAGCGCGGACGCGTCCGGCAGATCGGTTCCGATGATCAGTCGCACCGAGTTGGGCTCCAGGCTCGTGTCGGCCTCCGCGGTGACCGATCCGCCGAGCATCTGCGCGAGCTCGGTCGCCGGGCCCTGCGCGCCGCTGCCGTATTCGACCTGGGTGGTCGAGTCGATCGTCGAACCGGTCGACGCGGAACCCCGGGTGAAGCCGCGGGCGGCGAGCAACTCCTCGTACTGGGCGGCCATGCCGTTCTCGCCGGACGAGTTGACGACGTTGAGCACCTTTCCGTCGGCGCCGGTGATCGCCTGCGGGGCAGCGGTATTCGTGCTGCTGGTGCTGGTTTCCGGGGCGACGGCGTCGGGGCCCAGGACCTGCCGGACGATCGAGTGGATTTGCGGCAGGTTCACGAAGTTGACGTCTTCGCCGTTCTCGTTCGCGCCGAAATGATCGATCGGCAGCGTGAAGAAGGTGACGTTGCCACCGGTGAGGTTGGACGACGTGGTGGCGAATTTCACCAGGTCGAAGCCGTCATCGAAGGCGATGTTGGCCTTGGCCACGTTCAGCAGCCGATTCATCTGGCCGAGATTCGTCAGCGTTCCGTTCTTGGTCAGCTGTTGCATCAGCGAGATGACGAACGCCTGCTGTCGACGATCGCGATCGAGGTCGGTGAAGTTCAGATCGGGGTTGGGATCGCGGCGCTGGCGGACGAAGGCCATCGCCTGCGAGGCATTGATCTTCTGCACTCCCTTGTGGAATCGGGCGCCGGAATAGCTGTCCGAGGTGTCCTGATTGAGGCACACGGTGATCGGCTGCACCACCTCGGCGACCTGGAAGAACGCCGCCAGTGTCACCTCGATGAAATGGTCGATGGGCACATTGCCGAGGAACTGCCGGACGGTCGCGATCTCCGACCTGCGGCCGGCCTCGCGGGACTGGCTCTCCAGGTCGTCCGGGCTGATGTCGCCCTGCGCGCTGAGGCTCTGGCGCTTCTCGGCGTAGGCGAATCCGTAGGCCTGCTTGATCTTTCCCTGGCAGTTGTTGCTCGGGCAGCCGTCGAGATTGACGTAGTCGTCGCGGGGGATCGAGATCGCGGTCGCCTTGGACCCGTCGCCGGGGACATGCAGCAGCATCAGAACGTTCGCGTTCATGCCGCCGTCGTCGGCGCTCCCGGCATGCAGGGCGTCGTACATCGCCTGCGGCAACGGGTTTCCGTGTTCGTCGAGGCGACTGTCGAGTCCCATGACGAGGATGTTCTGGTCGCCGTGCTTGGAGGTCGGCCCGCCGGCCAGCGCGCCGGATCGGGTGAACCCGCTTGTCGAGTGCCGGTAGATGGTCCAGCTCACGCCGGTGGCGACCAGCACCGCCACGGTTGCGACGGCGACGATGCTGCGCAGCGCCCAGCGGCCGGAGCCGCCCGGTCGGCGGGGCGGGCGGGTCGCCGCCATTCGGACCGGCTTCGCGGCGCGGCGGGTCCGGGGCGGCAGGGACTCGGTCTCCGCTGTCGGGGGCGGGGTCGGTGCTGGGGCCGGGGGCGCATATGGCGCGGCCGGCGCTGCCTCGACCGGCTCGGTCGGTGGTGCGGATGGGACGGGCGGCACGGCTGCGGTGGGCGGTGCGGATGGGACAGGTGGAGCCGGCGGTACTGGTGGGACCGGCGCCGGGGGCGGCGTCCGCGATGGCGGGGGAGCAGAGGGCGGCGGACCGGACGACTCGATCGGCGCGGGCGGATCTGCCTCCGGAGCCGCCTCAGAGGTGCCCGGCTGCTGCTCCAGGGGCACTCGATGGGCCGCTTGCGCCTCAGCCAGAACGTCCTTGGCGCGCCGGCGCCTCGGACGTGGCGAGTCCTCGGTCACTCTATTCCTCTCGATCTGTTCTTTACAGGGTGCCATCGGTTTCGCCGTGCTTTCGCCACGCGCGCCGGTGAGTGGGCAGGTGCGATGCACAAATCGCGACATTCAGCGCATTCCGGCGACCGAACGCCGATGTCGTCACGCAGAAGTGGCGTGAATTACATCTGGTCGGACGACCCCGCGAAGTCGACTGGCTCCGTCGCCGGCGGCTGGCTCGGGTCGCGCTCGGGCAGCGGTCGTTCGATGATGTCGGGCCGGCCGATCGGCTGGCGGATGCGCCGCTTGGCGCCGAGGTACACCTGCTCGGTCCGCTCGGCGGCGCGATCCCAGGTGAAGTCGACCAGCCGCTCGCGGGCGGTGAGTGCACGTGCCGCGGCGGCGGCCGGGTCGTCGAGCACCCGCCGCACGGCCGTGGCGAGACCGGTCACGTCCGCCGGTTCGAAGCTGAGCCCGCTCACGCCGTCGGCGACGGCGTCACCGAGCCCGCCCGCGGTGGAGGTGATCAGCGGGGCGCCGGTCGCCGCAGCTTCCAGGGCTACGATGCCGAAGGGCTCGTAGCGGCTCGGCAGCACGATCGCGTCGCAGTCGTGCAGCAGCGCGAGCAGCTTGTCGTGCGTGACCCGACCGATGAAGTGGACGGCGTCGGCGACGCCGTGTCGGTGCGCCTCGGCGGTCAGCCATTCCAGCTGGGTGCCGTCGCCGGCCACGGACAGCGTCGTTCCCGGGTGGGTGCGCCGGATCGCCGGCAGGGCCGCGATCGCATCCTGAATGCCCTTCTCGTACTCGAGCCGACCGGCGAACAGCAGCCGCGGCGGGCCGCCGCCGGGGCGTTCGTGATTGAAAGGCCACTCGTCCAGGTCGATGCCGTTGTGGATGACGTGGACTTCGGCCAGGTCCGGTCCGAAGAGCCGGCTGACCTCGTCGTGCATCGATTCCGAACAGGCGATGAGCGCATCGGATTCGGCGGCCAGCCACCACTCGACCGAGTGCACCTGCCGGTTGACCCGGCCGCTCACCCAGCCGCTGTGCCGGCCGGCCTCGGTGGCATGGATCGTGCAAACCAGTGGGACGTCGAAGAATTCGGCCAGGGCGATCGCCGCATGCGCCACCAGCCAGTCGTGTGCGTGGACCACGTCCGGGATCCAGGGCTCAGCCTGCGCCGAGCTCGGCAGCTCGGAGGGAATCTCGTTGAGCGCGCGCAGTCGGACGCCGGCCCGCACCAGGGCATGCCCCATGCCGAGGGTCCAGGCCATCATGTCTTCGCCGAAATCGAAATGCGGCGGATCTTCCGGGATCGCGATGACGCGCACGCCCTCGACGTGGCGATCGGTCGGCGGATGCGTCTTGCCGTCGGAGCCGGACGGCTGGCGCGAGAGCACCACCACGTCGTGCCCGATCTCCGCCAGATGCACCGCGAGCTGATGCACGTGCCGGCCCAGGCCGCCGACCACGACCGGTGGGTACTCCCACGACACCATCAGGATCTTCATCGCGTGCTCCCTTGACTGTGGTCATGGACGTCCAGATCGAGCCGCCGAGCATCCAGGCCGGCGAACAGATTGTCGGCGGATGACCACCCGGCCGCCAGCGTGCGTGCGGTGTGCTCGCGGCCGCTGTCGGCCGCCGCGCAGATCTCGCGGGTCGCGTGCGCATGCTTATGGGCGCGGTCGCGGGCGTACCCGGCGGCGGTGTCCTTGCTGACCAGGAAGGCCCAGTCCGACGAGACCGTCAGCAGCGCCTCGCGCAGGATCTGATCGCTGACCCGGTCGCGCCCGGTGGTTCCGGCGATGTTCTGCCGACGCTTGTCGATGGTCGCCAGCGCGGTCTCGACGACCTCCGCGTTCAGCTGCACCAGATCGGCCACCTGGGGTCCGTTCCAGACGCGCCAGTCCTTGCCCGATCCCCAGGACGAGTCCTCAAGCTGCACGGGCTCGCCTACGAACCCTTGCGCCCGTGCGGTTTTCAGCGTGCCCACCGTGACGCCGGCCTCCGGCAGTGCACGCAGCACCTGATCGAGCCACTGCGGCCCCTCATGCCACCAGTGTCCGTAGAGCTCGGTGTCGAAGGCGGCGATCACGTGCGCCGGGCGGCCGATGCGCTCGCTCTCGGAGATCAGCCGATCGCGGACACTGGCGACGAAGTCGGCGGCATGCTCGCGGACGGCGGCCGCGGCGCGATCGGGGTCGTACGGCTTCTTGTCCGGGCCGTCGGTGGTGCGGCTGGTGACGCGGGCGGGCTTGAGGCCGGTGAGGTGGTCGTAGGTGTGGAAGTCGCGGTAGTCACGATGGCCCGGGTATCCCGACTTGGGCGACCAGACGCGGTAGCTGACCTGCAGGTCGCGGCCGAAGGCGACGACATCAGAATCCCGCACCGGGCGGCCGAGCGACGTGTCGCCGCGCAGCGAGGGGCCGTCGACCATGAAGTGGGTGACCCCGGCCTCGGCGTAGCCGCGTTCCATGCCCGGGGTGTAAGCGCATTCGGGCGCCCACATGCCGGTCGGCCGCGTTCCGATCCGCCGATCCGCGTCGGCCAGCCCCTCGTGCAGCGACAGGCGCCGTAGCCGCGGGTCCAGCAGTGGTTGGAAGGGGTGGGCGAGCGGCCCGCCGAGCACCTCGACCGTGCCGGCATCGACAACCGACCGCAGCGCGGCGGAACCGCCATGACGCCAACGGGTTTCGAAATCGCGCAGCGCGGCCGCGGCGGCGCGATGCTCGTGATGACCGAGGACATTGAGCGCCTCCGGCGTGCCGGCGGTGCCGGGCGCCGCGTCGGTCGTGCGCATCTGTGCCGCCTCGCGGGCGCGCAGCTGCCAGTCGCCGAGCCACTGATGCATCGACGCCAGGCAGTGCGGGTCGTCGAGTTGGGCCGCGAGTACCGGCGTCATGCCGAGGCTGATCTGGTCGGTGAACCCGTCGGCGGCCAGGCCCCGCAGGACCGCGAACACGCGCTGATACGAGCCGGCCCACGACTGGTAGAGCCACTCCTCGCCGACCGGCCAGCGGCCGTGGTTGGCCAGCCAGGGCAGGTGCGAGTGCAGCACCAGGGTGAACATCCCGGGTACTGAGTCGGACCGGCTCGGGGGGTCGGATCGGGGCGGGCCGGATCGTGTGGGGGCAGTCACGACGGTCTCAGCTGCGTCTGGCGATGGCCAGCAGGTCGAGGCTGGCGTCGATGTCCGGTTCGAGGATCGAGAAGTCGGCGGTCGTGATCCCGGCGACGTCGGCGGTGAGGTCGGTCGGCCAGGGTTCGCCGGAGAGGGCGCGCTGGATCTGCGCGTCGATGAACGAGCCGCCCCACTTGTCGTCGAGCTGGGTGAGCCGCGGGCCGTGGTGCACGCCGAGCATGCGGTCGACGGTGAAGCCGCCGCCGACCAGCAGCTCCGTCATCTCGGCGCCGCTGAGCTCGCGGGTGTGGAACGGGTTGAGCGGGGTGTCGCGGCCGGGGGAGAAGGTGATCCGGTTGGGCGTGCTGATGAGCAGCTCGCCGCCGGGACGGAGCACGCGGGCGCACTCGGCGATGAACTTGTCCTGGTCCCAGAGATGCTCGATCACCTGGAAGTTGACGACGACATCGACCGATGCGTCGGGCAGCGGCAGATCGATCAGGTTGCCCTGCTCGATGCGGACGTGCGGGTAGCGCGCGCGGGTGTGCGCCACGGCCGATTCGTCGTAGTCGACGCAGGTCACCGAGCCGGCGACGGTCGACAGCAGGTTGGCGCCGTAGCCCTCGCCGGAGCCGGCCTCCAGGACGTCGCGGCCGCGGCAGCGCTCCAGAATGAATTCGTAGGCGACCTCGTGCCGGCGGAACCAGTAGTTCTCCTCCGGGATCCCGGGAACGGTACGTTCGCCGGTGAGTGCCAGGGTGGTGTCGTCAGTCATCACAGCGAGCGTAACCGGGTTCTGTAACACGTTCACCCGGTGGTTGTCTTCGGGCCGGCGGGCGGGCCTGTGGTGAAAGTCGCGCATCACCTGGTAGACGCAGATAACGCACCCGCTACAGTGATGGGTGGCGATGGAATACTTACCGGCCGGTAAGTTCCAAACGATCCGGTCGGGCCGCTTTGGTGTCCCGTCCGCCCATATGCAGCGGTCCGGGACGCTCGCCCCGAGGCCCACCACTACTAGGAGGTCGACGCAGACCCATGACGAACATTGTCGTGCTGATCAAGCAGGTTCCCGACACGAACTCCGAGCGCAAGCTCAACGCGGATTTCACTCTCGACCGTGACATCGATCCGGTGATCTGCGAAATCAACGAACGTGCGGTCGAAGAGGCGCTGCAGATCAAGGAAGCCAACGGCGGCGAGGTCACCATCCTGACCGTCGGCCCGGAGAAGGCCACCGACGCAATCCGCAAGGCCCTGTCCATGGGCGCCGACAAAGCCGTCCACATCCAGGACGATCAGATGGCCGGTTCGGACACCGTCCAGACCGCCTGGGTGCTGGCCCGCGCGCTGGGCACCATCGAGGGCGTGGAGTTGGTCATCGCCGGCAACGAGGCCTCTGACGGTCGGGTCGGCGCGGTGCCGGCGATCATCGCCGAGTACCTCGAACTCCCGCAGCTGACGCACCTGCGCAAGCTGACGGTCGAGGGCGACAAGCTGACCGGTGAGCGCGAGACCGACGAGGGCATCTTCGGCCTCGAGGCGACGTTGCCGGCCATCGTGAGCGTCACCGAGAAGATCAACGAGCCGCGGTTCCCGTCCTTCAAGGGCATCATGGCCGCGAAGAAGAAGGAGATCCAGGTTCTCTCGCTCGCCGACATCGGCGTCGAGGCGGGCGAGGTCGGGCAGGCGAACGCCGGCAGCACCGTCCTGAGTTCCACCCCGAAGCCGCCGAAGGCCGCGGGCGAGAAGGTTGTCGACGAGGGCGACGGCGGCGTCAAGCTGGCCGAGTTCCTGGTGGGCCAGAAGATCATCTGATCTGGCGACCGACATCCGTATCCCTCAATCTCAGAACTTTCAGGAGCAATAGCAATGGCAGAAGTACTCGTGCTCGTCGAGCACGCCGATGGTGAGCTGAAGAAGGTCACCTCCGAACTGATCACCGCCGCCCGTGCCCTCGGCACCCCGAGCGCGGTCGTCGTGGCCGCCCCGGGCACCACCGACAAGTTGCTGGAGGGCCTCAAGGCCGCCGGCGCCGAGAAGGTGTACGCCGCCGAGTCCGACGTCGTGAGCCAGTACCTGCTCACCCCGGCCGTGGACGTGCTGTCCGGGCTGGCCGAGCAGGTCGGCCCCGCCGGCATCCTGGTCCCGGCGAACGCCGACGGCAAGGAGATCGCCGGTCGCCTGGGCGCACGCCTGGGCTCGGGCGTCCTCGCCGACGTCATCGAGGTCAAGGACGGCGGCGTCGGCGTCCACTCGATCTTCGGTGGTGCGTTCATCGTCGAGGCCCAGGCCAAGGGCACCCCGGTGATCAGCGTCCGTCCGGGTGGCATCGAGGCCGACCCGCAGCCTGCCGCCGGCGAGAAGGTCGACGTCGAGGTTCCGGCCCCGGCCGAGAATGCCGTCAAGATCACTTCGGCCGAGCCGAATGTCGGTGGCGACCGCCCGGAGCTGACCGAGGCGTCGATCGTCGTCTCCGGTGGCCGCGGCGTCGGCAGCGCCGAGAAGTTCTCGGTCGTCGAGGAGCTCGCCGATTCGCTGGGTGCCGCCGTCGGCGCCTCGCGTGCGGCCGTCGACTCGGGCTACTACCCGGGCCAGTTCCAGGTCGGTCAGACCGGCAAGACCGTGTCGCCGCAGCTGTATGTCGCCCTGGGCATCTCGGGCGCCATCCAGCACCGCGCCGGCATGCAGACGTCGAAGACCATCGTCGCCGTCAATAAGGACGAGGAAGCGCCGATCTTCGAGATCGCCGACTACGGCATCGTGGGCGACCTGTTCAACGTCGCGCCGCAGCTGACCGAAGAGGTCAAGAAGCGCAAGTGATGCGCTGACTGAGCGTCAACAGAACGGCCCCCGAGTGCGCACTCGGGGGCCGTTTTGCTGTCGGAGACCGCCGTTTGTCGGACCCAGGGTTTTGTTGTCCCCGGTTTCGCCCGGGTTCACCTGTGCGAGCGGCGGGCAAACGATTCGAGAGGTGTTCACCAACCCGTCGAGGGTGTTCACGATGGTGGTGAGGACACGAAACCCGCCGTAGGTCCCGCAGTCCGACGCGGTCGATACACCTAGCGCATGACCGTTTTCTTGACAGAAACGACAGCAGCCGACCGGGTGCTCGCGCAGGCGGGTGACTATCGGCTCGAGCTGACGACCGCACCCGACGACATCGCCGCGGTGCAGCGACTGCGCTATCAGGTCTTCGCGACCGAACCCGGATACGAGTCGGCGATGGCCGGTGTCACCGATGGCCGCGACATCGACCGCTTCGACGAGTTCTGCGATCACCTGATCGCCCGGCATGAGCCCACCGGCGAGGTGATCGGCTGCTACCGCATGCTGCCGCCGCCCGGCGCGATCGCGGCCGGCGGCCTCTACACCGCAACGGAATTCGACATCGCCGAGCTGGATCCCATTGCGCCGCAGCTGGTCGAGATGGGCCGGGCGACGGTCGCGGCCGGGCACCGCTCGGGCAGCGTGCTCGCCCTGATGTGGTCGGGCATCGTGCGCTACCTCGACGTCACCGGCTACCGCTACCTCGCCGGCTGCACGTCGGTCCCCGTTCAGGTCGATCCCGCGGACGTGCCGGGCGAGCAGGTTCGAGGACTGCGCGACTACGTCCGCGATCGCCACCAGGCGCCGTGGCAGGTGTTTCCGCACCGGCGGGTGGTGCTCGACGGTCGACGCCTGGACGACATCGAGCCGCCGCGGCTGCTGAAGTTCCCGCCGCTGCTGCGCGGCTATCTGCGGATGGGCGCGGTGATCTGCGGCGAACCGGGCCATGATCCGGACTTCGGCGTGGCCGACTTCGTCACGCTGCTCGACCGACGAACTGCCAACGAGAGATATGTGCAGCGGCTGCAATCGGCGGCCCTCGCTGCGGAGCGCAGTATCTGATGTCCGCGCCGGCGCTCGTACCCGTTCATGGCTGGTTTCCGGTGAGTGCTTGCGGCGACGGCTGCATCGCGCCGCAGGCGCGGGTGTCGGCGATCGCGCGCTGCGGTCGCGTCGTCCGGCTGGTCGCGACGGCGGGCTGGCTGCTCGCGCTGGCCGTGATGGTCGCCCCGCTGCCGGGTGTCGTGCGTCGGCGGTTCGCGCGCCGCGCCGCAGCACGGCTGCTGGCCGCGCTCGGAGTTCGGATCGAGGTGGTCGACGAGCGGCCCTTCGCCGGGCGCGGTGTCGGCCTGGTGGTCGCCAATCACGTGTCCTTCCTGGACATCGCGGCGATCGCGGCGGTGGTCCCGGCCCGGTTCGTGGCGAAGGCGGAGGTGGTGGAGTCGGCCGCGACCGGCTTCCTCTGCCGCCGATTCGGCATCATTCCGCTGCGCCGGCAGTCGTTGCGGGATCTGCCCGCCACGGTCCACGCGGTGACCGGTCGGCTGCAGCTGCATGAGTCGGTCGCGGTGTTCCCCGAAGGCACCACTTTCTGCGGCGCGCCCGGCGTCGATCGCGGAGGGCATGTCCATCGCGGCGCCGGCCGCTTTCACCCGGCATTCTTCGAGGCGGCCACGATCGCCGCGGTGCCGGTGCTGCCGATCACCGTCAGCTACCACCATCGCGATGGTTCGGCGGCTGCCGAGGCCGGATTCATCGGTGACGACGGCCTGGGCGACACCCTGCGCCGCGTGCTGGCGGCCCCATCGATCACGGTGCGCGTGCGGATCCACGAACTGGAACTGCCGGCGGGGGATAGGCGCGAGCTCGCCGACCGGTGCGAACGCGTGGTGCTCGGCGTCGATCGGCGGGGGCCGATAAATGCTTCGCCAGTCCCGGATGAGGTGGCTACGCTTTCCCGTAGTTCGTGACGTGACGTGCTGGAGGTGAGACCCATGAGCAACGTATCCCCGTGGGTACTCCCTTCCGAGTTCACGATCTCGCGACCGGCCTAGGTCGCAGGGAGTGCCTCTCATGAATTCTTCGAAAGGCACAACCCAATGCACACTTCACTTTTCACCACGCAGGCGATCGCCGACGGCATCGTCGAGCGCGACTTTCTGATCGACGACGTTCCCGGGGTGCTGTGGTCACCGGAATCGGCGTCGCCGGGTACCCCGCTCGTCCTCATGGGTCATGGCGGCGGGTTGCACAAACGATCGGCCAGGCTGGTCGGGCGGGCCCGCGACGCGGTGCTCCACGACGGGTTCGCGGTGGCCGCGATCGATGCGCCGGGCCACGGCGACCGCCCGCGATCCACCGAGGACCAGCGGTGGGTCGAGGCGATGTTCGCCGACCGTGCCGCGGGCCGATCGATGGCGTCGACCATCGCCGCCTACAACGCCTCGCTCGCCGACCGGGCCGTGCCGGAGTGGCGCGCGACGATCGACGCGTTGACCCGACTTCCCGAGATCGGCGACGGCGGCCCCATCGGGTACTCGGGAATGACTCTTGCGAGCGCGATCGGAATCCCGCTGGCTGCGGTCGACCCTCGCATCACAGCGGCGATCTTCGGCGGCGTATTCGTGTACGACGAACTCATCCGGGCCGCCCGCCAGGTCAGCATTCCGATCGAATTCCTGCTGCCCTGGGACGACGACGAGATCGATCGCGACTCGGGCCTGACATTGTTCGGCGAGTTTGGTTCGTTGGACAAGACGCTGCACGCGTTCCCGGGCAGTCATTTCACGGTGCCGGTCGACCGGATCGACACCCGCTTCTTCGTCAGACATCTGCGAGGCGGCGGCGCCGCGGCGGCCTGACGAGCCGGTCGGCAAGCCGACCGCAAGGGGGCTCCAAGCGCCCGTGGCCATCCTGTCGTCACTGATGGATCGACAGAAATGGCGGAATCATGACGGGCACTGGCGTTCACTCCGGGGCGGAAACCTCGAAATTTACTGTTGGGCAGCGTATTACGCTTGCAGTGGTCTGTGTGGCCACGGCGATGCTGATGCTCGACATCGCGATCGTCAACACAGCGATACCGGCGATCACGCGTGAGTTCGATGCCGGGATGGGCGCGCTGAAGTGGGTGATCGACGGCTACACACTGGCGTTGGCGACCGTGGTGCTCAGCGCGGGCGCCTGGGCTGATCGCGTCGGCCGACGCTACGTATTCATCATCGGGGCAATCATTTTCACCGTCGCCTCGGTGATATGCGCAGCAGCCGAGACGATGGTGATGCTCAACGCGGCACGCGTCGCCCAGGGCCTCGGCGCCGCACTGCTGTTCGCGACATCGTTGGCCCTGCTGTCGCACGCGTTTCCCGGCTCGGCCGAACGGACGAAGTCGCTCGCCGCATACGGCGCGACGATCGGTGCATCCTTCGCGATCGGGCCGCTGCTGGGCGGCGCGTTGACGGAACTGCTCGATTGGCGTGCCATCTTCCAGATCAACATCCCGGTCGGCGTGCTCATGCTGGTGGGGACGCGATGGGTCGACGAATCGCGGAGCAGTGCGCCGCGCCGCAACGACTACTGGGGGCAGGTGACCGCCACCGTCAGTCTGGGGGTGCTCACCTATGGCTTCATCGAAGCCAACGCCCGCGGCTGGTCGGACGGGCGCACGGTGGCCGTGTTCGCGCTGGCCGTCGCCGCCCTGCTGGCCTTTCTGGTGGCCGAATCCGTTGTAGCAGAGCCGATGCTGCCGCTGGGCATGTTCACGGGCGCGTCGTTCGCGGGCGCACAGATGGTGACCTTCGCGATCTCGGCATCGATGTTCGCGTGCTTCGTCTACGTGACGATCTACCTGCAGGGCGTGCTGGGCATGTCGGCGATCAAGGCCGGCCTCGTCTACCTGCCGGGAACGCTGGCGATGTTCATGGTCGCGGGACTCACCAGCCAACTTATCGGCCGGATCCGTCCGTGGATCCTGCTGTCGCTGGCGATGCTGGCGGTCGCCGCCGGGCTCCTCTGGATGACGGTCGCCGAGCCGGATTCCAGCGGCTGGGTCCTGGTGCCGGGCTTCGTGGTCGCATCGATCGGCGCGGGACTGTTCAATCCGGTGATCAGCGGAGTGGTGCTGGCGGAGAACCGGCGGGACGACGCCGGCCTGGTCGCCGGAATCAACGACGTCTTCCGGCAAGCCGGCATCGCGCTCGGTGTCGCGGCCCTCGGCGCGCTGTTCCCGGCGCAGTCGGTGCTGCAGGGCGGCTCGCCGACCGCCTATGTCGATGGCCTCCGCGCCGCGCTGTGGACCAGCTGCATCATCGCGGTGTGCGGCGCCCTGGTGGTCGTGGTCGCCATGCGATCGGCGCGTGCGACCACCGACGACGGCGCGCTGGCGGCCCCGCCGGTGCGGACCGTGGCCGAGACGCGCACGAGTCTTGTCCGTCGTGGTTGATGCGATCGGGGATCGTCCCATGGAAAGTGCCCGGGCGGGAAGTACACTGTGCCCCTATTCGTTCCGGGCAATCCGGGCTAGCCGGACAAGGGGGTTCGATGCGCGAGTTCCTGATGCTGGGACCGCTCGAGGTGCGGCAGGACGGGGTCCCGGTCGATCTCGGTTCGCCGAAGCAGCGGGTCGTCCTGTCGGCGCTGGTACTCGCCCGCGGCGCCGTGGTGTCGACCGATCGTCTCGTCGATGCCGTGTGGGGCGAGTCTCCGCCACCGGCCGCGTCGACCAGCCTGCAGGCGTATATCTCCAACCTGCGGCGGGCCCTGCGCGATCAGGCGGGCGACCGGTCGCCGATCGAGCGGGTTAAGCCGGGGTATCGATTGAGCCTGGCCGACGACCGAGTGGACATGCTGGAGTTCGGCGCGTTGGCGAAGCAGGTGCGGGCTGCGACCGAGGAACAGCGCTGGGACGCGGCACGCGAGCTGAGCGAGACCGCACTGCGGTTGTGGCGCGGTCCGTTGTTGCAGGACGCCGGCGACCAGGACTGGGTCGCCATCGAAGCCTCTGCCCTGACCGAGACCCGGCGGGCCGTTGCCGAGGCACACATCACGGCGCTGCTCGCGGCGGCCGACACCGGTGCCGCCCTCGCCGAGATCGCCGCGCTGCGGGGCGAGGATCCGTTGCGCGAACGCGGGGTGTGGCTGCACATGCTTGCGCTCTATCGGGCCGGTCGGGGCGCCGAGGCGCTCAGCGTTTTCACCGAGCATTCCGAGACATTGGACGCGGAGCTGGGACTCGATCCGGGAACGGAGCTGCGCGAGCTGCAGGGATCGATCCTGCGTCATGATCCGGAGATCGCCGCGTGGCCGCGCGAGCCGCACTGGTCCGGTTCGACGACGGTATCAGTGGCGGCCGAGCCGGCGATCGCCGTCGACGTCGCGGATGCGCCGGTGACGGCGGCGATCGACGACGCGGTCGGGTCGCTGGTCGGCCGCGACTCCGAGATGCGTTCGGTCCGAGAGTTCTTGGAGGCCGATCGGGCCGTCGCGGGGT
Source organism: Jongsikchunia kroppenstedtii DSM 45133 (assembly GCF_000380485.1). Classification (GTDB taxonomy): domain Bacteria; phylum Actinomycetota; class Actinomycetes; order Mycobacteriales; family Mycobacteriaceae; genus Jongsikchunia; species Jongsikchunia kroppenstedtii. The sequence continues at coordinate 42,937 of NZ_AQYG01000046.1, read as the reverse complement.
GGCTGGCGCTGTCCGGCCCCGCCGGCATCGGCAAGACCCGGCTCGCCCAAGAGGCCGCGCGGATCGCGGCGGCGGCCGGTGACAAAGTCGTCTGGATCCGCTGCCCGGATGCCGGCGGGCTGCCCGCGTGGTGGCCGCTGCGCCAGCTGTGCCGCGACCTCGCCGCCGACCCGGCCGACGTCTTGTCGGTGCCCGCCGACGCGGACGCGGACGGGGCTCGCTTCGCTGTATACGAGCGGGTGCAGTCGCTGATCGAGTCGGCCGCCCGGCAGCAACCGCTGACCGTGATCATCGACGACGTGCAGTGGGCCGACCCGATGTCGCTCGGCCTGCTCGTGTACCTGACGGGCACGACGCGCGATTGCCCGCTGCGGATGATCGTCACGGTCCGCGAAGAAGAGATCGAGCCCGCGGTCGAACGCCTGCGCGCGGCGCTCGTGCGCGTCGGTCGGGTGATCACCGTGCCGGCATTGCGCCGGGACGAGGTGCGGCTGCTCGTCGAACAGGTCGCCGGCGCCGATGTAGCGGTGGACGAAGTCGACATGCTGTTCGACCGCACCGGCGGCAATCCGCTGTACGTATCCGAATATGCGCGACTGCCGAGTTCGGAACGGCGCGAGGTGATTCCGGCCGCGGTGCGGTCGGTGCTGGACCGCCGGCTGGCCTCGCTCGATCCCGCGGTGCTCGAAGTCGTCGGCTATGCGTCGGTGATCGGCGACGAGATCGATCCGCGACTGGTCGCCGAGGTGATGGGCCGCGACCTCGAGAGCATCGCCGACTGCCTCGACGAGGCGGCCGACGAGCGCATCGTGGTCGCCGAGCCGGGCCGTCGCCGAACCGTGTTCGGGCACGCGCTGCTGCGCGAGGAGGCGATGGCGTCGATCCGCCCACTGCGCCGCTGCCGGATCAACCTTCGGGTGGCGGAGATATTGAAAGAACAAGGGGGACAGGATGTGACGGCCCGCCGGGCCGGGCATCTGCTGGCCGCGCTGCCGATCGTCGAGACCTCGGAGGCGATCGAGGCCTGCCGGGCGGCGGCGGCCGAGGCGACGGCGCGGTGGGATTCGGAGAACTCCGCCTACTGGCTGCAGTCGGCGCTGCGGACCTACGAATCTCTGCCGCAGGCCGACCAGGACGTCGCCGTGCGGGACGGATTGCTCATCGACATGCTCGGTGCGCAGTCGCGCGCCGGACGCGTCCAGCTGGTCCTCGACACCGTCGAAGCCCGGCTCGGTGAGGCGATCCGGGCTGGGGGCACCGCGACCGCCGGCCGCCTCGCCAGTGCCCTGGTGCGCGCCGGCGGCGGCTGGCCGTGGATCGCGCCGACCGCCGAGATCAGTTCGCTGCATGGGGTGTTGGCCGATGCAGAGGCCTGCGTCGTCGATGATCCCGCGAGCGCCGCGCGTGTGCTGGGGGCGCTGGCGATCGGACACTGCTACCACCCGGACGCCGCCGTGCCGGCCGACTACCTGGCGAGAGCCGAGGCGCTGGCCGAATCGCTGGACGATCCGGACGTATCCGCCGATGTCATGCTCGCTCGGCTCATCACCTATGCGGGTGCGGCCGATCGGGCGCAGGAGACCATGGATCTCGCCCGCGCGATCCAGCAGCTGCCGCACGTCGGTTCACCGGTCGATCTGGTGATCACCGACTCGGTGATCACGATGGCGACGATGACGCTCGGCGACATCGAGGCGACCGAGCACCACCTGCGGCGCGGCATCGCCGGCAGTGAACGTATGCGATTGCCGATTCTGCGCGCACAGCTTCGATGGATGCAGGCGGCGCTCGCGGTGTGGCGCGGCGAATTCGATCTCGCCCGCTCTCATCTCGGCACCGCCATCGCGGTGCATCGCCAGACCGAGCTGTACGTGGCCGGGTCGGGTGCGCTGGCCACGATGGCGATGGCGACACAGCGCGGCCTGTTCGACGAGATCGGCGACGACGTGCTGGGAATCGAGCGGGGCGATCGGATCGGCTGGGCCAGGGCGGCGGTGACGGTCGCCCCGGAAAACCGGGTGGCGGTATTGCTCGCGTCGGGTGTCGCGATCGTAGCCCGCGACCACGGCGACGATGAGCTGGCCCGCGCGATGGTGACGGCCTGGATCGCGCACTCCCAGCCGATGGTCTGGACGTCGCTCGCGCAGGCGGTGATCCTCGCCAACATCGTCGTCGAACTAGACATGGCCGACTGGGCACCGCGATTCATCGACTATCTGATCCCGTTCCGCGGGTACATCGCGACGGTGGGTCAAGTGGGCTGCGTCGGCCCGGTCGATCTCGTGCTCGCCCAACTGCACTATCTGCTCGGCCAGGACGCGGACGGTGACGAGGCGTTGAAGCGGGCGAGGGAGCTGTGCGAATACACCGGTGGCGCGCCGGATCTCCTGAAGTGCCGGCTGGTCGCGGCCGTGCGGTCGGACCTCGGGCCCGGACGGGAGGCCGAACTCGTCGACATCGAGACGCAGGCCGGGCGGATGGAACTGTCCGCAGTCGTGGACGCGGCGCGGGCGGCCCGCGCCCGCTGATCGTGCATCGCCTGGTCGTGCCGGGCCGGCGACGATAGCGATTTCAAGGCGGAGCCAAGGTCACGCCAAGCGGCCGTTGCGAGGGTGTGGGCAGCGGCCCGGTCGGTTCTGTGATCGGGCGGTCACCACTACCCGAAGGCAAGGACCACGATGACCTACCAGCAGCATCTCACCGACTTCAACCGTCTCGCCGATCTCGATGGGCTCCGCGCGAAGATCCGCGGCGCTGTCTATGGGCCCGGCGAAACGGGTTACGACACAGTCGGATTCAATGTGACCGCGGTGAACGAGCCGACGGCGGTGATCGACGTCGCCGATGCCCGGGACGTGGCCGCGGTGATCGCGTTCGCCGGCGAGCACGGGATGACGGTCGGGGTCCGGGCCACGGGCCATGCGGCGATCGATACGGATCGTCGATCGCTGCTGGTGCGCACCGGCGCTCTCGACACCTGCGAGGTCGATCCGGCGGACCGGACCGCGCGGGTCGGTGCCGGTGTGCGCTGGCAGCAGGTGATCGACGCCGCCGCGCCGCACGGTCTGGCGCCCGTCTGCGGATCGGCCCCCGGTGTCGGCGTCGTCGGGCTGCTCAGCGGTGGCGGGGTCGGCCCGCTGGTGCGGACCTTCGGGCTCTCGGCCGACTACGTCCGGTCCTTCGAGGTCGTCACCGGCGATGGTGTGATCCGGCGCGCGGCGCCCGACGAGAACGCCGAGCTGTTCTGGGGACTGCGGGGCGGCAAGGCGACGCTGGGATTGATCACCGAGGTCGTGATCGAGCTGCCGGAGCTGTCCGAGATGTACGCCGGAGCGATCTATTTCGACGGTGCCGATGCCGCCGTGGTGCTCGACGCCTGGCGCGTCTGGGCGCCGACGCTGTCCCGCTCCGCGTCCACGTCGGTGGCGCTGATGCGGCTGCCGGAGCTGCCGGGCGTACCGCCGATGCTCGCGGGGCGGTTCACCGTCGCGGTGCGGTATGCGAGCGTCGCGCCTGCGTCAGCGGCCGCCGCCGAGCTGGCGTCGATCCGGTCGGTGGCGGCGCCGATCCTGGATGCCGTGGGACCGATGCCGTATGCCGCGATCGGGGCGATCCACGCCGACCCGGTCGATCCGATGCCGGTGCACGAGGCGGGCATGCTGCTGGGCGAGCTGACCGACGAAGCGGTGCAGACCCTGGTCGGGCAGGCCGGACCGGACGCGGCCACGACCCTGCTGATGGTCGAGTTGCGTCAGCTGGGCGGCGCCCTCGCGGACGAACCGGCTGTTCACAGCGCCTACTGTCATCGCGACGCGGCATACAACCTGCACACCGTCGGGGTGCTGGTGCGGCCGATCGAGCAGGCCGTGGTCGCCGACGCCGATCGGCTGGTCGACGCCATGCGGCCCTGGGCGACGGGCGGCCGGATGCCGAACTTCGTGTCGAGCGCGGACCCGGCGGTGATCCGTACCTGCTACGACGACGACACCGTTGCCTGGCTCGCCGCACTGGCCCGCCAGCACGACCCGCGGGGCGTTCTCGCCGTCGGTCAGGTGGTGCGCTGAATCACCCTGATCGTCGGGGTGATCACCGCGGAATACGACGCGGTTGAGCTGTCGTTATTCTGGACCGGTATGTCTGCACCAGCCCCGGTCTATTTGGACCATGCCGCGTCGACCCCGATGGTTCCCCAAGCCGTCGAGGTCTTGACGCGTGCGCTGACCGAGACCGGGAATGCGTCGTCGTTGCACGGCAGCGGCCGCCGCGCCCGCCGTCTGCTGGAGGAATCGCGCGAGTCGATCGCGCGGTCGATCGGTGCGCGTCCGTCCGAGGTGATCTTCACCGGCGGCGGCACGGAAAGCGACAACCTCGCGGTCAAGGGGATCTACTGGGCGCGCCGGTTCGCCGATTCGCGCCGGCACCGGATCATCACATCTGCCGTGGAGCATCACGCGGTGCTCGATCCGCTCGGCTGGCTCGAACGGCACGAGGGCGCGCAGGTCACCTATCTACCGGTGGACTCGGCAGGGTTCGTCGACCCGGGCGCGCTGCGCGCCGAGCTGGCGGTCCATGCCGATGAGACCGCGCTGATCAGCATCATGTGGGCGAACAATGAGGTCGGGACGCTGCAGCCGATCGGCGAGCTCGCGGCGATCGCGGCCGAATTCGAGGTCCCGATGCATTCGGATGCCATCGCCGCGGCCGGTCATGTGCCGGTCGATTTCGCGGCGAGCGGGCTGGCGGCGCTGAGCATCGCGGCCCACAAGTTCGGCGGTCCGCACGGCGTGGCCGCGCTGCTGCTGCGCCGTGACGTGGACTGCACGCCACTGCAGCACGGGGGCGGACACGAGCGCGATATCCGTTCTGGCACACCGGATGCCGCGGGCGCGGCATCGATGGCGGCGGCGCTCGAGGTGGCCGTGGCGGAGCTGCCGCAGTCGACGGCATCGGTCGCGCGGTTGCGCGATCGGCTGGTCGGCGTGCTGTCGGCGGCCGGCGCCGAGGTGAACGGTCCGGCCGATCCGGCGCTGCGGCTGCCGGGTGTGGTGCATGTCAGCTTCCCCGGCTGCGAGGGCGATTCGCTGCTGATGCTGTTGGACGCCAACGGAATCGAATGCTCGACCGGGTCGGCGTGCACCGCCGGGGTGGCGCAGGCGAGCCATGTGCTGCTGGCGATGGGCCGCACCCGGGGCGATGCCCGCGGGTCCCTGCGGTTCTCGCTGGCGCCCAGCACCACCGTCGCCGATGTCGACCGCGTCGGCGAGGTGATCGGCGAGGTCGTCGACCGGGCCCGGGCAGCCGGAATGGCCGGCGGCGCTTCGGGTGCCGGACGCGCGACGGCCGAGGTCGTCCGAGCGGCGGGTGACATCTGATGCGGGTGTTGGCCGCGATGAGTGGTGGGGTGGATTCGGCCGTCGCCGCGGCGCGGGCCGTCGATGCCGGGCACGAGGTGGTCGGGGTGCATCTGGCCCTGTCGACCGCGCCGGGCACGCTGCGCACGGGATCGCGCGGCTGCTGCTCCCGGGAGGACGCCGACGACGCCCGCCGGGCCGCCGATGTCCTCGGAATCCCGTTCTACGTCTGGGATTTCGCCGACCGCTTCAAGGAAGACGTGATCGACGAGTTCGTCGCCGCCTACGCCGTGGGGCAGACGCCGAATCCGTGTCTGACCTGCAACGAGAAGATCAAGTTCGCGGCGCTGGCCGAGCGCGCGCGGGCGCTGGGCTTCGATGCGCTCGCCACCGGCCACTACGCACGGCTCGCCGACGGCGAACTGCGCCGGGCCGTCGATGGCGACAAGGACCAGTCCTATGTGCTCGCCGTGCTGACGGCGGATCAGTTGGCGCACGCCATGTTCCCGGTGGGCGATACGCCCAAGCCGGAGATCCGGGCCGAGGCCGAGCGGCGCGGGCTGGCGGTCGCGAACAAGCCCGACTCGCATGACATCTGCTTCATCCCGACCGGTGACACCCAGGCGTTTCTCGGCGCCAGCATCGGGATCCGGCCGGGCGCGGTGATCGACGCCGACACCGGCGCCAAGCTCGCCGAGCACGAAGGCGTGCACGGCTTTACGATCGGCCAGCGCAAGGGCCTCGGCATCGAGGCGCCGGCCACCGACGGCAAGCCGCGGTATGTCACCGCGATCGACCCGGCGGCGGGCACCGTCACGGTGGGATCGGCGGAGCATCTGGAGGTCACCCGGATCGATGCGGTCAAGGCGAACTGGACCAGCGGGCAGATTCCGGACGATCCATTCGAATGCACCGTGCAGGTGCGTGCCCATGGTGGATTGGCGCCGGCGCTCGCGGAGCCGATCGGAGCCGATCGCGTGCGAATCACTTTGCGGGAGCCTTTGACCGGGGTCGCACCGGGGCAGGCCGCGGTGTTGTACGCCGCGGACGACATCCGGGGCGACCGGGTGATCGGCAGCAGTCGCATCGACGTCACCGCCGCGCACTGATGGCGGCCTTGCCGGCCGGCATGGCCAGCGGTGTCGGATCGATGCCGGGCGAGAACCCGGCCGAGTCGGCGTCGATCATTGTGGGGGAGTTGGGTTTCGGTCATGTGGCCGAACTACCGGCCCGCGGTCCCGGCGCGGACATGATCGGTCGGTCGGCGGCCTTCCTCGTCGACATGTCACTGGATCTCGTCGGCAACGACTACCAGCTGAGCGCGGCGAATAGCCGAATCACGCAGCGGGCCAAGGGATTTTTGTCCGCCGATCTGGATGCGCTCGAAGAGGCCTGGCATCGATCGGGCCTGATCGGCAGCGGACAGCCGTGCAAGATCGCCGCCTGCGGACCGTTCACGCTCGCCGGCGCCGTCGCGCTGCGCGGCGGCCACAAGCTGGTGCACGATCGGGGCGCCTGGAACGACGTCCTCGGGTCACTGGCCGAAGGTCTCGCGGCGGTCGCCGCCGATCTGGAACGGCGCCTCGGCGCCGCCGCGGTGATCCAGCTCGACGAACCGCTGGTCGACCGGGTGATCGCCGGCCGGATCACCCCGCTGACCCGACTCGATGTCAACCCGCCGATCCCCGCACCGGATGTGGCGCAGGCCCTGAGCGAGCTCGTCGCCCACGTCGGCAGGCCCGCGATCCTGCACCACTGCGGCGCCGAAGTCCCGTGGGAACTGCTGCACAACAACACCTTCGACGGCCTGAGCGTCGACTTCTCGCGGATCGGCGAGGCGGCCTGGGACGAGCTCGGGCAGTATCTCGACGCAGGCCGCACCCTGGTCGCCGGTCTGGTGCCCACCGGTCGGCCGGTCGCTGAGCTGCCGGTCGAGCGCGTCGTCGAGCCGCTGGTTCGTACCCTCGACGGCATCGGGCTGAGCCGGGACGTCCTGGCCCGCCAGGTGATCGTCACACCTGCCTGCGGGCTGGCGGGCGCCGATCCGCAGTGGGCCGCCCACGCACTGCGGCTGTGTTCGCAGGCGGCCGCCGCGTTCGCCGACGATCCGTCGGCGCTCTAGAGAACGACCGCGTGCCGGAGTAGCGTCCGAGACAACCAGTTGAGGGGAGTGCCCGGTGTATCTCGATCTCCTCATTGCGCGGGGCGGGCTCGATGGTGAGGTCGCCGAGGATCTGTGCGCGGTGACAACGCGGTTCACATCGAAGATCGTGCTGGTCTTCGACGGTCGTCGGGTTTCGGCGCAGTGCCTACCGCTGTGCTGGGAGTCCCTCGCGGTCACCGATGGCACCGAGGTGCCGATCGAGGTCTACGGCGGCTATCGCGGCCGGGACAGCACCGGAACCGTGGCGGGTGACCTTGAAGACCGCCGCGCACTGGTCGAGTTCAGCGAGGCATTCGGCCGGCTGACCGCCACCGTGCCGGCACCGGCGAGGCATCGTCGCCGGTGGTTCACCGCCCGCTCGCGCTCGGCGTAGCCATCGGTCGAACGAACCACGAGTCAGGTCGACGGCACGGCGCGCGTGGTACCAAGGACGTCGAAGACTCGGAGATCTCGACGACCCGAGGCGTCGAACCGGGAGACCGCAATGCGATACGGGCTGCATGAATTCGTGCCGTGGAAGGGATCGGATTCGCAGGTGGACGACGTCATCCGGGTCCGGTTCGACCGCGATTCGGTCGCCATGGGCGACGATGTCGTCAGCCATGAAGAGCATTGGACCTATGCGGCCGACGCCACGGTCGATGATCTGCTGCTCGATGTCTCGCGCGCGGTGCCGGGACTCGCGGGCTGGTCGGTGGGCGTGGCCGGCGGTCGATTCGACCGCGAGATACTGGGAGTCCTGTACTTCCGCACCGACCCGGACAGTCGGTCCGTTCAGTGTTCGGTGTGCCGGTTGTGGCGGCCGGAATGGAAGCTGGCCGATCTCGCCGGCGCGTACGGCCTCGACCTGCATGCCCGGTACATCTCGTCCGGTGGACGGCCCATCGACAGCGACGAGCTTCGGGAGTCGCGCGCGCCGCGCGGCCGGGAGGCGACCCGCGTGTGGTCGGCGGAATCGGTCTCATCGAACTGGCGTACCGTCGCCGCGATTCGAGCCCAGGAGTCGGCCGTCCGAGACGCACGGCGGGCATGGTTGCGGCAAATCCTTGTCGCGCAGCCGGATCCGCCCGAGAGTGACGAATTCGTCGCCACCGCGATGACCACCATGGCGGCCGAGGTGTCGCCCGCGAGCCTGGCGCTGACGGCGGAGATTCTGGGGCTCGATGCGGAGCCGCGCGATGTCGACATCCACCTGCTCGCGCCGCGGGTGCCGAGCCCGCGTCGGGCAGTGCTGGCGATGATCGTCGGCGCCTTCGAATTCACGATCTCGACCGGATCCTGGGAGCACGGCGAGATGGCCGGACTGGCGCCGTATTTCAGCCGCCTGGAGGCCTGGGGATGGCGGCTCGCGCCGGCCGAACTCGTGCTGGCGGGCCGGATGGCGGTAGCCGAACTGCTGGCCGACGACTAGCCGGTCGGGCCCTCTCCCGCGTCCAGCCGGGCGAGCGCGCGCTTCGGCGCGATCTGGCGGTAACTGGCATCGAGCAGCTCGACCACTTCCGACCAGTCCGGCTTCACGGCCAGGTCGAGGCCCAGCCAGCCGTAGGCGCCGTAGTAGGCGGGGACCCAGAACCGCGGATCCTGTTCCAGTGCTTGCTGTTCCGCCGGGTCGGCCTTGAACAGCAGGCCGGCCGGGTAGCTGTTGTGGCCGCCCTTGACGCCGCCGCCGTAGACGCCGAACTGCTTGCCGCAGCGGAATGTCGGCCGACCGTGCGCCACCTGCTCGGTGGCGTCGGGGAACGCGAGCGCGATCGTGCGGAGCCGGGCGAGTACGGGATCGTCGTCCTCGAACATGATCGGGTGCGGCATCGTCCTAGACTAGGACGATGCCGCACCCGTTGTCCGATTCTCGGCGGGTGTCAGCTCAGATGATGCACCGGTGCCAGCTGGTAGACGGGGGTGTCGAGCCCCTCGAACCGCGCCTTCAGCTGCAGTGCCAGGTACAGCGAGTAGTGGCGCGACTGATGCAGATTCCCGCCGTGCATCCAGAGGTTCGGGACCTGCGTCGGCTTCCACATGTTGCGCTGCTCGCCCTCCCAGGGGCCGGGATCCTTGGCGGTGTCCGAGCCCAGTCCCCAGCATTTGCCGAGCCGATCGGCGACGTCCTGACCCATCAGATCGGCGGCCCAGCCGTTCATCGATCCGTAGCCGGTGGCGTACACGACCAGATCGGCCGGCAGTTCAGTACCGTCCGACAGGATCACGGAGTCCTCGGTGAGCCGATCCACGTCGCCGTGCGCCAGCTTGATCGATCCGTCGGCGACCAGCTCGGAGGCGCCGACGTCGATGTAATAGCCGGAGCCGCGGCGCAGGTATTTCATGAACAGCCCCGAACCGTCCTCGCCGTAGTCGAGCTCGAATCCGGCCTTGGTGAGCCGGTCGTAGAAGTCGGCATCGACCTCGCGGATCTTGTCGTATACCGGGATCTGGAACTCGTGCATGATCCGATACGGCAGCGAGGCGAAGGTCATGTCGGCCTTGTCGGTCGTCATGCCGGCCGACACCGCGCGCTCGCTGTACAGGTCGCCGAGGGCGTGCTCCATCAGCGACGATGACCGCACGATGTGTGTGGACGAGCGCTGCACCATGGTGACGTCGACATCGTTCTCGAACAACGCTTTACAGATGTCGTGCGCCGAGTTGTTCGAGCCGATCACCACCACCCGCTTGCCGCGGTAGGCGTCTGGACCGGGATGCTCGCTGGAGTGCTGCTGCTCGCCCCGGAAGACATCCATTCCGGGGAACGACGGCCGATTCGGCTTTCCCGACATGCCCGTCGCGAGCACCAGCTGCTCGGGGTGCAGGGTGAGCTTCTCGCCGTCCTTGTCGACCTCGACCGTCCAGGTCCCGGCGTCGTCGTCGAACGATGCGGACAGCGCCGAGGTCGAGCCCCAGTAGGGCACCTCCATCACTCGCGTGTACATCTCCAGCCAGTCGCCGATCTTGTCTTTCGGCGCGAATACCGGCCAGTTGGCAGGAAACGGCAGGTACGGCAGGTGGTCGTACCAGACCGGGTCGTGCAGACAGAGCGACTTGTAGCGACCCCGCCACTGGTCGCCGGGCCGCGCATGCCGGTCGATGACCAGCGCCGGTACGCCGAGCTGGCGCAGCCGGGCACCGAGAGCGATGCCGCCCTGTCCACCGCCGATGACCAGCACGTACGGCTGCACCGAGCGGCCGAGTTCGGCCTCCTCCGCCTCCCGGCGTTCCGCCCAGGTGGGCGCGGAGTTGTGCGCGCCATGCACCGCGCCGAGCGGTCGTGACGCGCCCTGGCTTTCCTCGAATCCCTTGAGTTCACGCAGCGTCGTCAGCAGCGTCCAGGCCCGGTCTTCACCGTCTTCATCGCGGATCCGCAGATGGCCCTTGCCGCGGCCGAGACGAGTCTCGAACTCGATGAAGGCGCTGACCACGCCGCCCTCCTCGGTGGCGGGCTCGCTGGTTCGAAATCCGGACGGCACGGTATCGGCGACGCGCTCCGTGAGCATGTCCGAGATCCCGTCGCGTCCCTCGACCGTCGTCAGGTTCCAGGTGAAGGCCACCAGGTCGCGCCAGAAACTGGTGGTGCAGAACAGGTTCGCGGCCGATGCGATGTCCTGGGCCGCGAGCGCGGCCCCGAAGCGGTCGAGCCAAGTCTCGACGCGCTGCTGCGGCCCGGCCTGTACATCGGCTTCGAGCGTCACGGTCATGGTCGTCTCCTTGCGTCCCGGTGGATGGCTGTGATCCACACCACTCTTCTGACGCCCGACGCGACAAGGGTTGCGAGGGGTTGCAACGAGTTGTCGCATGCAACGCTCTGCAACGTTGGGGTGCTTAGAGTGCGATGCAGGCCGCTGACTTCGGCGGCCGCCGTCCGAACCCGGAAGGGACGACCGCCGTGATGGATTCCGCTGAAACCGCTGTGGCACCGGGGGAGGATCCCCGCGAATACGCGCGGCTGTTGGAGCGGGTTTATGACGCGACGATGGCCGGTGCCAGGCCGCCGGCGCGCCCGCGGACCGTTGTCGGCGAGTCGTGGGAGCGGGTGCGGGCGGTGGGCCTGGGACCCGATGCGGATCCGAGCGATCGCGTCGAGGAGTCCGAACTCGATCGCCGGCGTCGCGAATCGGGGCTCGAAGCGGTGATCGACGATATCGGCGCCGGTCTGGCGCCACTGATCGACGGCGGCGACAACATCCTCGTCGTCGCCGACCGGGACGGCCGGGTGTTGTGGCGGCACGGATCGGCCCGCGTGCTGGGTCAGGCCGACCGGCTCGGCTTCGTTGCGGGCGCCGGCTGGGCAGAGCATCAGGTCGGCACCAACGCGATCGGCACGGCCCTGGCGGCCCGGGCGCCGGTGCAGATCTTTTCGGCCGAGCATTTCGTGCGCAGCCACCACGCCTGGACCTGTGCGGGTGCCCCGATCCGGGACGCGCGGACCGGCGCGATACTCGGCGTGGTCGACGTATCGGGGCCGGCCGCAGGGGTGCATCCCACGACCGTCGCGCTGGTCGCGGCCGTTGCGCGGCTCGCGGAATCCCAACTGCGCGAGGCGCATCTGCTCGGTCTCGACCGATTGCGCAGGCTGGCGTCGCCGATGCTGGCCCGGCTCGGCCGACCGGGCGTCGCGGTCGACGTCGACGGCTGGGTGGTCGCCGCGTCCGACATGGCGCCGCGCAGCCGAATCACGTTGCCGGCGCAGGTGAATGAGTCGACGACCTGGCTGCCGGAGTTGGGACGCTGCCTCCTCGATCCGCTGCCGGGCGGATGGCTGTTGCAGCCGGTCGGTGCGCGTGCCGAGGAGTCGCCGACGACGGTGACCCTCGATGTGCGCTCGGGCAGGTCAGCCGAGGTCGTGGTCGCTGGGGACGGGGGCACCTGGCGGCACGCGCTGTCGCCGCGTCACGCGCAGATCCTCGAGATGCTGGCCGCGGCCCCGGCCGGCAGATCGGCCGCACAACTTGCGCAGGCGTTGTTCGGTGATCCGACGCGCGTCGTCACGGTGCGCGCCGAGATCTCCCGGCTCCGGCGCGTCCTGGCCGGCCTGATCGAAGCCCGGCCCTACCGGTTCGCCGACGGCGTCGTGGTGCGCCTGCTCGGTTGAACAACGAGCAGATGTCGTTCCTGCCTGTCGGCAATCCCGACTAGGCTGCTGTCCGTGCCAGAAGTGGATGCGCAGGTCCAGCAGGAGTGGAACGAGCTCGCCGACGAGGTTCGCGATCACCAGTTCCGCTACTACGTCAAAGACGCTCCGATCATCACCGATGGCGAGTTCGATGCGTTGCTGCGGCGGCTGGAGGGGCTCGAGGAGCAGTATCCCGAACTCGCGGTGGCAGACTCGCCGACCAAGCTCGTCGGCGGCGGGTTCTCGACCGACTTCGTGGCCGTCGATCACCTGCAGCGGATGATGTCCCTGGACAACGTCTTCAGCGCTGACGACATGCGTTCCTGGATCACCAAGACGTCCGAGGATGCCGGAAGCGTGCCGGAGTTCCTGTGCGAGCTGAAGATCGACGGCGTCGCGCTCAATCTCGTGTATCGGGACGGCGAGCTGGTGCGCGGGGCGACCCGCGGTGACGGCCGCACCGGCGAGGACGTCACGCTCAACGCCAAGACGATCGACGACATCCCGCACCGGCTCACGGCCACCGACGATTTTCCGATTCCGACCGTCCTCGAAGTCCGCGGCGAGGTGTTCTTCCGCATCGTCGACTTCGAGGCGCTCAACGCGTCGCTGGTGGAGGCGGGCAAGGCACCGTTCGCGAATCCGCGCAATTCGGCGGCCGGTTCGCTGCGGCAGAAGAATCCGGCCATCACCGCCCAGCGCCGGCTGGGCATGATCTGTCACGGCATCGGCCATATCGAGGGCTGGGCGCCCGACACCCTGCACCATGCGTATGTCGCGCTGGCGGAATGGGGTCTGCCGGTGTCGTCGCATACCGCGGCGCTGCGCGGGGCCGACGCCGTACTCGACCGGATCACCTACTGGGGCGAACACCGGCACGACGTCGAGCATGAGATCGACGGAATCGTGGTGAAGATCAACGACTTCGGCATTCAGCGGCGCCTCGGGTCGACCAGTCGCGCCCCGCGGTGGGCGATCGCCTACAAGTATCCGCCGGAGGAGGTCACCACCACGCTGCTCGACATCCGGGTCGGGGTGGGACGCACCGGTCGCGTGACGCCGTATGCGTACATGAAGCCGGTGACCGTGGCCGGGTCGACGGTGTCGTCGGCGACGCTGCACAACGCATCCGAGGTGAAGCGCAAGGGCGTCCTGATCGGTGACACCGTGACGCTGCGCAAGGCCGGCGATGTGATCCCCGAGATCCTGGGTCCGGTCGTCGATACCCGGGACGGCAGCGAACGCGAGTTCGTGATGCCGACGCATTGCCCCGAATGCGGTACGGAGCTGCGTTTCGAGAAGGAGGGCGACGCCGACATCCGTTGCCCCAACGCATATTCCTGCATCGCGCAGCGCCGGGAGCGGATCTTTTATCTGGCCGGTCGCGGTGCCTTCGATATCGAGGCGCTCGGCTACGAGGGTGCGTCGGCGCTGCTGGGCTCCCCGAGTGGAGCCGTCGACGCGGCCGGTTCATCCGAGCAGTCGGCGACTGACGGCTCCCGGTCGCCTGGTACCGGTGTCATCTTCAACGAGGGCGACTTGTTCGCGCTGACCGCCGACGATCTGCAGCGCACTGATCTGTACCGCACCAAGGACGGTGCGCTCTCGGCCAACGGTCAGCGGCTGCTGGCGAATCTGCAGTCCGCCAAGGACACTCCGCTCTGGAGGGTGCTGGTGGCGCTGTCGATCCGGCATGTCGGCCCGGCCGCGGCGCGGGCGCTGGCCACCGAATTCGGCGATCTCGCCGCCATCCGCGAGGCGACCGTCGAGAGGCTCGCCGAAGTCGACGGCGTCGGAAATGCGTTGGCGCAGAGCATCGTCGACTGGTTTGCCGTCGACTGGCATCAGGAGATCGTCGACAAGTGGACGGCGGCCGGGGTGCGCACCGCCGACGAGCGCGATGAATCGATCGAGCGGACTCTCGAGGGCAAGACGATCGTGGTCACCGGCTCGCTGCAGGACTTCTCCCGCGACGGGGCGAAGGAGGCGATCCTCGTCCGCGGCGGCAAGGCATCCGGTTCGGTCTCGAAGAAGACCGACTACGTGGTCGTCGGCGATGCCCCGGGGTCGAAGGCGGCCAAGGCCGAGCAGCTGGGCGTGCCGATCCTTGACGAGGACGGCTTCAAACTCCTTCTGGCCGGCGAACTTCCGGAGATCGAGCCGGAGGAGGACGCCGCGCCGGAGCCCGACGCCGAGTAGACGCCGGGCCGTGTGCGGTCGGGCGATGAGCTCGCCGCGGGATCCGGCTCAGGCGATCAGGGTCGAGACGATTCGGGTGAGATAGCCGAGGCGGGCGATCTCGGCCGGCAGGAACTCCGGTCCGCCCGGTCGGCCGAGCAGCAGCGCCTTCTCGGCCGTGCCGGATTCGCCGCCGCCGATCGGCGACGCGGCGAGCCGGGTGTCGATGTCACGCCATGTCTGCGGCACCCAGTCGGCCGATCCGTCCAGCTCGGTGGGTGCGGCGAGCGGCAGCCAGTCGGCCTGCTGCAGCGGCGTCTCCGGCGCGGCCGGGCTGGCGAAGAGCTGCAGCACCCCGCCACCGGAGCGGGCGACGATCATGCTCCACGACACCCGCAGCACGCGGGGAGTGTTGTCCACCAGCGCCTGCAGTCGCTGTGCGCCGGCGGACGCCACATGGTCGATGAGCTCGAGCTCGCGATGCGTCTCCAGCACGCCGGTATACGGCCGGATCGATTCGACGGTGACACCGTCGACCTTCTCGGACGCGGTGATCAGGGTGTCCGGCAGCGATGTCCGGGGCACCTCGACCACCACATCATCGATGGCGTAGCCGTCTCCGCGTTCGACGACGTCCAGCGACAAGATGTCGGCACCGACCGATCCCAGCGACATTGCCAGGAGGCCCAGGCTGCCCGGGCGGTCTTGCAGGTGGACGCGTAGTAGGTACGACACCGCCTACTGCTGTGGGGCGGGCGGGCCCTGGGGCTGGCCGCCCTGGGGGTGCGGGCCGCCCGGGTATCCCGGCGGCGGACCCTGGGGCGGAGTCATCTGGGGCGGCGGCCCGGCCTGCTGGTTGACCGCGGCGGGCGGGACGGGGCCCCCGCCGATCGGCTCGATGCCGACTGCGGTGCCGTAGGCGCACACCTCGACCGCGGACCCGCCGTACTCGGTGGTCTCGAAGCGGAACGCCACCACGGCGTTGGCCCCGCGCTGACCGGCCTCGGTGGCCAGCCGCTGCAACGCCTCCTGACGGCAGTCATGCAGCAGCTGGGTGATGCCCTTGAGCTCACCGCCGGCCATCGCCTTGAAGCCCGCGCCGATATTGGAGAACGCGTTGCGGGAACGGACGGTCAGGCCGAAGCATTCGCCGAATGTGGCGGCGATCCGGTAGCCAGGGACATCGTTGGTGGTCACGATCAGCATGGCGACAAGACTACCGACACCACCGCCCGGCGGCAGTGCTTCTACGCAGGGACGGCAGGGCTGCTATCGGCCGAACAGCCGACCACTAGGCTGAATGGCGATCCGCCGGGCTGCAGCAGAGCCCGATCGAGTTTGACAAGACCACTGGGCCGAAAGGGGCTGCGCCGTGTCAGGGATTTCGCGAGACGAGGTAGCGCATCTGGCGCATCTCGCGCGCCTGGAATTGACGACCGAGGAACTGGACCATTTCGCTCCCCAGCTGGACGCGATCCTCGGTCACGTCTCCTCGGTGGCGCAGGTCGCGGCGGATGATGTGCCGCCGACGGCGCACCCGGTCCCGGTGGCCAACGTCGTCCGCGAGGACGTCGCCGGTGCCTGCCTGACCGCCGACGAGGCGCTGTCCGGCGCCCCGGCCGTCGAGCAGCAGCGATTCAAGGTTCCGCAGATCCTGGGAGACGAGCAGTGACCGCACAGCAGCCGGCCCGTCCGGAGGGCATCACCGGACTCGACGCCAGCGACCTCGCCGCGAAGATCACGGCCAAGGAAGTGTCGGCGGTCGAGGCGACCCAGGCGCATCTGGATCGCATCGCGGAGGTCGACGGCGACCTCGGCGCCTTCCTGCACGTCGGCTCCGAGGCCGCGCTCGCGGCCGCAGCCGATGTGGACAAGGCCGTCGCCGCCGGCGAGACCCTGTCGCCGCTCGCCGGTGTGCCGATCGCGCTCAAAGACGTGTTCACCACCACCGACGCGCCGACCACCTGCGGGTCGAAGATCCTCGAGGGCTGGATGTCGCCGTATGACGCGACGCTCACCGGCAAGCTGCGCGGCGCCGGCATCCCGATCCTCGGCAAGACCAACATGGACGAGTTCGCGATGGGCAGCTCGACCGAGAACTCCGCATATCAGGTGACGCGAAACCCTTGGGATACCACCAAGATCCCGGGCGGCTCGGGTGGCGGTAGCGCGGCCGCGCTGGCGTCGTACCAGGCGCCGCTGGCGATCGGCACCGACACGGGTGGCTCGATTCGCCAGCCCGCGGCGGTCACCGCGACCGTCGGCGTGAAGCCGACCTATGGCACCGTCTCGCGCTACGGCCTCGTCGCCTGCGCGTCGTCGCTGGATCAGGGCGGCCCGTGCGGCCGCACCGTGCTCGACACCGCGCTGCTGCATCAGGTGATCGCCGGTCACGACCCGGCCGACTCGACCTCCATCGACGCCGCGATTCCCGATATCGTTGCGGCCGCGAAAACCGGTGCGCAGCAGGATCTCTCCGGCGTCAAGGTGGGCGTGGTCACGGAGCTGCAGGGCGAGGGCTATCAGCCGGGCGTCCTGGCGTCGTTCAACGCCGCTGTCGGGCAGCTCAAGGAACGCGGCGCCGAGATCGTCGAGGTCTCCTGCCCGCACTTCACCTACGCGCTGGGCGCCTACTACCTGATCCTGCCGTCGGAGGTGTCGAGCAACCTCGCGCGTTTCGACGCTATGCGCTACGGCCTGCGCGTCTCGGACGACGGCGAGCACAGCGCCGAGCAGGTGATGGCCGCGACGCGGGCCGCCGGTTTCGGCCCGGAGGTCAAGCGCCGCATCATCATCGGCACCTACGCGCTGTCGGCCGGCTACTACGACGCTTACTACGGCCAGGCGCTGAAGGTGCGCACGCTGATCGCGCGCGACTTCGCCAAGGCCTACGAGTCGGTGGACGTGCTGATCTCGCCGACCACGCCGACGACCGCCTTCACCATCGGTGAGAAGGCCGACGATCCGCTGGCGATGTACCTGTTCGACCTGTGCACCCTGCCGGTAAACCTGGCCGGCGTGTGCGCGATGTCGGTGCCGTCGGGCACGTCGGCGGACGATGGCATGCCGGTCGGCCTGCAGATCATGGCGCCGGCGCTGGCCGACGACCGGCTGTACCGGGTGGGTGCGGCCTACGAGGCGGCCCGCGGCCCGATCGGCTGAACCACTCCGCGGCCGGGTGCCCCAGCCGCGCAGCCGCGGACCCGCGTGCCCTGCTCGGTCCCGTACTGATGGCCGTGTCCGGCAGGAAAGGACAACGCGCCCAACAGGTCTGCGCTGGTGCTCAGGAAACTCACCAGCGGTAGCCAGCGCGGCCGCGGCAGATCGTGCGAGGCCGCAGCGGGGTCGGTCGGCGGCGACCAGATGATTGACGGCCGCCAGTGCGTCACCGGATCGCTGCCGTTGAGCAGGTAGAGCGTGTCCGGATCGTGGCGGCGCACCGTGCCTGCAGGCGGTCCGGCGAGCACGGTCTGGCAGATCACGGCCGCGTCGCCGTCCGTGGTGACGGCGCTGCGGGCGGCGTCGGCGCCGATCGCGCCCAGGCTCTGGCCGTAGATGTAGACCGCCGGACGATGGTGCGGTTCCGTCGATTTCACGGCGGCGACCACCGCGCGGGCGAGCGCCGTCGAGCTCTCCCGCGCGGGCCCGGTACCGCCCACGAAGGCGCGCCAGCTCGGTTCGTCGGCGTACTGCATGGCGAGTACCCCGACATCACCGTCGAACCGCTGCTCGAACCCGGCCAGCGCGTCGCCGTCGACCCAGCCCGATCCGGTGGGTACCGCGATCACCACGGCTCGGCGCTGCATGCCGCCGCGCGATTCCCACTGCCGCACCAGATTCCGGGCCCGATCCGGGTACGGCGCCGACGTGATCGGCTCATAGACGCGCAGCGACCCCGGACGCGCGGCCGCTGACCGGAAGTCCGCGGCGACGGTGCTGTGCGGTGCGGCCGCAGTCGTGGCGGCCGAGGCGACGCCCGGGACGGCGGCGGCCAGGACGCCGACCGCGGCGGCGATCGCACCGGTGACCATGCGGTGCCGCTCCCACAACCATCGCGCGGCTGCGGCGGCAGCGTGGGTGACGAGCATGCCGACCGTGAGGGTGATGACCGGTGCGATCGCGGTGGCCGCGATCCAGCCGGCATCGACCTGCGGTGCCGGCAGCGCGGCTCGGAGGGCGTTCTGCCAGTGCACGGCCTGCGTGACGCCCGCGATGCCGAGGCCCATCGCGATGCCCAGCGCCCATCGCCGGGACCCACCGTCGAGCCGGCGCCAGCGCCGCGGACCTGCCAGCGCGATCGCGCCGCCGGCCAGCGCTCCGATCGCGGTGAGCAGGATCAGTATTCCGGCCTCGACCGCGGCCGAGCGCGGTAACAGGCTGGGCGCCAGCGCGATCCATGATCCGGCCATCGCGCCGGCGGTGGTTGCGGGATGCGGGAGACGGATCATCGGACCCACCCCGTCGCGGCCAGAGCAATTCGCCCGACCGTTGTCGTCACCAGATCGACCGGCGTTTCGGCGACCGGGACCCCCGAGTCCTGGCGCCAGGTGTTGAACCGCAACCCGATCTCCGCGAGCTCGGCCGACTGCCGGCACAGCGGATCGTGACAGACCGCCCGCATACGCCGGACCAGCATCGCGTCCAGTCCTTTACGTGCCCAGCCGCCGAGCGGCTGGCCGGTCAGTCCGGCATACCTCAGCAGGTCGTATCCGAGATCGTGTGTCTTGCACAGTGGTTCGAACCGGCCGGGCAGCGGCACCGGGGACGAACAGCCGCCGTCCGGATTCGCCGGGGTGCCGTCGATGAGCACCGGTCGGTAGCCGATCCGATGCTCGAAATCACCGGGCAGCATCGCGATCGCCCGATCGGGATGGTCGGACAGCAGGGCGGTGATCGCGCGACCGGCCGGTGTTCGGAGGTCGCTCGTCGCCGGTGCCAAGGTCACCGCGGCGGCGCCGACCGGGGCGCTGACCGCCGCGATGATGAGGATCAGGAAGGTGCACAACACTATTCGGGCCGTCATGGCTGCTGCTCGTGGTCGCATGGGATCGACGCTAGGAATCGAGTGCGCCGGGCCGGATCGGGCGACCGAGCGAATACCGACTGGCCCTCGGTGGGGAGGATGTGGCGGCGGCTACCTCGCCGGTATTGGCGGAATATCCCCCGCGAGTATGAGGCCCGGGTGGAGCGGGACATCTACCGTGGATCGGGTGAAACAGACTCTTTCGCGGGTCCTGGTGCCGCGGCCGCTGCGGACGCTGGGACGCGACATCGTCGCGGAGATCCGACGGCTGCCGATCGCGGCCGACCCGGTGGTCAGCGGATTCTTCCGGCGCCGGACCAATATCGTGTTCTTCGCGATCGCGCTGCTGGTGATGTACCCGGTCACCTGGGCCACCATGGGGCAGACGCACGACGTGATGATGCCGCTGCGGCCGCTGATCGCGGCGATTGTGGCCTTCCCGATAGCGCTGGCCTGGGCGAATCCGGTGCTGGGCTGGGGGATCTCGGTGGTCGGGGCGATCGGTATGTGGCTCGCGTTCGACCCCGTCGGCGAGTATCAATTCGGAATCCAGGTGCCGCACATCATCGAACTGATGGTGTTGACCGCGCTGGCGGTGCTGCGGGCACCGCTGGCGATGGTGCCGGCGGTGTGGATCGGGTCCGCGTTGACGATGACGGCCGTGGCGCCGGATGGTGCCCGGGTCGGCTGGTTCGCCGGGATGTCGGTGCTGGTCGTGTTCGCGGTACTGCTGCGCGCGGTCGTCCGCTCCCGCAGCGATCTTGCCGCGGAAACCGAACGTACGGAGGCGGTTTCGTCGGAGAACGCGATCCTCGCCGAGCGCGCCCGGATCGCCCGCGACCTGCACGACGTCGTGGCGCACAAGATGTCGGTCGTGGTGGTGCAATCGCAGACCGCGCGCTACCGGATCGCCGGTGTCAGTGACGAGGCCGTGGCAGAATTCGAGGCGATCGCGGGGGTGGCCCGGGAGGCGCTCGACGAGGTGCGCGCGATGCTCGGCGTGCTGCGACCGACGTACGGCCCCGACGGTGCCGTCGCCGACGCCCCGGAGACCGCGCCCAGCCCGGGGCTCGACGACATCGGTGATGTGGTGGCCTCCACGCAGGGTGCCGGGGTCACGGTCGACTATCGGCACACGGTTGAGTTGTCGTCGGTGTCGGAAGCGACGGGACTGGTCGCGTACCGGATCGTGCAGGAGTCGCTCGCCAATGCGGCCCGACATGCCCCGGGGGCATCGGTATCGGTCACCCTCGACCGCATCGGCGACATGGTGCATCTGGCGGTCGCGAACACCGCAGCCGCCACGGACGTCGAAAGCCTGGAAGTCGTTGGCGGCCATGGCATCACGGGAATGACCGAACGCGCACACGCGGTGGGCGGCCAGTTGTCGGCGAGTGCGGTCGACGGCGGCGGCTTCCGGGTGACGGCGATCCTGCCGGCCCGGCCGCAGCAGTCGTAGGCTGGCCGGGTGCCGACGACAGTCTTCATCGCCGACGATCAGGCCATGGTGCGCCAGGGATTCGGGGCCCTGCTCGCCGCTCAGCCGGACCTCTCCGTGATCGGCGACGCGCCCGACGGTCGCGCCGCGGTCGACGGCGTGCGCCGACTGCGACCAGATGTCGTGCTCATGGACGTCCGGATGCCGGTGCTGGACGGCCTGGCCGCCACCGGCGAACTGCTCTCCGGCCCGGCGAAGGTGTCGTCGAAGGTGCTGATGCTAACCACCTTCGACATCGACGACTACGTGTACGAGGCGCTGCGGCTGGGCGCCTCGGGATTCCTGCTCAAAGACGCCCCGGCTGACGAGCTGGTGCGGGCGGTCCGCGTCGTCGCGGCCGGGGATGCGCTGTTGGCGCCGTCGATCACCGCCCGGATGATCGCCGAGATGACCAGCCGCCGACCGGCCCGAACCGAACCGTCGCCGTTGCTGCAGGCGTTGACCCCGCGCGAGCGCGAAGTGCTCGAGCATGTCGCGCACGGCCGGTCGAATGCCGAGATCGCCGGTGAGCTGTTCGTCTCCGAGCAGACGGTGAAGACCCACGTCAGCAGCGTGTTGGGCAAACTGCAGCTGCGCGATCGCGTCCAGGCGGTGGTGTTCGCCTTCGAGCACGGCGTGCGATGACGATGTCCGGCATGGACTGCGGTGTGCACCGCGGGGGCCCACAATGGGTTTCATGCGGATCGGAGTGCTCACCGGCGGGGGCGACTGCCCCGGGCTGAATGCCGTCATCAGGGCGGTCGTGCGCACCAGCGAGGTGCGATACGGCTCGGCGGTGGTCGGTTTCCTCGACGGCTGGCGCGGCCTGCTGGAAGACCGCCGGGTGCATCTGGCCGCCGACGACCGCAACGACCGCCTGCTGACCAAGGGCGGCACGATCCTCGGCACCGCGCGCACCCATCCGGATCAGCTTCGCGTCGGGCTCGACCAGATCCGGCAAACGTTGGACGACAACGGGATCGACGTGCTGATCCCGATCGGCGGCGAGGGCACGCTGACCGCGGCGACCTGGCTGTCGAACGAAGGGGTACCGGTCGTCGGGGTGCCCAAGACGATCGACAACGACATCGACTGCACCGACCTGACCTTCGGCTTCGACACGGCGCTGGAGGTGGCGACCGGCGCGATCGACCGGCTGCATTCCACGGCCGAGTCGCATCAGCGCGTGATGCTGGTGGAGGTGATGGGCCGGCACGCCGGTTGGATCGCGCTGAACTCCGGCATCGCGTCCGGGGCGCATATGGTGCTGATCCCGGAGCAGCCCTTCGATGTCGAAGAGGTCTGTCGCCAGGTGAAACGGCGCTTCCAGCGGGGCGAGAAGCATTTCATCTGCGTCGTCGCCGAGGGCGCCAAGCCGGCCGACGACAGCGCGATGTCGCTGCGGGAGGGCGGGGTCGACGAGTTCGGTCACGAGCGGTTCACCGGGGTCGCGCATCAGCTGGCGATCGAGATCGAGAACCGGATCAACAAGGAGGTGCGGGTCACCGTGCTCGGTCATGTGCAGCGTGGTGGTACGCCGACGCCGTTCGACCGGGTGCTGGCGACCCGGTTCGGCGTCAACGCCGCCGATGCCGCCCACAACGGCGACTACGGGATGATGGTCAGCCTGCGCGGCGAGGAGATCGGCCTGGTGCCGCTGGCCGAGGCGACCAAGCAGCTCAAGCTGGTGCCGGAGTCTCGTTACCGAGATGCGGCGGCGTTCTTCGGTTGAGCCATTACTCAAACCGTGGGCATAGCGGGCGGCGGTTGACACTACGTCCACCGCACCTCCGTATGCCCACGGTTTGAGCAGCGTGACCGACTGCAATCGGCTGGTGGTGCGGCACTAGACTCGTCGGCATGACTGCGACCGCCGAGCTCATGGACTACGACGACGTCATCGCCGCCTTCGACCCGGTCATGGGTATGGAGGTGCACGTCGAACTGGGCACCGTCACCAAGATGTTCTGCGGCTGCGCCACCGCGTTCGGCGCCGAGCCGAACACCCAGGTGTGCCCCGTGTGCCTCGGCTTCCCCGGGGCGCTGCCGGTCGCCAACGCCAAGGCGATCGAATCGGCGATCCGCATTGGCCTCGCGCTGAACTGCTCGATCCGGCCGTCCAGCCAGTTCGCGCGCAAGAACTACTTCTACCCGGACCAGCCGAAGAACTACCAGATCAGCCAGTACGACGAGCCGATCGCGTTCGACGGCTACCTGGACGTGGTGCTCGACGACGGCACCGAGTGGCGGGTCGAGATCGAGCGCGCGCACATGGAAGAGGACACCGGCAAGTCGCTGCACATGGGCGGCAGCGGCCGTATCCACGGGGCGAGCTACTCACTGCTGGACTACAACCGGGCCGGCGTGCCGCTGGTCGAGATCGTCACCAAGCCGATCGTCGGTGCGGGCGAGCGCGCCCCCGAGGTCGCCCGCGCGTACGTGACGGCACTGCGCGATCTGCTCAAGGCGCTGGACGTCTCGGATGTTCGGATGGATCAGGGCTCGCTGCGCTGCGACGCGAACGTGTCGCTGATGGCCAAGGACGCAGGCGAATTCGGCACCCGGACCGAGACCAAGAACGTCAACTCGCTCAAGAGCGTCGAGGTGGCCGTGCGGTACGAGATGTGCCGGCAGGGCGCCGTCCTGCAGTCGGGCGGCGAGATCATCCAGGAGACGCGGCACTTCCAGGAGGCGGATGGCAGTACCTCGGCCGGTCGCCGCAAGGAGACCGCCGAGGACTACCGCTACTTCCCGGAGCCGGATCTGGTTCCGGTGCAGCCCGATTCGGCATGGGTCGAGGAGCTGCGGGGCACGCTGCCCGAGCTGCCGTGGGTGCGCCGGGCGCGAATCCAGGCCGAGTGGGGCGTGTCCGACGAGGTGATGCGCGACCTGGTGAACGTCGGCGCCATCGATCTGATCATCGCGACCGTCGATGCGGGCGCGAAGCCGGAGGCCGCGCGCAGCTGGTGGGTCTCTTTCCTTGCCCAGCAAGCGAATTCGCGGGAGGTCGAGCTGTCCGGGCTGGCGATCACCCCACGCCAGGTGGCGACCGTGATCGGCCTGGTCGACGAGGGCAAGCTGACCAACAAGCTGGCGCAGCAGGTCGTCGTCGCCGTTCTCGACGGCGAGGGCGAGCCGGAGCAGATCGTCGCCGATCGCGGGCTCGAGGTAGTCCGCGACGATTCGGCCCTGCAGAAGGCGGTCGATGAGGCGCTGGCCGCGAATCCGGATATCGCCGAGAAGATCCGCAGCGGCAAGGTGCAGGCCGCAGGCAAGATCGTCGGTGATGTCATGAAAGCCACTCGCGGACAGGCTGATCCGGCCCGGGTCAAGGAGCTCGTCCTCGCGGCCTGCGAGTAACAGCGCGCGGGTTCAGCCCGCGTTGTCGAGGCCCAGCTCCAAGAGGGCGTTCTCGATGACCTCCTGCAACGCCGGATGCGGCCAGTATTGACCGCGTGCCAGATCGGCGACCGGAATGTCGAAGCTCATGGCAGTCGTAGGCGTCTGGATAAGAGTGGACGCCTGTTCGCCCACGATGTGCGCGCCGACCAGTGTGCCGGTATGTCGATCGGCGATGAGCTTGCACAGCCCTTCGCTATCGTCCATCGCCCATCCGTAGGCCACATCGCCATACGCCTTCACGGCCACCGCGATATCGAGTCCGGCCTCGCGTGCCTGGGCCTCGGTGAGCCCGACCGCGGCGACCTGCGGCCAGGTGAAGACGGCATCCGGGACCGCACGGTGATCGGTGACGGCGGTCGGCGAGTCCCAGTAGTCGAGGAGGTTACGTGCGGCGACCCGCGATTCATGATTGGCGACGTGTTTCAGCATGTACGGCGAGCTGACGTCCCCGAGCGCGTAGATGTTGTGGGCGGCGGTTCGCTGGTACCGGTCGACCGGTACCCGGCCCGAGTCATCGAGCGTGAGACCGACTTTCGCGAGGTCGAGACGGTCACCGTTGGGAATGCGGCCGGTGGCGACGAGCATGACGTCGGCGGTTATCCGGCTTCCGTCGGATAGCTCGATGTCGACGCCGTCGTCGGTATCCGATGCGCCGACAACCTCGGTCGAGAACCGAACATCCCAGCGGGCGGTGGCGATTTCGGTGAAGCGCGCACTCACCGTCTCGTCGTGCGATCGCAGAAAATGATCGCCGCGGGCGACCACGGTGACTCGTGATCCGAGATCGCCGAATACGTGCGCGAACTCGGCGGCGATGGCGCCCGACCCGACGATCACGATGTGTTCGGGGAGCCGCGGCAGCCGCATGATGGTGTCGTTCGTGTGGAAGGTTGCGCCACTGTGGGCGATTGCCGGCGGAACCGCCGGGCGGGAGCCGGCCGCCAGCACCACCCGCCGGGCGGCGAGGATCGTCCCGTCGGCCAGCCGCAGCCGGATGAGCCCGGTGTCGTCGTCGCGTGGCGCGACGAACTGCGCATGCTGCTGATAGACGTCGATGTTGTCGCAATCGTCCTGTCGGTAGTGCAGGCCGTTTGCCGCGATGGCGTCGACTCGCCCGAAGACGCGGTCGCGGATCTTCTCCCAATGGGTCTCGACGGCTCCGCAATCGACACCGAGGCGGCTGCTGTCGCGGGCATCGGCGGCGCGGTCGGCGGGGTAGACGAACATCTTGGTCGGTATGCAGCCGACATTCAGGCAGGTGCCGCCGAAGGTTCCCTGATCGACGATGGCGATGGACCAATCGTCGAATCGACTGTCGGGGATGGAATTTCCGCTGCCCGACCCGACGATGATCAGGTCGTATGCGTTGTTCGGCGCTGACTGGGATGCGTTCACCCGGCCGACGCTACTCGCGGAATTACCGGGGAATGCGCGCAAAGCGCGTGGCCGACGATTTCGTAACAAGTGTCGGCGGCAATGTCATCGAGCGCGAGCGAGCAGCGATTCCAGCAGTTCGACGCCGCGGAAGATGTCGCCCTCGGGGCGATCGGCGAGGTTGCCGGCGGCGAAAAGCGTGGCGTAGCCGTGCGACATCGACCAGCCCGTGATCACGAGGCTCGCGACGTCGGCGTCGGTGACGGTCTCGGGGTCGCGGGTACTGATGAGGCTCCTGCGCGCGGCACCGTAAAGGACGTCGAATGCCGCCGCCTTGGCCCGCTGAAGATCGGGGTCGCTGCTTCGCCAGAGGTCGGGCCGGAACATCACCTCGTAGAAGCCTCGGTTGTCGAGCGCGAACCGTACGTACTCCAGGCCTCCGGTCAGAAAAGCCCTCTCACCGGTCGAGGCGGGGCCGATCGTCTCCGCTGCGCGTCTGAATCCTTCCGCGGCAACAGCGGTGAACAGGCCGGTCTTGTCGACGAAGTAGTGGGCGAGGGCCGCGTGTGTGACGTCCGCCCGGCGGGCGATCCGACGCATGGACGCCGCCGAGATGCCGACCTCCTCGACCTCGGCGACGGCTGCGGCGACGGCGGCCGCGCGCAGGTTGCCATGGTGATACGGCTTGCGGGTGTCGGCGTCGGTCATCGTTTCAGAATACTGTCCGAACAATCTTTCCATTGATAAGTCCCCAGATCATCGTTAGTTTTACCAGTGGTAAGTTCGTTTCTGGGTGAGCGGAGAGTGCGCATGGAGTCGTTCGACGTGGTCGTGGTTGGCGGCCGGTGCGCGGGCTCGGCGCTCGCCATATACCTGGCGCGGGCGGGAGCGCGGGTCTGCCTTCTCGACAAGGCGAGGTTTCCGAGCGAGACGCCGTCGACCCACGTAATCCAGCCGCGGGGAGTCGAGATCCTGGACGACCTCGGGGTGCTGGATCCGGTGCTGGCCCGCGGCGCGGCGCGGCTCGACACTCTCAGCTTTGTGAACGACGACGTCCGGATCGACGCTGCCCTCCCGGAGGATTTGCGATGTCCAGGGCTGAATGTCCGGCGGACGGTACTCGATCACGCGCTGCAGCAGGCGGCCGCATCCGCGGGCGTCGAGGTGCGAACCGGATGCCGGGTGGCCGGCGTTCGGATGTCCGCCGACAGGGTGGTCGGCGTCGAGACCGCGACCGGGCCGATCGAGGCGGGGCTCGTGATCGGTGCGGATGGTCGGGGCTCGGTGGTGGCCAAATCCGTCGGCGCGCGCGAATATCTGGCGCGGCCGGCCGGCCGGATAGCGATCTGGGGGTACTTTGCGGCCGGTCCGCAGGAGCCCCGGATCCGCCTCGGCCGCAAAGGGGATCTTGGATTCCTGGCCAGTCCGACCGACTCGGGCCTGTACATGGCGGTGGTCGGCGTCGATTGCGACCGTGCGGGCGATTTCAATCGCGATCGCGAAGCCAATTTTCGCAACGCCCTGAAGTCCTGGCCCGAGCTCGACGACATCGTCCGGGGCGCCGAGCGTGATGGGCCCCTGCGCGTGATGGCCAACTGGCATAGCTACTTTCGCGAGTCCGCGGGGCCCGGCTGGGCGTTGGTCGGTGACGCCGGCCAGTTCAAGGACTTCTTCGCGGGACAGGGAATCTCCGACGCGCTGTGTCAGGCGAGGTCGCTGTCGGCGGCGATCGGGTCGGCGACCGGGTCGGCCCTCGCGCAGGACGAGGCCACGAAGAAATGGTGGCGCGCCCGCGACCGGAGCTCCTACGACATGTATTGGCTGGCAATGCAGCTGGGCCGGCCGGGAGCATCGTCGCCGTTGGTCAGCGAGGTCCTCCGGCGGATCGCCGACGACCCGACCGGAGGAGCGACGCTGCTGAAGGTGATCAACCGGGACGTTCCCTCGACCAAGCTGTTCACGACGCCTCGACTGCTCGCCGCGACGTTCACGACGCTCCGGAAGTACCCGCATCGGCGGCGGGAGACTCTGCGGGACATCCGCACCGAGCTCGCGGCGGAGATCGAGAAGCAGCGCGCCCGGATGCGGTCGAAGACGAGTGATGGCTGGTTGCCAGTCCCGGTCGGCGATGCTCGGTAGCATGCCGCGCATGCCCATCAAACTCGAGAATGTCGGTATCGCCGTCCGGGACATCGACGCAGCCATCGCCTTCTTCACCGACCTCGGACTCACTGTCCTGGGGCGCGACACCGTCAGCGGCGAGTGGACCGATACGGCGGTGGGTCTGGACGGCAACCACGCGAAGATCGCGATGCTGCAGACACCGGACGGGCAGGGTCGTCTCGAGCTCTTCGAATACATCCACCCCGACGCGATCGAGACCGAACCCACGCGTCCCAATGAGATCGGTATGCATCGGGTCGCGTTCTCGGTCGATGACATCGATGCCGCGCTCGCGATC
This sequence comes from Jongsikchunia kroppenstedtii DSM 45133, assembly GCF_000380485.1. Taxonomy (GTDB): domain Bacteria; phylum Actinomycetota; class Actinomycetes; order Mycobacteriales; family Mycobacteriaceae; genus Jongsikchunia; species Jongsikchunia kroppenstedtii. The sequence goes on along the minus strand of NZ_AQYG01000046.1, from coordinate 14,406 downwards.
GCCGCGCGGCATGGCTGCCATCCGCTGCGGGGCGTGGCCACGTATCAGGATGTCTACAAGCTCACGTACCTCCGTGGCCCCAGCGGCATCCTCGTGATGCTCGCGGAGGAGCTCACGAAGAGCTGACGTTCAGTCGCGATCCTCGGTCTGGCCGGCGCTCGGCGGGATGATGAACACCCGGTCGTCGGTCTTGCCCGGCTTTCCGTACTGCTTGTTGACGGTGGCGAAGACGAATCCGGCCTGACCCGCCGCGCCGCGACCGAGCGCGCCGAAGCGCTTCTCCAGCACCACCTTCGGCGCCTCCATGGTCGGATTCTTGTCGGTCGGCGGAACCAGCGATTCGATGCGCTGGGTCTTGGTCTCCGACACCATCACCGTGCCGCCGGCGGCGGCGCAACCCGCGACCCCGGGCTGATCCGGCCATGTCCACAGCACCTTCGGCGGACCGGTCACGCTGACATTCCCGGAGGCGGTGTCGGCATGCAGCGAAATCTGTTGCAGCCGATCGCCGCCCACGGCCTGATCGGAGATGTAGAAGTTGTCGGAATCGGCCTCCGGGCACATCGCCGGGGAGTTCCCCAGTCCCGAGACGAGGATCCGCGGCGGTGCCGGCGAGCCGACGTTGATCGACCCCAGGACCAGCATCTTGCCGGCCAACGAGCCCGGATCGTTTGCGGCGCCGGGGTTTCCGGCGTCGCCGGTCGCCACCACCAGCTGGTCGCCGACGAACATCATCGATCCCAGATTGCCGGTGGGGCCCTTCGGAATACCGGTGAGGATGGGCTTGGCGACATCGCCGGGCGCGATCCGAACGATCCGATTGTCGCTCGGCGTGGTGATGTACGCGTAGATCAGATGATCCTGACTGTAGGTCGGCGAGAACGCGAAATCCATCAGGCCGCCGTCGCCCGAGGCGTCGACATCGAACTGGGCCAGCGTCAACAGCTTCCAGGTTCCGGGCAGCGTCGAGAGCACCTTTCCGGTGGTGCGTTCGGCGACGAACGCGTCCTGCGCCGACGGGCCCGGATAGACCGCGGCGGTGCTTGCCAGGCAGGTGATGATGACGGTGTTGTCGGGATCGGCGCAGGGTCCCTTGTCGCGGGAGGTCGGCGGGGGCGGCGTCGGGGTCGCCGGTGCCTGTCCGCCCGAGAACTGCGGGGTGAAGGGGCCGGCCTCGCGCTCGTGGTCCTGCTTGCTGAAGCTGCACGCGCTGGTACTCACCAGGATGATCGTCAGCAGCGCCACGACGAGAGCGGTCAGTCGGGCGTTGCGCATGCCCGCCAGCCTACTGATGAGGCGCGCCGGGCCGGGTATCCGCTGTGTGGTCGATTGCGTCGTATGGTGCAGACGTGTGGAGTCGTAAAAGCGGGAAGGACAAGTCGGAGACCCCCGACGTGCCGGATTCGTCGACCGCGGGAAGCCCGTTCGACGAACCGACCGGAGCGCTGTCGGTACCAGGCAGTTCCGCCGATCAGCGGGATCAGGACGGGACGGACGAGGGCGATCTCGGTTTCACCCCGTACCGCCGGCCGCAGCCCCCGGCCGACCAGTCGACCGACGAGGCAACGCCGCCGCGCGGTGTCGAGCGGTCGACCGACGATGCCGAGGGTGCCACGACGGCGATCCCCAGCGGGACATCCGCCGATACGACCAGAATCTCGACCCCGGGCGGCATCGGCGACGAGGACACGGCGGCCATCCGGCGGGTCGATCCGGAAGCCGAGACTACCGGCATGCCGATCGACCGCGACGACTTCCACCGCGCATACGGCCGCCGGGAGCGCAGTCTCGAAGACCAGCCGTATGCCGACCCGGCCTCGGCGAGCTGGGCGGCCGACACCGCGGCGATCGACAACGACTGGGAGCCGGAACCGCGTGGCGCCGACCTCGACACCGGTCGCGGTCGGCTGGGGGACGAGCTCGACGCAGCGCGCAAGGCATCGCGGCGAGGCACGCAGGACCTGGGACTGCTGGTGCTGCGGTTGGCGGTCGGTGCGATCGGCGTCATCCACGGCACGCAGAAGCTGTTCGGCTGGTGGAGCGGCCCGCATTTGAGCGGCTTCCGCGATTTCCTGATCAACCAGCAGAACACCAACATCGGCTTCAATCACGACGCGGCCCGGACGCTGGCGACGATCGGCGCGCTGTCGGAGTCCGTCGGCGGCCTGCTACTGATCCTCGGACTGGCCACGCCGATCGCCGGCTCGGCGCTCCTCGGCACCTGGATCATCGCCGCCGCGTACAAGGCGACCCTGAGCGGGGGCGTCTGGTTCTTCGCGAGCGATCCGGTGCGTGACGGGCGCCCGCAGCACGGCGGCATCGAGTACGAGCTGCTGCTGTGCGCGGCCGCCGCCGCCGTCATCCTGACTGGTCCCGGGCGCATCTCGCTCGATTTCGGACGCGGGTGGGCGCGCCGGCCGTGGATCGGCTCCGTGGCCTGGCTGGTGGTGGCGATCGCCGCTGCCGCGGTCGTGTGGCTGCTGTTCAACGGCACCAATCCGTTCCACTCGCCGGGCAATCCCACCGGCTGACCTGGGTATCGGTCCGGTGACGGTTGTCTCATCAACTTGTGCGGACCGCGGTCCGTATAGGATCCTGATCGCATGACGAACCTCGACATCAAAGACCGCAATCTCGACATCGGGCTGGTCTTCCTGCGCATTCTGGTCGGTGCGTCGGCGATCTACCATGGCAGCCAGAAGCTCTTCGGCGCCTTCGGTGGCCCCGGCATCTCGAAGTTCACCGACATGATGGGTGGCAACTGGCGGGTTCCCGACCTCATGGCGACGCTGCTCGTCCTCGGCGAATTCTTCGGGGGAGTGGCGATCCTGCTGGGTCTGCTCACCCAGGTCGCGGCGGCCGGATTCCTCTCCGTGATGGTCGGCGCCTGGTTGACCAAACTGGGTATGGCGTCGAGCTACAACTTCGGCGATCTCGAGACCGAATGGCTGCTCGTCCTCGGCTCCTCGGCGCTCATCTTCACCGGCGCCGGCGCATTCGCCGCCGACGCTTTTCTCCCGTGGCGTGGTCGGCTGCGCAAGTTCGCGCCGTACCTCTTCGTCGGCTCCCTCGTGGTCATCACCCTGATCTGGCTGATCTTCAACAAGACCAACCCGCTCGACGCACCCAAGATGACGATGGGCTGATAGCGCGGTTCACACAGAGAGATCCGGCCCGGTCGACTACTCGACCGGGCCGGATCTCTCTGTGTATCAGCGCATTACGGCACCTGGCGGACAGCGCCTTTGTCTGCCGAGGTGGCGAGGGCAGCGTAGGCGCGCAGGGCCTTGGTGATGGGCCGCTGGCGGTTCTGCGGCTGCCAGGGGTGCTCCGAGGCCTCCATCTTGGCGCGCCGCTCGGCGAGCGTCGCGTCGTCGACGAGGACCTTCAGGGTGCGGGTCTTGACGTCGATCAGGATCTCGTCGCCGTTCTCCACGAGGCCGATGTCGCCGCCGGCCGCGGCTTCGGGGGAGGCGTGGCCGATGACCAGGCCCGACGATCCGCCGGAGAAACGGCCGTCGGTGACCAGCCCGCACTTCTTGCCCATGCCGGTGCCCTTCATGAACGCCGTCGGGTGCAGCATCTCCTGCATGCCGGGGCCGCCCGCGGGGCCCTCGTAGCGAATCACCAGCACCTCGCCGGCCTGCAGTTCCTTCGACAGGATCGCGTGCACGGCGTCCTCTTGGCTCTCGACGACGCGCGCCGGGCCCTGGAAGTGCCACAGCGACTCGTCGACACCGGCCGTCTTCAGGATGGCGCCGTTCTGCGCGAGGTTGCCGTGCAGGACGCACAGGCCGCCCTCGACGGTGTAGGCGTGCTCCTTGTCGCGGATGCAGCCGTCGGCGGCGTCGGTGTCCAGCGACTCCCAGCGGTTCGACGTCGAGAACGGCTCGGTGGTGCGGACACCGCCGGGGGCGGCGTGGAACAGTTCGATGGCCTCGTCGGTCGCGCTGCCGCTGCGGATGTCCCAGTCGGCCAGGTAGGCCTCGAGCGATGGTGCGTGCACCGGGTGGACGTTCCTGTTCAGCAGGCCCGCGCGATTGAGCTCACCGAGGATCGCGGGGATGCCGCCGGCCCGGTGGACGTGCTCCATGTAGTAGTTGGGCGAGTTCGGGGCAACCTTCGCCAGGCACGGGACGTTCCGCGAGACGCGGTCGATGTCGTGCAGGTCGAAGTCGACCTCGCCCTCCTGTGCCGCGGCCAGGATGTGCAGGACGGTGTTGGTGGATCCGCCCATGGCGACGTCGAGCGCCATCGCGTTCTCGAACGCCTCGCGGGTGGCGACGCCGCGCGGCAGGACCGATTCGTCGTCGTCCTTGTAGTACCGCTTGGCGATGTCGACGATCAGCTCGCCTGCCTTGGTGAACAGGCCGCGGCGCGCGGTCTGCGTGGCCAGGGTCGAGCCGTTGCCGGGCAGCGACAGACCGAGGGCCTCGGTGAGGCAGTTCATCGAGTTGGCGGTGAACATGCCCGAACAGGAACCGCAGGTGGGGCAGGCCGAACGCTCGACCTCGAGGAGCTCCTTGTCGTTGACATTGCTGTCAGCGGAGGCGGAGATCGCATCGATGAGGTCGGTGCCGGGGCGGACGACGCCGTTGATGACGACGGACGTGCCGGCCTCCATCGGGCCGCCGGAGACGAACACCGTCGGGATGTTGAGGCGCATCGCGGCGTTCAGCATTCCGGGGGTGATCTTGTCGCAATTGGAGATACACACCAGGGCGTCGGCGGTGTGCGCGTTCACCATGTACTCGACCGAATCGGCGATGATCTCGCGGCTGGGCAGCGAGTAGAGCATGCCGCCGTGGCCCATCGCGATGCCGTCGTCGACGGCGATGGTGTGGAATTCCTTGGCCACGCCGCCGGCGGCCACGACGGCCTCGGCGACGATCTCGCCGACGTTCTTCAGATGCACATGGCCCGGCACGAACTGGGTGTACGAATTGGCAATCGCCACAATGGGTTTGCCGAAATCGTCATCGGTCATTCCAGTGGCGCGCCAGAGGGCGCGGGCACCGGCGGCCTCGCGGCCGACGGTGGTTGTCCTGGACCGTAGCGGTGGCATCACAATCTCCTTTCCGCACCCGAGTGCGGCGGACAAACGACTACGTGCCGACGAAGGCGCGTAGGGGCTGGTAAATAGAGGTTACTCTGCGCGCAACGCGCAAATGCGGCCCGCGATTCCCGCGGCCGAACTGCCGTCAGGCGTCGTCGCCGCTCGCGTCGCGCTTTTCGATCGCCTCGCGGGCCGCTGCGTACGGGTCGGGGATGCGTCCGCGCGACGCCGACGACAGCAGCGGCATGTCGCGGAAGGTGATCGCCGGGAGCTTGACCTCCGTCTTGTCGACGAGGACCGCGCGCACCGCACCCCACTTGCGGAATTGCAGCCCGGTGATCTGATCCCACGTCACATCGCGGCGGCGGAAGGTCGATACCGCGGTGAGCCCGGTCTCGGTGATGACCGTCTTGAGCCGCAGCATCCAGGCGATCTGCAGCACCGGAAGGACAAAGAGCCAACCGAGATAGGCGACCGAGGCGCCGGCGACGATCCAGACGGCGAACAGCGTGAACCCGACCGAGAAGTACGAGAGCTTGGGGAGGCGGAAGGTCGCAGGCAGCGGTACCGGCGGCACCGACTCGTCTGCGGTGTCTGTGCCTTCACTGTTTGTGATGGTGTCGCCTTCCAGCTGCTCGTCCTGAGCTCGTTGGTCTTGATCAGTCGCCATGGACCGCCCTTTCACTAGCCGGTCCATTGTCGCACTTCCCAAATACTGGGATGCGGTCATCGCCAAGTTGACTTCCCGACCTGGTCAGACCTACCTTTGCAACGTGATGAACAAGGAGATTCTCGTACTCGGTCGGCGCGTCGTCGCCTGATCGGGTATCCCGACCTCCGAAAGCATCGACGCGCCACCCTCGACAGCAATTGCTGGCGGGGGTTTTTTGTTGTCCAGCCCCCGGGTCTGCCTCACAAGAGAATTCTTCTCGAGTGTCAGACCCGCAACCGAAGGGAACGTGCCGTGAGTGCACCAACCGCCCACCCGCCGGCGACGCCCAAGCCGGGCCAGTCGGCAGGTAGCGACCCGAAGTCCACGAATGCCGGCGGCGCACGCCCGGCTGCTGCGCGCACCGTCGCGCCGGAGCGATGCACGGGTGCGCAGGCGGTAGTCCGGTCGCTCGAGGAACTCGGCGTCGACGTGGTCTTCGGTCTCCCGGGCGGTGCGGTGCTGCCGGTCTACGACCCGCTGCTGGATTCGCAGAAGGTGCGCCACGTCCTGGTCCGTCACGAGCAGGGCGCGGGGCACGCGGCCACCGGCTACGCCCAGGCGACCGGCCGGGTCGGCGTCTGCATGGCCACCTCGGGTCCGGGTGCCACCAACCTGGTCACCCCGCTGGCGGATGCGCAGATGGACTCGGTCCCGGTCGTCGCGATCACCGGTCAGGTGCCGCGGTCGCTGATCGGCACCGATGGTTTCCAGGAGGCCGACATCTCCGGAATCACCATGCCGATCACCAAGCACAACTTCCTGGTCGGCTCGGGTGAGGAGATCCCGAAGGCGATCGCCGAGGCGTTCTATCTGGCCGAAAGCGGCCGTCCCGGAGCGGTTCTCGTCGATATCCCGAAGGACATCCTGCAGGCGCAGACCACGTTCTCGTGGCCGCCGCAGATCGACCTGCCCGGCTACCGGCCGGTCACCAAGCCGCACGGCAAGCAGGTTCGCGAGGCCGCCCGGCTGATCGCCGAGTCGACGTCCCCTGTCCTATACGTCGGCGGCGGCGTCATCAAGGCCGACGCATCGGACGAGCTGAGGGAGCTGGCCGAGCTGACCGGGATGCCGGTCGTCACCACGCTGATGGCCCGCGGCGCGTTCCCCGACAGCCATCGGCAGCATCTGGGCATGCCGGGTATGCACGGCACCGTCGCGGCGGTCGCCGCGCTGCAGAAGTCCGATCTGCTGGTCACGCTGGGCGCCCGTTTCGACGACCGGGTCACCGGTCAGCTCGATTCGTTCGCCCCCGATGCCAAGGTGATCCACGCCGATATCGACCCCGCGGAGATCGGCAAGAACCGCAGGGCCGACGTGCCGATCGTCGGCGACTGCAAGGCCGTCATCGGCGAGCTGGTGGAGGCGATCCGCAACGAGCGCGCGACCACCGCCCCGGCGCCCGACCTGACCGCATGGTGGGAGTACCTGGACGGGATTCGCAAGACCTATCCGCTCAGCTACGACCGCCCGAGCGACGGCATGTTGTCGCCGGAGTTCGTCATCGAGCAGGTCGGCAAGGCTGCCGGTCCCGACGCACTGTACTGCGCCGGTGTCGGCCAGCACCAGATGTGGGCCGCGCAGTTCGTCAGCTACGAGAACCCGCGCACCTGGCTCAACTCCGGTGGCCTGGGCACGATGGGCTACGCGGTCCCGGCCGCGATGGGCGCCAAGATGGGCCGGCCCGAGGCCGAGGTGTGGGCCATCGACGGCGACGGCTGTTTCCAGATGACCAACCAGGAACTGGCCACCTGCGCGATCGAGGGCATCCCGATCAAGGTCGCGCTGATCAACAATGGCAACCTGGGCATGGTGCGGCAGTGGCAGACCCTCTTCTACGAGGAGCGCTACTCCAACACCGATCTGGCCACGCACTCGCGGATGATCCCGGACTTCGTCAAGCTGTCCGAGGCGCTGGGATGCGTCGCATTCCGTTGCGAGCGTGAGGAAGACGTTGCCGAGGTGCTCGCCCAGGCGCGTGAGATCAACGACCGTCCGGTCGTCATCGACTTCATCGTCGGCGCCGACGCCCAGGTCTGGCCGATGGTCGCCGCGGGCACCAGCAACGACGAGATCATGGCGGCCCAGAACATCCGGCCGCTGTTCGACGAGGACGAGGCGCCGGCGAATATTCACGCGACGGCGCACGTCGCGCGCACCGATGATGCCGGCCAGCCGGCCGGGGAGGAAGCAGACCAGTGAGCAGTACCCATACGCTGAGCGTGCTCGTCGAGGACCGGCCGGGCGTCCTGGCGCGTGTGTCCGCACTGTTCTCCCGACGTGGCTACAACATCATGTCGCTGGCCGTCGGTGCCACCGAGATCAAGGGCGTCTCGCGGATGACGATCGTCGTCGCGGTCGAGGACTTCCCGCTCGAGCAGGTCACCAAACAGCTCAACAAGCTGATCAACGTGCTCAAGATCGTCGAGCAGGATCCGGAGGCGTCGGTCGCCCGCGAGCTGATGCTGATCAAGGTGCGCGCCGACGCGAGCACCCGCAACGAGGTCATCGACATCGTGAATCTGTTCCGTGCCAAGGTGATTGACGTCTCGCCCGAGTCGATCACGATCGAGGCCACCGGTACCGCCGACAAGCTGGAGGCGCAGCTGCGGATGCTCGATCCGTATGGCATCCGGGAGATCGCGCAGTCCGGCGTCGTGGCGCTCGGTCGCGGGCCGAAGAACATGTCAGCGACTCGCTAGGCGCCGGGAGCGAAGCGAGCGGGCCTGATGTAACAGACCGCGAATTCCTATACACCAATGATTTTCAACTAGAAGGGAACAACAAAGTGGCAGTCGAGATGTTCTACGACGACGACGCCGATCTGTCGATCATCCAGGGCCGCAAGGTCGCAGTGATCGGTTACGGGAGCCAGGGGCACGCGCATTCGCTGAGCCTGCGTGACTCGGGCGTCGACGTGCGTATCGGCCTGAAGGAAGGGTCGAAGTCGCGGGAGAAGGCGCAGGAGGCCGGTCTGCAGGTCGGTACCCCGGCCGAGGTCGCCGAGTGGGCCGACGTGATCATGGTGCTGGCCCCGGACACCGCGCAGGCCTCGATCTTCAAGGCGGACATCGAGCCGAACCTGAAGGACGGCGACGCGCTGTTCTTCGGCCACGGCCTGAACATCCACTTCAAGCTCATCGAGGCGCCGGCCAACGTCACCGTCGGCATGGTCGCCCCGAAGGGCCCCGGCCACCTCGTGCGCCGGCAGTTCGTCGACGGCAAGGGCGTTCCCGCCCTGATCGCCATCGACCAGGACCCGACCGGCGAGGGCCAGGCGCTGGCGCTGTCGTATGCCAAGGGCATCGGTGGTACCCGTGCGGGCGTCATCAAGACCACCTTCAAGGAAGAGACTGAGACCGACCTGTTCGGTGAGCAGGCCGTGCTCTGCGGTGGCACCGAGGAGCTGGTGAAGACCGGCTTCGAGGTCATGGTGGAGGCCGGCTACGCGCCGGAGATGGCCTACTTCGAGGTGTTGCACGAGCTCAAGCTGATCGTCGACCTCATGTACGAGGGCGGTATCGCGCGGATGAACTACTCGGTCTCCGACACCGCCGAGTTCGGCGGCTACCTGTCGGGCCCGCGGGTCATCGACGCCGACACCAAGGAGCGCATGCGCGCGATCCTGACCGACATCCAGGACGGCACCTTCGTCAAGCGCCTGGTCGCCAACGTCGAGGGCGGCAACAAGGAGCTCGAGGGTCTGCGCAAGGAGAACGCCGAGCATCCGATCGAGGTCACCGGCAAGAAGCTGCGCGATCTGATGAGCTGGGTCGACCGGCCGATCACCGAGACTGCCTAGTCTGCAGCCGAAGACGGCGGCCCCGAACGGTAATTCGTTCGGGGCCGCCGTCTTTCGTATCGCTGTAAACGAAAATCCGCGCCACTCATGCGGATCCGCGCCGGTTGCAACTGGCACGGATCCACGCAAGCGGCGCGGATTTCGGAAGCCGGAGGCGCTAGGCCACGCGGTAGCCGCGGATCCCGTGGGCGCCCATGTCGCCGAGGATCGGACCGATATTGGTGCCGGTCTCCGGGCCGAAGCAGCCGACGAAGTAGAACGCGTTGACCATGCCGATCAGCTGGTTGCCGACGACCACCGGGCTGCCGGAGTCGCCGTGATCGACGCACATCTGGGTGTAGTGGGCCGTGCCGTCCGAGAACCAGGTGATGCCGCAGGTGTTGCCGGTGGACCGGCCGGTCTTGCAGGCGATCGCGGGGAACTGCGGCTGGTTGGCGTTGATCCCGGCGATGGTGATGCCGCCCACGGTGCGCAGCGGGGCGACCTTCGACTTGTCGAAGTCGATCACCGCGTAGTCGAGGTTGCTGTTGGAGTAGCGGACCCGGCCGACCTGGCCGGCGCCGGGCTTGTACTCGGCGAAGACGGCACTGCCCGCGTTGCCACAGTGGCCGGCCGTGAGGCCGATGAGCCGCCCGCTGCTGTCGTGGCCGATGGTGGTCAGGGTGCAGGCGAGGTCATCGGTCTGGTCGAGGGGCAGCAGGATGCCCGAACCGCCGCCGATTGCCACCGACGGTGCGGCGGTGGCCGTGCCTGCGCCGAACGCGAGCGAGACGCTCGCGGCGATTGCGGCGACGACGGCCAGGACGGCTGACAGTTTGGTGCGCATGTAGTCCTTCGAATCTATTGAGGCTGCACGAGGTGCAGTCGGTGCGGTGCTGAGGATACCGGCGAGACGGCCGGTCCGCCCGGAGAGTGATGTGCGATCGGCGTAATTAGTTCCCGAGTCGTTATGTCCCGATGGGCCGGAATCCGACAAGTGACCCGTTGCGCCCGGCGTTGCTCAGGATGGTCCCGATATTGGTGCCGGTTTCCGGGGTGATGCAGGCCAGCACGGCGAATCCGGTGACCATTCCGACGAGGCGATCTCCGGCCACCACGGGGGCTCCGGTGTCGCCGGGTGCGACGCACAGCTGGGTGGTGTGGCCGACGGCGTCCGACTGCCAGGTCCACGCGCAGTTGGTGCCCATGGTGCGGCCGGTCTTGCAGACGATCTGGCCGGGTCCCGGTGCGGGATCGATACCGCGGATGGTGATCCCGCCGACGCTGTTGACCGGAATGACCACGTTGGGATCGAACTTGATCACCGCATAGTTCAGCACCGGGTTGGAGTAGGTGATGACGCCGATGCGGCCGCGGTCCTGCCAGACCTCGGAGAGCACGCGCTGGCCGGCGCCGCCGCAGCGGGCGCCCGTCAACCCGACCAGGTCGCCGGCCGCGTCGTGGCCGATGGTGGCCACCGTGCAGGCGTTGGTGTAGTTGGAACCGTGCGTGATGAGGATCCCGGACCCGCCGCCGATCGGGATCGGCCCGCCGGCGGCCGCGGCCGAACCGCTGCCGAGCAGGATCGTGGTGGCGCCGACCACGGATGCGGCCGCGAGAAGCCCAATCCGCTTCATCGCTCCGCGCTTGATGATCGTGGACAGCATCTTGTCGTATACCTCTAATCCGTCGGGGCCGGCGGCACAAGCAGTAAGCAATCTAGCGGTAACGCACGTCACATTTCCACTTCACTGGAGCGGATGCTGTCATCGCGGCTGGTGGGAGTGACGACGGCGCGGATATCGGCGCGTCCCCGAACACACCGGGCGGGCAGAGCCCGGGGGATGGCCGACCACTACACTCAGGGGCGGCCGGAGCGGACTCAACGACGAGACCTGGGCCGTATTTCACCGCATTCGCTGATCACAGGAGAACCTATCGTGAGCCGCCCCGTCGTGTTGATTGCCGACAAGCTGGCCGAGTCCACCGTCGCCGCCCTGGGAGACGACGTCGAGGTGCGGTGGGTCGATGGCCCGGACCGGCCGAAGTTGCTCGAGGCCGTCGCCGATGTCGATGCGATCCTGGTCCGCTCGGCGACCACGGTCGATGCCGAGGTCCTTGCCGCGGCGCCGAAGCTGAAGATCGTCGCCCGCGCCGGCGTCGGGCTCGATAATGTGGATGTGCCCGCGGCCACCGCGCGCGGCGTCATCGTCGTGAACGCCCCGACGTCCAATATCCACACCGCCGCCGAGCACGCCGTCGCGCTGCTGCTGTCGGCCGTGCGGCAGATCCCCGCCGCCGACGCGACCCTGCGCGAGCACACCTGGCAGCGCTCGAAGTTCAACGGCGTCGAGATCTTCGGCAAGACCGTGGGCGTCGTCGGCCTGGGCCGGATCGGCCAGCTGGTCGCCGCGCGCCTCGCCGCCTTCGAAACGCAGATCATCGCGTATGACCCCTATGTCTCCCCGGCCAAGGCCGCGCAGCTGGGCATCGAGCTGGTGACGCTGGACGAATTGCTCTCGCGCGCCGACATGTTCACCATCCACCTGCCGAAGACCCCGGAGACCGCCGGCCTGATCGGCGCCGAGCAGCTGGCCAAGACCAAGCCGGGCGTCGTCGTCGTGAACGCCGCCCGCGGTGGACTGATCGACGAGCAGGCGCTCGCCGACGCCATCAAGAGCGGCCAGGTCCGCGCCGCCGGCCTGGACGTGTTCGCGACCGAGCCGTGCACCGACAGCCCGCTGTTCGAGCTGCCCGAGGTCGTCGTGACCCCGCACCTCGGCGCATCCACCAGCGAGGCGCAGGACCGCGCCGGCACCGACGTCGCCAAGAGCGTTCGCCTGGCGCTGGCCGGCCAGTTCGTGCCGGACGCCGTCAACATCGCCGGCGGCACCGTCGACGACGAGGTCGCCCCGTGGCTCGAGCTGGTGCGCCGCCTGGGCGTGCTGGCCGGTGCACTCGCCGGCCAGGCCCCGACCTCACTGACGGTCGAGGCTCGCGGCGAACTCGCGGCCCGCAACGTCGACGTGCTCGGTCTCGCCGCCGTTCGCGGTCTGTTCACGGCCGTCATCGATGATCCGGTGACCTTCGTCAACGCCCCGAACATCGCCGAGGAGCGCGGCGTGACCATCGAGGTCAACACCGCCCCGGAAAGCCCGAACCACCGCAGCCTGGTCGACCTGAAGGTCGTCTTCGCCGACGGTTCGACGCAGAACGTGGCCGGCACGCTGAGCGGCCCGGCCGAGGTGGAGAAGATCGTCAACATCAACGGCCGCAACTTCGATCTGCGTGCGCAGGGCCGCAACCTGGTCGTCAGCTACGGCGACAAGCCCGGCACGCTCGGCAAGATCGCCACGCTGCTCGGTGACGCCGGAATCGACATCCAGGCCGCCGGCCTGTCGCAGGACGCCGAGGGCGACGGTGCGACCGTGCTGCTGCGCGTCGACCGCGAGGCGCCCGTCGATGTGGTCGCCGCAGTCGGAAATGCCGTGTCCGCCAGCCTGATCGAGCAGGTGGACCTGTCGTGAAGCTCGCTGTCATTCCGGGTGACGGAATCGGGCCGGAGGTCATCGCCGAGGCGCTCGCCGTCCTCGACACCGTCAAGCCGGGCGTGGAGAAGACCGAATTCGATTTCGGTGCACGGCGTTACCACGGCAGCGGCGAGCTGCTGTCCGACGCCGACCTGGACGCCTTGCGCGACCACGACGCAATCCTGTTGGGCGCCATCGGCGATCCGTCGGTGCCGCCGGGCGTCCTGGAACGCGGGTTCCTGCTGGACCTGCGGTTCGCGCTCGATCATCACGTGAATCTGCGGCCGAGTCGGCTGTACCCGGGCGTGCAGTCGCCGCTGGCCGGCAACCCGGAGATCGACTTCGTCGTCGTCCGCGAGGGCACCGAGGGTCCGTATACCGGCAACGGCGGCGCGATCCGCGTCGGCACGCCGCATGAGGTGGCCACCGAGGTCAGCGTCAACACCCGATTCGGCATCGAGCGGGTGGTGCGCAACGCATTCGAGCGGGCGCAGCAGCGTCGCAAGAAGCTGACGCTGGTGCACAAGACCAACGTTCTCGGGTTCGCCGGCTCCATGTGGCAGCGCACCGTCAACGAGGTCGGCACCGAATTCCCGGATGTGGCAACCGATTACTGCCACATCGACGCGGCGACCATCTACCTGGTCACCGACCCGGGCCGGTTCGACGTCATCGTGACCGACAATCTCTTCGGCGACATCATCACCGATATCGCAGCGGCGGTCAGTGGCGGCATCGGCCTGGCCGCATCGGGCAACATCGATGCGACCGGCACCAACCCGTCGATGTTCGAGCCGGTGCACGGCAGCGCCCCCGACATTGCCGGGCAGGGCAAGGCCGACCCGACGGCCGCGATCCTCTCCGTCGCGCTGCTCCTGCGCAACCAGGGCGACGACGCGGCGGCCGAGCGCGTGGAGAGCGCCGTGGCGGCGGACCTGGCGTCCCGGGGCGACTCGACCGCCAGCACGTCGGAGATCGGCGCCCGGATCCGCGCGGCGCTCTGATTCCGCGACCGGACCGTCAGGTTCGCCGAGCGGACACTCACGTTCGTCGAGTGGACATTTACGCGCGCCGAGTGGACATTTACGCGCGCCGAGTGGACATTTACGCGCGCCGAGTGGACATTTACGCGCGCCGAGTGGACAACTGTTTGCATTGAGCGGGCATTCGATCAATCGAATGTCCGCTCAATGCGTTTCACGGTCCACTCGATGAACCTGACGGTCCACTCGGCGAACGTGAGTGTCCGCTCGGCGGTCAGTCGGCCGTCGAGACCGGTTCGGGCTCGCGGTGCGCCTGGTCGCGGGGGACCAGCGGGATGGCGATCAGG
>NZ_AQYG01000045.1 GCF_000380485.1 Jongsikchunia kroppenstedtii DSM 45133 | reverse complement strand
CGCCCCGACTTCGCCCGCGACATGCGCCGCGAGCAGCTGCTCGTCGGTACGTGGGTCCGCCGTCATTCCAGAGAGGCTAGATCAAATCGGACAAAGCGGATATTCGAGGGTCGCCAATACACAACAGAATGTGCATTCGCCGGTGACTACGGGATGAGATCGTCCATGGGGGTTGGGCCGGTGTCGCCATCACCGATGCCGGCGCCGCCGGTACCGTCGCGGCCTTCGGGCTCGGGGCCGTAGGCATCGGGCTCTCCATGCTCCCGATACAGCTGGTAGCCGCGCCGACGAACCCACAGGTAGTAGTCCAACCCGGCGCCGGAGTGACCAGCACGCTGCCACTCACTCTCGGCTTCGCTCATGCATGCCATCAACAGTCGGCGATCGGCCTGGCCACGCCACAAATTCACAACGGCCCTTCCGTGCCCGTGGACTACGTAACGGGTCGTAGATGACGGTCCGGGGTGGGCTGGTGGTCATCGGCGCCTGGATCCTCGTATTCGTGGATCCAGACTCCGCTGACCCGTATCACGGGCTGGCCGCAGTGCCGGCAGTCATAGCGGCGATCAGCCGCACCAAACACCAAGACCCGCTTCGCCACTGGCTACCTCCTTCACGGCTACCACCCTCGGGCGCTGGCTCGCGCCGATTCCGACCGCGAACCTCAACCAACCCATGTGCTACTAGAAATGTTATTCAGCATATTCATCAGCAGCGTAGCTCATAAGACCAGGGCGCACCGACCGTCGGATCGCACGACGCCAGCAGGAGACCGCGCAGACAGCGACCTCGCATCAACAGCGGTGGCCCGAAGGATGCGTCTCGGTCGCGCCCGATACGTATGCCGCTATCGAAGGCCGCGATTGCTTTCGGGCGCAACGCATCTGCGGTGGCGAACGAGCACATCGGTTCCACCGCAGGCGCTCAAGAAGTCGCCACAATCTGCCACCGGGTGTCTGTTATCCGACAGCGATTACGGCTCGTCACCTAGGCACTCCGACAAGAACGGAAGCACCTCGATGGTGCCGATCTGGTTGTGCGGGTGCGTCGTCAGGAGCTTTTTGACTTCCTGAATCGACTCGCCTTGCAGGATCGAGAACCCGCCTATCGACCCCCTCGAGTCGATAATCGGTGACCCGCGATCGACCACGAATTCGTCAGCCAGCCCAAACCACAACGCCCAAGCTCGAGTGCCTGCGTCCCGCTGCTGGGGCGTTTCCTGCGCGAGCTGTCGGCGCGCACGTTGCTCAGTCCGGTACAGCACAAGAAACTTCATCGTGTATCACCTCGCTGGGCTGGTCGTACGGATCTGGGACCCCCGGGGTTGCGCTGTTCGATCTACTGCGCCGCGAGCATCTCCGATCCGGATGACATGAAGTTCTGTTGCTATAACGACGCAGCTACTATCCTTAAACGCATAAACACTATAGTAAAGTATAGTTGAGCCGCGTGCTCCGACACGGTTGCAGGCGAGGACAACGGGTCCGGTACACGACTGTCAGGAGCGTCATCGATGGCGAAGAAGATCATCGTCGAGTTCGTTGATGACGTGGATCCGGCGGAGCTTGCCGACGAAACGGTCGAGTTCACGATCGACGGCGTCAACTACACGATCGACCTGTCCAGCGCCCACGCCATGCAGCTTCGTTTCGACTTCCAGAAGTGGATCGAGCATGCCAGCTATCTCACTGGCCGCCGAAAAAGCCGAGGCTTCGGGTTGCGGAGCGACAGGGCAAACGCAGAGCACGGCCGTCAGATCCGGGCGTGGGCACAGAGTCAAGGCATCGACATCGCCGCTCGCGGACGCATCCCGGACGCCGTGATCAACCAATACATCAGGGAGCACGCCAGGGCGTACTAAGTCCGACTCCGACCGGCTCACGGTCGGCGACAGTTTCGGACGCTGGTGCCTGGCGCCAGCGATACGGACGAAAGCCGCATATGGTCCGCAGCCAAGGCATAAAGTCGGAAACGGGCACTTTGTGGAGGTAAGCAATGACCAGAAGTCCGAAGACGTCCGCGATGCGGCGACGCGTGATGCTGACGGCAGCCGTCCTGGGGGCGGCGGTTGCGGTGATCCCACCGGCCGCCGCGAGCGCCGCACCGGTTCCGTTTCAGATCCAGCCGGCGTCATTCGGCAATCCGAATGGCAGTTTCGATGTTCCGGCGATCCACTGCTCGTTCGAAACCGGACCGGCCGCCGGACAACTCACGATCACCGGCGGCCTGAAGGATCGATGGGGATGCATGCCGCAGGCACAGGTCTCCTGGGTGAATCTGACCACGATGGCGACCGGCGCCGCCCAAATGTCGAACGGGCTGAACGGAATACCGGCGGAGGCGACGCTGCGCACCGGCGCCGGGCAGGTCGTGGTGAAGATCGACGCGCTCAGCGGAATCATCACCCCCGGCGTCGCCACGGTGTGGGTGCCGTAGCCGCATTCCCGGACCGCGGCTGCCGGGCGCATTCGAATCGAGCCGGGCACAACCCGTGACCTGATGCCGCCGCGGCGCGATCGTGGCGACATGACGATCACGACCGCGCGACCCGCGACCGACGCCGAACTCGATTCCGTCTTCGACCTGATCTATCAGCGCATCGCCGACGGTGCGGTGGAGCGTGAGATCGAGCGACGGCTGCCCTACGAGGAGGTCGGCTGGCTCAAGGAGGCGCGTTTCGGAGCGCTGCGGGTACCGGTCGAATTCGGCGGCTACGGCGCGTCGGTGCGACAGCTGTTCCGTCAGCTGATCAAACTCGCTGCGGCCGAATCGAATCTGCCGCAGGCGCTGCGGGTGCACTGGTCCTTCGTCGAGGATCAGCTCCTCGCGGAGCCGAGTGAACGACGAGACGGCTGGTTCCGGAAGGTCGCCGACGGCACGCTCGTCGGCAATGCGATCACCGAACCCGGGGTGGGCGCGGTCGACCGGTATCGCACGACGCTGACGCCGGACGGCGACCGCTGGCGCCTCGACGGGGTCAAGTACTACAGCACCGGATCGCTCTTCGCCGACCACACGCTGGTGGCGGCCGATCGCGACGGCGACCGGGTAGGTGTCCTGGTCGACACGGACGCGGCCGGCGTCACCCAGCATGACGACTGGGACGGCTTCGGTCAGCGGCTGACCGCCAGCGGCACAACGATATTCGACGATGTCGTGGTCGACGACGAGCGGATTCTCGGTCCAGGCTACGGCGTGCCGGGACCGACGTATGCCACGTCGTATCTGCAGCTGGTGCAGTTGGCGGTGCTCGCCGGCATCGCCGAGCGTGCGCAGCAGGACGCGATCGACTGGGTGCGCCGGCGCGACCGCACCTTCACCCATGGATCGGCCGACCTGCCGCGGGAGGATCCGCTGGTACAGCAGGTCGTTGGCCGACTGTCGGCCGCCGCGTTCAGCTCTCGTGCCGCGGTTCTGGCCGTCGCTGATCAGCTGGACGAGGTACTCGACTCCGGCGCGGCCGACGAATCTGCTTTGAACGCAGTCGAATTGGCCGCCGGACAGGCACAGCTCAGCATCATCCCGACCGTCCTCGCCGCGACCACTGAGCTGTTCGAGCTGGGCGGGGCGTCGATCGTGTCGGAGAAGCTGCGGCTGGATCGCCACTGGCGCAACGCCCGCACGGTGTCCGTGCACAATCCGGCGATCTTCAAGGCGCGCGCCATCGGCGATCATCTGGTGAACGGCGGCGAGCTGCCGTTCGGCTGGAGTGCGGGACAGCGGTCGGGAACGAAGCGATGACCGCAGTGGACGGCGGCCGTCGACCCATCCGGTTCAATGCGTTCGACATGAACTGTGTCGCGCACCAGTCCCCCGGGCTGTGGCGCCATCCGGACGACCAGTCGCATCGGTACACCGACATCGACTACTGGACCGAGCTGGCGAAGCTGTTGGAACGCGGGCGATTCGACGGGTTGTTCATCGCCGACGTGCTCGGCGTGTACGACGTCTACGGCGGCGACGACGTGGCCGCGATTCGCGAGGGCGCGCAGACGCCGGTGGCCGATCCACTGCTGCTGGTGTCGGCGATGGCCGTGGTGACCGAACACCTGGGCTTCGGCATCACCACCGGCACCGGATTCGAGCACCCGTTCCCGTTCGCCCGGCGGCTCACCACCCTCGATCACCTCACCAAGGGGCGACTGGGCTGGAATGTGGTCACCGGCTATCTGCCCTCGGCGGCAAGGAATTTCGGTGCGGCCGACCAGCTCGATCACGACGAGCGATACGACCATGCCGACGAATACCTCGAAGTGCTCTACAAACTGTGGGAGGGCTCGTGGGAGGACGACGCGGTGGTCCGCGACGTCGACCGCGGCATCTACACCGATCCGGCGAAGGTGCACCACATCGGGCACGCGGGCAAGCATTTCACCGTGCCGGGGATCCACGTGGGCGAGCCGTCGCCGCAGCGCACGCCCGTGATCTACCAGGCCGGCGCGTCGCCGCGGGGCACCCGCTTCGCCGCCGAGAATGCCGAGGCGATCTTCATCGCCGGACCGTCCAAACGGGTTCTGGCCCAGACGGTCTCGCGCATCCGCGACGAGCTGGAGGCCGCGGGCCGCGACCGATACGCCGCCCGGATCTACGCGTTGGCCACGATCGTCACCGACTCATCGGACGAGGCGGCCCACCGTAAGCACGAGGAATACCTCTCCTACGCGAGTGTCGAGGGCGGGCTGGTGTTCATGTCCGGGTGGATGGGGATCGACCTGTCGCAATATGACCTCGACGATCCGATCGGGGACGTGCAGTCGAACGCGATCCAGTCGGCCGTCGCGGCCTTCCAGGAGTTCGACGACGACGGACGCGAGTGGACCGTGCGCGACATCGGACGCTGGGCGGGGATCGGCGGCATGGGGCCGGTCTTCGTCGGATCCGGCGAGACCATCGCCGACCTGCTGGCCGACTGGCAGGCGGACACTGACGTCGACGGGTTCAACCTCGCCTATGCGATCACCCCGGGAACATTCGAAGATGTTGTGACGCATGTGGTCCCGGTGCTGACCGAGCGCGGGCAGTACCCCGAGGAGTATGTGCCGGGCACGCTGCGCCACAAGTTGGTCGGCCGGGGCGACCGGCTGCCCGACGAGCACCGGGGCGCCCGATATCGGATCGGCGGTCCCGGGTCGACGGCGCTCAGCGAGGAACAGGTGCGTGCCGGATCGTTGATTGACTCGCACTGAGCGCAACGGTGTCGAGGGTAGATAGTGGGGCGCAACATAATTGGTATGACTACCCAACAGAACACCTCGACACATCAATCTCCGAAACAACAACGCAGCGCGGCCGTGGTGGGCGCCGGACAGACCGGCGTCACCGCCGCACTCGGACTGCTGGACAACGGTTTCGCCGTCACTCTCTACAGTGATCGGGACCAGCGGGGGCTGCGGGACGACGTCCCGGCGACGGGAACCGCACTGGAATTCGGTGAGACCCAGCAGGCGGAGGCCGCGCTCGGCCTCGACACCTACACCGGTCGGGCGCCGCGGCACACCGGCCTCAGCGTGCGGATCGCCGGTCCGGCGGAGGACGGCGAGCGCCCGGAACTCATTGCCTTCGACGGTGATTTCGCGGGGTATGTCGGTGTCGCCGTCGACACCCGTCTCAAGGCCGACGAACGACTGGCCACCTTCCAGAAGCGCGGCGGTGTCTTCATCGTCGAGGAGGTGACGCCGCAGGCGCTGGACACGATCGCCGAAGCGCACGATCTGACACTGGTGGCCACCGGCAAGGGCGGGCTGGTGGACCTCTTCCCCATCGATGAGTCGCGGACGGTGTACGACCGGCCGCAGCGCACCCTGCTCACCGTCACCACCCGCGGGCTCGGCTATGGACCGGAGGTCTTCGCCCATCGCGGTCCGGCCGGCGGCGCACACAGCCTGTTCTCGATCGTCGCCGATCAGGGCGAGGTGTGGTGGGGTCCGTACCTGCACAAGGACGCCGGCCCGACATGGGCGTTCCTCGGCTGGGCGCGACCGGGCAGCGACTGGGAGAAGCGTTTCAACACAGCCGATTCCGCCGAGTCGGCCCTCGCCGTGGTGAAGGATCTCTATCGGGACTATCTCGACTGGGACCTGCCCGAGGTGCTTGCCACTGAGACCATCTCAGAGGATCCGCATTCCTGGCTCAAGGGCGCGGTGCGTCCGGTCATCCGGGCCGGGGTCGGCCACACGTCGGGCGGCCATGTGGTTGCGGCGCTGGGCGATACGGCCATCACGCACGATCCAGTGGCCGGGCAGGGCGCGCAGGGCGGCCTGATCCAGGCGCAGCGGCTGGTCGCCGCGGCCGCGACGCATCGCGGCCCCTTCGACGAGGAGTGGCTGACGCGGCAGTACGCGGAGTTCCTGGCCGCGCGCGGCGAGGACGCGGCGAAGGTCACCCGGCTGTTCCTGTCGGATCCCGAATTCGCCGATGTCGGCGGCCAGTTCTTCGCCACGGCAGCCGTCGACCCGGCGTTCGCGTCGGCGCTGGTGGGTTTGCTGCATCGGCCGCAGTCCTTCCGTTCGGTCGACACCGCCGAGGATGCCGCGAGGTATGTGGCGGAGGTGACCGGCGCCGACCCGGCCGAGTTGCTGGGCCGCTTCGCTCCAGCCGGCCGATTCAGCCGCTCCGACTATCGCCAGCTGGTCGCGGCCGGCTGACCCGTCGTGGAGCCACATTGCGATCGGGCCGGTGCGAAACCTGTTGCGCCGGTCCGATTGCTGCTGAGCTGATCGGGTGACTACCTCCACCGCATCAGCCATCGACGATCTGCTTGCGGCGCCGTCCGACTCCGCCGGATTGCGGAAGGCGTTCGCCCACTTCCCCAATGGTCTCGTCGCGATCGCGGCACGCGTCGACGGCCGGCCACACGGACTCGTGGTCGCCTCGTTCGTGCCGGTGTCCATCGATCCGCCGCTGGTGTCGGTGTGTGTGCAGCACTCGTCGACTACGTGGCCCCGGTTGCAGCAGGCCAGGAGCATCGGGATCAGTCTCCTGGGTCACGATCAGCACCGGACCGCCTACGCGCTTGGCGGCAAGGGCGACCGGTTCGCGGAGGTCGACGTCCACGACGGCCGGGACGGCGCGATCTTCGTCGGGGGTGCCGCCGCCTGGATCGAGACGACCATCCACGCCGAGATTCCGGCCGGCGACCACCGGGTCGTACTTCTGCGGGTCGACCGCATCGCCGGCAGCGCCGAGGCCGAACCGCTGGTGTTTCACGGGTCGAGTCTTCGCCGGCTGGCCGCAGCCGACTGAGTGGATCCGCCGCGGACTTCCGCTCGGCGGCATTGCAGGCTATTCCGGCCAGATGCCGGACGTGCCCCGCCGATGGGAGCCCATCAGGTGGGTGTCGACGATGCCGACGGCCTCCATCAGGGCGAACATCGTGGTCGGGCCGACGAATCGGAAGCCCTTCTTGCGCAGCGCCTTCGACATCGCGACCGACTCCGGTGACGTGGTGGGCACTTCGGCGGTGGAACGCGGTCGCGGAGTCTGTTCGGGACGGAAGGACCACAGGAACTCGACGAGCCCGCCCTCCTCGCGCAGGGCGATCGCCGCTCGGGCATTCCCGACAGTGGCCTCGATCTTGGCGCGGTTGCGGACGATCCGGGCATCCTGCAGCAGCCGCTCGACATCCGCTTCGGTGAAGGCGGCGACCGTGTCCACGTCGAAGTCCGCGAATACTTCGCGGAACGCCGGCCGCTTGCGCAGGATCGTCGCCCAGGACAGCCCGGCCTGAAACCCTTCCAGGGCGAGCCGCTCGAAATGGGCGTTCTCGCCGTCGACCGGCATCCCCCATTCGGTGTCGTAGTAGTCGCGTAGCAGGGGATCGACACTCGCCCAGGCGGGCCGCAGCCGCCCGTCCTCCCCCGCGATCAAACCGTTGTCGGTGATGAGCTTGTCAGCCATGGCGAGACACTAGCCCCGGCCTCCGACATAAAATCGGACATCGCCTCACGGCTCGAGCGAGACCTGGGCGATCGCGCCCTGATAGCGGCCGTGCGAGTTCTGCGGCAGCTCGGTGAGCCAGACCAGCACGTATCGCGTGGGCCCGGCGACCGTGACGGGGATGGACGTCGTCCGCTGCGCCAGCGTCGCGCGCCCGACCACGGTGCTGCTTGCGAACGTGTCGTCCGGCGAGTCCAGCGTGCGGATCTGAACGACCACGCCGGGCGTGGTGGTGCGGATCGTCACCGACGAGAAGGAGGCCGGCGCGGCCAGCGTATAGAGCAGTCCCACACCGGGTTTCAGGTTGCCGAAGCGCGGGTAGCGCAGGTACGAGTCGGTCGACCACGGCGGCGCCTGACCGGTGATGGTGTTCCTCACATAGTCCGACGAATCGGGGTCCTGGGACGAGTAGTCCTTGACCTCAACGGTTTTCAGCACCGGGGCCGCGGTCGGAGTGCTGCTCGGCGCCACGGAACTGGCGGTGGTGGTGGACGAGGCGCCCGTGCTGGTGGAGTGGTTCGTGTCGAAGGCTCCGGCCAGCCAGACCACCAGCGCGATCACCAGGAACAGCGCGAGCAGCCCACCGGCGACGAGCATCGCACGGGTGCGGCTGCGCCGACGCGGCGACTCGGCCGCGGTCGAGCCCGCGAGGACCGCCGGCTTGCCGTCGATCGGCAGGATCAGCTCGGTCTTCTGGTCGAGCACCGTCGCCTGGTCGAGCAGGTGCTGAACCGTTGCAGCCGTGCGGATTCCGCTATTGCCCTCCAGCGCGCGGACCGCCACGGTGGAGATCTCGAAGGGCACCCCGGCGCGCGCGGCGCGCGGCTCGATCGGCAGGCCGCGGTTGTTCGGCGCGGCGGCGGGCAGCCCGCCCACCAGCTCGGTGGTGTCGGCGGTGGTCGCCAACGCGTTGCCGCGCGCGGGGTCCATCGGCCAGCTGGCCAGTAGCAGCGCATACAGAACGGCACCGAGACCGCGGACGTCGTTGTCGCGGCTGCCGTCGGCCATGGTTCCCGGGAAGGCCAGCACGGCCTCGCCGGCGGAGGAGATGCGGATACGGTCGGGGTGGTCGATGGACAGCGCGGCCCCGCTGCGGTGCGCCGCCTCGGCTCCGGCGGCCAGCGTACGTACCGCATGCGCGGCACCGAGCGCGGACGGTCGCCTGAGTGCGACCTCGGCGAGCGAGGAGCCGGGCACCCACTCGGCAACCACGATGCCGCCGGAAGAGCCCCGGATGACATCGAGCACCCGGGCCACGCCGGGGGTGTTGAGGCGACCGAGCCGCAGGGTGCGCGACAGCACCGCCTGAGGTCCGGCGCCGCGCACATTTTCAGCGCCGTCCGAATCTGCAGCCGGTGCGAGCTGATTGGCGTCGACGAAGGTCAGTGCCACATCCCGATCGAGGCTGATGTCGCGGGCGCGCCAGAACTGCAGACCGTCGGCGCCCCCGTGCGGCTGCAGCAGGCGGTACCGGCCGCCGGCGACGGCGGCACCGGGCACCAGCATCGGGCCGCGCGGCCGCGAAGGCCGGGCCGGCCGCGGATCCTGCGACAGGGCGCCGGGCACCGGGGCGATGGTCTCGGCCGGTCCGACGGCACTCTCGGACTGTCGCCGGTACCGGAGATCGTGCTGGCCGCTGTCGGTCTGGTCCCGATCGACCGCACCGCCACTGAGCTCGGAGTAGGTGCGCCAGCTCGAGGTGGCCGGGTCGAACCTCTGCCCGATCTGCACCTCGCCGCCGTAAGGAACGGACTCGTCGGTGCTGATCCGCGGCAGCCGCAGCGTCATCTCGGCGCGGGTCTCCGGATGCGCATCGGCCGGTGGCGCCAGGGCCGGGATGAACCGGCCGAGCGCGCGGCGGGCGGTGACGCCGACCGCGATGACATCCGGCACGCGCAACAGCGTGAGGACGGCGTAGGTGAGGCCGAGGGAGACCAGAGCGACGAGGGCCAGGTAGGCCAGGGACCCGAACTTGCCGGCGTCGGTGCCGAGCTTGTGCATCCCGGAGATCTCCGCGAGACCCCAGACCACGCCGGAGCACGCGATCGATGCGGCGAGCGTCTGCATGGTGGTACGGGTGACGTTGGTCATCCGGATCGGACCCATGCGCCGCCGCAGCAGATAGTGCCCGACGATCGCCCCGACCAGATAACCGAGACCGTTGGAGAACGCGAGCCAGCGCACCACGTCCTGGCCGTTGTCGAACAGCGCCAGGCCCAGGTACGAGAAGGCGACCTTGACCACTGTGATGCCGACGGTCATCACCGTCGGCGTCCAGGCGTCCTCGCGCGCATAGAAGACGCGCAGCTGAACCAGCGTCATCGAATACGGGATGATCGTGAACGCGCCGCAGGTGAGCACCGTGCCGAGCTGGGTGGCGGTGTGTTCGTCGAACTTGCCGAAGTTGAACAGCGCGACGCCGATCGCCGGGCCGAAGAACGTCATGAACGTGATGATCGGGACCAGCGCGACCATCGTCAGACGGGTCGCCACCGACAGGTCGTCCACCACCGAGGCGGTGTCGTTGGCGGCGGCGTTGCGCGAGAGCCGCGGCATGATCGCCGTCAGGATGGTGACACCGAGGACGCCGTACGGGACCTGCAGCAGCATCCAGTGCTGGCTGTAGTTGGCAGGGCCGGCGGCGTCGGCGTGGGCGGCGATCCGGGTGGTGATCACCCAGCCGACCTGCAGGACGACGACGTAAAGGATGACGGCCGAGGCCATGTTTCCGAACTTGCGCAGGCGCGCGTCGAGTCCCCATTTGAGCTTGAGATGCACTCCGGACCGGCGCAGCGCGGGCACCAGGATCAGGGCCTGCACGACGACGCCGAGGGTGGTGCCGATGCCGAGCACCAGCAGCTTGGTGTCGCCCATCCGGACGGGATTGAGCGAGATCTCACCGGGCACGATCGCGTAGACGACCAGCGTGGTGATCTGCACCAGGTTGTTGACCACGGGCGCCCACGCACCGGGCTTGAAGTTCCCGCGCATGTTCAGCGTCGCGATGAACAGCGCGGAGAGACCGTAGAAGAGGATCTCCGGGAGCAGCAGGAAGCTTAGGTGGGTCGCCAGCGACCGGTTCACCTTGCCGTCGCCGAGCGACAGCATCGTCAGCAGCGGCGCGGCGATCAGCGCGATCACCGTGCCGACCGTGAGCACCGACAGGGCGAGGGTGAAGACGCGGTTGATGAATCCGGCGCCGCCGTCGTCGTCCTCGCGCTCGGCGCGCACCAGCACCGGGATGACGATGGCGGTGAGGACGGCGCCGAGCAGCGCCTCGGCGACCATCGACGGCAACGTGTAGGCGGTGATGAATGCCGAGGAGATCGCGGCGCCGAGCATCGAGGTCACCAGCACTGTGCGGATGAACCCGGTGATCCGGCTCGTCAGCGTCGCGATCGCGATCGAGCCGCTGGTCGCGAGTAGTGACTCGTCGGAGTCGTTCGGTTTGGTCTGCGACTCGGTCACCGCGAACCGTCCGGATGGTCGTCGGTCTGTGTCGGCTCGTGGTCGGTATGGCCGAGCTCGGTCTGGTCGGCCTCGGCATATGCCGGGTTCTGGTGCAGGGTCACGTCGTCGGCCATCTTCCGCTCCCGGGCATCGGGCTCGGGCCGATCGGCGTCTGCCGGATCAGGCTCGCCGCGGAAACGGTGCCACAGCCGTCGACCCGCGAGCAGCACCAGGAGCACCGCCGCGCAGATCGTGATGATGAAGAGGACCTGTCCATATGCGTTGGAATGTACTGACAGTTCAATAGGCTGTCCCAATTTCACGCCGGTGTCGGACGCCAGCCCGATCTTCACCGACACCGTGCGGGACGAATTCGCCTTGGTGGGCAACTGGATCTGGCGGGTGCCGCGCGGCGGAATCTCCACAACTCCGACATCGCCGACCGTCATGCCGCGCGGGGCCTGAATATCCAGCTGCACCCGCATCGGCACCGGCAGATCATTGCGGATCACCAGCAGCAGAGGGCTGCGCTCCGAGGCCAGCGTGTACCGGCCGCCGGGGTTGAGGATGCTGACCTGCTCCCGCATCGAGACGAGAGACTCTTGGACGGCCGCGACGCGCTCGGCGTCGACCGCGTTGTTGTGGGCCGCGGTGTCGTTGCTGTTGCGGGTGGTCGCGCGCAGCAGATCGCCGAACAGCGGGCTCATGAACGCCTGCGGCGAGATCGGCTGCTCGGGCCTGTTGACCAGCGAGCCCTGGAACTGACGCAGGTCATTCAGATTGCGGCCGATCGCGTCCACCGTCGACTGCGGCAGCGGGTCGACCGTATTCGGATTGCGCAGCGCACCCGACGGCAACGGCCCGGCGAGCCGAGTCGCTATGTGCGGCAACGGCGTACTGCTGGCCAGGCCGGAGTCGAGCAGCATCGCCGTCATCTGCAGGATGGCATTGGCGTCGTCGGTGCTGGGGTTCCAGACGGCCGGCGGCAGCACGACCTGACTGCGTCCGAGGACGTTCGCCGTCGGATCGTTCGGGGTGGTGCTGCCCGTCGACGGGCGCAGCGCCGCATACGCGATGGCGCCGATTGCGTCGGCCCGCCGGGCCGCCGCCGAGTCGTGGGCGAGGTTGTAGCGCTGGTCGGCCGGGGTGTTGGCCGGCGTCGTCGGGGCGTCACCCATCGCGGCCAGCGCGGTGGTGATCGCCGGGTCATAGGACTGGACGCCGATCCGGCTGGGTGTCGGGGCCGTATCGGCGGCGGCATACGGCGGGACCGGGATCTCCAACTGCCCGCTGCCATCGGGGTTGCTGCCCGACAGCCCCGGGGCGGCCAGCATCGCCCCGGAGGTCCCCTGGGCGGCAAGCGCTCCCAGGGTGTTCCAGTCCAGGGCGCCGGACGTGGGAATCGCGATATCTTGCACAGACTTCACGTTCAGGATGGTGTCGACGGTCGTCGCGGCATCGCCCGTCGCCGCCTGCGTGAATGCCGAATCATGCACCCGGGTCACGGAATTGAGATCGGCCTGGGCATACGGCAGCGCGACGACACAGTCCGCCCGGCCGGCGACGGTGGCCATCCGGTTGAGCCAGGCCTCGGCGGCGGGACCACCGTGTCCGGTCCGGCCGCGGGAGGCGGAGTCGTCCGGATCGGACGGCACGGTGTACCCGTGAACCATCGCCTGGGCGGTCACCAGCAGGTCCGGATCGATTGCGAGACAAAGACTCTGCTTGACCGTGTTGTTGTCGTCATCGGGCAGCGCGCCCTCGGCGGCCGACAGCAGCCGGTCGAGACGGCCGCCCGGGGCGAACGAGGTCGCCAGGTTGTCCGAGATCAGCCGGGTGGGCTTGTCGTCTCCGACTCCGCCGGGCGCCACCTGCGGCGACGCGGCGAACGGCCACAGCAGGGTCAGGTGCGTCGGACTGGAGATGTCCGGGGCCACCGATCCGTCGGCGGTCGGCGCCAGGTTGTCGGGCTGGGTGGAGGTGTTCTGTTGCGCGCGAGCCGAATCCGCCGGCAGGCCGAGGACCGGCAGCAGCGTGCGCGCGTCGTCGAGCCGGGCGGCGGAGCCGTAGTCGGGAGTGCCGTTGACATTGACCAGCAACGGGTAGACGCCCGGTCGGCTGATCTGCAGCGAGGGTTCCGGGCCGCCCGCCGACAGCGGAATACTCACGGAGAACGGGATTTTGGCCCCGGCCGCGACCGACTGCGAGACCGGATGGAACGCGCCGGTGGTGTCGAACGTGTTGGGGTCGCGCACCAGGACGGCGCGAGAGTCACCGGTGGCGTCCAGCGCGGGAGCGCGCTGCAGCCGGACGGCGACGTCGTGCACCGTGCGGTCGCCGAAGTTCGTGATGGTGCCGGTCACGGTGACGGTCGGCGAGCTGGTGGTGGTGACCGTGGTCGGGCTCAGGGTGTCGATGACGACATGCAGGAATTCGGCTGCGGGCCGGTCGGCATTGGCCGGTACCGCGAGCCCGAGCATCGCGCAACAACCGACCAGCAGCGCCGCGAGGACGACGCGCACGGGGCGCGCTCGAGCACCGACCGCTGCGGTCGGACCGGATGCATACCGATTCATACCGATGCCGAGGGATTGCCTGAACTCGATGCGGCGTCGCCGCCGCGCCGGGAGTCGTCCGACGTGTTGCGCCGGCCCCGACCACGTCCGCGGCCCCGCCGGCGCGGCGGTGGGGCCGGGTCATGACGGCGCTGGTTGCGTGCGGCGGCCGCCTTCTCGTACTCGTTGGGCTCGGTGCGCATCGCGTCGGCCTCGCTGGCGGCCAGTCGCTGCGGGTCGGCCGAAAGGTCGGCGATCACCGATTCGGCGACGCGGGCCAGGCGGCGCTCGTCGGAGTAGGTGAGCCGCCGGGGCAGATCCGTGATCGGCACCCAGGCGACCTCCGTCACCTCGTGGTCGGCGTCCGAGAGCTCGCCGCCGGTGGACCGCATCAGATAGTGATGCACGGTCTTGTGGATGCGTTTCCCCTCGGATACGAACCAGTAGTCGATCTTGCCCAGCGGCGCCACGACGCTGCCCTCGATCCCCGTTTCTTCGGCCACCTCCCGAACCGCTGTCTGTTCCGCGGTCTCGCCCGTGTCGATATGTCCCTTGGGCAGCGACCACATCATGCGGCCCCGGCGATCGATACGGCCGATGAGCGCGGCGAGACGTTCGCCGTCCGGGGCGTCCAATCCGGATACCACCAGGCCACCGGCAGATGTCTCCCGCACCGTGCGCAGCCGGGGACGATTGCCGTTGTCGGCCGGCCGCCCGCCGTTCTTCCGCCCGGACCCGGATCCGATGGTGCCGGCCTTCTCCGTGACCTTTTCTATGCCGGCCTTCGCGACAGCCGCCGATCGACCGAGGTCCGACGGCTTGACCTGGCGGCTCGGAGCATCGGAATCGGCGGTCGGCGAGGTGCCGTTCGCATCGACCGGCTTTGCCGCACCGCCTCGGCCCCGGCGGCCGCGCCGACCCCGCCGGTTGCGGCGGCCGCCAGCGGGCTTGGGGCCGCCGCTGTCCGAGCCGTTCGTGCGCGGCGCGGGGCCGGGTGAGTCGGAAGCGCCGGTCGCGGCGGCGCCCGCGGGCGAGCCGCCGGCTACCGAACCGGTGGTCGAGGTGTCTGAACTGCCCGAATCTCCCACGATGCGGGGTGGGCCGGGACGTCGCCGACCACGCCGACGGGGACGTCGAACGACGTCACTACTCGGCTCGGAGGGTTCGGTGGACACCACACCGATGCTAGACGGCGATAACCGCACGTCCTGACACCGCTGCCGGATGGTGACCCATTTGTTTCGAGGAGCAGTCGCCCGGATTGGTGCTGGGCAGCGGCGCCAGTACCCTCGTCAGACGTGACCGACCCTGATCTCGCCGCGCTCGCCGAGCGCCGAACCCGGCTGCTCGCCGGTGCCGCGGCGACGCTGCGGACGGTGTCGGACGTAGTCGAACCGCTGGGTGCCCGGTTCGCGGAGGCCGGCCATCAGCTGTATCTCGTCGGCGGTTCCGTCCGGGACGCGATTCTCGGCCGATTCTCCGGCGACCTGGACTTCACCACCGATGCTCGCCCCGAGCAGATCCAGCGGCTGCTGCGCGGCTGGGCCGACAACGTCTGGGACACCGGCATCGATTTCGGCACGATCAGCGCCGCCAAGGGCGACCAGCAGATCGAGATCACCACCTTCCGGTCGGACAGCTACGACGGGCAGTCGCGCAACCCGCAGGTGCGGTTCGGCGACACCCTCGAGGCCGACCTGGTTCGCCGCGACTTCTCGATCAACGCGATGGCGGTGCAGATCACGGCCGACGGCGTCGGCGAGTTCCTCGATCCCCTGGGCGGCCTCGACGCGCTGCTGGCCGGCGTCATCGACACCCCGGACGCGCCCGAGATCTCCTTCAACGACGATCCGCTGCGGATGCTGCGCGCGGTGCGGTTCGTGTCGCAGCTGGGGTTCACCCTGGCGCCGCGCGTGCAGGAGGCGATCGTGGCGATGGTCGAGCAGATCGACCGGATCACCGTCGAACGGGTGGCCGCCGAGCTGGACAAGATGCTGCTGGGCGAATACCCGGCCGACGGCATCAACATGCTGTGCGACACCGGGCTCGCCGAGCGCGTCATCCCGGAGATCCCCGGCATGAAGCTGGCGATCGATGAGCATCATCAGCACAAGGATGTGTACTGGCACAGTCTCACGGTGCTGAAACAGGCTGTCGACCTGGAGGATTCGGATCCGGATCTGATCCTGCGGTGGGCCGCGATCCTGCATGACATCGGCAAGCCGGCCACGCGTCGGCACGAACCCGACGGCGGCGTCAGCTTCCACCACCACGAGGTGGTCGGCGCGAAGATGGTGCGAAAGCGGCTGCGCGCGTTGAAGTATCCCAAGCACGTCGTGGAGGACGTGGCGCAGTTGGTGTTCCTGCACCTGCGATTCCACGGCTACGGCGACGGCAACTGGACCGATTCGGCGGTCCGTCGCTACGTCACCGACGCCGGAGATCTGTTGCCGCGCTTGCACAAGTTGGTGCGCGCCGATTGCACGACGCGCAACAAGCGGCGGGCCCGGCGGCTGCAGGAGAGCTACGACGATCTGGAACGGCGGATCGCGGCGATCGCCGAGGCCGAGGATCTGCAGCGGGTGCGGCCCGACCTGGACGGCAACGCGATCATGGAGCTGCTGAATCTGCAGCCCGGCCCGGACGTCGGCAAGGCCTGGAAGTTCCTCAAGGAGCTGCGCCTGGATCGCGGGCCGCTGTCGCGAGAAGACGCCGAGGCCGAGTTATTGGCCTGGTGGGCCCAGCAGTAGTTGCCCCCGGGGAGCTGAGCGATCTCATGCGGGTCGGTACCGCGTCTGCGCGAACTCGTCGTCTCGCCGGAACGACAGGATCTTGGTGGGCCGCAGCCCGAATACCGGGACGGCTCCGGTATCGACGTTCGGTGCCCGGCCGTCGGTTCGGTGACGGAATCCGTCGTCGTCCACGTCGTAGGGCCAATCGAGCCGGTGCAGCCACATCTGGGCCAGCCGCTCGAGCGTCGGACGGTGCGTGCAGCGTTCCGCCCGACCTTCGACCACCACGTCGAGCCCGCCGCGATACACGTTGGTGCCGGTCGTGAGGACGCATGCCGGATTACGGGACAGGTTGCGGCCCTTCTGTTCTTCGAGGCCCGTCGTGAAGAACAGGGCGTCGTCGAACCACATCGCGGGCAATGGGGTGACATGCGGACGGCCGTCGGCGCGCACGGTGCTGATCCAGAACATGTCCGCATGCTCGAGTACGTCGACCACCTCCGACCACGGTGTCGCGGCGGCGCCCGGACTGCTGAAGCCGGGATGGAGGATCGGAACGAAGTCAGTGGTCACGGGTGGCCTTCCGTTGGGTCGCTGGGCCGGTCAGCCGGCATGCGCGGCCAGGTCGCGCATGAACGCCACCCGATCGGCGCGGGAGATGTCGATGATGTCGTCGTGCCCGGCGTCGTACCCGTGGAAGCGCGCATCGACGCCGTTGGCGCGGAGCTGCGCCACGACCGGCAGAACCGTTGGGAACGGCAGGATTTCGTCGTGGAAGCCGCTGCCGAGGAACATCGGTCGGGCGATACCGTTCACCGGCAGTCGTAGGTACGACTGGAACGCCCGAGTCTCCCTGTCGGTGAGCGCCGAGCGCAGCAGGGCCGCGGTCGGTATGCCCTTGGTGCGGCTGTTGATCTCGGTGACGCACTGCGAATCGATCTCGTCGAACAGCCGGGTACCGAGCGGGGTCAGATGGCCCTCGATATGCAGCGCGGGATCGGTGATCGCGAAGCCGCGGAGCGCCATCACGTACAGGCCGGTGAGCTCGATCGGCAGTGGAGGTGTGGTCGGCGTGAGTGCTGGCACCAGCGCATCGACCTGTGGCGGGAAACTCGTTGCGGCAGCGCCGAGATACCGGATCTCCGGCACCCGGGCCGGGCCGCGCGCGGCGGTGTTGAACGTGGCGTGCGCACCCTGCGAGTGGCCGTCCGCGATCCACGACCCGATCGAGGATTGGATCCGTCGTGCCGCCCGAACGGCGTCCGAGACGGCGTTGGCCTCGCCCACGGAATCCAGGAACGCCGCGGGACCGGGTGTACCGAGGCCGATGTAATCGGTTGCCACGACCGCGAATCCGGATGTCAGCAACGTCTGGAAGTAGGCGCTTTCGCGGGCCGGTCGGCCGATGACGGTCGGTGCGCACTGATCGCCGAGGCCGTTGGCGCCGTGCGCCCAGGAGACGACCGTCCGGGCCGGGCGGTGCGGCAGATACAGCGCCGCGCTGCTGAGTCGGGGTGCGCCGTTCGCGTCGGCGGTCCAGTACTCGATGCGCAGCGACCGTGACGCGCCGGCGATCATCTGTTCCGGCGGCAGCGGCTCGACGGAGACCACGGTGCCGGCCGCGCGCGGCGGTGCAGCGACGGCAGGTGTGTGCCCGAGAAGTGTTGACGCACAGAGCACACCCAGCGTGATCAACAAGGCGGCGACGGCGCCGAGCGGTGTTCGCGAAGATGCGTCGGTCGTCGATTCGGGCACCCCATCTCCCCTCGTTCCGTTGCCAGGCTAACCGGATCGCCCGAACGGTTGTGGTCGAACCGGAGGAGGAGTTCGATGGAAACCGTGGCCTGAGAGAACGGAGTAGCTGTGTCTGAACAACTCGCCCGCACCCGCACGATTGCGGCCGCGCCGGACCAGATTTTTGCCGTGCTCGTCGATCCGGCGCAGCATCAGTACACCGAGCCCACCAATTGGGTGCGCGACGCCTGCGACGTCGAGCCGATCACCGAGGTGGGCCAGATATTCGGCATGCACATGTTCCACCAGAACCACCCCGAAGGGCACTACCGGATCGACAACAAGGTGATCGCCTTCGACCCGTGCCGCACGGTCGCCTGGCAACCGGGCCAGATCCAGGACGGCGTCTGGGGCAGCGGCGGCTGGTGGTGGCGCTATGACCTCGCGCCGGGCGACGGCTGCACGGAGGTGACGCTGACCTACGACTGGACCGACGTGTCGGCGCCGGTTCGGGAGAACTTCGGCGGCTTTCCCGCGGTCCCGCCGGAGTTCCTCGACGAGTCACTGGAGGCACTCGAGCGCCACGTCACGGGGTAGCGGTCAGGGGACGAGCAGCCGCACCGCGCTGGGATCGACGGTGACGGTGATCGGCAGGTCGCCGATTTTCTCGCCGTCGGCGTAGGCGAGCGCGCTCGGCGTCGATTCCAGCCGGATCTCCTTGCCGCGCTTGGTGATCACATCCGGCAGCTCGACGTGGGTGCCCTTGAAGATCCGCGGGAAGAAGGCGATGCCCCGCCACTTGCTCGACGCCCGGATGAGCGTGACCTCCAGCAGCCCGTCATTGGGATCGGCGGCCGGTGCGATCGCCATGCCGCCGCCGTAGTACCGGGTGTTGCCGACGCTGGCCATCGCCAGCTTCTCGGTGATGAGCTCGCCGTCGATGGTGACTCGGTAGTCGAACGGATCGAATTTCGACAGACCCTTGAGCGCGGCCAGCACGTAGCGGGCCTGGCCCTTGGGCCAGGACATCAGGTTGGCCTGCTCGGTGACGAGTGCGTCGAGCCCGGTCGCGGCCACGGTGGCGAAGACCGACTCGGTGCCGTCGGCGGTGGTGGCCACGCCGATATCCATCGCCTGCACCCGTCCGGCCGCGATGACGCGGGCCGCGGCGTCGAGTTCCTTTGCCGGAATCGCGAATTCGCGGGCCAGGTCGTTGCCGCTGCCGGCCGGCATGATGCCGATCGGCGTCTGTCGGCCGCGTGCGGCACCGAGCGCGAGCGCGACGCTGCCGTCGCCGCCGACCACGACGACTGCATCGAGCCCGGAATCCATTGCCTTCGTGGCCAACTGACGAGCATGTTCGGCGGTGTCACCGATGAGCTCATACACCTCGAGGCCGGCGTTCCGCAGCGCGGTGACCGCCTGCGTGGCGGTCGCGGCGCCGAGCCCGTGCCGGGACGCCGGATTGAGCAGGGCGGCGACCCGACGCACGGGGATCGTCTCGGTCCCGGTGGGTTGCGTCCCCGAGTCGTCGGTCACGGAATCAGCTTTCCAGGATTGAGGATGCCCTTCGGATCGAGGGCTTCCTTGACCGCGCGCAGCACCGTCACGCCGGTGTCGCCGATCTCCGCGGCCAGCCACGGGCGGTGGTCGGCGCCGACCGCGTGGTGATGGGTGATCGATGCGCCCACCGACGTGATCGCCTGATTGGCGGCGGCCTTGGCGGCCTGCCACTGCGCGACCGGTTCCCCGATCTGCTTGTAGATCACCGTGAAGTACAGCGACGCACCCGTCGGGTAGACGTGCGAGATGTGGCACATCACCAGGGCGAGCGAACCGGATTCACCGAGCGCCGCGGTCAGCGCGTCGGTGACGGCGGTCTTCAACGTGCTCAGATTCGACCAGGTGGTGACCGTCTCCAGGGTCTCGCAGCCGGCCCCGACCGCGAGCAGCGAGTCGCGCAGGTACGGCGCATTGAATCGCCCATGCTCCCAGGCCTCCGCGGGTCCGGCGCCCACCGATTGGCCGCCGAGCGAGGTGAACAGGTCGGCCGTCAGCAGCTTGCGGGCCTGTGCGGCGGCCTCGTCGCCCTCGTAGGTGGTGACGGCCAGGACGCCGCCGGGCGGAACCGGTGCGGCCTTCTCGTCGCCGATGCCCGACGGGTTCGCGAGGTTGATCCCGGTCTCCACCTCGTCGGACAGGCGCATCACGGTCGGGCCGATCCCGCGCTGGGCGACGGCCCGCAGGGCCGCGGCGCCGGTCGCGAAATCGGGGAAGTGCCAAGCCTCGTGCAGGGTCGTCTCCGGCACCTTGTGGACGCGGACGGTGACATCGGTGATGACGCCGAGCGTGCCTTCCGAGCCGACGAACAGCTGGCGCAGGTCCGGGCCGGCCGCCGACTTGGGGGCGACACCGAAGCGGGCGATGCTCTGCGGGGTGACCACGGTCAACGCCGTGACCATGTCGTCGAAGCGGCCGTACCCGGCGGACGCCTGACCGGACGAGCGGGCGGCGGCGAATCCGCCGATAGTGGCGAACTTGAAGCTCTGCGGGAAGTGCCCGATCGAAAAGCCCTGGGTGCCGAGCATCTCCTCCGCGGCGGGGCCGGTGACGCCGGCACCGAGGCGAGCCTGGCCGGACTCGGCATCCAGATCGATCAACGCATCGAAACGCCGCAGGTCCAGCGAGATCACGGCACGCAGGCCGCCGTCCTCGGGATCCAAACCGCCGACCACGCTGGTGCCGCCGCCGAACGGCACCACCGCGACACCCGCGTCGGCGCACCACTGCAGTACCGCGAGCACCTCCTCGTCGGTGCCGGGCGCGACGACACCATCCGGAGCCTCCTGGTGAGCCTGCTTGCGGCGCAACAGATCCGGCGTGCTCTTGCCGCCGGCCCGGTAGAGACGGTCGCCGTCGGCGATCGACACGTGATCGGTGCCGAGGAGGCCGTCCAGCGCGGCGACGTCGTCGGCGGTCAGGCGCGACGGGGTCAGCTCGACGTCGGCGGCGGCCAGTTCGGCCGGTGCGTCGGTGTCCAGACCGAGGGCCGACACCAGCAGTCCCTTGATCGAATCGGAGAGGTCGGAGGCCAGCGCCGGGTCGCCCCACGCGTTCCATTTCATCGGCGGAGCCGGAAGTCGGTGGTCAATCGAGTTGGTCATGCGTTACAGTGTTACACATCATGTCAAGCCGTAACGAAGAACTGCTGAGTCCGCCGTCCATCGATGAGCGGGTCCTCGATGCCGCGCGGCGCTGCCTGCTGCGTGCCGGCGGCCGGCGGCTGACGCTGGCCGAGGTCGCGCGCGAGGCCGGCGTGAGTCGCCCGACCGTGTATCGCCGCTGGCCGCAACTGGAATCGGTGATCGGCGATGTGCTGACGCGCGATCTGCTGCGGCTGATCGCCGACGTCGCGCCGGCCGGGAACGACCTCGAATCGCAGGTTGCGCGGATCGTCGCGGTCGCCGAGGCGATCCGCGATGACGAGCTGCTGTCGGAGCTGATCAAGAACCAGCCCGACGTGCTGGCCCCGTACATCTTCGCCCGATTCGGTTCGAGCCAGCTCGGGGCGCTGCAGGTCATCGAGGCCGGGATCGCCGCCGGTCAGCGGGCCGGCGAGATCCGTGCCGGCGACCCCTCCGCCCTGGCTGCCATGGTTCTCACCGTCACGCAGGCGGCGGTGCAGTCCTACGCGCAGCTGGCGCCGGTGCTCGGTGACGGCTGGTCCACCGAGCTGTACGCGGTCCTGCACGGATACCTCGCCTCCCCCCACCACGCCCCCACCCACTAGGAGCATCGTCATGCCGGATACCCAGACCACCCAGCTCGACGCCGTCTACCGCTATGCCGCGCTGCAACGCCTGGCGGAGAGCGACGAGCCGGTCGATGTCGTCGTGATCGGCGGCGGTATCACCGGGGTCGGCGCCGCGCTCGATGCCGCGACGCGTGGGTTGGCGGTGGTCCTCGTCGAGGCGCAGGACCTCGCCTTCGGCACCAGCCGATGGAGCAGCAAGCTGGTGCACGGCGGGCTGCGCTACCTCGCGACCGGCGACGTCGGCATCGCCCGTGAGAGTGCCATGGAGCGGCATCGCATCATGACGACCATTGCGCCGCATCTGGTTTCGCCGATGACGCAGCTGGTGCCGATCCACTCGGACACCAAGCCGCTCACCCGCGGCCTGGTGCGGGCCGGCTTCGTCGCGGGCGACGCGCTGCGGCTCAGTGCCGGAACCAAGGGGTCGACGCTCCCCCGGTCGCGCCACGTCCGTGCGGCGCGGGTGCTCGAGTACTGCCCCACCGTCCGGCCGGATGGCCTGCGCGGCGGACTCGTCGCGCATGACGGCCAGCTGATCGACGATGCGCGGCTGGTGGTCGGGGTGGCGCGGACCGCCGCGAGTCACGGTGCGACGATTCTGACCTACACCAAGGCGGTGTCGGTCGAGCCCGGCCAGGTGCAGCTCGAGGATGTGCGCACGGGCCAGACCTTCACGGTCGCAACCCGATCCGTGATCAATGCCGCCGGCGTGTGGGCCGATCAGGTCGACCCCACCATCAAGCTGCGACCCAGCCGGGGCACGCACCTGGTGTTCGACGCCAAGGCCTTCGGCAACCCGACCGCCGCGCTCACGGTCCAGATTCCGGGGCACACCAACCGGTTCGTCTTCGCGATGCCCGAGCAGCTGGGCCGGGTCTACCTCGGCCTCACCGACGAGGACGCGCCGGGTCCGGTGCCGGATGAGCCGGTGCCGGCCGACTCCGAGATCGACTTCCTCATCGACACCATCAACCTGGCGCTGGCGCAGCCGGTGTCCCGCGCCGACGTGATCGGCATGTACGCCGGACTGCGGCCGCTGCTGCAGAGCGAGGGCAGCACGGCCGACCTGAGCCGCAATCATGCAGTGCTGCAGGGTTATTCGGGAATGATCAGCGTGGTCGGGGGCAAGTTGACGACCTACCGCAAGATGGCCGAGGATGCCGTCGACAAAGCGGTGCAGACGGCCGGGTTGACCGCAGGGCCTTGCCGCACCGCGACCATGCCGCTGATCGGTGCCGCGCCGGCCCCGGCCCCGGCGGGGACGCCGAAATCGTTGATCGCGCGTTTCGGTGGCGAGTCGGCGCGGGTCGTCGACAAGGCGAATATCGGTGATCCGCTCGCGCAGATCGCCGATGGGATCGACGTGACCCGTGCCGAGATCGAATACGCCTTCACCCACGAAGGCGCGATCACCGTCGATGACGTGCTACATCGCCGCACCCGCATCGGTCTGGCGCCCGCGGACGCCGACAAGGCGCGCCCGGCCGTCGAGAAGATCGCCGATGCGGTGGGCATCACGCGGTAACGGTTACCGGCGGGGAAAGCTGAGGCGTTTCCCTTGCGGGAAAAGAAGTTTTATGGCTTGCCCGGCGTGGAGTTAGCGTCGAAGTCATGGAATGGAATCTTCGATCGGCAAGTGAAATGTTGTCCGCGCTGCGGGCCGGTGACGTCTCCGCGGTGGAACTGACGGACGCGGCGATCGCCGCGATCGAGCGAGACGATGCGGCGATCAACGCGATCTGCGTGCCGGACTTCGATCGGGCCCGGGCCTCGGCTCGGGATGCCGACGAGGCACGCGCCCGCGGTGAGGATCGGCCGCTGCTGG
This sequence comes from Jongsikchunia kroppenstedtii DSM 45133, assembly GCF_000380485.1. GTDB lineage: Bacteria > Actinomycetota > Actinomycetes > Mycobacteriales > Mycobacteriaceae > Jongsikchunia > Jongsikchunia kroppenstedtii. The sequence continues at coordinate 191,194 of NZ_AQYG01000045.1, read as the reverse complement.
GTGTGCCGGTGACGGTCAAGGAGTCCTACAACATGGTCGGGCTGCCGACGACCTGGGGCATGCCGGAGTACCGCGACTTCGTTCCGGCCGAGGATGCCGTGCAGGTGTCGCGGCTGAAGGCCGCGGGCGTCGTGGTGCTCGGCAAGACGAATGTGCCATTGGGGCTGCAGGACATTCAGAGTTACAACGAGATCTACGGCACCACCAACAACCCGTGGAATCGAGACCGCACGTCAGGCGGATCCTCCGGTGGCTCGGCCGCGGCCCTCGCCTGCGGCTTCGGCGCGTTGTCCATCGGCTCCGACCTCGCCGGCTCGCTGCGCACACCCGCGCATTTCTGTGGTGTCTACGCCCATAAGCCGACCCTCGGGCTGGCGGCCCCGCGGGGGATGACGCCGCCGGCGATCCCGCCTTTGCCGGTCGAGTCAGACCTCGCCGTGGTCGGTCCGATGGCACGCACCGCCCGTGACCTGAGTCTCCTGCTCGACGTGATGGCCGGCCCGGACCCGTTGACTCTCGGTGTGGCGCATGAGATCACGCTGCCGCCGCCGCGCCACGACAACCTGGGCGACTTCCGGGTTCTGGTCGTCGACCAGCATCCCTTCATCGCGACCGGGGCCGCGGTGCAGGCGGGTGTGAATCGGGTGGCCGACGCGCTTGCCGCGGCCGGCGCCCGCGTCGAGCGGCACAGTCCGCTGTTGCCTGATCTGGCGGAGGCCGGGCGCCTGTATGCGCAGCTGCTGGTGTCTGGCAACGCAGCGCGATTTCCGATGGATACCTATGAGCAGTTGCAGGCGCGGGCGGCCGAACTGAGTCCGGACGATCAGAGCCTCGAGGCGGTGCGGCTGCGTGGAATTGTGATGAGCCATCGCGATTGGCTCGAGGTGAACATCCGTCGCGAGATCCACCGCCATGGCTGGCGGCAGTTGTTCGAGGAGTTCGACGTCGTGCTGTGTCCGATCACGCCGACTCCGGCGTTTCCGCACAACCAGGACGAGCCGGATCTGACGAAACGTCGGCTCGACATCGACGGAGTCGACTACCCGTTTTTCGACCAGCTCCTCTGGGCCGGCCTGGCCACCATGCCCGGGCTGCCCGCGACCGCGATACCCACGGGTCGATCCCCGGAGGGCCTGCCGGTCGGGGTGCAACTCATCGGCCCGGCGCTGGAGGACCGCACTCCGCTCCGGCTGGCCGAACTGCTCGAACAGGAACTCGGCGGCTTTCAACCGCCGACGTAGATCGCCGAGGCCCTGGTCAGTAGCTGAGTTCGCGCAGCGCTGCCGCGAGATTGTCGAGCTGGCCGTAACTGACGTCGAGGTGCGGACTCACCCGGAGCACCGACTGCTCGGTGGCCAGCGGTGCCCGCCACGGGTGGGCACAGGTCAGCAGGATGCCGTTGGACAGCAGCCGGGCGGCCGCGGCCTCGACGTCGGTGGCGTCCCAACCCGGTGGCGGCGCGAGTGTGGTTGTCGCACAGGGTTCGTCGACCGATTCCACGACCTCCCAACTGCCGACCCCGGTGAGTCGTTCGCGGGTCACGCGGCCGATCCGCGCCAGCTCCTTCTGCACGCGCCCCGCCCCGAGCGTGTGGTACTCCTGCAAGGAGACGCCGAGCCCGAGCCGTCCGGCGATGTAGGCGTCGGAACTCTGCAGATTCACCGACAGCTTCGAATCATCGCGCACGGCAACGAATCCCACACCGCGCGGCCCGGCGAGCCATTTGCGGCTGGTGCCGTACACGACGTCGGCGTCGATCACGCAGTCCAGGTGTCCCAGCGTCTGCGCCATGTCGACCACGACGGGAACCCCGGCCTCCCTGGCCAATTCGACGACCCGGGCGACCGGCTGCACGGTGGCGCTGTGCGCACCGATGTGGCACACATGAATGAAGTCGGGCTGCTCGAACTGCAGCATGTTCTGCAGGGCATCGGTGTCGATGTGGCCGCCGGTGTCAACGGTCGGCATCGTGCGCACGACGTAGCCGCGCCGCTCGAACTCGTCGAGGTTCGGGCCGAACTCGTTGGTCCCCACCCACACCGATGCCGACAGCGGCAGCTGCCACCCGGTCAGCAGGGCCCGTAGCGCCGACCGCGCGGACTCCCGGAAGTACAGCTCGTCGTCGCCGCGACCGATCAGCGACGTGATGTCGCGACGGCAACGCAGCAGCAGTTCGCTGACCTGATCCTCAGCGACATACGAACCGCGCTCGGCCTCGCGCCACAGATGCGCGGTCACGGCGTCGATGGTCTCGATGGATGACCGGGACGCGGCGGCCGAGTCCAGGTGCACGGTGGCGGGTTCGCGGCGGGCCCGGTGCCAGAGATCGCCGAGTTCGCTGATGTACATTCGTCCACTCCCGATAGCGTCCGCGCTCGTTCTTCGGTCGTGTCCGATCATCGCACTGCACCGATTTCCGTAGTCGGTCGACCGTCCAGACAGTGGAACCGCCCGGGCATCCCCCGCGTCATACCGGCGTGAGTGACCTCATCGAGTACGTGTTCGGGACGGGCGACGGCGCGCCCAGCCGCTGGCGCAGTTCCGCCGACTGGGACGTGTCCGGCGACGGCCGGCCCGACGCGGTGCGGCTGGATTTCGACGGGGATGGTCGTCGTGATGATGTGTTGTGGGATGTCGATGGTGACGGAGTGGCCGACCGGGCCGGGCTGGATCGTGACGACAACGGGGTCCCCGAACACTGGTATGTCGATCGCGACGGTTCTGGCGTGTGGGGAACGCCGGTGACCGGTGACCCGCATCTGCCGGCGGCGCCGCGGTCACCGGTGGCATCGCTCCCCCAGCCGGCGCCGACGCCGCAGCCGGCCCCGCCGTCGCCGCCGATTCGCGAGTGGCCACCCACGCCTCCGACGCCGAGTCCGGCGCAGGGCGGTCTCGTCTGGTCCGGACTGGATGGAACAGAGCATCGACAGCCGAATCCGGTCACCGATGCCGTCGGCCCGCACGGAGGCGCCGATCTGGATGGCGATGGATCGGCCGATGACGAGGTCTACGACACCGACCGGGACGGCCGGGCCGATGTCGGGCTGTTGACCGGCGGCCGCGGCGGCGGGGTGCTGGCGAACGACCGGCTGTACCTCGATGTCGATCGCGACGGCCGGTTCGATCAGGTGCTCGCCGATATGAATGGGGATGGTCGGCTCGATCGAGTGTTTGCCGCTGCCGATCCCGAGTTCCGGACGCGCGATTAGTCGCCGGGGCTGCTAGACAAGACGGGTGCAGGCGGTGGATACGGGAGTGACGCGATCGGCGGAGAAGCGCTCGATCGGGGTCATCGCGATCGTCATCGTGCTGCTGCACATCGTGGGTTTCGGAATGCTGGCGCTGGCGGCGACCGGGCATTTCCAGATGGCCGACGGCGAGATGTTCGGCATCGGCCTCGGCATCACCGCCTACACCCTGGGCATGCGGCATGCCTTCGACGCCGATCACATCGCCGCGATCGACAACGCGACCCGCAACATGGTCGCGGCCGGGCGCCGGCCGACCACCACCGGATTCTGGTTCTCCCTGGGCCATTCGACGGTGGTCCTGGTGCTGTGCGTGCTGCTCACCGTCGGAGTGAAGACGTTGGCCTCACAGGTCAGCGACGACGCGTCGACCCTGCAGAAGACCACGGGGACGATCGGCACCTCGGTCTCGGGTCTGTTCCTGTTGATACTGGGCGTGCTGAATCTCGTTGTGCTGGTGCGGATCATCCGGTCCCGGCGCTCGGCGGCGACCACTGATGCCGCCGAGGCGGGACCGATCGGACCGATCAGCCGCCTCGTCGCTCCGGTGCTGCGGAGCGTGCGCGCGCCATGGCAGCTCTATCCGGTCGGCCTGCTGTTCGGCCTCGGGTTCGACACCGCGACGGAGATCTCGCTGCTGGTGCTCGCGGGAGCCGCGGCGGTGCATCTGCCGTGGTACGCCGTGCTCAGCCTGCCGATCCTGTTCACCGCGGGCATGTCGCTGTTTGACAGCATCGACGGCGTCGCAATGCATTACGCCTACGGCTGGGCCCACGAGCAGCCGCAGCGCCGGGTGTTCTACAACATCGTCGTGACGACACTGTCGGTGATCGTCGCGCTGCTGATCGGTGGGATCGAGCTGATCGGACTGCTGGCCGACAAGCTCGGCATCACCAGCGGTCCGCTGGCGTGGATCGGCGGCATCGGCCTGGATCACGTGGGGTACATCGTCGTCGGGCTTTTCGCGGTCACGTGGGCGGTGGCGCTGGTCGGGTGGCGCATCAGTTCGAACCGCGAGGTGGCCGAGGTTCAGGTTTAGCTCCGCACCAGCATTGACAGCCGACTGACGGTGCGTGCCGCATCGCGTGGCCGCGTGCTGACTGTCAGAATTCCCTCCGGCGTACCGATCGCCACGACGTCCAGCCGAATATCGTTGTCATACAACACGTCTACAAGATTTCCGAGCCTCAGTAGCGGATCCGGGGCGACGGTTGCGAGGTCGGGAACGTCCGTGACGGTGACGCCGGCGAACCGCTCCGCGATCCACCGATACTGGTCGATGCCCAGAGGCCTTACGCAGAGCTCGCGAAAATCGAAGGCCACTGTGTCGTCGGGGATGCTGTGCGCCTGTAGGTATTGGCCGGCGGCGTTGATGGTCGAATGGGACCGTGGTTCGGCGCCGCGTGGACCGATACACCAAGTGCCGGAGGCGAATCCGCTACCGTGTTCACCGGCTCCGCCACGCCGATAGTCCTCGCCGTCAGCCAGGTTGACGACGTTCAAGGTGGATTCGATCAACGTGATCGTCGGCTCGAAACCTTGATGGAAGTACGGGTTCGGCATGAGGGCAGCCGGCGCATAGTTGGACGTCGCGAGGATCAGCGTGTCGTGGGCGACGAGAGCGCGCAGGGTGGCGGCCAAGTACACGCCGTCGGCGACGTCGTGAACGTGGAACTCATCGAACAGGATCGCGCGGGTCTTGCCCAGGAATCTGTCGAGGGTGATGTCGAAAGACGTTCGACTACTGGTGATTTCGGTGTGCAGCTCGTGGAAGAAGTCGTGGAAGTGGAGCCGTCGCTTGTGCCGCGTGGGGATCGCTCGGAAGTAGCCGTCGGCGATCATCGACTTGCCCCTCCCCACGCTTCCCCAGAGGTAGTAGCCATGTCGCGTGGGAACGCCGAACTCGGCGATGGCGGCCTGCTGGCCGGGGTCGAATTCGATTCCGGAGCCGGCCATCTCAGCGAGAAAACGCTGGCCGGCCGCCGCTGCGAGCGGATGTGCGGCGCCACCGGATCGGTGTAGACGAGAGATCCTCATAAGGGTTACTCTATGTCTATAGAGTAACTGGAAGGTTGTGAGAAATGCCTCGTCCGGGCGACCGTCGACCACGTATCGCCGACGCCGCGATTTCGGTGCTGGCACAGGGCGGTGCCCGGACACTGACGCACCAGTCGGTGGACCGTGCGGCCGGCATCGCACTGGGCTCGACGTCCTACTACTTCCGCACTCGCCGCGATCTGGTGGTCGCCGTGATCCAACGTGTACGAGTGCACTCGCGTGCTGCTTCTGACGACGCGAATCCGCCCGACGCGGTCACGATCGATGGGGCGGCGGCGCTGATCGACGATCAGCTGCGGCGGCTCGCGACCGAGCGTCGCGACCAAGCCTTGTCGGTGTTCGCGCTATTGCCTGAGGTGGAAGACGATGGCGAACTGCGTGGCGAACTCGCTCGATGTCTGTTCTCGCGGGACCTGGCGGCGGATCTGCTGACGGCGCTCGGCGCGGCCGATCCGGTCCGGGATGCGCTGGACTTCAACGACTTTCTGACCGGGCTGCTTTTCGGGCTGCTCTTCGGTCAACGTCGCGATACCGAATCACCGGAAGACGGTTTGGCGCAGGCGATCGCACGGTTCCTGCGTTCCTGTCAATCCCCGGCGATCGGCGGGGTGTCGGGCTAGCCGACGACCGCCGGCGTGCGCCAGTCCGCGTGGTGCACCGGGCAGCCGCGCCGGGCGCCGTGGCAGACGTCGCACGGCTCGCCGTCGACCACGCCCGTGCCCGCACAGTCGGAGCAATCCTCCAGGTTGCGTTCGCATTTGGCGCAGGCGGCATCGTCGGGCGCCGCGTCGACGACCTCGATGACTTCCACCGCGGCTGCGGCGTCCGAGACATACGAGGCACGCGCCTCGGCCAACGCCTGACGAGCCGACTCCAAGGTGATGTCGTCGGGGTTGATGCCCTCACGACGGAATGCCTTGGCGGCGAACGGCATGTACCGCGCCTCGACGGGCAGATGCAGCCGGGTGCTCACGATCCGGCCGATGCGCAGGGCCTTGATCAGCCGGCGGTATCGGCGCTGGTCCTTCTTCGTCCAGTACTCGGTGAGCCGAAGCCGTTCCAGCAGTTCGGGTTCGAAATGGCCCATGGTGGTGATGCGCAGCATCGCGGCGACGGCCGGCGACGCGACCTTCGCCACTCGCTGATACTTCTTGGGCATGGCCCGCACGAAGTAGTCGGCGGTCTTCGCCGAGCCGGCGGTGTACTGCGCGATCCCCATGTCGATGAGGTCGTGCTCCTTGACGTGCGCGATGTACTTCTCGTAGTCGGCGTACGTCTCGGGCTGGGCGCGGTCGTCGACGCCGTACATCGACCACCAGTGCTTGCTCTCCTCGAAGATCTGCTCCTTCTCGTCGCGACTCAGGTCGATGACACCGAGTTCGCTTGCGCGATAGATCAATTCGAAGAAGGTGACATGGGCCCAGTAGAAGGTCTCGGCGTCCAGCGCGTGGTAGCGGCGGCCGTTCGGCATCTCGCCCTTGATCGACTTGTGGAAGTTGCGCACCTGGATACCGAACTTCGTCGCCTGTTCGGGAGTGGCATAGACGACCCCGCCGATGGTCTTGAGGGTGTTCGCCGCGCGCTCCCGCAGTGACTTGAAGTCGCCGCGGGACACCAGCACCGAATGATCCGAGACGCCCTGGCCCAGCTGCGGCCACATGTTCTCGATGATCGCGGCGCGCTGCCCTACCGCGCCGAGCACGAACGGGTCGCCCATGTACTTCCACAGCAGCGAATTCGGCGGCACGGTGTGCTGCTCGCGATCTTTCGGCCGCAGGCTGTCGTCCGTCGGCCGTTCCGGGATGCGGGTACCGGGATGGAAGGTGTTGTTGCCAATTCGGGTCTCGACCTCGACCAGGTCCCCGTCGCTCACAGTTTGAGACATAAACGCAAGATTATTCCAACGTAGCCGTTTTTGCCAAGGGTGCGTTGTTATCTGCAGGTCAGCGCGGCGGACCGGCCTGGATGCGTTCGGCCTGGTAGGCGAACGGGTCGTCCGGCTGCGCCATCCAGTCCGAATCCAGGTACCAGGTGATGCCCGCATCGGCGACCCGTTGCGCATGCGCGACGGCTGCGGCCCGGTCCGCCAGATCGGTGGTGGTCTCGTAGACGATGTCGTAGTCACCGGTGTAGCCCAGCTCGTGACGGAGCGCCGTGATCTCGCCGACCACATCGACCCACTGCTGAAAGGTCTCCCCGCCCTCGGGCCCGATCCCTGGGAAATTGGGCAGCAGGCCATCGCAACGCGCGGCGCGCGCCATGGACTTCCGTGATCCGCTCAGGCCGACGCACCAGGTGGGGATGCGCGGCCGCTGCACCGGCCGGCCCGGCACGTGCAGGTCCGTCGGTTGCGCTCGGAAGTGTTTGCCCTCATAACTGAACGGCTGGCCCTGCCAGAGCCCGAACAGCACATCCAGGCCCTCGTCGAATTTCTCGGCGCGCACTCGCCGACCCTCGTCGGGCTCGAAGGCGATCCAGTTCGGAGTGATCGCCCCCAGTCCGGTCCCGAGAATCACCCGGCCGCCGCTGATGTTGTCCAGGCTCGCTGTCACCTTCGCGAGATCCCAGGGGTGCCAGCGCGGCACCGGAGTCAGCATGGTGCCCAACCGAATCCGAGATGTTCGCATCGCCGCGGCAGTCAGCGTGACCCAGGCATCGACGCCCCACACCGTCTCGTACGTGAAGATGGCGTCCCAGCCGGCGGCCTCGGCGGCTTCCGCGTGGGCCACGAAGTCTTTACTGTCGCCGGCGGCGATGATGATCCCGTAGTGCATTCCCCGATTGTTGCGCGATGGTCCGACAAATACGGCGGACTTCGGCGGAGTCGGGCTAGCTGTGATGTCCAGGGACGTTGTTCCCGGTTTTAGTGATAGATGAAGGCCTCCGTGGTCAGAGTGGAACTGCTTAGGACCCACTCACTCCACAGGAGGCCTTCATGTCCCACGCTAACGCAGCGTTGACCCCACGTGCCCGGCTTCGGCTGGCACGGTTGATCGTTGATGATCATTGGTCGTGCTCGGCGGCTGCAGCGATGTTCATGGTCAGCCCGAAAACCGCCGCCAAATGGGCACACCGGTACCGCGACGAAGGCGTCGCCGGGATGACAGATCGCTCCAGCCGCCCGCATCACAGCCCCACCAAAACCAGCCCGCACCTGGTGCAAGCGATCGTGCGACTACGCTGGCGCGAGCGGCTCGGACCAGTCCAGATCGGCGGCCAACTCGGCGTGCCGGCCTCGACCGTGCACGCGGTACTGGTGCGCTGCCACATCAACCGCCTCTCCCATATCGACCGGGTCAGCGGCGAACCGATCCGCCGCTACGAACACGACCGGCCCGGAGCGTTGATCCACGTCGACGTCACCAAATTCGGCAACATCCCCGACGGCGGCGGCTGGCGGTACGTCGGTAAACAGCAAGGAGATAAGAACAAACGCGCGATGGTGCCCACCACCGGCCGCACCACACAGGGAAATCCCAAGGGCGGCACCGCATTCGTGCACACCGTGATCGATGACCACTCTCGCGTCGCCTATGCCGAGATCTGCACCGACGAGAAGGCCGACACAGCAGTGGCAGTGCTACGCAGAGCTGTCGCCTGGTACGCCGACCACGGCGTCACAGTGCAACGCGTGCTTTCCGATAACGGCTCCTGCTACCGCTCGTTCGCCTGGCGCGACACCTGCAACGAACTGTCGATCACCCATAAACGCACACGGCCGTACCGGCCCCAGACCAACGGCAAAATTGAACGCTTCCACCGCACCTTGGCCAACGGATGGGCCTATCGACGGTTCTACAACTCCGAAACCGAACGCCGAGCCGAGCTACCGGGCTGGCTGCACATCTACAATCACCACCGCGCCCACTCAGCCCTCGGAGGCCAGCCACCCATCACCCGGCTGACCAACCTCCCTGGACATCACAGCTAGCCCGCCACAGCTCGCTGCGGACCGGTCTGCACGGCGTCGTCCACCGGCGCCTGATGGCGCTGCGTGTGCACGACGGCCACGACGAGAAGGCCGACCGCGAAGACAGCCGCGCCGGCCCAGGCCAGTGCGGGCGTGCGGCCGTCGGGTGCCACACATACCGCCGCGACCGCGATCGCCGACACGAAGGTCACGTTGAAGACGGCGTCCTGAAACGCGAACGCCTGTCCGCGCCAGGCGTCGTCGATGTCGAGCTGCATCGCGCTGTCGCCGCAGAGTTTCGCCGTCTGTCCGACCAGCCCGAGCACGGTCGCCGCGACGCCGATGATGATCGGGTTGAACGTGGCGAGCGCCGATTCGGCGACGATGCCGACGGTCATCGCGATCATCAACGTGTGCCGACGACCGACTCGGCCCACGGCGATCGGCGTGATCGCGGCCGCGATGAACATGCCGACCGCGGTGAGCGCGGCCATCATGCCGACGCCGGACATGCCGCCGCCGATCGAGCTGTGCTTAGACAGGATCAGCAGCATCAGGGTGTTGAATCCGAACACCCATCGGTGCGCCGCCATCGCGGCGAGGGCGGCCGCCACCGGACGGGCCCGCTCGACCGCTCGGCCGCCGTGGACCAGGCCGACTGCGATCGCCCGCGTCACCGAGCCGCTGGGGTGTCGTCGCGAATTCAGTGCGCCCGAGGTGTCCGGCCGGTCTGGGCCCAGCTGCAGGCGATCGAATCCGACCGCGAGGGCGGCCCCGGCGAGCGCCGCGACGACGGCTCCGAGGGTGGTGGCGGCGCTACCCGCGTTGCCGCTGCCGAAGATCAGCCGCAGGCCGACAGCAGCGCCCGCACCGACGCCGAGTGCGGCGGCGCCGGCGGTGGTGAAGAAGGAGTTCATACCGACGATGAGGTCCCGCTCGGCGACATGCGGCAGGCCGGCCGACAGGCCGGACGCGACGAATCGGCTGGCGCCCGTGACCGCGAGTGCGCAGACCAGGACCGTACCGTCGGCGGCCCCGGTGGCGATGGTGAGCGACACCATCCCGATGAGCGCGGCGCGCAGCACGTTTGCCCAGATGAGGACGGTTCGGCGGTCCCAGTGATCCAGCAGCGCGCCGGCGAAGGGCCCGATCACCGAGTACGGCAGCAGCAGTACGGCCATGCCGGCGGCCACGGCCAGCGGATCGGCGTGCCGCTCGGGGTTGAACAGAATGGCGGTGCCGAGCGCGGCCTGGAACAGCCCATCGGTGAACTGGCTGATCAGGCGGACGGTGAGCAGCCGCGACAGGCCGGGCGAGACTCGGAACGACCGGACGAACGCATGCCAGCGCGAACCGCCGGCAGCTTCGTGGCGGCCGGTGGAATCGGAGACGAGTGGGGCTGCGTCTGTCATCGCAGATTAAGAGTACGTAGTCCAGATGTATGTAGCCTGAGTTCCGGCGGCCGACCTCCGTCGCGAGGGCTCGCGACCGGGTTCGATCATGTCGATCGAAACGCCCGCGTGGTCGATGCCACAGCGGCCATCGCATGCGATGATGACAAGTGTGGGGATCGACGATTCCGAAGGCGGCTTCCCGGGCTCCGACCGGATGTGGGATCCGAGTTCCGGTGCCGGCGATATCGTGCGCGTCCGCCCGGGTTCCCTGTTGATCTCCTCCACGGACCTCTCCGAGCCGACCTTCCGCCGCACGATCATCTACATGATCGAGCACAACGAGAGCGGCAGCCTCGGCGTCGTGCTCAACCGGATGAGCCACACCGCGGTGCACAATCTCCTGCCGCAATGGACCGACCTCGCGGGCAGCCCCAAGGCGATATTCGTCGGCGGGCCGGTGAAGCAGGACGCGGCCCTCTGCCTCGGGGTGCTGCGGCCGGGGGCGCAGAGCGGCGACCATCGAACGCTGCGACCGGTCAACGGACGCGTGGTGCTGGTCGACCTCGATGCCGATGCCGACGAGGTCGCGGAATCCGTCGAAGGCGTCCGTATCTTCGCCGGGTACGCCGGCTGGGGCATCGGTCAGCTCGACGATGAACTGCGCGCCGACAGCTGGATCGTGGTGTCGGCGTTGGCTTCTGACATTCTCGTACCGCCGACGGCGGACCTGTGGTCGGTGGTGCTGCGCCGGCAGCCGTGGCCGATGAGTCTGCTGTCGACGCACCCGATCGAGCTGGAACGCAACTAGGCCGCTTTCGCCTGGAGTTTGACCCAGGCAACTCCATTCACTACTGGACCACTGTGTGGTACCCGTGGTTCCGCATGCTACTGTGACCGCCGTTACTCGATCGTGACGCAATGTGGGCCCCAGTGGCCGGCCGGAGTCGGCCGGCGGGGCGGTAGAGGAGGACATCGATGTTCCGGATGCGTTCAGGGTGGCGTCAGCATGGCCGGAAGCGGTCTGCGGCGGCTGTACTGCCGATGCTGGTCTCTACGCTGCTGTTGGTCTTTGCAGTGAATCCCGCTGTGGCACACGCCGATCCGACAGGTGGTGCGGATGGCGCCCGCTGGACGGCCGATCACGACCGCAACCTGAAGTACCCGGAAGTGAACGTGCAGTGGGACGTTCCGATTCGCATGAGCGACGGCACGATCATCCGCGCCAACGTCTACCGGCCGGCCGACGCGAACCGAGTGCCGGTGAACACGAAGACGCCGGTCATTCTGAACATGACGCCGTACACCAAGCTGGTGTCGGCGGTGGCGTCTGCCGCGATGGCCAATCCGGTGCTCGGCCCGTTCGCGCTGTGGCTGGCCAACGCGATCAACGTCTCGGGCACGCCGATCAGCGGCCTCAACGACATCCTCCGAACCGTGCCCGGCGGCCTCATCCAGAACTTCTCGGTCGACTTCAACCTGGTTCGCGCCGGCTACACCCAGGTGGTGGCCGACGTGCGCGGTACCGGAAACTCGGACGGCACCTGGCAGGTGTTCCAGCCGCGCGAGCAGCAGGACACCGTCGAGATGATCGACTGGGCGTCCAAGCAGCGCTGGTCGGACGGCAAGGTCGGCATGACCGGCGTTTCCTACTCGGGCATCAACCAGCTCTACGCCGCGAACAAAAATCCCAAGGCGCTCAAGGCAATTGTGCCCATCGAGCCCGGCGGCGATCTCGTCCGCGACGTCGTGGCCCCGGGCGGCGCGCTCGGCGTGGGCTTCCTGCCGCTGTGGCTGATGGCGGTCAACACCCTCAAGATGGTTCCGGACCTGCGGTCCATGGTCACCGGCACCTTCGACTGGAACTGGCTGGCCAGTCGGGTAAGCGATCCGTTCACCTTCTTCCCACAGCTCATCCAGGCACTGACCGCGCCGACCGTGCAGTCGGTGCCACCGGAGCTGCGACGCCTGCTGTCAACGAGTTCTGTTGAGCGCCAGTCATGGTTGGACCATGCGGACCAGATCAAGGTGCCGACCATGATCTACGACGGTTGGTGGGATCTGTTCACCAACAGCGTGCCGCGCGTCTACGGGCAGATCCCGCTGACGCCGGGCAGCCAGAAGCAGCTGATCATGGGCCCGACGTATCACATGACGGCTACCTCGGGCATGGGCCAGATCGGTGCTCCGCCGTCGATGGCCGTGCTGCAGAAGGCCTGGTTCGACCACTTCCTCAAGGGAGTCAAGAACGGCATCACGAAGTACGGCCCGGCCACCCTGTACCAGCAGGGCAATGGTTGGACGAGTGCGCCGAGCTTCCCGCGTCCGGGGATGGACAACCAGCGGCTGTACCTGTCGGACCGTCGGAGTGGCACTGCGCCAACGGCATTGCGTGACGGCAGCCTGGTGGGCGCGAAGCCGAACAGCACCGCTCGATTCACCGTCGCGCCGGGTCTGACCACGCTCTGCTCGCGGGACAGCGGTCAGCAGTCGATGGGCCAGACGGCGGTCTTCCCCTTCTGCACCACCGACAATCGGATCGCCGAGACCAACGGGCTGACCTTCACGTCGGCACCGATGGCGGCGAACACGTCGCTCTCCGGTCCGGTCAACGTGCACTTGAACACGGTGCTCGATGCGACCGACGGCTACTACACCGCGATGCTGACCGACGTTGCGCCCGACGGGACGTCGACGCCGATCACCACAGGCCAGCTGGTCGCATCGCTGCGCGCGATCGATCGAAGCAAGTCGACGTTCGCACCCAACGGTGACGTGACCAACCCGTACTACACGCTGGATCTGGCGGACCGCCGGCCGGTGAAGCCGGGCCAGCCGACGCCGATCGATCTGGGACTGTGGCCGACCGATGCCATGATCAAGAAGGGCCACCGGCTGCGGGTCTCCATCTTCGCGATGAACCTGATGAAGGGAATCCCGTTGCGGCCCCTGCTGAATGACTCGCAGCTGCGGCCCGAGCACATTCAGCTCGACCCGAACAACCCGAGCTTTGTGAGCGTTCCGCTCAACCGGCAGGTCGGACAGAGCTGAGTTCGATAGGCCGGCTCGGACACGCGCTTTCGACGAAAGCGCGTGCCCGATAAAGCCTTTCGTCAGGTTTGTCGGACCCTGCCGGTATAGTCGGCCGCATGTTCGAGAGCATCGACTGGCGAGACCACAGCGTGCGAACGCTGCGCCTGCCCGTGCCCGAGTTGTGTATCGATGGTGAGCTTCCGGCGCTGATCCGCGCGGTGCAGCACGGCGAGGCGATGCTGTTCGCGGACAAACATGCCGCGATCGCCGAGATGCACTATCGCCAGGTCGCTCCGGTGCAAGACAGTGATCGCTTCGGGCTGGACGCGTGGGCCGTGTTGCAGGCGGAGGTCGGCGCTCTGCTGGAAGTGTCTGCGGCGCTGGCTCATAACGCGATTTCAGACGCCCTGGCCTTGCGCGACCGCATCCCGGCCGTCGCCGATCTCCTGCATGACGGCACCTTGACCGTTCGGCAGGCCAAGATCGTGATCGACCGCACCAACCTGATTGACGATGACTCGGAGTCCGCCGTCCAACTGAATGCCGCGCTGGCCGCCAGTTTGAGCAGGCCGGGGTCGTGGTCGGACAGCAGGTTGCGCAATGCCGTCGATCGGCTGGTCGGCCTGGTCGATCCCGACGCCGTCAAGCGGCGGCGAGAACGCGCGCATGGTGAACGCGGCGTGCGCTTTTCGGCATTGGAAGACGGGATGGGCGAGATCCTCGCCAGGGTGACGGCCGAGGATGCCGCCGCGATCAAGGAACGCGTCGAGCAGTTCGTTCGCGAGGTATGTGCAAAGGACCCGCGAACCAAGGCCCAGCGCCGCGCGGATGCGTTCGTCGCGGCCTTGCTCGGCAAACCGGCGCTGGCCTGTACCTGTGCCACCGAGGATTGCAAGGCGCGGTCCAAAGACATTCTGGCGCAGGCGCAATCATTCGAGTCGGAGGTGATCGACTTCAGCCGTCGACAGGTGGCGGTGCATGTCGTGATCAACGAATCCACTCTTGCCGGTGCAGACGATCAGCCGGCGCTCATCGAAGGTGTGGGCGTCATCGACGCCGACCACGCGCGCAAGCTGGCCGCAGATTCTGACGCAGTGATCCGGCCGATCAGCGTCCCTGGATTCTCACTCACCGGATTGTCCGACGCGCTCACATACCGGCCGGGCCGGGCGTTGGACAATTACGTCCGTATCCGTGACGGGTACTGCGTGTGGCCCGGATGCAGCCAGCCGGCTCGATTCGCCGACATCGACCACACGGTCGAATTCGATCACCAGGATCCGTCGGCGGGTGGCCCCACTTCGCATACGAATTGTAAAGCGTTGTGCCGCTTCCATCATCTGGTCAAAACCTTCACCGAGTGGCGTGACCGCCAGCGTGGCAGTACCGGCTTTACCTTCACTGCGCTCGACGGCTCGGACTACGCGGGACCGGCGTCGAGCACCGTCGAGCTGTTCCCTGACCTAGAACCGCCACCGTCGCGGCGGCGGGCACGAGCCAAGGATCGTTCGTACCGAAAACGATACGAACGCAACAAGAACCACATCGATATCGATGCGGCACAGTCGCGGCGCAATGCCGAGCTGTACGACCGGATCGTCGATGAGCGACCGCCGCCGTTCTGAGTTCAGATCAGGCGCCACACTCCGGCGAGCTGCCATACGTCGAACTGCACCATGACAACGTTTCGGAGTTGTTGGTGCCGGTTCCGTGTGTGCGTAGCACCATCGTGTTCGTGGAGTCAGTGCCCAGTTCCCCGGTGACCACCTGACCGTGCGACAGGTACCCGTCCAACCCGGCACCGCTCTTGTCGGTCTGGGTACCGATGGTGATGGTGATTCCTCGGCCGACGGGTTGCCAGGTGAGCGACCAGGTCTCGCCGTCGACGGCGTTCGCTCCGATCAGGATCGATCCGGTGCGATGGGCGTTCAAGGTCAGCCGGCTCTCGTGGCGCTGCCAGTTACCGGTGAATGCTGACGCGCCCACGCCGTGGCCGGGTGGCAGTGTCGGTGGGACGATGCCTGAATTGGTGGGCGTATCGCTGGCAGTCCCGCTCGCCGATATCGGTTGCGATTGGTCCGGGGAATTCGGCGGACTGGTGATCATCGAAACCACCGTGCTGAGCGGAGCATCCGTCGAGACCCGACTCGGACTGCTTGACGTGCTGTCGGTGCCGCACCCGGCGAGAGCTGACGCCGCAGTAATTGCTACCGCCGCAATCGGCAGTGCTGCGGCGTACGCACGGAACTTCATCACGCGCCTCCTGATCCACCGGTCCCACACAGGACTGATGTCAGGTGTATCGCCACTGCGCGCCCAGCGATACGACGTGTCGGTTGAACAATAGACAGCAGTCGGTCAAGCGCCTCCATGCAGCTCGCCGATCGGCACTGTCGCAGACGTCGACTTGTCGACCCACACCGCAACGCCGCCAATCACCTGAGGGTCGAGCATCACGCGATTCCTGAACGGCCACAGAATCCACCGATAGCCGGCGAGCTCGTCCTGGATCGCCGACGCTGTCCACACGGTGCACTGCGCGGCAGGCGCATCCTGGGAGAAGCCCAGCCCCACCAGGAATCCGTCTTGCCCGGTGCGACTCTGAGCTCCGATGAGCATCGACTCGCTATCGCTGGCGTCGAACGTCCAAATGAGATCTTGGATGTCCAGCGGGCGTCCGTCCCTGAGGAATTCGAGATCGTGAGTGACCGCCCTGACGGCCGCCGCCCAATTCGCCGGCAGATCATCGGCACGCGTCTCGATCTCGGAGATCGGAACCCGCCAGACGGTGGCGTCGGGATCTTCATGGCCGGGGATCACGTAGCCAGCGTCGCACAGAAGACGACGAATCCGACACGCCTTTACAACTCCTAGCTCACTTGTAGCAGGCCTGATATCCCTGAGTCCGCAGCACATGCACGTCGCAGTAGGTCGCGCGCGGATAGTACGGGCCCATGGTCGTCGCGGGATCCGAGTGCTGCGCCTGCGAGGCCTGGACGGTCATCGGATAGAACGCCGACGACGGCAGCATGTAGCGCAGGAAGACCACCTTGACCGGCACCGAGGTCGAGCCCCACGGAATCAGTGTCAGCGCAGGATCATTGGTCTCCGCCATGTCCTGCGGCGCCGCGACCACGTAGGTGTAGTAGCCCTGCGAGTCGAGGCGGGTCTGGAAGTCCGCCGCACACGCCACCACCGGGTACGGCGTCACTTTGTCGTTCTGGCACATCGACCAGTAGCGCAGCTGAACACCGGACTGCGCCGGCGAGGCACCGGCCCGGGTGTTCGGGAAGCTGGGCGCCTTCGCACGGATCACCGCAACCCGTCCGGGCTGATAGGTGAGCCGTGATCCGATGTACTTGTTGTCCCCGTTGGGGAACAGGCCCGCGGTGCTCGCCGGATTGACGAACGTGACGTCCGGCGAATTCGGCGGGAAGGATCCGCCCGCGGCCTTTTCGATGGCCTGGTCGAACACCGCCTTCATCGCGGTCGCGATCGGACCGGAGTAGGTCGCGGGATTGAACGGAGTCGCGCACGGCGGCAAGTGAATCGACGAGCCGGCCAGATGCATGGTCACATCCGGCAACGCCACGCCACCGTTGTTCGACGCCGGATCGTTCGGCACATACACCCGAATGATGAGGAACCCCATGGGGATCTGCTGCGCGCCGGCAGTCGGCAATCCGCGGATCTCGTTGCGCTGGTGATCGGCCGCCCGATTGACGACGGTGGCATGCCAGCGGCCCGTCCCTAGTGCCGCCGACGCGCCGACCGCCGCGTAGGGGTTGCCGCCGGAATCCGGGTTGATCTGGTTGTCGCGCAACGTATCAACGGTGTTGAAGTCCGTGCCGTAGGTGTTCAGCGAGAAATATCGCGCCGTGGGATAGGTGCCGGTCAGACTGATGGAGTCGTTGGCGCCGAGCATGTAGGGCAGGATCCAGTAGGTGGCATTGGCATCGGGGAATGCCACGTTGAGGTCGTGATTGTTCGACATCAACTGCCAGGCGCAGCCCGGGGGCGCCGCGTAACCTTGCGGCGCAGCCTCGGCGGGTGCCGTGAATGCCAGCGGAATCAACAACATGACCGACAACAAGACCGTGCGCCGCGCGGCTCGGAACCAACTGAATTTCTCCCCCATCATGGGAAGATCGTATGCCGCGAAGAATGGCCGGCGGACGTTATGCGCTATTCAATTATCGTTAGGTGACGGAACTAGGTAACTGAACCCAATTGCGCCACAACTTTGGTCGGCGTTATCCAGACGACCAATTCGCCCGGCACACCGTTTCGGGCACCGAATTCCTCGGCACGGTCGGCACCCATGTAGCGCGACCCGCACGCGGTCGCGACGCGCCGGCATTCGTCGAGGTCAGCGCCCAACTCCGCGATCCCTTGCACCTGCACGAACGCATAGGGCGGCTCGGGCAGATCGACGCACAGGGCCACCCGCGGATCACGCCGAATTGCGGCCGCCTTGGCATTCGACGATGCGGTATTGAATGCGATCCGATCGCCGTCCAGGACGAACCAGATCGGTGCTGCCAGCGGCCGACCGTCCGCCGCCGTGCCAGATGTCCGGTTCGAGTGCCGTCGGCGAGGAATTCGCGGACTGCGGGGTCATCGAATGAATGGATCATGTCAATTCCTCGTTATGCGCATTCGGGTGTTCGGCTCGGTATTCGCGGTCGTATTTCGATGCGAGCGCCGCACAGATCATCAGCTGCACCTGATGGAAGATCATGAGTGGCAACACGATCAGGCCGACCGGCTGCCCCGCGAACATGACCGTGGCCATCGGCAGCCCGGTCGCCAGGCTCTTCTTGGTGCCGCAGAACTGGATCGCGATGGAGTCGCCGCGGTCGAACCCGAGGAGTCGCGCGGAGCGGATCGTCAGCCACAGCATGAACATGACCAAGGCGATGGCGCCGACGGCGAGCACGATGATCTGCCACCATTTCACCTGCGACCAGATGTGCTCGCGCATGCCGGCGCTGAACGCGGAATAGACGACCAGAATGATCGAGCCGCGATCGACCAGCTTCGACGGCTTGGCGTTGCGTTCGAGGAACTCCGCGTAGGTGGAACCGCCGGGTCGCAGCCGTGCCCCGCGCAGCAGCTGACCGAGGACGAACGGCACCAGCAGCTGCAACGCGATGTCGAGCATCGCCGAGCCGGTGATCTGCACGTGGCCGGCGCTGCTGATCAGGGCGATGGCCAGCAGCGGGGTCAGGAACACTCCGAGCAGATTCGACGCCGACGCGCTGACGATGGCGCCCGCGACATTGCCATGCGCGATCGACGTGAACGCGATCGACGACTGCACGGTCGACGGAATCAGGCACATGTAGAGCACGCCGGTGTACAGGTCGTCGCCGATGATGTGCGGCGCGATCGGCCACAGGGCCAGACCGATCAGCGGGAACACGACGAAGGTGAACGCCAGGATCGTCAGATGCAGTCGCCAGTGCTTGAGGCCGTCGAGCGCCTCGCGGGGATGCATCCGGCCGCCGTACAGAAAAAAGAGCAGGGCGATCGCGATCTTGACGATCCAGTCGAGGACCGGGACGAAGTCGCCCTTCGCGGGGAGCACGATCGCGACGAGAACAGCGCAGATGATGCCGAAGATCAGGGCATCGATATTGAGCCGAGCCGACAGCCGGCGGATCGCGCCCAGCATTTAGGAGGGCAGTTTGCAGGCGCCGGCCAACGAGCAGGAGGCACAGGCGCTGCCGGTCTCGCAGCCGTCGTCGGCATGGTCGACATCGGGGTTATCCACAGCAGCGCCGGCCGCGGCGACCAGATCGGCCGTCACCACCGCCTGGGCCGCGCGGATCCCGACGCCGCTGACCCACCCCGCGAGGGGAACGGCCACGAGCAGGGCGACGATCACCGCGACCACTGCCAGCCCGCCGGAGGCGGCGAGCCCGACGATCGTGCCGAGGAGGGCGACCAGGCCCGCGCAGATCAGCCCCGGACCGGCGACTTGGTGCGCCCTGGTCCAGGCGGCATCGCTGTGCAGGGTCGCTGACGTGCGGATACCCGCCCACGAATCGGGCGTGAGCCGGCGGGTGACACCCGCGACACCGACGGCCACGAACGCCACGCACAGGATCAGTGCGACGACGGCGAGGGCAACGGCGAGGACATTCACCCCGCTGACTTTACTGCGGACCCATATTTCCCAAGGAAACGGCCGCCTTTACGCTGGTCGGGTGACCGAGCCCACCAACGCGCACCGCTACACCGCCGACCTCGCCGGCCAGATCGAGCAGCACTGGCAGGAGCAGTGGCAGCTGCGCAAGTCGTTCGAGGCGCCGAACCCCGTCGGCGCCCTCGCGGTCGACGGCGCATCGGCCGACCTGCCCGACGACAAACTCTTCGTGCTCGACATGTTCCCGTACCCGTCGGGCTCGGGCCTGCACGTCGGCCACCCGCTCGGCTTCATCGCCACCGACGTCTACGCCCGCTACCACCGGATGCTCGGCGTCAACGTGCTGCACACAATGGGCTTCGACTCGTTCGGTCTGCCCGCGGAGCAGTATGCCGTGCAGACCGGCACGCACCCGCGGACGACCACCGAGATGAATATCGAGCGGTACCTGGGTCAGATCCGGCAGTTGGGCCTCGGCCACGACGAGCGCCGTCGGGTCGCGACCACCGACGTGGAGTTCTACCACTGGACCCAGTGGATCTTCCTGCAGATCTACAACGCCTGGTACGACGTCGACCTGGACAAGGCCCGGCGAATCGATGAGCTGGTCGCCGAATTCGATTCCGGCGCTCGGACTCTCGACGACGGCCGGGAGTGGGCCGCGCTGAGCCAGGCGGAGAAGAATACCGTCATCGATGGTTATCGCCTGGTGTACCAATCGGATTCGATGGTCAACTGGTGTCCGGGCCTGGGCACGGTGCTGGCCAACGAGGAGGTCACCGCCGACGGCCGCTCCGATCGTGGCAACTACCCGGTCTTCCGGAAGCACCTGCAGCAGTGGATGATGCGGATCACCGCCTACGCGGACCGGCTGGCCGACGACCTCGATCTGCTCGACTGGCCGGACAAGATCAAGGCGATGCAGCGCAACTGGATAGGCCGATCCCGCGGTGCGCGAGTCAGTTTCGCGACATCGGCCGGCCCGGTCGACGTCTTCACCACCCGTCCGGACACCCTGTTCGGTGCCACCTACATGGTGCTGGCGCCGGAGCATCCGAAGGTGGACGAGCTCACCGCGACGTCCTGGCCCGAGGGCACCGACGAGCGCTGGACCGGCGGCGCGGCCGATCCGGCGTCCGCAATTGCCGCCTACCGCAAGGCGATTGCCGCCAAATCCGACCTGGAACGGCAGGAGAACAAGGAGAAGACCGGCGTCTTCACCGGCAGCTTCGCCACCAATCCGGTCGACGGCCGGCAGATCCCTGTCTTCATCGCCGACTATGTGTTGATCGGCTACGGCACCGGCGCCATCATGGCGGTGCCGGCGCACGACGGTCGCGACTACGAGTTCGCGAAGACCTTCGGTCTGCCGCTCATCGAGGTCGTGGGCAGCGAGCAGGGCATCGCCGAGGAGGCGTACTCCGGGCCCGGACCGATCATCAACTCCGACTATCTGAACGGCCTGTCAGTCGACGAGGCGAAGGCCACGATCATCGAGCGGCTGGAATCCGAGGGCGCCGGCGTCGGGCAGATACAGTACAAGCTGCGCGACTGGCTCTTTGCGCGGCAACGATACTGGGGTGAGCCGTTCCCGATCGTCTTCGACGACAACGGCCAGCCGCATCCGCTGCCCGAGTCCGATCTGCCGGTCACCCTGCCGGAGGTCGAGGACTACGCGCCGGTGTCGTTCGATCCCGACGACGCCGACAGTCAGCCCTCTCCCCCGCTCGCCAAGGCGACGGACTGGCTGAACCTGGAACTCGATCTGGGCGACGGGCTGCAGCACTACCGCCGCGACGCGAACGTGATGCCGCAGTGGGCCGGCAGCTCCTGGTACCAGCTGCGCTACATCGACCCGACGAACTCGGAGGCGTTCTGCGCCAAGGAGAACGAGCAGTACTGGACCGGTCCCCGGCCCGGCGTGGACGGTCATGGCCCGAACGATCCCGGCGGTGTCGATCTGTATGTCGGCGGCGTCGAACATGCCGTTCTGCACCTGCTGTACGCGCGCTTCTGGCACAAGGTGCTCTTCGACCTGGGCCACGTCAGCAGCTCCGAGCCCTACCGAAGGCTGTTCAACCAGGGCATGATCCAGGCCTACGCGTTCACCGATGCCCGCGGCATCTACGTGCCGGCCGAAGAGGTCGAGGAGCGGGACGGCGCCTTCTTCTACGAGGGTGCCGAGGTCAATCGCGAGTACGGCAAGATGGGCAAGTCGCTGAAAAACGCTGTCGCCCCGGACGATATCGCCCGTGAGTACGGTGCCGACACGCTGCGCGTCTACGAGATGTCGATGGGCCCGTTGGACCAGTCGCGGCCGTGGGCCACCAAGGACGTGGTCGGTGCGCAGCGCTTCCTGCAGCGCGTCTGGCGCGCCGTCGTCGACGAGGAGACCGGCACGGCGCGCGTCACCGACGCCGCTCCGGACGAAGCGTCGAACCGACTGCTGCACAAGACGATCGACGGTGTGCGCGACGACTACGTCAACATGCGCGACAACACGGCGATCGCCAAACTCATCGAATACACCAATCACCTCACCAAGGAGTACGGCGGTGGGCAATTCGGCGATGGCGCGCCGCGGGCGCTGGTCGAGCCGCTGGTGCTGATGCTCGCCCCGGTCGCCCCGCATATCACCGAGGAACTGTGGGAACGGTTGGGCCACAGCGAATCACTGGTCGCCGGGCCGTTCCCGGTGGCCGATCCGGCGCTGCTGGTGGAGGATTCGGTCGAATACCCGGTGCAGGTCAACGGCAAGGTGCGCAGTCGTATCACCGTGGCCGCCGACGCCGATCAGGACACCATCCGGTCGGCGGCGCTGGCGGACGAGAAGATCGTTCCGCTGCTCGGCGGCGGCGAGCCGAAGAAGGTCATCGTGGTGCCGGGCCGCATGGTCAACATCGTCGTCTGATCCATTCGACGTGTTGCGGGCACGAGGCCCGGCTCCCACCGATGTGATGCGTCAGGTCGTCTGACGGAGCAGCCGCGACCGGTTGTGCGTGTCGAACTCGCCGACCAGCTCGGCACGTGCCTGCGCATCGAATTCGCGGTAGGTGACCGGCGCGCGCCCGACCCACTGCAGGATCCGCTCGTGGGTGTCCCAACCCTCGTCCCGCAGTTGGGTTTTGATCACCTTGTTGGAGCCGGTCATCGGCAGCGCGGCCGACACGCGGACCAGCCGAGGCGCCCCCTTGCGACCGAGATCGGCCTGGGCGTTGACGAATTCGGCGAACTCGGCCGCATCGAAACCGGCCGGATCGGCCACCTCGATGGCGGCCATCAGCATGTCGCCCGACCGCGGGTCGGGCTCGCCGTAGGCGGCGGCCGCCAGCACCTTCGGATGCCGACGCAAGACCCGCTCGGTGACCAGCGTCGAGGTGTTCTCGCTGTCGACCCGGACCCAATCTCCGCGGCGCCCGGCGAAATACAGGAAGCCGGCCTCGTCGATGTAACCGAGGTCGCCCGACCAGTACCAGCCGCCGCGCAGTCGCTCGGCGTCCGCGGCCTCGTTCTTGTAGTAGCCCTCGAACTTGGCCGACGCGTACTTGTCGACCATCTCGCCGATGGCTTCCTCGGCGTTGAGCACCAGACCGTTCGCGTCGAGCCGGGCGACCGCGCGGTCTTCCTTCGTCTCGGGATCGACGATCGCGACGCCCGGAAGTGGCCGGCCGAGCGCGCCCTCTGGCGCGTCGTCCACCTTCTCGGCCATCACGCCGCCTTCGCTGGAGCCGTAGCCCTCGGACAGCACCGCGCCGAACCGTTCGGCGAAGCGTGCCTGGTCCTCCGGCGAGGCCTCGGTGCCGAAGCCGCGGGCCAGTGTGTTGTCGGCGTCGTCGGCCGCCTGCGGGGTGGCCAGGATGTGCGCGATCGCCTTGCCGACGTAGGTGAAGAAGGTGGCGTCGAAAAACCGGATGTCACTGAGGAATCCGGACGCCGAGAACTTCGGCGTCTGGCAGATGGTGGCGCCGTTGGCCAAAGCCGGGAACCACAGCGCCATCAACGCGTTGCCGTGGAACATCGGCATGCAGCAGTAGTCGACGTCGTCGGGTACATGGCCGAACTTGTCGATCGCCGCATACGCGACCATCGCCAGCCGACGCTGCGTGCAGATGACGGCCTTGGAGCGTCCCGTGGTGCCCGAGGTGAACAGCAGCAGATACAGCGATCCTCCGAGATCGCCACTGCCCGCATCCAATTCGCGCGGATCGACATCCTCCGGCAGCGACTGCAGATAGGCCGGATCATCGACGTTCAGGACGTTGGCCGGGGTGTCCAGCGCGCGCACCCGCTCGGCACCCGCGGTGTCGGTGACGATGATCTGGCAGTCGGTGTGCGCGATCTCCTCCGCCATCGTCACGTCGTCGCGCGTCGGGTTGATCCCGACGATGGTGGCGCCGGTCAGCGCGGCGCCACCGAGCCAGAACGCGAACTCGGGGACGTTGTCCAGCAGCACGCCGATATGTTTGGGTCCGTCGGTCAGCAGCGTCTTGCCGAGGGCGCCGCGGCGGGCGGCCTCACGGACGACCTCGTCCCAGGTCCATTGCGCATCGCGAGTACGCAGGCCGAGTTTCTGATCGCCGAGGCGATCGAGGAACAGGGATGCGATGTCGGTGCGGCGCTGCGAATTGTCCGGGGTATCACCGGGTTTCATTCATCATCTCCACATAGGCTTGCGGTAGTTGTTCTCGGGTGAGCTTCTTGACCCGGGACGGGCCGGAGTTGTAGGAGTCCACGTTCTGGATCTTGCCGGCGGTGTCGACGACCCAGACGATCATCTGGCGGAACTCGATCAGGTAGTCGCTTCCGGGGTCATCGGCGATGAGCCCCATCTGGAAGGCGGACTTGCCGGGATAGATCTGGCGCAGGAATCCCTCGGTCACCATGCCGCCGTTGTCGACGAACATCCGATCGATGACGAATTCCATGACGTAGGCGTACGACTGGAACAGGCCTTCGTAGTACGCACGGACGCCGTCTCGTGCCTTCGGACCGATATCGTCGCCGTCGTTCCAGAAGTGGTAGGCCGGATCGGGGCCCAGCGTCGCCATCACTCCCCCCAGACTCGGGGCCGCCGCCTGTTTGACGTTCTCGATCACGATCTCCATGATCTGGCGGTGCCGGGGGTCGGTGGTGGTGGCGAGCCGGGCCTCGATCGCCCTCCAGGTGCCGGCGGGGTCGACGGCGTCTGCGGAGCCCGCAGGGCGTCGTTTCCGAAAGTGCAGCATGGTCAAATTATGCGCGCGCTCGACGCCGTACTTGGCCGATTCGGGTTGCGTCAGCTCGCGCCCGCCATCATGTCGATGTATTCCTGCGGGAGCTGCTCCTGGGTGAGCTTCTCGATGCGCGACGGTCCCGAGTGGTACGAGTCCTCGCCGATGATCTTGCCGTCGGCGTCGACCGGCCAGACGATCAGCTGGCGGAACTCGATGAAGTAGGCGGCGTCCGGATCGTCGATCGGGAAACCGAGCTGGGCCGCGTAGGCGCCGGGATAGATCTGCCGCAGGTAGCCCTCCATCATCAGGCCTTCGTCATCGACGAGGAGGCGGTCGAGATCGAACTCGAGGATGTTGGACTTCGACTCGACGAATGCCGTGTAGTACGCACGCACGCCCTCGGTGGTCTTCGGGCCGACATCGTGGCCGTCGTTCCAGAAGTGGTAGTCCGGGTTCGGCGCCAGCGTCGCCATCAGGCCGTCCAGGTCCGGCTTGGCCTCCGCCTGCGCGTGCTCCAGCACGATCTCCAGAATCTGCTTGTGCCGTGGGTTGGTGGTGGTCGCCAGGCGCTCTTCCAGCAGCTTCCAGGTCTTGGACGGATCGATGATGGCCATAGGTGTACTCCTCGAGTTCAGATCAGGATTTCCCGCGGGCTGTGCGGGACTGATCCAATTTTCGATGAGCCCGGTCACGTACGTCTGCCGACAGTCGTCGGTTATCTGGATCACATCAGCCGACAGGAGTCGGAGCAGTCACTCGGACAGATGGTGCAGTCACACGGTGCCCGCGGAACTCAGCGCCATCCGCCGCACCATGAGGGCCAGCATCGCCATGAATCGGTCGATCGGATCGTCCAGATCCCAGTCCATGTGCTCGGAGATCGCGGCGAGGCGCGCGGCCACGGTGCTGTGGTGCACGTGCAGCTCGGTGGCGGTGCGACGGAGCGAACCGAATACGAAGAAGGCCTCGGTGGTGGCCACGGCCTGGGCGCCGGACGGGGTCGCGGCGAGCTCCTCGATCCGCAGGACGTCCGGGTTGCGGCGGATGGTCTCGACAGGGATCTCCGACAACAGCTCGAACATGTGCAGCCGGTCGTAGGCGATGACGCGTCGGCCCTGCGCGGTGGACGAGGTGAACTGCAGGCACCGCACCGCCTGCTGCCAGGAGGCCGGCGCATCGAGCGGATCGCCGCGCTCACCGATACCGACCCAGGGTCCGGGATCGGCGTTCGGCGCGATGGGTGCCGGGAATGCCTGCGCGATAGCCGACTCCATGCGTTCGGCGAGCTGACGGACCCCGTCGGCCGGGTGATAGAGCAGCGCCGTCAGCTGCCCGATCCGGACCCGGCGATGCGCCGCGCCGCCCAGGGCGTCGACGACGACGCGTGCCGACGACGAACCCGGGCGGGTGGAGATGGCGAGGACCTGCAGCGGCCGTTCGGTGTCGAGGCCCAGCAGCCGCAGCGCACGGGTGCGGGCCTGCGGACTTTCTTTGTCGGACAGCACGATCTCGGCCAGCGCCGGATCGTCGATATGTCCGTGCCGGTCCCCCCGCGCGCGATCCGATTGGCGCTGGAGAGCCCAGGTGAGCCGATCGGTCAGCACGGAGTCGAGAGCATGCGGCGACCCGTCGCGCTGGACCCGCACCGATGGTTCGCCGTCGTGCCAGTCGACCGCGACCTCGCACGCGGCGAGGTCGCGGGCGGCGTCGATCAGCTCGGCCTCGGACGCCGTCGACTGGTCGAGGCGGTCGAAGTAATGGACCACGGCGAGGGCCGACTCGGTGGCGGCGGCCTGCGGGGTGACGGGCAATTCGGTCAGTCGCACGGCACTATTTCTACTTCCGCTTCGCAGCAGGCTGCTTCGGCGGCAGGGATCGGCTGTAGTCCGCGCCGCGGCCGACCCATTCGGCGAGCTGGCGGCGCGTGCGAATCACCCCGTCCTCCACCCGTAACCAGCCGGCCAGTTCGCGCCCGCGCATCACCATCGGCTCGACACCCTTGCGCGACAACAGCTTTTCGCCGGCATCGGGATCGACCCGCACCATCAGCCCGCCCCGGCCGCTCGCCGCGATCGCCATGTTGCCGTTGACGAGAAACGCCAGTCCGCCGAACATCTTCTTCTCGGTGATCCCCCGCTGACCGCTGAGGCACTCGCGGATGCGATCGGCCAGGTCCTCGTCGTACGCCATGGACCCGATTATGCGCCGGTGGCGCGGCCCCCGAGTCCGATCAGCCAGTCCGATCAGCCCAGTCCGATCAGCCGACGCCGATCCCGGCGAAGCGCTCGGTCACCTGCTGATCGGTGAGCCCGATCTCGGCGAGGTTGTAGGAATGCACCGGCTTGCGGTCGCCCGACCGGCTGTCGGCGATCTCGGCGGCCATGACCGCGCGGGCCTCGTCCTCCAGTGGAATGCCGAAGTGCGCGTAGACATTCGCGACGACCGCGAGCGGGTCGGCGACCAGCTCGCGGTAGTCGACGTCGAGGAACTGGTCAGGGTTGTAGGAGCCCCGCGCCGAGGTGAACTTCTCCAGTCCGCGGGCCCACAGCTCCAGCTGCGTGGCGCCGACCTTCTCTGCCGTAAAGGTATCCGACCAGCCGATGGTCGCCTGCTGGTTGACGCTGCTCATCGAGGCGATCACGGTCTGCGGATCCCGGTGCGTGGCGATGATCAGGGCGTCGGGATAGACCTGCATGATCTCGTCGAGCGCGAACATGTGGCTGGGATTCTTGAGCACCCAACGTTTTTCGATGTCATTGGAGCCGATCAGCTGCAGGTTCTGCCGGTGCCGCAGATACGGGATCGTCCAGTCCTGCTTACTGAGCCACTCCGAATACGTGGGGATGTAGGCCAGACATTCGTGCGCGATCGAGCGCATCGACTGCTGCAGGACGCGCCAGCATTCTTCGACCGTGTAGGCATCCATGTAGTGCATGCCCATCATGTCCGGGTTCTCGATGTGTTGTGCCGCGTACATCGCGTTGATCTCTTGGAAGTCGGGATTTGACGGCCAGGATTCGCGATCGGCCGGCCGCGGCTGCGGGCGCTCGGCGAGCCACATCTCCAGTCCCTGTGCCGCGGGATCCACGCTCAGCAGGCGATGCAGTGCGGTGGTGCCGGTGCGCGGTAGTCCGGTGACGAAGATCGGCCGCTCGATGGGGATGTCCCGATGTGCCGGAAAGGATTCCAGTGCCGCTTCGCTCTTGGCGCGCGCGATCAGCGCGCCGATCAGGATCTCGCGCGTGGCAGCGACGCCGAGCGGCGTCAGCCCGGCTTCGCGCCGGTAGCTGTCCAGCAGGATATCCAGGCCTTCCAGGTAGTCGTCCGCGCCGAAATCCGTGAGGCCGGTGCGCTCGGTCGCCTGCTGATGCAGGTCGTCGACGGTGTACAGGGTGTTCATCGATTCCTCCGGAAGTCAGTGGTGGTATTCGCCGCAGTTGACGTCGAGGCACTGGCCGGTGACCGCGATGGCCATGTCGGACGCCAGGAAGGTCACGGTGTCGGCGATCTGATCGGGTTCGGGCAGCCGTCGCAGGTCGGTATTGGCGGCGGTCGCCGCGTAGATATCGTCGACGCTGGCACCGGTCTGCTCGGACAGCCCGGTGAAGTACTCCTTCAGCGTGTCCGCCCAGATATAGCCCGGAGCAATGGAATTCACTCGAACTCCGAGCGGTCCGATCTCGCTGGCCAGCGACTGGGACATCGACATCAGCGCGCTCTTGGCCAGCTTGTAGCTCCCATATATGGGCTCGGAATGCCGCAACACCATCGAGTTGATCATCACGATCGAACCCTGGGACTCGGCCAGCGCCGGCGTGCACAGCTGACTCATCCGCAGCGATCCGATCACCGACAGCTCGAACGCGTCGCGGATGTGCTGGTGATCGGTGCCGGCGAAGTCCGTCATGGACGGCGTCAGGTAAGCGTTGTTCACCAGGGTGTCGATCCGCCCGTAGGACGAGAGTGCTTGGTCGACAACGTTCTTCGCTGAAGCCTCGTCGGTGAGATCGGCGGGGACCACGACCGCGCGGCGCCCCTGATCCACCACCTCCTTGGCGACGTCATGCAGCGTCGACTCGGTGCGCGCGACCAGCACCAGGTCGGCGCCGGCCTGCGCGGCGCGCACGGCGACGGAGCGGCCGAGGCCACCGCCGACGCCCGAGACGATCACGACCTTGTCGGCGAGTAGAGCGCCGCGGGTGAGGCTCGACGTCATCGCGGTCACCCCTGCATCCGGTTGGTCACGGCGGCCTTGCGGTCGGCGATGCGCGCGGCGAAATCCTCGGCGCTGATGGCGTTGTCGCTGAAATACGGCAGGTGGCTGGCCACCTCGCCGAGCTTGACGATCTCCGATGTCGGCCCGTCGGCTTTGGTCAGCTCGCGGTCCAGCCGCTGCCACCGGAACTGCAGAATGCCCTTCGCGTGCCCGGTGGTCTCGATCCAGTTGGTGATGCCGGGGTTGCCCTTGCTGACCACGAGCCGGATCTTGCCGTCCGGATCCACTTGCGACTGAGCCGAATTGAGCGACGTCTGGTGGTTGATGTAGTCGAGCGAGATGTACCACATGCTGCCGAGCTGGAAGCCCTGGTACGGCGCCTCGGAGTTCGGGATGGTGATGATCATCGCCTCGTCG
The DNA here is from genome assembly GCF_000380485.1 of Jongsikchunia kroppenstedtii DSM 45133. Taxonomy (GTDB): domain Bacteria; phylum Actinomycetota; class Actinomycetes; order Mycobacteriales; family Mycobacteriaceae; genus Jongsikchunia; species Jongsikchunia kroppenstedtii. The sequence continues at coordinate 161,557 of NZ_AQYG01000045.1, read as the reverse complement.
TCGGCGAGGTCGTAGTGCCCGACCGACGAGTACTGGGTCGCGAGGCCGCCGGGGGTGAGCCGCGGCTCGGTCAGCGTGTTCACCGGCAGATCCAGATAGAACCATTTTGGGAACGCCAGCCAGGTCTTGACGCGGGTGACGAGATCGCGGCCGGCCTTGTTGTAGTGGTGCTCGACCTTCTCGGCGGTGAGCTCGGGGATCGGCTGGCCGGCCGTGGCGGTGCGCTCGATCGTGATGGTGCCGCGGTCGACGTTCCAGTCGCTGTACACCTCGCGGACCAGGAGTTGCGTTGAGCCCGTGGGCAATTTCAGATGGTTGGGGTCGTCGTCGGCGCCCTCGGGACCCAGGCGCAGGACGAAGCTCCCGTCCGCGTCGATGTTCAGTTCGCGATCGTCGAAGGCCATCACGCTGGCCGGAACATTGGTGTCGGTGTAGTCGCCGGCCAGGATCTGGAAGCTGAGATCGACAGTGCCGCCGCGCTTTCCGGTGACCACGTACTCGGCGTCGTCGGAGATCGTGGCACCGAAGTAGAAGGTGTCGGGATTGTCGAGGCCCTGCTTGGTGAACGGCCCGGTGCCGGAGATGAACATCGGCTGCGCCAGTTCACCGGCCCAGTTGCTGTGCAGCACGGCCTCGATGCATGCGGCCAGGTACTGGTAGCCCTCGCCCAGGTCCTGGGGTGTCTCGATATGCGGCGCGGTGGCGATCAGCTTCTCCGCCTCGGCGATGCTCGCGGCGAATTGGTCGGTGAACACGATTGATTCCTCTCGGAGTGGTGATTTCCAGCGTTCGCTGGGCTTCTGCAGGGTGCCGATTGAGCGTTCCAAATATCGAATATGATGATCGGGTAATGGAATCTGAACGTAAGACCAGGAGACGACCAGGGGCAATGCCGTGGTCCCGGTCAGCGGAACGCCCTATCATCGTTCGAAATATGGAACAGCCGGCTGGGCTGAGAGGATCGAAGTGACCGTCAATGACTCGGATCAGGCTGCTCTCGGCCGGACTTCGCCGCCGACCGCCCGGGTCGTCAGAATCCTCGACTTCCTGTCATCGACGCCCGACGAACGCTTCACGCTCGCCGAATTGTCGCGGGGTTGTGAGATCAGCAAGCCGACCTGTCTCGGCATCGTCACGGAGCTGTGTGCGGCCGGATATGTGGCGCGCGACGAGGCCACGAAGACGTACGTGCTGGGGCCGGCGGTGATCGATGTGGGACTCGCCGCCCAGCGCGGTCATCAGGCGGGTCCGGTGGTCCGCGATGAGCTGGTGGCACTGTCGGATCGATTCGGGACGATCTGCAATGCGTCGGCGGTGGTCGGCGACAAGATCGTGGTGCTGGAGTCGGTGGCGCCGCCGGGGCAGGAGGCGCCGGCCCGGGTCGGCCAGACATTCCCCTTCGCGCCGCCGGTCGGCATCCTCTATCTGTTCTGGCAATCGGACAGCGATCTGGAGCGCTGGCTCGCCGGCGATTCCGTGCTGCCGACCGATCTCGACCGCGATCGGCTGTGGGAGCTGGCTCGCGGTGCCCGCGCGCGTGGATTCGTCATCGAGGGCATGCGCGCGGACCAGATGCGGCTGCACACCATCTTGGCCGGCGCGACCGCCCACCGGCTGCCGATGGATGTGCGCCGCTTGCTCGGCGAGATGGCCGCCGGACTCGGCGACCGGCTGTATTTCACAGGCGAACCGCAGGAGCTGTCGTCCGACGACGAGATCTACCTGATCGCGACGCCCTCCTTCGACGCCGACGGGCGGCAGAGCGCGGTGATCACAATGTACGCCGATCGGGCCACCGTCCATCACGACCCGATGTTTCTGGGCGCCGAGCTCCGGGCCGCGGCCGACCGGATCACCGCGTCCGTCCGGGGTCGCGACCCGTTCGTGTCGCTGCGGGCGGGCACGTCTCACTGAGAGGGAACCGTGCGCCGGCTACCGCGACGCCGACCTAGCATTTTGTGATCGCCGACGATCGGATCGCCGCGATCACTGCCATCTACGAACCGCAGGAGATGTGACCATGAGCAACGGATTCGCGGCGATCAACAACCTCATCGGGGTGTACGCCGAACGCATCGACTCGGGCGACTTCGTGGGTGTCGGCCAGCTCTTCGCGCACGCCACCATGTCGACCGATATGGGCACGTCGATGACCGGCGCCGACGAGATTCAAGGCATGTACGAGCAATGGACGCGGCGTTATCCGGACAACGGGACGCCGCACACCAAGCATCTGATGACCAACCTCATCATCGACGTCGACGAGGACGCGGGCACCGGCAGTTGCCGCACCTACTACACCGTCCTGCAGTCGACGCCGGAGCTTCCTCTGCAGCCGATCATCACCGGTACCTATCGCGACACCTTCGAGCGTGTGGATGGGTTGTGGCGCTTCGCATCCCGGTATATGACCACCGACTACGTCGGCGACCTGAGCCAGCACCTGCTGCAAGAACTCGGCTGACCTGCCTCAGCGGTTCAGGTTGCCCATGTCGACGGGAATCTGAGCGCCGGTCATGTACTTGGCCTCGTCGGAGCACAGCCAGGTCACGATGTTGGCGATGGCTTCGGGCTCCATTATCTCGTACGGCAGGCTGTTCATGTAGATCGGCGACAGGGTGGTCGCGTACTCCTGGAGCAGCGGGCCCATGGAGGTCATGTCCATGCCGGTCTCGACGCCGGCCGGATGCACGCTGTTGACGCGGATCTTGTGCTGCCCCAACTCGTTTGCCATCACGCGGGTCAGTCCGGTGACGCCGGCCTTGCTCGCCGAATACGCGCCGACGAATGGTGTGCCCTTGAGCCCCGACTGCGAGCTGGTGAAGACGATCGAGCCGCCCTCGTCCTGCTTGAGCAGGTGCGGGACCGCGGCGCGGGCGGTGTTCCACACGCCCGTCAAGTTGACGTCGAGGATGTCCTGCCACGCTTCGGGCGAGATCTCCCAGGACAACCCGGACGAGCAGATCCCGGCGTTCGCGACGACGAAATCCAGGCGGCCCAAGGCGGCGATGCCGTCTGCCAGGGCAGCGTCGAGGGCCGCGAAGTCGCGGACGTCGGTCTTGGTGGCGATGATCTTCCGCCCGGTCGCCTCGACCAGTCGCACGGTCTCGGCCAGGTCGGCCTCGGTGGCCCCGGCGTAGGGGGTCGTCGCGAAATCCTCGCAGATGTCGAGGGTGATGATGTCGGCGCCATCGGAGGCGAATCGGACTGCCTCGCTGCGTCCTTGGCCGCGCGCGGCACCCGTGATGAAGGCGACCTTTCCGGCGAATCGCGGTGCTTCTGACATGGATACTCTCCGATCGATTGACGTATATCGATCGTGCGATGTATCGCGCGCGCGAACAAGAGGCCGCTCCCGGTCATCGGACACTCGCACGAAAGAGGTCCGCACGAAAAAGTCCGCGCCACCTCCGTGGGTTGCACGAAGGTGGCGCGGATCCCGGCTGCGGGTCAGGCCGCGGATGCCGCCGGGGCCGCCTGCTCGGCGGGCTCCAGGGCGAGCTGCACGATCTCGGCGACGTCAATCATTGGACGAACATCCAACGCGGACAGCACTTCTGTCGGCACATCGTCCAGATCGGGCTCGTTGCGCTGCGGAATGAACACCAGCTTCATATCGGCACGCTGCGCGGCGAGCAGCTTCTGCTTCAGCCCGCCGATCGGCAGCACCCGCCCGTTCAGCGTCACCTCGCCGGTCATGGCGACGTCCGACCGGACGCGACGTCCCGTCAACAGCGACACCATCGCGGTGACCATGGTGATGCCCGCCGACGGCCCGTCCTTCGGGGTTGCGCCGGCCGGGAAGTGGACGTGGAAGCTGCGGTCCAGCAGCGTCTTGTCGATGCCCAATTCGTCGGCGTGCGAACGCACATACGATAGCGCGATCTGTGCCGACTCCTTCATGACATCGCCGAGCTGGCCGGTCAGCGTCAAGCCGGGATCACCTTCTGCCGCACCGACTTCGACGTACAGCGTGTCGCCGCCCATGCCGGTCACGGCCAGTCCGGTCGCGACGCCCGGCACCGCTGTGCGCTCCGCCGAGTCGGGAGTGAACCGCGGCCGGCCGAGGTAGTCGGTCAGCTCGTCCAGGCCGACTGTCAGCGGCCCGGATTCGCCTCCAGCGGCATCGCCGGCCAGCTTCGTCGCCGCCTTGCGCAGCGCCTTCGCCAGCAGCCGTTCCAGTTGCCGCACACCGGGTTCGCGGGTGTAGTCGGCCGCGATCTTGCGCAGCGCCTCGTCCGTGACCGTCACCTCGCCGGCGTCGATCGCCGCGCGTTCGCGCTGCCGGGGCAGCAGGTAGTCACGAGCGATCGCGACCTTGTCGTCCTCGGTGTAGCCGTCGATCTGCACCAACTCCATCCGGTCCAGCAGCGCCGACGGGATCTGCTCGATCACGTTGGCGGTCGCCAGGAACACGACGTCGGACAGGTCCAGATCCAGGTCCAGGTAGTGGTCGCGGAACGTGTGGTTCTGCGCCGGATCGAGGACCTCGAGCAGCGCGGCGGATGGGTCGCCCCGGAAGTCCGAGCCGAGCTTATCGATCTCGTCCAGCAGGACAACGGGATTCATCGACCCGGCCTCGCCGATCGCGCGGACGATGCGACCCGGTAGGGCTCCGACATACGTGCGCCGGTGTCCGCGGATCTCCGCCTCGTCGCGCACGCCGCCCAGGGCGACGCGAACGAATTTGCGGCCCAACGCGCGTGCCACCGATTCGCCCAGCGACGTCTTGCCGACGCCGGGAGGGCCGCCGAGCACCATGACGGCGCCGGAACCGCGGCCGCCGACCACGGACATGCCGCGCGAGGCGCGGCGGGCGCGGACCGCCAGGTATTCGACGATGCGATCCTTCACATCGTCGAGGCCGTGGTGATCGGCGTCCAGGATCGCCCGGGCCGCGGCGATGTCGGTCGAATCCTCGGTTGTGACGTTCCAAGGCAGATCCAGGACCGTGTCCAACCAGGTTCGGATCCAACCGGTTTCGGGGCTCTGGTCGCTGCTGCGCTCCAGACGGTCGACCTCACGCAGCGCGGCCTCGCGCACTGCATCGGGCAGATCGGCCGTCTCCACACGGGTCCGGTAGTCGTCGGAACCGTCAGGCTCGGCGTCGCCCAGTTCCTTGCGGATGGCCGCGAGCTGTTGGCGCAGCAGGAATTCGCGCTGCGTCTTCTCCATGCCCTCGCGGACGTCAGTGGCGATCTTCTCGCTCACCTCGGACTCGGCCAGGTACTCCGTGGTCCACTCGACCAGCAGGGTCAGCCGATCGACGACGCCCGGCGTCTCCAGCAGCTGACGCTTCTGTTCGTCGGTCAGGTACGGGGCGTAGCCGGACGTGTCGGCCAGCGTCGACGGATCGGTGATGCGGTTGACCGCGTCGATCATCTGCCAGGCATCGCGCTTCTGCAGCAGCCCGACCACGAGCTGCTTGTACTGCGCGGCCAGCTCCTTGGCCGCGTCGGTGGCCGGCTCGTCCGGGATCTCCTCGGCCTCGACCCACAGGGCGGCGCCGGGTCCGGTGGTGCCGGAACCGATGTGCGCACGGCGCTGCCCGCGGAGCACCGCGGCCGCGCTGCCGCCCGGGGTTCGGCCGGTCTGCACGATCGACGCGATGACGCCGTGCGTCGGGTAACGGTCATCGAATCGGGGTGCGACCAGCAGCCGGCCGTCGGTTCCTCCGTCGCCGGCCTGAGCGGCATCGATCGCGGCCTGGGCCTTGTCGTCCAGCTCGATCGGGACCGCCATGCCCGGCAGAATCACCTGGTCAGTGAGGAAAAGGACCGGTAGCCGGGTCAAGTCTTCGCTCATCTCGTCTCCTTACTCGAATTGAGTCTGATGGGCTCAACCCAAAGGGTGACGAAGCTATTCCGGAGGGCATCCTCCGTTCATCTTGAGCGAACGCGGAACGACGGCCGCGGGCATGTGCGTCTTGCGCCGTTTCGCGGGCATGTGCGTCTTGCGCCGTTTCAGGCGTCTTCGCCGACGGTGCTGCGGAAGGGCCCGGGGATGGGCGTGCAGATTCCACAGGCGATCGGCGAGGGCGTCAGACGCGAACAGCGGATCCCCGCCGTCGATGGCTCCGGGGATGATGAGTTGCGCGACGCGGATGCCCTCCGCCTCGAGGGCATCGTGAAGCATCTGCCCGTAGGCGGATTCGCCGGCGAAGGCGACCGAGGTGCCGGCGACATTCCCGTTCGGAGTCGCGGCGCTGGAGCCGTTGGGAAAGAGAATCGTGCCCCGCCCGCGTTGTCGCATGTCGGGGAGAACGTGCTGGACGGCGGCGACCGGCCCGTGCACAGACTGTTCGATCGGACCCAGCAGATCCGCTGCCGTCGTCTCCAGAACGGGCTTCATGAACTCTGCCGCGGGCACCGGGCTGTACTGCAGGACCTCGATCGGTCCGAGGTCGGTCACGGCGGCGTCGAGAGCGACGCGCAGCGTCTGCGGATCTCGGGCGTTGGCAGCGTAGCCGCGGGCCGTGGTGCCCTCAGCGGCGAGCGTGTCGGCCAGCGCATCGACGTGGGCCTGGGTGCGAGAGACAAGAGCGACGGAGAACCCCTCGCGTGCGAAGCGACGGGCGGTGGCGATGCCGAGCCCGGGGCCGGCACCGATGATGGCGATCGTGGGCATGGACTGTCCTTCTGTCGATGAGGATGGTGTGGGCTCGGCCTGCGCCTTCACGTTAGGCGCGGGTGCGCGCACTACCCGGAGGTCTCCTGCTCCGGTAGCTGCGTGATCGGCCGGCCGTACTCGCTGGCCGCCCACGAGGCGAGCAGCTGCATGCGCTCGGCGGATGGGGATCCGGGTTCGGCGGCGTAGACCGTAATCGACAGGCCCGGTTCGGATTCCATCTCCATGCCCTCGTAGGCCAGCGTCATCTCGCCGACGACATCGTGGTGGAAAGTCTTGAATCCGGTGCCGTGGTGTCGGACGTTGTGCGAGCCCCAGCGGGCGCGGAAGTCGGTACTGCGAGTGGATAATTCGCCGATGAGGTCGTGCAGCTCCTTGTTGTGCGGGTCGCGGCCGGCCTCGGTGCGCAAGATCGCGACCGTGACGTCCGCGAACATCTCCCAGTCGGGGTAGAAGTCGTAGGCACGCTCGTCGAGGAAGGTGAACCGGGCAATGTTCGGCGGCTGGCCTGGCATGTCGAAGACGTCTTTGTAGAAGGCTCGCGCCAGGGTGTTGGTGGCCAGGATGTCCAGGCGGCCGTTGCGCACGAACGCAGGACCGGCGGTGACCGCGTCCAGGATCCATTGCAGACTCGTGTGCGGTTTCCAGCATTTCGGGTTGCGTCGTCGCGGCGGCCGCGCGACCGGGCTCGCCGCGTGTGCGAGGTCGAATAGATGGGCGCGTTCCGCGTCGTCGAGAAGCAGCGCTTTCGCAAGAGCATCGAGGATTTCGGGGGAGGCGCCGCTGATCGCGCCGCGCTCGAGTTTGGTGTAGTACTCCACGCTCACCCCGGCAAGGGTGGCGACCTCGGTGCGGCGCAGGCCCGCCACGCGCCGGTTGGCTCCGGCGGGCAGCCCGACCTGTTCGGGGGTCACCTGAGCGCGCCGCGAGGTCAAGAATTCTCGCACTTCTGCCCGGTTGTCCACGTCCCCCACCGTAGGCCGCGGCCCGGACCCGAGGGAGTCCCTCGCGGTACCCCTATCGACCGGGACTCCCGCGCGGCGGGAAACCGACGGAGTATCAGGTACCTGACAGCCGTACACCGTTGGCAAGTCGAAAGAGGCGACATGAACGAGAACGACTTCGATCAGATCTTCCCGCTCGGAGAGAGGAATGATGCCTACGCACAATATTTCATCGGGCAGAGCTACCTTGCCCCGCTAACCACGGGCGGCGTCCCGGTCAGCAACGTGACGTTCGAGCCCGGCTGCCGGAACAACTGGCACATCCACCACGGCACGGGAGGCGGCGACCAGATCCTGCTGTGCACCGCCGGCAGCGGCTGGTATCAAGCCGACGGCCAGGCCCCCATCAGTCTGGAGCCGGGCACCGTGATCCAGGTCCCCGCGGCACCAAGCACTGGCATGGAGCCAAAGCCGATTCGTGGTTCTCCCACGTCGCGTTCATCACCCAGGGGCAGGATCTCAGCAACGAATGGCTCGAACCCGTGACCGACGACGACTACAAGCAGCTACCGAAGAATGGAGCACGCGCATGAGCATCTTGACCGAGACCTATTCGCTTTCCAACGGTGTCAATATTCCGAAACTCGGTCTGGGCACCTGGTTTATCGATGACGCCGAAGCTGCCGCAGCGGTCCGCGCCGCCGTCGAGATCGGGTACCGCAACATCGACACCGCGCAGGCCTATGGCAACGAACGCGGCGTCGGCGAGGGCGTGCGCACGGCCGGCGTCCGGCGGGAGGATCTGTTCGTGTCCACCAAGCTCGCCGCCGAGATCAAGGACCACGACACAGCGGTCGCTGAGATCGACGGGTCGCTGGCCAAGCTCGGCCTCGACTACGTCGACCTGATGCTGATCCACTCTCCACAACCGTGGGACGACTTCCGCGGTGGCGACTACGCCGAGGGAAACCTCGAGGCGTGGCGGGCACTCGAGGAGGCGCACCGTGCGGGCAAGATCCGATCGATCGGCGTCTCCAACTTCCTGCAGAGCGATGTGGAGAACATCCTCGCTCGCGGCACCGTAGTGCCGCACGTGAACCAGATCCTGGTCCACGCCGGCAACACACCGTCGGAGCTGATCGCCTACTGCGATTCCAAAGACATTGTGGTGGAGTCATATTCGCCGATCGCCCACGGGGAGATCCTGAAGAATCGGGATGTCGCGGCGCTCGCCGCGAACTACGACGTGAGTGTGCCGCAGCTATGCATCCGCTACACCCTGCAATTGGGGACCGTCTCGTTGCCCAAGACCGCGAACCCGGACCACATGCGGTCCAACGCGAGCGTCGACTTCGTGATCTCCGATGCGGACATGAAAGCGCTGCGCGACCTGGACGAGCGGGACTACGGCGACTCCAGCGCATTCCCCGTGTACAGCGGCAAGTAAGGAGAAAGACGATGGCAGACAAGGTCACCGCAGGCCGGGACGCCCTCGGCGCATTTGCCCCGACGTTCGCGGCGCTCAACGACGATGTCCTTTTTGGTCAGGTGTGGTCGCGCGAGGAGCAGCTGTCTTCACGAATTCGGAGCATTGTCACCGTGACCGCTCTCATGTCCAGCGGTGTCCTTGACGGATCGCTGCAGCACCACATCGAACGTGCCAAGAGCAATGGCGTCACCGCAGGCGAGATGGCCGAGATTCTCACCCACGCAGCCTTTTACGCCGGCTGGCCCAAGGCCTGGGCGGCGTTTCGGATGGCCAAAGAGGTCTACGAAGACGCCTCCTAGATTCGCGGGATCACAGCGGCTGGCTCATTAGAGTGCTCCGGACGTCACAAGGTCGTGTGGGAACCTACATAACGCGCGCCGTGCTCGACGGACTTCGCGGCGCCCACGGCCAGCGCGATCGGCAGCAGCAGTGAAAACGGCGCCCCGGTGAACTCGACGGTCAGCGCGATCGCCGACCAGGGCGCCCGCTGGGCCACGGCGAGCACTGCGGCCGCGCCGAGGAGGGCAAGGCCGCCCACCTGCGACACCTGACCTGCGGTCGGCACGGCGTGCGCCGCGACGCCGAGCGCGACACCGGTCGCGAACGCCGGTGTCAGCAGTCCGCCGATCGCGCCGCCGCGCAGGCACAGCGCCGTGGCCGCGGGTTTGAGGAGCACGAGCCCGGCGGCGGCCGCGCTCGACACCGACCCGCTGAAGGCGTCCTGTGCCAGCGCCTTGCCGTTGCCCAGCAGGTCCGGCACCCAGATCGACACGACGCCCAAGATGGTGAAGGCGACGGGAATGAGGATCGCTGCGCGCCACCCGTGCGGTGCATGGGTGCGGGCCCGGGTCATCACCCAGCCGAAGACGATGCCGATCGGCACCGCGCAGACGCCGAGCGCGATGGCCACCAGGCACAGGCCGAAGGTCAGCGACGGCAGCGGGAAGTCGTAGGTTTCGTCGGAGCCCAGGAACGCGCCCGCGACGATCGTCGCGACGACTGCGGACAGGATCGCCGGGACCAGGGCCGCGCGGCGGTCATGGCCGCGCAGCAGGACCTCGAGGGTGAAGACCGCGCCGCCCATCGGCACGTTGTAGACGGCGGCCAGGCCGGCACCCGCACCACATGCCAGGAGGATTCGGCACTCGTCCGGGCTGAGTCGGAGCCGGCCACCGAGGACCCCGGACAGCGCCGCGCCGACCTGTCGCGGCGCGCCCTCGCGGCCGAGCGACGCCCCGGCGCCGACCGCGACGATCTGCAGAAGGGCGTCCGTGGTGGTGGCGAGAACGGGCAGTCGTGGCCTGTCGAGGGTCAGCGCGTGGGTGACCGACACGTTTTCCCGGCGGAACCAGCGGCGCTGCAGCCACCACCCGAGTCCGACGACGATTCCGCCGACCAGCAGTGCGATGACCCGCCGCAGGGAACTGGCGTGCTCGACGCCGACCAGGAAGGTGTCTTCGGTGTAGCCGAAGCTGAGGTGCTGCACCGCATGCAGCACGGCGGTCAGCGCGGCGCCGGCGAGCCCGGCCAGCACGCCGGCGACCGCGGCCGCGATGATCAGCCGGACGTAGAGCAGCCCGCCGCGCGTCGCCGTGCTGGCGTCGGCGGTGGACATGGCCCTGATGCTACTAGGCGGCGACGACCCTCACACGCTGTCCGAGCGCGGCCGGAAGATGTTCGTAGCCATGCAGATTGATCAGGCCGCGGTGCACCGGGGGGCCGCTGAGGGCCAGCTCGGGATAGTTCTCGAAGAGTGCCCGCAGCGCGATGACGCCCTCCTTGCGGGCCAGGCTGGCACCGAGGCAGGCGTGGACCCCGCTGCTGAAGGCGACGTGCTCGCGAGCATTGTCCCGAGTGACGTCGAAGGTGTTCGGGTTCTCGAAGACGTTCGGGTCGCGATTCGCGCCACCGAGAAGCAGAACGATCATGCGGCCCTTGCGAAGTCGCAATCCGGCGATCTCGACATCCTCGGTCGGTATCCGGCCGGTCACCTGCACCGGGCTGTCGTAACGCAGGACCTCCTCGATGGCGTTGGGCCACAGCTCCGGGTCATCGCGCAGCAGCTGCAGCTGATCCGGATTGTTCTGCAGCGCAACGATTCCGTTGCCGATGAGATTGACGGTCGTCTCGAAGCCGGCGCCCAGCAGCAGTGCCGCGGTCGCCTTCTGCTCACGCAGCGTCAGGTCGTCCGAATTGACGATCGTGCCCAGAATGCCGGCGTCGGAGTTGCCGTCGGCACGCAGCTGGGCGATGTGCTCGCCGAGGAATTCGTCGAAGGCGAGCAGCGAGTCGGACGCCCGCTTGTAGGTGCCGAATGTGATGCCGATATCCAGCAGCGGGGAGGCGTCGCCGCCCCACTTCAGCAGGTTCGGCGTCGATTCGAGTGGGACCGAGAGCATCTGGGCGATGATCGCCACCGGCAGCCGGGCCGCGAAGTCCTGCACCAGGTCGGCGTGCGCCTGCCCGGTGAATCCGGCGAGCAGTTCGTCGGTCACCTCCTGGATGCGATCGTCGAGCGCGTTGATGGCGCGCGGGGTGAAGGCGCGCGACACCAGCTTGCGAAAGCGCGTGTGTTCCGGCGGGTCGACGGCGAGCATCGATGGCGGTTCGACCGGATTGGATAGGCCGGGGTCGGTCATGTCGAAGATCCGGCGCACGACCGGTCCACCGGCCACGTTCTGCGGCGAGACCGTCACGAACCTACTGTCGCGCAATACGTCTCGCACGACGGTGTAGTCGGCGCTGACCGCACCGACGGCGGTGCGCGAGATGTGGCCGTACTCCCGGATACGCTCGATCACGGGATACGGGTTCTCGGTGCCGCCATCCCCGCGAATGAACTGCGCCAGCGGCGCGCCGCGCTTGGCCTGCTGGCGGATGGCGACGCGCGCGAGGCCGTGCATCGGCAGCCATCGAACCCAGTGCATGGCGATCTGACGACGGGTGAGTCCGGTGGACATGAGCCCTCCTCGAGGTGTCGATCGGCTTACTGAATCCCAGTGTAATAGTCCGGGACAGCCGTGACCAGAGTCTGGTGGACCGATGGTGGGCGACTGGCTACGCTCTCGAACTAGAACCTGTTCCTATTTTGAGGAGTCCTTCATGGCGCTGACCGTCGACCAGATCACCACCGCCGTCCACACCTACATCGAGGCCGTCGGGGCCGGTGACCCGGACAAGCTGGGCGCACTGTTCGCCGAGGATGCGGTTCAGGAGGACCCGGTCGGCAATGTCAACAACGGGCGCGACGCGATCGTCGCGTTCTTCGGGAACATCAAGGACGTCAAGAAGGAAGCCACCCTCAAGTCGCTGCGCGTCGCGGGCGACGTCGCCGTGTTCGAGTTCAGCATGATCACCCACGCCGGTGACCAGAAGTTCCTGCTGGAGCCGATCGACGTCATGCGTTTCGACGAGAACGGGCTGATCAAGAGCGTCGTCGCGGTCTGGTCGCAGGACGACCTCAAGGTCGTCTAGGCGGCTGGTCACTCCTAGCAGCACCTAGTCGCGGGGCCGGATCACCACATCCTGGATGTCGGTGCCGGGGGCCGCGGTCACCGCGTGGGCGACCGCGGCCGCGACGGCCTCCGCCGAAAGATTCCGGCTCGCGTCGTACTCCCGGCCCTGCATGGCGGTCAGATCCTGCTGCATGTCGGTGTCGATGCGGCCGGGGAAGATCGAGGTCACTCGCAGCGTCGGCTCCTCGGCGCGCAGCACCTCGGCGAATGCGGTGAGCCCGAACTTGCTTGCCGCATAGGCCGACCAACCCGGTGATGCCCGCTTGCCCTGTCCGGAGTTGATGAGGACGACGTGGCCGCGGGCGGCCCGCAGCGCCGGCAGGGTCAACCGGGTCAGCTCGGCGACCGAGATCAGGTTAACCTCGAGCATCCGGCGCCATTCCTCCGGCGGCGTCTCCTCGATGGTGCCGATCGACGCGACGCCAGCGTTGTGCACCAGGAGATCCAGTCGGCCGATCGATTCGGTCGCTTCGGCCATCTCGTCCAGATCGGTCAGCTCCACCGGCCAGGTCGATGCGCCGTCGAGTTCGGTTGCCAGCGTGTCCAATTCGATCGACGGTCGGCCGCCGAGCAGCAGGTCGTGGGTCGGCGCGAGCGCGCGGGCGATCGCCGCCCCGAGGCCGCGGCTGGCGCCGGTGATCAGTCCGGTCGGTCGGGTATCGGGCATGCGGTCGAGCCTAGTCCGTCGGTCGGTTCGCGCCGCTCGATGTGCCGAACGGCGACCGTCGGTTCAGAATGTTCCGATGGGGCAGTACCGGATCTCGTCGACGCAGCTCGCGGCACGTGCCGCGTACCTGCTGCGCGGTAATGACCTCGGGACGATGACCAGCGCCGCGCCGCGGCTGTATCCGCACATGTGGAGTTGGGACGCGGCGTTCGTCACGGTCGGGCTGGCGCCGCTGAGCATTGAGCGCGCCGTCATCGAGATGGACACGCTGTTGTCGGCGCAGTGGTCGAACGGGATGATCCCGCACATCGTCTTCGCGAATGGCCGGGACGGCTATTTCCCGGGCCCGGCATGGTGGCGGGCGGGCGAGCTGGCGGCCGCGGCTCCGTCGTCGCCGGCGACATCGGGGATCACTCAGCCACCCGTGCATGCCATTGCGGTGCAACGGATTCTGGAGCATTCTCGACACCGCAGCCGCGCCGTGCGGCAGCTGGCCGAGGAGTTTCTGGACCGGCGCTGGAACGATCTGATGCAATGGCACCGCTGGCTGGCGACCGCGCGCGACCCCCGCGGGCGCGGCCGGATCACCCTGTACCACGGCTGGGAATCTGGGATGGACAACTCACCGCGGTGGGACTCGGCGTACGCGAATATCGTTGTGGGGGACTCGCTTCCGTCGTATCAACGCGAGGATCTGGAGCATATCGGCGACCCGACGATGCGCCCGTCGACGGCCGAGTACGACCGCTACCTGTGGCTCGTCGAGCAGATGAAGTCGGTCGGTTACGACGACCAAAAGCTGTCGGAGGTCATGGATTTCGCGATCGAGGACGTCTTCGTCAGCGCTATCTTCGCCATGGCCTGCGACGTGCTGGCCTATATCGGCGAGGACTACGCCAAGCCGCTGTCGGACATCCGTGACCTACGCGCCTGGGCGCATCGATTCCGCACGGGGGTGGTCGCCAGCTGCCGCGGGCCCAGCGGTATCGCCAGGGATTTCGACGTGCGAGCCGATCGTTGGATCGAGACCGAGACCATTGCCATGTTCGCGCCGCTGCTCTGCGGCGGGCTGCCGCGCGACCGCGAACGGGCGCTGCTGCGGCTGTTCGACGGCCCGCGCTTCTGCGGACATCCGGACCTGCGCTACGCGGTGCCGCCGTCGACGTCGCCGGTGTCGGCGGACTTCCGGCCGCGCGAGTACTGGCGCGGTCCCGTCTGGCCGGTGATGACCTGGCTGTTCTCCTGGGCGTTCGGCCGCCGCGGATGGCCGGAGCGGTCGAAGCGGCTGCGCGAGGAGGGACTGCGGCAGGCGGAGGAGGGCTCGTTCGCCGAGTACTACGAGCCGTTCACCGGCGAACCGCTGGGCAGCATGCAGCAGAGCTGGACAGCGGCCGCCGTGCTGGACTGGCTCGACTAACCGCCGACCGGACGCTCACGTTCGTCGAGTGGACGCTCACGTTCATCGACCGGACACCGATCCACAGATGCTGTGGATAACGGTCCACTCGATGCGCATGAATATCCACTCGGCGCGCCTCACGGTCCGGTCGGCGCGCATGAGTGTCCACTCGACGGCGTCGGCCGTCCGGTCAGCGATTCTGGGCGTCGCGCCACTCACAGAGCGCCTGGACCGCCGACAGGTCGTAGGCGGGCCCACCGACGCCGACGGTGATCATCCGGATGCCTTCGTCGACGAGCTTCTTCGCCTCAGCCACCGCGTTATTCGCGTCGACGCGCAGGCTGTGGTCGAATCCGGCGGAATGCATGATCTCCGCAGGGTCACGCCCGATGTCCGCGCAGTGGCGCGCCAGGATCTCCGCCTTGCGGCGGTAGCTTTCCGCCGACACGAAGAAGTGCCAGATGTCGGCGTGCTGGGCGACGTAGCGCAGCGTCTTGCGCTCGCCACCGCCGCCGATCAGCACGGGCAGCTTCCGGGTCGGCGGCGGGTTGAGCTTCGCCCAGCGCTGCTCGATCAGCGGCAGCGCCTCTCCGAGCGCGTCCAGCCGCGAACCGGCCGTGCCGAACTCGTAGCCGTACTCGTCGTAGTCACGCTCGAACCAGCCGGACCCGATGCCGAAGATCAGGCGCCCGCCGCTGATGTGATCGACGGTGCGTGCCATGTCGGCCAGCAGCTGCGGATTGCGGTAGCTGTTGCAGGTGACCAGCGCGCCGATCTCGATGCGCGAGGTCTGCTCGGCCCAGGCGCCGAGCATCGTCCAGCATTCGAAGTGTGCGCCGTCCGGATCGCCGTACAGCGGATAGAAGTGATCCCAGTTGAAGGCGACGTCGACACCGAGGTCTTCGGCACGGCGCACGGCGTCGCGGATCGCGCTGTAGTCGGTGGAGTGCTGGGGCTGGAGTTGGACGGCGATGCGTAGCGGAAAATTGCTCATGGCGGACAGTGTGCACTCTTGTGCGGCAATCGGCCGCCGATGTGCGGGAAGGGCTCGCTGTAGTGGATAATCGGCCGAAGATCCGAGGAGGCGCGCGATGACCTATTGGTCCAGTTCGTGTTCCCGTGTCCTCACCGAGCAGGAGTTCGTCACGCTCATCGGTCGTCAGGTGCAGGGCGCGGCGCCCCGCGGCGCCAACGGTGCGCGGGTGACCTTCTCGTTCGCCGGTCGTGATGTGCGGTATTCGCTGGTCTACTACGGCAACGTCGGCCCGACCGCGCCGCCGCTGCCACAGCCGGCGATGGAACTGGCCCGGGAGTTGCGGGTCGGCCGGTACCAGACCGGCGACGGCGCCTGCCTGCTGATGGAGATCGTCGTCGGGCCCAGCGGTGAAACCTCCGTGCGGTACAACAGCGGCGAGTTCGGCCCGATCGCGGCCGATCTCATCTTCGATCCCGCGAGCTATCGCGATGATCTGCAGCGCTACCCGCGTCAGGCGCCGCAGTGGCTGACCGACTACATCGGTGGAAAGCCATTGGACCAGCTGCATTCCGGGATGGACTTTCCGTTTCCGGCGCCCGAGACGATACCCGCCCGTCCGACCGATGAACGCGCGGCAATACTGCTGGCGCTCAACCACATCCGTACCGCGGCGGTGAACCACACCGGTCACAATCTGTATTCGCTGACCACGCAACGGATTCAAACCGGCTGGCGGGTGTTCACGCAGGCGCCGCCGGTGCTCACGGCCGGCCCGGTGGAACGCAATCGCCTGATCCTGCTGGTCGCCGACGACGGCGTGGTCGAGGTGCCGGCGATCGAGCTGTCGCCGCAGATCAACGAGGCGCAGTTCGTACAGCGCTTCCTGGAGCGGTCCCGCAGCCAATCGCGGCCACTGGTAGCGGCGGCCCCGCCGAGTGCGCCTGTGGCGACGCTCGGGCGGCCGCAGCAGGGCGGAGAGTCGACCATCGACGTGCCCGGGGCAGACCAGGCGCGCGATGCCCGGAACAATCTGTGGCGGGGCGTCGGTCGGCTGTACGACGAGGTGATCGCGCCACCGGCCGGTGACGCGACTCGGTGGCCGGGGGTCGATCGCGGCTACCGGGTGATCGCTCGCAGCGGCACGAGAATCATTGCCACCGATGGGCTTTCGGCGCCGTCCGCATCGGGACTGGGCTCATCGCTCGGACTGGGCGCAGAGGTATTCCTGGAATCGACCGATCCGGATCTGATCGCCGACGGGTCGGCGGCGGCGCACTGGCTATTCGCAGTACTCGCGGCCGCGGGCGCTCGGGTTTCGGCCGGCGGTGCGGAATTCGTTGCCACGATCGCGAATTCGCCCGAGCCCACCTATGTCGAGCTGTCGCAGCTGACAGCGCCGCGGGAATGGCAGATCGGCGGCACGGTCGGCGTGCTGCTGTGGACCCATGGCTGGGGTGCCCCCGGCGGTTTCGACACTCCGCTCGGCCGGGTCGGCCTGATCTCGGTGACGCTGCTGCGCGCCAGCGAATCGGTCACCGTGTCGGCGCGCCCGTCGGCCGCCGGCGAGATCACGCGGGTGTTGGGGGAGCGGCAGATCGGCCACTGCTTCGACCCGATGCGCGATCCGATCTTCTAGGCTGGTTGTCGCCGCAGCGCCGTCGCGAGCAGTGGGCACACCAGTACCGACAGCACGCCGCCGCCGACCAGCACGGCCGCTTGCGTTCCGGTCAGAAAGCCTTCGCGTACACCGATATCGGTGGCAACCACGATGATCGGCAGGCCGGTGGCCGCCATGACACCGACCGCGGCCCGTTGCCGGCGGGTCGAGTCGCGTGGGGCCGCGAGCATCGACGGCACACCCCGCACGAGGAGCAAGGTGAGCGTGACGACTGGAACCAGCAGGAACGCGACGGGATGATCGAGTAACGACCTCAGGTCGAATTTCAGCCCGGTGGCGATGAAGAAGATCGGTATCAGGAAGCCGAACGCCAGCCCCTCGATCTTGCTCTCCACCTGCTCCTGCGTTTCCGGACTGGCCTGGCGCATCACGCGCTGCCAGACGATGCCGGCGGTGAATGCGCCGAGCAGCATGTCGACGCCCAGCGTGACGCTGATGGCGACCAGTACGGCGAGGATCGCGAGCACCGTCCGGATCGCGAGCTGTCCGGAGGTGTGC
Source organism: Jongsikchunia kroppenstedtii DSM 45133 (assembly GCF_000380485.1). Taxonomy (GTDB): domain Bacteria; phylum Actinomycetota; class Actinomycetes; order Mycobacteriales; family Mycobacteriaceae; genus Jongsikchunia; species Jongsikchunia kroppenstedtii. Next base: position 143,764 of record NZ_AQYG01000045.1, on the reverse strand, counting down.
ATCGTGCGCTCGATGAAGCCATGCAGCCGTGCATGAGAACTGGTGTGCGCCTGCCAGATCGCGACGGCCGCGATGATCGCGAACACGGCCAGCACCAGGGTCGAGATGCCCGGGGTGTGCTCGCCGAGAAGGACCGAGATGGCGATGATCGGTCCGAACTCGCCGACCGTGCCCAGCGCGCTGATGCATTGCCCGAAGGGCGTTTTCAGCTCGCCGGCATCGCGCAGGATGGGCAGCAGCGTGCCGAGTGCGGTCGACGCCAGGGAGATGCCGATGATCACGCCGCCGAGCCCGGGCGCCACGGCGAAACCGATGCCGACGCCGACGGCGAAGCTGATCAGCCAGCCGAGCCAGGCCATGCGGCCGGTGCGCCCGCGTAGTGCGACCGCATTGATCTCGGTGCCGGCGATGAAGAACAGCAGCAGCATGCCGATGTCGGACAGCCGCGTGACGACCTCGGTGGGCTTGGCCCAGTCGAGCGCATCGGGTCCGACGATGATGCCGAGGACGATCTCGAACACCAGGCTGGGCACCAGAACCCAGCGGCCGAGCAGGTGGGTGGCGATGGGCGCGGCGAGCGCGAGCAGCGCGAAGACCAGCACGGACTGTGTGGTCGGGTCGATATGCATTGGTTCGTCGGCCGTTCTTTCATCGAGCGCTGCTGGGAACGTGACACATAGAACCCGCGGGGGACATTATGTCCTCCGCACCTCGTATACGGCACGGTCCCAGCAGATCTGGACAAAAGAAGGGCCCCGCTCAATCCGAGCGGGGCCCTTCTCAGTACAGACTGCTTACGCGTCGATGATGAACGCCTCGAGCTGCTGACGAGCGATGTCGTCGGCGATCTGCTCCGGCGGCGACTTCATCAGATACGCCGAGGCCGGGATGACCGGTCCGCCGATGCCGCGGTCCTTGGCGATCTTCGCCGCACGCACGGCGTCGATGATGATGCCGGCCGAGTTCGGGGAGTCCCAGACCTCGAGCTTGTACTCCAGGTTCAGGGGCACATCGCCGAAGGCGCGACCCTCGAGGCGGACGTACGCCCACTTGCGGTCGTCGAGCCACGCGACGTAGTCCGACGGGCCGATGTGCACGTTCTTGTCGTAGACCTTGCCGGCCAGCGAACCGCTGAGGTTCGAGGTGACGGCCTGAGTCTTGGAGACCTTCTTCGACTCCAGACGCTCACGCTCGAGCATGTTCTTGAAGTCCATGTTGCCGCCGACGTTCAGCTGGTAGGTGCGGTCCAGCGTGACGCCGCGGTCCTCGAACAGCTTGGCCATCACGCGGTGGGTAATGGTCGCGCCGACCTGGCTCTTGATGTCGTCACCGACGATCGGGACACCGGCATCGGTGAACTTCTTGGCCCACTCCGGGTCCGAGGCGATGAAGACCGGCAGCGCGTTGACGAACGCGACGTTCGCATCGATGGCGCACTGCGCGTAGAACTTGTCGGCCTCTTCCGAGCCGACCGGCAGGTACGACACGAGCACGTCGACCTTGGCGTCCTTGAGCGCCTGGACGACGTCCACACCGGTGCCGTCGGCCTCGGTGATGGTCTCCTTGTAGTACTTGCCCAGACCGTCGAGCGTATGGCCGCGCTGCACGGTGATGTTCAGCGGCGGGACGTCGCAGATCTTGATGGTGTTGTTCTCGCTCGAGGTGATCGCGTCGGAGAGGTCGAAGCCGACCTTCTTGGCGTCGACGTCGAACGCGGCGACGAACTTGACGTCACGAACGTGGTAGTCGCCGAACTTGACGTGCATCAGACCGGGAACGGTCGCGCTCTCGTCGGCATCCTTGTAGTACTCCACACCCTGAACCAGGGATGAGGCGCAGTTGCCGACACCCACAATTGCTACACGGACTTCACCCATGGTCGGGTTCTCCTTCTTTCTGTGTTACATCAGTTGCCGGGGCGGGAGCCCCCGCGGTTGGAGTGGCGGAACCCGCCACGGCTGCATTCGAGGCACCCTCGGATGCGATGAGTTCGTTGAGCCAGCGGACTTCACGCTCGCTGGACTCGAGGCTGAGTTGATGCAGCTGCTTGGTGTACCGATCGACGGCCCGGTTGGACCGGCCGACGGCCTCCCGCAGACCCTCGCGACGCTCCTCGACCTGCCGGCGACGGCCTTCGAGGATCCGCATCCGTGCTTCGGCCGGGGTGCGGCTGAAGAACGCCAGGTGGACGCCGAAACCGTCGTCCGTGTAGTTCTGCGGACCGGTGTCGGCAACCAGCTCGGTGAACCGGGCCTGGCCGGCCTCGGTGAGGCGGTAGACCCGACGGGCGCGGCGCTTCATGGTGCCGGCGGGACCGGGATCTTCGACGATCAGTCCGTCGGTCTGCATGCGTCGCAGCGTCGGGTAGAGGGAACCGTACGAGAAGGCGCGGAACGGGCCGAGCAGGCCGGTGAGCCGTTTGCGCAGCTCATAGCCGTGCATGGGAGCTTCGAGCAGCAGACCGAGCACGGCGAGTTCCAGCATGGATGCGTCCACCTCCTGCAGCTCGTCGCTATGTTCGACAGTTACCTCTCGATAACCTGTTTGTCTGATGCTACACACGTATGTATCGCGCCGATATAACCGGGGTGCGCTTAGCTGCTTCTGACCACGTCGATGCGCAGCGGCCACGTACTCTTGACGGGTGCCTGATGACCGCCGAACCGTCGCCCCGCAGCGCGGTGCCGCTTCGATGCAGCGGCAGATCGTCGACTATGCGTTGCAGCGACGTCGACGGCTTGCCGATGTGACGGCTGGGCGGGTGCAGATGGAGCAGGTGTGTGACGCGGATCGCTACCTCTTGCGAGCTGCGCAATACCACGGGCGACCTGCGGAAACCCTCTGCCCGATCTGCCGCAAAGAGCAGCTCACATTGGTGTCGTGGATATTTGGTGACAAGCTGGGTTCGGCGAACGGGTCGGCCCGGTCGGCTGCGGACATCGCGCGACTGGCCGACGAGACCGAGGAATTCACGGTCCACGTCGTCGAGGTATGCCGAACATGCAGCTGGAACCACCTGGTCCAGTCGTATGCGACCGGCCTGCCGCCCCGGCCGAAGCGTCCCCGGACGCGGGCCGGGTCGACCGGGGGACGGAAGAACGACAGTGGCCCGACGACGGGCGCGACGTCTGACTCGCCTGTACGACAGGCGACGAGCATGGAGAAGTATCTGTGAGTTTTGGTTCTGGGAATTCCCGCAGCGGTTCGGGGCAGCTGTCGCGGGAAGAGAAGGCGAAGCGTCAGAAGATCGCCGCCTGGGGTCTGGGCATCGTCGGTGGCTTCGTGCCGTTCCTGGCGCTGGTCGGCGTCCTCACCTTCCTGGTCCTCTATGCGACGACCGACGTTCCGTCGCCGGATGAGGTCAAGCAGAACCAGGTCGCCACGATTCTGGATGACCAGGGGCACGTCATCTCGCGGATCGTGCCGCCGGCCGGCAACCGCACCGACGTGAAGTTCGAGGACATTCCGGAGCCCGTTCGCCAGGCGGTGATCGCGGCGGAGGATCGTGACTTCGAATCGAACTCGGGCTTCTCGATCTCCGGCCTGACGCGTGCGGCCTGGGGGCAGCTGACCGGCAACGAGGTTGCCGGCGGTGGTTCAACCATCACGCAGCAGTACGTCAAGAACGCGATCGTCGGTGATCAGCACTCCTATATCCGCAAGTTCAAGGAACTCGCGATCTCGACCAAGATGGCCAACGAATGGTCCAAGGACGACATCCTGGGCGCCTATCTCAACACCATCTACTACGGGCGCGGCGCCTACGGCATCGCGTCGGCGTGGAGGGCGTACTTCAACGAGGACATCACCAAGCTGAAGTACAACCAGATGAACCCCGCGCAGCAGCAGGCGCTGATTGCTAAGGCGGCCGTGATCGCATCGTCGATCCGTTCGCCGTCCTACTACGACCCGGACAACAATCTTGCTGCAGCGCAAGGTCGTTGGAACTATGTTCTCGACGGCATGGTGGTCACCAAGTACCTGACCAAGGAACAGCGCGCGCAGTTCACGCTGGCGCAGTACCCGAAGGTCGCGCCGCCGCCGTCGACCGACAGCTCCGACCCGCAGTCGAACGGGCCGAACGGGCTGATCAAGCAGCAAGTGCTGTCGGAGCTCGAATCGTTGGGCATCTCCGAGCAGGACGTGCAGACCGAAGGCCTGAAGATCACCACTGGCATCGATCCGAAGGTGCAGGCGGCTGCGGTCAAGTCGGCCAATGATCAGTTGGAGAACGACCCCAACCCGGACGATCCGAAGTCCGCATGGCGGACCGCGGTGGTCTCGATCGACCCGCGCACCGGCCGCGTCCAGGGCTATTTCGGCGGTAACGACGGGCACGGCTACGACTACGCGCAGGCCGCGCTGCAGGCGGGATCCTCGTTCAAGGTGTTCGCCTTGATCGCGGCACTTGAGCAGGGCGTGCCGCTGTCGAAGGTGTACAGCTCGTCGCCCTTCACGGCCCCGGGCGGCACGACGATCACCAACTCCGACGGCGAATCGTGCGGGAGCTGCAACCTGGCGACCGCCCTCAAGATGTCGTTGAACACCGTCTACTACCGACTGATGATGGACTTGCAGGGCCAGGCGCAGGCGGTGGCCAACGCCGCCCATGCGGCCGGTATCGCCGAGAGCTTCGGAGACATCGCGCACACGCTGCAGCAGCCCGACGGCGGCGTCGAGGGCGGCGTGGTCCTGGGTCAGTACGGCGTTCGCGTGCTCGACATGGCATCCGGCTACGCGACGATCGCGGCCTCCGGGATCTACCGGCCGGCGCACTTCGTCACCAAGGTCGAGACCTCCGACGGCCGGGTCCTCTACGACGATGGCTCGAAGACCAAGGGGGAGCGCAAGTTCTCGGCGGCGGTCGCGGACAACACCACCGCGGCGATGCAGCCGATCGCGTCCTACTCCAACGGCCATGGCTTGTCCGACCCGCAGACCGGCAGCAGCCGTCCGTCCGCGGCCAAGACCGGTACCACCCAGCTGGGCGACACCGGGCAGAACAAGGATGCCTGGATGGTCGGGTTCACGCCGCAGCTGTCGACCGCCGTCTGGGTGGGCACCAATGGTGGTGTGGCATTGAAGAATTCGTCCGGCGGAATCATGTACGGCTCGCAGACGCCGTCCGAGATCTGGCAGCAGGACATGAATGCCGCCCTCTCCGGCGAGGAGATCATGCAGTTCCCGTCGCCGACCGAGATCGGCGGGCAGGCGGGTGTCCCGTACGAGGCCCCGGCGTACACGCCGCAGACGACTCGTCCGCGACGGACCACCGAGGACTTCCCGGGTCAGAATCAGCTGCCGTCGGCGGTGACGCTGGCCCCGGGAGTGACGATTCCGTTGCCGGGCAACGGCAATGGCAACGGAAACCAGAATCCGAACCAGTACGGCAACGGGGGCGAGAGTCCCAATGAGAACGGCAACGAGAATCTGGGGCCGAACGGTGGCGCGAATAGTCCGAATCAGAACGGGAACGGCCGTAACAACGGCGGGGTGAACCCGGTACCCGGCCTCGGGCCCGGTCAGTAGGGCCGCGGGTGCGACCTGATTCGAGGGCCGACGGTTACGAGTCACCGGCCCGGTACGCGGAGGAATGCCTTCCGGCGCAGGGTGAGCGGGATATCCCGAGCCGTACCGACGCGGTCGCACACGATTTCAGCCACAGTATCGGCGGTCCGATCGGCCGCCATGCGGTCATCGGCCGGCAGAAATATCTGACGCCGATCCGGTTCATCCTGTTGGTGGCGCTGCTTTTTCTGGCGCTCGGCTGGTCGACGAAGGCTGGCTGCCTGCAGCAGCACACCGCGCCCGATGGGCCGGACAAGGGCAAGCTGGTGCTCGACTGGGACGGCAATCGGCCGTTCACGGCGATGTGCTACTCCGACATCATCCCGCTCTATACCGCCGAGATGCTCAACGACAAGAAGCAGTTCCCTTATCTCGCAAGCTGGTTCGACAACGAGGGCAAGCCCAACCAGGTGCAGCGGTACATGGAGTACCCCGTGCTCACCGGTATGTATATGTATGTCTCAGCGCGGGTGACCGACGTATGGATGGGCAGCCCGCTGCCGAAACCGCTTGCCGTGGTGGCGTTCTTCACCATCGTGGCGTTCGGCCTGGCGTTGTTCTGGTTGGTGACGGTGTGGGCGACGGCGATTCTCGCCGGTCGGCGCATCTGGTCGGCGATGCTGGCCGCCGCGTCGCCGTTGGTGATGGTGCACGCCTTCACCAACTTCGACGCCATCGCGACGGCCCTGCTCGCGCTGGCGATGTTGTTCTGGGCCAAGAAGAATCCGTGGCTCGCCGGAACCTTCATCGGCCTCGGGATGGCCGCCAAGCTGTATCCCGCCTTTCTCCTGCTGCCGCTGCTCGTGTTGTGTCTGCGATCGGGCAAGATGCGCGAGTTCGGCATCACGGTATTGACGGCCGTCGCCGCCTGGCTGGCGGTCAATCTGCCCTTCATGGTGATCGCGCCGCGCGGCTGGTGGGAGTTCGTGCAGCACAACACCCAACGCGGACCCGATCCGGACACGATCTACAACGCGCTGAGCGTGTTCGGTGGAGTCGATTGGGGCGCAGACAAGTTCGGCCAGTCGAATGTTGTCAACTGGCTGTCGCTGCTGCTCTTCGTCGCGGTCTGCATCGCGATCGCCTACGTGGGCCTGTCGGCGCCGACGCGGCCGCGGGTGGCCCAGCTCATGTTCCTGGTGGTCGCCGGTTTCCTTATCACCAACAAAGTGTGGAGCCCGCAGTACTCGCTGTGGCTGGTGCCGCTGGCGGTGCTGGCCATTCCGCATACGCGAGTCCTGTTGGCCTGGATGGCGATCGACGCGTTCGTGTGGGTCCCGCGGATGGGTATGTATCTGGGTGTTTCGCACAAGGGCCTGCCGCAGGAGTGGTTCGTGAGCGCGGTGCTGGTCCGCGACGTCGCGGTGCTGGCGTTGTGCGCGCTGGTGGTCTACCAGATCTATCGGCCGAGCCAGGATCTGGTACGCGGCCGGGGGTTGCACACCGCCGACGATCCGATCGGCGGAGTGCTCGATCGGGCACCGGATTTGCTGCGGCTGAACGGAATACGGCTACGGCGTGATGCGCGCCCGGAGCCGGTCGCGGCAGTCGGGCCACTCGTCGTCGACCATTGAGTACTGGGCGGTGGTGCGCCAGCCGCCATCGACCGCCGGCCGATGCTTGCGGAGCAGTCCCTCGAAAGTGGTGCCCAGCTTGAGGATCGCCGCGCGAGACTGCGCGTTGCGTTCGTCGGTATGCCAGACGACGCGCACGGCGCCGAGCGTCTCGAACGCGTGGCGCAGCAAGAGGTACTTGGCATCGGGGTTGACGCCGGCGCCCTGCGCGGACGACGTGTACCAGGTGAAGCCGATCGCCAGCGACCGGTAGGTCGGCGAGATCTCGTAGTAACTGGTCGTGCCGACGATTGCGTCCGAGCGCCGGTCGGTGACGGTGAACGCCAGCCGATTAGGCGTATCCAGCGCCAGATTGATGAACTGCCGGGTCGCCTCGACACCGATGGGAACCGGCGTCCACGCGAAGGCCGCGGGATCGTCGATCGTGGCGGCGAGCGCCTCGGCGTCCGCGGGGGTGACGGGTGTGAGAACGACGCGGTCGCCGGTGAGCGTGGGGCCGCCGATCCAATCGCGGGGGAGGCTGGTCATGCGAGTCAGGCTAGGGACGGTTGCGCCGGTTCGCGAGTCAATATTCGCGCGGGGCCGAACTCCTGCCGGTAGCGCGGCGCGGCGCGGATGAACAGCACCAGCATCGCCAGCAGCACCACGACGCGTCCCCAGACGCCGAACTGCACGCCGAACATCACCCACCACTTCATCGGCTGATGGGCGTTGTCGATGCCGAACATGCGGAAGATGTTGACGTCCAACGCGAAATCGGCGAGGAGATAGACGATCACCAGGCTCCACGGCACCCGCAGCAGCAGGAAGAACGGCAGGATCCACAGGGTGTACTGCGGCGAATCGACCTTGTGCAGCACGATGAAGGCGCAGAGCATCGAGCCGCTGGCGCCGATCCACGGGAATGGATTGCCGCGCAACCAGACCTGGATGCCCAGCCACATCGCCAGAGCGAATCCCAGGACGACGAGCAACGGCGATAGGACGCCGACCAGGCTGTTGTAGGTCGGTGTCATGCCGTCGGTGAGATGTCGCAGGCCCCAGTACCAGATCGAGTTGGTATCGATGACGGCCTTGCGCTTGCCCTGGAAGTCGAGCGACGCCTTCCAGCCCGTGTAGCCGGCGATCATGAACGGCAGATTGACCGCGATGGCGGTGACCGCGGCGGTGCCGATGACCGCGAGGGAACCGCGAATGTCGAGTTCGGATCGCTTGGGGCGCACCGGATTGCGCCCGCCGGTGAGCACATAGAGCGCCAGTGGCAGCACGAACAGGCCCGGATAGAGCTTCAGGCAGAAGCCGAGCGCCAGCAGGATGGCCGCCACGCAGGCGCTGGTGCGCAACGGTATTCGCGATTGGCCGGTCTTCGGGTTGGTGCTCTCGCCGAACACCACGATCGCGATCGCTGCCACCGAGGTGAACACGACCGGCAGCTCCCAGTTGTGGAACGAGTACAGCAGCAGCGGCGGGGCCAGCACCCAGATCAGCGCCCACCAGCGCACCAGCAGGCCGAGCAGGATCGTCGTCAGGATGCCGAACGGCGCCAGCAGCAGCGCCGACTGGGCGAGGAACTCGTAGTCGGTGTGCGCGCCGATCGCGCCGAGGTACATCAGCACGCCCGACAGCACCGGGTATTCGACGACGCCACCGTACAGCTGGCCGCCCTCGGTGATGCCGCCGTGGATGTACGGGAAGACGTGGTTGTTGATGTCGCGGCCGATCCACAGCGACTGGATGTCGGTGTAGCAGGGGATCAGCTGGTTGCCGTAGGGGTGGCCGGCGGTGTCGTGGCCGGAGGCCCACCACGCGCTGCGTCCGTCGGGATGGAAGGGGGCTCCGGTGCAGTCCGACTTCAGGTGATAGCTCACGGCCATGACCGCCATGCTGAGCAGCACCAGGACCAGCAGCATCACCGCGGTCTCGCCGCGCATCGTGGTCAGTCGGGCGTAGCCGCGCCGGGCCAGAGCGGTGACAGACATGGGGATCACCCTAGGTGCCGCATCGGTTTCGTCCTATCTCAGGGGATTTCCTCCCACCAGGGGCGATGCGGTAGCCTGGGCCGGTTGTTTCCGGTGGCTTCGCCGCGGGAATCAGCAGGTTAAGACCCTCCTGCCACGGAACGTCCGTGGCCGAGTAGCCCATAGGAGGTGAAGTGGTCTTATGCGTAAATACGAATTGATGGTCATTCTCGACCCGAGCCTAGACGAGCGCACCATTGCGCCGTCGCTCGATACGTTCCTCAATGTTGTTCGCCAGGACGGCGGCAAGGTGGATGGCGTCGACATCTGGGGCAAGCGTCGGCTTGCATACGAGATCGCCAAGCAGAGCGAAGGCATCTACGCCGTCGTCGATCTGACGGCGACCCCGGACACGGTTAACGAGCTCGATCGTCAGCTAAAGCTGAACGAGTCGGTGCTGCGTACCAAGGTGCTGCGTCAGGCCAAGTAGGCGACAGCCCGGCTGCAACCGACCGGACGGTCTCATCGTCCAAGTTGCTAGATCGCCCTGACAGTGTCAGCAGACACACATAAGGTCGGCCTAACAGCTACCCAGCCACGACACGTAGGGGAGACGCCATGGCAGGCGATACCATCATCACCGTCATCGGAAATCTGACTGCCGATCCCGAGCTCCGGTTCACGCCGGCGGGTGCCGCGGTCGCCAATTTCACGGTGGCCTCGACCCCGCGCACCTTCGATCGCCAGACGAACGAATGGAAAGACGGCGAAGCCCTTTTCATGCGTTGCAGCATCTGGCGCGATGCCGCGGAGAACGTAGCCGAGAGCCTCACGAAGGGCGCTCGGGTGATCGTGTCGGGCCGGCTCAAACAGCGGTCGTACGAAACCCGCGAGGGTGAGAAGCGCACCGTGGTCGAGCTGGAATGCGACGAGATCGGTCCGTCGTTGAAGTACGCGACTGCCAAGGTCAACCGCGCTTCGCGCGGTGGCGGCAACAGCGGTGGCTTCAGCGGCGGCGGTGGCGGAGGCAACCGGGGTGGCGGCGCAAGCAGCCAGCCGGCCGACGATCCGTGGGGCAGCGCCCCGGCGAGCGGATCGTTCGGCGGTCAGTCGGACGACCCTCCGTTCTGACCTTTAAAAGAACAACTCTCCGGCGGCGCGAGCGGGCCGGAGAACACACAGTCGTATCAAGCAAGCGGAGTAACTAACGATGGCTAAGAAGCCGACTCGGAAGCCGCGCGTCGAAAAGGTCACCAAGGCCAAGGCGTGCACCTTCTGCAAAGAGAAGAACCTGAAGATCGACTACAAGGACACCGCGCTGCTGCGTCGGTTCCTGTCGGACCGGGGCAAGATCCGGTCGCGCCGGGTGACGGGCAACTGCGTCCAGCACCAGCGTGACGTCGCGATCGCCGTCAAGAACTCGCGTGAGGTGGCTCTGCTGCCGTTCACGTCGACGGCACGGTAAGGGAGAAGCAACAGATGAAGCTCATTCTTACCGCTGAGGTCGAGAACCTGGGTGTCGCCGGCGACACCGTCGAGGTCAAGGACGGCTACGGCCGCAACTTCCTGCTGCCGCGCGGCCTGGCGATCGTTGCCAGCCGTGGCGCCATCAAGCAGGTCGAGGGCATCCGTCGGTCGCAGGAAGCGCGCGCCGTGCGCGGCCTGGACCACGCCAACGAGCTGAAGCAGGCCATCGAGGGCCTCGAGGTCTCGCTGGACGTCAAGACGCATGACTCGGGCAAGCTGTTCGGCTCCGTCACCGCGGCCGACGTCGCCGCGGCGATCAAGGCCGCCGGTGGACCGGTTGTCGACAAGCGCACCGTGGAGCTGCCGAAGGGCCACATCAAGGCCACCGGCAAGTACCCGGTCGTGGTGAACCTGCACAGCGATGTCGCCGCCACGTTCAACCTGGACGTCGTCGCCGCGCAGTAGCCGCGCAGAAGCAGAACGAGGGGCCCGCAACCGATTCGGTTGCGGGCCCCTCGTCATGTCTGGGACGGACTAATCGTGCCGCTTGTCGCCCGCCGGGTAGTAGAAGTGATGACCCTCGGGCGAGACCACGAATCCGCGCCCCGGGCTGGTGCAGGCGACGACGGCCACCTTCAGCACGGCGCAGCTGCTGTTCTGAATGACGAGGCGCTGGCCCACGCCCAGAACCGGGGGCACCCAGGGTCCGCTCGGCAGGTTCGTGACAGACACCCACGGCGCGTTCCAGTTCCAGTACGGACCGTCGGTGTCGCCGGCGATGTTGACGCCGATGGTGCCGGGAGGAGCGTCCCGCGGAACGATGGTGCAGCCGGCGTACCCCTGTACCGGGCCGAACTTGCAGGTGCCATGGCCCGGAACACGGAAGAAGAAGGCGCCGTAGTCGTCCCACACCGGTGATCGGAACGGCTCGCTGTTCACCGTAGCCATGCCGCCGAGGTTCGGCGGTGCCTCGGCGATGGCCGTGCCGGCGCCCAGTCCGGCCGCGGTCATGGTGGCAGCTGCCACGACACCGATTGCGGCTGCCATCCGTCCAATGACTCGAGAAGTGGTCACGTCGTCTCCAAAGGTCGATGGGCCAGTCGTGATCCACATCACGACAGCAGGTCGAGTATTGCCTATCTCACCATGTACGACGAACGAGTGAAACACCGGTGTCGTTAAGCGGCGATCAGCTCTTCCACAAGCCGTGCATTGGTGGATATGGCCTGGACCAGTGGTTATAAGAAGTTCTGCGGTAATTGTCCCCAGGTTGTGCACAACTCCGTAGTGCTGTGACATCGGATTATTGGATGGGGTGAACAGCTTTGTGCACAGCCAAACCGGCGATGTGATGACACGCCCGGATGTCGGTTCCGAGCAAACACGCCGCGTGGCGGAAAACTAGATTGCTCCACAGCGGCGATCATCGCTATGACCTGTGGTGAAGCGTCTGACTATGGCCGTTGTCCACCCGGTTTAAACAGCCTTTACACAGGTGGTGCACACGCTCGGCGCGAGCTGTCCACAGGGTTGTCCACAGGACGGTTTGCCGGGGTGAAGCCCGGACCCCTAGCCTCTGTGGGTCCTGACAACGAGCGGTCCGCGAGGCCGGTGGTTGTCAGACCGGGACGGTATACCCAGTGCAGTTCAAATACCCAGTGCAGTTCAAATACCCAGTGCAGTTCATCGGTTGTAAGCAGCGCGTCGTTCGGAGGGGGCCAGGTGTCGCAGGTCGACGATCGTGAGGCCGGGCCGATCCCCGACGGGCCACCGCCGGAAGAAGAGTTCGGCCGGCAGCCGCCACAGGACATGGTGGCCGAGCAGTCCGTGCTCGGCGGCATGCTGCTGTCCAAGGATGCGATCGCCGACGTGCTGGAGGCGCTGCGGCCCAGCGACTTCTACAAGCCGGCCCATCAGGCCGTCTACAACGCGATCCTGGAGCTCTACGGCAAGGGTGAGCCCGCCGACGCGGTCACCGTCTCCGCGGAGCTCGAGCGTGCCGGCGAGCTGCGTCGCGTGGGCGGGGCGCCGTATCTGCACACCTTGATCTCGACGGTGCCGACCGCGGCCAACGCCGGCTACTACGCCGAGATCGTCGCGGAAAAGGCGCTGCTGCGCCGGCTGGTCGAGGCCGGTACCCGCATCGTGCAGTACGGCTACTCGGGGGCCGACGGCCAGGACGTCGCCGAGGTGGTCGACCGGGCGCAGGCCGAGGTCTACGACGTCACCGAGCGGCGGACTGCGGAAGACTATGTGCCGCTTGAAGAACTGCTGCAGCCGACGATGGACGAGATCGACTCCATCGCGTCGCGCGGCGGGTTGTCACTCGGCGTCCCAACGGGTTTCGCCGACCTCGATGACCTGACCAACGGCTTGCATCCGGGCCAGATGATCATCGTCGCGGCGAGGCCCGGCGTGGGCAAGGCGCTGGCGCTGGACACTCCGCTGCCGACGCCGACCGGCTGGACGACGATGGGCGCGGTGCAGCCGGGCGATTTCTTGATCGACGCGCAGGGGCGGCCGACGCGGATCGTTGCTGCGACCGAGGTCATGAATGGTCGGCCGTGCTACGAGGTGGAGTTCTCCGACGGCACGGTGATCGTCGCTGATGCGCAGCATCAGTGGTTGACGTCCTCGGCAGCGGATCCCGTCGATCGCGTGCGCATGACGCAGCAGCTCGCTGTCGAAGTCGACCTGCAGCACCGGGTCAGGCCGGTGGCTCATGCGCCTGCGCATCGATCGTCACGACAGTCGGGTGTAGCGCTGGCCGAGCGACCCGATCACCTCATCGTCGACGTGCGGCCGATCGAATCAGTGCCGGTTCGCTGCGTTCAGGTCGACAACGATGCTCATCTGTACCTTGCCGGCGAATCGATGATTCCGACGCATAACTCAACGCTCGCAATGGATTTCTTACGCTCATGCTCCATCACTCACGGCATGACGGCCGCCATGTTCTCGCTGGAAATGAGCAAGACAGAGATCGTCATGCGTCTGCTGTCCGCGGAGGCCAAGGTCAAGCTCGGCGACATGCGCGCCGGCAAGATGAGCGACGATGACTGGACGCGGTTGGCGCGGCGGATGGGTGAGATCTCCGAGGCACCGCTGTTCATCGACGACTCGCCGAACCTCACGATGATGGAGATCCGCGCGAAGGCGCGACGAATGAAGCAGCGACATGACCTGAAAATGGTTGTGGTGGACTACATGCAGCTGATGACATCCGGCAAGAAGGTCGAATCGCGTCAGCAAGAGGTGTCGGAATTCTCGCGAAGCCTCAAGCTGCTTGCCAAGGAGCTCGAGGTTCCGGTGATCGCGATCAGTCAGCTGAACCGTGGGCCGGAGCAACGCACTGACAAGCGTCCGCAGGTCTCCGACCTTCGTGAGTCCGGATCACTAGAACAGGACGCCGACATGGTCATCCTGCTGCACCGGCCCGACGCGTTCGAGCGTGACGACCCACGTGCGGGCGAGGCCGACATCATCGTCGGCAAGCACCGTAACGGCCCGACCGCCACGATCACCGTTGCGCACCAGCTGCATTTGAGCCGGTTCGTCGATATGGCGCGGGGGTAGTTCTTCTTTCTTTATCCACGCCACGCCTACCGGTGGCGACGGACGGTGGGGCCGGCCGCTCGTGCATCAGATTCACGCTGGTGCGGCGTCCGTCGACAACCGATTCGCGCAATCGACCTATTCGTGCAGGTAGAAAATCCGCATGAAACGTCGTGTTTGAGAACACCTCGTCGAAGTATGGCTCGGCACAAACCCTGCTACTACCGTCCGTAGTATGCGACTCAGTCGATTCAGCGACCTCGGGCTCCGCGCCATGATGCTGCTGGCCGCCGCCGAGGACGGCCGATCTACCACCAAGACGATCGCCACCGCGGCACAGGCGTCCGAGCATCACGTCGCCAAGGCGGTTACCCGCCTATCTGCTCTAGGTTGCGTCTCTTCGGTGCGCGGGCGCGGCGGCGGTCTGCAGATCACCGAGCGAGGACGGTCGATCCCGGTGGGTCAACTGATGCGGTTGTTGGAAAATGATCGGTCCGTCGTCGACTGCGATGGCGGTCAACCGTGCCCGCTGATACCGGCCTGCCGCATGCGCCATGTTCTCGCCGACGCGCAGGCTTCGTTCTATGGGGAGCTCGACCGATACACGGTCGACGATCTCATGGGGCCGCAGCTATTGCCCCTGGTCGGCGCGCCGACGCAGAACTGATCCCAGTTCTATTCAAACGGATTGTGCACCAGGCGCATTCCGCCATTTAGCGATCGACAATTTCGGAAAGAGGATACCCATGACCATCACCCGTGATCTCGTCGCAACGCACAGGCTGAGCGACGAGCATGCCGACATGATTCGCGCCACGCTGCCACTGGTCGGCGCGAATATTGACTCGATCACAAAGACCTTCTACACCAGGATGTTCGGCGCACAGCCGTCGCTGCTGCGCAACCTGTTCAACCGCGGCAATCAAGCGCAGGGAACGCAGCAACGCGCGCTGGCGGCGTCTATTGCAACCTACGCCACCCACCTGATCGACCCGACCCTGCCACACCCGACGGAGCTGCTGTCGCGGATCGGCCATAAGCACGCCTCGCTGGGTATAACCGCCGACCAGTACGACATCGTCCACGAGCACTTGTTCGCCGCGATCGTCGAGGTGCTCGGTGCGGATACCGTGACCGCCGACGTTGCAGCCGCATGGGACGCCGTCTACTGGATGATGGCGCAGACCCTGATCGATCTGGAACACGCACTCTACGACGCAGCCGGTGTCGGAGCGGGCGATGTGTACAGGCGGGCACGGGTGGTCGAGCGTGTGCAGGACCCGTCGGGGACAGTTCTGATGACTGTTGCAGTGGACGGCGCAAGTGTGATCGAACACACTGCGGCACAGTATGTCTCGGTCGGAATCACGCTGCCCGATGGTGCCCGTCAGCTACGTCAGTACAGCCTGATCAATGCGCCCGGCGAGAACTACATCACGTTCGCGATCAAGCCGGTCGCGGCAAGGCCGGGCTGCCCGGCCGGCGAGGTGTCGAATTGGATCGCCGACCATGTCGCCGTAGGGGATCTGCTCGATGTCACCGTTCCGTTCGGAGACCTGCCCACCGCCGATCTGGGCTCCACCTCGGTTGTGCTGATCTCGGCTGGAGTCGGCATCACGCCCATGATCGGCATGCTCGAACACCTGGCGAAGGCGGCGCCCGAGACCCCGGTGCAGGTGCTGCACGCGGATGACGACGCGGCAGCGCATCCGCTGCGCGAGCGGCAGTCGATGCTCGTGTCGAAGCTGCCCAACGCAAGGCTCGACCTCTGGTACATGGATCCAGTCGGCACAGCAGCGGCCGCCGGGTTCATGGATCTGTCCGACATCTCGATCGACGAATCAGCGCATGTATTTCTATGCGGCGGAAGCAGCTTCGTGCACAGCGTGCGCAAACAGCTGACAGCCAAGGGCGTTGCGCCAGACCGGATCCACAGCGAACTGTTCTCGCCGAATGACTGGCTCCTCGACTAGGTGTCGAGTACCTAGCGCGACCAAGGCGTACTCGCCTATCAGCCCGTGGTCTCGTCAGTGGACTCGGCTTTCCCAGTCGGATCTAGAACTGTCGGGCCTGCTGCATCGACATGACGAATCCATGGCCGGAGCCGTTGGTACAGGTCATTCCGTCTTCGCGGGACGTGCAGGTGTAGCCGTTCGCGGAGATGGTGTAGCCGTAGGGCAACGCCTTGGGGTGCGGTGAGGTGAAGATGCCCTGGTTGAAACAGCTCGGTACCACCGAGTCGCCCTCGAACCAGAAGCCCCTGGACAGCGAGTTGGGCGGATACATTTCGTTTCCGGCGCAGGACTTCTCGGCGCCTGCGGGCACGGGTGCGTCTTTCGCCTGGCAGCCCGCGGTGAATTTGGCCGCACCCAGGCGGCACCAGATGTTCTTGGTCGGGGATACGAATGCGACGTCGTCGCCGATCCCGTCACGATAGTGAGCCGGGTCCGCGGTCTCGGGTTGCGATTCGCGAGGCGTGGGGACCGACCCGGCACTCGTGCTGTCGCCGGTTCCGATGGTTGACGGCGTGCTGGATTGCGGCACCGAGACGTCGGATTGCGACGCGTGATCCTGTCCGCATCCGGCGAGCAGGGCACCTATGCCGATCAACATCGCGGTCGTGAGGCGAAACTTCATGCGGGACCTACCGATTGGAATTAGATGAGCAGCGATCTTCTTTGCCGTCTCCTTCGCCGATCCCGGGTTCGGGCCGGTCACAGGGTTTTCCGTCGGTCACAGTGTAAGAGACGAACGCCGACCTGGCGTCTGATCAAGGTGGGCGCATGAAAGCCACGCGAATATGAGCAGCGTCAATACGTAGTAAGGAGAGGTAGATTCGGGACCGACTGCTGAGTCAGTCGACGGGAAGGTGCTGATGAATGCGTTCGATGTGCTTCTGAGCGACTCGCGGACCCAGCTGGATGCGTTCGTCGAGGACTATCGTCGCGCCCTCGAGGCCACCCTCGACGGACTGACCGAACAGCAGGCGCGCCGCCGGCTCGTGCCGTCGTCGACGACGCTGCTGGGGCTGCTCAAGCACGTCACCTGGATGCAGCGGATCTGGTTCGAGGTATGCATCGGCGGGAAACCGCGGCGCGAGCTGGGCCCGGTCCAGAGCCCGGAGGAGTCCTTTCGACTCGATGACGACGACACGATCGCCGGCGTTGTGGCGGCCCACCGGCGGGCCTGCGACACGGCCCGCGGAATCGTGGCCGATCTTCCGCTGGACGCCGTCGTGACCGGGCATCGAGCCGGGCCGCGCACGGTGCACTGGGTGTACCTACAGGTGCTGCGCGAGCTGGCGCACCACTGCGGTCACGCCGATATCCTGCGCGAGCAGATCCTTGCCGGTCGTGATGAACGCGTCTGACCCTCAGTCCCGAAGCTCGCAGACCGCCCGACATTTCGACGAATGAACACGGTTGGACAGCGCCCGGATGAAGGCGGTCAACGCGGTGCATTGCTCAGCGCTTCGTCTGGTACCTCGCCATGACCACGCCGCCGGGAAACGTCCGTGTCTCCACGAGGTTCAGGTTCACCCACTTGTCCAGCGCGGTGAAGAAGGGCGTGCCGCCGCCGACCAAGACCGGATGGGTGACCACCACGTACTCGTCGATCAGCCCGGCCCGCATGGCCGCGGCGGCCAGCGTCGCGCCACCGATCTCCATCGGGTCGCCGTCGTCGGCCTTGAGCCGGCTGATCTCGGCGACCGCGTCGCCGCTGACCAGCCGGGTGTTCCAATCGACCTTGTCGATCGTCGAGGAGAACACCACCTTCGGGGTCTCCCGCCAGTTCTTCGCGAACTCGATCTCCGCCTCCGTGGCTCCGGGCTGCTGGTCGCCGGCGGGCCAGAAGGAGCTCATCGTTTCCCACAGCTTGCGCCCGTACAGCGACATGCCGTTCGCTCGCTCCTGATCGAGCCACCACCCGAACAGTTCGTCGCTCGGCTCGCTCCAGCCGATGTCGTCGCCGGGTGCGGCGATGTATCCGTCCAGACTCAGATTCATCCCGTAGATCAGTTTGCGCATGGCGTCAGCCTTCCATCAGTCAGGTCTCCTGACATGTAGACCGGCATGGCGCGGGAAACTCATCGTTGCGGAAGACGAACGCCGACCGATGACTTTCGACAACCGGGCTGGTCTATCACCATGAGGCGGAAGGAGCCAGCATGGCGAAGTCGGTTCTGTATATGTCCATGTCCCTCGACGGGTTCATCGCGGGTTCGGACGACGGCCCGAGCAACGGTCTGGGGAATGGCGGGCTGCGGCTGCATGAATGGCTTGGCGAACCGGTCTCCGACTATCCGAAATTCGATCCGCCGGGACTGAGCGGACAGGTGTTCGCGGAGGTGATGGATACGGGCGCGGTGGTCGTCGGCCGAAAGACCTTCGACTACGCGGGCCACTGGAACGGTGACCACCACGGCGTGCCGATTTTCGTGCCGACGCGTGGCACGCCACCTGAGCCGCAGAGTGATTGGGTGCACTACGTGGCCGATGCCGCGACGGCGATACTAGAGGCGAAGGCCGCGGCCGGCGACCGCGACGTGATGGTGCACGGTGCGGATCTTGCGCAATCCCTGCTGCGCGCAGGTTTATTGGACGAGCTGCAGATCCACCTGGTCCCGGTCACGCTCGGTGCCGGACGACGGCTGTTCGGCACCGACCACCTCGAGTTCGAGCTGACGCGTGTGCTGGACGCGTCTGGTGTCACGCATTTGCGCTATCGGGTGGTGCCAGGGTCGATCGGAGACTGAGCCCGCTTCATGGTCCAGGAGCCGTTCCAAGCGATCGTGCATCGCGCGGAGCGCACCGGTGTGTTCGTTGGTCTTGGCGGCGAGCGAGATCAGGTCGCCCGCATCCTGTTTGCGGCCGACGGCATGCAGTTCGGTGGAGGCCCGGCGTAGATCGTCCGCCTTTTCGGTGAGAAGCATGCTCAGTCGAAGCATCTCGGCCGCGATGTCGTGCAGGCCGGTTCTCAGGTCGCCGGGTATGCCCATATTGCTGCTGCCTTTGTTCGTTGTGCCCCCGGTGCCGACGAATTTTAGGTGCGGATTGCGCCTTAGTCATCGTTGGGATCCCACTTGCGGGTGGGCAATTTGCGGACGCCACCTCGGCGGTCGGGCAACGTCACTTGATGTTCGCCAGATCAAACGCGTGACGACGACGCCTCAGTTGGACTACAGACCAGTTCGGACAATGAAGTCGGTTGCGGCAGTCCGGGTTTCGGATTTCGGATCCCGACAGTGTTCCGCTCTGTGGACGGTGGGAGCGATCGGCGAGGCGGGCGAGGCTATGTTCGGGGCGAGGGAGTGGTGTTGATGAGCAATGACGAGCGGACCGTCGCCGACCTACTCGATCGGCAGGCCATCCACGATGTGGTGCTGCGCTATTGCCGCGGCATCGACCGCCGCGATTTCGAGCTGGTCCGGAGCTGCTATCACCCGGACGGAATCGATCATCACACCGGATTCGACGGCAGTGTCGACGAGTATCTGGCGTGGGTGCGGCCCAAGCTCGAAGAACTCGAGGGCACGATGCATCACCTCGGCAATCATCTGGTCGAGCTGTACGGCGATCTGGCGATCAGCGAGACGTACGCGACCAACGTGCACTGGGGGCATCCGGAGATCGGCGCCTTCACCAGCGGAGCACGCTTCGTCGATCTCATGGAACGCCGCGACGGGCGCTGGGCGATCAAGGAGCGCTGGGCCGTTCGGGAATGGACGCGGTCCGATACCGGCCGCATGATCGCGCCGGAGGCGCCCGGTCCGCGTGGCACCCATGGCGAGTCGGATCTGGTGTACACGCTGCGGGAGCGGGTGTCAGGTCTGCTTTAGCTCGATCGTCCAGGCCAGGAAGTCATCGAGGTCGTCGACACCGACGCGCAGCACCGACGGTCGGACCAGCAGTGTGGTGGCGCCCTGTTCGGACCATTCGTGGGCAGTGGCCATGATGGCGTCGAAATCGACGTTCCCGGAACGATCTTCGATCAACGGCAGCAGTACCTGCACCTCGGCGGTGTCAGGATCGCGGTCGTGCTCCTCGAAGCACCGGCGCAGCAGCGCGACCCCTTCCTCGAACTGCGGCATGTCGGCCGGGTTGACCGTCCAGCCGTCGCCGACGCGGGCGATCCGTTCGAAATTGCGCTGCGACGGCGCCATTCCGAAGATCACCGGCACCCGGGACTGGACGGGCCGTGGCAGGCTGTGGAAGTCGGTGAACTCGAACCCGGCGCCGGCATGCGCGGCGGGTGGCGGCCCCCATAGCTCGCGACAGGCCGCCACCTGATCCTCGAGCCGGCCGAACCGCCGCTCGAACGGAACGCCGGCCGCGGCGAACTCCGCTTCCTGCCAGCCCACGCCCATGCCGATGTGGGCGCGCCCGCCGGACAGCACGTCGAGGGTGGCGATCTGCTTGGCCAGCAGCAGCGCCGGACGCAGCGGCGCCACCAGCACGTACACGCCCAGCTCGACCCGGGTCGTCACGGCGGCCATCGCCGACAGCATGCACATCGGTTCGGGCCATGGGCGTTCCAGGGCGAACGGGAAGCCGTGGTCGCGGACCCGGTCGGCATGCGCCTGCTGCGAAAAGCCGAGATGATCCGACGTGGTGATCAGGTCGACGCCGTGCCGGTCGGCGTCGGCCGCGAAGTCGAGCACCTTGCGGAAGTCTCCGTCGAACAGGTCCTCGACGCCGAACACGTCGACTCCCACTCTCATCGCTCACCTCCGATGCTCACGGCTCCGCAGACCGACAGGACGAAGTACGCCCAATTGTGCCGACGTTAACCGTCCGCGACCGCGGGTCCGTCAGATCACTTCCACTGACCGGAACGGCGGCTCAGGCGCTGACGCGGGCCGCCGCCCCGGCATCGACGGGGATGACGGTACCGGTGATGTGTGCGCTCGCGTCGGCCAGCAGGAACAGCACCGCGTGGGTGATCTCCTCGGGCTCCAGGAAGGGCACCGGTTGCCCGTGCAGCATGGTGAAGATCGGTGCGACATCCTCGCGGGTCGGGTGATCGAGGTCGGGCCGCATGATCGCGTAGAGCGCGTCGTTGTGCACCATCGCCGTCGAAACATTGCCCGGTGCAACGGCATTGACGGTGACGCCGGAGCCGGCCAGATCGAGGGCCGCGCTCTTGGTCATGCCGATGACGCCCCATTTCGACGCGCTGTAGGCGGTCAGGCCGGGGTTGGCACCGCGGCCCATCATCGAGCTGACCGTGACGATGCGCCCGTGGCCGCGTTCGGCCATGCCCGGCGACACCGCCGAGAGCGTGTTGAAGACGCCCGTCAGGTTGCTCGCGATCACCTCGTTCCAGACCTCCGGCGACATCTGCACCACGCTGTCGGCCACCGAGACTCCGGCATTGGCGATCGCGATGTCGACCGAGCCCAGCTCGGCATTCGCGCGGGCGACCAGATCGACCATCGCGGCGTGATCGGCCGTGTTGGCCTGCACCGCGATGCACCGGCGCCCGCGCTCGGTGACCAGACGCTCGGTCTCGGCCAGATCTTCAGGCGTGGCAAGCGGATACGGCACCGACGGACTGTCGGCGCACCGGTCGCAGATCACGATGTCGGCGCCGCGTTCCGCCAGCGCGAGCGCGTGGGTGCGTCCTTGGCCCCGCGCGCCACCGGTGATCAGTGCGACGCGGCCGGCGAAGTCGTCCATTGTGTACCTCCTGCTTTCGCAGCGATCCGGCGCCGGCCCGGGTGGCCGGCTGCTCCGGTGCCGACCGTACAACGCAGAATTTTCGGGTCGAGCGAAACGGACCACCCAGCGGGAGCGTTCGTAGGCCCGCGGGCCACCGATTCGAGCGTTGGGGCCGTTCGGTGGGAGTAGCGTCGCGGACATGAGTTTCTTCGTGGTCGGAGCCGTCGGAGTTGCGCTGCTGCTGGGGGCATTTGCCGCGATCGTCGGGTCGTGGGCATGGTGGCTGGTGGTCGCGATCCTGGCGGCTCTGCTGCTCCTCGGGCTCTATGACATTCTGCAACGCCGACATTCGGTGCTGCGGAACTATCCGATCCTGGGCCATATGCGGTTTTTGCTCGAATCGATCCGGCCCGAACTGCAGCAGTACTTCATCGAACGCAACTTCGACGGCCGCCCCTACGACCGCGACGTGCGCACCGTCATCTACGAGCGCGCCAAGGGAATTCACGGCGAGCTGTCCTTCGGCACCGAACGCGACATCGAAGAGGTCGGCTATGAGTATCTGGTGCATTCGACCGCGCCGGTGCCCGAACCCGCCGAGCCGCCGCGGGTGCTGGTCGGCGGGCCGGACTGCTCCCGGCCGCACTCCATGTCGCTGCTCAATGTGTCCTCGATGAGTTTCGGGGCATTGTCCGCCAACGCGATCCGCGCATTGAACGGCGCAGCCGCCCGCGGCGGATTCGCGCATGACACCGGCGAAGGCGGGCTGACGCCCTACCACCTGTCGGGTGGCGGCGATCTGGTGTGGGAGATCGGTTCCGGCTACTTCGGCACCCGGACCGCCGACGGGCATTTCGATCCGGACATATTTGCGGACAAGGCATCTCATGAGAGCGTCAAGCTGATCAACATCAAGCTGAGCCAGGGCGCGAAGCCCGGCATCGGCGGGGTGCTGCCGGCGGCGAAGGTCAGTCGCGAGATAGCCGAATATCGCGGTGTTCCGGTCGGCGAGAAATGCGTCAGCCCTGCTGCGCATTCGGCGTTCTCGACGCCGCGCGAACTCGTCGAGTTCGTGGCCCGCCTGCGCGAGTTGTCCGGCGGCAAGCCGATCGGGTTCAAGCTCTGCGTCGGCAGCCGCGTCGACGTCCTGGCCATCTGCAAGGCGATGGTCGCGGAGAACATCACGCCGGATTTCATCGTCGTCGACGGCGCCGAAGGCGGAACCGCCGCCGCCCCATTGGAATACGAGGATCACGTGGGTCTGCCGCTGACCGATGGCCTGATGACGGTGCACAACGCCCTGGTCGGGACCGGCCTGCGGGATCGCATCAAGGTCGGTGCCAGCGGCAAGGTCGCGGCCGGCAACGACATCGTCAAACGCCTCATCCAGGGCGCCGACTACACCAATGCGGCGCGAGCCATGATGATGGCCGTCGGCTGCATCCAGGCACAGCGCTGCCACACCAACAAATGCCCGGTCGGCGTGGCCACGCAGGACAATCGGCGCGCCCGGGCGCTCGATGTCGACGACAAGACGACGCGGGCGTACCGATATCAGGCGGCGACCGTGGCGCAGGCCGCGCAGATCATGGCGTCGATGGGGATCGACGACCCGGCCGAGCTGACGCCGCATCTGCTGCGCCGCCGGGTGACGTCGACCGAGCAGCGGTCGTATGCCGAACTGTATGAATGGCTTTCACCGGGAGAGCTGCTCGCGCAGGCGCCGCAGACCTGGCTAGGGGACTGGTCGGCGGCCACCGCGGACTCGTTTCGACCGCAGCGCTGATCCCGGCCGCCGCGGATCGACAGCGGTCAGTACAGGATGTGTCCGTCGGCGCCGCGCGCACGGATCGGATGCCGGCTGAGAATCGAGATCCGGTTGAAGGTGTTGATGGTGACGGCGATCCATTCCGCGGCGGCAAAGCCGTCCTCGCCGAGCACATTCCGCGCCGCCTCGAGATCCGCCACCGCGTCCTCGGTCAGGGGCAGCCGTGTCGCGGCCTCGGCGATGGACAGCACCGCGCATTCACGCTCGGTGTAGATGTCGGCCTCGCGCCAGCCGCCCAGCACGTCCAGTTTCTGCTGCGGCACACCGTATTTGCGCGCATCCCGCGAATGCAGATCGAGGCAGAACGCGCAGCCGTTCAGTTGTGACGCCCGGACCTTCATCAACTCGGCCTCGGTGTGGTCGATGCCTTGGGCGGCGGCGAACTCCGTCACCGAGGCCGAATACTTCTGGGCGGCAGACCACACCGCCGGGGCGGCCTTGTCGAGGTACGGGCGCATTCGATTCCTTACTCGCTCGGCTGCTCGTAATCTACAGGTAGTTGCGATCGAACCCAGCCGTCGGAGCCCGCCCCGACACCGTCGCGAGGAGGACCGTGATGACCACCGCCGAAGAGCAGCAGCGCTCGCAGAAGTTCGCCGTCCAGCGCGATGCGCTGCGCGAGCAGTACCTCGAACCCACCGAGACCCGGCCGGCATCGTCGGCCCGCGGATTGCATCACACCGCGCTCGTCAGCAGCGACGTCGAGGCGACCGTCCGCTTCTATCAGGGGATTCTCGAGTTTCCGCTGACCGAACTCATCGAGAACCGTGACTACCCCGGGTCCTCGCATTTCTTCTTCGACATCGGCAACGGCAACCTGCTGGCATTCTTCGATTTCCCCGGTCTTGACGTCGGCCCCTATCAAGAGGTGCTCGGCGGGTTGCACCATGTCGCGATCAGTGTCGAGCCCGCGCGCTGGGAACGTTTGCGCGACAAACTGATCGCGGCGAATGTCGAGCTGGCCGAGCACAGCGAGGTGTCGCTGTATTTCCGCGATCCGGACGGCGCACGTATCGAGCTGATCGCGGATCCGCTCGGGGAGATGTACGGATCGAAGGTTCTGTGACCCGCTGCGCCTGATGGAACCGTTCATCTGCACCACCTACCAGTCGCGGATCGTATTCGGCAGCGGCACAGTGGCTTCCCTGCAGGACGAGGTGGCGCGGCTCGGTGGGCGGCGGGTGTTGTTGATCGCAAGTAGTCGACACCTGCCAGTGGGGGACCGCGCGCTCGGCGACCTGATCGTGGCTCGATTCGCCGACGCGGCGATGCATACCCCGGTCGAGGTAACCGAGCAGGCGCTGCGGTCGGCACGCACCGCCGACGTCGACTGCGTCGTCGCGATCGGCGGCGGCAGCACCACCGGTCTCGCGAAAGCTCTTGCCGCGCGGGCTGATTACGCGCAGATCATCGTGCCGACGACCTACGCCGGATCCGAGGTCACACCAGTGCTGGGCGAGACGGCGAATGGCATCAAGACGACCCGGTCGGGTGCGGAGATCCTGCCAGAAACGGTCATCTACGACGTGGATCTCACGCTGGGGCTGCCCGCCGAGCTGACGCTGGTGAGTTCGATCAATGCGCTCGCACATGCGGTGGAGGCGCTATACGCGGCCGATGCGAACCCGGCGACCAGCGCGCTGGCCATCGAGTCGGTCGCCCGGATTGGGCAGGGACTCGCTGCGGTGCACGAGGATTCGTTCGACGCCGAGGGCCGGGCAGACTTGTTGGCTGGGGCCTGGCTCGCCGGCACCTGTCTGGCCTCGGTCGGAATGGGATTGCATCACAAGCTGTGTCACACACTCGGCGGAAGCTTCGGTCTGCCGCATGCACAGACTCACGCAGTCATGCTCCCACAGGCGATGCGCTACAACGCCACTGCGGCTTCGGACGCGATGGCGGCGATCGCCGATGCGCTGGGCGTGGTCGATGCGCCGGCGGGCGTCTTCGATCTTGTCGTGGCCCATCGCGGGCCGACATCGTTGGCATCGTTGGGATTCACCGATGCCGACATCCCGCGGGCGGTGGAGATCGCTCTGAACAAGCAGTATCCGAATCCGGCGGTAGTCACGGCCGAGGGACTGGCGGGACTGTTGGCGAACGCGGTCGCGGGACGTCGGCCGTGAGTACCCTGGATACGAGGAGACGTGATGGTCGACGCCAGGACAGCAGGGCTGCAACCGAATAGACCGTTTCGCGACCGGTGTGCGGCCGGCCGGGTGCTGGCCGATCTGTTGGCCGACTACCGCGGTGTCGACGATGTCCTCGTGCTCGGCCTGGCTCGCGGCGGCGTGCCGGTCGGCTTCGAGGTCGCCGCCGTGCTGCATGCCCCGCTCGACGCTTATATCGTGCGCAAACTGGGGGCGCCGGGCCACGAGGAATACGCTGTCGGTGCGCTGGCCGGCGGCGGTCGGATGGTGCTCAACGACGACGCGGTTCGGCAGTTGGGGCTGACATCCGAGGAACTGCGCCGGATCGCTGAGCGAGAGGGCCGCGAGCTGCGCCGTCGCGAGAAGGAGTACCGCGGCGACCGGCCACCGCTGGATGCCGCGGGCAAGACCGTGATTCTGGTCGACGACGGCATGGCGACGGGTGCCAGCATGCGTGCGGCGGTGCTCGCGCTGCGCGAGTCCGAGCCGGCACGGATCGTGGTCGCGGTGCCGGCCGCACCGGCGTCGACCTGTCGGGAGTTCACGCGCTTGGTCGATGACCTGGTGTGCGCGTCCATGCCGGAGCCGTTCATCGCGGTCGGGGCGTCGTTCGAGCACTTCGACCAGGTCAGCGACGACGAGGTGGTCGCGCTGCTGGCCACACCGACGACCTAGGGGCTCAGGCGAAGCTCGCGTGCATCTCCCAGATCAGAACCTCGCTCGGCTCGATCGCGGTGATCGATTGGCCGCCGGTATCGGTCAGCCGCACCGCGTCGCCCTGCTCCAGCGTTCCGGCCGACTCGAAGTCGACGCGTCCGCGCGCCACGAACACGTGCCCGAACGGAGCGTCCGGATTGGTGACCGCCGAACCGGTCTCGAGTCGCGCGACGTGTAGCGCCGCGTAGCGGTTGTGGAGGGTGATCGCCGTCTCGTCGCGATGGCGGCGCATGCCCGATGCGACGGTGACGAGAGTGTCGCGCGCCAGCTCGTCGGCGATATCCATCTCCTGATACGACGGCGTGATCCCCGGTTCGTCCGGCGGCAACCACATCTGCACGACATGCAGCGCCGGCTTCTCGTAGCGGCCGGCGCCGTTCTTCTCCGAATGCATGATGCCGGTGCCGGCACTCATCCGCTGGGCCAGACCGGGATGGATGATTCCCGAGTTGCCCGCCGAATCCTGGTGCACCACACTGCCTTCGAGTACCCAGGTGATGATCTCGGTATCGATATGCTGATGCGTGTCGAAACCCTCGCCGGGATCGACGATGTCCTCGTTGTGCACCATCAGCAGGCCGTGAGCATTCGCGGCGAGATCGAAGTTGCCGGTCGCGGGAAACGACTGCCGCGACTGGAGCCACTCGTTGTTCCAGAAGCTGCGCTCCCCGTTCCGAATCACTCGCACCCGGGCGTCTGCCGCCATCTCGTCACCTCTTCCGCCTTGCCTGCAGCAAGTCGGTTTCGAGGTGAACTATTCCCCGGGTGTGCGTACCGTGCAGCGCACGATCAGCCGCCGAGAGCCGAGTACGGCACGGAGGGATCGGTGAGCCGATCCGGATTCACCGGTGTGCCGGCCGCGATGAGCGGCTTCACCTCGTCGGGGACATCCCACACGTTCACGTTCATGGCGGCGAGCAGTCGGTCGCCCGGATCGAGCCAGAACGCCACGAACTCCCGCCCGGCAAGATCACCGCGGACGACGACCCGGGCGTCCGCGTCCTTCGGGACATCGCCGACATACTCCAAGCCCAGGTCGTACTGGTCACTGAAGAAGTAGGGGAGACGGTCATAGGTATCGGGACCGCCGAGTAGTGCCGCGGCCGCGGTGGCCGGCTGGTTCAGCGCCGTGGCCCAGTGCTCGACCCGGATCCGCCGACCCAGGATCGAGTGCTCCTCGTCGGCGATGTCGCCGACCGCGTAGATCGCCGGATCGGACGTGCGCAGCTGCGCGTCGACGAGCACGCCGCCGTCGACCGCGAGTCCGGCATCGCGGGCCAGATCTATACGGGGCCGCGCGCCGACGCCGACGACTACTGCATCGGCCGGAATCAACTCGCCGTCGGCCAGCCGCACGCCGTCCTCCTCGATGGTGCTGACCTGTGCGCCGAGCCGCAGGTCGACGCCGTGCGCGCGGTGCAGGTCGGCGAAGACGGGCGCGATGTCAGGACCGACCACGTGCAGCAGTGGCTGCTTCGCGGACTCCAGAACCGTGACGGCGGTGTCCAGCTCGCGGGCCGCTGCCGCGACTTCCAGCCCGATCCAGCCGCCGCCGATGATCACCAATCGCCGACCCGAGCCGAAGGTGGCGCGGATGGCGTCCGCGTCGGCATGCGTGCGCAGGGTGAGCGCCCGCTCGATGCCCGGGATCGGTAGTCGCACGGGTTCCGAGCCGGTCGCCAGCACCAGTGCGCCGTAGCCCTCGCGAGTTCCGTCGGCCAGCTCGACCTCGGCGGTATCGGGGTGCAGCGCGCTGACCTCGGACGACAGCCGCAGCTGAACATTGTTGTCGGCGTACCAGCCCTCGGGGTGGGTCAGCGCATCATCGAACGGCGACTTCCCCTGCAGATAGCTCTTCGACAGCGGCGGCCGCTCGTAAGGAAGGTCCGATTCGCTGCCGATCAGCGTTATCGGGCCGGTGTAGTCGGCTTTCCGCAATGCCTCGGCCGTCTTCGCGCCAGCCAGTCCGGCACCCACGATCACCACACTCGACGGTGTCTCGCTCATCGCTCCTCCTCCATCGTTGACTGCTCTCTCCAACGTAGGCGGCGGGCGATGCATGCCGATACGCCTGAAATCTGGCCGCGGACGGCGTGTGGCGGCGGGTCGGGTCAGAACGACGTCTGGTTGTACCTCGCCAGCACGGACCGAATGCGATCGTCGTCCCGGTCGGCGGCCGGCACCAGCACCTCCGCGACGACATCCGTCAGCTCGGCGACCCGCTGCTGCAGCCGACGATTCTGCTGCACGTCGGCTTCGAGTTGTTTGAAGCGTTGCGGTAGTTGGCGGGCGCGGGTAACCGCCCATGCCGCCCGGTTGTATTGGAATACGACGGCTCGGCCACCGCGTCGGGCGCGCCTTCTCAGCGTTTCCACGTTGCTATCAACCGACATACGTGCGGATCCTCCTGTTTGTAGACGGCCAGCCCGTGACCGGATTCGCAATGTTCGATCCGTCCCCCGCTCGCTTCGATCTCGGCGATCACGGTGCCCGGCTCGAGATAGCGGCGGAAGTGCTCGCCGAACTCGTGCTCGGCGCCTTCGTCGAGTCCCGTCCGGAATTCGAGATAGAACCGACCACCGCGTCGCAGCGCCATGTTCGCGATCCGCCAGAGATTGAGCCGCCCCGCATCCTCCAGGGCGTGAATCAGAAAGCGTCCGTACAGAACCGGTGATTCTTCCCGATGAGCAAGCTCGGCACCCATCGTGAGAACCTGCCGGATGTCGTAGAGATTGAGCGTCCGGAAAGACGCCGGCAGGTGCTCGTCCCGGGCGATGTTCCCGGCGCGCTCGGTGGCCGCCGGTATGTAGTCGAGGCCGAGCACGGCATGCGCCTGTCGGGCGAACCACAAGGCGTCGCGGCCGGTACCGGTTCCGATGTCGACGATCTCGGCACCAGGGGCCTCCAGGTCGTGCACCCAGCGGGCGAATGGCGATGGCTCGGTGGACACGGCCTCCTGCGCCCGGCCGAAATAGAAGGACCACCAGTGATCGTGGTTGCCGTTCGTCGATCGCAACCATCCGTCGAGGCGTCGTTGCACGACATGCGGCGGCTCGAACCGGAACGACGGGTCCGGCACCCGCCATGTCGGGCCGTACAGAATCTCCAGCAGGGCTTCGGGATTCGCGGGCGCGACGATGGAGCGGCCGTGCAATTCCACCTTGCCGAGGGGCAGCACGATATCCGCGTGAAACGCGCTGGATGCCACTTCGGGCAGCAGGTAGAAGACGTCTTCGATGACGAATCCGGCGAACACATCGATCGCCCGGCCACCCTCCGGGTCGGGCACGATCACCTTGAAATCGGCGGCTGAGAAGCGCCACGTCCAGTATCCGGCCTCGATCATCACGCGTTCCAGGGCGAACGATTCGCGGGCGACGTCGACAGGGGCGGTGTGGCGGCTCAGGTAGGCGACGTCGGCATCGGAGTCGTGCGCGATGAAAGACCCGTCGCGCACGGCGCCGAGCAGTGCTCCGTAGGCGAGAAAGGCGTCGACCCCCGCATCGGTCAATCGCGCCAGCACGTCTTCGAGCGCGTCCAGCAACGCGTCGACAGTCGCCTGTCCGCGTGCGGAGAATGCGCATTGCAGTTCGCCGGCTTTGTCGACAGTCAACGGTCGGCCCGCGTCGTCGACGATCGACACCCGTTCGTCCTGGTCGTCGAAGATGCACTCGCCTTCGAAAAGCACGTTGTCCGAGGAACGTTCGCGCACTGTCACATGCCCGGTGCCGTGCAGAAATGGCTGTAGCGCGCTGGGCCAGGACGCCAGCCGGTTGGCTGCGCCGCCCAGCCGAAACGTGCGAGTGGTGTCACGCGCTGCCTGGAATGACCAGACCCACTGCCCGTCGAAGAGCACATCGATGACCGTCGGATCGGCAGAATCGACTGCGATACCGGCGGTGTCGACCGTCGCCAGGCTGGGCGCGCTTATGACTGCCACCAACCAGAGGTGAATGTTGTCGACGTCCGAGTGAACATGCGATGGACGGTAGCTGTCGTCAGAGCCGGGCAGCAGTGATGGAATCACCGCGAGTGAAGGTGTCCGAATTGCCTAGTGGCCGAGCCGGTGCGGAATCCAGACGCGCGGCGCAATGTGCACCTGGAACACGGGAGTATCGACGACCACCGCCGGTGTTGATATCCACTGTTCGGGATGCGCAGCGGCATCCGCCTCGTCGGCGTCATCGCCGCTGAAGATGCAGTGACCGTTGGGGTTCAGCGTGACGGTGCCGCCCGCGGGCGCCGGCAAGGTGACGGCGATGGCTCCGCTCGCATCCAGCACCGCGCCACGCGGCACGGGGATCGCGTTGTGCACCGCGGGGCTGATGTAGGGGTAGTAGATGTACGTGCGGTGGAGCGTCGTCGGCGCATTCTGACCGGCCGTGCCGTGGATGATGGAAATCCTCGGTGCCGGAACCTGGATCGGCGACGCGGGTGGGGTCAGCAGCGGGGTTCGCGGATACTCGGGGGTGCTCACCCCATTGGGCGGGACGTGCCGGTCGATGGGCAATGGTTGTGCCCCGGCGATCGCGGGGGCGACGAGCACCGCGATCGCAACGCAGCTCGCACCGATGCCAGTGACTATTCGCAACCGCATGACTGCTCCTCGGATTCGTTGTCGACCAGTGTCTTTGGTCCTCGTCAACCGCGGAACATTCGTGACAGCGCTGGGTTTAACCGCCGTGCCGCCAGGTGGCACGTGGTCTCCCGGTCTCTGTGTCATCTGAGTAGCGTGGAAACGAGTCGGATGAAATGAAGGAGACAGCGCATGGAATTTCGGCGGTTGGGACACTCGGGCCTCGTGGTGTCGGCGGTCGGGCTCGGCACGAACAATCTCGGGATGAAGCTCGATGAAGCCGACGGGCAAGCGGTCGTGCACGCCGCGCTCGACGTCGGAATCACGTTGTTCGACACCGCCGACTCCTACGGACAGTCGGAAGAACGTCTGGGCGGCTTCCTGCGCGGTCATCGCGACAATGTCATCATCGCCACCAAATTCGGGAGTGATGTGCGGCGCCGTGGCAACGACAACGGCGACGACTGGGGAGCGCGGGGTTCTCGCCGATACATTCGACGGGCCGTCGAGGCGTCATTGCGGCGGCTGCAGACCGACTGGATCGATCTCTACCAGCTGCACCAGCCCGACCCGCAGACTCCGATCGACGAAACGTTGTCCGCACTCGACGACCTGGTACGCGAAGGGAAGATCCGCTACATCGGTCACTCGAACTTCTCCGGATGGCAAGTGGCGCATGCTGAATGGACCGCACGGCAGCGGAACTACGTCCGATTCATCAGTGCGCAGAACGAGTACAGCCTGCTGCACCGGGAGGCCGAGACGGATCTGGTGCCTGCCCTGCAGGAGTATGGCCTCGGGCTGCTGCCGTACTTCCCGCTCGCCAGTGGTCTACTGACCGGCAAGTACCGCCGGGACGCGGACGCGCCGAAGGGAAGTCGTATCGAATCGTGGGGAATGCAGGCACGGCTCAATTCCCAGACCTTCGACGCGATCGATCGTCTCCAGCAGTTCGCGGATAGCCATGGCCGAACGCTCCTCGACGTCGCGATCGGCGGATTGGCCGCGGCGCCAACCGTGGCGTCGGTGATCGCGGGTGCGACATCGCCCGCCCAGGTTCAGGCGAATGCGGCGGCAGCGCAGTGGGTTCCAACGGCCGACGAATACGAGAGGTTGCGGGCGATCCCGGGGATCTGAGGACCTGGATGACGGCGAGCGTCGTGATATCGGCGGGTGTGGTCAGTGGTGAGTGAGCAGCTCGATGATCTGTACCTGCAGCTCGCCTACCAGACCGCCGAGCACCGCGCCGAGTGAAATTAGCAGTGGCTCATCGTCTTTGAAGATCGGACGAAGAATGCTCTCATACTCCTCGGGAGTGAGCTGATTCATCTTCTCGACGATCGTGTTCTCGAGATCGATGACATTGAGCGTGTATTCCTCTGCGGCGGCGAGGGTATTGGGCAGCTCGTCGAGCACCAGGGTGACGATGCTGTCCTTGAGCGCCTGGTACCGCGCGGTGCCGACCGCGAACTTGAGCACCGATCCACCGATACCTGTCTCCTCGTCGATCGCCGTGTTCACTTCCTTGGCGATCAGCGCGAACAGGCGGTCGGCCCCGGGGCCGCGCAAAATGCTGTCGATCAGGATCTCCGGCGAGAACAGATCGGTGGCAAGCAGCCGGGCGTAGTCGCGAGTGATCTTGTCGCGCTGGGCATGCAGCATGCCCTGGAAGTGGAACAGGCCTCGGAAATACGATTTGCGGTAGATCGGCCGGAACAGCATGTTCAGGGCCAGCCAGTCGCTCACCAGACCGATGCCGAAGCCGAACGCCGGCATGATCCACGGGTTCTTGAACAGCGCCCAGACGATCATCTGCACGACGCCGATGCCGAGACCGAAGTAGATACCCGCCTTGCGGATGAACGCCATGGCGTCGGCGCTGACCCCGCGCAGCAGCCGGTTCAGCTTCGACTTGTTGCGCACCAGGGTGGTGATCGCCAGGTACTGCAGGTCGATGAACCGCGGCAGGTCCGCCTTCATCTCCTCGAGCATCTTGCCCGTGACCCGCGGCACCTGTGACTGGATGCGATTGACGATCGCCCGCCGGCCGGCATCGGGCAGCGCATCCCACACACCGGGGCGCACCTGCTCGGCGACGTCGCGGGCCACCTTGTCGATGGCATTCGAAATCGGTTCCCGCAGTGCGACTACCGCCTCGTCGGCGTCGATGCGGTCGAGCAGTTCCTCGGGTTTGAGAAGGTTCTCGGTGAACAGCTCGATCGTCTTGGAACCCACCTTGCCGGCCCGTCGCGGAATGATGCCCTGCCAGCCGATCGGGCCGATACCGACGAACTCCTCCGGCCGGTAGATCATCTCCATCGCAACGATCTTGGTGCTCCAGCCGACGAACGCCGCCACCAGCGGCATCGACAGATAGATGAACCAGTACGAGCCGAAATCATCGAGGATCTCGTGCCAGGACATCATCTGCGCGCTACTTTCCGGTGCCTTCGGCGGCCGCCCAGAGCGCCGCGCCCAGTTCCGAGATCGTCACGGTGAAGCGGTCGACGCGCGCCGGGATCGGCCCCATCGACGCGGCGTTGACGGCGTCGATCACGATCGGCTCGGCCAGCAGGATCTCGTAGTCGGTCTTGAGTGACGGGTCCTCCGGTCCCGACTCCACGAGACCGAGCGTCAGCAGATGCGTCACATACTGCGGCGTCAGCTGGATCAGCGAGACGTTCGCGGTGCGGCCGACCAGCGACGCGTTCTTCAGCACCGCCTTCGACTGGGCCTTCGAGCGAGTCCACCCGTACACATTGACCATCGGCGACGATCCGCCGTCCGACAGCGCGCCGAGGATCCGGGCCTCGTCGGGGACGAGTTGGTTGAGCAGGTGGTGGTAGAGCTCGGTCTGGCTGGTCTGGGTGTCCTGGTCCAGCGCCCGGTCGAGCAGCCCGTTGAGCTTGTTGTGCAGCGAATCCTCGGCCGGCTTGGCGACCAGCACGACCGGTTCCTCCGGCGGTTTGCTGGGAGCGACCTCGAGCTGCAGTGTCGGCCGCGGATTGGGATCGAGCTCGTTGAGCCCGCGACGGATCAGGTCGTTGATCTCATTCTGGGTCCAGCTGGTGATGTCGACGCCTGTCCGGACCACGTCGACCGCCCGGCTCACCAGTCCGAACGGGTTGAAGGTGTTGGCCATCCGGAAACCCTATCTGCGCTGCGGCGTCGCCCCTGGGGCCGAAGTCTAGATTGTGCCGTGCGCCACGCGACCGGTATCGCCCGTTCGATACCGATCCGATTTCCAGCGGGGCCGACTCGAGCAAGTACCGCTGCGCGGGCGTTCAGGCGGCACAAGTCGGCAGGAGATCCTGCGCACCTCCTACTAATGTCGACGATCGGCTGAAATTCCGGGTCGATGTTTGGTAAACCGAACATCGGGGAAGGCGGGCCCGTGCCCGCAGGATTGACGATTTGTCGTGAGGAGTCGGGGTGACGCAGGCAATGGAGGCCGACCAGGTCGTGTTCGACCGGTCCGACCTGGACGGAGTGCACGGGGGCAGTACCGCGTGGGACGTCATGGCGTATCTGACGCAGCCGTCGGTCAACACGATTCTGGTGCTGGGCGCTTCGGGCAATGTGGGATCGATGATCGCCCAGATCGCCGTCGGCCGCGGGATGCGAGTGATCGGCACCGGGTTCGACGCCGACCTGGACTATCTGGATTCACTTGGTGTGGAACCGATTTCGTGTACCGAAAACCTCACCGAGGCGCTCGGTGAACTCGCGCCCGCCGGGGTGGATGCCGTCGCCGATACCGCCGGCTCGGTCGAATTGCTGCGCGAGGCGCTGCGCGTGGCGCCGAGCCCGGAGCTCGTCGTCACCTGTACGGCGCTGGAATGCGTCGTCGAGGACGGCGTGCAATGGGCCGGGCGACTCAATCTGTAAGACCGCTCAATCCGCCTTGCAAGCAAGGTGATTGAGACACCGACGGCTCCGCATCACCATGAATGCGGAGCCATCGGTGTCAGTTGTCGAAATGATGCGGATGCCCGCCGAGGGACGCCGTGTAGATCGCGACCGGCGAATGCGAGGCGATGAGGTTCGCCCGCTCCTGCGGGGTCAACAGCCGACGATCCCAGACGTCCTGGAATCGGTGCCGGCAGGTCGATGCCAGGTGACCCAGCGAGTGGTTGTGATGGATAGCGAACGCCTTCATGGCGAGCACCTCCTTCGCGTAGGGATCCGACCGGTGTCGAATCCCGGCATATGTCATCGCAAACCGACTATGCGCTGGGAAAATGCAGCTGTCAACGGACCTATACGGGTTCTTTATCCGCTCTGTTCAGGCTGCCGGTGCCCATTCGAAACCGTCCGGATCGGTGATCGGCGCCCTCGAGCCGTTGACGACGAGCCGGTGTGAGCCGTCACCGTCGGCCGGGACGCCGGCATCCTTCGCCAGCGCCTTGTGACCGTAGAGCGCCAACTGGATCGGGCTGTCCGGCAGATCGAACTGGACGTACTTGTTCATGAAGCTCTTGGCGACCGGGATGCCCTGGTCGGTGTAGAAAGCCTTGCTGGCGGCCACATTCGCGGTGCCGAGCAGCAGCACGATCTGGTCGACCTCGCGCGTCGCCGGACCGGTGTCCTTCTTCGCCGACGATGCGAACTTCCAGATCGTGCCGTCGGGCGCGACGACCGTGCCGCCGACGCCCCAGAACGATTTGGCGAACGGCTTGATCGGTGTCCCGCCCGCGGCCACCGCGGAATCGAAAAAGCCTCGGGCAGTGGAGGGTTGGGCGGCGACCAGCGATAGCGTGAAACCGCGGAAGCCGTCGGTCGGGGCGTCCGACTGCGCCAGCTTGATCGTGTCGCCCAGTCCGAAAGCCTTGTCGTAGAAGCGCTGCGCCGCGCCGAGGTCGTTCACCTGAAGAGTTACCGAATCGATTGATGTCATGTGGCGACGGTATGGCCGCCCGTGGTGATTGCACTTCTCGATTCCTGCTCGACTTCGGAGCGGAAGGGTCGTCGCTCGCGGGTCGACCCGCGCAGACCCATGAGGCAAGCTGATACTCGCCGCCCTGCGAGACGTAATTAGGTGATGCTAACCTAACTAACCATGGCTGGCGCGGCATCGCACCTGGACAGCGTGCGCGACGACACCGTCCGCACGGGCGAGACCTCGGCACCGCCGTCACCTCGTAAGCGCCGGCCCGCACGCAAACGAAACACGCGGAAGCCGGTACGCAAGGTCCTGGTGCTCACGCATCGATGGTCGGCGCTCGTGCTCGGACTGGTGCTGGTGATCGTGTGCACCTCGGGCGCGGCCCTCGTCTATGCGCCGGAGATGATGCGCGCGCTCAACGGGAATCTGTTGCACGGCACGCATTCGCCGCAACCGGTCGGATTCGAAACGGCCGAGCACTCGGTGCAGTCCGCCGACCCGCGGTTCCATCCGACCCAGGTGTCGTTGAAGAACGACGTGTACATCGTCACCGGGGATCAGCCGGCATCGGGCGAGCAATACTTCGTCGACGCGGGCACCGGAAAGATCAATGGTCACGCCAACCTGTACGGCGGCGTCATCGGCTTTCTGGTCAACCTGCACGACTGCGGGCTCACCTGCCAGGGTTACGCCGGGTATCAACCGTGGCTGGCGCGTCCGTCGGTGATCGCGCACGTTCCATGGTTCGCCGGAATGACTTGGGGAGCGGTGATTCTCGGCGGAACCGGCTTGCTCCTGCTCGGTCTCGCGGTCGGCGGAGCGATCATCTGGTGGCCCGGCCGAAAGAGACTGCGGCACGGCTTCCGGGTTCGATTCGGGCGTGGACGATTCGCCCGTGACTACGACCTGCACAATGTCATCGGAATCATCGCGACTCCGGCATTGCTGGTGTGGGCGCTCACCGGAATGAATTTCGAGATCCCGCAGGTCTCGAAGCTCTGGTATTCGGCGACCGGCGGGCGGGCCGTCGCCGACGACGCGTACACGATGACGGCGAGCGGTACCGGGCCGGAGATCGCGCTGCCGACCGCAGCCGCGGCTGCCCGAGCGCACTTCCCGAATTCCGAGATCACGGCCGTTGGCCTGCCGGCAGCGGGGCAGGCCTATTACACCTTCACCCTTTTCGATCATGGAGCGAACGGTTCCAACGCAGACCTGTGGAAGTACTACCCGACGTACAGCGGCAACAGGTATCTCGGTGTCGACGAGCACGATGCGAGCAATGTGAAGGTGATGACCGGTCCGCCGAAGACCTTGTCCAACAAGATCATTAATGATCTGGCGCAACCCACGCTCCACTATGGTGTGTCGGTCAATCCCTGGTGGCGTGCAGTGTGGTTCGTGTTCGGTCTGACCCCGCTGGCGTTGATGGTCACCGGCATGTCGACGTGGCTGGTGCGGCGCCGGACCTCCCGGAACAAGAAGGCGCGGGTACGGTCGGCGGCCTCCACGTCATGAATCCAACAGTTGCGGCCGTCGCCGTCGGGTGTGCGGCGGCCGCCGCGGTGTGGTCAGCTGCTCGAGCGCTCATAGGAGTCCGCTCTCGTGCATCGTGGATGCCGTCGGCGATCATCACGTCGCTCGTAATATCCTGGCTTGCAACCGGAATGGCGGCCTGGATGACCGGCACCCCGCCGGCACGGCCGGGTGTATTCGCCGGATACGCCGTCACCGCCGCGGCGATCGTGCCTGCCGGGTGGTGCTATTCGGCGCGCGCCGAGGGTCGGCGAGCGGATCTTGTCCTCGTAGTGACGTTCGCGTTGGCCGCGTTTCTCTGTTACCGGGCGCAGGAAGTGTGGACGAATCCGCACTGACTGCGCGATCAGCCCCGGCTGCCGGGCTCGCGGTGACCGTCGCGCGTGATGTGCCCCCGGCGCGAATCCGCCGTCGACGGTCCTGATACAACGGATTTACAGGAACAACAGAACGAGTATCGGCGGTGGGCACGTGAGCGCAGCGAATCGTGACGAATGGACGATGCCGGGGGTGTACGAGGTGGCTCCCGGCGTATACCGAATCCCGCTGCCGCTGCCCATGCAGGGCTTGACGGCGGTCAACAGTTATCTCTTCACCGGCGCAGACGGTCTCGTCTACGTGGATCCGGGGTTCAGTGACGACGCGAACCGGCAGGCCATCGAGCGGGCATTCGCCGAGCTCGGTCATTCCATTTCCGACATCACGACCTGCATTGCGACGCATCATCACTGGGATCACTATGCGCAGGCGTACGCGTGGCGGGGCGAGATCGGCAGCAAGCTCTACATCGGCCATGAGGAACGACACAGCATCCTAGGCTTCGACCTGGATGCGGAGGTGCGCTACCCGACGCAGACCGAGCAGCTGGCCGAGGCCGGCGCGCAGGCGGTGTCGCGGGCCATCGCCGAGGGCGAACCGTCGGAGATGGAGCAGAACACGCCCTACGGTCCGCCGGACGGCTGGCTGTCCGGCGGTGACCGGATCGAGCTGGCCGACGGCGGCTTGGAGGTGATCGCGACGCCGGGGCACACCCGCGGCCACGTGATCCTGCGGCACACCGCGAGCGGCGTGCTGGTGACGGGCGATCACGTGCTGCCGTTCATCACGCCGTCGATCGGGTTCGAGTGGTCGCCGGAACCGCAACCGCTGCAATCGTTCCTGCGATCCCTGGGCCAGACGCTGGAGCTCCCGGACGGTGCGCTGCTGCCGGCGCACGGCCCGGTCCTGGGCAGCACGCATGCGCGCGTCAAAGAGCAGATCGCCCATCACGACGAACGGCTCGCCGAAGTGCTGGAACTGATCGGCCGCCGGCCGTCGTCGTCGTATGAGGTTGCGCGCCAAATGAAATGGACGCGGCGGGCGCGGGCCCTGGACGATCTGCCGGTCGAGCATCAGATGATCGCGATCAGTGAGATCCGCGCGCATCTGGAGATGCTCCGCCTACAGGGTCGGGCGCAGACCGTCGACGATGACGGCGTGCTGCGCTATGCCCCGGCGTCCGACCAGAATCCGCGCGCCTCGAGCAGCGCCACCGCCTGATCGCCGCCGCGGCGGAAGTGCTCCTCGGTCAGTCGTCGCGCGGCCGCGCCGTCGCGGACCCGTAGCGCCTCGACGATCTCGTGGTGATCGTGGGTCATGGACTCGCGCCAGCCGGCATGCGACTCGTAGAAGCCCTGCGGGATGGCCCGGCTGAGCGTCTTGATCTCGGCGGTCAGCCGTCGAGAACCGGTGGCCCGGTTGATCACCCGGTGGAACTCGTGATTGAGCAGCTCCTCGGCCTCGGTGCTGGTCGCCGACTCCATGTCGGCAGCCATCGACGCGAGGGTGTCGAGGTCGGCGTCGGTGAGACGGGCCGCGGATCGTTCGGCGGCCATCCCGGAGATGACGCCGAGCATCCAGTACTGGTCGAGGATGTCCTCGCGGGCGAGCGTCGCGACGAAGGCCCCGCGTCGCGGCTCCAGCTGCACGATGCCTTCGGCCGACAACTCGATGACGGCCTCCCGTACGGGCAGCTTGCTGATGCCGAGCTGCTCGGCGATGCGGTCCTGGTCGATGCGGGTGCCCGGGCGCAGCCGACCCTCAAAGATCTGTCGCCGGACCTCATCGGCCGCAACGATTTTCAGACTCGTAGGCAGCGACTGGCGCCGGGCCGCGGGTGTCGTTGAGTCCCGTGTCGGCATGTCAGCCCCCTGGTCGTTGGTGCGCGGGAACCGACCTCCCGCAATTATGATATTTTATTTTATACGCCGAACGGGTCAAGCGGCCGCGAGGGTGTTGCGACACCGATCGCCGGGAAGGATCGAATCATGGGGCTGAGCGCGGACGAGGAGCAGATGGTCGCGCTGGTCGCCGACTTCGTCGACGACCGGGTGCGTCCGCGGGTGCGGGAGTTCGAGCAGGACGACATCTACCCGGCCGAGTTCATCGATGCCATGAAAGAGCTGGGCTTCTTCGGCATGCTGGCTCCGGCCGAATTCGGCGGCGTCGACGTGAGCACGGCCTGCTTCGCGCGGGTCACCGAGGAGCTGGCGCGCGGCTGGATGAGCTTGGCCGGCGCGATCGGCGGTCACTCCGTCATCACCTACCTGATCAGGAATTTCGGCACCGACGAGCAGAAGTCCAAGTACCTGCCGAAGATGGCCACCGGAGAGATCCGCGCGACCATGGCGCTCACCGAACCCGGCGGTGGCAGCGACCTGCAGGCCATGCGTACCAATGCAACTCGGGTCGATGGCGGCTGGTCGATCAGCGGGTCCAAGACCTGGATCTCCAATGCCGCGCACTCGGGTCTCTTCGGGCTGCTGTGCATCACCGACCGAGATGTCTCGCCGGCACACAAGGGTATGAGCGTCATCCTGGTCGAGCCCGGCGATGGCTTCACGATCAGCAAGAAGCTGCCGAAACTCGGCTACCGCGGAGTCGAGGCCTGCGAGCTGGTGTTCGACAGTCGCGTCGTGCCCGATGACGCGATCCTGGGCGGCGAACCGAATCTCGGCTGGGGACATATGATGCGCGGGCTCGAGGTCGGCCGCATTCAGGTGGCTTCCCGCGCCCTCGGCGTCGGACAGGCCGCGCTCAACGACGCGATCCGCTATGCGCAAGAACGAGAATCGTTCGGCAAGCCGATCTGGAAACATCAGTCGGTCGGAAACCTGTTGGCGGACATGGCGACCAAACAGCAGGCGGCGCGGCTGCTGACGCAGGACGCCGCCGAGCGGCTCGACTCGGGCAAGCGGGTCGACATGGAGGCCGGCATGGCCAAGCTCTTCGCGTCCGAGGCGGCGATGCAGATCGCGCTGGATGCCATCCGCGTGCACGGCGGCTACGGATACTCCCGCGAATACGACGTCGAGCGCTACTTCCGCGACGCTCCGCTGATGATCGTCGGTGAGGGCACCAACGAGATCCAGCGCAACGTCATCGCCGGGCAGCTGGTCGCCCGCAACAAGATCTAGCCGCGACACGATTCAGGAGCCGTACAGAACATGGCATCGAACACCCTGCGCCGCGCCGCCATCGTTGCGCCGCTGCGTACCCCGGTCGGCACCTTCGGCGGTTCGCTCCGTGACGTGCCGGTGGAGGACCTCGGCGCCCACATCGTCAAAGCCGTTGTGGAGCAATCGAAAATAGACCCCGCGCGCATCGACGATGTGGTATTCGCCCAGTCCTATGCCAACTCGGAGGTGCCCTGCGTGGGCCGCTGGCTGGCGCTGCACGCGGGCCTACCCATCGAGGTCCCCGGGATGCAGCTCGATCGTCGCTGCGGAGGTGGACTGCAGGCGCTGGTCACCTCGGCCATGATGGTGCAGACCGGGGCGGCCGACGCCGTCCTCGCCGGCGGCGTCGAGTCGATGAGCCGGATCGAGTACTACAGCACCGGCACCCGATGGGGCGCGCGGTCGGGCAACACGATGCTGTACGACCGGCTCGACCGTGGTCGCGAGCGTTCGCAGCCGGAGGATCGGTTCGGGAAGATCTCCGGGATGATCGAGACCGCGGAGAATCTGGCCAAGGACCACAACATCTCTCGTGAGGCAGCCGACGCGTACGCGGCGCGCAGCCATCAGCGCGCGGCCGCGGCGTGGGCCGAGGGCAAGTTCGCCGACGAGGTGGTGCCGGTGACCGTGCCGCGGCGCAAGGGTGATCCGGTCCTGGTGGAGACCGACGAGGGCGTACGGCCCGATTCGACGGTCGAGACCCTGGCCAAGCTGCGCACGGTGATGCCGAACGGCACCGTGACCGCGGGCAACGCGAGCCAACAGAACGATGCGGCCGCGGCGTGCCTGGTGGTCGCCGAGGATCGGCTGGAGGCGCTCGGGCTGGAGCCCATCGGCTTCCTGGACGGCTGGGCCGCCGCGGGCTGCGAGCCGTCACGCATGGGTTTCGGACCGGTGCCGGCCGTCGCGAAACTTGCTGCCCGTAGCGGCGTTTCGGTGTCCGAACTCCTCGGCGGACTCGATCTGATCGAGCTCAACGAGGCGTTCGCCGTGCAGGTACTGGCAGTACTCAAGGGATGGGGTTGGGACGACCAGGATCGGTTGAACGTCAACGGTTCCGGGATCTCGTTGGGCCACCCGATCGGCGCCACCGGAGTCCGGATGGTGACGACCCTGCTGCACGAGCTGCATCGCCGAGGCGGCGGTAAGGGCCTTGCCACCATGTGCATCGGCGGCGGACAGGGGTTGGCGGCGACCTTCGAGGCGGTCTAGGCCCAGAGCCCGCGTTCCTCGAGGATGGTTACCACATGCTCGGCGCTGCGGGCCATATGCGATCGCATGGCCGCTCGGGCCTTGTCGCCGTCGTGGTCACGCAGGGCGTCGATGATCGCGCGGTGATCGCTGCGGCTCTCGGTGACCTGTGATTCCAGGGTCGCGTAGAAGTGATTCGGCAGATGCTTGGCGACGCCGCCGGCGACCAAAGCGAGCCGATGCGAATCGGCGGCCAGGTTGATCTCGCG
Source organism: Jongsikchunia kroppenstedtii DSM 45133 (assembly GCF_000380485.1). Taxonomy (GTDB): domain Bacteria; phylum Actinomycetota; class Actinomycetes; order Mycobacteriales; family Mycobacteriaceae; genus Jongsikchunia; species Jongsikchunia kroppenstedtii. The sequence goes on along the minus strand of NZ_AQYG01000045.1, from coordinate 101,332 downwards.
ATGGAAGGCATGGCCGAGTTCGGCGATCAGATGGCCATCCTGGTCGGCGATCGCCTGATCGAAACGGTCCTCGATGGCCTCCAGCCGTGCGATCTGTTCCGGGGTGATGTGCTCGGCGGTGCGCGCGGCCAGCTCGCCGACCAGTTGGCCCAGCGCCCAGAACAGATCGGTGACGTCCTGCCGGGTGAACGGTGCCACCACGAAACCTCGCCGCGGGACCAGCGTCACGAAGCCTTCGCTGCTCAGGCGCAGCAGGCCTTCGCGAACGGGCGTGTTGCTGACGCCGACGGCAGCCGCGATCGGTTCCATCCGGAGGAAGTCGCCGGGCCGCAGATTGCCCGACATGATCTGCTCGCGCACGTAGGCGGCGACCTCGTCAGGGAGCTGACGTCGCCGGTCGCGGGCAGGGATGCCGGCGATGTCCTCCGCGCTTGCCATGGGGGCCGGCTCCTTCAGTGTCGTCATGGACTGGTCCGTTGACCTGCAATATAGGCCATCCTCCGGGTACCACGGACGCACTCGGTATTAGTTGCCGCGGGTATCACTCGGGGAGGGAATGCCGTCCCCGGCTGGGCGATGGCGGTGGGGTCGCGGCGCGATGATCGTCGTGAACCGGGGTGGGCGTCGGGCGCCGATGATCGGCGAGCAGGGTGGCGATTCCGGTGGTGAGCGGGACCGACAGGGCCAGTGCGATACCGCCGACACACGATCGCGCGATCTCGATCGCGATCGTGTCTCGGGTGGCACTCGTCGAAAATGATTGTCCGGACACCGAATACAGCATCAGCAGCGGAAGCGCGGCGCCGGCGTAGGCGAACATCAGGGTGTAGACGGTGCTCGAGATGTGGTCGCGGCCGACCCGCATCGCCGAGCCGAAGGTGCGCCATCGGCCGGAGCTGCCCATATTCGCCAATTCGAAGACCGTCGAGGCCTGGGTGACGGTCACGTCGTTGAGCACACCGAGGGCGCCGATGATGAAGCCCGCCAGCACGATTCCCTTGATCGAGATGCCGTTCTGATACGCCTGCAGCGCGCTGTTGTCGTCCGAGAATCCCGACAGGTGCATGGTCGTCACCGCCAGCTGCGACAGCCCTGTCGCCACCCCGAGCGAGACCAGGGTGCCGAGCAGGGCGGCACTGGTGCGGAGGCTGACGCCATGCGCCAGAAAGATCACCACGATGAGGATTGCCGCCGACGCGACCAGGGCCACCGCTACCGGCGAATGCCCGTCGAGCAGGGACGGCAGGGCAAACCAGATGAGTGCGGCGAAGGCGAATGCCAGGCCCAGCAGGGAGCCGACGCCGCGCCAGGCCGCGACCGCGATGATGGCGACCGCGAACGCGACGATCCACCAGATGGTGGATGCGCCGCGGTCGAAATCGTAGAACGCGTAGTTGCGGCCGGTCGGGCTCGGGAAGATGACCAGCCGAATATGGTTGCCCATCTTCAGGTCCGGCTGATTGGCCTGCGGACTGTTCAGCTGCTGCTGGGACATCTCCGGGCTGCCGCTGTCCGGGGTGAGGCCGCCGCCGGCGCGGTGGGTGGGGATCTGGAGAACCACCGACGAGCCCTTGTCGGGTCCGGAGGTCAGCGAGACGATGCTGCTCAGGCACGGGCCGTCGGGCACCGGAGTGATGGTCGGCGGGGTGTCGGTCGCCTGACCGGCGCCCGGGGTGCGGCAGTCCGATTGGGTCTGACCGGTGACAGTCCCGGTGGTCAGCTGGGCCGGCCCGCCCGTGGCCGACTGGAACTGCAGCGGGATGTCATGGTGCCGGTTCTGCGGCCACAGCATGACGACGCCGATGACGACCGCGACCGTGGCAGCCACCAGCACGCCGACGACGGCGCGCGCGACCCACGGGGACAGCGGGACCGGTCCGGTGCTGCCGTGACTGTGCGGGTGACCCATCCGCTCAGCCTAAGCGGTGCGACGGGCGGCGGCCCGGCACCATCGGGGATGACCGCGCGGACACGGGGATTCGTGGAGATTATGCGGTATGCGCTGGTCAGGGGACCAGAACCGTCAAGGTCTCGGCCACGCAGGCGGGCTTGCTCGCCCCATCGGCGGTGACGACGAACTTGGTGGTGAGCACGAAGCTGCCGGCGCCCTCGGACAGGTCGGTGAAGGTCGATGTTGCCCGCAGCGTCGACCCCACCGGCACCGGCGACGGGAAGCGGACCTTGTTGCTGCCGTAGTTGACCCGGGAGCTGCCGAAGTCCAGCTGGTAGAGGTTCTGCGCGAACATCGGCAACAGCGACAGTGTCAGATACCCGTGGGCGATGGTGGCGCCGTACGGACCGGCCGCGGCGCGCTCGGTGTCGACATGTATCCACTGATGATCACCGGTGGCGTCCGCGAAGGCATTGATCCGGTCCTGCTCGATCGTCACCGGGTCGCTGGGACCGACCTCCTCGCCGATGGCGGCGCGGATCTCGTCAAGGGAGGTGAAAATGCGTGGCATGGTGGTCCTTTCGGGTGGCGGGTTGATTGCGAGGGATCAGCCGAATGTGAGGTCGATGGTGGTGTGCGGCCCCGCCTCAGCCCCGCCCGGGCCGATGAGGTCGACCGTCGTCCCGGCATCGGTCGCGGTCGCTCGAAGCTGTGCGGGCTGACCACAGAACAACGGTGCCAGATTGCGGTGGCGCAGGCTGGCGATCGGCTGCAGCGACCCGGTCAACCGGTAGGTCTGCACCAGCGCGAGTGTCATCAACGGGCCGTGCACGACCAGCCCGGGGTACCCCTCGATCCGGGTCGCGTACGGCCAGTCGTAATGAATGCGGTGGGCGTTCGACGTAGCGGCGGAGAAGCGCATCAGGAGCGTCGGGTCGGTGCGGAAATCCCACACGCCCACGCTCGCCGGGCTGATCGCGCGTTCGACCGGCAGCATGGCCGCCGGCTCCGCGGCGTCGGGCACGGTCGCCGGATCAGCCTGTGCCGCATTGCGATAGACGATGTTCTGCCGTTCGTCCACCGACACCGAGCCGTCGGGTCCGTAGAGCACGGTGCGGACGACCACGATCACCAGCGGCCCCGACTTGCCCTGCTTTTCCGTCACCGATTCGACGATCGATTCACGCCGGATCTGATCGCCGACGATCAGCGGCGCACCGAACTGCACAGTGCCGCCGGCGAACATCCGCCGCGGGAGGTCGATCGGGGGCATGAACGCGCCGCGCGCCGGATGTCCGTCGGGTCCGAGTTCGGATGATGCGGCCCACCGGGACAGCGCGACCCAGTGCCACAGCGGCGGCAGCGGATCGCCGACGCTGGGTGCCGCCAGCCCGTCGTCGAACAGCGACGCCAGCGTGGCGATCGGGCCAGGGTCGATGGTCTCGACGGTGGCGACGGCCTGCGGATGCCAGCCGGGATAGTCCGGGGCCGGCACTACATATGCCTTCCGCCGGTCACCTCGAGCACGGTGCCGGTCATGTACGACGACAGGTCCGACGCGAGGAACAGCGCCACCTTCGCGACCTCGTCGGGTTCGCCGGCGCGGCCCATCGGGATATCGGCCAGCTTGGAATCCCACGCCGCCTGGGGCATCGCCTCGGTCATCGCCGTGCGGATCAACCCGGGCTGGATCGCGTTGATCCGGACACCCTGGTAGGCAACCTCTTTGGCCGCGGCCTTGGTGAGGCCGACGATCCCGGCCTTTGCGGCCGAGTAGTTGGTCTGCCCGAGGTTGCCGATCTTGCCGGAGATCGACGACATGTTGACGATGGTGCCGCCGCCGTTCTCGCGCATGATGCCGGCGGCTTGGCGGGTGCCGTTCCAGGTTCCGCGCAGGTGCACGGTGATGACCTGATCGAATTGCTCCTCGGTCATCTTGCGCATGGTCGCGTCGCGGGTGATGCCGGCGTTGTTCACCATCACGTCGAGGCTGCCGAAGGTGTCGATCGCGGTCTTCAGCAGCGAGTCGATGTCGGCCATCGCCGACACGTCGCAGGCTGCGCCGACGGCGACGTCGGACCCGCCGAGCGCTGCAGCGGCCTCGGCGGCAGCGTCACCGTTGATGTCGCCGAGTACGACGCGGGCGCCTTCGGCGACAAAGAGGGTGGCGATCGCGAGGCCGAGACCCTGCGCACCGCCGGTGATGACCGCGGTCTTTCCGTCTAGCAATGGGCCGGACATGATGCCTCCGTACGTGTTTCGGTGTTTGTCGGGAAGTTCAGGAGCGCTTCTTCTCGGCGCGGACCAGGCCGCCGCCGACGATGAGCCGCTGGATTTCGCTGGTGCCCTCGTACAGGCGCAGCAGCCGGACGTCGCGGTAGATGCGTTCGACAGGAACTCCGCGCATATAGCCGCTGCCGCCGTGCACCTGGACGGCGAGATCGGCGACGCGGCCGACCATCTCGGTGCAGAAGAGCTTGCAGGCCGACGGCGCGATCCGGCGGTCCTCCTCGGACACCCACTTGGCTGCGGTATCGCGGACCAGCGCGCGGCCGGCGAGCACATCGGTCTGCTGATCGGCGATCATCGCCTGGACGAGTTGGAAGTCGCCGATCGGCGTGCCGCCCTGCGTAGCCGTCGCGGCATAGCGCACCGACTCGTCGAGTGCGCGCTGCGCGGCTCCGACCGCGACGGCCGAAATATGCACGCGCCCGCGGGCCAGCGACGTCATCGCCGCTCGGTAGCCCTGCTCCACGTCGCCGCCGACCAGCGCGCCGGCCGGGACCCGGACACCGTCGAAGGTGACGACGGCCGTGGTGGATCCCTCCTGACCCATCTTCTTGTCCTTGGGCGCGACGGTGACGCCGTGGGCATCGGCCGGTACCAGGAAAACCGCTATGCCGGTGCCTTTTTCGTCGGCCGGCCGAGTGCGGGCGAAGGTGACGAACAGGTCGGCGGTGTTGGCGTTTGTGATGAAGCATTTCTCGCCGTCGATGATCCAATCGTCACCATCGCGTGCGGCTTTGGTGCGCAGCCCGGCGGGGTTGGAGCCCGCGCCCGGCTCGGTGAGCGCGAACGACGCGACCACCTCGCCGGAGGCGATCTTCGGCAGCCATTCCTCCTGCTGGGCAGGCGTACCGAAGTTGACGAGCACCTGCCCGGCGATGCCGTTGTTGGTGCCGAACATCGATCGCAGCGAGAGCGAGGTGTAGCCCAATTCCATTGCCAGCTCGACGTCCTGGCTCAGGTCGAGCCCGAGACCGCCCCACTGCTGCGGGATGGCGAACCCGAAGAGCCCCATGTCCTTGCAGATCTGGCGCAGATCATCGGGGATCGCATCGGTGTCCGCGATCTCCTGTTCGCGCGGGACGACCGTCGACCTGACGAAATCCCGCACCTGCTCAAGGATCATCGAAAAGTCCTCGGGGCTGACCTCGGTCATGTGCACTCGCTTCCGCTTGCGGGTCCGCAGACCCAATATAGGTGGCTCGGATATCGATGGGTGGGCTAGAGCGCGTAGTTCTCCAGCAATCGTCGGCCGATGATCATTCGTTGGATGTCGGCGGTGCCCTCGCCGATCAGCAGCATCGGCGCCTCTCGGTACAGGCGTTCGATCTCGTACTCCTTGGCGTAGCCGTATCCGCCGTGAATGCGGAACGCGTCCTCGACAACGTCCCGGCAGTATTCCGACGCAAGGTATTTGGCCATGCCGGCCTCGAGGTCGTTGCGCGCACCGGTATCCTTGAGCCGGGCCGCGCGCACCACCATCTGATGTGCCGCTTCGACTTTCGTGCCCATCTCGGCGATCCGGAAGAGCACCGCCTGGTGGTCGGCGATGCGTTTGCCGAAGGTCTCCCGTTGCTGGGCGTAGGCCACACCGAGTTCGAAGGCGCGCTGGGCGACACCGGAAGCTCGCGCCGCCACGTTGACGCGCCCGACCTCGACGCCGTCCATCATCTGATAGAAGCCGCGACCCGGTATGCCACCGAGGATCTGGCCGGCGTCGGCGCGGTAGCCGTCGAAGATGAGCTCGGTGGTGTCGACCCCCTTGTAGCCCATCTTGTCGATCTTTCCGGGGATGGTGACACCAGGTAGCACCTTTCCGAAGCCGGGCGTTTTCTCGACGAGGAAGGTCGTCAGGTTCTGGTGCGGTCGATCGTGTCCCAGCGGGGTCCGCACCAGCACCGCGACCAGGCTGGACGAGCCGCCGTTGGTGAGCCACATCTTCTGGCCGGTGATCTCGTATGCGCCGTCGGTGGTCGCGGCTGCGGTCGTGGTGATCGCCGCGACGTCGCTGCCGAGGGCGGGTTCGGACATCGAGAACGCGCCGGTCAGTTCGCCGGTCGCCATGCGCGGCAAGAACTTCCGCTGTTGTTCGACGGTGCCGTGATTCAGCAGCAGGTAGGCGACGATGAAATGGGTGTTGATGATGCCGGAGACGCTCATCCAGCCGCGCGAGATCTCCTCGACGCACAGCGCGTAGGTCAGCAGCGACTCGCCCAGGCCGCCGAACTCCTCGGGGATGGTGATGCCGAAGATGCCGAGCTCCCGCATCTTCGCGACGATGTCGGTCGGGTATTCGTCGGCATGCTCCAACTCGGTGGCGACCGGAAGGACCTCGGTGTCGACGAACCTGCGGACCGTCTCGAGGATGTCGCGCTGGGTGTCGGTGAGCCCGTCGGTAGCGGCGAGTCGATTCGCGCCGGGAGCGGACATCGGTACCTCCTGCCGAGATGTCGGTCGCTAGTTGATAATATATATTATCGGTTCAGCGGGATGCGATGGCCCCGGTTTGCGTGGCCGTCTGAAGGGATGAAATGCCTGAGAATGTGCACGCATCGTCGGACAAGCCGCTGGTGGGGCTGCGAATCGTCGAGTTCGCCAGCTTCGTCGCCGGTCCGTCAGGCGGCATGACGCTCGGCCAACTCGGTGCCGATGTCATCCGGATCGACCCCCTGGGCGGCGCCGCCGACTACAACCGCTGGCCGGTATCGCAGCAGACGGGCAAGAGCCTGTACTGGAACTCGCTCAACCGCGGAAAGCGCAGCGTCGCGATCAATGTGCGGGATCCGCGGGGCCAGGAGCTGGTGCTGGGGCTCGCCACCGCGCCCGGTCCGGACACGGGGCTGGTGATCGACAACAATCCGAATCGTCCCTGGTTCGGCTACGAGGCGTTCGCGGCGCGGCGGCCGGACATGATCCAGGTGCATATCGAGGGACACGCGGACGGTCGGGCGGCTGTCGACTACACCGTCAACACCGAATACGGCGTGGCCGAGCTGACCGGGCCGATGGATTCGGCGACGCCGGTGAACGCGGTGCTGCCGGCGTGGGACCTGATCGCGGGCATGACCGCGACGACGGGGCTGCTTGCGGCGCTGCACAAACGATCGCGCACGGGCGTCGGTTCGTATCTGCAGCTGGCGCTCGCGGACGTGACGCTGGCCGGCGTCGCCAACCTGGGCTGGCTCTCGGAGGTTGCCGAGCGTGGTGACCGGCCGCGGCATGGCAACTACATGTATGGCAGCTTCGGCGTCGACTTCACCACCAGCGACGGCGAGCGGGTGATGGTGGTGGCTCTCACGCCGCGGCAGTGGGCGGCGCTGGGCACGGCCACCGGCAACACGGAAGTCTTTGCCGCGCTGGAGAAGTCGCTGGATGCGGACTTCCGGGACGAAGCGGAGCGGTATCGGCACCGTGAGGTCATCGCCGCAGTGCTGCGGCCATGGTTCAACGCGCACGGGATCGACGAGGTGCGCGCGGGACTCACGGAAGCGGGCGCGCTGTGGAGCCAGTACCGGACGCTTGCCGGCGTCGTCGATCAACTGCGTAGCGGCGCAACACTTCCCGTCCTCGCCGACCTGGAGCAGCCGGGCATCGGGCAGGTGGTGTCGGCGCATTCACCCCTGCGGATCGACGCGGAGTACAGCGGCACCGTACCCGCACCGGAACTGGGTGCACATACTGACGAGATCCTCGGATCGATTCTCGGCCTGACCGACAGTGAGCTGGGCGAGCTGCACGACGCGGGCGTCATCTGAGTTCGGCGGCGCCCTTTGCGAAATCCGCGCCCGAAATGTGGATCCGCGCCGCCTGCAACCGGCGCGGATCCACAAAGTCGGCGCGGATTTCGGGCGGGCATCGAACAGCGGTCCGTTGAATGAGACCGGGCGCACATGCGCGTCTCGCCCGGTGCGATGATCACACCATGACCACTGCAGTAATCGTTGATGCCGTCCGTTCGCCGATGGGCAAAGGAAAAATGGCCAAGGGCGACCGGCCCGGCGGCTCCCTGAGCACGTTGCACCCGGTGGAGCTGCTCGGTCAGGTGCTGCGGCAGCTCGTCGAGCGCAACGACCTCGATCCGGCCACCGTCGATGACGTCATCACCGGATGCGTCAGCGGCGCGGGCGAGCAGGCCGGCACCGTCGGCCGCTGGGCGTGGCTGGCCGCCGGGCTGCCGGAAGGCGTTCCGTCCGTCACCATCAACCGCGCCTGCGGCTCCAGCCAGCAGGCCTGCGACTTCGCGGCGCAGTCGATCCTGGCCGGCGCCAATGACATCGTCATCGCCTCCGGCGTCGAGTCGATGAGCCGGGTCCCGATGGGCACCGCACGCGTCGGCATGGATCCGGTCGGCCCGTCGGCCACAGCCCGCTACGCGCCCGGGCTGATCACCCAGGGCGTGTCCGCCGAGCTGGTCGCCGCCCGCTACAAGCTGGACCGGCAGGCGCTGGACGAGTACTCGGCGCGGTCGCACCAGCGTGCCGATGCGGCCGATCGGTCGGGCGAGATCGTCCCCATCACGCTGCCCGACGGCACCGTGGTGTCGGCCGACGAGACCATCCGCCCGCAGACGACTGCCCAGTCGCTGGGCCAGCTCAATGCGGTGTTCCGCACCGACGAGATGGACGAGCGCTTCCCGGAGATCGGCGAATGGAAGATCACGCCCGGCAACTCCTCGCAGCTCACCGACGGCGCCTCCGCGGTGCTGATCATGTCCGAGGAGAAGGCGAACGCACTCGGCCTGCGCCCGCGCGCCCGATTCCATGCGTTCGGCCTGGCCGGCGACGACCCGGTCACGATGCTCACCGGACCGATCCCGGCGACCGAAAAAGCGCTGCGGCGCAGCGGATTGTCGATCTCCGACATCGACCACTACGAGGTCAACGAGGCGTTCGCGTCGGTGCCGATGGCCTGGCAGTCGCATTTCGACGCCGACCCGGCCAAGCTGAACCCGCGTGGCGGCGCCATCTCCCTCGGCCACCCGCTGGGTGCCTCGGGCGGTCGCCTGATGACCACGATGCTCCACGGTCTGGAGACCACCGGCGGCCGCTACGGCCTGCAGACGATGTGCGAGGCCGGCGGTATGGCCAACGCGACGATTGTCGAGCGTCTCTAGGCATCGAACGCCTCTAGCCGATCGCACGACACCGGCGCGCGGAAATGATCGATACGCTGCGCGAGTGGGAATGACGAACACCGGGACCCGGCTGCGGCAGGCCATCTCTGCCGCAGGCGCGGTCGCGCTGATCGTGGTTGCGGCGACCGCGTGCAATGACGACGGCACCGGCTCGCTGGGCGAGTCGCCCAGCGTCCCACCCGCGCCGCAGCTGACGGTATCCGCGGCCGACTCCAAGGTCCCGTTCGCCGACGCCGATTCGGCGACCATCACCCCGGGCGTGCAGACCTATACCGACGACGCGCAATGCACCACCAACTACGTCTTCGTCGACAATGCCGGCAAGGTCTACCTTGGCCAGGCCGCACATTGTTCGGGCACGGGCAAGGAGACCCAGACCAACGGCTGCCAGATCGACAGCCTGCCGGTGGGCACCACCGTCACGTTCAACAAGGGCGGCAATCCGATCACCGGTGAGGGCACGGAACTCGGGTCCGGCACCCTCGTTTACGACAGCTGGCTGACCATGCAGCGCCGGGGCGAGAGCGACCCGGCGACGTGTCAGTACAACGACCTCGCGCTGATCGAGGTGAACCCGGACGATGTCTCGAAGGTCAATCCTTCGGTGCCGTTCTGGGGCGGCCCGACCGGCCTCAACACCAGCGGAATCATCGGTCCCGCAGAGGTTTACAGCTACGGCAGCTCCAGTCTCAAGTTCAGTCTGGCGAGACTGTCCAAGCAGCACGGCGTCGGTCGCATCGATCGGAGCGTCACGGACGGCTGGTCGCACACGGTGCAGATGCGCATCCCGGGTATCCCCGGCGACAGCGGCAGCGCCTATCTCGATTCGCAGGGCCGCGCGCTGGGCGTGCTGTCGACGGTCGGCCTCAGCTGGCCGGTGCTCAACAACATCGGCGACCTGAATCACGAATTGCAGTACGCCCGGGCCAATTCCGGGATCGACGGCTTGAAGCTGGTACTCGGCACGGAGCCGTTCAAAGGAGACTAGCCGTGGTCGGCGAATGTCTCCGAGGCGCCGACGGCCTTGAGCGCCAGGCGATGTAGCGAGCGCAGCTCGTCCGGGGTCAGGCGGGCGAAGGTCTGCGCGTTCACCTCCGCGAACTCCTGCAGCGTCGCCGCAAGCTGTGCGCGGCCGACATCGGTGATGCGCAGCGCGTAGCGGCGCCGGTCCTCGGCCGATCGGACTCGTTCGACCCGGCCGTCGGCCTCGAGCCGATCGATGATCCGCACCATCTCACTGCGATCGATGTCGAGTGCGTTGCACACATCCTGCTGTGAAAGCGTCAGCGGCTCGTGCTCGTCCAGCACGGTCAGGATCCAGTGTTCGCGCAGGTTCGAGCCGATGCGTCGGTGAAAGTCCTGATGCAAGCGGCCGAGGACGTAGGTCGGCCAGCGATACAACGATTGCACCTCGGTCGTGGCGGTGGGCTGAGTCGGAACGCCAGGCATGAGCACAGAATAGCGCTTGTCGACCCTCTCAATTGTTGATAGCGTCCGCAATTGTAAGAGTACGCAACTATCGATCGGAGTCGGCGGATGGAATCGGACGCGGTGGAAGCGGATACCGGAAACGTGCCGCGGCACGTGTGGCGGATAGCAGGCGTGATCGTCTTCGGTGCCCTGATGAGCACGTTGGACACCTCACTGGTGACCATCGGTCTGCACACCATCGGCGTCGATCTGCATGCCGATCTCGGCGCGGTGCAGTGGATCGCGAGCGGCTATCTGCTGGCATTGGCGGTGTCGTTGCCCGTGTGCGGCTGGTTGATCCGCAGATTCGGGGGTGCGCCGGTCTGGATCGGCGCGATGGCCGCCTTCACCATCACCTCCGCGCTGTGCGCGGCGGCCACGACGCTGCCGATGTTGATCGCGATAAGGGTGCTGCAGGGTCTTGCGGCCGGGCTGCTGCTGCCGGCCGGCCAGGCGATCATCGGCGCCGCGGCCGGACCCAAACGGCTCGGCCGGGTGATGAGCCTGATCGGTATCGCGGTGGTGGTGGGCCCGGCGATCGGACCGACCGTCGGCGGGTTGCTGTTGCGCTGGTCGTCGTGGGAATGGTTGTTCCTGATCAACATCCCGTTGGGGATCATGGCGGTGATACTCGGATTGCGCGTGATCCCGCGGGGCGACGGTGGCCAGGCGGGCCCGCTGGACGTCCGCGGCCTGGTCCTGACGGCACTCGGAGTGCCGTTGCTGGTATATGGCGTGACCGAGATCGGCGAGAAGGGCAGTGTCACAGCAGTTTCGGCCTGGCTTCCGACGCTCGCCGGTGTCGTGCTGCTGGCACTCTACGTGGTGGTCGCGCGCCGCAGCGAACATCCGATCCTGGACTTGGCGGTGTTCCGGGATCGAACCTTCAGCGCGGCAACCATCGCGACCGCGTTCAACGGTGCCGCGCTATTCGGGACGATGCTGGTGCTGCCGCTCTATTTCCAGCAGGTGCGGCATGAATCGGTGGTGTCGACCGGGGTGTCATTGATTCTTTTCGGCGTCGGCGGAATGATCGCGATGCCGGTCGCGGCCCAGCTGTCGGAGCGTTTTGGCGCCGGCCGGATCGGTTTCCTTGGTGCTGCGTTGGCTGCAGTCACATCTTTTCCGTTCATTTTTCTGAGTAGCGATCCGAACGCGATTCTGCTCCAGGCCCTGCTGCTGATTCGGGGATTTGCGATCGGTCTGACGGCGATGCCGGTAATCACGGCGGCCTACGCCACCGTGCAAAGAAGCCAGTTGCCCGACGCTGCCGCGTTGGTGAATATCGCTCAGCGCATCGGCGGCTCGGTCGGGTCGGCGATACTGGCCGTTGTCCTCTATCGGGCCACCGCCAGCGGCATGAACAGCGCGGATTCATTCACACAGGTGTTCGCCTGGCTGGCCGGAACGTCGGTCGTCGCGGCGATCAGCGCTGTGGGGCTGCTGCGAATCGGGGCCGAGAGGCCGACGAAAACGAGCGTTGTCGACATTGAATATGACGAATTGCGCATTGATATGGAAGCGGATCGAAAACTTTCGGCTACGAAATCTAACGATTAGGCAAACCGGACTGCAAAGCGGTCCTGTGCAACATACATTCCCTTCGGAAGGGACACGGCTCGCACGAGTGGACGTGAGTCGGTCGATGACCGGAATCTTCTGAAAGGAATTGCAATCGTGAAACTCGTGCCGGCCCTTGCGGCCGAACTGGTCGGGTCGTTCTGGCTCGTGTTCGCGGGCTGCGGCAGCGCGGTATTCGCTGCCATACAGGTCGCGACCGACAAGGACAACAATTCAATCCCGGTGGGAATCGGGTACGTCGGCGTCGCGCTTGCGTTCGGACTGTCGGTACTCGTCATGGCGTACGCGGTGGGCGGCATCTCCGGCGGCCACTTCAATCCGGCGGTGAGCGTCGGGGCGACCCTCGCGGGCCGACTCGACCCGAAGCTGCTGATCCCGTACATCGTGACGCAGGTGATCGGTGGTCTGATCGGCGGACTGGCCGTCTTCGGAATCGCCAAGGGCAAAGACGGTTTCGAGGCCAAGGGGCACATGGCCGCCAACGGCTATGGATCGCATTCGCCCGACGGCTACGGACTCGGCGCGGTGCTGGCCGCCGAGATCGTGCTGACCGCGATCTTCGTATTCGTCATCCTGGCGGTCACCGCCAGCTCGAAGCTGGCGTCTGCCGCACCCGCGGCAATCGGCTTGACGCTCACGCTGATCCACCTGATCTCGATCCCGATCAGCAACACCTCGGTGAACCCGATGCGGTCGACCGCCGTGGCGTTCTTCAACGGCAACGGTGCGCCGGGTCAGCTGTGGTTGTTCTGGGTGGCCCCGATCGTCGGTGGCATCATCGCCGCTCTCGTTTACCAGGCGATCTTCAACAAGGCGCAGGCCGAAGAGGAGGTCGCGGCCGCAGCCTGACCGGGCAAGGACGTTCGGCCACCGGCCCATTCGGGATCGGTGGCCGAATTCGTTTGTCAGCCGGCGACGTCCGCTGCCGCGGCCGCTTGCGCGCGCAACGACTGGAACGCCCAGTCCAGGTCGACGATGTCGGATCGGCCGGCCGATTGGTAGCCGATCATCATCAGGACCGCCGTGACCGCGTAGTGGCGCGCGGTGACGGCGGGTAACCCGAGCCGGGTGTAGCTGTCGGCGATGACGGCGATACGCGCGTCGTCGACCTCGGTGATGGCACGGTGCACGTCCGGATCATGCGCGGCCCAGACGCGGATCGCCGCCTCGGAGGCATGCGGCAGCTGGAGGCCGACCTCAGTCAGCGCATCGATTCGTTCCTGCGGGTCGTCGATCGATTCGACCCGGGCGATCAGCAGGTCGTTCGCCTGGTCGCGCCAGTAGCCGATCAGTGCGGATGTGTAATCGGCCCAGCTGCCGAACGCGTAGTAGAACGAGCCGGTCGTGACGCCGACGGTGGTGCACACGGCCGACTGTTTCAGGCCCGGGTAGCCGTCGGTGCCCAGAATCCGCAGGCCGGCGTCGAGAAACCGGGTGTGCCGCTGCTCGGCTGTCGACATCGTTTTCCTCCAGTGAAATCAACCCTTGCCTCCCGATTATAAGTCGACTTATAGTGGCTGCACAGCCGAAGGGAGCGCGTCGTGCGCACATCGAGTCGAAACCACGGTCTTGATCCGGAGACGGACTATGCCGAGATCTACCGCAATCTGGCGTTGTACGAATTCCCCTGGGATATCAACCAGGCACTGAGTTTCGCGCTGTTCCGGACCTATGCGGTGCCATCGATCGGCCGACTCCTCTATGAGACCGGCGAATTCACCGAGCGCACGCAGCAGCGTTACGACGACACCGCGCTGCTGCTGGAGGCGCCGATGCAGTACGGCTTCGGCAGCACGCAGGCGCGGGATGCCTTCCGCCGCATCAACGCCATGCACCACAGCTACGACATCTCGAACGACGACATGCGCTATGTGCTGGCGACTTTCGTCGTGGTGCCGAAGCGCTGGTTCGACGACTACTGCTGGCGTCCGCTGTCGCGCGACGAGCTCACCGCGGTGGTGCGGTACTACCAGTCCGTCGGCAGACACATGAATATCAAGGACATCCCGGCCGACTATGCCGAGTTCGAGGACTTCCTCGATTCCTATGAGCGCCAACACTTCGCCTACGACGACGGCGCCCGCAAGGTCGCCGACGCCACCCTCGAACTGCTGACGTCCTTCTACCCGCGCGTCGCGGCGCCGGCCGTCGATCTCTTCAGCCGGGCGCTGATGGACGAGCCGTTGCTGACCGCGTTCCGGTACCGCCGGCCGTCGCTGCCGGTGCGACGGATGTCGGCCGCTGCGTTGAGGGCGCGGTCGCAATTGACCCGGGCGCTGCCGGCGCGGCGTAAGGCGAAACTGATGGCCGACGACTACCGAGTTCGCAGCTATCCCAATGGCTTCGAGCTGAGCAGGATCGGGACCTTTCCGACCGGCTGCCCCGTCCCGCACGCGGAAAGGTCGCGGGCACAGGCGTAGACGCGCCCAACGGGGCGTACGCGAGCAATGCTGCAATTCGCCGGAAATGTCGACAACCGCCGTTGTATGTTCCGAAGCACAGCAGATTCACATTGCCAAGGGGAGCGTGTTTGATGCGTCGGTTTTCTGTGCTGATCGGATTTCTCTGTCTCGTGGTCGCTTTCGTCGGCGCCTGTTCATCGTCGTCGGGCAACGGCGACACATCGAGCGCGAGCTCATCGGCCTCGGCGACATCGTCGGCGACCAGTACCACCGCGGCGCACGGCTCCACGCCGGGCAACCACAACTCCGGTCCGGCGCCGGCTGCCGGCTCCTGGGACGCCAACGGCAACCCGGTGAACGGCGGGCCACGCGGGGCGGATGGCTCGACGGGCAACAATCTGACGCGCAATTACTGTGCGACGCATCAGGATCCGGGATGCCCGGCAGGTTCGTACGTTGCGCAGAGTGTGATGCCGAACCCGAACGGACAGGGCAACCTAGTCCCGTGCGAGGGCACGGTCTGCACCAACCCGAACCACGGTGCCGGGACCGACCCCAGCGAGAACGGCGGGTCAGATATGCAGAACCCGAATGGCGACGGGCAGGACGTGCCCTGCGAGGGCACCATCTGCACCAATCCGAACCATGGCGCCGGAACCGACCCGGACGACAACGGCGGCGACGGTCAGTAGCGACCGCCGGGTCCGGCGGTACCGGGGGCGCCGCGTAGGTCGGATCGGGGCGCCGGGCGGTCAGGTCAGCAGACCGCTGGCGTACCAGTCCTTGTCGTCCCGCACGCCGGGCAGCACGAAGAAGTATCCGCCGCCGAACGGCTGCACGTAGTCGATGAGCGGCTCGCCGGCCAGACGCTTCTGCACCGTGACGAACTGGCGTTCCAGGTCCTGCTGGTAGCAGACGAAGACGTGGCCGGTCTGCATGTTGCCGTTCAGGTCGACGCCGAGGTCGTAGTTGTACGAGCGGCGGATGAGGCGCTGGTTCTCGGTCTCCGGCGTGCGCGGATTCGCGACGCGGATATGGGAATCGAGCGGGATGACCGCGCCGTCGGGATCCTTCTTGAAGTCCGGCTCATCGAATTCGGCGTTGCCGTCCAGCGGCGCCCCGGAGTCGCGTCGACGTCCGAACATGTTCTCCTGCTCGTTGATCGACACGCGATCCCAGAACTCGACGAGCATCCGGATGATCCGGATCACCTGGTAGCTGCCGCCGACGGCCCATGCCGGCTCGCCGGCGTCGTCGGTCACCCATACCAGATCCTTGGCTTCGGACCCGGTGGGGTTCGCGGTTCCGTCCTTGAATCCCAGCAGGTTTCGAGTGGTACCGGACGGGCGCGGCGGGGCGGCGTAGCCGTCGATCTTCCACCGCATCTGCATGGCGCCCCGGGTGTGCTTGGTGATGTCACGCAGCGCGTGGTGCACCGTGTCCTGGTGGTTCGCGCACAGCTGCAGGATCAGATCGCCGTGCATCCACTTCGGGTCCGGCGAGTCGTCCGGGAACACGTCCATCGCGCGCAGCAGTTTCGGTTTGCGATCGGCCAGGCCGTATCGGTCATCGAAGGCACTGGCGCCGAAGCCGATGGTGACGGTGAGGCCGTCGGCCGGCATATCCGGGCCGAGCACATCGCTGTCCGCGGGCGGTTCGCCCACGCCGAGGTCGGTCGGTGCGCCCCCGGACGTGAGCACGCGAGCCCGATCGGTCAGCGTCTTCATGAGGGCGGTCAACTCGGCCTTGTTGGCACACAACAGATCAAAGGACGCGTAGCTCGACGCGGCCTGCTTCTCCTCCGGACCGGGAGTGAAGATGCCGGACTGATGCTTCCCGTGAAACGGGTAGTCGCCCTTGGTGGGCACGCTGTGGTCGGCGGCATCGTTGTCGGCCTGGATACCGCCGATCACCATGCCGCCCACCAGTGCGGTGCCGCCGACGCCGGCGGCCGCGCCCTGCAGGAATCGGCGGCGATTGACGTTCATCGAGGTGCTCCCTGTTGGCTCTGGTACCTCTGTCGGTTCTGTTCCGGCGGTATCGGATTCGGTCATTGCGGAGTCTTCGTGTCGAGCAGCGGCGGTATTCCGGCCAGCGTCTGCAATGCGTCGCCGATTGCGCCGTTGATCCGCTGCCGCTGTGCGAGTGTCGCCTGATTGAAGGGCACGAACTGCGTCGGGCTGCCGGCCTGGACCGCATCGAGCGCGGCCTGCAGCGCATCAAGCTTCTGGTTCGCGGCCGCGATCAATGTCGGTCGCTGCGGGTTCACCAGCGGAGCGACTTCGGTCAGCACCGTACGGGTGACGGCGATGTCGGCGTAGGTGGCCGGGAACGCGGCATTCGAACCCTGGTCGTCCATGCCCGAAAGATGATCGCGTAGAGCGTCTTCCAGTATCTCGTGAGCGCGCAGCGGCAGGTTTGTCGGATCACCGGCGACGTCATCGGAGGTCAGATTCTTCTGCAGTGACGCGATATCCGAGAGCAATTGGTCGGCGACCGGTGTCAACTGCGCCGCGTTCTGGCCGTGCCAGAGCCCGTATTCGAGACGATGCAGACCGGTGAAGCCGGAGTCGTTGACCCCATCCGGCAACCCATCGGGCAACCCGGCGACCGCGGTGCCGGCATCGCCGAAGCTGTTGTACGACGCGCCGACCCGCTCCCAGGACAGGTAGGCCGGTAGCCAATCCGTCCGCGCGGCATCGAGATTGCCGCCCGCGATGTCATTGCGCAGAGTCGTGACGAGCCCGTTGAACGTCGTCAGTTCGCCGGCCGCGTACTGCTGGTACTGGTCGTTGGGCGCCTTCAGATCGTCATCGGTCAGTTTGGCGACCGGAGGCGGCGCCTGCAGATGGCTGCCGCCGCTGACGGCGAGGGTGGCCGAACTGAGCGTCTTCTGTCCGGCCATCAAGCATTTGATCGTGTAGTTGCCCTCGGTGAGGGTGACCGGCATGTCGGCGGTCGTGGCCGGGCCCAGCATTTCGATCTCGGCGACAACGGCTCCCGACCCGTTGACCATGTTGATCTCCGCGGCCTTGCCCGACTTGTTCTCCACCGAGATGGTCTGCTTGCCCGAATGCGCCGAGCGCCAGCTCTTGGCGCAGTCCTTCTTGGTCAGGGTCACGTCGGTGCGGGTGGACTTCGCCGAGGGCAGCGCCACGATGAAGATCACGGCGATGACGGCAGGAACCAGGACAAGCGTCGCGGCGGTGGCCCACAGCCGGCGACCGGCGACCTTTTCGAGCCAGGTGGCCGACTGCTCGTCGGAAACCGCGGCGGCGGGCTTCGCGACCGGTGCCGGCTGCGGTCGCAGGAACAGGGCCAGCACGATGACCAGGTAGACCACCCATGCGGTCACCTGCAGCACCGTCATTTTCGGCGTCAGCTGAGTGATGCCCGTGATGATGGACGCCCACCAGGAATTGCTGTCGATGTGCGTGCTGAAGTCGAAGGCGATCCATTGGGCTCCGGGCAGCCAGCCCGCCGTCTGCAGGTCGCCCAGCCCGTAGGCGAGCACACCCGCGGCGATCACGATGAGCAGAATCGCGGTGCGCGAGAAGAAGACCCCGAGATTGAGTCGCACTGCCTGGCGGTAGAGCAGCCAGCACAGCACGATCGCGATGATGATGCCGATCGCGGCACCGATGATCGGCTCGACGGCGTGGCCGGATGCCTTGGCTGCGGTCCACAGGAAGAGTGTGGTCTCCAGTCCCTCGCGCCCGACCGCGAGGAACGCGGTCAGCGCGAGTGCGCCGGCGCCGAGACTCAGAGCAGTCACGACCTCGCCGCGGAGCTGCCCCGACAGCGATGCCGCCGTGCGCCGCATCCAGAAGATCATGGCGGTGACCAGGCCGACGGCGAGAACACTCAGGACGCCGGCGACGGCGTCCTGCGCGCCGCCGGAGAGTACGTCAGTGCTGAACGTCAGGACCGCGGCGAAACTGACCGACAGCGACAGCGCGCCGAGCACGCCGAGCCAGATCGGCGCGCTGGAGCGGTGTGCGTTCGCGTCCGTCGAATCGGCCGGCGGCAGCTTGCGCAGAGCAGCCAGAAGGATACTGATCACCAATCCGGCTTCAAGACCTTCTCGGAGCCCGATCAGCAGGTTAGGTACCGCGTCTGCCCACACCACGCGATTAAGTTAAGCCATACCTAACACAGAGTCCAAACGATCGACCGATTGGGCCTATTCGTCCGACTTATAGGGGGTCGGGCCTGGTTGCGGTGCTTCGCGGAGCTTCTCGATCCGGTCGGTCAGCTCGTCGAGCAGATTGTCGAGTTCCTTGCGCAGATAGTCGCGACTGACGGCGTCGCCGACCGCCAACCGGACCGAGGCGAGTTCGCGGGCGAGAAACTCGGTGTCGGCCTTGGTCTGTGCGGCGCGCATTCGATCCTCTTCGAGCGCGATGCGGTCGCGGTTCTCCTGCCGGTTCTGGGCGAGGAGGATCAGCGGCGCGGCGTAGGCGGCCTGGGTCGAGAACGCGAGGTTGAGCAGGATGAAGGGGTACGGATCCCAGCGGATCGCGATGGCCGACAGGTTCAGCGCGATCCAGATGACGACGAAGATCGTCTGCATCGCCAGGTAGCGCCCGGTGCCCAGGAATCGGGCGACGCGTTCGCTGTAGACACCGATGATCTCGGCGTCCAGGCTCAGCCGACGGCGCCGCACCCCGGGCATGTCGAGGCCGCCGAGCCGGGTGGTCGTGGCGCGGGCACTGCGCTTCGGCTTGTCGGGACGCTGCTTCTTGCCCGACCGCTTCTCCGTCGCCATCACTCGGCCTCCACCGTCGTGGCTTCGGGTTCGCGTTCACGCCAGTCGTCGGGCAGCAGTTTGTCGAGGAGGTCGTCGACGGTGACCGCGCCGAGCAGATGCCCGTCCTCGTCCACCACCGGACCGCACACCAGGTTGTAGGTGGCGAAGTAGCGGGTGACCGCGGCGATCGGGTCCTCGGGACTGAGCCGAGGCAGGTCGGCATCGACGATCCCGCCGATCAGGTTGGCCGGCGGCTCCCGTAGCAGCGCCTGCAGGTGCACGCAGCCGAGATATTTGCCGGTCGGCGTCGCGGTCGGCGGTCGGACGACGAATGCGAGGCTCGCGGCCGCCGGTGTCAGGTCGGGGTTGCGCACGCGGGCGAGCGCTTCCGCGACAGTCGCCGCCGCGGTCAGCACGACCGGTTCCGGAGTCATCAGACCGCCGGCGGTATCCGGGGAGTGCGTGAGCAGTCGTCGAACCGGTTCGGACTCAACGGGATCCATCTCCTGCAGCAGCTTCTCGGCGTCGCTGATCGGCAGCACACCGAGGACGTCGGCGGCGTCGTCCGGGTCCATGGCCTCGAGGATGTCGGCCGCGCGGGCCGATCCGAGCCGGGTGAGCAGATCGGTCTGGTCGCCCTCGGGGAGCTCCTGGATGACGTCGGCGAGCCGTTCGTCGTCGAGTGCCGCGGCTACCTCGTGCCGCCGCTGGTCGGGCAGCTCACGCAGGGCGTTCGCGACGTCGGCCGGGCGCATCCCCTCGAACTGGGCCAACGCGGTGCTGACGCCGTGTCCGGGTACGCCGAGCGCGGTACTGGTCAGGCCGCGGACGTGGCCCCACGGGACGACATGGGTCTCGCCGCGTCGGCCGAGCAGTGAGCGCGGGGCGCGCACCGCAACCCGCGAGATCAGCCAGTCGCGCGTGCGGGTCTGCTCGAGACCGAGGTCCACCACGAATACGTCGCGGCCGTGGAGATCTTCGAGTTCGGGGTCGTCGACCTGGACAGGTGAGTCGAGAATCTGGCCGAGTACCAGGGCCTCCCCGGGACGCAGCTCGATCTTGCGCAGGCTGACGGTTCCGGTGTTCAGATGCACCGAGCTGGGATCGATCGCCGCGACGCGCAGCATCGGCACGAAAATTCTTCGGCGGGTGATCATTTCGACTGCGAGCCCGAGTACCCGCGGTTCGCGGTTGTCGATCCGCATGGAGACCACCACATCGCGCACTCGGCCGATGGATTCGCCGTCGGGTCCTAGCACCACCATTCCGGCCAGCCGGGCCGCGAATACCTTGTGCACAGCTGCCATACGGGAAAGGGTAGAGCGACGCGGGCGGGAACATGGAATTCACCGCGCCGCGGATCCTTGTTGGACACGGAGACAATAGCGATTTAGACTCCGAGACAACCCGGCGAGATCGTCTCGCCTGCCCCGACGAAAGGCCGATGATGGCTGTTCTGCAATCCGCCAACGAAGCATTTCTGGCAAACGCACCGGTCAAGGTGACCAAGTCGGTCGAGCTCCCGGTATCGCCCGACGTCGTCTGGCGCGAGCTGACCGGCGACAACGCGCTCAAGTGGGTCGGCCTCAAGGTCGTGTGGGGTCCGCAGCGCACCGGCGTCGGCGCCACCCGCCAGGCCGGACCGCCCGTCGGCCCGGCGGCCACCGAGACGTTCTTCGTCTGGGAAGAGGGCAAGCGCAAGGCGTTCTACATCGAGAAGCTGCCGCTCCCGGTCCCCGGGCTGAAGGTCTTCGCCGAGGACTACGTGATCACGCCGACCGAGACCGGTGCCCGCTTCGAGTGGACCTTCGCGCTCGAGGGCTCGGGTCCGATGGGCAACCCGAAGTTCGCCGGCAAGGTGCTCGACGGCGTCCTGGCCACCGCGATGAAGCGCACCTCGAAGCACTTCGCCAAGCTGGCCTGATCCATCACCGACTGGTGATCAGGTGGACGATCCGGCAAGGTTGGCGGAGGTCTGCAAAGGCGCTCTCCCTTGCGGGCCTTCGCCATAACGCGGCCGGTCGCTGCGCTGGCGCCAGTTAGAGGTCGGGAATTTCGATGCCGCGTTGACGCAGATCGGTTTCGATCGCGTCGGCGACGGTCTCGACCACCTGCACGCGCGCATAGCGTTTGTCTTCGGCCGACACGACCGTCCACGGGCCTTTGTCGTGACTGGTGCGCGCAAACATCTCGTTCACCGCGGCCACGTAGTCGTCGTGCCGCTCGCGGTTGCGCCAGTCCTCGTCGGTGAGCTTCCAGCGCTTGGTTGGATCGGCGGCGCGCGCCTCGAATCGCCGGAGCTGTTCGTCCGGCGACAGGTGCAGCCAGAACTTGACGATGATCATGCCCTCGTCGGCCAGGCTGCGTTCGAAGTCGACGATCTCGGTATACGACCGGCGCCATTCCGCTTCCGTTGCAAAGCCTTCCACGCGTTCGACCAGGACGCGGCCATACCAGGAGCGGTCCAGCACGGCCATGCCGCCCCAGCCCGGCAGCGCCGGCCAGAACCGCCAGAGGAAGTGGTGCCGCTTCTCGTCATGCGTCGGCGCGGCGAACTGTGCGACCCGGACATGCCGCGGATCAAGCGGCGCGACAAGGCGTTTGATTGCCCCGCCCTTGCCGCCGGCGTCCCAGCCTTCGAAGAGCACGCACAGCGGCGGCCCCAGTTCGCCGGTGCCGATCTGGCCGCCGAGCAGCAGCCGAAGGATGAGCAGTCGATCCTGCGCGACCTTCAGTCGCTCGGCCTCCTGGTCGCGGCTGAGTTTGAGCGTGAGATCGGCCTGGTCGAGATGCGGTACTGACACCCGACGATTGTGTCATCGCGGGGCGACGGAACCCGCCGGATTGACGCGGGCGCCAGGCGGTCGCTAGGTGATGCTGACGCCGCCGTCGACGGTCACCGTCTGGCCGCAGACATAGCCGCCGGCGTCCGAGGCCAGCCAGATCATCGTCGCCGCAAGCTCTTCGGGGTCGCCCGTGCGGCCGTAGACCAGCCGCGGCGCCATCGCCTCGAGGTAACCCGGCTTGTAGCTGTCGGTCATCTCGGACTTGAAGAAGCCCGGCGCAATCGCGTTGACACGGATGCCTTTTCGGCCGCCCCACTGCTGGGCGAGGTCGCGGGTGAGGCCGATGACGCCGGCCTTGCTGGCGGCGTAGGCAGCCTGCGGCAGCCCGGCAGTGGTGATGCCCAGGATGCTGGCGATGTTGATGATCGAGCTGCCGGACTGCATGACGCGTCCGCAGGCCTGGGCCATCCAATAGGAACCGTTGAGGTTGATGTCGACCACCCGGGTGAACTCGTCGACGGTCTCCCTGGTGGCCGGGACCGCGGTGCCGATGCCCGCGTTGTTCACCAGTACGTCGACCCGCCCGAACTCCGCCATCGCCGCTTCGACGACTTTGGTCGCGTCCTCGGGCATGGCGACATCGGCCGCCACGACCAGGGGCTTGGCGCCGGCCGCCGACACCAGCTCGGCGGTATCGGCTAGCTTGTCGGCCCGGCGCGCGGCGAGCACCACGCCCGCGGCCCCGGCCTCCGCGGCCGCCTTCGCGAATGACACACCCAGCCCCGAGGAGGCGCCGGTGACGATGACGACTCGGCCGTCGAGCCGGAACTTGTCCAAGATTCCCATGGGTGAACCATACGCGATACCGAGTGCTCGTTCGGCTCCGCCGAGGTGCTCGTTCGGCTGGGCCGAGATGCTGGTTCGGGTTCGGCCGATGTGCTCGTTCGGTGTAAGCGTGGTGATCGCACGGTGTGCGCGGACACAAATTGAGCGCGATCACAGTGGTAGAACTACACATTTGGACGGTCGATACGGCACTGTAATCACATGCGGGAATCCTGGTGGCGAGTGCTGGCCGCAGTGGCCGTATTCGCCGTTGTGGCTCTCGAGGGCGTGCTGCTTC
Organism: Jongsikchunia kroppenstedtii DSM 45133; assembly: GCF_000380485.1. GTDB lineage: Bacteria > Actinomycetota > Actinomycetes > Mycobacteriales > Mycobacteriaceae > Jongsikchunia > Jongsikchunia kroppenstedtii. The sequence continues at coordinate 77,909 of NZ_AQYG01000045.1, read as the reverse complement.
GCGACGACAACAGCCCGCTCGACACGATGGACGATGCGACGCATCAATGGGCGCTGCACAACCGCAACGGATTCTTCACGTGGGGCGCCAAACTCATCGAATACCTCACCGAACCGATCCTGGCCACCGTGCTCGCGATCCTCATCGGCGCCTTCTTCATCTGGCGTGACCGCGGCCTGAAGCGTGGCGTGACGATCATCGCGACCGTGCTGATCGCCCAGGCCATCGCTCAGGTGTTGCGAGTATTCGTCGACCGCCCGCGGCCGCCGGCCTCGTCGCGGTTGATCTCGCTGTCCGATGCGCCGTCGTATCCATCGCTGCACTCGACCGGCAGTACCGCGTTCATGGTGATCATCGCGTGGGTCGCGACGGCGTACTCGGTGAAGCTGTGGATGCGTCTCGCGCTCGATGCGGCCGCCATCGCGACCGGATTTGTGACGTCGAGCCGCGTCTACATCGGCGCCGGCTGGGCCAGCGATCAGATCGCCGCGGTGCTGATCGCGCTGGCATGCGCCCTGCTGGTGACCGCGGTCATCGAACTCGTCTGGCCATGGGCGCACACGCTGTTCCCGAATTCGGTGGCGCGGTGGTTCAACGACGATTCGGACCGCCGCCGGCCGGCCCTCGACCTGGCCGACGGCCCCGCCGAAGGCTGAGGATCGGGTTCGATCGATGCAGGTGCTGGTGGTCGAGGACGATCGGGGAGTCGCCGAAACGGTGCGACGGACCGTGGTCGCCCAGGGCTGGACCGCGCAGCTCGCGTCGAACGGAATCGACGGGTTGCACGAGGCGACCGAAAACCGTTATGACGTAATCATTCTCGACATCATGATACCGGGACTCAACGGCTACGAGGTGGTGCGGCAGCTGCGCGCCCGCGGCATCTGGACGCCGGTGCTGATGCTGACGGCCAAGGACGGCGACTACGACCAGGCCGACGCCTTCGACCTCGGGGCCGATGACTATCTGGTGAAGCCGTTCTCGGTGGTGGTCCTGGTGGCGCGGCTGCGGGCATTGGCCAGGCGGGGTGGCCCGCAGCGCCCGACAGTGCTGACCGCGGGCGACCTGACTCTGGATCCGGCCGCGCACCGCTGCCGGCGAGGCGAGGTCGAGATCGAGCTGACACCAAAGGAATTCGCGATGCTCGAATACCTGATGGAGAACGCCGGCAATGTCGTGTCGAAGACCGACATCCTGCGTGAAGTGTGGGATCCACACTATCGCGGTGACGTGAACGTGGTCGAGGTCTATGCGGGCTATCTGCGTAAACGGATCGATATCCCGTTCGGGCGCAAGGCGATCGAGACCGTGCGCGGTGTCGGCTACCGTCTCGCCGCCGACGGCGGGTAGGTCGGCGCCGGGTCAGTCGGTTCGCCCGGCGCGGCACCAGGCCGCGGTGCGAAGCAGCCGTAAACCGTTGAGTCCGACGATGATCGTCGATCCCTCGTGGCCTGCCACACCCAGCGGCAGCGGCAGCGTTCCGACTAGATCCCATACGACGAGCACGGCGATGAATGCGGCGGCGATCAGCAGATTCGCAACAACGATCCGACGCGCCCGTTGGGCCAGTCTGATGACGGTCGGAATGGTGGTGAGATCGTCGCGAATCACCACCGCGTCCGCGGTTTGCAGCGTGAGATCGCTGCCGGCGCCGCCCATTGCGATGCCCACATGTGCGGCGGCGAGGGCGGGGGCGTCGTTGATCCCGTCGCCGACGACGGCGACATGCGCGCCGCCCGCCTGCAGCGCACGTACCGCGGCGACCTTGTCATCGGGCAGCAGGTCGGCGCGGACGTCGGTTATGCCCACCCGGCCGGCGAGCTGTGCGGCGGTCGCGGGGTTGTCGCCGGTCAGCAGGACAGGTGCGCTGCCGGTCACTGCGGTTGACGCGGCGACCGCGGCGGGGGCGTCGGGCCGCAGTCGGTCGCTGATGGCCAGGACGCCGATCGGCTCCCGATTGCGGACGACCACGACCGCCGTATAGCCCTGCTGCTGAACGGCGTCGATCGCGACGTTGGCGCGCGCGGATCCGTCGACCGGCAGGATCTCCGGTGAGCCCACCTCGATGATCCCGTGGTCGATGCGGGCGCGTACGCCGCGTCCGGGTCGAGCGACGAAATCGGAGACCTGAGGTAGCCGGATCCCGCGCTCGCGTGCGGCGCGGACGATCGCCGAGGCGAGCGGATGTTCACTGGAATGTTCGGCCGCCGCCGTCAGCCGGAGCAGCTCGGTGTCATCGAATTCGACACGGAAGCCATGGATCTCGACTAGTTCCGGCATGCCGCGAGTGAGCGTGCCGGTCTTGTCGAACGCGATGCGCGTGGTGGTACCGAGTCGTTCCATCACGACGGCGGACTTGGCGAGGATGCCATGGCGACCGGCAGTGGCGATCGCCGCCAGCAGTGGCGGCATGGTCGCCAGCACGACCGCACACGGCGAGGCGACGATCATGAAGGTCATCGCCCGCAGCAGCGCGCCCTGCACAGAGTCCCCCAACAGCAGCGGGATGACGAAGACCGCGACGGTGATCGCCACCATGCCGATCGAGTAGCGCCGCTCGATCTTCTCGATGAACAGCTGGGCGCCGGCCTTCGTCCGGCCGGCTTCCTCGACGAGGGCGGCGATCCGGGCCACGACGGAATCCGCCGCGCGGCGAGCGGTTCTCAGCCGCAGCACGCCGGTGCCGTTCAGCGTGCCAGCGAACACTTCGTCGCCGATCCTCTTGTCCGCGGGCAGCGGTTCGCCGGTGATCGTCGCCTGATCAACCTCGCTGGCGCCGCCGACGACGGTGGCATCGGCGGGTATGCGTTCGCCCGGGCGGACTGCCACGACGTCGCCGACCGCCAGATCAGCCGCGCGGACGGCCTCCTCGGTGCCGTCGGCGAGCACCCGCGTGGCCGTCTCCGGTGCCAGCTGCAGGAGTCCACGGACGGAGTCCTCCGTACGCGTGGTCGCGAAGGCTTCGAGCGCACCCGACGTGGCAAAGATGACGATCAGCAGTGCGCCGTCGGTGACCTGCCCGATCGAGGCCGCACCGAGCGCCGCGACCACCATGAGCAGATCAACGTCGAGCGTTTTCTCGCGCAAGGCACGCAGCCCCGCCAGCCCGGGGCCCCAGCCGCCGCAGGCATAACAAGCGAGGTACAGCACCCACCATAACCAGCTCGACCCACTCGCCAGCTGGGCGCCGAGGCCGAGCATGAAGAGTGTCAAAGCAGCTGTTGCCCAGCGTATTTCCGGCAGTGACCATAAGCGGGTTCGACGCTCCGTCGCGGGCGCGCCGACATCGCCGGCCTCTCGGGCGGCCGCGGTGGACGCGGTCATCACTCACCTCCACATCGGACGACAGGGCGTACTCGACAATAACAGAACATATGAAGATGTCTTCATATGTAGGTGGGCGGGTAACGTCTTTCCGCATGGGACACGGAGTCGAAGGCCACGACCGTCCCGCCGCACGGCTGGACCCGGATTCGGCCGAGCATGTCGCCACCACGTTGCAGGCGCTGGCCACCCCCAGTCGGCTGTTGATCCTCACCGAGCTACGCCACGGCCCGCGTGCCGTCACCGATCTGGCCGATGCGATCGGCATGGAACAGTCCGCCGTCTCCCATCAGCTGCGGTTGCTTCGCAATCTCGGTCTCGTCGTCGGGACCCGAGCGGGCCGATCAATCAAATACAGCCTCTACGACAACCATGTCGCCCAACTCCTCGACGAGGCGGTTTATCACTCCGAGCATCTCCGGCTCGGACTCGCGGACCGGCCGCGGACCGCGGGCTGACGGTTCGCGAAACGTCATGTCGCTGTTCCAGATCCGGGACTACCGGCACCTGTTCGGGGCGCAGCTGGTGGCGCTCGGCGGCAACGGGCTCGCGACCGTCGCCCTCGGGCTACTCGCCTTCCAGCTCGCCGGGGCACGCGCGGGTGCGGTGCTCGGCACGGCGCTGACCATCAAGATGGTCGTCTATGTCATCGTCGCGCCGATCGCCGGTGCCTATGCTGGCCGATTCTCGCGCCGCCGGCTGCTGGTCGGACTGGACCTGACCCGGGCCGCAGCCGTCGCCGTGCTGCCCTTCGTCGATCAGATCTGGCAGGTCTATGTGCTGGTCGCGGTTCTGCAGTCGGCATCGGCGGCGTTCACGCCGACCTTCCAGGCGGTGCTGCCCGACATCCTCCCGGACGCGAACGACTACACGCGCGCCCTGTCGTACTCGCAACTGGCGTCGACGATGGAGACGCTGCTGAGCCCGCTGCTCGCGGCGGTGCTGGTGACGGTCACCGGGTTCCATTGGCTATTCGCGGGCACCGCGGTCGGGTTTCTGCTGTCGGCGGCGATGGTGGTGTCGAGCCGGATTCCTGACGCGGCGTGGTCCGACCGACACGGCGTGGTCGATCGGATCTTCTCCGGAATGCGGATCTTCGCGGCCACGCCACGACTACGCGGCCTGCTGGGGCTGAATCTGGCCGTCGCCGCGGTGGGCGCGATCGTCATCGTGAACACCGTCAACCTGGTGCAGCAGGAACTGGGCCGGTCGCAGGCCGATGTCGCGTGGCTGCTCGCGGCCAACGGCGCAGGGGTGCTGGTCATCGCGTTCGTCACGCCGCGGCTACTGGTCAGGTTCACCGACCGTACGGTAATGCTCTCGGGCGCAACGGCGCTCGCTGTTGCGGGCATCGTGGCGGTCGTGCTGTCACGCGTCCCGCACGGCGCCTGGTGGCCGACCCTGTTCTTCCTGTGGGCGTTGATCGGTGTCGGGACGGGCGCCGTGCTGACCCCCGCGGGTGAGGTCCTTCGCCGATCGTCGAGTGCGCCGGACCGGCCCGCGTTGTTCGCCGCACAGTTCTCGCTGTCACATGCCTGCTGGCTGATCGCCTATCCGATCGCGGGATGGGTCGCCACGGCAGCGGGTTTCACGACCACCTGGATCGTCCTCAGCGTTCTGGCGGTGCTCGGCGTAGCGCTGGCGTGGTGGGTGTGGCCGAGCCGGGAACCCGAGCAGCTCAGTCATTTTCACGCCGAACCGGTCGACCACGACCATGTCGTGGACGCGATTCCGATCGACTGCGGCTACGTGCACTCGCATCCGTACGTGATCGACAAGGAGCATCGCGCGTGGCCGCGGAAGGTGAACGTCTGAACCTTCGCCGACGCGGCTAGCCGTGCTGCCGCGGCAGGGTGATGGTGAACGTCGCACCGCCCCCGGGCGTATCGCCGACGCGCACCGATCCGCCATGAGCGCGCACGATCTCGTCGACGATCGACAGGCCGAGCCCGGTCCCGGTGGCGTGGGCTCCAGCGGCGCGTCCACGGTCGTCATCGAGCCGGACGAACCGGCGCAGCACGCGCTCCTTGTCGGCGTCGGCGATACCGGGACCGTCATCGCTGACCGCGACCGACACCGTGGCCGAATCGGTCGACATGTGAATACTGATGTGTCCCTGGTTGTATCGCGATGCGTTGTCGATCAGATTCCGAATCGCGCGGCCGAGCGCGGCGCGGTCCCCGCGCACCCGGGCTGCCGCGATGGTGACGGCCGGCTCGACGCCCAGCAGCGGTTCCGCCCGCCGGATCTCGTCGCTCACCACGTCGTCGAGGTCCACGTCGACCGGCTCGACCAGCAGCCGTTGCTCATCCGACCGGGCCAGCGTCAACAGGTCGTCCACCAGGCCCTGCAGCCGATGCGCCTCGGGCAGCAGCACGTCGTCGACGGTGGCGATGTCGATGGGTTCCTTGGTGTTTCGCGCCAGATCGAGGATGCCGACCAGCGTCGTGAGGGGGCTGCGCAATTCGTGCGACGCGTCGCCGACGAACTGCCGCTGCCGGCGCTGCGATTCGTCCAGCCGGGAGAGCATGTCGTTCATCGTGGTCGCCAGCATGGCTATCTCATCGCTCCCTGGCGGCATCGGAACTCGCTGGGACAGATCGGAACTCGATATCTCCCCGACGCGAGCGGTGATCGAGTCGACCGGCCGCAGAGCGCGGCCGACGAACCAGTACACCGCCGCGACCACCAGGAGCAGGATCACCGGGAAGGCGACGCACAGCAGTATCGCCACGGTGATCACCGTGCGATCGAGCGGATCCTCGTCGATTCCGGCGATCACCCAGACCGGCCCCTGCGGTGTCGCCACACCCCGGATGGTGCCGCGATAGTCGGTGTCCCGGTTCGGGAAATCGGCGTCCTCGACCTGCTCGGTGTGCCCGGGCGCGGGCCGACCGCCCGCGAGGGGCGGGTACCCGCGATGCGCGGGGTCGGCGGCGATCACCGCGCCGCGGTCATCGACGATCTGGATGACGTCGATCCCGCCCGGCGCCAGCAGTCCGTCGAGATCGGCGCCGGCCACCCCGTGCGGCGCGATGGCCGCGGCGATGTCGGAGGTCTTGGCCGCAGTGGTGTTCGTCGCGTTGTGCATGAGGGAGCGGTGCAGAAGCAGCAGCACGATCGCGCCGGCGGCGGCGAGGGCCAGGGCGACGAGCACCGTGGCGATGACCGTCAGCCGGATCCGGACGCCGCCGCCGTGGCGTCGGACCCACCCGAGCATTCCCGGAATGGATCGACGCGGCGCGTCGGGGCTGACCATGTCGGAAGTCTAGAGCCGGCGGCCGAAATCGGACTCAGCGATTGCTCAGCGACGTTCGGACACAGTGGCCGCATGCGTGCAACATCGTGGCGTCTGTGGGTTTCGGCCCTCGCCCTGGTCGTGATCCTGGTCGAGGGCGTGCTGATCGCGGTCCACGCCAATCCGTTCGCCTCGCCGGACCGGTCGGCCAACCACTGGGTGGTCGATCACCGCAGCGCGGGGATGAACTCTTTCGCAAATCTGCTCACCGACGTCTTCAGCCCGGGAGCGATCGTGGTGATCACGTTCGCGGTGGCGGCGCTGTTCTGCTGGCGGGATCGAGCGCTCAAGCGCGGCGTGACCGTCCTCGGCGCCGTGACCGTGTCGAGTGCGCTCTGCGAGGTGCTGAAGCTGTCGGTCGATAGGCCCCGTCCACCGGCGTGGACCCAGCTCTCGCCGGAGGCGTCGCAGTCGTATCCGTCGGGCCATGTCTCGGGCACCACGGCGCTGGTGCTGATCGTCGCCCTGAGCCTCACGGCCGGCGTCGCGAATCGCCTGTGGCGCTGGGCGGCCGTCGTGGCCGCCGCGCTGATCGCGATAGTCGTGGCGACGAGTCGGGTGTACGCCGGTGCGCACTGGCCCAGCGACGTGGTCGCCGGACTGCTGGTCGGGGTGATCGGCGTGCTGGTCGCGCCGGTGGTCGTCGATGCGGTGTGGCCCGTGCTCCTGCGGCACGCGCCGGCCGGGGTCGGTCGATGGTTGGAGCTGCCGGAGGCCAAGCCGTCGCACTGACGGATGTCGTCAGTGCTCGCCGCCGAAACGCTGCGCGAGGGTCGGGTCCTGGGTCCACCACAGCCCGCCGCCCTCGGGCTCGCCGTCGGCCTCCGCCGCATGATCCCGGTCGGCGGCGTCCAGCTGCGCATCGATGTCGGCGGTATGCCGCCGGTCGTCGCGGCGGAGGGCGACCATCAGCAGGGCGAGGAAGGGCAGGCCGACCACGTCGGCGAGGATCCAGAGGATGCCGGCCGCAGCGATCTGGTCGGTGCGCACCATGGCGGCGTCCGCGCCGGTCACCCGCTCGTAGTAGGCGAGATTCAGGGTCGGACCCTGCCACAGCACGACTCCGAGGACGCCGTCGGCGATGGTCTCGACCAGCGTGATGATCAGGCTGAGTGCCTGCGGGTACCGGTGCGGCACCGGGTCGACCTGCAGCCGGGCGTAGAAGTAGCCGAATCCCACCACGAGGATGATCAGCCGGGTGACCGCGTCCAGCCACTGATGCTGCACCGACGTGATGTTCCACGGACTGAAGATCAGCACCCAGGGCAGGCCCAGCATCGCCGCCGAGGTGGTGATCGGATTGGTGATCGTCCGAAGAAATCCGCTGCGCAACAGTCGGATTCCGGCCAACCGGCCCGCGGGGGACAACGTCGCTGCGATCGCGGAGATCGGGCGTCCGGCCGCCATCATCATCGGGGCCACATAGAGCAGCAGGACGATCTGCAATGCGCGCACCCAGAATCGCTCGGCCGCGAGGTCGCCCACGAAGCTGATCGAGGCCAGCAGCCACACCAGGGTGCCGAGATAGAAGCTGACGCGCCGAGCCGGTTCGACGACACGATCGGGCCGGATCCGCGCGCCCTTGCTGCAGACCAGGCTGTAGCCGACGGCGGCGGCGATCGCCAGCACGGCGTGGATGTCCAAAGTCCACGACGTGGCTATCGCATGCCAGGAAAGTGCCGCACTCACCAGGAACACGCTACGCGGCCGCTCGCCGGAATGGGCCGCCAGCATACGTCAAATCCTTTGTCCCGCCGCGTATATCGCAAAGAACGGATATGCGGCAATTGGCGGATTGACGCAGATCGGCCGGGCCGGCGACCTACACTGTCAGCGGTAGCGTCTTTCGTCGGCAGGGGTGTGATGAGCAACTTGGAGAGTCGTCCCGACGAGATCCGGTGCGGGTCGACGGCGGTCGCCGGTCCGGTCCAGGTGGTCGAGCCGCGTGAGGTGCCGCTCGGCGGGCCACGCGCGATGACGGTGCGTCGCACCCTGCCGACGCACGACCGCACGATGGTCGGTGCCTGGTGCTTCGCCGACCACTACGGCGGGCCGGGTGATCGTGCCGACGGCGCCTCGATGGATCTGCCGCCGCATCCGCACACCGGCCTGCAGACGGTGACCTGGCTGTTCGCCGGGACCGTCGAGCACCGGGACAGCATCGGCAGCGTCCAGGCGGTCCGTCCGGGCGAGCTGAATCTGATGACCTCCGGCGGCGGCATCTGTCATAGCGAGGTGGCCACGTCGGCCGAGCCGCTGCATGGGGCGCAGCTCTGGGTGGCGCTTCCGGAATCGGCCCGCCACGGTGCACGAGACTTCGAACACTATGTGACGCAACCGGTTTCGCTCGATGGTGGCGAGCTGCGGGTGTTCATCGGCGAGCTTGCCGGACAGCAGTCGCCGGCGCGGACCTACACGCCGCTGCTGGGTGCCGAGCTCACGATCGAGCCCGGCGCCGAGCTGGCGCTCGCGGTCGACACCGACTTCGAACATGGCGTGCTGGTGGACCTGGGCGTCGTCGAGTTGAACGGGACCCGGCTGGGGCGCGCCGACCTCGGATGCGTGGGCGTCGGCCGGGATTCCTTGACGCTCAAGGCCGTCGGAACCGAACCCGTTCGGCTGCTGATCCTCGGCGGTGAACCGCTCAACGAGGAACTCGTGATGTGGTGGAATTTCGTGGGCCGCTCGCACGCTGAGATAGAGCAGTTCCGGGAGGACTGGCAGCAGCAGACCGAACGTTTCGGCAAGGTCGTCGGATATGTCGGCGAACCACGCTGGCTGCCCGCCCCGGTACTGCCCACGGTCCAGATGAAGCCGCGGCGCAATCCGCCGCTGCATTGAGGAGGAGCGCCCGATGACCCTGACCGACAAGTCCGGCGCGGCGGTACGCGTCGCGGTGAACGACGCTGCGAGTCGATACGAGATCTTCGTGCTCGACGGGGAGTCCGAGACGCTGGCGGGGTTCGCCGAGTTCATCGATCGAGAATCGGGATCGGCTGTGCCGCAACGGATCATCTATCACACCGAAGTGCCGCCGGAGTTCGGTGGCCGCGGGCTGGCCGGCATCCTGACCGAGCAGGAGCTCGATCATGTGCGCGCCATCGGCAAGCATGTCGTGCCTGTCTGCCCGGTCGTCGCCGGCTTCCTCAAGAAGCATGACGGGTACGCCGATATCGCCGATCCGGTGACGCCGGAGATCCTCAGCGCCCTGCGCAGCGGGTAGGAATCGGCACCCCGCTATACCACGAACAGTCTCATTTACCGGGACCGGAGGCTGCTTTCGGGCCCGCTTGGCAGTAGGTTCCTCGAATCGCAAAGCTCAGCGTGATTGGAGTACCAAGTGACCAAGCGACTGTCAGGCATGGACGCAATGTTTCTGTCCATGGAGGGTGGCGCGTGGCCACAGCACACCTTAGGGATGATGATTCTCGATCCCTCGGAGATAGAGGGCTTCGGATTCGAGACCATCAAGGCGCATCTGGAGAGCCGGCTCGATTACATGCCGCAGTTCCGGCGGCGGATCCAGCAGGTCCCCTTCCAGATCGATAAGCCGGTGTGGGTCGACTACCCGGACTTCACCATCGACGCCCACATGCATCGCGCCGCCTGCCCTTCGCCGGGCGGCCCTCGAGAGTTCTCCGACATCGTGAGCCACATCCTGTCGCGCACGATGGAACGCGGTCAGCCGTTGTGGCAGTGCTGGTTTGTCGAAGGACTCGAGGGCGGCCGCGTCGCGTTCGTCACCAAGACCCACCACGCGATGCTCGACGGCGTCTCCGGCGCCGGGCTCGCGGATGTCCTGTGCGACATCTCCGCCAACCCGAAGGACCGGCCGACGCCGCCGAAGGAGGACGAGCAGCCGCGCCGCGGTAAGCGAGAACTGCTGCTGCAGGGGGCCGCGACGGCGGTCACCAACACGCCGAAGCTGGCCAAGTTCCTCGTGCAGACGGTGGAGGGCGCGGCGACGACGATCAACCACCTCCGGAGCGACGATCCGCCGCCGCGGCCGCTGAGCGCGCCCCGGACGATCTTCAACGGGATCATCAGCCCGCGCCGCGAATTCGCTTACACCTCACTGCCGATGGCCGATGTGAAGCTCGTCAAGAACTACTTCGGTGTGACCGTCAACGACGTGATTCTGTCCGTCGTCGGTGGTGCCGTCCGGTCTTATCTCGTCGACCGTGACGCGCTGCCGGAGCAGCCGGTCATCGCCACGGTGCCGATGAATACGCGTGCGGCCGGCGACAACGCGCTGGGCAACCAGGTGTACGCGTCGGCGGCCTCCCTCGCCACCGACGTCGAGGATCCCGTGAAGCGCCTGTCGGCGATCCACAACGGGATGGCGGCCGTCAAGCGTTTGGCCGAGGACATGACCGCGAAGGAGAAGGTCGGCTTCACCGACATCGCTCCGCCGATTCTGTTGACCCTCTTCATGCGCGCGTATCAGGACGCCGGCCTCGAGCAGAAGCTGCCGCTGCAGACCAACCTGATCGTCTCGAATGTCCCCGGCCCGCCGGTCCCGCTGTACCTCGCGGGCGCGCGCGTCGAGCACATCTTCCCGGTCGGCCCGCTGAACATGGGTATGGGGATGAACGTCACCGTCTTCAGCTATCTCGATTCGATCGATGTGGGCGTGCAGGGCGATCCGGCGCTCGTGGACGACACGTGGGCGCTCATCGATGCGGCTGCGGCCGAGCTCGAGAAGCTGGTGGCCGCCACCAAGGAGTAGGTCGCCGAAAACCGTTTGCGGACAAGCAGGCCGGGCTCGATGCCCGGCCGGCTTTCCGTCGCGCGAACCGGCGACGGGCTTATACACGACATCATGAGCTGTTTCACAGCATGTCCGAAAAAGTGATTTCCCACACAACGGGACCTTGGGCGAACTTCGGGTGCGCGGGGGCTTAACGTGCTGTTCACGGCCAACATTTAGCCCATGGCGCACCGTGCATTCGTGATCGCACAGAGATGTCGCGGGCGACCATGCCGGCCTGTGAAACGGGGATCGCATCCATGTGCGGGTCCGTGTCGAACTGACCGCATCAGGAGGGATCAGCATGAAACTCAACAACACTCGCGCAGTCGTCACCGGCGCCAGCCGGGGTCTCGGCAAGAGCATCGCCGCCGAGCTGGCGAAGCGCGGCGTCGACGTCGCAATGGTGGCGCGCAAGAGCGCCAAGCTCGACGAGGCCGCAAAAGAGGTGGGCGGCAAGGCCTATCCCTGCGACCTGACCGACCCGGCGGCCGTCGCCGAGTTGCTGGCCACGATCGAGGCCGACGGCGGCCCGATCGACATCCTCGTCAACAACGCCGGTCTGGACAACGTCGGTCTCTTCCCCGACGCCACCGCCGATGAGGTGCGCAACCTGATCCAGGTGAACCTGCTGTCGCCGATGGAGCTGTGCCGCCAGGCGATTCCCGCGATGGTCGCGCGCGGCCGCGGCCACATCGTGAACGTGTCGTCGATGGCTGCGGTCAGCACCAGTCCGGGCGTCACGCTGTACGCCACGTCGAAGGCGGGTCTGAGCCACTTCACCGCGGGCATCCGGATGGAGCTCGCCGGTAAGCCGGTCGGCACGACGCTCGTGCAGATCGGCAACGTCAAGACCGACATGATCGACAACATCAACAGCTTCCCGCCGGCGCAGCGGGCGGTCGAGCGGGCGGCCAAGCTGCACATCCTGCCGAAGGAGGATCTGGAGCCCGACTTCGTCGCCTCCGAGATCGCCGACGCGATCCTCAACAACAAGGAGCGCGTCACCCTGCCGAAGGCGCTCATGGCGACCACCCTGCTCGTCGAGGCGCCACGCAAGATGAGCGAGCTGATGCTGCGCGGTCTGGATCTGGACTCCAAGTAGCGCTCGCACAGGCGAATCCCTATCCGGGTGCGGCGATGTCAGCGCACTACCTCCGAGGTAATCGACTGACGTCGTCGCACCCGATAGCGTCGCAGGCATGACGGCGTCGACGGCTGCGCGGACCTCCGACAATGCGGATTTCGGGCGACTGTTGCGCGGCTGGCGCGAGCGGCGGCGCCTCACCCAGCTCGATCTGTCGAACCAGTCGAGCATCTCGACCCGGCACCTGAGTTTCCTCGAGACGGGCCGATCGCGGCCGACCGCGGAGATGATTCTGCGGCTGGCCGAGCATCTGGACGTCCCGCTGCGCGAACGCAACGACCTGCTGCTGGCCGGTGGCTTCGCGCCCGCGTACCCCGAACATGCGTTGGACGGGCCGCAGTTGGCGACGGTGCGCGCCTCCCTGCGGCGGGTCCTCGAGGGTCATCTGCCGTATCCGGCGGTGGTGCTCAATCGGTGGTGGGAGATCGTCGACGCGAACCCGGCGATCGCGATCTTCCTCGAAGGCGTTGATCCGCAGTTACTTTCGGCGCCGGTGAACGTGGTCCGGCTGTCGTTGCATCCGGACGGGCTGGCGCCGCGGATCGAGAATCTGCCGCAGTGGCGCGGGCATCTGCTGAGTCAGTTGCGTCGCCGTGTCGAATACACCGCCGACCCGAAACTCGAGGATCTCCTCGAGGAAGTGTCCGGATACCCGGGCGGCGAAGAGCACCCGCATCCGTCAGAAGTGGTGCTGCCCATGCGGTTTCGGTATGGCGACAGTGTCCTGTCGTCGTTCAGCATCGCGGCCCAGGTGGGAACGGCGCAGGATGTGACGGTGTCGGAGCTGATGATCGAGTCGTTCTATCCGGCCGACGAGGCGTCCGCGGAGTTCTTGCGGCGCAACGCCTGACGTCACCAGAGCTGCCCTCGCACCAGTCCGGTGATCACGGTGACCAAGCCGGCGACGGCGGCGGTCAGCCACAGCACGTGCAGCCCCAGGTGGTGATAGGCCAGCGCGCCGCCGAAGCCGCCGACCGCGAGCGCGAACCAGAGCAGCAGATGGCGCAGCCAGAGCGTGCGATCGCCGCCGGTGAACGCGTCGATGAGGCGCTGCCCCGATTTCACGAGCGTGCCGGTCATGTAGGTGAGCCCGACGGCGACCTCGCCATCGCGCTGGAACACCGAGTTCATCGCGCCCATCGCGGCGCACAACAGCAGCATCCCGGCGATATCCGCGCCGTTGTTGCCCACGATGGCGGCCAGTAGAAGCAGCGCGCAGACCAGCCACAGCACGGACATACGTGATCGGCCGACGCGGGAGACCGCGGCGCCCAACACGACTCCCGCAAAGAACGTGCCCACGAGGCCGGCCGCCTTGCCTGCTGACGACCAGATGTGCAGCGACGCATCCGCGGACATCTGCGTCGTGTTACCGCTCATGAATGAAACGAAGTAGCCGCCCAGATGAACGAACCCCACGGCGTCGATGAAGCCGGCGATCATGGACAGCACTGCGGCGAGGACTACCTCGCGACGACGGATGGAGCGCATCGGCCTCCTCGGGCAGGTGCGGTCAGGTGAGCTGAATCAGCGTGGGCCGTAACGGCGTTCGTAGGCCGCGCGGTCGTGGCGCTCCTTGTGCAGCCGCAGCTCCTCGGCCTTCTCCGGATCGAGGCCGTGCTGCGACAGCCGATGGCGGCGGTACACCTTGTTCAGCGCGAAAGCGAAGTAGATGAACGGAATCAGGATGGGAAGCGTCATCGACGCGTGCACCAGCGGGGTCGTCGGGAACAGCAGCAGCGGCGACAGGATGATGATCGCCGGGATAGTGAACCGGACGACGATGCGCATCGGTGCACCCTTGCTGGCCAGGTCGCGCTCGACCCACGGGTGGTACTTCGCGGGCAGAACCTTGCCGTAGCAGTACAGGAAGTAGTTCCACGGCCCCGGCCGCTCCACCTTCTGCGTGTTCACCGATTCAGACATGTAGTGGAATCTACTCCTACCACCGCTTCCTACTACAGCCTGTAGTCGATTCGTGCAACCTGAGGCCTACCCGACGAAGATTCGGCTGGTCACGGTAGCCGTGGCGACCAATTCACCGGCAGCGCCGCGGACCACCACGTCGGTGATCGTCTGTCGTCGGGTTCGGTGGATGACGTCCGCGGTCGCGGTCAGGTCGGTGCCGTTGGCGGCCGTGACGTAGTTGATGTTCAGCACCGTCGTCGCGCCGCCGGTCGTGGCGTCGTCGGCGATTCCCGATCCAGACGCGGAGGCGCCGGCGACATCGATCAGCGTGGCGATCACCCCGCCATGCACGGTGTTGCCCACCGTGACCAGCGAATCGTCATACGGCAGGGCCAGCACGACGTGATCGATGTCGGCCGCCTCGACGGTGATGCCCAGGTGTTTGGCGATCGGCGAGTTCGCGAGGACCTGGTGGATGAACATGTCGGCGATCGGATGCAGCGTCGTGGTCATGGATCGATCGTGCGACCCGCCGCGCGGCCCGGCAATTACCCGACAGGTAATGCGCCGGCCGCGCGCCGTTGGACGGTCCGCTGACCGGGAACCTCGGTCGAAAAACTAGAACATGTTCTATCGCACCGCTAGGCTCGGTTGCCATGAAGGCGGAGATCCCAGAAGTAGTGTCGGCGGCCGATGTCACCTCGTGGTCGCATGAGGTAGATGTGCTGGTCATCGGGTTGGGCGTGTCCGGCGGCTGTGCTGCCGTCGAGGCGGCCGAGGCCGGCGCCAACGTGTTGGTCCTGGAGCGGTCCGCGGTCTCGGGCGGCACGTCCGCGCTGGCCGGCGGCCACTTCTATCTCGGCGGCGGCACCGCGGTGCAGCAGGCGACCGGGCATGAGGATTCGGCCGCGGAGATGGAGAAGTACCTCACCGCGGTCTCGCGCGAGCCCGAGCCCGACAAGATCCACGCCTACTGCGTGGACAGCGTTGACCACTTCAATTGGCTGGAGAGCTTGGGTTTTCAGTTCGAGCGCACCTACTACCCGGAGAAGGCGGTCATCCAGCCGCAGACCCAGGGGCTGATGTTCACCGGCAACGAGAAGGTGTGGCCGTACAACACCATGGCCAAGCCGGCGCCCCGTGGCCACAAGGTCCCGGTTCCCGGCGACACCGGCGGCGCCAAGCTGGTCACCGATCTGTTGGTGAAACGGCTTGAGGCGCTGAAAGTTCCGATCGAGTACGAGGTCGGTGCGCGGCAGCTCGTCGTGGACGATGGGCGAGTGGTCGGCGTCGCCTGGAAGCGTCTGCAGGAGAGCGGATTCATCAAGGCGAAGGCTGTCGTCATCGCCGCCGGCGGATTCGTGATGAACGAGGAGATGGTGGCCGAGTACGTGCCGCAGTTCGGCTCCAAGTTCTACACCCTGGGCAACACCTACGACGACGGCCTGGGCATCCGGATGGGGATGTCGGTCGGCGGCGCCGTGAAGCACATGGACCAGCCGTTCATCACCGCACCCGTGTACCCGCCGTCGCGGCTGCTGACCGGTCTGGTCGTCAACAAGGAGGGCAAGCGGTTCGTCGCCGAGGACTCGTACCACTCGCGTACCTCCGGCTACGTGATGGATCAACCCGACGCCGCGGCGTTCCTGATCGTCGACGAGGCGCATATGGAGCGCCCCGACTTCCCGCTGTGTCCATTCATCGACGGCTGGGAAACCGTCGCGGAAATGGAAGCGGCGCTGGGGATTCCGGTCGGCAACCTGCAGGCGACGCTGGACGAGTACAACGCCAACGCCGCGAAGAAGGAAGACCCGCTGTTCCACAAGGGTGCGGAATGGCTTGAGCCGCAGGACAACGGCCCGTGGGGCGCGTTCGACATGTCGCTCGGCAAGGCGCTGTACTCCGGCTTCACCATCGGCGGCCTGGCCACGTCGGTCGACGCCGAGGTGCTTGATGCCGCCGGCAACGCCATCCCCGGCCTCTACGCGGCCGGCGCGGGCGCGGCCAACCTGGTGCAGGACAGCAAGGGCTACGCCAGCGGTTCGCAGCTCGGTGAGGGGTCCTATTTCGGGCGTCGCGCCGGCCGGCATGCCGCCGCACTGACCTAGGGGATCGCCCGCGGTCCGCGCGCCGGCCGGTGTCGGTTATGGGGCCGATTGTGCGCCTTGCCGGCGATCTGATTCGCTGATCGCATGGCAAGGCGTACCGCCGGGATCGGCGCATTGGTGATCGCAGTAGTGGCGCTGGTCGCCGTAGGTGCGGTCGCCGCGATCCGGCCCACGGTGAGCACGGCCGGCACCGCCGCGCTGCCGGCGGCGCCGCCGATTCACGCCGGCACCGATCCGGTGCTGAAATCGATTGCGGAACAGCCGAACCCGCTGTGGCGCGTCGATGCGCACGCCCTGTTCGGGCCGCAGACGAGCCCGAAGTATCTGATGACGGTGGCCGCGGACGAGAAGATCGCGGTCGTCGAAGCGCAGTCGGACGACCCGAATCTCAACGGCGCCATCATGGCGGTGGACCCACAGACCGGCAAGGCGCTGTGGCCGGCCCCCAGCGGCTTCCAGACGAGCAAATGCGCGATCAGCCGCGACGGCAGGATCGGCTGCGTCCAGTACACCGATCGGTCGGAGAAGCATGCCGTGTTGGGCATCATCGATCCGGCGACCGGAAACCTGATCAGCAGCAAACCGATCAACAGTCCGGGCTACGCCGCTATCGAACGCGCCGGCGACGGATTCCTCATCCCGACGTCCGCGTACTCCGCCGACATCTCGGACAAGACGATCACGCTGAACTGGTTCAGCTCCGACGGGGCCCGCAGCTGGACCCGCCAGGCCGCAACGAATCTCGACAACCCCGAGCTCTCCGAGGCCGGCAACGTCGTCGTGTTGGCCAGCTATAACGACGGAGCGCAGGCGTTCGGGCTGGACTCCGGACAACTGCTGTACGACGGTGCCGCCGATCTGAAGCGGGCCGAGGGCGACGGCACGCACTCCGCCACGATCCAGATCATCGCCAGCGCCGAGGGATTCGCCGTCAGCCTCGCCGATTCCAGTGGGCAGAACGACCATGTCACGATGTTCGACCGGCTCGGTATCCAGCGGCGGGTGCTCGACGGATGGCAGCTGCCGTTCATCCCGGACGCGACCGAAGGGGACGTGATCCCCGTGTACCGAGCGGTGGACAACGACGACATTGCCGGCGCGTACTCGCTCGCCGACGGAAAGCTTCTGTGGCAGCAGGGCGGACTGGACTACGACGGCGGCAACAATCTGAAGCTCGTCGGGTCCGACTACGTGATGTATTACAACCGCGGCGGGCTGGGCGACAGCCAGGATTGGACGGTTCTGGACGCACATACCGGCCAGAAGGTCGGCTCGCTGCAGGCGAGCATTTACATGGACTACTCCGGATTCGACGGCAGCCGTATCTATCTCACCGGTGACATGGCTGCGAGCGAACCCGGTCCGGGCGCCATCTCCGCCTACGATCCCAAGCACGGCAGTGCGCCGGTATGGCGGTACAAGGTCAGCCAGAGCGCCGATGACGTCAACGTGCGCGTGGTGCAGCCGTGGATGTTCCGGTACGACGCGAGTGTGAACGGCTCGGTCGCGGCGCTCAGCCGACTGGGCTGAGTACGGCCCGAGTCCGCAATCATCCGCGTCGCCGCGACGCCTCGATCTGCGCGGTCATGTCGAGATAGCCTTCGCGCACACTGGGAAACCGCGGCTGCCATCCGGTGGCGTTTCGAAATCGCGCGTTGCTGACCCGCAAGGACCGCGTCAGCGACGTCGTTCGATCGCCGAACAGCCGCGCGAGACGACCCGGCCCGGGCACCCATGGACGGGCTCCTGTCGCTGCCGCCAAGGCGGCCGCGTGCTCCCGTCTGGTGACGGGCTGATCGTCCACCACGTTGTAGACGCCTGACGGCGCCGAGAGCGCGGCCACCACCGCCGCGGCCGCATCGGGGAGATATATCGACGATTGGTAGGCGTTTTGTGCGCCGATGGTGGTACCGATATGACGACGGCGCAGGGCCACGATCTGCTCGCTGTGGTCGGCACCCAGTCCGTAGAACAGGCCGAACCGCAGCACGACACCGACCCCGCCGGCCGCGGCGAATCGATGCGCGTTGGCCTCGGCGGCGTGATTGCCGGTCGCGATGGGGTAGTGATCGACCGGCGATGCTTCATCTATCCATCGAACACCGTTGTCGCGGTAGATCATTGCGACGGATTCCTGTACTAATCGAGGTACGCCTGCCCGGAGCGTCGCGTCGACGACCGCGGCCGAGCCTTCGGTACGAATTCGCGTGCACTCGTCCCAGGCGGACGGACGGATGAACGAGGCGGTGGACGGCAACGACGAGGCCAGGTTGATCACCGCGTCGCATGCGGTGATCGCGGTGGCGAGTCCGTCACGATCGAAGATCGACACCCGCACCGGATGCGCGCCCTGTGCGGTGAGCTGTCGTGCTTTCGGCTCCGACCGGGCGAGAGCGCGGACGTCGTGGCCGGCTGCGACGAGCGCAGGAACGGCATGCCTGCCGATCGCGCCGGTCCCGCCGGTAGCGAATATCCTCATTGCACCGCGGCTCTACCGCGGATCGAGCCCGAATGGCAGTCCGCGTTCGCGGGCCCAGGCGACATGCAGCTTGCCGTGGTGGGTGAGCGGCTCGCCGATGCCGTCGATGTCGTCCGACTGCGCCTTCACATTGAGCTCGGCGCCGAGCTCGGCCAGGATCGCGTTGATTCCCAGATTGATACGGGAAAGCATGACGTAGTCGGGAGGAACGTCCATCTTGCGGATCGCCGCGCTCGCCGAATTGTCTCCGAACAGCGATTGCAGCAGTGCGGTGGCGTCATCGGCGGTGTAGCGATGCGGCTGCGACCCCAAGACCGGCCCGGCCATGGTCCGCCACCATGCCATCACATCGTCCGGTGTCAGGTCGGAGTCCTCAGATACCCAGCCGCTCGACCGCATCACGCGATAGAGCTCGTCGCGATCACCGTTGACGGCCGCGCGAAGCATCCGCACGATGCCGATGCGGACCCGCTCCGGAAACTGCTTGACGCAGCCGAAATCGACGAAGCCGACGGTCCCGTCCAGGCCGAATCGGTAGTTGCCGGGATGCGGGTCGGCATTGAAGAGGTTGCTGTGCCGGTAAGCGCCGAAAGCGAAGTAGGAGATCGCTTCCGCCCACTGATTGCGCAGGTCCTGGTCGGCGTTCCGCGCCTCCGACCAACTGACGCCTTCGACGTAGCTCATCGTCAAAACCTGTTCACCGCAGTGACTTTCGATGAGTTCCGGGACCCGGATAAACGGGTGGCCGCGGTACAGGTCGGCGAATCGCCTGATGCTTCGCGCTTCGTGGCGATAGTCGATCTCCTCGACGATGCGCTCGGATATCTCTGCGGCCGCGGCCCGTTGATCGGTACGCATCGACTTGGGAGTCATGGACATTCCGAGTTTCACGAAGGTCGCCAGGAGTTCGGTATTCGCGAGGTCGTCATGGATGGCGCGGGCGACGCCGGGATACTGGACCTTCACCGCCACGTGGGTGCCGTCCGGCAGCCAGGCCTCGTGCACCTGCCCGATCGACGCGGCCGCCAGCGGCGTCTCTTCGATCTTCTCGAAGAGTTCCGTGATCGGTCGGCCGAGATCTTGCTCGATGGCGGCCTGCGCGGTCTCGAACTCCATCGGTGGCGCTTCCGACTGCAGGCGTTGCAGCGCTTTCTGATACGTCGAGAAGACGGCGCCGCTGTCGGGATCGATGTCATAGGTGGACAGCAGCTGGCCGGCCTTCATCAGCACGCCCTTGGAGTGTCCGAGCATCTCGGCATACCGCTCGGCGGTGCGCTGATGAAACTTGTCGACGGCGTCCGGGTCGCCGGTCCGGGCCCGCAGGCCGGCGACCATGCGCCCACCGGCCGATCGGGCCGCGAATCCGGCGATGGGAACCGTGCGGCGGATGCGGCCGGAGCGAACCGTCTGTGCGGTGGGCACGCTGGGCTGCTCGTTGCTCCCAAGTCTTTCGCTGTTCACGGCCGGGCTCCTTCGGTGAAGACGACGGGGACGTGCGTGGGCGCGCGCAGGATCGCGGTGTCCCGCCAGCCGGGCGTGCCGACCAGCCGCGGCTTCCGGAATGCGATGCGGCGCAGCGCGATAGCGGTCTCCAGCCGCGCCAACGCCGCGCCGAGGCAGCGATGGCGGCCGTAACCGAGGGCCAGGTGCGGTGGTGCGCCGATCCGGTCGAGCCGGAACTCGTCGGGATCGTCGAACGCGTCGGGGTCGCGATTGGCGGCGGCCAGCATCACCAACAGCCGATCGCCGGCCTCGATGCGGTTGCCCTGCAACTCGGTCGGCTCCAGCGCAGCCCGCCCGACCGCCTGCGCGGGTCCGTCGAGCCGCAGCAGTTCGTCGATGACGGCCGGGTCCGTGATGTCGATCCGATCGATCAGCCGGTGGCCGGCCGATTCGTGGAGAAGCCGAATCATGGACGCACCCAACAGACTTGCGGTCGTCTCGTGCCCGGCGATCGCCAGCAGGATCGCGTTCACCACGGCTTCGTCCAGGCTCAGCGCCGGGT
Organism: Jongsikchunia kroppenstedtii DSM 45133; assembly: GCF_000380485.1. Lineage (GTDB taxonomy): Bacteria > Actinomycetota > Actinomycetes > Mycobacteriales > Mycobacteriaceae > Jongsikchunia > Jongsikchunia kroppenstedtii. The sequence goes on along the minus strand of NZ_AQYG01000045.1, from coordinate 56,890 downwards.
CGCTCGCGATGAGGCTGAGCAGATCGTCGCCCGGTTCGTTCCGGCGCTCGGAGGCGAGCGGCAGGAATTCCGACAGCAGCGCGGCGAATGGCGCGGTGGCCGGCAGCGCGGCGTCCGGAGCGACGACGCCGTCGAGCACCCGTACCAGTTCGCCGGCCTCGTTCATCAGGATCTGCGCGACCCGCACATCGATGGCCAGCCATTCGCTGATGACCGCGACCGGCAGCGGCAGCGCGATCTCGGCCATCAGATCGAATTCGACGTCGGCCGGAATCGGATCGATGGTGTCGGCGGCGATCGCATCGACACCATCGTGGAGCTGCTCGATGTAGCCCGGCGTGAAGACGTCGCGCACCGAATCGCGGAGCCGGGTGTGGTCCGGCGGGTCGATCATCAGCATCGACCGGCCGAACGGAGAGTCGTCGATGCCGATATGCGCCAGCGCCTCGCGCGCGGCGGCGCTGGACATCGGATCGCTGCTCCACCCGGCGCCGATCAGGACTTCGCGTGCGGATTGGTAATCGCTGACCACCCACGAGCGCAGGTCCGGATCGAAGTAGACCGGCCGGGTTTCATGACCGGCGAGGGTGTCGACGCTCATCGGAATCCTCCCAAGTGATCACTTAGCCGCTTCACTTGGCTACACTAAGTGAGCACTTAGGGCCTGTCAATGAGTTCGCCGATCAGTCGAGGAGGCACCCAGATGACCGCTCCCACCCGCGATCGCCTGGTCGACGAGGCGATGCGGCTCTTCGGTGAGCAGGGCTACCGCGCGACCAGCGTGGCGCAGATCGAGGCGGCCGCCGGGCTCGCACCGGGATCGGGCGGTCTGTATCACCACTTCCGATCGAAGGAATTGCTGCTCGAGGCCGGGATCGACCGGCACCTCGACCGGGTCCGCGCCCTGCGCGATATCAGCCAGATCTTCGAGGGACTGGCCGATATGCGGTCGGAGTTGACGGTGCTCGGGCGCTTCACCCTGGAGGTGCTGGACGAGGAGTCGCAGCTGCTGCGCATCGTGTCGTCGGAGCTGCGCGATCGGCCGCAGAAGCTGACCGACGCGGTCGAGCAGATGCTGGCCGACTCGTATCGCCAGCTGGCGAACTGGATCGAGCGACAGGTGCCGGACATCGAACGGGCGCAGGCGGAGACGACCGCGACGGTCGCCCTCAACGCGCTGTTCGGCTATCGCGCGACTCGGGATGTCCTGGGGGAGTCGGCATCACCGGGCGATGACGAGATCGTCGCCGAATGGGTGGAGTTCGTCGCCAGCCGCCTGGAACGGCTCGCCGGGTAGCCGAATTATCTGTGGCTGTGGAGCGTTCAGCCGACATTATTGTCTATGCGCGCTCCAGGGCAACGGTTATCCGCGCGGCGCGGGGGCGCGCGATCGGAAGATCTGTCGGAACAGGATGAACCGGATCGCGGTGGCGACCAGATTGACCGCCATCAGCACGACCAGCTCGGTGGTCCGGGACGGCGACCGGTGGATCTGATGCAGGGCGAACAAGCCGAATGCCGTGATGCCCCAACCGAAACCGAAGATCAGCACACCCTGGATGTGGTGGGCGGTGAGGCCCTCGGGCCCGCGGAGGCCGAAGGTGAATGCGCGGTTGCCGGCGGTGTTGAGCACCGCGGCGGCGAGCATCGCGACGAAGTTCGCGGCCTGAGCGCCGAACATCGGATGCAGCGCGATGTACATCAGCGCGTAGGCGGTGGTGCAGCTCAACCCGACCACCGTGAAGCGCGCGAGTTGCCCGACGATGGGCCGCTTCGGCTGCGTGATCTTGACGCGGGTGTCGTCGAGCTCCTCGCCGGGTACTCGGCCGATGCTCACCGGGTCACTGTATAGCTTCGCCAAAACCGTGCTGATGGGAAGCCGTTTCGGCGACAGAAATGTCAAACATGCTTGACGTTCAAATGTCAAGCATGTTTGACTTCTGCTCGTGGTTGACGATGTGAATCCGGTACGCGTCCGGCGCCGCGAGCGACGGGTGACGCAGGCCGAATTGGCGGCCGCGGTCGGCGTGAGCCGGCAGACGGTGGTCGCCATCGAGAAGGGCGACTACGCGCCGAGCGTCTATGTCGCCATTCGCATCGCCGGGGCCCTCGACTCCACTGTCGAGTGCCTTTTCCCGGTGCCGACGAACGAATGAGGAGCGAGATGTCTGTGCAGAACCGAATCGAGGAATTCGCGCTCGCGCCGAATGACCCGCGATGGGGCGACGAACGAGCCCGCGACGAGTACTACCGCGGAGCCGCGTTGGGCTTCTGGTGGATGCAATATGTCGTGCTGCTCGTGATGGTCGTTGCGGCCGCGCAGGGTGCCGTAGGGGCGTCGGTGATCGCCCTGGTCGGGTTGTGCTTTGCCCAGCTGGTCTCCTGGAGCTACTGCCGACGCCGCGGCATCCCGATCGCCGCGGTGACCCGTGACTTCAACAAAGGTGGGCGTCGGTGGATCGGATTCGGCACCACGATGCCCTTCATCGTGCTGTGGCTCGCGTTCACGCTCCGGGCGCGCGGATCATTGGACGGGGGAACGGTCGCCGGCGCCGTGGTCGGCGGGATCGTGGGCGGTCTGTTCGCCGTCGGTGTCGGCGTGTGGATGAGGCGCAGCGAGCAGCGGAGGCTCGATGCGTCCGCGGCCGAGGACGACCGGTTCGACTAGCGGGTGCGGCTAGCGCCGCCGCATGCCGAGGACTGCTGCGATGACGCAGGCGACCGCCGTCGCCGCCGCGAACCACGGGAAGATCCGCTCCAGGCCCCACTCGGTCGCGGCCCAGCCGGCGAGGATCGTCGGCACCGCCATCGACGTGTAGGCGAGCAGGTAATACGCCGACATCGTCTCGCCGCGTGCCGATTCCGGAACCACATGGGACAAGTGCCGGATCGATCCGCCGAACCCGAGCCCGAAGGTGCCGCCGAGCAGGACCGCGGCCGCGACGATCCAGCCCCACTGATGGCTGTTGATCGCCGGGATCGACAGCCCGAGCGCAACGGCCATGCCGACGTCGCCGATGATCGCCGACGTCCGCGGGGTGAAGGCGCTGCCGAAGAACTGTGCCACCGCGGCGGTGGCGGCGGTCGTCGCGACCACGGCCCCGCCGAACGCCAGGTTGTGGATATGCGTCGACGTGCTCGCCAGCGTCGGATACAGCGACAGCAGCACCCCCAGCACCGACCACGACGCCATCACGCCCAGGGCCGCGAACCAGAAGTCGCCGCGGATCGCCGGCGGTACCGCCGGTTTGGCGATCCGGATCTTGGTCGGCTGCCGCTCGAGATGGGTCTCGTCGAGCAGCGCTATGCCGATGAGCGCGAGCAGGCAGATGACGCTGACCACCGCATACGGCGTGAGCAGCGGCTCGGAGACGTATTGCGCCAGCAGCGCCGATCCCGAGATCGCGATCGCCATGCCGACGTTGAACACCACACCGGTGAGCTGTCCGGAGCGCGCGCCGTGGTTCGGGCGCAGATCCAGCAGTGCGGCCGCCGACGCCACGACGATCGAGCCGACCGACAGCCCGTGGATGGCGCGGGCGATCAGCAGCATCGCCACGTCCTGCGCGGTCATGAAGACGATCAGCCCGACGATCAATCCGGCTCCGGCGACCAGCAGCACGGGCTTGCGGCCGACCACGTCGGACACCTTGCCGGCGATCAGGATCGCGGCCAGCGCGGCGACCGCGTAGACGGCGAACACGATCGTGGTGGTGAGCGGCGACAGATCCCACTTCGTTTCGTACAGCCCGTACAGCGGCGCCGGCAGTCCGGAGACGCCGAGCCCGATGGCCGCGAGCGTGAGGATGAGTCCGTAGGCCACCCGGCGCGCGGTGGGCGGTGCCGGTTCGACGGCGGTGGTCGTTCCGGGTGCGGACGCGGTCACCGTCATGAAGTCCTCCTGCGAACCCGAGACGCCCAGTGTGGCGTAGTTTGATGTGTATCGAACCCGATGCTCAGGCTATCTCTGCGGTTCGACGGCGATCAAACTTTGTAACGGAGGACACATGCCCGCTATTCCGGCGATCGGCGAGGTGCTGGCCGCGCTCGACGATCCGGTGCGCCTGGAGATGGTCCGTCGCCTGGCGAATGCCGGCGAACCGGTGCAGTGCAAATTCCTCTACGACGGCATCAGCAAGTCGACGGCGTCGCATCATTTCGCGGTGCTGCGCGAGGCGGGGGTGACCGAGTCGGTGACGGTGGACGGGTCCGTTCATCAGCGATTGCTCGAGACGGAATTGGAGCGCGACCTGCCCGGGGTAGTCGGCGCGATCGTGGCCGCAGCCAACCAACTGTCCGAGTCAGTGGGAACGTGACGTATCTTACTTGTCAGTAAGGTGGACACTCGCCTAGTGTCTTTACAAATTCGTTCCGCACTGCTGAAACTAGCAGGTCACGGGCGAAAATGCGCGGGTCTTGATTGATTCGTGCTGATCAGGCTTGATTACGCTGCGAAGGCCGGGCAGTCCGTTATGCCCGGTTTCTTGCTGATATGGAGCTACGCATGATTGTCGGAGTCCCTCGCGAGAGCGCGCCCGGTGAGACCCGGGTCGCTGCGACGCCGAAGACGGTGGAGCAGTTACGCGCCCTCGGCTATGAGGTCGTCCTGGAAACCGGTGCGGGCGTTGCGTCCAGCTTCGCCGACTCGGCGTACGAAGATGCCGGTGCGCGTATCGGTTCGACGTCCGAGGCGCTCGGCGCCGACGTCGTCCTGAAGGTCAATGCGCCGAGTGACGCGGAGATCGCCGAGCTCAGCTCCGGCGCCACGATCGTGTCGTTGATGGCGCCTGCCCTCAATCCCGAACTCGTGGACGCACTTACCGCGCGCGGCGTCACCGGTATGGCGATGGATGCGGTGCCGCGGATCTCGCGGGCGCAGTCGATGGACGTGCTGTCGTCGATGGCCAATATCGCCGGCTACCGCGCCGTCGTCGAGGCCGCGCATGAGTTCGGCCGTTTCTTCACCGGTCAGGTCACCGCGGCCGGCAAGGTGCCGCCGGCCAAGGTGCTTGTCTGCGGCGCGGGCGTCGCCGGTCTCGCAGCCATCGGTGCGGCCGGCAGCCTGGGCGCGATCGTGCGGGCCACCGATCCCCGGCCCGAGGTCGCCGATCAGGTGAAATCACTTGGTGGCGAGTACCTCTCGGTCGACAGTGGCGAGTCCGAGGTGTCCTCGACCGGCTACGCCAAGGAGATGTCGACCAACTACAACGATCTGGCCGCCCAGCTCTACAGCGAGCAGGCGCCGGATGTCGACATCATCATCACCACCGCGCTGATCCCCGGCCGCCCGGCGCCGCGGCTGATCACCGAGGAGATGGTGGCGTCGATGAAGTCGGGTTCGGTGATCGTCGACATGGCCGCCGCACAGGGCGGAAATGTCGCGGGAACCGTTGCGGGCGAGGTGATCACGACCGAGGGCGGTGTGACCATCATCGGCTACACCGACCTGGCCGGCCGACTGCCCGCGCAGGCCTCGCAGTTGTACGGCACCAACCTGGTGAACCTGATGAAGCTGTTGACCCCGAACAAGGACGGCGAGCTCACCCTCGACCTGGACGATGTCGTGCAGCGCGGCATCGTCGTGTCCAAGGGCGGCGAAAAGCTGTGGCCGCCACCGGCAGTCTCGGTCTCGGCGGCTCCGGCGCCGGCTGCCGCCGCAGCGGAGCCGGCCCCGGTCAAGCCCGAGAAGACGCCGATGTCGGCGCGCACGAAGCTGGGACTGGTCGGCCTGGGTGCGGTGCTGCTGTGGCTGGTGACCGCCTATGCGCCGGACCCGATCCCGCAGCACTTCACGGTCCTGATGCTGGCGATCGTCATCGGCTACTACGTGATCGGCAAGGTGCACCACGCGCTGCACACGCCGCTGATGTCGGTGACCAACGCGATCTCCGGAATCATCGTGGTCGGCGCGCTGGTGCAGATCGCCGACGACAACAACGTCATCCGGGCGCTGTCGTTCGTCGCGATCCTGCTGGCTTCCATCAACATCTTCGGCGGTTTCGCCGTGACCCGGCGCATGCTCGCCATGTTCTCCAAAGGCTGATCACGAATGACCGCACAGAGCATTGCCTTCGCCGCCTATATCGTCGCGGCCCTGTTGTTCATCCTGTCGTTGGCAGGACTGTCCAAACATGAGACCTCCAAGCAGGGCATCGTCTACGGCATCGCCGGTATGACGATCGCCCTGGTCGCCACCATCGGCCAGGTCGCAAACCACGCCGCCGGAATCTCGATCGCGCTGCTGCTGGTCGCTATCGCCATCGGCGCCGCGATCGGCCTGTGGCGCGCCAGGATCGTCGAGATGACCGGCATGCCGGAGCTGATCGCGTTGCTGCACAGCTTCGTCGGTCTGGCCGCCGTCCTCGTCGGCTGGTCCAGCTACTTCGCCGTGGAGCATCACAGCGGGCAGACCGAGTTCGCCGGTTCGCTGCTGAAGATCCACCACGCCGAAGTGTTCATCGGCATCTTCATCGGTGCGGTCACCTTCACCGGCTCGATCGTGGCGTTCCTGAAGCTGTCGGCGCGGATGAATTCCAAGCCGATGATGTTGCCGGGCAAGAACTTCATCAACCTCGGTGCGCTGGCCGCCTTCATCGCGCTGACGATCGCGTTCACCGTGTCGCCGAACCTGGGCCTGCTGATCGCGGTGACCGTGGTCGCGCTGGCTTTGGGCTGGCATCTGGTCGCCTCCATCGGCGGCGGCGACATGCCGGTCGTCGTGTCGATGCTCAACAGCTACTCCGGTTGGGCCGCAGCGGCTTCGGGCTTCCTGCTGAACAACAACCTGCTGATCATCACCGGCGCGCTCGTCGGATCCTCCGGTGCGTACCTGTCCTACATCATGTGCCAGGGCATGAACCGCTCCTTCGTGTCGGTCATCGCCGGCGGCTTCGGCGTCGAGGCACCGAGCTCGTCGGAGACCGAATACGGCGACCACCGCGAGGTCAGCGCCGCCGACGCCGCGGACATCCTGGCCGAGGCCTCGACCGTGATCATCACCCCCGGCTACGGCATGGCCGTCGCGCAGGCGCAGTATCCAGTCGCCGAGCTGACCAGCAAGCTGCGCCAGCGCGGGGTCGACGTGCGCTTCGGCATCCACCCGGTCGCGGGTCGGCTGCCGGGCCACATGAATGTGCTTCTCGCCGAGGCGAAAGTCCCGTACGACATCGTCCTGGAGATGGACGAGATCAACGACGACTTCGAGGGCACCTCGGTGGTGCTGGTGATCGGCGCCAACGACACCGTCAACCCGGCCGCCGCCGAAGACCCGGGCTCGCCGATCGCCGGCATGCCCGTCCTCAAGGTCTGGGAAGCCGACGAAGTGATCGTCTTCAAGCGGTCGATGGCGTCCGGCTATGCGGGCGTGCAGAACCCGCTGTTCTTCCGGGACAACGCGCAGATGCTCTTCGGCGACGCCAAGGAGCGCGTGGAAGACATTTTGAAGGCGCTGTAGCTCCTGCGGATAACTGTCAGAGATCCGGCGGCTCGCGACAATAATTGTCGGTGCGCGCGTGAGAGCAACAGTTGTCGGCGGCGTAGGCCTAGCTCTGCGGTACGACGACCGAACGGAAGTGGCTGATCAGCCGGCCATCGGCGTAGGTGTGGAAGGCCAGACCCGGCGGCTGCGTGGGGTTGATGACCTCCGTGCCCTCGAAGGGCAGGTTCAGCGTCGACGCCACGCCGGGCGCGAGGCATAGCGGCCGACCGGCGAAGGTCGTCACGGCGCCGGTGTGCGCATGCCCGCAGAACATCGCCGCGATATTGGGATGGTTCGCGACCAGCTGCTCGAGGCCTTCGTTGTCGGCCATGCGGATGTGGTCCATGAACGGCATCCGCAGCCGCACCGGCGGGTGATGGAACGACAGGAAGACCGGCGTCGTCGTCGGCTGCGCGTCGATCTGCGCCTCCATCCACGCCAGCGTGTGATCGCTCAGGTGACCGTACGGCTGGCCGCGCACCGAACTGTCGACCGAAATGAACAGTGCGCCCGCGATCAACTGCGCCCGGTTGAGTGGATCGTCATGGCTGTGCTTGCCGAGCAGACCGAACCCGAATTCGTCGCGGGCGTCGTGGTTGCCGGGGCAGATGAGCATCGGCAGCGGCGACCACAGCGTCTTGGTCGCTTCCTCGTACTGCGACGGATGTCCGCTGTCGGCGATGTCGCCGGTCACCAGCAGCACGTCGATCCCGCTGCTGCGCTCGTTGATGTAGTCGAGGACCGCGCGGACGCGCCGGTTGTTGTGCTCGGTGCCGTTGAAGTGCAGATCGCTGATGTGTGCAATCGTCAGGACCGCGGTGTCCGCCTGCGACCCGGGGTCGATATCCGTTTGCACACCCACACCGTAGTCGGTGTTTCCGCTGTTCGCCGCCACCGTGGCCGGGGCTACAGGTCGCCGGGCAGCTTGTCGCGCCGGATACCGCGCCAGGTCGGGTGACGCAGGTGACCCGTGCTGGTCCAGTCCATGAACCGCACCTCGACCACGAGCTTCGGCAGTACCCAGACCGCGTCGAACTGCACCGGCCGGTCGAGCTTCTCGATGAACGGCGACCGCTTGATCTGCAGTGGTTCCAGCTCGGCGCGCAGATCGTCGAGCTCCCGGTCCGAGAGGCCGGACCCCACGCGGCCGACATAGCGCAGACCGGTCTCCTCGGGCAGCCCCACCAGCAGCGACCCGATGCGGCGGTCGCGATTGCCCTTGCCGGGCCGCCAGCCGCCGATGACCACCTCGATGTCGCGCCAGTTCTTCTGCTTCAGCCAGGTGGTCGTGCGGCGACCCTGCTGGTAGGTGGAGTCGCGGCGTTTGGCGACGACGCCCTCCCAGCCCTTCTCCCGGCTGTGCGCCATCGCGGCGGACCCCGGACCGTCGAGCAGCGGTGGGATCTCGACGACGCTCGACCTCGCGAAGACCGGTGCCAGCTCATCGAGCAGCGCTCGGCGGTCGGACCAGGGGCGGCGCAGCAACGATGTCCCGTTGAGGTACAGCGCGTCGAACAGCATCAGCTTGATGGTGACGTCGTCCTCTGATTCGGCGTTCGAGCGTTTACTGCGGCTGGCGAGCAGGGTGAAGTTGGTGCGGCCGTGGCGGTCGACCGCGACGATCTCGCCGTCGAGGATCACGTCGATCAGCCCGAGATCATCTGCCACCTCGTGCAATTCGGGGAAGTCGGCAGTCAGGTCCTGGCCGCTGCGGCTGGTCAACCGCAGCTTTCCGCCCTGATATCGCACCAGGACTCGGTACCCGTCCCACTTCCCTTCGAAGGCCCAGCGATCGTCGGTGAGGTTCTCGATCGACTCGTCCGATGCCAGCATCGGCCGCGGATCGCGGAGACTGTCCGGCAGGATCGGCCGCGGGACGTCGGACATCAAGTGCGCCAACCAGTTCTTGTCGCCGGTCTTGATCAGCACGTAGCGGCCCTGGATGCGCTCGCCGTGCAGCCGGACGATGATCTCCTTGTCGCGCCATTTCTCGGTTTCGTAAGTCCCGTGATCCCAGATCGACACGGTGCCGCCGCCGTACTCGCCCTTTGGGATCTTCCCCTCGAAGGTCGCATAGTCCATCGGGTGGTCTTCGGTCTGGATCGCGAGCCGATTCTGGTCGCTGTCGACCGGCAGATTCTTCGGCACGGCCCACGACACCAGGACGCCGTCGCGTTCGAGCCGGAAGTCATAGTGCAGCCGGGTTGCGTGATGCTCCTGGATGACGAATATCGGTTCACTCGAACGGATTTCACTCTGGTGCTGTTCGTCGCCGAAAGGCTCGGGGGTCTTGGTCTCGTCGCGCTTGCGGCGATACTCGCCCAGGTCGACGACCGGCCCCCCGCCGACCGGACGCTCATGTTCGCCGACCGGACGCTCATGCCCGCCGACCGGACGCTCATGCCCGCCGACCGGACGCTCATGCCCGCCGAGTGGACCGTCATGTTGATCGACTGGACCGGTTCGTCCACTCGATGGACGTGAGTGTCCGGTGGGCGAACCTGAGTGTCCACTCGGCGGGTCGAGATCGGCGATGAGATCCCCGTACTCCTCGGCGCGCTCGAGCACCTCGGTGAAGAGAAGCTGGCGAATATCCTTCTCCGTCAATTCATCCCACTCCCGCGGCGCCGCGGCACAGGGCTGCGGGGTGCCGCGCAGGGAGTAGGGCGCGAGGGTGGTCTTGGAGCCGCTGTTCTGACTCCAGTCGATGAACACCCGCCCGACACGCTGCGACTTGGCCATCGACGCCGTGACCCGATCCGGCATCTCGTGCTGCAGCTGGGTCGCGATCTGCTTGGCGACCTTGCGGGCGCCGTCGGGCGATACCGGTGCGGGCAGCCGCGCGTACACGTGAATTCCCTTGCTGCCACTGGTGACCGGATATGCCGTCATCCCGACGCCGGCCAGAATCTCGCGGATCGCCAGTGCCACCTCGGCGCAGCGCGCGAGCTCGATGCCCGGGCCCGGATCGAGGTCGAACACGATGCGATCGGCCTTCCGGGTGGCCCGCAGTTCCTCGCGAGCGATCCCATCGCCGAGCGCGTCGTCGAATCGATATTGCGGCACATGCAGTTCCAGCGCCGACTGCTGACCGAACCACACCAACGCCGCGCGGGTGTCGATGATCGGATACTTCACGTCGCGGTCGCTGTGTTCGATGGACTGGCGCTCGATCCACGCCGGAGCGTGATCGGGCAGGTTCTTCTCGAAGAATGGTGTCGCGTCGACGCCGTCCGGCCAGCGCTTACGTGTCACCGGTCGGCGGGTGATGTGCGGGATCATCACGTCGGCGATCCGGTTGTAGTAGTCGATGATTTCGACCTTGCGGGTGCCGGTCTGCGGGTAGATGACTTTGTCGAGATGGGTCACGGAGATCTCGTGACCGTTGACGTCGATCGTGCCTCCTGCGCTCATCGCCTCCGACCCGCCTTCATCTCTCCCGCCCGTTAGATCTACACGGCAGTCCGATTCTGCTGCACAATGTCAACTATGCGCTCAATTTGGAAGGGCGACCTGAGCTTCGGGCTGGTCAACGTGCCGGTCAAGGCGTACTCGGCCACCGAGAGCCACGACCGCAAGTCGCACCAGGTCGACAAGTCCGACGGCACCCGGATCCGCTACCGCCGGGTCCGGGAGGGCACCGACACCGAGGTCGAGTTCTCGGACATCGCGAATGCGTACGAGACCGAGAGCGGCGACACCGTCGTTCTGACCAAGGACGACCTCTCGGAGCTGCCGGTTGAGCGCAGCCCGGAGATCGCGATCACCGACTTCGTTCCGGTCGATCAGGTCGACCCGATCTACTTCGACAAGCCCTACTATCTGGAGCCGGCGTCGAAGTCGCCGAAGGCGTACGCGCTGCTGCGGCAGGCGCTCGAGGAGACCGATCGGCTGGCCATCGCCACGTTCACCCTGCGCAACAAGACCCGGCTGGCGGCGCTGCGGGTGATCGGCAATGTGATGACGCTGCAGACCCTGCTGTGGCCGGACGAGGTGCGTGCCGCCGATTTCCCCGCGCTCGAGACCGATACCCCGATCAAGCCGCAAGAGTTGAAGATGGCGGCGTCGCTGATCGAGTCGATGGCCGACGATTTCGATCCGAGCAAGTACGAGGACACCTATCAGACGGAGCTGGCCAAGCTGATCGAGGCGAAGGCCGATGGCACCCAGGCATTCGAGCCGACCCCCGCGGCCACTGATGAGGGTGATGACGACGAGGTCGCGGATCTGCTTGCGGCCCTGCGTGCTTCGGTGAAGGACCGCAGCACCCCGGCCGCGCCGGCGAAGAAGACGGCGGCGAAGAAGTCGCCCGCCAAGAAGGCCGCCGCCAAGAAGACGCCGGCCAAGAAGACGCCGGCCAAGAAGACGGCGGCGAAGAAGTCGCCCGCCAAGAAGGCCGGTTGATGCCGACGATCATCGTTGCGGCCGTGACGATTCGGGATGACGCCGGCCGCGTGCTGACCGTTCGTAAGCGGGGCACCACCAGGTTCATGCATCCGGGCGGCAAGCCCGAACCGGGCGAGGCGATGATCGACACCGCGATCCGCGAGTGCGCCGAAGAGCTCGGTATCACCATCGCGCGCGATGACCTTCGCGAGGTCGGCGTGTGGCATACGGCCGCCGCCAACGAGCCCGACCACGATCTGGAATCCACGGTCTTCGAGTACGTCGGACCGCCGGTGAACCCGACGGCGGCCGCCGAGATCGCCGAGATCCGTTGGGTCACAACGAGTCAGGTATCGGGCGACGAGTACGCGCCGTTGCTGATCAGCGTGCTGGACGCGGCGCCGAGCTGATCCGCCGATTTCAGTCGGCGCCGGTGATGGTGCAGAACGTCGAGTAGTGATCGCCGGTGTAGTAGTAGACCCGCGGGGACTTGAGCGGCGTGCCGCCGGTGATGACCCGACGGGTGCCGCGCGTCGACGCGCCCGGCGTATCGACGGTGTACTCGTGGTAGTAGCCGCGCGCCTGGTTGGGCAGCCGGCGTTCCCGATTCTGGAAGACGACGCCATCGTTGCGGGGATGCGGGAACGGGCCGCCGGAGTGGATCAGCCGCACGGTGTCGGCAGCCTGCGGGGGCAGGCTCGACAGCGCACAGGTGCCGGCGTCGGTGTTCGTCCGGCCCGCGGTGCCGGGCCGCGATGCGGTCGTGCTGGTGGCCGCGCCAGGTTGCCGGCTGCTCTGCGCGGTCGGCGAATTGTCGGAATGAGAGCTGCAGCCGGTCACCGCGGCGCCGATGGCCGCGGTCGCGGCTACCGCCGATACGAACAAACGAAGACGATCCGTCACGAACAAATCATGACGGATCGTCTTCGGTGTCGATGGATCGGCTATCAGCGGGGTGCGTCGCCCGTGATCTGGCAGATCCATTGACCGTCGGCCCAGATGTAGTGGCCCGGGGCCCCGCTCTGGTCGGTGCAGGGCTTGCCGCCGGGATCGTCATCGCGGACCGGCGTGGTCGTGGTGACCTGCGGCGCGTCGCCGGTGATCTCGCAGACCAGTTGTCCGTCGCTCGCCGCGATGTAGTGCCCCGGCGCGCCGCTCTGGTCGGTGCACGGCTGTCCCAACTTGTTGGCCGGCTGGGTGGTCGTGTGCGGGGCCGGGTTGTTGTGCGTCGTCGGCGCGTTCTGTGTCGTGCTGGTGGTCTCGGCGGACGAGACCGCGGAACTGCTGGTCGCGCTCGACGAACTCGGGGTGCTGTCGCTGTCGGAGCTGCTGCACGCCGCCCCGAACGCCATCAGCGCGAGCGCGAATGCGCCCGCCGCGATCCTTCTGCTCACGTTCATCGATCTGTGCCTCCATCAGTCCGCCAGCTCGATCAGCCGGAATGCCTCCGGATGCTAGGTCCGGCCCAGGGGCGTTGTGGGTGATTTGCGGAATTGAATCAGGGTGTTACCGGATCGATGCAGCGGTCGTTCGATGGCACTCTTGATGTGATGCTTCCTCTACAGACGTCCCGGCGGCGGGATTCGGTTCCGGACCCGTCGGTGTCGCGCCGCGTGAGCGTGATCGAACTCGCCGAGGCGGCGGCGTTCGCCGACGTCGCCGCGGCGATCTGCGTGCTCAGCCGGTTCCTGCCGATCGCCGGCTTCGCGATGGGGGTCGCGTCGATCCCGTTCGCCGTACTCGCCGCGCGCCGGCGGCTCCGGGTCGACCTGATGGCCGCCGCGACCGGTTACGTGGTGGCGTTCCTGTTCGGCGGCTACGGCACCGCGAACATGGTGGCGGGCGCCGCGATGGTCGGCATCATGTCCGGTATCGCGCTGCGTCGACAGTGGTCGATGGGCACCCTCACGGTCGTCGCTGCCGGAACGGTCGGCCTCGGATCGGCGGCGGTGTCGACCGCGGTGCTGGCGATCTTCGGCAGCTACCGCGAGTTCATGTTCGACCAGGCGCGCAACGGCTGGGGCGGTGTGGCGCGGGGGCTGCGCAACGCGAACGCGGACGGTGTCGCGCAGGTCGGCGACGACATCCTCGACTGGACCCTGCGGTGGTGGTGGATCGCGCTGCCGGCCGCTTCGCTGCTCGGCGTGGTCCTGTTGTGCCGGTTGATATTCCGATTGCATCGACGATTCGTGCCCCGCCTGGTGAGTCTGCTCGGAACGCCCGCGACGGACCGGGTCACCCGCAGCGATGCCGCGCCCGGCCCGGTCCCGCTGTCCGCCCGCGGTATCGAGGTCGTGCACCCGGGGGCCGCGCACCCGGCGCTCGCGGACGTCGATCTGGACCTCACCGGCGCCGAGCTGGTGGCGGTGGTGGGGCCCAACGGTGCCGGCAAGTCGACGTTGGCCCGCGTCCTGGCCGGCCGGGAGCCGACCGCCGGCGTCGTCACCAGGCCGGGTCCGCCCGGGCTCGGTGAGGTCGGGGGGACCGCCGTCATCGGGCAGCGCCCGGAGACCCAGGTGCTGGGCATGCGGGTGGCCGACGACCTCTCCTGGGGTGCAATCGATCTCACCGACGACCAGATCGACGCCCTGCTGCAGCGGGTGGGCCTGGCGGGGCTGGCTCACGCGGAGACCGGTTCGCTCTCCGGCGGACAGTTGCAGCGCCTCGCCGTGGCCGCCGCGCTGGCACGGGACCCGCGGCTGTTGATCAGCGACGAGAGCACGGCGATGATCGACCGGGCCGGTCGCGCGGATATCGTCGCGCTCTATCGCGACGCGGTGACCTCCGGGGCCGAAGTCGTCCACATCACGCATGACCCGGCCGAGATCGCCGACGCCGATCGGATCATCGATCTGCACCCGGTCGCCGGCGCGACCGACAGCGGGTACTCGAATTCGCCGGCCGTGCTGGAGAGTTCGCTGCGGGTGCTCGGCGCGCCGGTCATCGTCGACCGCGTGCGATACGCCCACGACGCCGGCACGCCGTGGCATCACGACGCACTGCATGACGTCAGCCTGGCGATCGACCCCGGCGAGATGGTGCTGATCACCGGCGAGAACGGCGCCGGCAAGTCGACGTTGGCGCGCCTGATCGCGGGCCTGGACCAGCCGGTGTCCGGCCAGGTGGTGATCGACGGTCGTCCGGCCGAGAACGGCAGGCGCGCAGCGTTGTTCGGACTGCAGCATGCGCGCCTCGGTTTGCTGCGCCATCGGGTGCGCGACGACATCCGGCACGCTGCCGATGTGCCGCCGCAGCGCGCCGACGCGGTGCTGGCGGAGTTGGGGCTGGATCCGGATATCTTCGGCGACAAGCGGATCGATGAGCTGTCGGTGGGTCAGCAGCGCCGGGTGATGCTCGCCGGACTACTTGCGTGCAAGCCGCGGGTGCTGGTGCTCGACGAACCGCTCGCCGGTCTGGACGCCGCGTCCCGGATCGCGATGATGCGGGCGCTGCGGCGGGTGCAGGCATCGGGGCTGACGACGGTGATCGTCTCGCACGACCTCGACGAGCTGGCATCCCTGGCCGACCGCTGCATCACCCTCGCCGACGGCCGGATCGTCGATCAGGAACCGGTGCAGCTGCCGGCGACGCTCCCGGAAGCGACCGTCTCCCAGCCGAAATCGCGGGCCACATTGGCGACCGTGATGGGCCGGATGCTGCCCGGCGAATCGCCGGCACACCGGCTGTGGGTGGGGACCAAGCTGGGCACGCTCATCGTCATCGCCCTGATGTTCGCGCTGAGCCCGACCTGGGCCAGCGCCGGTGCCGCGCTGGTGATCGTGATCGGCTGGTCGCTGCTCGGCCGGATACCGCGAACCGCATTGCCGCGGCTGCCGTGGTGGCTCGTCGTCGCGACGCTTTTCGGCGGAGCACTCACGGCCTTCGGCGGCGGCGCGCCGTATGTGAGCGTCGGGGGTGTGCGGTTCGGCCTGGGCGGCGCGAGCACCTGGGGCATCCTGATCTCGATCACGGTGCTGTCGCTGTATGCGTCGATGCTGCTGTGCTGGACCACGCCGATGGTCGAGATTCCGGCATTCCTGCAGCGCATCGTGCGGATCGGCGAGAAGGTGCGGCTCCCGCTGCGGCCGCTGGCCACCTCGATCGCGCTCGCGCTGCGGCTGTGCCCGTTCTTCATCAACGACTGCCGAACGCTGCTGCAGACGGTGCGGCAACGGCGACCGGACCGGCCGCAGGCCGGTCGGGAGCGGTTCCGGGAGGTGGCCGGGATCCTGCCGATCGCCTGCATGCTGGCCAGCAGCAACGCCCGAGAGTTCGCCGATGCCATCGACGCGCGCGGCGGAGTCGGTGCGGTGGCTCGGGCCGATCGCGGCCCGCGGCTGCGCGACGCGGCGGTGTTCGGCGTGGTGTTGGTGCTGGTCGTGGCGGCGATCGCGCTGCCCGGCCTCCTCTAAGCGCTCTACGCGGCGAGCGCCGCCGGAGCTTTTACATCACTAATCGTGCCATTGACAAATGGCACCTTTGGTGGTGGTGTACCTGATGTGAGTGAAACCGAGTCGTCCGATGTGCCGGATATCCCGGCGTCGACGAACCTGCGAGCGGCCTCCGCTGCAGCGCTGACGCGCTGGACGGTGGGCCTGTTGTCCGACCTCATGCCCGAGGGGCGCCCGGCCGTCATGGTCGATCGCGGCATCGTCGCGGCCGTGATGTCCGCGCTCGGGTCGATGCCCGGCGGGACCCGGGTCATTCCGGTCCGGGAAGACGGACTGCGCGGCGAGTGGGTGCTGGCGGCCGGGGTCGAGTTCGGCGAGCGGGCCGGGTACTACATCCATGGCAGCGCGTATGCGATCTGCTCGGCGCGCACGCACCGCAAACTCGTGGCACGGCTGTCCGAGGCGACCGGATTGCCGATCTTCTCGATCGACTACCGGCTCGCGCCCGAACACCTATTTCCCACGGCGGCAATCGATGTCGAGAACGGCTACCGGTGGTTGCAGGGGCAGGGCTACGCCGGCTCGGACCTGGTGATCGCCGGCGACTCCGCGGGCGGCCACCTCGCGCTCGACCTGCTGCTGGCGCATATCGACGAGCCGCGCTTCCAGCCGGCCGGCGTGGTGCTGTTCTCGCCGCTGATCGATCTCACCCTGCGCCTGGCCGAACAGGTGGTGCGGGAGCCGGCGATGTCGGCCGGGACCGCCCGCAAGCTCGTCGAATTGTATTGCGGCGATACGGATCCGAATCACCCGCGACTGCGGCTCGACTTCACCCGGGCGGCGGACCTGCCGCCGCTGCTGGTGCAGGTCGGCGGGTACGAGATGCTGCGCGCCGACGCCCGTCATCTCGACGCCGCGGTCCGGCGTGCGGGCGGGCGCTGCACGCTCGAGGAGTGGCCCGGAATGATGCACGTCTTCCAGGCGCTGCCGCGGCTGGCTCCGGAGAGCGCGGCCGCCCTGCGTCGCGCGGCCGATTTCGTCGCCACCGCCTACGCCGACGACCGGCGCGCGGCCAGCCTGGTGCGGATCGGCTGACGGACTGTATCTCGACTGATCACAAGACCTAATTCACAACTTGCTGAAAGGAATTCGTCATGGCGATGGATCTCGACAACATGCTGCAGATGATCAAGGACCGGCAGTGGGCGCTGGCCGACATCGAGTGGGACGCCCCGGGGGCCGAGCTCATCGAGCCTGATCTGTGGGCGAAGCTCAAGCCGTTCATGACGGACCTGATGTGGATCGAGAACGTCGGTGCCCGCGGGTTCGCGGCGCTGGCCAAGAAGGCGCCGACGCCGACGCTCAAGAGCATCTACGAGCACTTCCACGCCGAGGAGCAGAAGCACGCGAACGCCGAACTGGCGCTGATGCGCCGCTGGGGAATGCTCGAGGACGACGAGATCCCGGCGCCCAACGTGAATGTGCAGCTGATCATCAACTGGCTCGACAAGCATTCGGATGAGATGTCGCTGTCGTTCCTGGGCACCGTGATTCCGATGCTGGAGGTCGCGCTGGACGGCGCCCTGATCAAGTTCATCACCGACGAGGTGAAGGACCCGATCGCGCAAGAGGTGTTCAAGCGCATCAACAACGACGAGTCCCGGCATCTCGCAGTCGATTTCGAGGTGATGGACATTCTCGGGCATGCGAGCATGCGCAAGCTGGTCATCGAGACGGTCGGCGGCTGGACCAATCCCGCGCTGATCGTCGGCACCCTCAGCTACATCCCGTTGCTGAACAAGATGCGTGACAACATCGTCGCGATGGGTGTCGACGAGGAGAAGCTCTACGGCGCGATGCGCCGATTCCGCAGCGTCGGCGAGCGCAGCGAGTTCGTGCGCCGCGTGCCGATGTATCAGTTCATCTCGTGGCAGGGCAAGAAGGTCATCGACCGCAGCTCGAGCTACCACCTGCTGGCCGACTCGCTGGTGAAGGTGACCGGCGTGATTCCGTTCCGGCTGGTGCATCGCACGCCGACCTGGTCGCAGGAACTGACCTACGAGCCGGTCGCGTAAAGGAATCGATATGGCAGACACCGACAAGACCCTGTCCGTCGCGATCATCGGGGCCGGGTTCGCCGGCATCGGTGCGGCGATCCGCCTGCGGCAGGAGGGCATCACCGACTTCGCGATCTTCGAGCGCGGCGACCGGATCGGCGGAACGTGGCGGGACAACACCTATCCCGGTGCCGCCTGCGACATCCCGTCGCGGCTCTACTCCTACAGCTTCGCGCCGAATCCCAACTGGTCGCATACCTACTCGGGCAGCGATGAGATCCTCGCGTATATCGATCGCATGGCGACCGATTCGGGCATCGCGCCGCATATTCGGTTCGGGCACAACGTCACCGGGCTGATCTATGACGAGGCGGCCGGCCAGTGGACCGTCGAGTTCGAGGGTCGCGAGCCGGTGCGGGCACGCACGGTGATCGCCGCGCCCGGACCGCTGTCGAATGCGAGCCTGCCGGACATCCCCGGCATCGAGACCTACGAGGGTCACAAGATCCACAGTGCCCGTTGGGATCACGACTACGACTTCACCGGCAAGAAGGTCGCGGTGATCGGTACCGGCGCGAGCGCGGTGCAGATCGTGCCCGAGCTGGTCAAGACAGCAAAGTCGGTCAAGGTCTTTCAGCGGACGCCCGGCTGGGTGCTACCGCGGCTGAACCGGCCGACCAGCGGCCTGCTCAAGCAGCTGTACCGTACGGTGCCGTTCGCGCAGGAGGCGTCGCGGGCGGCCTGGTTCTGGGGTCACGAGTCGGTGGCGCTGGGCGTCGTCTGGGACACCCCGTTCACCCGGCTGGTCGAGCAGCTCAGCAAGGCGAATCTGCGTCTGCAGGTGAAGGATCCATGGCTGCGCCGGCAGCTGACGCCGGACTTCTCGGCCGGCTGCAAGCGGCTGCTGATGACCAGTGACTACTACCCGGCGCTGCAGGCCGATAACTGCAAGCTGGTCACCTGGCCGATCGCGCGCCTGGCGCCTAAGGGCATTCGCACGGTCGAGGGCATCGAGCATCAATTCGACGCGATCGTCTTCGCAACCGGATTCGAGGTGTCGAAGGCCGGTGCACCGATACCCATCACCGGGATCGGCGGACGCAGCCTCGGCGACGAGTGGAGCGGCGGCGCCTATGCCTATCGCAGCGTCGCGGTATCGGGCTATCCGAATCTGTATTTCACCTTCGGTCCGAACTCGGGACCCGGGCACAGCTCGGCACTGGTGTACATGGAGGCCCAGATCAACTACATCGTCGAGGCGGTCGAGAAGCTGCTGCGGCTCGACTGGAAGGCGCTTGATGTCCGGCCGGAGGTGCAGGCCCGCTACAACGCCGACATCCAGCGGCGACTGCAGGCGACGACGTGGAATTCTGGCTGCCAGAGCTGGTATCTGACCGACGACGGCTTCAACGCGACCATGTTCCCCGGCTTTGCGACGCAGTACGTCAATCAGCTCAAGCACGTCGACCTGGACGACTACAAGATCACCGGCTATCGCGACCCCAGTGCGATGGCCCCGGGGGCGGAATCCGCCGGTGACCTGGTCAGCGTGCAGTAGCGTCGAGATATGTCTGATGAATCTGATCAGAGTCGGGTGGAGCATCGCGATCTGCTGATCGTCGGCGCCGGACTGTCGGGCATTGATGCCGCGTATCGGGTCGCGAACGAGTTTCCCGGCCTGAGTTACGAGATCCTCGAGCGGCGCGATCGGGTCGGCGGCACCTGGGACCTGTTCACCTACCCGGGGGTCCGTTCGGACAGCGACATGTTCACGCTCAGCCTGCCGTTCGAGCCGTGGCGCGGCGCCAAGCAGATCGCCGACGGACCGGATATTCGCGACTACATCGAGGACACCGCGAGCAAGCACGGCATCGACCGGCGTATCCACTTCGGCACCACGGTGCGCAGTGCGTCCTGGGACAGCGCCGCGCAGCGCTGGACGGTCGTTGCGGAGAATGGTTCGGGCACAGTCGAATACCGAACCCGGTTCCTGTATCTGTGCACGGGCTATTACGACTACGACGACGGCTACACGCCTGACTTTCCCGGCATCTCCGACTATCGCGGGCAGGTCATCCACCCCCAGCATTGGCCGGACGGGGAGGACTTCACCGGCAAGCGGGTGGTGGTGATCGGCAGCGGTGCGACCGCCGTGACACTGGCACCGGCGCTGGCCCGATCGGGGGCCCGCGTGCAGATGCTGCAGCGCTCGCCCAGCTGGGTCTATCCGGTGCCGACCGTCGGCGTCTTTCCGGACCTGGCGCGAAAGCTGCTGCCCGCCCAGGCCGCTCACGATCTCGTCCGGCTGAAGAACGCGTGGTGGACGGCGACGATCTACCAGATCTGTTCGAAGTTCCCGAACTACTCGCGGCGGCTGCTGACGAAGAAGATGGCCAAGAAGCTGCCGGCCGACTACGACCTCGCGGTCCATTTCAATCCTGCGTACAACCCGTGGGAGCAGCGGCTGTGCGCCGATGCCGACGGGGTGCTGTTCGACGAGATCGCCTCCGGTGACGTCGAGATGGTCACCGACCACATCGACACTTTCACCGAGAACGGGATCCGGTTGAAGTCGGGCCGGGAGCTGGAGGCGGATGTCGTCGTCACCGCGACCGGGCTGCGGCTGCAGGCCTTCGGCGGCATCACGCTGACCGTCGACGGCGAGGAGGTCGTGCCGGGGGAGCGGTTCGTCTACAAGGGCTATCTGCTCGACGGTGTGCCGAACTTCGGCTGGAGCGTCGGCTACACCAACGCATCGTGGACGCTCCGTGCCGATCTGTCGGCTCGGGCGCTGGTCCGGCTGATGAGCTACATGCGCAGCAACGGGTACCAGGTGGCCTATCCGCACCGCGGCGACAAGCCGATCGAGGCGCGGCCGTTCTTCAACCTGAGTTCGGGATATCTGCAGCGTGAGGGCCATGTCATGCCGAAGTCCGGGACCGAGCGGCCGTGGGCGATCGAGCACCACTTCTTCGCCGACGCGTGGGCTCACCGCCGCGATCACATCACCCTGAGCATGGTGTTCGCGCACTGAAAATTCTTATTGACTCGTAGTACAACTAGCCGTATCGTGACATGGAACGTTGTCGCGGTTTCTTGACGCTCAAGCCCCGAGCTCAGTCCACACAGACGCCGCGCCAGAGGTAAGGACATCCATGACCACGGTTGCCGATAAGAAGGCCAAGACCACCACCGGCGGCAAGGCCGAGTTCCACGATGTACTCATCGTCGGCGCCGGCCTGTCGGGCATCGACGCGGCCTACCGGATCCACGAGCTGAACCCGGATCTGGACTACGCGCTGATCGAGCGTCGCGAGCGGACCGGCGGCACCTGGGATCTGTTCCGTTATCCCGGGATCCGTTCGGACAGTGACATCTTCACGTTCAGCCTGCCGTTCAACCCGTGGACCGGGAACACCTCGATCGGACAGGGCGAGGACATCCGCAACTACATCTGGGACACCGCTCGCAAGTTCGGCATCGACAAGAAGATCCAGTTCGAGACGCAGGTCACGTCCGCCAACTTCGATTCGGCCACCGACATCTGGACCGTGGAGACGATCTCCGGCGGCAAGCCGAAGACCTTCGAGACCCGGTTCCTGTTCATGTGCACCGGCTACTACTCCTACGACGAGGGCTACACCCCCGAGTTCCCGGGCATCGAGGACTTCCAGGGGCAGGTCGTGCACCCGCAGTTCTGGCCGGAGGACCTGGACTACAAGGGCAAGAAGGTCGTGGTGATCGGGTCGGGCGCCACCGCCATCACCCTGATCCCGTCGATGGCCGACGACGTCGAGCACATCACCATGCTGCAGCGGTCGCCGACGTACATCACGTCGCTGCCCAACAAGGACCCGATCGCGCTGGCCACCCGGAAGGTGTTGCCCCCCAACCTGGCTCACAACGTCACCCGCTGGCGGTGGGCCACCCAGACGCTGGGCAGCTACCTCTTCATGCGCAAGGCCCCGAAGGCCGGCCGTGCGCTGATCCGCCGGATGACCAAGGCGATGCTGCCCGCCGACTACCCGGTCGACGTGCATTTCAAGCCGAAGTACGCCCCGTGGGATCAGCGACTGTGCGTGGTGCCGAACGGTGACCTGTTCAAGGCGATCCGCAACGGACAGGCCGAGGTCGTCACCGACACCATCGACCGCGTGACCGCGACCGGCATCAAGCTGACATCGGGCCGGGAGCTCGAGGCCGACATCATCATCACCGCCACCGGACTGCAGATGCAGGCGCTCGGCGGCACCGAGATCGCGGTCGACGGTTCGCCCGTGAAGATCAGCGATCACTACCTGTACCGCGGCTACATGCTCGACGGTGTGCCCAACATGGCCTGGACCATCGGCTACATCAACGCCTCCTGGACGTTGAAGGCCGATATCACCAGCCAGCACGTCGCGCGGCTGCTCAAGCACATGGGCGACAACGGCTACACCCACGCCGAGGCCGATCGGGCCGGCGAGATCCTGGCCGAGAAGCCGGCGATGGAGCTGTCCAGCGGTTATGTCCAGCGCGCGGCCGACCAGCTGCCGAAGTCGGGCAGCAGCATGCCGTGGATGGTGCGGCACAACTTCCTGCTCGACTACTACGACTTCCGCCGCGCGTCGGTGACCCAGTCGATGAAGTTCAGCAAGGTCGCGGACGCCAAGGAGAAGGTCGCCGGCTGATGCCGCACGCCTGAACTATTGGTCACAGGTGTGTCCATAGTTTAGGGTCGGATGCATGAACCGCGAACAGGCCGTCGAACTCTTCGAACAGCGGGCCGCGAGCCAGCAGATCAGCACGGCCGCCGAACTCGATGAGATCTGGGCGGCGCTGGAACCGGTGTCGATCGACTTCATGATCGGCCCCTGGAAGGGCGGCGAGCTGCCCAGCGGCCATCCCATGGACGGCGGGCTCGAACGCGCCGCGTGGCACGGCAAGACCTTCGGCTCGCGTTACGACGTGCAGCCACTGGTCTGCCGTGACGGCGATGGAAACCTGTTCTCCAACAAGGAATTGGGCAAGGGCGAGGCCAGCCTGTGGATGGTCGAGTTCCGTGGCGAGGTGACCGCGTCGATGGTCTATGACGGCCAGCCGGTGATCGATCACTTCAAGCGGATCGACGACGACACGGTGATGGGCATCATGAACGGCAAGACCTCGCTGGTGCGCGACGCGCACTACTACTTCTTCCTGCGCCGCGAGAACTAGATCTCCACCCGGCCTCCACCCGTGGGTGGTGGGGATCGGCACGGCATCCGATGAGGCTGGATGCATGGTCACCAACGTCCTCATCGCCGTCGTCGTCATCGGGTTCGTCCTCTACCGCCAGATGACTCCGCGCCCGGTGCGCGCCGCGTCGCGACTGCCGCTGATCCTGCTGATCATCGGTGGCGTGCAGACCGTCCAGCACTTCCAGCACGGGGTGTCCTCGATCGCCGATATCGGCCTCGTCGCCGTGTCGATGCTGGTCGGCGTCGGGCTGGCCGCGGCCCGTGCGCACACCGTCCGGTTGCATCGCGACGAGTCGGGACAGGTCTGGCGCACCGGAACCGCGGCGACGCTGGTGCTGTGGATCGTGGCGATCGCGCAGCATGTCGCGATCCATTTGGTCGTCGACCCGGGCCTGGCCTCGGCGTCGCTGATGCTCTATTTCGGTGCGGTGCTGCTGGTCCAGAACCTGCTCGTGACCCGGCGCGCCGAGCGACAATTCGGGCGGCCCATGCGCGGGTTGGCCGAACGAGCGATCGGATAGGCACTACAGTTGGGCGAATGAACAACCAAGCGGGGCAGTTGAGCCGCGAGCCCGGGCATGCGTCCGTGGCCGATTGGCGCGAGTTCGCGGACGCCGGCCTGGCCGGGCCGTTGAAGGCTGCTCTCGAGCTGTTCTCCGAGCAGGGTTACCACGGTTCGTCGGTGCGGGAGATCGCCAACCGGGCCGGCCTGTCGGTACCCGGTCTGTACCACTACTACCCGTCCAAACAGGCGCTGCTGCAGGCGTTGTTGGATGCGGCGATGGGTGATCTGCTCGAGCGCTCGGCGGTGGCCGAGACCGCCGCGGGCGCCGATCCGGTGGCCCGATTCGACGCCGTCGTCGAACTCCTGCTGCGATTCCACATGTACCGCCGCGAGCTGGCGTTCGTGGCGTCCACCGAGATCCGCAGTCTCGATCCCGACTATCGCGTGGGCTATATCGCCCGCCGCGACCAGCAGCAGCGCACGCTCGACCGAATCGTGCAGGACGGCAAGGATTCCGGTGACTTCACCACCGAATACCCGTTGGACGCCAGCCGCGCGATCACCACGATGTGCGTCGCGGTGTCCACCTGGTATCGGCCGAGTGGCGCGCTCGGCCCGGACGAGCTGGTACGCCGCTACCTGAGCGTCGCGCGTCAGACCGTCGGATACCACGGCTGATCGGTTGACCCCGGCTGGGCGCGACCGATAACCTGAACTCAGTTCCGAGCGAGTGCTCGGTCGGAAGGTGGATATGGCGATCGAGCTGCAACACGACGAATCCGTACGGGACCTGGTTGTCCGCACGGAAAGGTTCATCGAGCAGGTCGTGCTGCCGATCGAGACCGAGTTCGACGGCGACATCACCGCGGCGGGCGGCGACGAGCGCCGGATCGACCTGCAGCGTCAGGCCAAGGCCGCGGGCGTCTATGCGCCGCATGCGCCGGTCGAGTTCGGTGGGCTGGGACTGAACATGTGCGACCGGGCGCCGGTGTTCGCGGCGGCCGGTTACTCGGTGTTCGGCGCGGTTGCGCTCAACATCGGCGCGCCCGACGAGGGCAACGTCCACATGATGGCGGCGATCGCGACCGCGGAGCAGAAGCAGCGCTACCTGGCACCGCTGGTCGCCGGCGATATGCGCTCGGCGTTCGCGATGACCGAACCCGCGCCCGGCGCCGGCTCCGACCCGTCCGCCTTGGCCACCATCGCGGAGCCGGTCGACGGCGGCTGGAAGATCAACGGCACCAAGCAGTTCATCACCGGCGCCGACGGCGCCGGCTTCTTCATCATCATGGCGCGCACGGTCGGCAAGCCCGGCGACCGCGGCGGCGCGACGATGTTCCTTGCGCCCGCGGATACGCCGGGAATCGCTGTGGGACGGCATATTCCGACGATCGACCGCTCGATGGTCGGCGGGCATTGCGAGGTGCAGTTCACCGACGTGTTCGTCCCGAATGCCGACGTCCTCGGAGAGCCGCACGAGGGATACCGGTACGCGCAGGTGCGGTTGGGTCCGGCGCGGATGACGCACGTGATGCGTTGGCTGGGCGTCGCGCGGCGCTGCCAGGATGTGGCGGTCCGCTATGTGGCCGAACGCCAGGCGTTCGGTTCGGTGCTCGGCGATCTCGGCATGATCCAGCAGCAGGTCGCCGACAACGAGATCGACCTGGCGGCATCGGAGGCGCTGCTGATGGTGGCGTGCGCCGAGCTGGACCGCGGCGAGCACGCGTCGAACTCGACATCGATCGCGAAGACCTATGCCGCCGAGGCCTACTCGCGGATCGTCGATCGCAGCATGCAGATGTGCGGCGGGCTGGGTGTCTCCGACGACCTGCCGCTCGCCCGGCTGCAGCGCGAGCTTCGGCCGTTCCGGATCTACGACGGACCGTCCGAGGTGCACCGATGGGCGCTGGCCAAACGGGCTGTCGGACAGGCGAAGAAGGCGATACGAAACGAGGCCGATCATGGCTGATCCGATGGATCCCGTGCTGCTGCAGAAATTTCTGATCGACAGCGGCGTGCAGGTGAACGGCGAGCTGGACGTCACGCTGATCAGCGGCGGTCGGTCCAATCTGACCTACGAGGTCACCGACGGTACTCATCGCTGGGTCGCACGCCGGCCACCGACCGGCGGCCTGACGCCATCCGCGCATGACATGAAGCGCGAGTGGACCGTGACGAAGGCGTTGCAGGACACCGCCGTTCCGGTCGCCGGCACCGTCGCCGCCGATCTCACCGGCGAGGTGCTGGGTGCGCCGTTCACCGTCGTGGAGTTCGTCGACGGATCGGTGGTGCGCGACACCGAGGAGCTCGGCGCCTGGACCGATGCGCAGGTCGACGCGAACGCCACCGCGCTGGTCGACGGCATGGCCCGGTTGCACGCCGTCGACTACCAGGCCGTCGGGCTCGGCGAGTTCGGTCGGCCCGTGGGCTATGTGGAGCGGCAGGTGGCGCTCTGGGCGCGGCAGTGGGAGATCGTCCAGACGCGGGAGCTGCCCGACGTCGCGAAACTGCATGCGGCGCTGGCAGAATCGATCCCGGCCGACTCGGCGAACACCATCGTGCACGGCGACTATCGAGTCGACAACACGATTCTCGCCGCTGACGATCCCGGAACCGTTCTCGCCGTGGTCGATTGGGAGTTGTCGGCGCTCGGTGATCCGTTGACCGACGTCGCCCTGATGTGTGCGTATCGACAGCCGATCTTCAACGTCGTGCTGGGTGCGGAGGCGGCGTGGACCAGTGACCGCTACCCGTCGCCCGACGAGCTGGCCGAGCGCTATGCGCGCGCCTCCGGAAATCAGCTGGCGCACTGGAACTTCTACATGGCGCTGGCGAACTTCAAGATCGGCGTGATCGGCGAGGGCATCACCCACCGCGCGCTCAGCGGCGCCGACTCCGGCGCCCCGAACGCCGCCCGAGCTGCCGAGGTCACCGGCGAATTCATCGCCGCCGGACTGAAGGCGATCAGTCGGGCATAGGCGCGGCTACTGGCAGCCGTCGAGCACCTTGGCGAAGCAGAGCCAGTTGTCGGGGAACAGCCCCCACGGCTGGTCAACGTCCACGTACGCGCCGTTGCCGGTGGCATTGGCGATGTTGCGGGACACGAGGGGCAGCACGCCGAGCATGTCGCGGAGGCTTTGACGGTTCTGCTGGAGGCCGCCGGCGATGTTGTTCAGGTTGGCGATCAACGGCGCCACCTGACCGTTGGTCTGGTCACCCAGCAGCTTGGCCTGATTGACCACACCGGCAATACCGTCGAGCAACTTGGTCACCAACTGCTCACGGGTCGCGATCTTCTGCGTCAACAACTGACCCTGGCCCACGATGACCGCCAGCTGATACTGATTGTTCGATACCAGCGTGGTGATCGAGTCGGTGTCGTTGACCAGCTTGGTGATCTGATCGCGCCGGTTATTGATGATGTTCGACAGATCCCCCAGACCGGTCAAGGTCTGCTTGATCGAGTCGGGGACCCCGGCCATCTGCTGATTGAGCGCCTGCAACCCCTGCGACAGCTGCCCCGCATCGGTCCCGGTCAACAAAGTGCCGCTGGCATCCAATGTCTTCTGCAGGTCATACGGCACCTGTGTCTGGGTGATCGGCATGTGGTTGCTGGGCAACGTATTCGGCGAATTGCCCAGGTCGATCGCCACATACCGCTGACCCAACAGCGTCATCAACTTGATCGACGCCGACCCGTTCGCCGTGATGTGCACGTCGTTGTTCACCTGCACCGTAATGGTCACGGACGTCATGTCGGGGTTCAGGGCGAGGTGCTTGACCGTGCCGACATCGACGCCGGCCACCTTGACCCGGTCGCCGGGTCGCATCTCGCCGGCCTGCGCAAAATCCAGCTTGTAGTCACGCTTGCCCACGCCCGCGGAGTTGATCAGGAGGGTGGTGACGATCGCAACGATCACCACGACGCTCACTATGGCGGCCAGCCAGATTCGTTGCGCCTTGGTGACCTCTTCTTCGGGGAACCGTTCGTCTTTCGGCTTGCCCTTCAGGCCCCACAGGTTCTCACGGTTGAGTGCCATGGCCGTCAGATCCGCCGGCCTGCAGCGCAGGCGATGGGGCGGCTGGTCGGCGTCGCCTTCTCAGACTTCAGCAGTGTGCGGCGGCTGCCGGTCACGATTGAAATCCCGGGACTTGTGCTGCCGATAGCCGGCGATAGAAATGAGAAGCAATCAGCGTCTCAGGAAATTGAACGAGCAGTCGGCACACGACTGGGAACGCTATATCAGGATGCCCGTGACCTCTAGATATGGGTCCTGTGAGGGGCAGCACCCGGCACATGAATTTGAGTCGGTAATCACATTTTGTTTGCCATGAGACCTGCGTAATGGTGAGCGCAGGATGATGCTGAAAACGCGGCATCGGTATTTCTGCGGGTAATTCTCTCGCCGCCTATTTCAGAGCTCTCAGCGGTACGTCATCAGTGGCTCGGGCTGCTCTAGGTGCGCGTGCTCGTTGAAGGAGATGAGCGTGACGCCGCTGGCGCCGACGACCAGCTTGGTGAGCGACGCGTTGACGACCGATGACGCGAGGGTCGGCCAGGTGGTCCGGTCGACGCCCCAGAGCTGTGCGAGCACCGCCGTGATGGTGCCGGCCGACGTCACGACGATGGCGGTCTGACCCGGGCCGCCGATCTCGCGGAGGTCGGCGGCGGCACGCTGTACTCGGGCCCAGTAGCTGCCGAAATCTTCGACAGCGTCATCGGTTTCGCCGGTGATCCAGGCGCGCAGTCCTTCGTTGATCCGGGTCTGCAGTTCCTTGGGCGTCCCGGTGAAACTGTCGAACCGACCGCCGATCGGGTCGGCGCGGTACTCGTCCCAGTCGTCGTTGACTGTGCGCGGCACTGCTGGGTCGAACTGCGCCGCGATGATGTCGGCGGTGTCGCGTTGCCGATTGAACGAGCCGGATACGACGACCGCCGCCTCCGGCGCCAGCATCCGAAGATGGGCGCCGGAGGCGGCGGCTTGTCGTCGACCGAGTTCGGTCAGTTCGTCATCAGCGGCAATACCGTGCGCCTGACCATGTCGGACCAGATAGACAACACCCATGCGGTCCATCATGTCCGGTCGCCGTCGGCTGCCGTCACTCCGGGGCGGCGGCGACAGCGAGCACACCGGCCGCGCGACGCTCACCGCGCAGCAGGACCAGATTGCCGACGGCGACCGAGAGGAGAACGACGGACCCGACGATGGCGGCCACGGTCATCCCGTTGGTGAACGCCGTGCGGGCGTGATCGATCACGGCCGCGGCATGGCCCGGATCGCTGCCGGCGGTCTGCAGTGCGGTCGCCAGGTCGGTGCGGGCGCCCGCCGGATCGGAGGCCACCGGGTAGGTGTGGTGGTAGACGGCCGCCAGGACGCTGCCCAGAATCGCGATGCCCAGGGCGCCACCGAACTCGCTGGTGGTCTCGAGGAGGCCCGCGGTGGCGCCGCTGCGGCCGGCCTCGGCTCCGGAGACCACCTGATCGGCCACCAGGCTCGTCGCGATGACGAGACCGCATGCCAGCATCGTGCAGCCGATCAGCACCGGCCACAGCGGCCGGTCGGCGGCCGTGGCGGCCACGACCACGAACCCGCTTGCCGCGCAGGCGAGTCCGGCGGACACGATGCGGACCCGCCCGAACTTCTCGGCGGCGGCACCGGCGAGCGGGGCCGCGGCGCCGACGAGGAGCGACGGGGCCAGGCTCCACATCGCCGCCCGCAGCGGCGAGTAGCCGAGCACCGACTGCAGATACTGCGTCACCAGGATCGCGTTGCCGACGAGTCCGAACATCGCCACGAGATTCACGACCAGACCCATGCTGAAGACGCGGTCGGCGAACGCCTTCAGGTCGACCAGCGGGTGTGCGGCTCGATGCTGCCGTGCCACGAACGCCGCACCCAGGACCAGTCCGATCACCACGAAGGTGACACGAACGATCGAAAAGCCATCGGCGGCAAGCGACTTGATGCCATGAATGGTCGAGCAGATGGCCGCCAGCACGAGTATCGCGCTCAGCAGGTCCACGCGCCGTGCGCGGTCGCCGGTGTCATTGGGGAGCAGCATCGGTCCGACGACCAGCAGCAGCGCCATCACGGGCAGATTGATCAGGAACACCGAGCCCCACCAGAAATGCTCGAGCAGCAGGCCGCTGATGATCGGGCCGATGGCGACTCCGCTGGCCATCACCGCCGACCAGATGCCGACGGCCCGCGTGCGGTCGGAGTCGTCGTCGAACATCTCCCGGATCAGTGCCAATGACGAGGGCATCAGCGTGGCCCCGGCGATGCCGAGCAACGCGCGGGCACCGATCAGCATCTCCGCCGAATTCGCGTAGGCGGCGAGGAGGGAGGTGGCGCCGAAGGCGGCCGCGCCGATCAGCAGCAGCCGGCGATGCCCGAACCGATCGGCGATGGTGCCGACGGTGATCAGCAGCCCGGCGAGCACGAATCCGTAGGCGTCGAAGATCCACAGCTGCTGTTCGGGCGAGGGATGCAGGTCGGCCGAGATGAACGGGACGGCGAAGAACAGCACCGAGACGTCCATCGATGCGATCAGCATCGGCAGGCAAAGGGCGGCAAGTCCGATCCAGGGCGACCGGTTCGCGAGGGGCGACCGATCCCCGAGCCGGGAAGCGAGGCGAGGGCTCATGGCTTCATCCAATCTGTGTACGGCAGTAACTGTTTATGCCTAACGCAATAATGCAACAGAACTGCGTAGGGCGCAAGCAATTGAGTAGGCTGGTTTCATGACCGCCTCGGACGACCCCCAGCCAACGGGCCCTGAGCTGCCCCGATACGTCCAGCTGCTGTGGGGCCGCGAGCCTGCGGGCCGGCGCGGTCCGAAGCCTCGGGTGTCGATCGAGCAGATCGGGAACGCCGCGGCCGAGCTGGCCGATCGGGAGGGATTCGACGCGGTCTCGATGAAGGCCGTCGCGGACGCCCTCGGCATGACCGCGATGTCGCTCTATCGCTACGTCGACTCGAAAGACGATCTGGTCGACCTGATGCTGAACGTGGGCTACGGCCCTCCAGATCCGTCATGGACGCGCGGTGTGGGCTGGCGCGTCGGCCTGGACAGGTGGGCCCGAGAAATCGCCGCCCGGCTGGTGGCGCGGCCCTGGATGATCGCCGCACATGCGGCCAGCGGCTGGGCGCCGCTCGGGCCGAACGTGCTGCTCTGGGAGGAATGCGGCCTGGCTGCCTTCGAGGGTGTGGATCTGCCCGAGACGGCCAAGCTGTCATCGATGCTGCTGCTCGACGGCTTCGTACGCAGTCATGTCGCGCAGTCGATACAGCTCGGTCAGGCCGGGGCCGACTTCGATCACACCAAGCCGCACGAGGACCGCTACCACGTCTTCATCGGACAGCTCGTGACGCCGGAGCGGTTCCCGCTGCTGACGACCGCGGCCGCGGCGGCCGCCGATGACCACACGGACTTCTACGGCGGCGAGCTGGATTTCGGCATCGGCGTGATCCTGGACGGGCTCGCGGCGAAGATCGAACGCACCGCTTCGCTCTGAGCGAAGGGCGGCCGTCTGACTGACCCCCGGTCGGAGACCTGACGAGCGCTCTAGTCGGCCTAGTTACACCCCTTGGTATACATCTGGATGCAACCCAGTGCAACGGCGTCTGCGCCCCTCTTGCGCCCCTGGGGGCCGGTTCGAAATTGTGCGGGCCAAATTTGGCATAGTAAACTGTAGTAACGAAATCGCCCGAAACCCTAACCCGCACAAGGAGATTCGCAATGGACAAGATCGAAACCCGCGAGCAGGTCATCGCCGACGCGAAGGCCAACGCCATCCACGCCACCGAGGACCAGCGCGCCGAGCGGGTCGAGGACCTGGCGCAGACCCTGCTCTACATGGACGAGCGCGCCAAGGGCACCGAGTGGGCCGACATCGACGCGATCTGGGACAGCACCGACGACTTGGACCCGTGGTTCGTCGAGGCCCGCGAGATCTTGCGCGTCACCCTCTGACCCCGCCAAACCAACCGAACCCGAACCCATCGAGAGGAATCCACCATGACCGCAACAACTGAACTCAGCCCGCTGGCGCTGGAGACTCTGAACGCGATTGCCTCGGGCGAGCCGCTGCCCGCCAAGGCCAACAGCCGCACGATCGGCGCGCTGGCCCGGCGCGGCCTGGTCATTCAGATCGACGGCAAGCCCGTCGCGTCGTCGGTGGGGCTGCAGGTGGCCGAGCCGCCCGCGAGTTCGACGGAAGGCAAGCGGAAGGGTAAGCGGACCCCGCAGGAGTGCCGGTGTGGTTGTGGCGAGATGACCGGCGGCGGCAACTACCGCCCCGGCCACGACGCCCGGCACGTCGGGCAGGTGGCGCGCGCAGTGGTCGCCAAGGAGATCTCGCTGGCCGAGGGCATGGACCAGCTCGGCTCGCAGGCTCTCCAGCTGAAGGCGCAGGCGCAGATCGTGCGACTCACCCCGGCCGCCTGAACCCAAACACGGATCGACCCCGTCACCGAAGGTCCAACAGTGACGGGGTCGATCGCTATCCGGGCTGAGGATCCCGGACGGTTAGCGGGCCAGAGCTGGCGGCGTCAGGCGGCAGCGGTGGCGACCTTGGCGATGCCGGACGGCCGGGTGACCGCAGTCTCCCAGCGGCCCTCCAGACGGAACCGGATCTGGTTCTTGTCGAACCCGGTGGACTTGTCGATGTCGAGCGCGACGATGCCATCGGTGCCGATCCAGCAGGTGTCCTGCCCGAGCAGCAGTGCGGTCTTGGCGGGCAACGCATTCGACAGCACCACCCGCACGCCCCACAGCTTCTGGTTCGCGCGGTCCACCGGCGAGTTGGGCAGCACGAACTCCCCCGAGCCGGTCGTCACCGAGGTCTCGACCGACTCCCAATCGGCCGGGCTCATCGCCACTGCCGCCGGGGTGTACCCGGCCGTTTCGAGCTTGGTGATCGCCGCGCGGACGGACCGCGAGATGTCGGTGCTGAACGGCTGATTCAGCAACCCCGAGGTGCCCAGGATGCCGTGCAGGTTCGGCGCGGTCCCGTTGCCGTTGAGCGCCTGCGCCTCCAACGCCTGGTACAGCCCGTACTGCAGCTCGCCCTGCACGAAACCGGCCAGCCCGACCACGTCCGACCAGATGTACTTGTCGACCGGCTCGGACATGTGGGCGATGACCCGCAGGCTCGATTCGATCGGCTCGATCGAGATCGGTGTGGTCGGCTTGGTGTCGCCCGGTGCCACCGGAGCCGCGTTGTTCGCGCGGACCCGCTGCTGCAAGAACCGGAACTGCGGCGGCGACACCAGTTTGCGCTGCGGGATGACCTCCAGCAGCGAGTTCGGAGCCTGCGGCAGCGCCGCTAGCTCCACCAGCATCGCCGAAGTACCACCGGCCGAGAGCATCTCGAACGACTTGGACCCATCGGTCGCCTGCTGCGCGAACTTGTGCGCCATGCTGCGGATGCCCGCAGGGCTGATCGACTTCAGTTCGAGACCGACGACCTCGGGGTCATCGCCCGCGCCCGACAGCTTCGGACCCGGCCGCCGACCCTTGAAGTGCTCCAGTAGCGCCGCGTCCTTGCGGCCGCCCTCGATCAGGGCGTCGATTTCCTCGACCTGATTCGAGAGCTTCTCCAGGTGCGCGCGGTCGTCGTCGCTGAGGTTCTGGTCGGCGGACTTGCGGGCGTCGATCAGACTCTTGGCTGACTTGATCAGCTCAGCGCGTTGCTTGAGCCACTTATCCATTGCTTAACTCCTTGGTTGGCGCAGCCGTCCGGCCGCGCAAGATTTGCGGGATTGGACGACGGACGGGCTGAAGGCCAAGGAGGCTGTGACCGCTGGTCGTGCGGGCGTCGGCGAAGCCGGACGCGCCAGCACCCCGGAGGGTCTGGGGTCGGACCATGGGCCGACGCCTGCATCTCAATTTTACTGTGCAGCTGGGTGTTTCAGGTAGTTACTACTGCTGCGCGGCAGTTGCCGGTGAGCCGAACTTGCGCAAGTGCTGGCTGCACCAGCGGTGCCCGTGCACCGGCCGATCGCATTCGGGCACTTGGCATTTCGCCGGGTTCGCATCGGACGCGCGCCACTCCTGGTAGTGGCTGTCGCACAGGCCGCGAGATCGGCGGGGCTGTCGGCACCCCTTCGCGGCGCACCTGCCCTTGACCGCAACTGCCTGAGGGCTCGTCTTCCACTTGTCGTAGCACGCCTGGCACCTGCCGCGCGCCTTGCGGGGCTTGAGCTGGCCGCAATCGATGCATTCGTGAATCGCCATGCTTCCCAGGAAAACACCTGCGGCCGTGTCGATTTTGGAAGGGAGAGCCAGGGGGATAGAAGTCACACCTTGGCGTAGCTTCTTGCAAGCATTGCTGCTAGCGGCTCGAACTCCCCCCTGTCCGTCTGTCCCACCCGAGGGGGTCGTCCGGGTATCTCCTTTGCCCGTCCTCAAATCGGGAGACCGAGGCCGGCTATCGGTGGCGACCCTGGCCTCGTCAGTTTGCGAGAGACCGCCGGGACGCTTGCATCCGCCGCACGGTTTCGGTCGCCACCCGGTCTGCCTGCCGTTGCCCGATCTCGCCGAGCCGCACCGCCGCAGCCCTGGCCGCCTGCATCACCTGCTCCAGGTCGGGCTCGTGAATCGGTACACCCCGCTCGGTGTGGCCCACCACCGGCCCGTCCAGCTTCTTGGCCACCAGCAGATCGACCAGGCGGTACACGACCGAGGTCGAGTCGGCGCAGTCCTGGAAGCGCTCGGCCAGCGGGTTCAGCAGCGGCCCCAGCCGGTCGGCCTGCGCGGTGGTCTCGGCCGCGCCGGTGCCGTGTGCCTGCCGCCGCTTCTCCTCGTCCGCCCGCCGCAGCTGCTCGTCGGTCACGTGCATCAGCACCAGCCGCCACGACCGTTGCCCGCTGCGCACCGTCTCCACCCGGCGCGCCAGTCCCGACTCGACCAGCATGCTCGCCACCTCATCAACCAACGGTTTGTGTTTGCCCAGCGCGGTGCGCAGGTGCCCCCGCTTGACGATCCCATCCCGCAGTAGTCGCCTGCGCCCCTTGGCCACCGCCTGCTCCAGTCCCTCGGGCTCGGTCGTCTCGGCTGTCTCAGTCACGTTGTCCTCCTCGGTTGTCTCCCTGTGTGTCTGGGGTCCGGCATGTGTCTGTGTGTCTGCCCCCAAGGGGGGCAGACACAGCAGACACATCGGACCTGGGCCGGATGTGTCTGTGGTCAGACACGTGTCTGAGACACTCCAGACACATCACTCGGTCAGCTCCTTCTTGGTGTCGCGGATGAGTTCGGACAGCGTCGAGGTGTCCAGCCCGACCCCCTCGTCCTTCATCCACGCCTGGGTCTTGCGGCGACCCGGAACCGTCCCGGTCTCGGCGTGCTGCTCGCGCAGCCACGCGCCGATCACGCCGATCGCCTCGGCCGTCGCTTGTTGCTGCGCGCCGCGACGGTCTTCCATCCGCGCAACCGACGTGTGCGGCGCGTCGGTCGGGACCGCGACCAAGGACCGCAGTTGCGCCGGATCGGTGACGTTCGGCATCCACTCGGGTGGGATCTCGACCGCAACCATGTCGAACGACTTCGGGCCGGGAATCTCGGCGTCCTTGTGCTTCTCAACCGTCACCGTCGCGCCCAGCGGCTTGCCGGTGGCGTCCACCTGCTGCCCGGTGCGCTCCAACGTCAGGTCCGACCAGATCGCGCCGGGCCATGCGGTGGTGCCGCGCTGGGTGCCGTTCTTGCCGGTGTGGTGCACCACCAGCACGGTGCAGCCAACACTGCGCCGCACCCGCTCCGCGTTCTCGATCGCCTCGCCCTGGTCGGTCGCCGAGTTCTCCTCCAGCCCAACGGTTACCCGCGCTCGGGTGTCGAGGATGACCAGATCCGGCTGCATCTCTTCCACGATGCCGAGCAGGTGGTCCACGTGCGTCTCGTTGGCCAGCTGCACCGGCTCCGGGATCGTGTAGAACCACTCGAACAGGTCGCTCGGCTCGATCCCGTAGTGCAGGCACCAGGCCGCCGCACGTTGGCCGACACCCTTGCCACCCTCGGCGGCGACGTACAGCACCTTCGCCCGCTCGCCGACCTCGTGCTGACCCCAGGGCTTGCCGGAGGCGATTGCGCAACCGATACCGACCGCGATGAATGACTTGAATGACCCGGCCGCCCCGGCGATCTGCGCCAAGGTGTCGCGATACAGCAGCCGCCCGAGCAACGGCTCGGCGGGCACCAGCTGCAACAACGCGTCCAAGCCGACCACCGGCGGCAGCTGCGGGCCGGGCGGCTCGTCCTCGGCGTTCGGAACCAGTTTGAGCGCTTCGCTTACCCGCATGCTTCCTCCTTGGCGGACCGGATGGTCGCCTCGATCTCGTGATCCTGCAGCCCCACCTGCTGCGCCGCGTCGGCCAGCTCGCGCTCGACTTCGGCTGTCAGGCAATGGCGTTCGGCCAATCGCACCGCCGACACAAACAGCTGGTGGTTTCGGTTGCCCTCGGGGGTGTGCCGCAGGACCGAACACCACCAACGCGCCAGCGCCCGCACCTCGGCCGGGCCAGCGGCAGGCAGGGTCGCCCGTGTCGGCCGAACCGGTCGCCGGACCGCCGTCACCCAGCGCGCAGGCAGGATCCCGACCTCGCCCGAGTCCAGCCAGCGATATTGCCCTGTGCCGCCGGGAGTTTCGGCTTCGATCCGCGACGGGGGCGCGACGACGTATCCGCCGGACTTCTTGACATCGACCCCCGGCCCCAGCGCGCCACGAATCTGCTCGGGCGGCAGATCGGTACGGAACCAGACGTGCAAACCGCCATCGCGGGTCTGGGCGATCCACGTGTCCGGCAGCGAACCCAGCTCGGCGGCAAGCCGGTAGTAGGTGCCGTTGCCGCCGTTGCGGGGGTCCACGTCCAGCACCAGGTACCAACGCGGGACCGCGATCCCGATGTTGTGCGGCTTGCCGTCCGCCCACCATCGCCGGATCAGGTCGGGGTCGGTCGAGGCTTCTTCGCGCCATCGGAACCCGCCATAGGGCTTCTTGTCGCCAACCTGCAGCGGCAGCACCGGCCAGCCAGACTCGGCGTATTGGATTGCAGCGCTTAGCAATTCACCGGTATACTGGGCCATGGTTTCTCCTTACCTGGGGGAAGTCGAACGGGAAATCAGCAGTTGGCCGGGTCCGTCATTTAGGACGCCCGGCCTTCTGCGTATCCGGGTCACGTGTCAGCCTCGGGGGCGTCGTCGGCCTCACCAAGCAGCCGGTCAATCACGGCCAGGTTCTCGGTGAGCATGTTTGAACGCTCGCCGCGAAACCGCTCGCCCACGATCAGGTCACACAGGTTCAAGGTCACCGGCCAGAACTCGACGGCTCGCGCGCCAAGCAGTTCCCGGCCGTCGATCTCGATCAGTGCGCCGAGCAGTCGATTGAACTCCAAGCGGAGCAGGTCGGCGTCGATCAGCGCGATCTGCAGGCGCAGCGCGTACTGCCGAGCCAGTTGGTCCATCAGCTTGTCCGCAGTGGTGCCCTGCGCCTTCATCGCCTTCTCGCGCTCCTGCTCGTAAACCAAGTCCGCCTCAAGCGTTTCCCGGATCTCGGGCCGCAATGGCTTCCCGGAGTGCAACTCGTTGGCGTGGATCCCGAACCGCGCGAGCCGCTCGCGCACAGCCCGCAGCGCGAGCGAGATCGTGCACAGTTCCCAGGCGTCGTAGGGGTAGCCGCCGACCGCCGTCTCGATCTGCTTGTCGGCATTGAGTTCGGTGCGTACCTGCTCGCCGAACTCCTGATCGTTCGCGACCCACGCGGTGTGTAGTCGGCGTGCGCGAACTTCGGCGGTTCGAATTGCTTGGTCATTCATCGGGTTTCGTGCTCCTTGGGTGTTGGGGTGTCAGTGTCTTCGCCGAGGTGGTCGGCGCTGTCGTCTCGAATTTGCATGTCTTCCAGCAGGTCTCGGTCATGCTGGTCAGTCGCGGGGTTGGTCATCGGCCGCCGCTCTCGATCCACGCCTCGACGTCGGCGCGGCGGTACCGGACGCGGTTGCCGACCTTGATGTACTCCGGTCCGGTGCCCCGCTGACGCTTGATCGCCAGGCTGCGCTCGGCGAGCTGCACCCATTCGGCGACTTCCTTGGTTGTGAGCAGCTGCTCGGGTCCGTCTGTCTTGATGGCCACGATGGTGTCCTCGATTTCCCGTATCGTGCGGTAGTCACACCGGCCGGTGCAACCAGCCACAATCGAAGCACAGGCTTGTAACTCCATGCAACCAGAAGTGTCCGTTGAACTGCATAGTTAGTGCATCGGATTGCACGGTAGGCAATATTGGTGCTACTGTTGTTGCATGCCGGGCGGCAGTCGCTCGGCACAACACGAGGAGACAAGATGACCAGCACGACTGACCTAGCGGAGCTTGAGGCCGCTATCGAGACCATCGACCGGGCCGCTGTATCCCTGATGAGGAGCGGCCACGACGCGGGGGGCTACCTCGGCGGGGTCTCGAACTGCCGAATGGGCTTGGACATGCTCAAGGAGGAAGACGAGGTCGAAAAAGTGCGGCGAGTCGAAGAACTGCGGCGAGTGCGTCGATATCTGGAGACAACGACAAGTCCTGTTACAGAACTCTGTCCCTGCGGCTGGGACCCCGCCGACCGCATCCGCGACCACGGCACCGGAACCGGCACACCGGGCGAGTTCTTGAACACCAGCGGCGAGCCGGACTACAAGGCACTCGACCGTGCCATCGCGGTGATCGAGGACTTCGCCGACTGGCAAGAGGAGCGGCCCGCCGACAAGACGCTGACGGCTTACCGCCGGGGCCTCGGCCGCGACCTGCGCCAGTTTGCCGGTCGCCTGTCCGTCAACCTCAAGGCCGACTCGGAGGGTGAGGCGGCGTGAAGACCACCACCGAGACGCTCGGGCAGGTCGTCGGACGCAACGTCCGGCGGCTTCGCCTGGAGCAGGACGCCACCCTCGAAGATGTTGGTCGAGCGGTTCGTTCACTCGGATTCAACTGGTCCACCAGCCGGGTTAACGCCATCGAGCGCGGCGCACGCGAACCGAAGTACGCCACGATTTTGGTGCTGGCGGTCGCGCTGTCCTGCACCCCGCGCGATCTTGTGTCGTCCGTGCCGTCGCCTCAGGGGCGCAAGGACACGGGCAACCTGGTCGATCTCGGCGGTGTGCTGATCCACCGACTCGAACTGATGCAGATGTTCCCTGAGGTCACCCCTGCGCTCGTGCCGGACCCCGACAAGGCTCTGAGCGATCAGCAATGGGCCGAGAGGCAGGGCTTCGATGACCCGGAATCGCTGCTGGCCGAGGTCTATTCGTCGATGGATTGGGCGGCCAAGTCGCGTCGGCCGAAGTTGTCGCAGTTGCGGTCAATAGCCGAACG
The DNA here is from genome assembly GCF_000380485.1 of Jongsikchunia kroppenstedtii DSM 45133. Taxonomy (GTDB): domain Bacteria; phylum Actinomycetota; class Actinomycetes; order Mycobacteriales; family Mycobacteriaceae; genus Jongsikchunia; species Jongsikchunia kroppenstedtii. Next base: position 17,509 of record NZ_AQYG01000045.1, on the reverse strand, counting down.
CTCCGGCCTGGTCGAGGAGCGCACCGCGCGGATGCTCAACCTGCGCCCGGTAGTCCTGGCCGCCTGGTCGTGGGCAATGTGGGGGCACACCCTCGGTGCCGAACGCGACCGACGTTGCGCCGAATCGAGCGACGTCGAGTTGTGGCCCGCAGATGTCACCGCAGAACTGCGGGCTGAACTACGAGCCCGCACCGAGGACTGACCCCCCTCGCCAGAGAGACCGCCACGCGAACGCGTCGGCGGTTTTTTTGGCCCCAAAACACGGCCCCCGGCCACGAGATTCAAGGAAAGACAAGGGAAGACACCATGAGCAGTATCCATAAGGTCGAGCACCCCGATCGCCCCGTGCGGTTTCAGGTGCGGTGGCGCACCCCTGAGGGGACCCAGCGCAAGAAGTCGTTCGAGACCCGTCGCGAGGCGAAGCTGTACGCCGCGACGGTCGAGACCACCATCGCCACCGGCGGTTACGTCGATCCGCGCAGCGGTCAGGTAACGGTCGGTGTTCTGTACCCGCAATGGATGGCCGGATCCGCCCGGATCAAGGCGACCACCCGCGCCACCCGCGAGGTCACCTGGGGCAAACACGTCAAGCCGCACTGGGACAAGGCCGAGATCGGCAAGATCCGCCCGTCGTCGGTGCGCGGGTGGGTGGGGCAGATGCAGGCCAAGGGCTGCAAGCCCGCCACGATCTCCGATGCCCTCGCGATCCTGCGCGGAGTGCTGACGATGGCGGTGCAGGACCGGCTGATCCCATCGAACCCGGCGGACGGGGTCAAGGCACCCCGCCGCGAGCCGAAGGACAAGAAGTACCTGACGCACCGGCAGGTGCAGCGGTTGGCCGACGAGGTCGGCGACGACAGCACGGTGGTGCTGACGCTGGCGTACACGGGACTGCGGGTCGGGGAGCTGGCCGCGCTGCGGGTGTGCGACATCGACTTCCTGCGACGCCGGATCTCGGTCACCCGATCGGTGTCGTACGTGACCGGCAAGGGCATGGTGTTCACCACCCCCAAGACACACGAGACCCGCACGGTGCCGTTCCCGAAGTTCCTCGCCGAACCGCTGGCGCAGCTGGCGACCGGCAAGGGTCGCGACGATCTGCTATTCGGCTCCGGCAAGGACAAGCCGTTGCGGGTCGGCGGCTGGCGCAAGCGGGTGTACCGCCCGGCAGTGGAGCGGTGTCAGGCGAAGGACGAGGACTTCCCGAAGGTGACCGTGCACGACCTGCGCGCGACGGCCGTCTCGCTGGCGATCTCGGCGGGCGCGAACGTCAAGGCGATTCAACGGATGGTCGGCCATGCCTCGGCGGCGGTCACTCTCGACGTATACGCGTCGCTGTTCTCCGACGATCTGGAGCAGGTGTCGGACGCCCTGGACCGCGCACGCGCCGACGCTTGCGCCCCCGGTGCGCCCTCGGCGGCCTCGCAGTGACGTCTGCGAAATTCCGCCTCGCACCCCCGCCCCTGCTCCACCGCAGGCCAGCGGGGGTGCAGCATTTTCGGAGGTGTCAGCCGGGGCTCGACGACCGCGTTTCGCTGTGAGCGAAGAGGCCAGGTCGCTTCGGTGGGCGCAGCCGCTATGGGGATAAGGTTGCGAACACCCGGTCCACAGCAACGCAGGGAATGTCCCTCGGGCATCGGCACGGGAGCGAAGGAGGAGACATGGATCTGCGCGTGGTCGCTGCGGACGCTGCTTCTCCCGCCCCCGAACCGCTGATGCGGGCGCTCCTCGGTGAGACGCTGCGATCGGTTCGGCAGCGGCAGGGCCGCACCCTCAAAGAGGTATCCACCGATGCCGGCGTGTCGATGACCTACCTGTCGGAGGTCGAGCGCGGTCAGAAGGAAGCCTCCTCGGAGGTTATCGCCGCGATCACCCGGGCACTGGGCGGCAGCCTCATCGATCTTCTCGCCGAGATGAGCGGCCAGCTCGTCGGCGCCGACACGACGGTCGCCTCGGGCGCCGATCGGGCCGCCACTCTCGCGGTTGCCTGAACGCCCTCCTGCGTCTCGCCTGCCGGCGTAAAATCAAGCTGCGGCAAGGGAATCTGTCGGGCTCGTCGGTGGAGGGTCTGCGATGTCGGTGATCATCGGGTTCGACTCGCACCCATCCAGTCGCGCGGCGCTGACGTACGGCGCCGGACTCGCCCGGCGGCTCGGCACCGAGATCCACGTCGTGCATGTCGAAGACTCGTCGGATCAGCCGGTTGACCCAGACGAGCTCGACTACGAGGCCGAGCTGCAGACCAATCTGCATCGCCATGAACGTGTCGCGCGCGATCTGCTCGGCGCCGACGCCAAGGATTGGGACTTCACCTGTGTGCACGGCCCGATCCGCAATGCTCTGCGCCGGATGTCGGACCGATATCCCGAATCGATTCTGGTGATCGGCGAGCGGCGCCCGGGATTGCGCGCGGCGCTGTCGTCCATCTTCGATCGGCCGGTGGCGTCGAGCATCGTGCGGCACACCGGCTGCCCGGTGCTGGTGGTGCCCGAGGGCTGACCGCCTACCGGTCGGGCCAGTAGTCGACGGTCAGCGGTCGGCCGGCCTGCGCCGCCCCCAGGTCGCAGACGAATCCGGGTATCCATTCGCCGGTCGACAGCTCCACCGAGCCGAGCGTCATCGGGGACGGCAGTTCAGCGAGAAAGTCGCCGAGGGCGGCCGCCGGAACCCGCCAGACCTCGCCGCGAATGGCGCTGCCGGCGGCGGAGTCTCGCAGGAGTCCGGGCTTGGGCGGCGTGGTCGCCAGTTCGACGAGCCGGTACGCCGGCGCGGTGCTGATCGTCCCGGACCAGCGGGCGCCGCGATCGGCCAACTGCCATTCCAGCGGCTGACCGCGCAAATGGGCGCCGAACACGGCCAGCGGGATCGACTGCACACCAGCGGATTCGGGCCAGTAGCCGCTGACGATGGGCTCGCCGGCCAACGCGGCCGCGATATCCATGGCCGCGGCATCGTGCCCGGCCCGGCCGAATACGGTGACGCCGAATTGCGCTGTGCCGCCGGGATCGTCGACCGTTCCCGCGGGGAAGGCCACGGCGCAGAAATCGAGCAGGTTGCAGAAGTTGGTGAACGTTCCGAGCTCGCTGTTGACCCCGACCGGATCAGCCGCCACCTCGGCGATGGACGGATGCCGTGGCACCGTCGGCAGCAGCAGCCCGGCGCAGCCGTCCAGCACGTCGGTGGCCTCGGCGGCGAGTTCCGTGAGACGCCGCTGGTCGGCGGCGAGGGCGTGCGCCGGAATGTCCTTGGCGGCGGCGATGATCGAGGCCACGGTCGGATCCAGGCCGGCCGCATCGGACGCGCCGTCGATGAAGTCGCCGACGGCGGCGTAGCGCAGCGCGACGAGCGCGCCGTCGTACAGCAGCCGCGCCGCCTCCTGCAGCGGAGCGATCGACACCGATTTCACCGTCATACCCAGCGATTCGGCGCGCGCCACGGTGGCGTCGAACGCGTCGCGCCAGGCTGGCGACAGCCCGGCGAGCCCGTCCGGCACGGCGAGGACGGGCGCATCACCCGCGGCCAGGGGCGCATCGACCGGCCAGGCCCGCCCGCCGGTGGTGCCGAGCACCGACATCATCCGGTTGGCGGTGCCGAGGTCGCCGGCGAAGACGGTGACGCAGTCGTAGCCGGCGCAGGCGGGCACGACGCCGGCGGTGCTGACCGCGTCGACGGTCGGTTTGATGCCGACGATGCCCTGCAGGGCCGCCGGCACGCGGCCGGATCCGGCGGTATCGGTGCCGAGAGCGGCATCGGCGTAGCCGAGGGCGACCGCCACCGCGGAACCGGAACTCGATCCGCCCGAGATGTAGTCCGGTCGGCGTGAATCTCGCACCGCCCCATAGGGACTGCGGGTGCCGACGAGGCCGGTGGCGAACTGGTCCAGGTTCGTCTTGCCGATGACGACCGCACCGGCCGCGCGCAGTGCCGCGACCGCGGCGGAATCCCGCTGCGGCACATACGAGTACCCGGGACAGGCCGCCGTCGTCGGCAGGCCGGCCACATCGATGTTGTCCTTGACCGCAACGATCATTCCGGCCAGCGGTCCGTCACCGGCCGCTGATGCCGTGTAGTCAGTCTCGACGTCGGCCTCGGGGCGCAGGGCGATGAAGACCTCGTCGCGCCCGTCGGCCTCGATCTTCCGGTAGATCTCGGATACGCGGCTCATGCCGCCCGCCTTCCGCTGCTCTTGCTGCTGTCGAATTCACCGGCCGCGGCCCACCGCCGGCGCTCCTCCGAGCGGGCGGCCTCCATCGAATTGCGCACCCGTGCGATGTCGGTGGCGTTGCGCTGCAAGAACTGTCGATGCTGCGCCAGCGAAAACGTACCCGGGGTGATGTCGATGCTGCCGCGTCCCGCGGCGGTGTCGGCTCGCAGATCGGCAAGCTCCTCGGTGGACACCGAGTACCAGCTGATCCGGTCGAAATGCCGGAGCAGCCACGGGTTGTCGGGTTCGAATCCGCCCGCGGCCCGCGGGTGGCGGTGGTTCCAGACCTGCGTGGTGCGGCCGACGAACTGGTAGCCGCCGGGCCCTTCCATCCCGTAGATGCACAGGTAGGCGCCCCCGATGCCCACCGCATTCTCCGGCGTCCAGGTGCGGGCGGGGTTGTACTTGGTGGTGACCAGCCGATGCCGCGGATCCAGCGGAACCGCCACCGGTGCACCGAGATACACGTCGCCGAGCCCGAGCACCAGATACTCGGCGTCGAAGACGATGTCGAACACCTCCTGGACCGAATCGAGGCCGTTCATCCGCCGGATGAACTCGATATTCCACGGGCACCACGGGGCGTCGTTGCGGACGCCGTTCATGTACCGCTCGATCGCCTCGCGGGTCGACGGGTCGTCCCAGGACAGCGGCAGCGATACCGTCCGACTCGGGACGATCAGATCGTCGGCCGACGGCAGCTGCGATTCGGCCTCGACGATCCAGTCGAGCACCGCCGGCTGCGACATCCGCGCCGGATCGAATTTGACCTGGAGCGAACGGATTCCGGGGGTCAGGTCGGTCAACGCGGCCGGACGATCGGCGCCGAGCCGTCCGGCGAGGGCATGGACTCGGGCACGTAGTTCTAGATCCAGTGTCATCGGGCCGTATTCGACGAGGACGTTGTCGTCGCCGCTGCGGCGGTAGGTGATCGGGGTCTCGCCGTCGGCGGTCCATCCGCGACCCAGGATTCCGGAGTCGGCGTCGCAGGGCAGCGGTGCCACCCGTGCCTGCCCGGCGCGGCGGGCCCGGCAGGTGGCGGCGGGCGATGCCGCCGCCGACACGGCGACCGGGACGAAGCGGATCGTATCGCCCGGCTTGAGCTGCCCCAGCTTCCACCGCTCGGCGGCGGTCACGGTGACGGGACAGACGAAACCGCCGAGACTGGGTCCGTCCGGTCCGAGCAGGATCGGGGTGTCGCCGGTGAAGTCCAGCGCCCCAATCGAATATGGAGTGTCATGGATATTCGACGGATGCAGCCCGGCCTCGCCGCCGTCGGGGCGGGCCCACTCCGGACGCGGCCCGATCAGCCGCACGCCGGTGCGGTCGGAGTTGAAATGCACCTCGTACTCGGTCTCGTAGAGCGTCTCGATGTCTGACGGGGTGAAGAACTCCGGCGCGCTGTGCGGGCCGACCGTGACCGCGAGATGCCAGCTGTTGGAGATATGCGGCAGCTCGTCGCCGAGGATTCGGCGGGGATCGCCGGCGGTCTGGTCGCCCCGGACGAGCTCGTCGCCGGCCGCGAGCGCGCGGCCCTGCACCCCGCCGAACCTGCCGAGCGTGAACGTCGATCGGCTGCCGAGGTATTCGGGGGTATCGATGCCCCCGCGAATCGCGACGTAGGCCCGCATCCCGTAGTCGCCGGTGCCGCCGACGCGCAGCTCGTCGCCGGCCCGCACGGTGAGGGGAAGCCACTGGGGCATAGGCGTTCCCGAGACCGACACGTCGACATGCGCGCCGGTGACGGCGACCACGGCATCGGCGTGAAAGCGCAGGGTCGGGCCGGCGAGCGTGCATTCCAGCGCGGCCGCGCCCTCGGCGTTGCCGACCGCGATGTTGGCCAGCCGCATCGACAGGTCGTCCATCGGCCCCGACGGCGGCACCCCGACCTCCCAGTAGCCGGTGCGGCCCGGCCAGTCCTGGACCGTGGTCTGCGGTCCGGGGGTCACCACGGTGGCGATCGCTGCGCGTGTCATGTCAGTCCTCCGGTGCGGTGATGACGACCCGCACCGCGGTGGGGTCGAATCCGTTGCAGGGGTTGTTGATCTGCGGGCAGTTCGAGATGAGCACCAGCGTGTCGATCTCCGCGCACAGCACCAGCTTCTTGCCCGGCGCCGACAGTCCGTCGACGATGCCGAGGCTGCCGTCCGGATCGACCGGCACGTTCATGTAGAAGTTGATGTTGCCGACCAGGTCGGCTTTGCCGAGCCCGTGTGCGGCGCCCTCGATGAGGAAGTTCTCGACGCAGGCGTGCTGATGCTTGGTGTGCTGGCCGTAGCGCAGCGTGTTCGACTCCTGTGAACAGGCGCCGCCCAGGGTGTCGTGATTGCCGACCTCGTCCTCGATGATCGTCAGCATCGGCTGCGATTCCTGGTCGCGCAGAACCGATCCGGTGGTCAGGAAGATGTTGCCCTGACCGGCGATGGTCGCCTGCGCCGAGTAGCGGATGCGGTGATCGTCGGCTCCGTAGAACAGGGTGTCGACGGCCTGGTTGCCGTGCAGGTCGACCAGCGTGAGGGTGCCGCCGGCGGGTACGACCCCCGACCAGGGTCCGCGCTCGCCGACCTCTTCGTCGATGAGGACGGTGGGAGTGGCGGTGACGGTCATGACGGCTCCTGAGTGCGAGCGAGGTGGGTGTCCTCGGAATTGGCAACGGCACGTTGGTATTCCGGTTCGGTATCGGTGCGGGCTATCTGCGCGGCGAGATCGTCGGCCGCTCGCCAGGCGAGCACCTGGATCGGGCCGACGTCGAATGCCGTCGACGGGTCCAGCGGGTGCGCGGTGTTGACGATCGCGACCGTGCATGGCAAATGCAGGATCAGGTCGACATGCTTGCCGGCGCCGGCCGATCCGGTGGACTCGAGCGACCCGTCGTCGGACACGCGGATGCCGTGGAAGAACGACACCGAGGGCGCGACATCGGTAGGTGTGAGTCCGTGTTTGGCCGCGGCCAGGATGAACAGCTCGCGGCCGGCCGGGCTCGCCGAGTGCACCTGGCCGGCACCGTATTTGGTGACGTTCTGGCTCAGCGTAGTGGTGCCGCACAGGGCGTCGTGCCTGCCCGAGGTATCCGTCATGACGGTGGCGAGCACCCGGCCCTGATCCGACAGCAGCGGATGGCCGGTGCTCAGGTACGCCTGCCACGGCACCTTCACCGTGTCGGCGACATTCAGCCGTTCCCACGGGGCATCGGAGCGCCACAGCAGGAGGTGTGCGCAACCGGTCCCGGTGATGTCGGTCAACCGGATCCGGGTGCCGCGGGCCAGCACCTTGGTGGTGTACCGGCCGCCGGCGACCATCTCGGCCCACACCATGTCCGCGGGCGCAACATCTTCCGGGATCTCGGCGAAGCTGCTCGCCGGGACGAACGGCATCGACTCGGTGATCGTTCCGGACTGCGCGCGGGCGTGCGCCCGGGCGGCGCTCGTTGTCGCGGTCATGTCAGGCTCCTTCGATGGCGAGAGGGGTGCGGACGGGCATCGGATGCGGCTTGCGATGCGGGAAGCAGAGGATTCCGAGCAGGATGCAGGCGCCGATGGACAGCGGACCCGCCCACAGCAGCACCGGGTTGTTCCCGGTCGGGTTGTAGATCTCCGGGCGCGGCCAGGCCAGGTTGACCACCATGGCGAGTCCGTAGAGGACTGCGAGCGCGTTGACGACGATTCCGAAGCGGCCCAGGCCGAAGAGCTTCTTGCCGTCGGCGTCGGTCAGCGTCTGATCCGGCTTCCAGCCGCGTAGACGCTGGTACAGCATCGGTCCGGTGACCGCCAGATACGCCAGGTAGATCAGCACGATGCAGACGCTGGCGAGGGTGGCGAAGATCGCGGCGTTGCCGAGGTTGACCAGCAGGACGCCGATGCACAGCACGCCGATCAGGATTGACGGCGCCAGCGGAGTCTTGGTGCGGTCGTTGACCTTTGACAGCAGGGCGGCCGCCGGCAGGCGATGATCGCGGGCCATCGAGAACATCAGACGCGAGCAGGCGGTCTGAATCGCCAAGGTGCAGATGAAGATCGCGACGCAGACATCGGCGAGCAGCACCTTGCCCCAGAACGATCCGAGCACGGCGTTGAGCACGTACGGCAGACCCTGCGTGGCGAGTTCGTCGCCCAACTTGGGGGCGGCCATCAGGGCGGCGATGAGCATCAGCCCGCCGCCGATCGCCGAGGCGGTCAGCGCCATCCGGATGGTGCGCGGGGCGACGCGGCGCGGATTGCGGGTCTCCTCGGCGAGTTCGCCGGCTGAGCCGAACCCGACCATGACGTACGCGGCCATCAGACCGGAGACCAGGAACGCGCCGAGGTATCCGCCGTGGTGCCCGATGTCGCCGGTGTGCAGCACCACGTCGGGGCCGCGCTTTGCGTGGAAGAACAGGGCGAGGATCACCGCGGTGACGCCGACCAGCTCGCAGGTGACGCCGATGCTGTTGATCCGGCTCATCCACCGCACACCGATGCAGTTGATGACTGTGGTCAGGGTGAGCAGGATCGATCCGAGGATCACCGCGTTGGTGGCGCCGCTCGTGCTGGTGAGCGAAGGATCGCCGCCGACCAGCTGAAAGCCGGTCCAGATGGCCGGCATGACCACCTGCAGAGCGATCGCCGCGGCGGACGCGGTGACGATCTGCGCGAGGATCATGAACCAGCCGCCGAACCAGCCGACCACCTCGCCGCCGAGGCGTCGCGACCACTGATAGATCGCTCCGGAGATCGGGTACCGGGCGGCCATCTCGGCGAAGCAGAGGGCGACGAGGAACTGGCCGCCGTAGACGATCGGCCAGGTCCAGAAGAAGGCCGGGCCGCCGAGCCCGAAACCCAGACCGAACAGCTGGAAGATCGTCGTCAGGATCGAGACGAACGAGAATCCGGCCGCGAAGGACGCGAATGTGCCCAGGCTGCGATGCAGCTGCTCGGTGTAGCCGAACTCCGATAGATCGTCGGAATCCTTTGAAACGGTTGGTGTTTCGGTGAGAGGCGGTGCAGTCATGGGAACCCCCGGGGAGCGGTTTATCTGTCGATTGATAGAAAACCGTCTTCCGTTGTCGCCGTGATGACCGAAGTGTTTCCAGTCGGCTACCGCATGCAACGGTTGTGTTTCGTCCCGCCCCGGTGCGGCCGTTTCGTCGGAAACCGGCGCACTCGCGGCCCCGGTAGGGTCGGTGGCGTGTCCAACGCTGCGTCGACGTCATCCGGTGGGCGAGGGCGCCCGCGTCTGGAACCGCGACGCCGTAAGGGTGCGTCCGCCGCCGAGGAGATTCTCGATGCGGCGGCCGAACTGTTCACCACCCGGGGATACGCCGGCACGTCGACGCGGATGATCGCCGAGGCGGTCGGCATCCGGCAGGCGTCGCTCTATCATCACTTCGCCACCAAGGACGACATCCTGGCCGCGCTCCTGGAACAGACCGTGAGTGCGGCCCTCGCCCGCGCCCGTGAACTGGCCGCTGCCGATGGCCCCGCCATCGATCGACTCTGCGAACTCGTGCGATTCGATGCCGATCAGCTGGCGTCGGCGCGTTGGAATCTGGGTGCTCTCTACCTGCTGCCCGAACTCGGGGCCGACCGGTTCGCCGAGTTCCGGAGCGCCCGAAGCGAACTGGCGGTGACCTACGAGCAGCTCGCGGCCCACGCGCTGGGCCGACCGGACGACCCGCTGCAGTATCTGCCGCTGCGTCTGGTGGAGTCGGTGATCAACCTGCGGTCGGACAACGCGATCGGCGGCCGCGGCCGTCCCGGTCGTGCGGAGATCGTCGACGCGATCGTCGCGGCCACCCGGCGGATCGTCGGCGGCTGATCGATCCGGCGGTGATCAGTGCGGCCGCGCCGGCAGCCCGAAGCGGTGGAACAGCGCCGTCATGTCGTCGGTGAAGAACACGGTCACATGCGCGACGCCGGTCGCCGTCACGTCCAGGACCTGCAGCTGGAACGGGTAGTGCGTCGGATCGTCGCCCTGGCGCATGTACAGGCCGAAGGCCGGCTGTCCGTTGGCGATCGTCGGCAGCAGGATCTGGTCGCCCGGTCCGGAGGCCGGACAGTTTCCGCGGATCAGTTCGCCGATGTTCTCCGGGCCCTGATACCAGCCGGTGAACGGCGGCATCTCCCAGATGGCCTTGTCGGTGAACAGTTTGACGATCGCGTCGACGTCGTAGTTCTCGAAGGCGTCGACATAGCGGCGGAGCAGTTCGCGTTCGGTGGGGCTGTCCGGCTCCACGAGTGAATGCTGCACGCGTTCACTGTCTTTGAGTTGGGTGCGGGCCCGCTGCAGCAGGCTGTTCGCGGTGGCGACGGTGATGCCCAGCGTCTCGGCCACCTCGGCGGCCCGCCACTGCAGGACATCGCGGAGGATGAGGACCGCGCGCTGCCGGTCCGGGAGGTGTTGCAGTGCGGCGACGAAGGCCAGCCGTACGGACTCGCGTTCGGTGACCACCGCGGCCGGATCGGCCGTGCCGGAACGGGTGTCATCGCCGGCGAACGGCTCCAGCCACGGCACCTCGTGATCTTCGAGGAGCGGCGCGCGCGGGTCGGAGGGATCGGTGCCGAGCCCGGACGGCAGGGGGCGTCGGCTGCTGCTGCCGAGGGCGGTGAGACAGGTATTGGTGGCGATCTTGTGCAGCCAGGTCCGCATCGACGCGCGGCGGTCGTAGCCGCCGTAGCCGCGCCAGGCACGGACCATCGTCTCCTGGACCAGGTCTTCGGCGTCGTGATGGCTGCCCATCATGCGATAGCAGTGGGCGATCAGCTCGCGGCGATACGGCTCGGCCTGCTCGAGGAACTCGGCATCGGCGGTCGCGGTGGTCATCACACCACGATAAGCGGCAGATCCGACAGTGGTGGCCGATGTCGCCCGAGAGCGGAGCGAGGGATTTGCGCACGCTGATTCCATTTGCCTGCGGCACGGTGAACGCGCACGCCACGAGGTGTTTTCGCGACCGAAATGGCGCGTGGCTCGCGAGCGGGCCGATCCGGACATTGTTGGCTGGTGCGGCGGCTGCCGCTAGATTTTTGCGCATGCCGAGTCAGCCGCGGATCCCGTCCGCCACCCAGGTGGCGGACGAATGCGTGACGGTCAGTTACATGACCGTCGCGCTGGGATGCCGTCTGCCGCTGGCGCGCATCCTCTGTTGTCGAATGTCCTGATCGATCCGACTCGCCAGACCCGACCGGCCTCCGGTCGGCGCAGACATTCGATTCCCACCCGAGCGACAACCCAGCGGTGCCGTGCACCGCTGTTCGCCGGGCCCTTTTTCAGAGGACTGAACTCAGATGACCGTCATCACCACCACGTTTCCCGCACGCATCCCGTCGGCCGGCTCCGGCGCCGATGTCACCGGCCCGGTTCGGCGCCCGTATGCGCCGCGTGCACCCAAATCGACACCGGCACGTACCGTTGCGCCCATACTGGTGCGCAATCGCGCGCGGACTTCATCGCTGGAGCGCACCGTGACGGGCACGGCCGCGCACACAGGGAGGACCGGAAAGATTTACGTCTCGACCCCCAAGCTGCAGCTGTCGACGAAGCCCTCGGCCGTCGTGCTGCGGGCCGCTCGCCTGCGCGGGCCGGTCTTCCGGGATGCCGCGGCGCAGGCGTCGGGCCTGAGCATCTCGACGGTCAACCGTCAGGTCAGCGCACTGCTGAAGGCGGGCCTACTGCGTGAGCGCGCGGACCTGGCCCCGGCAGGCGCCATCGGTCGACCGCGGCTCCCGTTCGAGCTGAATTCCGCCGAATTCCTCACTGTCGGAATCCATATCGGCTACAAGGTCACCTCCATCACCACCCACGACCTGTTCCACCGGGTGGTCGGCGCGATCCAGATCCCGACGCCGGCGGCCGACACCCCCGAGCAGACGCTCGCGTCGATCTCGGTGAGCGCCAAGCGTTTTCTGACGCGCTGGCCGGTCAAGCATGTGCTGTGGGCGGGCGTCGCGATCGGCGGTCGCGTCGGAGAGGGCGGCGTCGTCGACCACCCGCGACTGGGCTGGCGCGGCGTCCCGGTCGGCGCCACCATCGCCGACATCACCGGGCTGCCGGTGTCGGTCGCCTCGCACGTCGAGGCGATGGCCGCAGCCGAGCTGCTGCTGAACCCGTCGGACACCGGGGCCAACTTCCTCTACTTCTACGCCCGCGAGACCGTGGGCGTGTCCTTCACCGTGGACGGCGCGGTCTACACGCCGACCGCGGGCCCGCCGGTCATCGGGCATTTCCCGGTCGGTCGGACGGAGCTGCTCGACCCGAAGAACACGGGTCGGCTCGAGGACACGGTGAGCGACACCGGCGTCGTCGAGGCCGCGCGCGCCGCGGGCCTGGCCGTCGACGAGGCCGACGAGGTGCATCGACTGGCCGCGGACGGCGACGAGCGGGCGCAGGCAATTCTCGATGAGCGGGCCACGGTGCTGGGTCGCGCCGTCGGAATGATCGCCGACATCTTCAATCCGGATCACGTCGTCCTGGGCGGGCAGGCGTTCACCGACGCGCCGGCGACGCTGCCGAAGGTCGCCGCCGCGGTCCGCGCGACGTCTGTCGCGGAGAACCGCGATGTGCGGGTGTCGCGGTCGGGCGCGACGGTGCAGCAGCTAGCCGCGGGCGCCGTGTCGCTGGACGCGATCTACAACGACCCGATCGAGGCGCTGGCGCTCACGAGCTAGCGGCGCCTCAGTATGAAATCCGCGCCACTTCCGTGGATCCGCGCCGCCTGCAACCGGCGCGGATCTGCAAAAGTGGCGCGGATTCGGTCGTTGGTGACCGGAACTGGCGCGGATTTCGTCGGTGGCTGCGACGACACCGCGGCGCGGATTTCTGGGTAGTGGCGTCAGTTCGCGGTGCGCCGGTTGTATGCGCGCAGGGCGAACGGTGCGATCAGCGCCGCCAGCGCCAGCGACCAGACGATGGTCATGATCACCGAATGCTGGAGCGGCCATTGCGAACTCGCGGTCGCGTTAGGGCCGTTGCCCCAGAGTTCTCGCATCGCCTGAGTCAACGATGAGATCGGATTCCACTCGGCGGTCACCCGCAGCCAAGTCGGCATGTTGGCCGTCGGTGCGAAGGTGTTCGCCAAGAAGGTTATCGGGAACATCGTCGAGAACATGACGCCGTTGACGCCCTCGACCGATCGCATCAGCGAGCCGACCAGTATGCCGAACCACACCATCGCAAAGCCCCACAACAGGATCAGCGCGAACGCCGCGATCGCCTTGCCCACGTTCGTATGGATCCGCCAACCGATCGCCAGACCGGTCAGCGCCATCACGCCGATGCCGATCGATGAATGCAGCAGACCTGCGAGACTGCGGCCGATCAGCACCGACGAACGGGCGATCGGAAGCGACCGGAATCGATCGATGATGCCCTTGTCCAGGTCGGCGGTGATGCCGGTGGCGACGACGAACGACGCGAAGGTGATCGTCTGCGCCATGATGCCGGGCAGCAGCCATTCCTTGTAGCCGTAGCCCGGCGCCGGCGAGATCGACGCGCCGAACACATACGCGAACAACAGCACGAACATGATCGGCTGAATGGTGACGTCCGAAAGCATCTCGGGCATGCGCTTGGTGTGAATCAGGTTGCGCTTCACCATGATCAGCGACTGCTGCAACAGGGTGGTGTCGGTGATCGTGGGTCGTCGGGACGTCCCGGTGGCCGCGGTGGTCTCGATGGCGACGCTCATCGCGAGGCCTCCTTCTCGGAGTCGGAATTATCGGTGTCGGCATCGCTGTCGTCGGAGTCGGGGTCGGCTGCGTCCTCGGCGCGGTGGCCCGTGAGCGACAGGAACACATCGTCCAGGCTGGGGCGGGAGAGTCCAATGTCGTCGACCGCGATCCCGCTGCGTTCGAAGACACCAGCGATCTTGGTGAGATCGGCGATGCCGTCGGCCGGTGCGGTCAGCCGCCGCGCGGAGTCCTCGACGTAGACCTCACCGCGTAGATCGCGAAGCAGCCGCGCGGATTCGGCGATATCGCCGGCGTGCGACACCGTGACCACCAGTGCCGCCTGGCCCGCCTGCTCCTTGAGCTGCAGCGGGGTGCCGGCCGCGATGATCTTGCCTCGATCGATGACGACGATGTCGTCGGCCAGCTGGTCGGCCTCCTCCAGGTACTGCGTCGTCAGCAGCAGGGTGGTGCCGTCGCGGACGAGGTCGCGCAGCACGTCCCAGAGTTCGTTGCGGCTGCGCGGGTCGAGGCCGGTGGTCGGCTCGTCGAGGAACAGCACCGGCGGGGCGGCGAGCAGGCTGACGGCCAGGTCGAGCCGGCGGCGCATGCCGCCCGAGTAGGACTTGACCACTTTGTCGCCGGCGTCCGCCAACGAGAACTGCTCGAGGAGTCGTTCGCCGACCGACTTCAATTCACGGCGGCCGATGCCGTACAGGCCGCCGATCATCCGGAGGTTCTCGCGGCCGGTCAGCAGCTCGTCCACGGTTGCGGCCTGGCCGGTGACCCCCATGTTGCGGCGCACCGCGTCGGGATCCTTGAGCACGTCGTAGCCGGCGATGGTCGCGGTGCCGGCCGTCGGCTTGGTCAGCGTGGTCATCATCCGCACGATGGTGGTCTTGCCGGCGCCGTTCGGACCGAGCAGTCCCAGCACGGTGCCCTGCGGAACCGCGAAACTGACGTCATCGACGGCGGTCTGCTCGCCGAATCGCTTCACCAGACCGATGGCCTCGATGGCGATGTCTGGGCCGGAAGCCGGGTGCGGAGGTGATGGGGCCGGTGCGGTCATGTGTTCCAAGGTAGCTGGCAAGTCGGACATGTTCGCAAGCTCTTTTCTGACAGTGCGCGCGGTGAACGCGCCATCGGGAAAGCGGACATGAGTACAGACAAGACCTGTCGCTCAAACTCATCGGTCGATCGCGAACTCGATTGCGAACCGGCCGCACATCAGGCCGGATCCGGCAGCAGCCGATAGCATCATCGAAGGCGAAATCGGCTGCTGAGAGGGCCCGCGTGATGAACTGGTACACCAAGGGAACGGTCGCGGTCGTCGCGGGGATCTGCGCGGCGGGTTCGGTAGCCGCGTGCTCCGACGGGAGCGACAACGACAAGACGACGCTGACGGTGTTCGCCGCGGCATCGTTGAAGGATTCCTTTGAGAAGCTCA
This sequence comes from Jongsikchunia kroppenstedtii DSM 45133, assembly GCF_000380485.1. Taxonomy (GTDB): domain Bacteria; phylum Actinomycetota; class Actinomycetes; order Mycobacteriales; family Mycobacteriaceae; genus Jongsikchunia; species Jongsikchunia kroppenstedtii. The sequence goes on along the minus strand of NZ_AQYG01000045.1, from coordinate 2,217 downwards.
AGGATGCATACGAGCAGCAGCACCCGGGCGTCACGGTGAATATCAGCTACGACGGCTCCAACGCCTTGGTCACCCGGATCAAACAGGGGGCCACCGCCGACGTGATCGCCACGGCCGACACGAAGACGATGGATGCGCTGGGAACCGAGGCCGCCGATCGTGGGGACTTCGCGACGAACACGCTGACGATCGTCACGGCCGAAGGGAATCCGAAGCACATCGCATCACTCGCCGACCTCACCAAGCCCGGGATCACGACTGTTCTGTGCGCACCACCGGTCCCGTGCGGTGCGGCCAGCCTGAAGGCGGAACAGCAGGCGGGTGTCACCATTGCGCCGGTCAGCCAGGAGACGTCCGTGACGGGTGTTCTCACCAAGGTGCGCACCGGGCAGGCGGATGCCGGGATCGTGTACGTCACCGATGCCGAGACGGCCGCCCGGCAAGTGGACACCGTCAGCGATCCCGCGTTCGGTGGTGTGGTGAACCACTACCCGATCGCGGTGGTGGCCGGCACCAAGCACGAGGCCGACGCAACCGCATTCGTCGATCTCGTGCGCGGGCAGACCGGACAGGAAGTGCTGGGACAGTTCGGATTCGGGCCCGCGTGACAGCCCAGGTGGCAGCAAGGTTGCGCCGGTGAGGGCCGTCCCCCGTTGGCTGTACCTACCGGCCGCCCTGGGTATTACAGTGGTCCTGCTGCCGCTGGTGGCGATCCTGGTGAAGACGCCCTGGGGGAGTTTCTGGTCGTCGATCACATCCCATGACGCGTTGACGGCGCTGGGGCTGAGCCTGCGCACGGCCGCGTTGAGCACGGTCGGATGTCTGGTCCTGGGAGTCCCACTGGCGATCGTGTTCGCCCACAATCGTTCCCGGATACTTCGAGTTGCGCGCGCGATCGTCCTGCTGCCGTTGGTGCTGCCGCCGGTGGTCGGCGGTCTGGCGCTGCTGTATGTCTTCGGGCGGCAGGGGATGCTCGGAAAACAATTGCACGCCTGGGGAATCGACATCGCCTTCAGTACGACGGCCGTGGTGCTGGCGCAGCTGTTCGTGTCGTTGCCATTCGTGGTTATCACCGTCGAGAGTGCGCTGCGCACCGTCGGCGACCGCTACGACCGGGTGGCGGCGACGCTCGGCGCGTCACCGGCTCGTACCCTGGGCCGGGTGACGTTGCCGCTGATCGGCCCGGCCCTCGCGTCGGGGACCGTGCTGGCTTTCGCCAGGGCGCTCGGCGAATTCGGTGCCACGATCACCTTTGCCGGCAATCTTCCGGGGGTCACCCAGACGGCGCCGCTGGCGATCTATGTCGACCAGATCGACGATCCGGCGCACGCGCTGCCGATGTCGGTGCTGCTGGTGGTGGTGGCGCTCGTCGTGGTGATCGCGGTGCATGCACGAGAGTCGAATCGGCAACGGAGCCTGGTGATTTGACGGCCCTGCGCGCGCAGCTGCGGCTGCGGACCCCGGATATCGAGGTGGCCCTCGACGTGGCGGCCGGGCATACGCTGTCCTTGCTCGGTTCGAACGGCGCCGGCAAATCGACGATCCTCAACCTGCTTGCCGGACTGACGGATCCGGATGCCGGCCGCATCGAACTGGGCGATGACGTGCTGTTCGATGCGGCCCACTCGGTTCCGCCGCATCGTCGCGGCGTGGTGCTGCTGACGCAACAGCCGACGCTGTTCCCGCATCTGAATGTCCGTCACAACGTCGGATTCGGCCCGGCCGCATTGAGACTCGGCCGCGACGAGGTGGCTCGTCGGGTCGACGAGTGGATGGAGCGGGTCGACGTGGCCGGCCTGGCCGATCGACGGCCCGCCGAGTTGTCGGGCGGCCAGGCCGCCCGGGTCGCACTGGCACGGGCGCTGGCAACGCATCCGCGGCTGCTGCTGCTGGACGAACCCTTCGCCGCGCTCGACGTCGACATCGCCGATCGGATGCGGGTCCTGCTGCGCGACTTGCTGGTCGACCAGACCTGCGTTCTGGTGACGCATGATCTGGCGGATGCCGCGGTCCTGTCCGCCACCGCTGCCGTGGTCGAACACGGCCGCATCATCGACAGCGGACCCACCCGCCGGGTGCTGGCGGAGCCGAAGAGTCCGCTGATCGAACGGCTGGTCCGCCCGACGGGCGGTGTAGACGACTACTTCAGCTAGGGCGTGTCTCCTAATAGGCGTGTCCAGCGGAGGCATGCCTGTAGGACCACGGCGGCTCGGTAGG
>NZ_AQYG01000044.1 GCF_000380485.1 Jongsikchunia kroppenstedtii DSM 45133 | reverse complement strand
GATCGCCGATCGGGCCTACACCAACGGGGTGAACCGGCGGATGCTCGCTGGCCGCGGCATCAAGACCGTTATCCCGCAGAAGAGCACCGAGACCGACGCCCGCAAACGCAAAGGCTCCACCGGTGGGCGGCCTCCTGCTTTCGATGCAGTCCTTTACAAGGGCCGCAACGTTATTGAGCGTTCCTTCAACGACACCAAGCAGTGGCGCGCCCTGGCCACCCGCTACGACAAACTCGCCATCACCTACCGAGCCGCCGTGGTCCTACAGGCATGCCTCCGCTGGACACGCCTATTAGGAGACACGCCCTAGCTAGAACTCGCGTACATCAAGCCGCCGAAGCGGCGGGCTCAGTGGCCGACGGGGACCCGGTGCTCACGCAGAGCGCGGACCTTGCGGAGAACATTCGGTGCTGTGCCCCAACGAATCTCGATCTCCGGCTCCTCGGACGCCGGGCGTTCTGGAATGCTCGGATCACGCCGCCATACCCGCGCCGGGAACCCGTTCGACATCGCGAGCGAGTTCGCCATCGTCGGCAATACGTAGTCATCTTCCACGGACCACTCGAACTCCCGCAGCAGCGTGTGGAAGAGCGTGAAGATCTCCATCCGCGCGAAATACATGCCGATGCATTTGTGCGCTCCCCCGCCGAACGGCATCCACTGGCCCCGATGAGCCTTGTCCTCATGCCGCTCCGGGGTGAACCGCTCCGGATCGAACCGGGTCGGCGTATCCCAGACCTCCGGGTTGGTGTGGTGCGCCCAGGTCCAGGTGGAGATGAAGGTGTTCTTGCGCACCCGGTAGCCCTGCAGCGACGTCTCGCGAATCGCGCTGCGCTGCAACAGCGGAACCGGCGTCCGGAAGCGGAGCGTCTCCTTCATGATCATGTCGAGCATCTTCAGCTCTTTGATGTCGGCCATGGTCAGCTCGGGCCCGAGCGCCAACGCTTCTTCGCGGGCCAGCGTCTGCCACTTGCGATTGAGGCCGATGTAGTACGCCATGTTCGTCATGGTGATCGTCGACGTGTCGTGGGCCGCGAAGAGAAAGAAGATCATGTGGTGCATGACCTCGTCGTCGGTGAACTTGTCGCCGTCCACCGACTCGGCCTGGCACAGATGCGACATCAGGTCATCGCCCGGATGCGCCCGCTTGACCGGGATCCACGACCGAACCGTCCGCCTGATGTAGCGTCGTGCGCGCGCCTGGCGGACGAACCGGTTCGCCGTCACCAGATCATCGAACGCCTTGCCGATCCGGAAGACCTCGGCCTCCGAAAGCTTTACGCCGGCAAACACTTCCAAGGCCACCGTCATCGTGACCCGCTTGAACAGCCGTCGCAGGTCCACCTCGTCGCCGACCGGGCACTGCATCACGGCAGCGCGGATCTTCGGCTCCAAGCCGACCAGGTACTCGTCGAGCTTCTTCGGGGTGAGCGACTGCTGGATGAGCAGGCGATCATGCCGATGCTCCGCGAACTCCTTCTGCAGCAGCGCTTTCCGGAACTGGCCCGTCAGAGTGAAGTTCCAGGCCGGCTCCGCGGAGAAGTCCTGCGCCTTGTTGAGCGCGATCGTATTGGCCACCTCCGGGCCCGAGGCGAAGACAACATCGGTGAATCCCAACGGAATCCGCATCATGTCGGCGCCCGTGCGACGATTCATCGCCCCGAACGCTTCACCCGGAGCCTTCCCCGCGGCCATCTGGCCGAAGAACTTCAGTCCGCCCAGCAACCCCATCGTCGGGATCAATGGTTGGTCAGCGACGGACTCGACACGCTCTGTCACGGTCATGGGTGCTCGGGCCTCCAGTGCTCAACCCCGATCCCGGGGATTGTACCGAGAATACGGCGAACGAATCGCTGACACAAGATCATCGCAATGTTTCTTTCGTGCATTTCGATGAAACGCAGAAAGCGCCCGACCCCTCTCGGGATCGGGCGCCTTCTGGCCCAGCGATCAGATCCGGCTAGCGCCGGACCGAATCACTTGATGATCTTCGTGACGCGACCGGCACCAACGGTGCGGCCACCCTCGCGGATAGCGAAGCGCAGGCCCTCGTCCATGGCAACCGGCTGGATGAGCACGACGCTCATCTCGGTGTTGTCGCCCGGCATGACCATCTCGGTGCCCTCGGGGAGGGTCACGACGCCGGTCACGTCCGTGGTGCGGAAGTAGAACTGCGGACGGTAGTTGTTGAAGAACGGGGTGTGACGGCCGCCCTCGTCCTTCGACAGGATGTACGCCTGGCCCTCGAACTCCGTGTGCGGAGTCGTGGTGCCCGGCTTGATGATGACCTGTCCACGCTCGACGTCCTCACGCTTGAGGCCGCGCAGCAGCAGACCGGCGTTGTCGCCGGCCTGAGCCGAGTCGAGCAGCTTGTGGAACATCTCGATACCGGTGACGGTGGTCTTCTGCGCCTTCTCGCGGATGCCGACGATCTCGACTTCCTCGTTGACGTTGACCTCGCCGCGCTCGACACGACCGGTGACGACGGTGCCACGACCGGTGATCGTGAAGACGTCCTCGACCGGCATCAGGAACGGCTTGTCGGTCTCGCGGACCGGGTCCGGGATGCTCTCGTCGACGGCAGCCATGAGCTCGGCAACCGACTCGGCCCACTTCTCGTCGCCCTCGAGCGCCTTCAGAGCCGAGACCTTGATGACCGGAGCGTCCTCGTCGAAGTCCTGGGCGGCCAGCAGTTCGCGGACCTCCATCTCGACCAGCTCGATGATCTCTTCGTCGTCGACCATGTCGGCCTTGTTCAGCGCGACCAGGATGTACGGCACGCCGACCTGACGCGCGAGCAGCACGTGCTCACGGGTCTGCGGCATCGGGCCGTCGGTGGCGGCGACCACGAGGATCGCGCCGTCCATCTGGGCAGCACCGGTGATCATGTTCTTGATGTAGTCGGCGTGACCGGGGGCGTCGACGTGCGCGTAGTGACGCTTCTCGGTCTGGTACTCGACGTGGGAGATGTTGATCGTGATACCACGAGCCTTCTCCTCCGGCGCCTTGTCGATCTGATCGAACGCGAAGCTCTCGTTCAGGTCCGGGTACTTGTCGTGCAGAACCTTGGTGATCGCCGCGGTCAGGGTGGTCTTGCCGTGGTCGACGTGACCGATGGTGCCGATGTTCACGTGCGGCTTGGTCCGCTCGAACTTCGCCTTCGCCACTTGATGTCCTCCTGGACTGTTGTTGCGGCTGAGTCCTTCTCAGCTACAAGGGTTTTCTGTTAATTGGTTGCGGCCGTGACCGCATGGTTCCCCGCGTAGGGTCGCAGCGAATTACTCGCCGGTCGCCTTCGCAATGATCTCCTTCGACACGTTAGCCGGAACCTCGGCGTACGAGTCGAACACCATGGAGTAGTTGGCCCGGCCCTGAGTCTTCGACCGCAGGTCTCCGATGTAGCCGAACATCTCCGACAGCGGCACCTGCGCCTTGACGACACGCGCACCGCTGCGCTCCTCCATGGCCTGGATCTGGCCACGGCGGGAGTTCAGGTCGCCGATCACATCGCCCATGTAGTCCTCGGGCGTGATGACCTCGACAGCCATGATGGGCTCGAGGATCACCGGACCGGCCATCTTGGCAGCCTCCTTGAGCGCCTGCGAACCGGCGATCTTGAAGGCCATTTCCGACGAGTCGACGTCGTGGTACTGACCGTCGAGCAGCGTCACCTTGATGTTTACCAGCGGGTAGCCGGCCAGCACGCCGTACTGCATCGCGTCCTGCGCACCGGCATCCACCGACGGGATGTACTCGCGCGGCACGCGACCACCGGTGACCGCATTCTCGAACTCGTAGGTCGCGCCGTCCTCGGCGTCGACCAGTGGCTCCAGCTTGATGATCACCTTGGCGAACTGGCCCGAGCCACCCGTCTGCTTCTTGTGGGTGTAGTCATGCTTCTCGACCGTCTTGCGGATGGTCTCGCGGTACGCGACCTGCGGCTTGCCGACGTTGGCCTCGACCTTGAACTCGCGCTTCATGCGGTCGACCAGCACGTCGAGGTGGAGCTCGCCCATGCCGCCGATGACGGTCTGACCGGTCTCCTCGTCGAGCTTCACCGAGAAGGTCGGGTCCTCTTCGGCAAGCTTCTGGATCGCGACGCCCAGCTTCTCCTGGTCCGACTTGGTCTTCGGCTCGATCGAGACGTTGATGACCGGGTCCGGGAAACTCATCGATTCCAGGACGATCGGCGCGTTCGGGTCGCACAGGGTGTCACCGGTGGTGGTGTCCTTGAGGCCGATCATCGCGTAGATGTGGCCGGCAACCGCGTTGTCGACCGGCATCTCCTTGTTGGCATGCATCTGGAAGAGCTTGCCGATCCGCTCTTTCTTGCCCTTGGTCGCGTTGAGGACCTGGGTGCCCGGATCGAGCTTGCCCGAGTAGACGCGCACGAAGGTCAGCTTGCCGAAGAACGGGTGCACGGCGATCTTGAACGCCAGCGCGCTGAACGGCTCGTCGGCCGACGGCTTGCGCTCGAGGATCTCTTCCTCGTTGCCGACCGCGTGGCCCGACACCGACGGAACGTCCAGCGGCGACGGCAGGTAGTCGATGACCGCGTCCAGCATCGGCTGGACACCCTTGTTCTTGAACGCGCTACCGCACAGGATCGGGTAGATCTCCTGCGCGACCGTCAGCTTACGGATCGCGCCCTTGATCTCCTCGGCAGTGAGCTCTTCGCCGCCGAAGTACTTCTCCATCAGCACCTCGTCCGACTCGGCAACCGTCTCGAGCAGCTTCTCGCGGTACTCGGCGGCCTTGTCGACCAGGTCGGCCGGGATCTCCTCGATGGTCGGCTCGGCGCCGATCTCGACGGTGCCCCGCCAGGTGATGGCCTTCTGCTCGATCAGGTCGACGACGCCGTCGAAGGCATCCTCGGCGCCGATCGGGAGCTGCAGCACCAGCGGCTTGGCGCCCAGGCGATCGATGATCGTCTGCACGGTGAAGTAGAAGTCGGCGCCCAGCTTGTCCATCTTGTTGACGAAGCAGATACGCGGGACGTCGTACTTGTCGGCCTGCCGCCAGACCTGCTCGGACTGCGGCTCGACGCCTTCCTTGCCGTCGAACACGGCAACCGCGCCGTCGAGGACTCGCAGGCTGCGCTCGACCTCGACGGTGAAGTCGACGTGACCCGGCGTGTCGATGATGTTGATCTGGTTCTTGTTCCAGAAGCAGGTCACCGCCGCCGAGGTGATGGTGATACCCCGCTCTTTCTCCTGCTCCATCCAGTCGGTGGTCGATGCACCGTCGTGGGTCTCACCGATCTTGTAGTTGACACCGGTGTAGTAGAGGATCCGCTCGGTAGTGGTGGTCTTACCGGCGTCGATGTGGGCCATGATGCCGATGTTGCGGACCTTGTTGAGGTCGCTGAGCACTTCCTGTGCCACGAATTCCTTCTCTCCGAAAGGGTGCCCCGACTGGACGGAGCAGATGAGTATGGGGGTTGGATTACCAGCGGTAGTGGGCGAAGGCCTTGTTGGCTTCGGCCATCTTGTGGGTGTCCTCGCGACGCTTGACCGACGCACCGAGGCCGTTGCTGGCGTCCAGCAACTCGTTGGCCAGGCGATCGATCATGGTCTTCTCGCGACGCTGCCGGCTGAACGTGACCAGCCAGCGCAGGGCGAGGGTGTTGGCGCGGTTCGGCTTGACCTCGACCGGCACCTGGTAGGTGGCACCACCGACGCGGCGGCTCTTCACCTCGAGAGCGGGCTTGACGTTGTCGAGGGCACGCTTGAGCGTGATGACCGGGTCGGTGCCGGTCTTCTCGCGAGCCTGCTCCAGGGCGCCGTAGACGATGCGCTCGGCGGTCGACTTCTTGCCGTCCAGCAGGATCTTGTTGACGAGCTGGGTCACCAGCGGCGAACCGTAGACCGGATCGTTGATGAGAGGCCGCTTCGGGGCCGGTCCCTTACGTGGCATCAGCCCTTCTCCTTCTTCGCGCCGTACTTGCTGCGAGCCTGCTTGCGGCCCTTGACACCCTGGGTGTCGAGCGAGCCACGGATGACCTTGTAACGCACACCCGGGAGGTCCTTCACACGACCGCCGCGGACGAGCACCATCGAGTGCTCCTGCAGGTTGTGACCCTCACCGGGGATGTAGGCGGTGACCTCGACCGAGCTGGTCAGACGGACACGAGCGACCTTCCGCAGTGCGGAGTTCGGCTTCTTTGGAGTGGTGGTGTACACGCGGGTGCACACACCGCGGCGCTGCGGGCTGCCCTTGAGGGCCGCGGTCTTGAGCTTCGCGGCCTTGTCGTGGCGGCCCTTGCGGACCAGCTGCTGAATAGTTGGCACTTAAGTTCTTTCTTCCTGTTGAACTGTGTAGTTGTCGTGGTTGCTGCTCCGGGCAAGTGATCGACGACGCAAGCGTCGGATCTCAATCTCTTCCACAACTCGCCCCACCAGCCCGTATGGACTGGTCAGCGCTACATCCACCACCCCGCGGTCGGGTGTGTCGTACACCCATTCGCGGACTACATGTCTGTAGCGTGTTTCTCACCGGTGTCACGCAGCTAATCCGCAGATCAGCGCCGTGACGCAAGCATGCAAACATGCCCAGCGTGCGCCGGACACCGGGAGACCACTCTACCGGCCGGTCTGAGCTCGGTCAAAATCGCCCGCTACCAGCGCCGAGCCCGGCTTCGCGGCAGACCGCCTGGGGCTCGAATTGCCGTTTCGGCAACGCAGCTTGCCAGGCGGCGTCGGCGAGGGGCACGCTCGACCGCATGGCCCACGATCACCCGCCCACCTCATCCCGCCAGGTCTCCCCCGACGCCGATCCCGCCGAGCATTGGGAAGAGTTCTACGGCGGCGACGACCATCCCTGGACCGGCAAGCCCAACCAGCTGCTGGTCGACCACGCTCCCTCGCCGCCCGCACCCGGCGCGACTGCTCTCGACATCGGCTGCGGCAGCGGCGCGGACGCCGTCTGGCTCGCCGAACAGGGCTGGCAGACGCTCGGCATCGACCTGGCCGAGGCCGCCCTTCGGCACGCCCGGGCCGCCGCATCGAGGTCGTCCGCCGCCGATCGCGTGCGCTGGCAGCAATGCAACGTCAGCACGGACTTCCCCGCCGGCGAGTGGGACCTGATCAGCGCCAGCTACCTGCACTCGCCGGTGAAGCTGGAGCGCATCACGGCGCTGCGCCGCGCGGCCGACGCGGTGCGCCCGGGTGGAGTGCTGATCATCATCGGCCACCAGGGCATGCCCGAGTGGGTGCAGCGTCGCTGGCATGAGGAGGGACTGCACGATGTCTCCTTGCCGACCACGGCCGACGTGCTCGCCGACCTGAACCTGGACCGAGACGTCTGGACCGTGGAGGTGGATGCCGTCGACACGGTCTCCATGTCCGATCCCGATGGCAACCCGTGCGAACGCACGGACAACATCCTGCGACTCCGCCGCCGTATGTAAAGAAATTTGTACATCGGGCGGTCTGCAGTGGTGGAATACCTCCATGCAGAATTTCGCCCGGATCGCTGCGTCCTGCTCAGCCGCGCTGGCACTCGCGATCGTCGCCGGCAGTACTGTCGGCCTCGCTCCCGCCTCGGCGGCCAACGCGCAGTGGAACGGCGACTATCGGCTCACCCGGTATGCGGCGTCCAAGACGGGCACCAGCCTCGCGGCTCGCCAGCATGAGCCGGACTTCTCCGACGTGTACACGTTCCAGACGTCCTGCACGACCGGCACCTGCATCGCGACGGTGGTCGCGGGGCCGCCCGCCGCGAACCAGACCATCCCCCGTCCGCCCAAGTACCACTGGGACGGCCATAGCTGGGTGGAGCATTTCGATTGGCAGTGGGATTGCTACATGGGCGCCGGCGTGCCCAAGGTCTACGCGCCGGCGCATTCGGATGCGTACTACACGCCGCAGCCCGACGGCACCATGCGCGGCGTCTGGACCACGGTCATCGACAGCGGCCCGTGCCAAGGCGACGTCACGATGAACATCATGGCCGCACCGGTCCGCAACGCCTTCGGCAGCTGATCGCCGGACGTATGGTCGCCATCGGTCGACCGATCGATCCGGATCAGGCTGTGCACCAACGAATTACGACAAACATGATCGGTCGTCGGCGATCTGTGCAACGTTGAGAACATCAGGTTCTCCGCGTCCGACACCGAACACGTTCCGCAGCGCCCGGTCATCGAGTACTCGTGGCGGCGTTCCGCGTTGTCCGGAGTCCGTCCGGGCGACACCCTGTCCGCCGAGCCGGTGGACGTCTCCTCGGCCGATCCGTTGCTCGACGCCGCCCGCCCGGTATTGGACGAGGCGGCCACGCGGCTGTCCGGCACCGATGTCTCCCTGCTGCTGGTCGATCATGAATGCCGCATGGTCTCGCGGGTGGCGTTCGGCACCACCGTCGAGCGCGCCCTGGACCGGATCGGCGCCGCTCCGGGTGTTCCGTTCGCCGAGGACGCTGTCGGCACCAACGCTCTCGGCACTCCGGCCGAGACCCGCGGGGGCATCGCCATCAACAGCTCCGAGCATTACCTCGAGCAACTCAAGTCGGTGAGCTGTTTCGGCCAACCGATCATCCACCCGGCGACGCGGCGGCTCGCCGGCATCATCTGCATGACGGAGGTCGCGGACCGCATCAACCCGCTGGCGGTACCGCTGGTGAACGAGCTGGTGACGGGCATCGCGGACCGCCTGCTGGACCGCTCGCGCGCCCACCAGCGACGCGTGCTGGATGCGTTTCAGCGCGCGGCGGGGCGACGGGATATCGGCGTCGCCGCCATAGGCGACGATCTGCAGCTGACCAACGCGATGGCCGCGAGTCTGCTGTCGCCGACCGACGTCGGAGCGCTGCGGGCTCTGGCCGGCGATCCGCACCAACGGGCCCGCGTCGTCCCGCTGACCCTCGTCTCCGGGGTACCGGTCGAGATCAGAGTCGAACCGGTCGTCGGGGTGCGCGGCGCGGCGCTGTTCCGCTTGCGGCCCGCGGATGGTCCGATGGCGATTCCCGTCGTGTCCGCTGCGTCGGCCACGGTGCACAGCAGCCTGTCCATCACCGGTGAGCCCGGAACCGGCCGCACCACTCACGCTCTCGCGGCCGCCGCCGACTACCCCGGTTCCCCGCCGGTCGTCGTCGACGTCGCCGGCGACCTCATCGCCGGTGCCATCCCTGACATCCCGGCACGCGTGACCGACTCCCGCGACCGCGGCGTTCCGCTGATCATCGACGGGGCAGACCTGCTTGACGACCGGTCGATCACATTGCTCGCATCGGCCATCGCAACGGCCACGTCCGACGCCCCGATCATCGTTGTCAGCGGGCCCCGAGACCGAGCCGGCAGCGAGATCGGCGCGTTGCTGGCGAGATGCACATCGGGGCTCGAGCTCGCTCCGCTGCGCCACCGGAGCGCCGACCTCGGCGCGCTCGCCGCGGCGGCGCTGGCCCGCCATGATGACGACGTCACCCTGTCGGGTGCTGCCACCGACGCATTGCTCTCCCAGGATTGGCCGGGCAATTTCGTTGAGCTGCATGCGGTATTGCGCGAAGCGGTGCGCACCACGCGCGCACGCGCGAGCCGCGTGATCGAGGCGGCGGATCTGCCTGCCGCCTATCGCACGACGAGCCGGGTCGCGCACCTGTCCGGCCGCGAACAGGCCGAGCGTGCAGCGATCATCAAGGCACTCGACCGTGCCGGCGGCAACAAGGTCCATGCGGCACGCGAACTCGGAATCAGTCGCACCACGCTCTATTCGCGGATGCACGCACTCGACGTCTGACGACCGGCCGTACCGGAGTCCCAGGTGTACGGCGCATTGTTCAGATTCTGCACACGGCGGCCGGTGCAGACAGTGGCACAAATGAAGTGGGTCCACCGCGTGACCCGGATCACTGTCGATTCACTCAGCCAGGAGTACTTCATGACCGCTGTTGCCACCGATCTGCTGCACCGTGTCCGCGATTTCGTCTCTCGCGACCGTCCGATGCTGATCGGCGGTGAGTGGGTGTGGGCGCAGTCGGGACGTACCTTCGAGACCCTCGATCCGGCGACCGGCAACGTCGTCACGTCGGTGGCCCACGGCGACTCGCCGGACGTCGACCGCGCCGTCCGCGCCGCGCGCGAGGCCTTCGACCACGGGCCGTGGCCACGGATGAAACCCAATGAGCGCGAACGCATGCTGTGGAAGGTCGGAGATCTGCTGACCGAGCGTGCCGCAGAATTCGGCCAACTCGAGGCGCTCGACAACGGCAAGGCCGCCACCATTGCCACCGCCGTCGACACCGCCTGGTCGGCCGACATCTTCCGATACAACGCCGGCCTGGCGACCAAGATCACCGGCACCACCGTCGACGTCTCGATGCCCTTCGTCCCGGGCGGCGAGTTCCACGCGTACACGCTGCGCGAACCGGTCGGCGTCTGCGGACTCATCGTGCCGTGGAACTTTCCGCTGCTGATGGCCGCCTTCAAGCTGGCGCCGGCCCTGGCCGCCGGTAATACCGTCATCCTCAAGCCCGCCGAACAAACCCCGCTGACCGCGCTGCTGCTGGGCGAGATCTTCGAGGAAGTCGGGTTCCCGCCCGGCGTCGTCAACATCGTCACCGGCTTCGGCGAGGCCGGCGCCGCGTTGGCCGCTCACGAGGACGTCGACAAGATCGCGTTCACCGGCTCGACCGAGGTCGGCAAGAAGATCGTGGACGCCGCGAAGGGGAACCTCAAGAAGGTGTCCCTGGAATTGGGTGGCAAGTCGCCCAACATCGTCTTCGCCGACGCCGATTTCGAGAAGGCTGTCGCAGGCTCGGTCGCGGCGTGGATGTTCAACCATGGACAGTGCTGTGTCGCCGGCACGCGACTGTTCGTGGAACGCCCGATCTTCGACGACTTCACGGCGGCGGTCGCCGAGGCCGCCTCGCAGGCGAAGATCGGTCCGGGGCTTGATCCCGCCACCGAACTGGGGCCGCTGGTGAGCCAGGAGCAGTTCAACCGGGTCTCGGGCTACCTGTCCGCCGGAATCGCCGACGGCGCCCGGGCACTCACCGGCGGAAAGCGTTGGGGTGACACCGGTTTCTTCATCGAGCCGACCGTCTTCGTCGACGTCGATCCGAGCTTCTCCATCGTCCGCGAGGAGATCTTCGGTCCTGTCGTCGCCGCGCTGCCCTTCGACGCCGATACCGGAGTCGCAGCCGCCGCGAACGATTCCGAGTACGGCCTGGCGGCCGGTATCTGGACCCAGGATCTTTCCAAGGCCCACAAGACGGCGCGACAGATCAAGGCCGGGTCGGTGTGGGTCAACCAATACAACGGCTTCGACACCGCCATGCCGTTCGGCGGATACAAGCAATCCGGCTGGGGCCGAGAGCTCGGCGGCTCCGCAATCGAGCTGTACACCCAGACCAAGGCCGTCAACATCGCGCTCTGACCGCGCGCGACCAACTATCCCACCGAATCATCGCGAATCCCAAGGAGAATCATGACCCTCACCACCAAAGCCGCCGTACTCACCGAGCCGGGAAAGCCGTTCGAGATCGTTGAACTCGACCTGGACGAGCCGCGCGAAGGCGAGGTGCTGATCAAATACACCGCGGCCGGGCTCTGCCATTCCGACCTGCACCTGACCGATGGTGATCTGCCACCGCGTTACCCGATCGTCGGCGGACACGAAGGATCCGGCGTCATCGAGGCGGTCGGCCCCGGCGTCACCAAGGTCAAGCCCGGCGACCACGTCGTCTGCAGCTTCATCCCCAACTGCGGCACCTGCCGGTACTGCTCGACCGGACGACAGAACCTCTGCGACATGGGCGCCACGATCCTGGAGGGGTCGATGCCCGATGGGTCATTCCGTTTCCATTCCGGTGGAAAGGATTTCGGCGCGATGTGCATGCTCGGTACCTTCTCCGAGCGCGCCACCATCAGTCAGCACTCCGTGGTGAAGGTCGACGACTGGCTGCCGCTGGACAAGGCCGTCCTGGTCGGCTGCGGGGTGCCGTCGGGCTGGGGCACCTCCGTCTATGCCGGAGGCGTACGCGCCGGCGACACGGTCGTGATCTACGGGATCGGCGGCCTCGGAATCAACGCGGTGCAGGGCGCCGTCTCGTCCGGCGCGAAGTATGTCGTCGTCGTCGATCCGGTGGCTCTCAAGCGCGACACCGCGATCAAATTCGGTGCGACGCATGCCTTCGCCGATGCCGCCGAGGCCGCGACGAAGGTCAACGAGCTCACCTGGGGCCAAGGCGCCGATCAAGCGCTGATCCTGGTGGGCACGGTCGACGAAGAGGTCGTGCAGAACGCGACCGCGGTCGTCGGCAAGGGCGGAACGGTGGTCATCACCGGTCTGGCCGATCCGACCAAGCTCACCGTGCACGTGTCCGGAACCGATCTGACGCTGAACCAGAAGACCATCAAGGGCAGCCTGTTCGGATCCGCCAACCCGCAGTACGACATCGTCAAACTACTGCGGCTGTATGACTCCGGCCAGCTCAAACTCGATGAACTGATCACCCAGACCTACACGCTCGATCAGGTCAACGACGGCTATCAGGATCTGCGCGACGGCAAGAACATTCGCGGAGTCATCCTGCACGAGAACTGAGCCGATCGAACTCCGGCCCGGGCGTGCGGATAGCGACCGCGCCCGGGCCGGCCCAAGCCCCGGTCCTGGACTTGCCTAGCCCTAGTCCTGGTGATTCGTCGCTATTCGTTGGCGCCGAAAGCCGTTCGCAGCTGCTCCGACCACGCCGCCACCACCTGCTTGCGCCGGGCCGAGTCGTCGGACAGCGTGTCCGCGAGCCCGAGCCCGCGCGCGAGGTCGAGTGTCGCCTGCACCAACCTGTGGACGGTCGGGTCGGAGTCGTCGGCACCGAGCATCGCGACGGTCGCCCGATGCGCCTCGCGGCCGAACTTGGCCTCCAACGGCAGGATTCGCCGGCGCAGCGCCTCGTCCGACGGCGCCGCCGCCCAGACCTGCAGCGCCGCCTTGAAGAGGATTCCGGTGTAGAAGTCGACCGCGCGGGTGACCGCGGCCTCGATGCGTTCGGGTCCCGTCGGCAGCGTGTGCGTCTGCTCCACGGCCGCGGTGAGCGCGGTGAACATGTGCTCCAGGGCGGCGGTGATCAGGTCCTCGCGAGTGGGGAAATGATGTTGTGCCGCGCCGCGAGACACACCGGCCCGCTTCGCCACCTCGGCGACCGTCGTCGCCGCCCAGCCGTCCTTGGCCAACGACTCGATGGTGCATTCGAGCAATCGCTCCCTGGTGGCACGGGAGCGATCCTGTTGCGGCTCGCGGACACTGGTCATGTCGCCGCTAGTCGTCCGCACTCGTCGCCCAGGGCGGCGACTGCTTGGACAGGAACGCCTGCATGCCGGTCCGCGCCTCGTCCGACCGGAACAGCCGACCGGACAGGGCCGCGAGATCGGCCGCGTGCGCGTCGAACTCGCGCAGAATCGGCGCGGTGACCAGCTTCTTCGATTCGGCCAGCCCCTGCGGCGAGCCCTGGCGGATCTCGGCGGCCAGCGCACCGACGGCTGCATCCGCATCATCGGCGGCGATGGTGATCAGCCCGATCCGCTCGGCCGTCGCGGCGTCGAACTTCTCGCCTGTCAAGTAGTAGCGCGACGCCGCGCGAGAACTCATGCGGGGCAACAAAGTCAGCGAAATGATCGACGCGGCGACACCGAGGCGCGCCTCGGTCAGCGCAAAGGTGCTGGACGGTCCCGCGACGGCAATGTCGCAGGCGCCGACGATGCCCATCCCGCCGGCCCGCACGTGTCCGTCGATCTTGGCGATCACCGGCTTCGGCAGTTCGATGATCGTGCGCATCAGGTCGACCGCCGACCGGGTCCGGCTGTCGCTCGCCTCCTCGATGGACTGGCCCGAGGCCATCGCCTCGGTGAGATCGGCGCCGGCACAGAAGGTTCCGCCCGTGTGCGTCAGCACCACCAGCCGCGCGGCGGGGTCCGCCGCGGCCGCCGCCAGCTGCGCGGTCAGCTCGGTCACCAGCCGAGAGGAGATGGCGTTGCGATTCTTCGGCGAATCCAGGGTCACGGTCGCGACCCCGGATTCGACTCTCAGGTGGACGATCTCGTCGCTCACTGCCTGCCCCGTCCGCTCAGTACGACTTGGGCAGGCCCAGGCTCGCCTGGGCGACGAAGTTCAGGATCATCTCGCGGCTGACCGGCGCGATACGGGCGATCCGCACGAGGTTGAGCATGGGCGCGAGTCCGTACTCGGTGGTCAATCCGTTGCCGCCCATCGAATGCACCGCGGCATCCACCAGCTTCACGGCGGCCTCGGCGGCCGCGTACTTGGCCATGTTGGCCGGCTCGGCGGCACCCCAGTCATCGCCGGAGTCGTAGAGCGTCGCGGCCTTCTGCATCATCAGCTTGGCCATTTCCAGCTCGATCTTGCCCTGCGCCAACGGATGCGCGATGGCCTGATGCGCGCCGATCGGCGTCTTCCAGACCGTGCGGTCGTTGACGTATGCGACGGCCTTGCCGAGCGCGAAGCGCGCCATGCCGACCGACGACGCGGCCGCCATGATGCGTTCCGGATTGAGGCCGGCGAACAGCTGCGACAGCGCCGCATCCTCCGACCCGACCAGCGCGTCGGCCGGCAGCCGCACGTCATCGAGGAAGAGCTGGAACTGCTTCTCCGGGTTGATCAGCTCCATCGGGATCTGCTTGTACTCGAAGCCGGGGGTGTCGGTCGGCAGAATGAACAAGGCGGGCTTCAGTTTCCCGGTCTTGGCATCCTCGGTGCGACCGACGATCAGGACGGCCTGCGCCTGGTCGACGCCGGAGATGAAGACCTTCTGCCCCGACAGGATCCAGTCGCTGCCGTCCCGCCGTGCGGTCGTGGTGATCTGGTGCGAGTTCGACCCGGCATCCGGTTCGGTGATGCCGAAGGCCATCGTGATGCTGCCGTCGGCGAGACCCGGAATCCACTTCTGCTTCTGCTCGTCGGTGCCGAAGCGAGCGATGATGTTGCCGCAGATGGCCGGCGACACCACCATCATCAGCAGCCCCACGCCCGACGCCGCCAGTTCTTCCATGACGATCGACAGCTCGTACATGCCGGCGCCGCCACCGCCGTATTCCTCCGGCAGGTTCACGCCGAGGAAACCTAGTTTCCCTGCCTCCGCCCACAATTCGTCGGTCTTGCGTCCCTCGCGCGCGCAGGCCATGAAGTACTCCTGGCCGTATTTGGCAGCCAACGCGGCCACGGCCTTGCGGAGTTCGGCGCGTTCCTGGGTCTCGATGAAGCTCATTGTCTCTCCTGATCGTCTGTCGTTAGTCGGTCTGTTCGGGCGTGGCGATCACCGCGAGGGTCTCGCCGACGCCCACCTGCTTGCCCACGGTCACCGGCAGCTCGGTCACCACGCCGTCGGCCGGCGCGCTGATGGTGTGCTCCATCTTCATCGCCTCCAGCCACAGCAGCGGATCGCCCGCGGTGACGTGCTGTCCCAGCTCCACCGCGACCCGCGTCACGTTGCCCGGCATCGGCGCCAGCAGCGAGCCCGGCGCGGTCAGTGTCGACGGGTCGACGAACCGTGGAATCCGGTGCCAGACGGCCGATCCGGTCGGCTGGTCGGTGTACACGACCGTCTCGCCGGAACGGTCCGCGTACCGCGAGACCGTGATGGTCCGGCGCACGCCGTCGCGGGTGAGCGTGACCGCATCGGCCGTCACGCTGTCGACAGAGACATCCGGATCGTCCGGCAACTCCACGCCGGCGCGGGTGAAGCGGTATCGGACAGCGGTTTCCGCGGCCTCGTCGTCGGCCGCCGCCGTCGAGGCGCGAAACTTCTTGACGGCGTATTCCGCGGCCAGATTGCGCCATCCGGCGGGCAGACCCGACAGCGCCTTCGCCGCATCGCGATTGGCTGCGGCGTCGGCCAGCGCCGACGCGATCACGGACAATCGCATCTCCGCGTCGTCCAACAGCGGTCGCGAGAGTTCGGCCAGGCCATGCCGGTCGATGAAGGCGGTGTCGGTGTCGCCGGCCAGGAACTCCGGGTGCCGCAGCATCCGGATGAGCATGTCCCGGTTGGTGATCGGCGCATGGATGCGCGCGTCGGTCAGCGCCCGCGCCAGCATCGCCGCGGCCCGCTGCCGGGTCGGCGACCAGCTGATCACCTTCGCCAGCATCGGGTCGTAGAAGACCGAGATCTCCTGTCCGTCCACCAGTCCCGAGTCGAGGCGGATCCCCGGCCGGCCCAGCTTGTCGAACTGCGTATCCGACGCGATGTCGATCCGGTGCACGGTCCCCGACTGCGGGGCGTAATCATGGGCCGGATCCTCCGCATACAGCCGGACCTCGATCGAATACCCCTCGGTTCCTTCGGGTTCCTCGCCGAGCGCGGCGCCCTCGGCGATCTGCAGCTGCCACGCGACGAGGTCGAGCCCGGTCGTCTCCTCGGTGACCGGATGCTCCACCTGCAGACGCGTGTTCATCTCGAGGAAATAGAAGCGGCCGTCATCGTCCGCGAGGAATTCGACGGTGCCGGCGCCCTGGTAGTCGATCGCCTTCGCCGCCGCCCGGGACGCCGCGTACAACTCGTCGCGCAGCGCGGATCCGATGCGCTCGACGAGCGGCGCCGGGGCCTCCTCGATCACCTTCTGATGGCGCCGCTGGATCGAGCATTCCCGCTCTCCGACGGCCCACACGGTGCCGTGCGTATCGGCGAGCACCTGCACCTCGATGTGGTGGCCCTTTTCGATATACGGCTCGCAGAACACCGTCGGATCGCCGAAGGCAGATTCGGCCTCCCGCCGCGCGGCCGCCACCTGATCGGGCAGCTCCGACAATTCCCGCACGATGCGCATGCCACGACCACCGCCGCCGGCCGAGGCCTTGATGAGCACCGGAAGCTGCTGCGCGGTAATGGTTTCCGGATCCAGGTCACCGAGGACCGGGACGCCGGCCGCCGCCATGATCTCCTTGGCGTTGACCTTCGAGCCCATCGCGGTGATCGCGTCCGGCGACGGCCCCAACCAGGTCAGCCCGGCATCGACCACGCGCTGCGCGAAATCGGCGTTCTCCGAGAGGAAGCCGTAGCCGGGATGGATGGCATCGGCCCCGGCGGCGCGGGCCGCCTCGACGATGGCCGCGCCGTCGAGATAGGTCTCCGCGGAGGTCTCACCCGGCAATCGCACGGCCGAATCGGCCTCCGTCACATGCGGCGCCCCGGCATCGGGATCCGAGTAGACGGCGACGGTGGCGATGCCCATCCGGCGACAGCTGGCGAAGACGCGCCGCGCGATTTCGCCGCGATTGGCGACGAGTACGGAAGTAATCATTACAGGAGAAGTCATGGGTTCTGTCCTCACATCCGGAAGACGCCGAAGTTGCTGGTGCCCTCGACCGCGTCGTTGTCGATCGCCGAAAGGCACAGCCCGAGCACGGTTCTGGTATCCCGTGGGTCGATCACGCCGTCGTCGTAGAGCATTCCCGACAGGAACGCCGGGAGCGATTCGGCCTCGATCTGCGCCTCGATCATGGCGCGCATCGCCTTGTCCGCCTCCTCGTCGACCTGCTGGCCGCGCGCCTCGGCCGCGGCGCGGGACACGATGGACACCACACCCGCCAGCTGCGCGGGCCCCATGACGGCCGACTTGGCGCTCGGCCAGGTGAAGAGGAACCGCGGATCGTAGGCGCGGCCGCACATGCCGTAGTGCCCGGCGCCGTAGCTGGCCCCGATGAGCACCGACAGATGCGGCACCTTCGAGTTGGAAACCGCGTTGATCATCATCGAGCCGTGCTTGATGATGCCCGCCTGCTCGTAGTCCTTGCCGACCATGTAGCCGGTCGTGTTGTGCAGGAACAGCAGTGGCGTGTTGCTCCGGTTGGCCAGCTCGATGAACTGCGTGGCCTTCTGCGACTCGGCGCTGAACAGCACGCCCTGCGCGTTGGCCAGGACGCCGATCGGGTAGCCGTGGATCCGCGCCCACCCGGTGCACAACGACGTGCCGTACTCGGCCTTGAACTCGTCGAAGTCGCTGCCGTCGACGATGCGCGTGATCACCTCGCGGGGGTCGAACGGGATCTTCAGGTCACCCGGGACGATGCCGTCCAGTTCTTCCGGATCGAAGACGGGGTCAATGGATTCCGCGATCGGACCCGGTCCCTTCTTCCGCCAGTTGAGCCGGGCCACCACGCGCCGACCGATCCGCAGTGCGTCGGCCTCGTCGTGCGCGTAGTAGTCCGCCAGACCCGACGTGCGCGCATGCATCGAGGCTCCGCCGAGCGACTCGTCGTCGCTCTCTTCGCCGGTGGCCATCTTCACGAGCGGCGGGCCGCCGAGGAACACCTTGGAGCGACCCTCGATCATCACGACGTGGTCGGACATGCCCGGGACGTACGCGCCACCGGCGGTCGAGTTGCCGAAGACGATGGCGATCGTGGGGATTCCGGCGGCCGACAGCCGGGTCAGGTCCCGGAACATCGCGCCGCCGGGTACGAAGACCTCTTTCTGCGTCGGCAGGTCCGCGCCGCCGGATTCGACCAGCGAGATCACGGGCAGCCGATTCTGTCGGGCGATCTCGTTGGCTCGCAGCACCTTACGCAGCGTCCACGGGTTGGATGTGCCGCCCTTGACGGTCGGGTCGTTGGCGACGATCAGGCACTCGACACCCTCGACCACGCCGATACCCACCACGACCGACGCGCCCACCTGGAACTGCGAGCCATAGGCCGCGAGCGGCATCAGCTCGAGGAACGGGCTGTCCTCGTCGATCAGCAGGTCGATCCGCTCGCGCGGAATCATCTTGCCGCGCTTACGGTGCCGCGCGACGCTCTTCTCGCCGCCGCCTGCGATGGCCTTCGCCGCCTCCGCGGCGATCGTTTCCAACTTCTCCGCCATCGACGCGGCGGCGGCCTGGTACTCCTCACCGTCGGTATCGACGGTCGATCGCAGCAGCGTCATGCCTGGTACCCCAATCGTTTCGCGGCCAGCGAGGTGAGAATCTCGGTGGTGCCACCGCCGATTCCGAGAATTCGGATATCGCGGTACTGCCTCTCTACCTCGGTGCCCGTCATGTATCCGAGCCCGCCGAACAGCTGGACGGCCTGGTTGGCCACCCATTCGCCGGCCTCGATGGCGGTGTTCTTGGCGAAGCAGACCTCGGCGATCAGATCGTCGCCGCCGACGATGTACTTGTCGACGACCGCCCGGGTGTAGACGCGCGCCACATCGGTGCGACGTGCCATCTCGGTGACGGTGTTCTGCACCTGCTGCCGGGAGATCAGCGGCCGGCCAAAGGTTTCCCGAGTGCGCACCCAGTCGAGCGTCAGGTCCAGGCAGCGCTGCGCCTGGCCGTAGGCCTGTACCGCGAGCGCCACCCGCTCGGTGACGAACGCCTGAGCGATCTGGGCGAAGCCGGAGTTCTCGGCGCCGACGAGGTTCTCGACCGGCACCCGCACATCGGCGAACGACAGCTCGGCGGTATCGCTGCAGCGCCAACCCATCTTGTCCAGGCGCCGGGTCACCTCGAACCCCGGTGTGCCCTTTTCGATCACCAGCAGGGAGACGCCGGCCGCGCCGGGCCCGCCGGTGCGCACCGCGGTGACGACGAAGTCCGCGCGGACGCCGGAGGTGATGTAGGTCTTGGCCCCGTTGACGACGTAGTGGTCGCCGTCGCGATCGGCGCGGGTGGTCAGATGCCCTACATCGCTGCCGCCGCCCGGCTCGGTGATCGCCAGGGAACCGATCTTCTCGCCCTCGATCGTCGGCCGGACCCACTTCTCGATCTGCGCCGGATCATCCGCGGCGATCAAGTGCGGCAACGCGATTCCGCTGGTGAACAGCGAGGCCAACAAGCCGCCGGCCGCGCCCGCATAGCCCAGCTCCTCGGTCATGATGCAGGAGTCGATGACATCACCCCCCGCACCGCCGACCGATTCGGGGTACGACAGTCCGATCAGGCCGAGTTCGGCGGCCTTGCGGTGGAGCTCGCGGGGCAACAGGCCTTCGCGTTCCCAATCATCCTGGTACGGCAGGATCTCGCGTTCGGCGAATCCGCGCACCGTGGCGCGCAGCTGCTGTCGTTCCGGGGTGGTCCACGCGGGTGTCTCCAGTGGCATGGGCGCCTTTCGTCATGGTGGGCTTTGGATCGAACGAAACGGGATACGAGGTGTTGGTTACTGCGCGAGCAGGGAATCCGGCACATCTATATGTCGCGACCGGAGCCATTCACCCAGCCCCTTGGCCTGCGGATCGAAACGCACGTTGTCGGCGACGCCGCGGCCGAGGATGCCCTCGATCACGAAGTTGATCGCCCGCAGGTTGGGCAGCGGATACCGGTGGATCGTGAGGTCCTTGGTCTCCGGCAGCATGCGACGGATCTCGTCGTCGGTCAGCGCCTGCTCGAGCCAGCGATACCGCCCGTCGGATGTCACCCAGACGCCGATGTTGGCGTTGCCGCCCTTGTCGCCGCTGCGGGCACCGGCGATGGTGCCCAACGGGATTCGGGTGGTCGGGCCCCAGTCGTCGGGAGCGGGTGACGCGCTGTCGGCGATCTCGTCGAGGGTCGCCCGGGCCGGACTCGGCGGGATGATCTCGACCGAGCCGTCCGGCAACGTGACCCGGTGCTCGACCTTGTCGGCGGCGACGTAGCCGGGCTCGAAGACGCCGAACGGCGCCCCGTTGCCGGGCGGCGCGGTCATCGTGAATCCGGGATAGCTCGCCAGCGCCAATTCGACGACGGCAGAGCTGAACTGCCGACCGACCTTGTTGGGGTCGGTGTCCTTGGCCACGCAATGCAGCAGCGCCGAAGCCTGTTCCTGCGTCGGCGCGTCGGGCTGATCGGTGCGCACCAGGCGGAAGATCAGATCGGCCGGCCGATCGGTGAGCAGCGCTTCCAATTGACGTTGTGCCAGTGCAGCTTTTGCCTCGATGTCCAGGCCGGTGAACACCATCGTCATCTCGTTGCGGAAGCCCGCGAGATGATTGAGCGACACCTTGAGATCGGGCGGCGGCGCCTCGCCCCGCACGCCGGTGATCTCCACTCGGTCGGCGCCCTGCTGGGCCAGCCGGATCGAGTCGATGCGCGTCGTGACATCAGGGCCGAAGTAGCGCGGGCCCTGGATCTCGTACAGCAGTTGCGCGGTCACGGTGCCGACGGTGACCGCCCCGCCTGTACCGGGGTGCTTGGTGATCACCGAGCTGCCGTCCGCGGCGATCTCCGCGATCGGGAATCCGAGCCGCGTCATGTCGGCGATCTCTTCGAAGAACGAGTAGTTTCCGCCCGTGGCCTGCGCGCCGCATTCGATGATGTGCCCGGCCACGACGGAACCGGCCAGCCGGTCGAGATCGGTCGGCTGCCAACCGAAATGTGAGGTGGCCGGTCCGACGACGAGCGACGCGTCGGTGACCCGCCCGGTGACGACGATGTCGGCACCGGCATCCAGCGCGCGGGCGATACCGAATCCGCCGAGATACGCGTTGGCGGTCAACGGCGCCCCCAGCCCCAGCTCGGCCGCGCGATCGATGAGGTCGTCGCCGTCGACATGCGCGATTCGCGCCTCGACGCCGAGCTTGCCCGACAGGTCGCGCAGCGCCTGCGCAAGGCCTGCCGGGTTCAGGCCGCCGGCGTTGACGACGATCTTGACGCCCTTGTCGAGCGCCGCACCCATGGAGTTCTCCATCTGGCGCAGAAAGGTTTTCGCGTAGCCCAGATCCGGACTCTTCATGCGGTCGCGACCGAGGATGAGCATGGTGAGCTCGGCCAGGTAATCACCCGTGAGGTAATCGAGTTCGCCGCCGTCGAGCATCTCGGCGACCGCGCTGATGCGATCGCCATAGAAGCCCGAACAGTTGCCGATGCGGATCATCTGCTCGGTCACGACGTCGCCCCGATCGGCGCGCGGCCTTCTCCCGGCGGACCGGCGAAGCACTGCGCGATGGTCAGCCATTTCTCGGCATCCGGGCCGGTCGCGACGACGTCGAGATCGGCCGGCGCCCGGCGCTGGGTCACCAGCTCGCAGAAATCGAGGGCGCTGCCGGAGACGCGCTGTGCCGCGTCCTCCGGGCCCCAGGTCCACAGATCGCCGTCGGGGCCGGTCAGTTCGACGCGGAATTGCTCGGCGGGCGCGGTCAGCCCGTTCACCATGTAGGCGAAATCCCTTGTGCGCACCCCGATATGGGCGACCGAACGCAGCCGCGCCGTGCGGGCGGGCGTGACTCCGAGCGCATCCGCGACGTCGAGGCCGTGCGCCCAGGTCTCCATCAAGCGAGCAGTCGCCATCGAGCCGACCGACATCGGCGGGCCGAACCACGGCAGCTTGCCACCCGGGTGCGCGCGCAGCGCGTCCGCGAGTCGCGCGCGGCCGGCGCGCCAGTCCGCGAGCAGTTCGGCGGGCGGTCGCGCCGCCTCTTCTTCGGCCGCCTTGTCGACGAAGCCGAAGGGATCGTCTCCTGCCGCCGCGACCTCGGCCGCGAATCCGTCGGGATCGGTCGCCGACAGCAGCGCGACCCGATCGGTCCAGGCCAGATGCCCGACCTGATGCGCGATCGTCCAGCCCGGCGCCGGCGTCGGCGTGGCCCACTCGGCGTCGGTGAGCGGCGCGACGATCGCGTCCAACGCCTCTCCCTCGGCCACCATGTCATCGACCAACCCGGTCGCATCACTCATGCCGATCAGCCTCACACGGCCGGCCGAACAAATCAAGCGTGCATGATTGTTTTTCTTTGCCACTGAAGCCATGACATATACGGCGCCTGACGACGATATGAGCCGCGAGCCGCCGCATACATCAGGTTTTCAGCAGGTCAGGGTGCGTCCCAATCCGGACGGACCATCGTCGCGAGTTCCTCGAGCGTGTAGGGCTCGGTCCGCTCGAAATCGCGGTACGCGACCAGCATCGGCGCCGACAACGGATACCGCCCGACGAAGTTGCCCGATGCGACGAACAGCCCCTTGGTGATGTCCTTGGCGAGGTCACTGGCCAAGAACGCGTAGACCTGCGCCGCGTACTCCGGCGGTGCCGAGTTCAGCGCCCCGTCACGGGTGACGTCATCGACGATCCCCCGCTGATACAGCCCGTCGATCCACGCCCGGTACTCCTGCCCCGAGGTCTCCTCGGTCTGCGCGCCCGGCAGCACGGTGTTGACCCGCACCCCGTGCTCCACCAGCTCCTGCGCCAGCGCGAAGGCAAGCGACACCACACCGCCGTTCGCGGCCGGGTCACCGGTGCCGGCGTAGGTCCCGCGGAAGCCGAGCGAGCTGCTGAGCACGATCGATCCGGATCGCTGCGCCGCCATCGTCGGCGCCACCGCACGCGCGAGCTGGAACGTCGTGACCAGATGCGCGTCCAGCTTGTCACGGAAGTCGCCGATCGATGCCGCCAGAATCGACTGGTCGGAGTGCACGCTGAGTCCCGCACAGTTGACAGCGATATCCACGCCACCGAACTCGGCCTTACAGGCGGCCACCAGGCTGTCGGCGACACCGTCCGCGCTGACGTCACCGGGCACCGCGATGACGCGCGCTCCCTCGTCGGCCAGCCGATCCGCGGCGTCCTTCGCGGCCATCGGATCGCGCCCGTTGACGATCACCGCGGCACCGTGCCGCGCCATCGCCCGAGCCACCGCGAAACCGACTCCGCGACTCGAACCGGCCACGATCGCCGACTTGCCGGCCAGCCGCCGCACCTGCTGGGTCACCCCGCCCTCCAGACCTACTGATTGCACATTCAGGCCCAAGAGTAGGAACCGACATTAAGAATTCCCTTGCAGGTCAGCAAGCCTTGCAGAAGCGGTATCCACCGGTCACCGAATCGAGACCTCGGCGGTGAGGTCGCCTCGACGGCTCGCCGAAAGGTCAGTGAATCGGAGTGATTTCCAAGGGGATTCGCCCGTCGTCGAACGCGAACGCGGCGCCGGTCGAAAACCGTGTGATCGCGACCTCGACAGGCTCATCGGCGGGCTCGCCGCGGCCGAACTCGATGGTCAGACCGCGGTCGCCGCGGGCCGCGGAAGCCACCCGCCAGGTCGGATCGACGCCCTGCCCGATCGCGTTCAGCGCATCGACATTCTCCGCATCGACGACGGACAGCCAGCCGCCGTCATCGGTCGCGGCCGACCGGGACGGCAGGTGCACGGCCACGACGTCGTCGGTCAGCTCGACCTGCGCATGCGTGTACTGCACCGGGTTCAGCAGCGGGTGCGCGGCGAGCACGGCCGCCAATCCGGCCGCCGACCGATCGGCGCCGAGCGCTTGGCGCAGCCGTGCGGCGGACAACCCGGCGATACCCGTCAGCTGCTTGGCGAGGATGTCCGGCCGATCGTCGCCGCCGTGCTCGGCGATGCCCCAGCGGAAACCGATTGCCAGCAGGTGCTGCTGCAAAGCCATCTCCTCGCAGAGCCGCACCAGCGCCGACCGCGACCAGTCGGCGGCACGCAGATCCGACAGCAGCGGCCCCGCATAGTCGACCAGCCCGGCCTCGGACCGGTCGATCGCCGACAACACCACCGATGCGGCCCCCGTCGTCGCCATTCGCTCAGCCGATGCCGGGATCGGCAGCTCCTCGATCTCCGGGTCGATCGTGACCGTCCATGAGCAGTGGGGGGTGCGGTCAGCCGGCACTCGCGGCGGCCGGTGGATCGGTCGCACGCGCGCGCGGCGGTTCGTCGCGATGGCTGTGGCGTCGAAGGTGGGGTCCTCGATGTCGTGGCACATGCCGGTGACGTAGTCGTCGCCCATCGGCTCGACGTCGATGAGGGCGCCGCAGTGCGCGAGCACGAACTCGCCGTGGTCGTGGTCGGTAACGCCGTAGCGGAAGTCCATGAACTGCGGCGGCGCCCCGATGTCGAACTGCATCGCCTTGAAGATGTCCGCGACGCCGTCTTCGGTGATGGACAGCGCCTCGCGGATGCGCCGGGTGTAGACCGGGCTCGCTGCTCGCCACTCCTCGATGGCCACCTGCGTCATGACTTCGCGACCGTAGGCCCCGATTACATGGGCCATGCCGCTGCGGTCGATGAGATGTCCGGTGAGCAGCAGCTCGGGCAGCAGCGCGACGAGCTGTTCACGGGGCAGATCACTATATCCCATCGTGCTCACTCCAGATCCCTTGATGCTCACCAGATTTCGACCGGTGCGGTACCGATCTTGTACCAGCCGGGCAGCCGCCCCTTGGTCGCCCGCTGGATCCGCATGTTCATCCCGTCGCTCAACGCGCCGTCGGTGATCATCTCCATGAACAGCGCGGTGACGTTGCCGAAGTCGAAGAAGTCCCGCTGCCATTCCCACATGAAGTTGCCGCCGTAGCGGAACCAGCTGCCGCCGATGCCATTCACCATGTAGTGCGACCCGTCGGCGCGGGTGGCGTCGGAGATCTGCTTCCAGAAGCCGATCATGTCGCCGGTGCGCTCGTCGACGACCCACTTCTGATACGGGTAGGTCCACCCCTCCAGTCCGTCCATCTCCTGGCCGATCGCCAGATCGCGGATCTCGTCGCGACCCACGGCCATGAACTCCTCGGTGGGACCGTAGTTCCAGCCGTAGGTGGCGTCCTCGGTGTAGAACTCGGCGAGCGGCCGCCAGTCGCCGGCCTTCTCGACGTCGGCGTTGGCCTTCTCCCACCGGACGATCATCTCGTCCAGTTCGGCACGATCAAACGACATGTGTTGGTCCTCTATTGTTAGTCATCTTCTTGGACGATCGACAGAGCTTGGGTCGGGCAGAAGCGCACGGCGCGCTCCAGGTCGGGACGCAGGAAGTCATCAACCGGGTTGTCCAGCAACTCGACGGTGTCCCGTTGTGCGGCAAAGACGTCCGGCGCCTCGAGCTC
The DNA here is from genome assembly GCF_000380485.1 of Jongsikchunia kroppenstedtii DSM 45133. GTDB lineage: Bacteria > Actinomycetota > Actinomycetes > Mycobacteriales > Mycobacteriaceae > Jongsikchunia > Jongsikchunia kroppenstedtii. The sequence continues at coordinate 171,028 of NZ_AQYG01000044.1, read as the reverse complement.
ACACATGCCGTGGCCTTGGCACAGATCGAAGTCGACTATCACCCGGATCATTGCGCTAACTCCTCACGCGCTTGCGGTAGCGCACCCGACAGGGTTGCTGCAGCTGCACCACCATCTTCGAATGGTCATTGCGGTAGCTGTCGGACGGTTGCGCGAGCTCGAATTCATAGTCCTGCAACAGAACCGAGAAGATCGCCTTGAGCTGCATCATCGCGAATGCCGCGCCGACGCAGCGGTGTCGGCCGGCGCCGAACGGGATCCAGGTCCAGCGATTGACCAGATCCTCGGCCCGCGGCTGCAGGTTGCGCTCCGGCTCGAAGTCGTCCGGGTTCGGGAAGTCCTCGACGAGCCGGTTGCTGATGGCCGGCGAGACCGCGACCGTCTGGCCCTTGCGGATCTCGAAATCGCCGATCTCAATGTCGTTCTGCGCCACCCGCATCAGCACGATCAGCGGCGGATGCAGCCGCAGGGCCTCCTTGATAGCGGCCTCCAGCTTGGTGATCTGCCGCATCGCGCCGAAGCTGTATTCCGTTCCGTCGGCATACAACTCGTCGAGTTCGGCGACGATTCCGGCGAGGTAGTCGGGGTGCCGCAGCAGCTCGATGAGCGTCCATGCCGCGGTACCCGAGGTGGTGTGATGTCCGGCGAACATCATCGAGATGAAGATGCCGGTCACGACGTCGGCGCTGAACCGCAGGTTGCCTTCCTCGTCGCGGACCGACACCAGGATGTCCAGGAGATCGCGGTCCTCGTCGGTGGCCGGGTTGTCGATGCGGGTCTGCATGATCTCGCTGACCAGCTCGACGAGCCCTGCGCGGGCGGCGTCGCGGCGACGGAAACTCTCGATGTCCGCGTGCGCATCGACGTAGGCGATCGGGTCGGTGCCCTTCTCCAGATCGTGATACAGCGACGCGAAGCGCGAGTCGAGCTGCTCGCGGAACTTCTTGCCCACCAGGCAACTCGAGGACGTGTAGATGGTCAGCTCGGCGAAGAATTCAAGCAGGTCGATCTCGCCCTCGTCGCCCCAGTCGGCGATGATCCGCTGCACCTCGTCGGGAATGGTCACCGCGTGCTGCTTCATGTGCGCGCCCTTGAGCGCCTGATTGTGCAGCATCTCGCTGCGCCGCTCCGGGCTGGCGTCGAACACGACGCCCTCGCCGAAGATCGGCGTCATGAACGGGTACGCGGCGGCCTGGTCGAGGTCCTCCTCCGCGGCGCGGAAGAACTGCTCGTTCGCCTCGGCACCGGAGAGCAGCACCACTTCCCGATCGGCGAGCTGGAACATGCCGGCGTCGCCGCATTCCTCGCGCACCCGCCAGAACAGGCCGATCGGATCGGTGGCCAGCTCATCCAGGTGGCCGTGTTCGCCTTCGCCGCCGGAGACCCGGCGCGGGGTGGTCAGCGTGGTCATTTCTTCTCCTCGGTACTGCTGACATCAGGGGTGACGATGGGGGCCTCCGGCTGCACTTCCACCATCGACAGATGGCTGCCGCGAGGGGTGTTCACGACCGCCGATACCGCGGCGGCAAGATCCTCCGGCGCCAGGAAATTCGAGTGCCGGATGTGTCCCCACTTGCGCCAGTCGTCGAGCAACGGCCCCACGGTTTCCGGGTCGAAGTTCATCCCCATCCCGGTCAGCACCTGACCGGGACGCACGGTCGACACCCGGACCCCGGTGCCCTCCAGCTCGGCCTGCAGGGCCTGCACCATCGCCTCGACGCCGGCCTTGGCCGCGACGTAGGGCCCGAGCCGCATGCGCGGAACCTTGACCACATCGGAGCCGATGAAGACGAAGTCGCCGCGGGTGCGGGACACCATCCCGGGGACGATCGCTCGGTACAGCCGCTCGGCCCCGATCAGATGCACATCGACCTGTGCGGCAAAGGTTTCCGGGTCCATCTCGTGGGTCTTGCCGGCCGCCAGATCGCCGGCGCCGGATACCGCCACCTCGATGGGTCCGAGCGCGGCCTCGGCCGACTTCACGAACTGGACAACCGAATCGGGCTTGGTCACATCGAGTTCCAGCGCCACCGCCTCACCGCCGGCCTCATTTATCTTGGCCGCCAGCGCCTCGATCTTGTCCACGCGGCGCGCGCCGAGCGCGACCGGAAAGCCCTGAGCCCCGAGCAATTCCGCGGTCGCGGCGCCGATCCCCGACGACGCGCCGGCGATGATCGCCGGACGCCGCTGCGGGTGCGGCTCGAACTTGGTCGTGCTCATCGGGTACTGACCTCCATCGGAAGTTCGGCGAAACCGCGGACATTCACCGAGTGCACTCGGTGCGCACCCGCGATATCGATCTCGAATCCCTTGACCGTCTTGGCTATTTCGGTCAGAGCGATGTTCGCCTCGAGTCGCGCGAGATGCGCCCCCAGGCAAAAGTGCGTGCCCATCCCGAAGCTCACGATCGTCTGGCTGCTGTCGCGGCCCAGCCGGTACACGTCGGGCTCTTCGAAGACTTCACGATCGCGGTTGGCCGATCCCAGGAGCAGCAGCACCCGATCGCCGGCCGGGATCGTCACGCCGCGGAACTCGACGTCTTCGAGTACCCGGCGCAGCAGCATCTGCGTCGAGTTGTCGTAACGCAGCGTCTCCTCGGTCCACTCGGTGGCCCGAGCCGGATCGGCCAGCGGGATCGCCAGCTGGTCCGGATTGCGCCATCCCCAGTACATCGCGTTGGCCAGCAGCTTGGTGGTGGTCTCATTGCCGGCGACGATCATAAGGATCATGAAGCCGATGATCTCGTCGTCCGTCAGCCGCGTCGGTTCGCCTGACTCGTCGGGCATCTCGGCCTCGATGAGGGCCGACACCAGGTCGTCGCCGAGGTTCCGTTTGCGGTCGGCCAGCAGCTCGCGATAGTAGGTGTTCAGTTCCAGATAGGCGGTGACCGCTTCCGGCGGCACATCGAACACGCCCTCCTCGCGGTGCACCAGCAGATCCGAGGCCCGGCGCAGCTGGCCCCGGTCGGCGACGGGAACACCCAGCAGTTCGGACACCACATCCATCGGGAGGCGGCCGGCGAAGTCGTGCACATAGTCGAAGCTGCCGCGCTGCAGGCACTCGTCCCAGTGCTCGTGGGTCAGCTCCGTGATCCGCGTCGACAGCTCCGAGATGCGTTTGGGGGTAAAGCCTTTGGAAACCAACTTGCGCATCCGCATGTGTTTCGGGTCGTCCAGCGCCAGGAACGACATCGCGAAATGCGCGTTCTCGTTGTAGGACGCCGGGTCGATCGAAACACCCCAGCTGTTGGACAGCCGCACGTTGTCCCGGAAGCCGGCTCGCACGTCGTCGTGACGGGCGAGGGCCCAGAAGTCCTGCGCCACATTGTGATAGATCGGCGCCTCGGCGCGCAGCCGCTCATACGTCGGATACGGATCCTCGTGGATGCGGTAGTCGTACGGATCGAACGGGATCCGATCCTCGGTGACGACCTCAATGGCATTCGTCATGCGTTCTCCAACAACAGTGTTGCCGACTGGGCCAGCCGATCGGCGATGTGTTCGTATGTGACATAACCCATCCCGGCGGTCATCAACGCGCCGGAGTACAGCATTTCCAGGGACTCGACCAACAGACCGTCGATGTCCTCGGGGTCCGCGGGGTTGAGCGCCTGGGCCAGCTTCTGCCGGATGAGCACGCCGATCTTGATCCGCAGATGCTCGACGTCCGGGTCGGACCCGAGCAGCGCGACGGTGACGGCGTGCGCGAATTCGGTCTCACCGGCCACCAGCAGCGACACCTGGCGCAGCACCGAGACCACCCGGTTGGTGCGCTTCTGCTTGGGATTCGGGGCATCCACCGACTCCGCCAGCCGACGCCAGAACGCCTCGGCCACCAGGTGATTCTTGGAGCTGAAGTAGGTGTACGCCGTTGCCGGAGCGACGCCCGCGCGCTTCGCGACGAGCCGGACGGTCAGCGCCTCGAAGCCGTCCTCACTGATCAGTTCGACCGCCGCGGTGGTCAGGCGAGCGACGGTGTCGGCCTGGGTCGCGGTGAGCCGACGCCGCGTGGATTCGTGCGCGATCGGGGTGGACATGTCGACGACGGTATCGTACTTTTGAACTCGAGTCCAGACACGTGTCTAGACAGGTTTCGAACAGCGAGACATCGATGAAACGAGGAGCGCAGCGGTGACCCTGGAGCCTTCACAATCACTGAGACCAAGCGACAGTTCCGATCTGCTGATCGGCGGCAAACTCGTCCCCGGCTCCGGCGGGAGCTACGACGTGATCAATCCGGCGACCGAAGAGGTCATCGGCGGGGCCGCCGAAGCCACGTCCGCCGACCTGGACGCGGCCATCGCCGCGGCCCGCACGGCCTTCGACACAACCGACTGGTCGAGCAATCACGCCAAGCGCGCGGCGGCCCTGCGTCAGCTGAGCGCCAAGCTCACCGAGCACCTCGACGAGCTGCGGGAACTCACGATCGCGGAAGTCGGCGCGCCACGAGTACTCACCAACGGACCGCAGTTGGCCGGGCCGATCGCCGACCTGAACTACTTCGCCGATCTCGCCGAAAGCTACGAATGGAAGAGCTCCCTCGGCCAGGCCTCGCCGATGGGTATCGCGTCCGACCGGGTGATCCGCAAGGAAGCGGTGGGTGTCGTCGGCGCCATCACCCCCTGGAACTTCCCGCATCAGATCAACTTCGCCAAGATCGGTCCGGCACTCGCGGCCGGCGCGACGATCGTGCTCAAGGCCGCCCCGGACACCCCGTGGTGCGCGGCGCTGGTCGGCAAGGTGATCGCCGAGGAGACCGACATCCCGCCCGGTGTCATCAATATCATCACCGGTACCGATCATCAACTGGGAGCACAACTCTCGGCCGATCCGCGTGTCGACATGGTGTCGTTCACCGGGTCGACGGCGACCGGAAAGAAGGTGATGGCCGCGGCCGCCGAGAACCTGACCCGAGTGTTCCTGGAGCTCGGCGGCAAGTCGGCATTCATCGTCCTCGACGACGCCGATCTGAACACCGCCTGCTCGATGGCCGCGATCAACGTCATCACCCATGCGGGCCAGGGCTGCGCCATCCCCACCCGGCTACTCGTACCGCGGGAGAAGCTGCAGGCGGCGATCGACGCCACCCGCGGCACGATGGGCGCACTCGGCGCGAACGACCCCAACGAACCCGGCACCATGTGCGGTCCGCTCATCTCGCAGCGACAGCGGGCGCGCGTCGAGGATTACCTGAAGCTGGCCGTCGAAGAAGGCGGCACCATCGAATGCGGCGGCGGCCGACCGGCGGACCGCAAGCGCGGCTACTTCATCGAGCCGACGCTCATCTCGGGTTTGCCCAACTCCTCCCGGGTCGCGCAGGAGGAGATCTTCGGCCCGGTGCTGGTGATCATCCCGCACGACGGCGACGACGATGCCATCGCGATCGCCAACGACTCCCCCTACGGACTCTCCGGCGCCGTCTGGGGCACCGACCCCGACCGTGTCGAGAAGGTCGTCGCCGGGGTGCGGACCGGGACACTCGGCGTCAACGGCGGCATCTGGTACTCCGCCGACGTGCCGTTCGGTGGCTACAAGGCTTCCGGCATCGGCCGCGAGATGGGCGTCGCCGGCTTCGAGGAATATCTCGAGACCAAGGCCGTCGCCTACAAGGCGTGAACAGCTTCAACCATCGTCAATCACTCATAAACCAAGGAGCACAGTGACCATTCCGGAAAAAACAGGGCGTTTCCAGGACAAGACCGCGATCGTGACCGGCGCCGCCGGCGGCATCGGCGAGGGCTATGCCCGGGCCCTCGCGGCCGAGGGCGCCACCGTCATCGTCGCCGACCTGAACGAGGCGGGCCAGGCCGTCGCCGATGACATCGGCGGCACCTTCATCAAGGTCGATGTGGCGGACGAGGATTCGGCCAAGGCCATGGCCGCGGCGGCCGTCGAGAAGCACGGAAAGATCAACTATCTGGTGAACAACGCCGCCATCTACGGCGGCATGAAGCTGGACTTCCTCACCACGGTCCCATGGGACTATTACAAGAAGTTCATGTCGGTCAACCTCGACGGTGCACTCAACGTGACCCGCGCCGTCTACAAGCACATGCCCCGCGGCAGCGCGATCGTCAACCAATCCTCCACCGCCGCATACATGTACAGCGGCTTCTACGGGTTGGCGAAGGTCGGCATCAACGGCCTCACCCAGCAGCTGTCGGTGGAACTCGGCGGGCAGGGCATCCGCATCAACGCGATCGCCCCCGGCCCGACCGACACCGAGGCGACCCGCACCAGCACCCCCGAGGCCATCGTCAAGGACATGGTCAGCAAGCTGCCGATCGCCCGCATGGGCACCCCGGCGGATATGGCCAACATGCTGCTGTTCCTGCTGTCGGACGACGCCAGCTGGATCACCGGGCAGATCTTCAATGTCGATGGCGGACAGGTATTCCGGCCGTGACCGAACAAAGTGACAGCAACGAGCAGGGCGATCAGGTGCGGCCCGTCGCCTTCATCGGGCTCGGCATGATGGGTGCGTCGATAGCCGACAAACTCGTCGACTGGCCCGGCGGGCTCCGCGTCTGCGACGTCAACCCCGACGCGCTGACTCCGTTCACCGACAAGGGGGCGACCGGTTTCGCGAGCGCCGGCGAGGCGGCCCGCGGCGCCGCCGTGGTGTCGATCGTCGTGCTCAACGATCAGCAGGTGCGGTCGGTGGTCGAGGACATCCTGGCCAGCCGGGGCGAGTCGGATGCGCCGCAGGTCATCGCGATCCATTCGACCATCCATCCGCAGACGGCGATCGATCTCGCCGAACTCTGTGCCGCACAGGGGGTTCTGCTGGTCGATGCACCGGTGTCCGGTGGCGCCGTCGCGGCAAAGGAAGGCCGGCTCGCGGTGATGATCGGCGGTACCGACGAGGCCTTCGCGGCGGTGAGCGAGCCGTTCGGCACCTTCGCCGAGTTGGTGATCCATGCCGGTCCCGTCGGGTCGGGCACCAAGATGAAGCTGGCCCGCAATCTGCTGCATTTCATCTCCTTCACCGCCGTCACCGAGTCGCAACGACTGGCCGAGGCAGCCGGGGTGAGCCTCGTGGATCTCGGAAAGGTGGTGCGGCACACCGATTCGATCTCCGGCGGCGCCGGCGCGATCATGCTGCGCGACACCACCGCGCCCATCGCGCCGGACGACTTCTGGCACGGCGTCTTCACCCATGTGCGCAACCTGGGCGAGAAGGATCTGTCGCTGGCGCTCGCGCTCGGCGACGAATTGGCCGTCGGTCTGCCGCTGACGGCATTGGCGTACGACAACCTCGGAATCGGACTGGGAGTAGGAGCGGGACACGATGAGTGACAACTCAGGAAACGCCGGCACGGGGCGCAGCGAGCAGCGCCAGCGCGGCCTCGAGATGATGGGCAAGGTCTACGGGTTCGACCAGGCCGACGGGACCGGCGACTACTTCGCGCACACCGTCGACCATGTCTTCGGCGAGGTCTGGTCGCGCGAAGGCCTGACCATCCGCGAACGCCGGCTGCTGCTGTTCGGCGCGGTCGCCGCCACCGGGCAGTGGAACATCGCCGAGGTGCAGGCGGGAGCGGCCCTCGCGAACGGCGAAGTGACTCCCGAGCAGTTGCACGAGATCGCGCTCTTCCTCTGCTATTACGTCGGCTGGCCGATGGGGACGCAGCTGGAGATGACCTTCGGCAAGGCCATCTACAAGCAGAAGAAGGCGCAGAAGGAGAAGGAAGCCCAGCAGGGCTAGCCGCTACCTGTTTCCAACAGCAGCGGGCATTCGCGACACCGAAATGCTGTCGCGAATGCCCGCTGCTGTTGGAAACGTGCTGGCTTGACGGGCTATCGAGCCGCGGCCGCCTCGCGCGCCGCGATCCGGGCACGCACCTCAGGTCGCCGCAGCGGCGGCACCGTCTTCGGCGGCTGCCGCCGCTCGGGCAGCGCGTCGAGCATCTCCGTGGTCGCCTTGGTGACGATCCGTGCGGCTTTCTCCAGCGCGGCTCGATTGGCGTCCGACGGTTTGGTGATCCCGCTGACCTTGCGGACGTATTGCCACGCCGCGGCGCTGATCTCCTCGTCGGTGGCCGCCGGCTCCAGGCCGCGCAGCTCGGTGATGTTGCGGCACATGATGACTCCTCATATCAATCTGCTAGCTGGTGATCAGCTGGACGATCCGGCGAGGTTGACGGAGGCCCGCAATACCGCCTTTGTATGCGGCACTTCGTCATAACGCGGCCGGTCGTACAGCTGGCACCAGCTAGTCGGCGATCGAGATGATCGCCTTACCCTTCACTTTGCCGTCGGCGAGATCGGCGATCGCCTGCGGCACTTCCTCGAGCGCGTAGCGCACGTTGACCGGCGGCCGCAGCCCGTCGGCGATCATGGCGTTGAGCGCCTCCTGGATGCGGCCGACCTCCGCCATATCGGTCCGGACCCATTCGCCCCACGCTGCGCCCATGACAGCGATGTTGCGGAACAGGATCCGATTGATCTTCACCGTCGGAATGCCGCCCGCGGCGAAGCCGATGACCACATAGCGACCGCCCCGCTTGGTCTGCCGCAGCGCCTCATCGAAGACGTCGCCGCCGACCGGATCCATCACCACCTCGGCCCCGGCGCCACCCGTCAGTTCCTTGACCTTGTCGCCCCAGCCCTCCTCGAGCTGCACAACGTGATCGGCGCCCAATTCGGTCAGCATGTCGGCGGCACCGGTGCGGTGCACAGCGGCGATCACCTTCGCCCCCATGGCCTTGGCCACCTGGATGGTCGCGACTCCGATGCCGCCCGCGCTGCCGAGCACCAGCACTGTTTCATCCGGTTGCAGGTCAGCACGGATCTTCAGCGCGAAATAGGCTGTCTGATAGTTGATCCCGAGCGCAGCGCCCTCATCGAAGGTCAGCTCCGGCGGCATCGGCAGCATCATCTGCGCCGGCGCGATCGTCTTTTCCGCAAAACCTCCGAGCACGGTCGTCAGCACTCGATCGCCGACCTTGACCGCGGTCTCGCCATCGGCCACCGCCGACACCACACCCGCCACCTCGGTCCCGGTCACGAACGGCAATTCCGGCCGCAGCTGATACTTGCCCTGGGTCATCAGCACGTCGGGAAAACACACACCGCATGCCTTCACATCGACCACCGCCATGCCGGGCTGCGGGACCGGATCGGGCCGCTCCTGCAGCTGCAATCCGTCGGGGCCGATTTCTTCCGTCAATACCTGTGCACGCATGATTTGCACATTACGCCGAACGGTCGCTCGGGTCAGGAGAGCGGCATTTCCGTAGCCAGCAGTTCCTCGGGGATGCCGAACGCATCCACCAATGTCCGCGCGTGCGGCCGCAACTCCGCACAGAGTTCGTTGACCCCACGCCGAATCGCCTTGGCCCGCTCCACCGAAACCATCCGGTAGCTGAGGTACCAGCTCAGGTGCTTCTCCAGCGTCGCGTACACGTAGAGGTCGCAGACGCGGCGCAACAGGTCCTTCGCAGGCGCCTCCTCCATACCGTGCAAGGCGTCGACGAAGGCCTCCAGCGCCACGCGTTCGGCATGCGCCTCGCCGACGGCGATGATGTGATCCTGGGCATTGTTGAAGACCTCGAACGCGTCCTCGTCCGGCTCATTCGCCCGGCGCATGCGCTGCGCCGCCGATCGCAGCAGATGATCTTCGCGCTCACCGAGCATCCGCAGCTGCACGCCGCGCTTGGTCAGTTCACTCTCTTCGAAGTTCTCGTCGGAGTCGTCCAGCAGCGTCTGCACGATCTGCCGCGCCGCTGACTTCTCCAGGAACGTGCTGCGCGCCGTGTCGGCGACGAACCTCGCCCAGCCGGCGGCGTTCAGACCATGCATCTCCTCGGCGAAGGCCGTCAGTTGCTCCTTGGCCACCAACTGCGTCAGTACCAGATTGTCTCCCTCGAACGTGGTGAAGACGTCGTGGTCGTCACGAATGGTCGACAGCTGGTTGGCCGCCAGATAGCCTGCGCCACCGCAGCATTCGCGGGCGGTCTGGATCGCGTCGGCCGAATGCCAGGTCGCGGCTGCCTTGTTGCTGGCCGCCTCGGCCTCGAGCTGACGTTGGCGCACCTGGTCGACCTCGGTGCTCGACTGGACCTCATGCAGCTCGGCAACCACCTCGTTCTGTCGGAGCGCGAAGGCGTAGCTCCGCGCCAGCAGTGGCAGCAGCCGACGCTGATGCATCCGGTAGTCGAGAAGCAGGCTCTCGTCTCCGGTGGACGGATCCTCGAACTGCCTGCGCCCCAACCCGTACCGGATGGCGATGGTGAGCGCCTTGCGCGACGCAGCGCCGCTGGCCGCACCGACCGCCACCCGACCGCGAATGAGCGTGCCGAGCATGGTGAAGAACCGCTTGTTGTCGTTCTCGATCGGCGATACGTAGGTGCCGTCCGGCTCCACGTCGGCGTAACGGTTGAGCAGCGCGGTCCGCGGCACCCGGACCTGATCGAACATGATGCGACCGTTGTCGACCGAACGCAGTCCGCCCTTGTAGCCGCAGTCGGAGGTGGTCACGCCCGGCAGATCGGCACCGGCGTCATCGCGGATCGGCACGACGAAGCAGTGCACGCCGCGGTCTTCCGGCTCGGCACCCGGAGCGGCGGTGATCAGCTGCGCGAAAACCGCTGCGACCCGGGCATGTTCGGCAGCACCCCCGATGTAGTCCTTGCGTGACGACGGCGTCGGCGAATGAATGACGAATTCCTCGGTCGCCGCGTCATAGTGCGCGGTCGTCTCCAGCTGCTGAACGTTGGAGCCGTGACCGGTCTCGGTCATCGCGAAACAGCCGAGCACCGACAGGTCGATGAGCCCGGGGACCAGCCCGAAATGCCGCTCCGTGCCCAGCCCCGCTACGGCACCGCCGAACAGCCCCCACTGCACACCCGCCTTCACCATCAGCGACAGGTCGGCGTAGCCGAGCATCTCAATCGCGGTGATCGACGCCCCGACATCGCCGGTACCGCCCTGCTGCGGGGTGAACCCCGGCTTGGGCACCCCCGCTTTGGCCAGCACCTGCAGCTGACCGAGTACCCGATCTCGCGCTTCCTGCATGGTGAGCGACGGGTCCGGCAGCCAGGACGAGTCGGCCAGCTCGTCGCGAGCCTGGTCGCGAACGCTCCCCCACCGGCCGTCCAATACGGCCCGCAGCGCAGCCGCGAGGTCGGAGTCCGTCACCGTGTCGTCGATCGCAGAATCGGTCATGAGACCCGACAGTAGCCGGATCGGGCGCTATCCGCTGGCGCCTGCCTGGAGTCGTCCTTCCAGCGCGTGAACCCCCGCGTCATACAAGAACTTTCGCGCCCGCCCCCATTTGCGCTCCAGCCGGTCCGGGTCGTCGTCGACGAATCCGGCGACGGAGATGCCACGCATGGTGTCCATGGCGGTGAAGACGAAGTCACGTGCGGTCTTGCGGTCGGCATGCTCGGGGATGCGCTCCGAGACCGCGGCGACGATCGTCTTCGTCACCGACTCTTCGAATTTCGCGATCTCCGCGGCCAGTGCCCGGTCGGTGCGACCCGCGGTCCACAGCTCGATACTCGCGGCATGCACCGGGCCGCGATGGATCTCCCAGAGAAAGTCGAGGGTCATGCCGACGGGATCGCTCTCGTATTCGGAGATCGCATCGATCCGCTGCAGCACCTCCTCGACACGCTTGCCCGCCAGATGCTGAACCGCCGCGACGACCAGGTCGGCCTTGGATCCGAAGTGATGCACCTGGGCGCCCCGGGTGACACCGGCCTTTTCGGCGACCCGAGGCGTGGTGGTACCGCCGTAGCCGTACTCGATCAGACAATCGACGGTCGCGTCGAGCAGCCGCGCACGCATCTCGGCACTGCGTTCGGCCTGCGTACGGCGGGTTCGTTGGGCTGGCACCCGGCGATAGTAGCATTTACATACACAGCTGTATGCGAATAGTCCCGCTGTGCCGGAGTACGAGATTGCGACACACCAGATCGGCGTCGCGCTGCTGCGATACTTGCGTGAACACCATACTCGTCACCGACCCGATTCCTGGTCTCCGAACGCTCACCCTCAACCGGCCCCACAAGCTCAACACCCTCACCCGTGAACTCGTCGCCGAGCTCAACGACGCGCTGACGGATACCGAGTCCGCCGACGAGATCCGTGCGGTCGTGATCTCCGGTGCCGGACGCGCCTTCAGCGCCGGGCTGGATCTGAACGGATACGGCGATGACTACGGCGCGCGCTACGGAACCACCCGCGGCGACATGATCCGCCAGCGCGAGATCGCCGCGCTGATCATGCGGGTGCACGAGCTGCCCATGCCGGTGATCGCGGCGGTGCACGGACCCGCGGTGGGCGCCGGCCTGGCGCTCGCACTGGCCGCCGACATTCGCATCGCGTCGCCGGACTCGATCTTCTCGGTCGCGTTCATCCGTGCCGGCTACTCCGCGTGCGACCTGGGTTCGTCGTGGTTGCTGCCGCGCATCGTCGGTGCGGGCCATGCGCACGAACTCATGCTCACCGGACGGCGTTTCGATGCCGCCGAGGCCGAGCGCATCGGGCTGGTGTCGGCGGTGGTCGACGATCTCGCCGGCGCCTGCGAGAACAAGGCGCGCGAGATCATGGCGAATCCGCCGTTTTCCGTCGAGCTGACCAAGGTCGGGATGTGGCAGGGAGTCGAGGCCGGATCACTGCGCGCAGCGATCGAGTTCGAGAACCGCAATCAGGTGATCACCTCGGCGACCGCGGACCGCGTCGAGGCCACCGCGGCATTCCTGGAACACCGGGAGCCGAACTACTCCGGACGATGATCCGGTGTCTTCGACCAATCATGCTGTCGCAGAACATGCTTGAGGACTTTCCCGGTCGGATTACGCGGCAGCTCGTCGAGGATGTGAACCGAGCGCGGGCGCATGAATCCGGCCAGCCGGGATCGCGACCATTCGAGGATCTCCGGCCCGGCGACGTCGGCATCCGACCTCAGAACGACGGCAGCGGTCACCTCCTCGCCCCATTTGTCATGTGCGACACCGAATACCGCGACCTCGGCGACAGCGGAATGCTCGACCAGAACCCGCTCGACATCGGCCGGATAGACGTTCTCACCGCCCGTGATGATCATGTCCTTGAACCGATCGGTGATGTACAGATAGCCATCGGCGGTGAGATGGCCCGCGTCGCCGGTGCGCAACCAGCCGTCCGGGGTGTGCAGCCGCGTGGTCTCGTCCGGCATCCGCCAATACCCCGCCGCGCATTGCGGAGACCGAACCCAGATCTCGCCGGTCTCTCCCGTCCCGAGTCGCGTGCCGTCGTGGCCATGAACCTCGAGCTCGACCCATGGATACGGTCGGCCGACCGATCGTAAGAGGTCTCCGTGATGATCCTCGGGATCCAATTGCACTATGCCACCGCAGCTCTCGGTCAATCCGAAGATCTGAATCAGGGGTGCATCGAAGACGTCGATGGCGGCCTGCAGCAGCGGCCGGCTGATCGGCGCCGAGCCGTAGACGATGCTGCGCATCGCGCCGTAGTCGCGGTCGGCGACGTCCCGAACCGACAGCAGCATCTGCAGCATCGTCGGCGCGACCAGCATGTTGGTCACCGAGTATTCGCCGAGCAGGTCGAGGAACGCGGGCGGATCGAACTCCGAGACCACCACACAATGTCCGCCGGTGAGTAGCGCGACCAGCCCCCAGGCCGAACCACCCATGTGAAAGAAGGGCATCGCCGCAGCCGTGACCGAACCTGCCTCGAGGCGCCAGTATCGACCCGCCCGCATCAGGTAGCCGAGGTTGCGGTGTTCGATCACCACGCCCTTCGGCGCGCCCGTGGTGCCCGACGTATAGAACTGGATGACCGCGATATCGCTTGTCGGGACGAATGATTCGGGCCCGCCATGCGCGCCCGACCAGGCATCGCGCCAGTGCGCGTATTCGTCCCCGAACACGACTCGGAGCCCCACGTCGACCGCCGCGGCGACGAAGTCGTTCTCGACGAACGCCACCGATGCTCCGCTGTCGGCGATGAGCCCCGCGATGTCGGAGGCGGGCAGCCGCCAGTTGATCGACGCGAGCACCGCACCGACCCGCGCGCACCCGAACAGGATCTCGAACCACTCCCCGCGGTTGCGGGAGATGTGCACGACCCGGTCTCCCGGCCGGACCCCGGCGGCCCGCAGGCCCGCCGCCACCTGTTCGGACCGGTCGAGCAGCTCCCCGTAGGTCACCGACTCGTGGTGACAGGACCATGCGGGCGCGTCGGGACGACCGGCGGCGAGTACGCGCAGGGCGTGGTCGAGGGTGAAGTCCGTGGCCGTCCCCGGCATTCGACTCGTTCCGCCACCAACCGCGTCGGCACCGGCCTGTGCCATATCGCCGGTCTGCGTCATATCGCCAGCCTGGGTCATGTCGCCAGCCTGGACCCGGTCGGCGCGCTTCGAATGTCGCGGTTTGCGACAAGCGCTTCCGACACCCTGTCAGCAACCTCTTGACACCCTGTCAGTAGAAGGCGCACGATGGCCTCACAAGGAGGCCCCGATGATTGAACAGACCCTCGAGCCGCACCTCGTCTCGACCCAGACGAGCGCGATGGAACAACTGATCGCGCAAGCTCGACGGCGCTGCGTCCACGATCGGATGTCGCCCGATGTCGCCCGCCCGACTCCCGGGGCGGCGGATGCCGGGAACTCCAGGCTCCGCGACATCGCGGCGGCGCTGCTGGCGGAGCGATCCGCCGACATCGCCTGGACTCGGGGCGTCGTGGTGCTCACCGACTCCGACGGAGTCGTCATCGACTCCTGCGGTGATTCACCGGCCGTCGGCGAACTCCTCGAGCGGATCGGCTGCCGCGTCGGGATGTCGATGGCCGAGACCGACGCCGGGGCCTCGAGCTTCTCGACGCTCGTCACCGGCCAACCGATGTATGCCTGCGGCGCAGACCATTTCGCGACGTGCATGCAGCCGCTCGCGTCGGCCGGCACCGCGATCCGCCACCCGCAGACGCGTCGGGTCGTCGGCAGCCTGCACCTGCTCACCGATGCGATCGACGGCAACCCCATGGCACTGTCCTGGATCACCGAGCTCGTCCGCGAGCTCGAACGCGAACTGGCGGATGCCGCCGCGCGACCCGAACGGATGCTGATGGAACGCTACCTGCGCGAGAACCGTGACAGCCGGCACGCGGTCGTGGCGATCAGCGGTCAGACGATCGTCACCAACGCCGCCGCGGCGCGGCTCGTCGGCATCGAGGAACAGCTGGTGCTCTGGGACCGCGCCCGTGAGCTCACTGCGGCGCAACGCGAAACGGAATCCCGGATCGAGGTCGGCCGGGGCCGGACGATGCAGGTGCGATTCGTTCCGGTGTTCGATGGCACCAGCGTGGTCGGGATGATCTTGCGACTACGTCGAGTGACGCGCACCGGCGTGCAACGGGCCGAGCCGCTGTCGGGCCTGATTGGCGCCGGCGCGGCCTGGCGGGATCTCTGCGACAACGTCGCCGACCTGTCGGGGTCGTCGATGCTGCTCGTCGGCGAGCCCGGGGTCGGCAAGACCACGATCGCGACCTGTCTGGGCGGCACCGCACCCGTCGTCGATGCCGCCGACGCCCATCCGGGCGGGCTGTCCGACTGGCTGACGCGGGTTCAAGACCATATCGATGCCGTGCCAGCGACTCTCGTACTCGCCCACGCCGATCTGGTGCCGCCGGCGATCGCGCCTGCTCTTGCCACCCTGCTCGGCGACGCGATGCAGCGAACCCGGGTGATCGCGACATCGAGGGTGGCGCCCCACCGCGGGCCCGGAGCCGACGAGATACTCGGATTGTTCCCGGCGACCGTCGTCGTGCCGCCACTGCGCGATCGGTTCGAGGACCTCGCCGCGATCGTGCGCGAATTGACCCGTCGCTATGTCTCCGCCCACCCGGAGCGCGACGGGGTGCAGTGGATGACCGACGCGCTGCAGGCGCTGTCGCGCGGCGACTACCCGCGCAATCTGACGTCCCTGCAGCAGTTGGTCTTCGGCGTGCTGCAGAGCACCACCGCGAGCTATATCGGGCTGCGCGACCTGCCGACCGGTGCCGTGATCGGCGCGAGCCGCAAACGACTGGTGGGACTGGACCGGGTGGAGGCCGCCGCGCTGCTGCAGGCCCTGCGCGACGCTCGCGGCAACAAGCGCAAGGCGGCCGACGCACTCGGCATCGCCCGGTCGACGCTCTACCGTAAAATGAGCGCTCTGGGAATCGATTTCGATACAGCAACGGCATGAATGAGCAATGACTAAGGCCGCGGCCGGGCGCCGCAAACCCGTCCAGACGCGGACTCGGCTCGATGCCGACGACCGTCGCGAACAGATCGTCGACGCGGCGCGACGACTATTCGCCGACCGCCCCTACGAACAGGTGTCGACGGCCGACGTCGCGAAGGCAGCCGGGACGACCCGCACGAACGTCCTGTACCACTTCTCCTCCAAGCGCGAGCTCTTCATCGCCGCGCTGAGCCGATTCGCCACCGTGCCCAACGAGATCGGGTACATCCGCGGCACCACGGCGGCCGAGCGCGTCGAATCGTTCTTCGACAATTGGCTCGTCGTGATCGAACGCAACAAGGAGGCGTTCATCGCCATGCTCCGTGCGTCCACGAGCAGCGACGCCGAGGTCGCCGGCCTGCTTTCGGACAGCATGCGCGAATGGGAAGACCGGTTGATCGACATCGTGGGTATGGACATCGACGATCCGGTTCATCGCGCGTCCATCCGTTGCTATCAGGCGCTCATCACCTCGGCCACTGCGGCCTGGCTCGAGCGTGGCGAGCTCGACCGAACCGACGTCCACCGCATGCTGTCGTCAGCACTGGTGGCTCTCGCGCAATCACCGACGTCTGGTAGCCGGCCCGGTTAACCGCACATCGCCTATTCGACGGTCTCCAGATCGACCATCGCCGTCGCGATCCGGCCGGTGAGTTCGCGTGCGAGCGCCTCCGGCTGCATCGCCGGAAATCCCTTCGGCGGGAACAGTGTCGGCGCCCACATCATCAGGGCGCCCACGATCTGCGATCGGTAGTGGTCGACGAGTTCTCCGAAGCGCAGCGCGAATCCACTCTCCTGCAAGTACAACGCCAGCAGGTCATGTTCCCACTCGTGACGTTGATCGATGGTGAGCAGGGTGGTCATCGCATAGGCGAGGTCCCGAGAGAAGTGTCCTGCCGAAACACACTGCCAATCCAGCAGTCCCGCCCGGTCATCGATCAGATACCAGTTCGCCAGGTGAGGGTCGCCGTGCAGCAGCGTCGGCGGCAGCATCCGATGCACCGCCACCGAATCGAGCCCCGCTCGCCACAGGTCGTCGGCCGACAACGACGGCGGGCACAGATCCGATTGCGCGAAGCGGTTCATCGCGGCCCGGACGTTCGCGATCGACAGCGTGGACTCCCACCACTGCCGGTAGGTCCGCAGCCCGCGGCCGTCGATGCGGCCGGCGAACGTTCGGTGCAGGCGCGCCAGCAGCACCACCGCGTTCTCGGCCTGAACCCTGGTGAGAATCGTTGAGACATCAGGAAAGACGATCTGCGGATTGTCCCGAGCAAGGTCTTCGATGAGGTGGATCGCCCGCCAGGTGACCGGGTCGGTAGCCGAATAGATCCCCTGCGGCACCTCGGCATCACCGAGATCGGGGCGCAGGTCTCGATAGAACGTCGCCTCGAATTCCGCGACCGGCGAGTTCGTCAATCGGGTCTTGAAGGTGGCCGCCGATTTGACGAAAACCGTTGCCGGACCTTTACTGCCCTGCGCGTAGTCGAGCAGCAGTCGACCGCGTTCGCTGGTCCCGGAGCTCACCGGCAGGTATTCGAAGTCCCGGACCTTCTGGCCGAGGGCTCCGCAGAGCCATTCGCGGGTGATCGACTCCGGCCGGGGCGGCACGACCGCAGGATCGGTCACGCGGTGCACCAGTAGCCGATCCCGCGCGGCATACGTCCCGGCCCGAAACCCGGCGGTCACAATCCATTTCAGATCGGGCTTGATCTGATTCAACGATTCGGTCGATGCGTCCACAGCGGTTCTCCAGGAGATTCGATCAGTCGACCGGCACGAAGTGAGCGATGTCCAGAATGTGTCCGGTGCGGTTCGGTGCCCACACGGCGCGGACTCGACGGCTTACCAGGTCGCTGGTCGACTCCGCGGCGGACAGATCGATCCCCGACAGCCAGTGCATGAGAAGCGTGGACGCGCCGTCCAGCCGGATGCCGGCGATCGCATACGGCGGCTTCGGCCCACCGGTGAATCCGAGTTGCGCGACGGTATACGCCTCGACGACCCCTTCCGTGGGGAGTTCGATCCAGTCGTCGGTCGGCTCGAAACAGGATTCGCAGTACGCCTGGGGTGGAACGGAAACCCGGCCGCAGACGGCACACGAGGTGGCCAGGATCTTCTGATCGATCAGGCCCGCCATGAATCGGCCCCACGTCGCACCGAGGTGGATGTCATAGGTGAGATCCCAATGCACGGTCTCGGTGACGGGCGGGGCCGGCTCGCTTCCGTCGCGGACCCGCTCGGTGGGAAGCGTCGTCATCGGTCTCCTCGTTTCTGGTCGACGGCATCGGAGGCAGCGGCCTCGAAATTCAGGGCCTCGAAGATGGCCAGGTTCTCGAACTGGAAGAAGGTTCCACCGGTGCCTTGTGCCAGTGCCCGCCGGACGTGCGGCACCTGGATCTCTGTCGGCGCGTCGCCCATCACCTGCAGTGCCGCGTAGGCGAATGGGGCGAGTTCACCGGCGATGCCGCCATTGGTGCATTTCGGCCCCCCGGACGGATTCACCGGCATGCGGCCGTCACGATCGGTGGCGCCAGACCTGATCAGGTCTATCCCGCCGCCGGGCGGGGCCAGTCCGAGCGCCTCGAGCTGCATTGGCTGCATATGCACGTAGGGCGCGAACACCTCGGCAACATCGAATTCCTCGATCGGGTTCCGGATATCGGCCAAGGCATACACTCGACGCGCGAGCGTCGCGAGATTCTGCAGCTCGGCGAAATCGCCTTTGCCGCCACCGAGATACGGGTCCGACGACATGCCGATCGCCTTGATCAGTGCGGGTCTAACCCGCGTATCCGCGTCATCGTCGGCGCGGCCGACGATCATCGCGGCCGCCGACGTCGACACCGGACACACCATCGGCTGCGTCAACGGCGAGGACAGCTCGCGGCCCGCCAGTACCTGGTCCTCGGTCATTTCATACCGCAAGTGCGCATTGGGGTTACGGAACGCCTTGCGATGATCCGCCACCGCGACCGCGGCGAAATCACGCCGAGTGACGCCGAAGCGGCGCGCGTACGCGGTCGCCGCGAACGCACCCATGTGATACGCGCCCATGCCCAACGGCTGCTCGATGATCATCGGCGAGTTGGTGTTGATCGCGGCCTGCAGATCGCGTGCGCCGAAGAAGGTCGGGCCACCGAGGCACAGCACGCGTCGATGAGTTCCGCTGCGCACCATGCGCGTTGCCACCTGCAGCAGGTTTCCGCCCGTGGTGCCGCCGGTGTTGACGGTCACCAGCGGCACGCGATCGCCGATCCCCAGCAGCCGGGTGACGTACTTGCCGGCAAGCGCCGTGCCCTCGAAACCGTCGATACTGCCGGTGACTACCGCGTCGATGTCATCGGGCCGTATACCGCCGTGCCGCAACGCGCTGCGGGTGGCATCGCCGCACAACTCGACGGTCGACCGGGTCTGTTGGCGGGCCGAGGTGGCCGGCGTGATGCCCACTCCGATCACCGCCGCCCGATACCGGGCCGGAGCCGTCGTCCGGGGCGTCATCGTCGTCATCACACTGCCTCCGCTACCAGCACCGACGCATCCTGCGACACCAGCCCCGTGACGGTGTCGACAGAATGCGCGACGCCGAGCCGACCGGGCTCGTCGAGTCGGTCCATGACCTCGATCAATCGCAGTCCCCCGTTGGCGATTCCCGGATAGTTGCTGAGCAACCCACCGCTCGCGTTGACCGTCGCCGCACCGTCGACCGACAGGCCGGCCCGCACCGGAGCGTCCAGGGCCGCGGTCGCGGCGGAGTACTCCGCCACCGACACTTCAGCCGCCGGGTCGGCGACACCGGCCTGCGCGTACGCGAGTTCCGCAGCCCGACGCGTCGGCCCGGCCGGGTCCTGCAGCCAGTCGCCGTCCCAGGTGTATCCCCCGGTGGCCGAGGCGAATCCGCGCAGCCGCACATCTCGGCCGATGCAGCGGCCGGCCCGAGCCGGCGACGCCAGCACCAGCGCGACGGCGCCCGCCGAGTGCGCCGGCAGCATCAGTTCCCGCAGCGGCCGATGAATCGGCAGCGACGCCAGCACGTCGGCGGCATCGACCCGGTCGGCTCGCATCGCCCGCACGCCGGACGCGCCGCGGCATATCGAGTCGGCCGACAGCGCCGCCAGCTCGTCCACCGTGGTTCTGCCGTCGGCGATCTCGCGGCTCGCATGGAGCCCGAAACTGGCTTCCGCGGTCATCCCCACCGGGCGAGCGAAGTGCGGGTCGAAGCCCAGGTTGCTGACCGCTTCCAGGAATTCCCGACGGTTGCCCGCGCGGTTCTCCGGGTTGTGCACGCCGACGGCCACGGCAACCTCCATGTCGCCTGAGGAGATCGCCTGCGCCGCAGCGATGATCGCCGCGCCCATGTCGGCCTCGACCCGGAACGAATCGACCAGGTAGCCGCCGCTCGCCGACGTCGTCAGGCCGCTGGAGATCGACCGGCCGTCGTAGGCGTCGAGAGACGCGAGCACGGAGATACCGATGTCGGCCTTGCGAAGTCCGCATTCGCGCAGCGCGTGATAGACCGCGTCGAACACCAGCTCGTCCAGCATCGCGTCGTGCTCGGAAACGAACTCGGTCGTCGCCGCACCCACGACATGCGCCGGCGGCACCTGCTGAGGAATTGCCATGGCCCGAAATTACGGCGCGACGATCCGGCTCGGATGTCCCGGAACGGAACAGTCCAGCACGGCCCTGGCAGGCGGCCGTCCGGTTGCCACTGCGTCATGCCGACGGACCCCGGGCGAGGAGACGAAGCGACGCCGAGGCCGGCCGTCACATGATCCACGTGACGGCCGGCCTCATACCGCAGCGCCGGGCCGATCAGGCCCAACGCCCCGCGTCGTTGTCCCAATCCAACGACTTGTTCTGATCAGCAACCACGACAATCGATTCCGGTGGGGTGAAGCGGTCGCCGTAGCGGGCCGCCAGCTCGCGGGCGCGCTCGACGAAGCCGCCTACCGAACCCGGATAGCCCTTGATGTACTGGACCGCACCGCCGGTCCAGGCGGGAAAGCCGATGCCCAGCACCGAGGCGACATTCGGCTCCGCGGTCGACGACAGAATTCCTTCGTCGAAACAGCGCGCCGTCTCGAGCGCCTCGGAGAACAGCAGGCGTTCCACCATGTCCTCGAACGGCACGTCGGCGTCGGCGCCGAAGTGCTCGGCGAGGCCCGGCCACAGACCGGTCCGACGGCCGTCCACGTAGTCATAGAAGCCGGCGCCGCTCGATCGGCCCGGCCTCTCGAACTCATCGATCATCCGATCCATCACCGGCTCGGCAGGATGGACGACCCACGGCGTGCCTGCCGCCTCGAAAGCCGCCTTCTTCTCCCGGCGCACCTTGCGGGGCAATGTCAACGTGGTCTCGTCGATGAGCTTCAGCGGCGACACCGGGTAGCCGGCCTTCAACGCGGCGCGTTCGACCGATGCCGCCCGGCAGCCTTCGCCGACCATCGCCAGAGTCTCGTCGATATACGACGTGATCACTCGGCTGGTGTAGAAGCCGCGACCGTCGTTGACCACGACCGGATTCTTTCCCAGCTGGATGCCGAGATCGACTGCGCGAGCAATTGTCTCGTCTGCGGTGTCCACGCCTCGAATGATCTCGACGAGCGGCATTCGGTCGACGGGTGAGAAGAAGTGCATCCCGCACAGGCCCTCGGGGCGGTCCAGAGCGGTCGCGAGGGAGCCGATCGGCAGCGACGACGTGTTCGACGCGAGCAGCGCGTCCGTCCCCGCATGCTTCACGGCCTCTCGCAGGATGTCCTGCTTGAGCGCCGGATCCTCGAAGACCGCCTCGACCACCGCGTCGCAACCCGCGAAGTCGCTGAGCGTGTCGGTCGGCACGATCCGGGCGAGCAGCTCGTCGGCGGCGTCCTGCGTCAGGGCGCCCTTGGCGATCGACTTCTCGACCAGCTTGACCGCGTACCCTTTGCCCTTCGCCGCGGCCTCGGTCGACACATCCGACAGGACGACGTCGATACCGCGGCGCGCGCCCTCATACGCCAGCCCGGCGCCCATCATGCCGGCGCCGACCACGCCCAGGCGCTTCACCACGAATCGGTCGAAGCCGTCCGGCCGCGACGCACCCGACCGCACCTTCTGAGTGTCGGCGAAGAAGTTCATCATGTTCTTGGCGACCTGCCCGGTCGCCAGCTGAGCGAAGTAGCGCGACTCGACGACGCCCGCCGACTCGATGTCGAGATGCGAGGTTTCGACCGCGGTCGCGAGGATCGCGGCCGCGGCGGGCGCCGGGGAACCACCAGTTCGCGCCCGCAGCCGGGCGGTGAGCGGGCCGGCCATCGCGGCGACGGCGGGGTCGTTGATCGTTCCGCCCGGCACTCGAAATCCCTTGCGGTCCCAGGGCTGGGCCGGCTCGGGCCCGCTCGCGATCCAGGCCTTGGCGGCACCGATCAGCTGGTCGGGGGCGACGACTTCGTCGATCAACCCGAGTTCGAGTGCCGCTTCGGGACCGTGACGCTGACCGGCCAGCAGCACCGACTCGAGCGCTGCGACCACGCCGAGGAGACGCACCGAACGAACGATGCCGCCGCCACCGGGCAACAGACCGAGCGTCACCTCCGGTAGCCCGATCACCGTTCCGGACGCGTTCGCGGCGATCCGCCGATGACACGCCAGCGCCAGCTCGAGGCCGCCGCCCAAGGCAGCGCCGTTAATTGCCGCGACGACCGGGATTCCGAGTTTCTCCAGTCGGCGCAGCAGGCTTTTGATCGCGATGCCGGATGCCTCTAGGCGCGCAGCGTCCTCGGGGGCGAGCCGCATCATCTCGAAGATGTCGCCGCCGGCGAAGAAGGTCTTCTTGGCAGACGTGATGATGACGCCGGACAGCTTCTCTCGCTCGCTCTCCAGCCGGTCGACGACATCAGCGAGCGATGCGGTGAACTCATCGGTCATGGTGTTCGCCGACCGTCCCGGCGCGTCCATGGTCAGGATGGCGACGTCGCCGTCGGTCTCCCAGCGAATATATGTGTCGACGTCGTTCGTCGTCATTATGCTCAATCTCCCTGTGGTGGTCTGGAATCGGGTCGATGGTGGTTCAGAAGCGGTCGCTACACGCGCTCGATCAGCGTGGCGATTCCCATGCCGCCGCCGACGCACAGCGTGACCACCGCGCGACGCTCCGAACGCCGGTCGAGCTCATCGAGGACGGTGCTGACCAACATCGCGCCGGTCGCGCCCAGCGGGTGGCCCATCGCGATCGCTCCGCCGTTGACGTTGATCTTGTCGTCGGGGATCTGCAGCTCCTTCTGGTACTTCATGACCACCGACGCGAATGCCTCGTTGAGCTCGAACAGGTCGATGTCGTCGACACCGAGCCTCGCGATGTCGAGCAGTTTCCGGGTGGCCGGCGCCGGGCCGGTCAGCATGATCGTCGGGTCGGCTCCGGTGACCGCGGTGGCGACGATCCGTCCGCGCGGGGTCAGCCCGAGTTCGCTGCCGATCGCCTCCGAGCCGAGCACCACCAACGCCGCACCATCGACGATTCCCGACGAATTGCCTGCGGTATGAACATGATCGATGCGCTCGACCCAGTGATACTTCTGCAGGGCCACATCGTCGAAACCTGCCTTTCCGGCGGCGACGAACGACGGCGGGAGCTTCCCCAGGCTCTCCACGGTGGTGTCAGCCCGGATGTGCTCGTCGTGATCGAGGACCACCACACCGTTGCGATCCTTGACCGGGATCACCGAGCGCGCGAACAGCCCGTCTTTCCAGGCCGCGGCCGCGCGCTGCTGGGAGCGGGCCGCGTACGCGTCGACGTCCTCCCGCGAAAAGCCTTCCATGGTGGCGATGAGATCGGCGCCGACGCCCTGCGGCGAGGTGTAGCTGTCGTACATCGTCTCGGGATCCGCGAAGACAGGACCGCCGTCGCTACCCATCGGAACCCGCGACATCGACTCCACGCCGCCGGCCAGCACCAGCGACTCCCACCCCGACCGGACCTTCTGCGCGGCGATGTTCACCGCCTCCAGACCGGAGGCGCAGTACCTGTTGAGCTGCATACCGGCGACGGTGTCCGGCAGACCGGCCGCGACGGCGGCGGTCTTCGCCAGGTTGCCGCCCTGTTCCCCGACCGGGCCCACAACGCCGAGCACCAGATCGTCGATCCGGTTCCAGTCGAGCGCGGACTGGCGATCGCGCATGTCGTCGAGCAGCCCCGTCATCAACGAGATGGGCTTGACGGTATGCAGCGATCCGCTCGCCTTGCCCCTGCCGCGGGGCGTGCGAATCGCGTCGTAGATGAACGCATCAGAAGTCACGAGAATCCACTTTCTGCTGAGAGAGTGTCTTCACGCTATTGATCTGCCGGGGCTGGAATATGTCTCATCTTCGGTCAGATCGGCCACCGGAAACGTCAGAAACGATTGCCAAAGATTTTGCGCAACAAGGTGATCCGCGAATGCGCGGGTGAGCTCTACGACAGGCCGTAAGTGCCGGAGATGATGTCCCGCTGCACCTCGGACGCACCGCCGGCGATGGTGAGTGCCAGCGCGCCGCGCACCTGTGCCTCGACGCCGTACTCGACCGCGTAGCCGGCGCCGCCCATGAACTGCAGCGCCGCCAGCACGGTCTCCTTCGCCAGCTCCGACGCCTTCAGCTTCGCCATCGAGGCCTCGCGCGGAAGCAGCACGGTCGGGTCCGCGTCGACGCGCGCCGCGATGCCGTAGACGAAGTAGCGCAGGGCCTCGGTCTCGGTGGCGAGGTCGGCCAGCCGGTGTCGTACCGACTGAAAATTCCCGATCGGCTGTCCGAACTGCCGGCGTTCCTTGACGTACGCCATGACATCGGCGAGTGCCCGTTCCGCACGACCGAGACCCTGCGCGGCCACCAACAGGCGTTCATGGTTGAGCCCGGCCATCAGCTGTCGCCAGCCGTTGCCCTCGGTGCCCAGCAGGCGGTCCGCAGGCACCCGCACATCGGCGAAGAAGACCTCGTTGACCTCCGACCCGCCCATCGTCTCGATCGGCCGGATGGTCAGCCCCGGAGTGTCCGTCGGGACACTGATCATGCTGAGCCCATTGTGTTTCGAGCCGGCGTTCGGATCGGTACGCACCACCACCAGCAGGTGGTCGGCGACATGCGCCGCCGTCGTCCACAGCTTCTGGCCGTTGATCACGAAGTCGTCGCCGATCCGCTCCGCCCTGGTCGTCAGGGCGCCGACATCCGAACCGGCGGACGGCTCGCTCATCGCGATCGCCTCCGGCCGGCCCGCCGCGATGCCGCCGAGGATCTCCTTCTTCTGCTCCGGGGTTCCGAATCGTTCGTAGGGTCCCGCGACGATGAGGCTGACGCCGAGCGCGGCCACTGGCAGCAGCCCGCGATTGACCTCCTCGACGAGAATGCAGGCCTCAGTGGTGCCGGCGCCGCCACCGCCGAACTCCTCCGGCAGCGAGACTCCGAGATAGCCCAGATCGGCGAGCTTCTGATACAGGCCCTGGTTGTGGCCGCGCAGCCGCTCGTCGCCGAGTGCCACCAGCTGTTCCCGGGTGCCCGCTTCCCGCTCGCAGAACTCGCGTACGGCGGCCGCGAAGGCGGCCTGCTCATCGGTGACCAATGACGCTGACATGTCATTCCTTTCGTTCACGAGGTCCCCGGACAGATGTCGCTCAGTACGAGCGGGGCAGCCCGAGGTGATGCTGCGCAATGTGATTGAGCACCATCTGCGTTGAGACCGGCGCGATCTGCTGCAGGCGGATGATGCCCCACAGGTCGGCGAGGCCGTACTCCAACGCCAGCCCGTTGCCGCCATGCACCTGAATCGCCGTGTCCAGCGCGAGGAATCCGGCCCGTGACGCCATCAACTTGGCCATATTGGACTGCTCGCCCGCCGACTTCCCGTAGTCGTAGGTGGCCGCCGCGCGCCAGACCATTCCGCGGGCCGCCTCGAGCATCACCGACGCCTCGGCGAGTGGATGCTGCACGCTCTGGTAACCGGCGATCGGCCCGTCGAACACGACCCGGCTCGTGGTGTAGTCGATCGCCTTGTCCAGCGCGTAGCGCCCGACACCGGTACAGATGACGGCGCTGAGCAGGCGTTCCGGATTCAGCCCGTCGAACAGCGGCCGCAACCCGTGCCCGACCTCACCGATGACGTTCTCGACCGGAACCCGGACATCGTCGAAGAACAGCGTGAACTGCCGTTCGGGCGCCTGCAGGGCGGTGGGGATGAGCTGACGATCGAGCCCGGACGCATTCGGATCGACGATCATCAGCGTCAGCTGCCCGCGGCCGGTGAGTTCGTCTGTCCCCGTGCGCGCTACGAGAAGCAGGTGGTCGGCATGATCGACGCCCGAGATGAAGTACTTCTGGCCCCGGACCACCCAGGAGTCACCGTCGTGCGTCGCGGTCGTCGAGATGTTGTGCGAGTTCGATCCCGCATTGGGTTCGGTCAGTGCGAACACGAATTTCTCAGCGCCGCTGGCGATTCCGGGGAGATACCGGCGCTTCTGGTCCTCGGTGCCGTGCTTTGGGAGGATCGACCCGGCGATTCCCTGCGACAGCACCATCGCCAGTTCGGGGCAGCCGCCGGCAGACATCTCCTCGAGCACCACGGCCAGCTCGGTGACGCCACGCCCGGCTCCGCCGTACTCCTCCGGGATGTTCATTCCCAGATAACCGTTCTCGCCCAGCTTGTTCCACAGGGCCTGCATCGGCGTTCCCGATGCGGAGCATTCGCGGTAGTAGTCGTGGCCGAACTCGCCGACGATGGCGGCGACGATGCGGCGCAGATCTCGTTCTTCGTCGGTCATCTCCAACGGCAGCGCCGGGACGCCCGTGGTGTCGAACATGAACAGGTCCTCTCAAACGTGAACGCAGTGATGTCAATCGTTGCGCTGAATCGGGCGACCGTCAGCCCAATGCGACAGTGGCCGTCCCGGTGATCACCCGTCGCCCTCCGGATTCGGCCCATACCTCGCACTCGACCAGTCGGGCGCCATCCTCCTCGGCGATCGCCGACACCGCGCCACCGACCAGCACCTCGTCCCCGGCGAACACATTCGCGCGAAACGAACAGGAGATTCGCTTCAGCGCGGCGCGGGAGCCTGCCCATTCGGTCAGGAGATCCATGACGTATGCCATCGTCGCGCCGCCCTGATTCACCTCGCGATCCCCCAGCCCGGCCGTGTGCACCGCGTCGAGATCGAAATGAATCGGGTTGGGGTCGCGCAGCACGAGGGCGATCTGCCGAATGTGCTCCGCGCTGACTTCGTTGATCCGCCGCGTCGGAAGCTGTGTGCCGACGGTCACGCCAGCGCCCGGGGTCGATGTCATGACTCCCCCCGCTTGTACAGATAGGTACTCGTGACCTGGCCCATCACCGCCGCGGTATCGACATCGCTGATTCGCACGCGTACCTCCAAGCTGTCCAATCGGGACCCGTCGCGGGCCGTCCGTGACCCGACCACGGTCAGCTCTGCGTCCGTCCAGTAGCGACCACCGACGCGGAGCGGGCTGTTTTGGAGCACTTCGCAATTGCCGAACAGCAGAGTGTCCTTAACCGACTGCCCCGCCATCTCGCCGAGTTCGTCGACGTCGATTCCCATGCAGCGCAACGAGATGATGATGAACCACATGGGATGGGCGGTATCACCGGCGTCGGACGCGTGCAGCGCCCGCTGCAGGATGGAGTCCTCGTGCGGCGCAATCTCGATACTGCCGCCGGGCAGGCGAGTGCCCTCGAGTTTCTTCAACATGTCAACTGTGATCATTTGCTTTCCCTTGTTGTTTCACAACACCGCGTAGCCGCCGTCCACCACGACCTCGTTGCCGGTGTGGAAGGTCAGCTGCGGATCGCCGAGAAATGCTGCGACGTCACGGAATTCCTCCGGCGTGCCCCATCGGCGGACCGGTGTGCGCCGGGTGATCAGCTCCTTGAACCGGTCGTCGTAGCCGGCCGCATCGGTCATCGGTGTCTCGACCCAGCCGGGTATGAGCACGTTGCAGCGGATGCCGTACCGGGCCCATTCGACCGCGAGCGATCTCCCGAGGCCGACGAGTCCGGTCTTACTGGTTCCATATGCCGCAAATCCAATGCTTCCGTAGCGGCTGATCAGCGACGAGACAAGGACGATGGACCCGCCCGTGCCGCGCTCGATCATGTGCCTGCCGACCTCTCTGGTGGTGAGAAAGGTGCCGTCCAGGTTCACCTTCATCACGCGGTGCCAATCATCGAGCGAAGTGTCGACGTACGGCCGTGCGTCCGCGACCCCGGAGTTGGCCATGAGAATGTCGATCCGGCCGAGGCGATCGAGCGTGTCGGCGGTCGCCTCGCGGACCGCGTCCTCGTCGCTGATGTCGCACGTGAATGCTTCGGCCCGGAGACCGAACGAGCGCAGCTGCTCGGCCGCCGCCGCGCATCGGTCCTGGTTCCGCGCCCATAGCGCCACGTCGGCACCGGCCGCTGCCAGCCCCTCCGCCATACCGAGGCCGATACCGCTACCGCCGCCGGTGATCACGGCGACACGGCCGCTCAGATCGGTCATCATTGCTCCTTGGCATTCATCAGGTTCGGATACGGGAGATCGACGAGCTCGGCGAGATGCGCACGGTGCACGTCCGAACTGCCGAACATCAGCAACGAGCTCTTGGCTCGCTTCAGGTACAGGTGCACCGGCTGCTCCCAGGTGAAGCCGATCCCGCCATGCAGCTGCAGGCAGTCCTCGGCAGCACGGACCGCCACCTCCGAGCACCACGAATGCGCCACGGCCGCAGCCACATCCAGGTCGGCGTCGCCGCGGGCCAGACAGTCGGCGGCATACCGCGCCGCCGCCCGGGCCTGATTGACCTGAACCCACAGGTCGGCGAGCCGGTGCTTGAGCGCCTGGTACGAGCCCAGGACCCGGCCGAACTGGCGCCGCACCTGGAGATAGTCGACCGCGACGGTCATACAGTGCTCGGCGATGCCCACCTGCTCCGACGCGAGCAGCGCGGTCGCCGCTAGCACGGCGGCCTCGGTCGCTCCCGGGGCAGATCCGGGGCGGCCGATCGGGACCGCTAGCGCGCCGTCGAAGGCGATATCCGCGACCGGCCTGGTCGAGTCGAGAGACACCGCAGGCGTGATCTGCACCCCTGGGTCGGCCGCATCGATCTCGTACGCCTGGTCGCCGACCGGAATCAACAGCCGATCCGCGCCGATCGCATCGACGACCGTACGCACATGACCGCTGGCGGTGTCGCCGTCGATGGTCACACCGCCGGGTCCGGACGCGAACCACGGGCGATCGCCCGAGACGACCAACGCGGCGCGCGTCTCCCCCGCGGCGAGCGCGGCGAGCACTTTCTGCGCATCCACTTCGTCGGCGAATACCGTTGCCATGACCGCGCTTCCAAGATATGGGACCGGCGCCACGGCGCGGCCCAGTTCCTCCAGCACCACGGCCGATTCCCGCCAGCTCGCAGCGGCACCACCGGCCGACTCGCTGACGGGTAGCCCGCAGACACCCAACACGCTGGCCAGGGTCTTCCACAGCTGGCCGTCCACTGGTTGAGCAGACTCCGTACGTTCCAGCACCGAACGCCATTCGCACTGCTTGTACAGGACGTCCCGAACCGACTCCCGCAACAACTCCTCGTCCACCGAATACAGCAGATCGGCGGCGGCGCCGCCTGGTGCGGTCATCGGGCGAGCTCGTTCCACGGCGTGGTGACGTCCGCGCGGGTCTCGCTGGGGAGACCGAGAATTCGTTCCGCGATGATGTTCCGCATGATCTCCGAGGTGCCGCCTTCGATGGAGTTGGCCTTCGTCCGCAGGTATCGGTAGCCCGACGGTCTCTCGCCCTCTGACTCGAGGTCGGGCCGCCGGAACGACCAGTCGTCGTAGCGCATGCCGGCACCCCCGAGGACGTCCAGCTCCAGACTCGACGCCCGCTGCGCCAGGCTGGCGAACGCCAGCTTGGCGCCCGAGCCTTCGGGCCCCGGCGTTCCCCGAACCGCCTGCTGCCGCAGCCGTTCCGTCGTCAACCGCATCGTCTCGGCCTCGACCCACAATCGAAGGAGCTGGTCGAACGTGCCAATAGTCCGGTGCGCCTCCGGTGACCGCCAGAGGGCGGCGAGGGCGCCGATGGCACCGCTCTCGCGCGGCGCCCGCGCCGCTCCGATGGCGACGCGCTCGTTCATCAGGGTCGACTGGGTGACCTTCCAGCCGGCGCCGACATCGCCCAGACGATGGCTGTCCGGCACCCGGACGTTGTCGAGGAAGACCTCGTTGAATTCGGCCTCACCCGTGATCTGCCGTAGCGGTCGCACCTCGATGCCGGGGGCCGTCATGTCGCAGACAAAGTAGGTCAGCCCTTTGTGTTTCGGTACGGTCGGGTCGGTGCGGGCGATCAGCAGTGCCCAGCGCGCCTCGTGTGCGAGCGATGTCCACACCTTCTGTCCGTTGACGATCCAGTCCGTGCCATCGGGCACCGCCCGCGTGGCGAGCGACGCGAGATCGGATCCCGCGCCCGGCTCGCTGAACAGCTGACACCAGATCTCCTCGCTGGCCCAGCAGGGCCGCAGCCACTGCCGACGCTGCTGCTCGGTGCCGTGCAGGCTGATCGTCGGCGCCGCCATTCCGAGACCGATCACGTTGCGCGCGTTCGCGCTTCCGGGCGCGCCCGCGGCCGCAAGGGCGCCGTCGACGACAGCCTGGGCCGCAGCGTCGAGGCCCAGGCCGCCCGATCCGACAGGGTTGTGCACCCACGCCAGCCCGGCATCGAACCGCGCGCCGAGGAACTCGGTCACGGACATCTGCGCGGGATCATTTGCCGCCAGGAACTCGGCGACATAGGACGGCAGGTCGGTCACGGCCACCGTGTCGGCATGATCATCGGTCATCGCAGTTCGCTTTCGCCGGTCGAACGTCGCCGGAGCATCGCGGCGCCGCCGACTCGTCGTCGTGGTCACCTCCACGGTGCCGGTGGACCGGTGGCGGCGGATGTAGCAAGACAGAACGACTTGGATGACGCCCGGCGGCAACCACGAATGCCACCGCCAGCAAAGAGACACCTCGTCGGCAGACGCCCGATCACGAGCGCGGCAGGCCGAGTTCTCGTTCCGCCAGGTAGCTCAAGACCGATTCGTTGTTGATGGGAGCGATCTGCAGCACCCGGATCATCGGCCACAGATTCACGACATCGGTTTCGTAGACGAAGGCACTGCCGCCGTGTGTCTGGATCGCGGCATCCACCGCGGCCAGCGCGGCCCGGGAACCGAGTAGTTTGGCCATATTCGCCTGCGCCCCAGCGTCCACTCCGGCATCGAACGCGGCCGCGGCCGCGTACATCATCGTCCGCGCGGCCTCCATCTCGGCCGCCGCCAGCGCGAGCGGATGCTGGACCGCCTGGTTGGCACCGATCGGTTTGCCAAAGGGGGCACGTACTTTCGCGTAGTCGACGGCCTTCTGCAGCGCGTAGTGTCCGAGCCCGAGCGCCCACGCCGCGATCACGACCCGCTCCGAATTCAACGACGACAGCAGGTAGTCGAATCCGCGACCGTGTTCGCCGACCAATGCATCGGCAGGAACCTCGACGTCGTCGAAGAACACCTCGTACTGGTTCTCCGGCGCGTGCCATTCGATATCGAGCTTCCGCAGCGCAACTCCGGGCAACGAGAGGTCGACGACGAACAGCCCGAAACCCGATGTCCGGGTGAGGCGCTCACCGGAAGGCGCCACGCGGGCGAGCAGCAGGATGTGGTCGGCCTCGTCAGCTCCCGAGATGAACACCTTCTGACCGGAGATCCGATAGCAGTCGCCGTCGCGACGGGCCGACGTGCGGATGGCGAACGAATTGGTGCCCGCATCGGGTTCGGTTACGCCGAAGCAGAACTTTCGTTCTCCGGTCATCGTCGGCACCACATGAGCGGCCACCTGCTCGGCCGAGCCGTAACGGCGGATCGATTCCCGCGAGAACGTCGTCAATGAATACAGCAGCGGAGGAGTGCCCACCCGCGCAAGCGCTTCCATCACCGCAGTCGTCGCGACCAGACCGCCGCCCGCACCGCCATTCGACTCGGGAATGCCGACGGCCAGTAGCCCGGCCTCGACCAGCGCGTCCCACAACTCACGCGCGTGACCGCCGGCCCGTGCACGTTCGAGGAAGAGCGTGCGCGGGAACTTCTTCGCCACGCCGTCGACCGCCTCGAAGATCGATGAGACGAGCTCGCGGCTCTCGACGGGCACCGTGGACGGTAGGTCGGTCGTCATGGATTCCCTTTCAACGGTTTTCGTATTCGGGCGGCCGCTTCTCGAGGAAGGCCCGCAGCCCCTCTCGGGCATCGCCGCTGTCCAGCACGCGGTCGTTCAATGTCATCTCCAACCGGAACCCGGGGCCTTGGTCGAGGGCGGTGACCGCGATCTCCTTGGCGGTGCGTACCGCGACCGGGCCGCACCTGGCGATCGCGCCGGCGATCTCGATCGCGCGGTCCAGTACCTGGCTGTCCGGACATATCTCGGTGATCAAGCCCATCCGGAGGGCGGCGTCCGCGCCGACCGACTCCCCGGTGAGCAGCAGGTACATCGCCGACGGCCAGGCAACTTGTTGCGGCAGCCGAACATGGGATCCGCCGCCGGGGATCAGTCCCCATCGCACCTCGGGCAGCCCGAAGGTCGCCGACTGCGCCGCAACCCGAATGTCGGTGCCCAGCAGCATTTCCAGTCCACCGGCCAAGCACATCCCGTTCACCGCCGCGACGATCGGGACCTGAACATCGGAGAAGAACCGCTGCGACGGATCGGGGAACAGCAGATCCCGCTCCCCCGCGACCATCCGCGGCAACAGTTCCAGCAGGTCGCCGCCCGTGCAGAACGCGCGATCGCCGGCGCCGGTCAACACGACCACGCGGACATCGGGATCGGTATTCAGTTCGGCGACGCAGTGGCGCAGCCGACGGAACATGGCCGCGGTCATCGCGTTATGCGCCGTGGGTCGATCGATTGTGACGATCGCAATCGGGCCGCGTCGGGACAAGCTGACCGTGCCCTCGGGTTCCGCCATGACGCTGACGCTAGTGACCGGCACCGCGTCATCGATGTCGCAATGTGGGACCCACCGAACTAGTGGAGGGCCGCAGCCGCCAAGGAGAATTCGAGCACGGGCGCAATATAGCGCCTCACGAAGGACTCGATCTGATCGCGGTCGTCCAACGGAATCAGCGGCGTCGGTTCGGTATACAGCGAGACGACGATGCGCACCATCACCTCGCTGATCACCAGGCCGTCTGGGGTCGGGATGGTCGACGCCCACACGCCGCGCACCAGGTCGACGGTCGAGCTGTCGAGCGAGGCCCACATCTGCGAGACGAACCCGGGGTCGTGTTGTATGAGGCTCCGCAGGAGCTCGCTGCCGTGCAAGGTCGCGATCGCCGCGACCCACGCCTGTACGAATCGCTCCGCGGGGTCCGCGATATCAAAGGCCGGCAGCCATTGCGAAGCGGTGTCCCGGAACTCGGCGCGCACCAGCGCATCGAAGATGTCGACCTTGCGGCCGCATCGGCGGTATACCGTCTGGCGCGATACCTTCGCCTCTCGCGCAAGCCGGTCGGTGCCGAATCGCTCATATCCGTACGCGAGGATCTCCTCGCGCGCTATCGCGAGGATCCGATCGCGCTCGGGATCATCGGCATCCTGGGCACTCAACAGCGACAAGAGCTTTCGCGCGTGCGCCGAGTCCGCCATCCGTCGAGCCTATCTCTTCCGAATCGATGGCGACATCGGGCAGCCGGCCGCCGCCGCGCCCTCGAGAAGTTGGTCCGACTCGTCCAGGAATCGATCCGCCGCCATGGTCGCCTTCATCCGGGGCGACGCCGACTCAGAGATATCCGAGAAATTTCGCCGACCGGTTCCGAACGGCTGCGGGATCAGCCGAGCCGCGATGCGCGACGACCGCGTCCAGCCCTTGCGGCCGACCCGGTCCATGGCGTCTCGCCACCGGGGACTGACCATGATCGCGTCCGGCAGCAGCCGAAACAGCACCTTCATGATCGGATCGACCGCACGTGCCACATGTCGATACTTCTTCATCTGCGGCAGTGCCCGAACACGCTCAGCGAGCGCCGGCGGGAACGTGTGCGAGTTCCAGTGCATGACGGTGACCGCCACGAATCGGGACCCGAAGATCGCCAATATCGCCTCCAGAAACTCCTCATCGACCCACACGTTGTCCGGATCCCGATAGAAGTCGTCAAGCCATCGCTGCATCTCGTCCCAGCTCGTCGGCATCAGTTCCGGATCGACCCCCAACATCGCTCCGAAGCGCAGCGCCTCCTGGTGGAACTGCAACGATTCGCTGAAGGTTAGTGGGCCGCAGTAGCGTTCGTAGATCTGCCGCAGCGGCACCATCTGGGTCAGCACCGTGAACACCAGCAGATGCGGCTCCAGGGCCGAGAATGCCGTTCCCGCCGTGTACCTGGATCCGCCGACGTCTTCGGGCATCCGGGTGACGATCCGGCTGTGGTAACCGAAGATTCGCTGCGCCGTTCGGGTCGCGGTCTCGTCGTCGCCGACGAACCAGTCCATAAACGCCTCGTAACTGCGTGCGAACCGCGGGATGGGGTCGGTTTCCTGGCGAATCATCGCGGTCGGCGTTCCTCCTTCCGGCATCCGCGCCGTCGAGAAGCCCGCGGTGATCCGCGGTTCGAAAACCTCGAGCATGCCCGCGTACCAGAGCATCAATGGAACCGTCGGCAATGGCTTGGCCAGCTTCCACATCACCGAGTCCGGCCCGAAGAAGCCGTGGTCCGGATCGGCCACGGCCGATCGCGCGACCGCCAGCAACTCGCGGAAGTCGTCTCTCGTCACGATGTCCTTGAGTTCGTCCAGCACCGCCGTGCGCTCCGCGCCACGCGGAAGTGGGACCTTCGAGCTGACCGGATTCACCATCACTGTCATGCCATCTCCAATGTTCGACGAGCTGTTGTTACGTTGATACGGCTACGTAACACCATAACACTCACCTGTGTCTACCCACCGGTTCGAACTGTTCGAAATTGAGTCATTTGTCGCCAGTATTCGCTGTTTACGTTCGTTTCATTCCCCGAATCGACGCATGAGCGACAGCCCGTCCGATGTCCGATCACACCCCGTGGAGAGCGCACCGCATGACGTCAGAGACGATGCCCAGCCGGGATTTCTTGTCCCAACGCAGGCCTCCGGCCGCCCTGCGGCTCGTCGATCGGTGCGCGAACTACGTGACCGACACGCCGCGCGAAGCGGCGGCGACCATCGGCCGATCCACCCTGCTCGCCGTCTCGGTCGTCCGGTACCTCTTCATCGACATCGTCCGGCTGCGGATGCCGATGGACGAGGTGATCAGCCAGATGTGGCTGCTGCTGAAGGTGACCGCGCTGCCCGCGCTGCTGATGGCGGTGCCGCTCGGCGCCGAGGTCGCGGTCCAGGTGGGCGGCCTGATGAACCAGGTCGGTGCAAGTTCCCTCGCCGGCGCGGCGTCGGGCCTCGGCGTCGTGTCCCAGGGCGCGCCGATGGCGGCCGGGCTGTTGATGAGCGGCGCGGCCGCCTCCGCGGTGGCCTCGGACCTGGGTTCGCGGAACGTCCGTGAAGAGATCGATGCGATGCGGGTGATGGGCATCGATCCGCTGGAACGACTGGTGATGCCGCGGTTCCTGGCGATGATCGTGATCGCCCCGCTGCTGTGCATCGTGATCATCGCGGCCGGAGTGTTTGCCGGCCTGTTCATCGCCACCTCGGTCAATGACGTTGTGCCGGGCAGTTATTGGCAGTCCTTCGGCGCCTTCGCCACCCCGACCGACATCTGGTTCGCCATCAGCAAATCGGTCATCTTCGCCGGCCTCGTGGTCCTGATCGCGAGTCTGCGGGGCCTGGAGGCCAAGGGCGGGCCGCGTGGGGTGGCCGACGCGGTGAACGCGTCGGTGGTGCTCAGCGTGGTCGCCATCTTCATCACCAACCTGGTGATGAGCCAGTTCCAGTCCATGTTTTTCCAGGGACAGTTGGGGTAGACCGTGACTGCATCGACCTACCGCCCCTTCCCCACGATCAGCAACCGACTCGCGAAGGCCGGCAACGGGATCGTCGACGCCGTCAGCCAGTTCGGCCAGGTCACCCTGTTCGTCTTCAAATCGCTTGTCACCCTGCCGATCACGGTTCGTCAGTACCGCAAAGAGACGTACAGGACGATGAACTCGATGGCCTGGGGCAGCGGCAAGATCATCGTCGACGGCGGAGTGGTGAGCCTGCTCGCGGTGCTCGGTGTCGCGGTCGGAGCCGCTATCGCGATCGAGGCCTATGACGCGTTGAACCTGCTCGGGTTCGGCTCCCTGACCGGCATCGTCGGCTCGTTCGCGAACATCCGCGAGATCGCGCCGATCCTCACCGGCATCGGCTTCGCCGCCCAGGCCGGCTGCCGCATGACCGCCGAGATCGGCTCGATGCGCATCTCCGAGGAGATCGACGCGACCGAGGCCCTCGGTATGCGCGCCATCCCGTTCGTCGTGGGCACCCGGGTGATCGGCGGAATGATCTGCGTCATCCCGAGTTACCTGCTCGGCCTGGTGATCAGCTTCATCACCGGCGCGGTCATCATCAAGACCTTCCACGGCGAATCCGGCGGCACCTACGACCACTACTTCGCGCAGTTCATCAGCGTCTCCGAAGTCGGTTTCTCCGTCGTCAAGGCGGTGGTCTTCTGCACCATGGTCACGCTGATCCACTGCTACTACGGCTATTTCGCCTCTGGCGGCCCCGCCGGGGTGGGCATCGCCTCCGGGCGGGCGATTCGTGCCAGCCTCGTCGCGATCGTCGTCATGAACTTCGTTCTCTCGATCTCGGTCTGGGGCCTGAGCCCGACGATGGTTTTCACCGGCTAGGGGGTGCTGACGAGATGAGCGGGATGCACCAGGACTTCATCAAGGGCACGGACGCGCAGCAGCGACGCGTCACCGTGATCGCCGCGCTCGTCGTGGTCGCTGTCGTCGTGGTGACCACAGTCGCCGGTATCACCCTGTCCGGCAACGGCAATGAGGGATCGGTGCACTTCAGCATCGACACCCCGAACGTGGCGCCCGGAGTGAAACCCGGCACCAAAGTAATCCTGCATGGGGCCGAGGTCGGGTCGATCACCGACGTCACCGCCATCCATGGCAACCAGGTGCGCCTGGCCGTCCGGCTCGCCGACGGCAAGGCCCGCGGACTCACCGATTCGTTCAGCATCGACTTCCGCCCCGCGAACTATTTCGGGGTCACGGCCCTGAATCTCACACCCGGAACCGGCGGCGGCCGACTGCACAACGACCAGCGCTACCCCCGGATATCGACCGGCGACTACACGATGTCGACGATGATCGAGCGAGGCTCCATCATCGCCGTCGACACTCTGTCCAACCAGATGGTCCAGATCCTCGACAAGGTGCTGCAGTACACCGACGGCCTCACTCCGCTGATGCATGCCGGTCTGATCTTCACCGACCTGATCGCGAAGACCCAGAAGGCCCTGCCGGCCAACCTGATCCAGAATGCCGATGCCATCCTCGACACCACGCCCGACTTCATGAGACAGACCATCGACGGCATGTT
This sequence comes from Jongsikchunia kroppenstedtii DSM 45133, assembly GCF_000380485.1. Lineage (GTDB taxonomy): Bacteria > Actinomycetota > Actinomycetes > Mycobacteriales > Mycobacteriaceae > Jongsikchunia > Jongsikchunia kroppenstedtii. The sequence goes on along the minus strand of NZ_AQYG01000044.1, from coordinate 133,253 downwards.
CACCGTCTTCCAGGGCAAGTACAACCGGCAACCCGACGGGACCATCGCGCCCAACCTGGAAGTCCTGGCGCATTCTGATCAAGGTTTGGCCCTCGGCAGTGGGTCGCTGTTCTCCGCAGTCGGAAAGCTACTCAAGTCGCACTCCGCCGACCTGACACCCGCGGTCACCGAGGTGAAGGCATTCTCCGACGTCGTCCCCGGCATGCTCGACGGCGGCAGCATCGGACCGAATCTCCGCACGGTGCTAGCCCGGCTGACGGCCGCCTTCGGCGGCACGGGCGGCAACCCGAGCCTGCGGCTGCGAATCATCGTCGACGATCTGCCGTCGATTGCGGCCCCGCTGTCGCTGGCCGGACTGATTCCCCAAGGGCGGCCCTGATGCGGATCACCAAGTCATCCCTGTGGGCGTTGGCCAAGCTCGTTGTCGCCGCCGCGATCTCGGCGATACTCCTGATCGTCATCATGAACGCGGCGGTCAATCCGGTGAACCGCAAGACCACCACCTACACCGCCGATTTCTCCGACGTCTCCGGACTGAGTGCCCGCGGCGATGTCCGGGTGCGCGGCGTGCAGGTCGGAAAGATCACGTCGATCAAGACGATTCGCCAGGGTGACCAGGCACTCGCGCGGGTGACCTTTACCGCGGACCGCGCACACCCGGTCACCGACCGCACCGAACTCGCAGTCAAGTATCAGAACCTCACCGGAATCCGCTACGTCGACATGGTCACCGCTGCCGGCGGTGTCCCCGTGCGTCACGTCGATATACAGCACACGACACCGTCTTTCGACATCACCCAGCTCTTCAACGGGCTGCAACCAGTATTGGTCACGCTGAACACCGACCAGATCAACACCATCAGTCAGAACGCGATCACCCTGCTGCAGGGCGACGGGTCCGGCCTGGCGCCGATGCTCGACAGCATCCAGAAGCTGGGTGACTACGTCCACAACCGGGAACAGGTGATCTCCACCTTGGTCGACAATCTCGCCCGCATCTCCGACAGTCTCGGCGGCAAGTCCGACAACGTCATTCAGGTCCTGCACGATATCGAGCTGCCCGTGGACAACGCGATCGACGTGCTCGACGAATTCACCAAGACCTCGATCCAGGGTCCGATGTTCATGCGGCCCGTCGACTCCATCATCAAGAATCTCGGGTTCCGCGGCGACCTCGACGTCAACGCCTGGCTGGCGCACGTCTTCGGCTCGGTCAATGATTTCGCGACGTCGCTACGGCTGCTGCCCGCCACGTTCGGGATCCTGCAGTCGCCGCAACTGACCATCGGCGCGCCGAGCACCTATAAGTGTTCGCACGGCGCCGCGCGTCTCCCGGACGACGTCACCATGCTGCTGGGCGGAACCGGGGTGGTCGTATGCAACCCGTAGCCACGCTGCGTTCCCTGGGCCGCCGGGTGCGGGGGGCATGGTCGAACGAATTCCGCGTCGGCATCATCGCGCTCGTCGTCACCGCCCTCGTGGTCGCCGTGACCGTGCTGCTGTACGCCCATCCGCTGCACCAGCAGACCATCCGCTTCACCACCAACGACGTCGAAGCCATCAAGGTCGGCGACGACGTGCGGGTCGCCGGCATCCACGTCGGCAAGGTCACCGGGCTCACGCTGCGTCCCGACAATGTCGAGGTGCGGGCCCGGCTCAACGACGATGTCTTCGTCGGTGACGAGAGCCGTATCGAGGTGCGGATGTTGACGGCAGTCGGCGGCTACTACGTGACCGTCCTGCCGGCGGGGCAGAACGCGTTGGGCAACACCGTGATTCCGATGTCGCGGGTGACGGTCCCCTACTCCATCGCAGATATCCTGCAGCAGGTCCCGCGCGTCACCGATCAGGTCAGCGGCCAGGAACTCGACGCCAACATCAAGCAGGTGGCGGCCGGCCTGTCCGGCAACACCGCCGCCATCAGCTCGATGGTGTCGGGGCTCGACAGCATCGCCCGGATCATGGACCGCCAGCGACAGCAGGTCACCACCACCCTGGATCTGGCGCAGGAATATCTGAACACGTTCAACAAGAACCGCGAGTTCGTGTTCGCGTTGATCAAGAAGATCGAGATCGTGCTCACGCGCTACAACGCGACCTGGGCCGGCTTCAACGAGACCTACACCCTCCTCGGCGACGTGCTGACCCGCCTCGGACCGGTCAGCTGGTACTACTACGACAATCGCGCGCGGGTGAAGACCGCAGTCACCATCCTGCGCAACGGATTCCACGATCTTGAAGGCCGGGTCAGCCCGGTCATCGGCCAGCTGACACAGATCCTGGGTGCGCTCAAAGGTGTGATCGGCCCCGACGGCATGAAACAGGTACAGCAGAACGTCGTTCTCGCGACGGACGTGTGTGTGCCCGTCCCCGGAAAGGCGTGCTGATCAATGATCAAACGCAGGATCTGGCTGGCGGTGGTGATACTCACCGTCATTGCCGCCATCATCGCGCTGACGACGGTCTTCACCGGCATCGGCACCAAAAAGCAGGCGGGGTTCTGCGCCGACCTGCCCGATTCGATCGGCCTCTACTCCGGAAACCCGGTGACGCAGATGGGATATCGCGTCGGCACCGTGGGATCGATCAAGCCGGCGGGTGACCACGTGCGGGTATCGTTCGAACTCACCGGCGACCGCCGTTATCCGGCCGATGTCAAGGCCGTCACCCGGTCCAAGACGCTGCTGACCGACCGGACGCTGGAACTGGTCGGCAACTACGACGGCGGCCCGCGACTCACGGCCGGCAGCTGCATCTCGCTGGCCAACAGCATGACTCCAAAGAGCCTGTCCGCGATCACCGGATCGGCTGCCGACTTCATCGACGCCGTCTCGCCGGTACAGACCGATTCGATCACCACGGCGATCGCCGGGCTGACCGATTCGCTCCGCGGAAAGGGCACCAGCGTCAACGATCTGATGCTGACCGCCTCACGCGCGATGGCCAACCCCGATCACCTGGTGTCCGACATCGGTTCCATCATCAACGATTTCGCGCCGCTGAGCGCCACCACACTCGACAATTGGAGCACGCTCAAGCAGACCTTGGGCGTACTCCCAGAGGATCTCGCCGTCGGCGCCCACGGCCTGTGGGACGGCGTCACCGCGTTCATCGGCGGCATCGGACCGCTCCTCGCGGATCTGTATGACGTGCAGACGAACTACGGCGACGACATCAACACGATGCTCGGGTATGTGTCGGTCGGATTGCACATGGCCGCCAGCCAATCCGGCGAGATCAAGAATCTCTTGTCCGGGATCCCAATGGTGACGACGGCGATTCGCCGTGGCGCCTCCGCCCCGTCGATACAGGTCCGACCCCCGCAGGTCCAGGTCCGCTCGCCCGAGCCCGCGGCGCTGTGCGCGTCGCTCAACCGGGTCTCGCCGCACAGCTGCGCGGTCGCGGGCGGCAACGCCCGGATCGCCGACCTCGGCGTGCTCGACTGGGTACTGGCAGGTCAAAAATGATGCGATACAACCGAGTCCGCGCCATCGGGGTAGCCGTCACCACACTCGCCGCCACCGTCTCCCTCTCGGCGTGCTCACTGGGGCCCAATGATCTGCCACAACCCGGGGCGAGCGTCGGCTCCGGATACAACCTGACGATCACGTTCGCCAGCGCGCTGAACCTCCCCGGCGACGCGAATGTCATGCTCAACGGGTTACGGGTAGGTGAGGTCAAGAGTGTTCGCACGACGCCGGCGGCGGTCGACGTCTCGGTCCGCATCAAGAACGGCACGAACATTCCCTCGACCACCACCGCCGAAATCCGGCAGGACACCGTACTCGGCGACACCTACATCGCCCTGAATGAGAGGGCGACATCCGAGACCGCCGCGGACCTTCCTGCCGGCGGGCGGATTCCGATCAACCAGACGACCTCCCCACCACAACTCGAGGACACCCTCGCCGTGCTGGCGAACTTCGTCAACGGCGGCAACATCCAGAGGGTCGAGAACACCATCCGCAAGATCAACACCGTGATGCCGAATCTCACCGATCTGCACGGACTCGCATCGACAGTGTCCAAGGACCTGCAGAACCTGTCGATCAACACCGACTCGATCGACGCGTTCCTCGGCGGCATGATCCGCACCGGCTCTGCCATCAACGACCGCACCAGCCAGATCTCGCTGATGCTCTCCGACCAGGGCATGGTCTTCTGGAAACTGTTCCCCAAGGACATCATTGCCCACATCGGCACGCTGCTGCCCTCGGTCGGCAGCATCTTCGAAGGCGGCAACTGGATGGTGCCCATGCTCGACTCCGTCGCCACAACCATTGCCACAGGCCGCGGAGTCGGGCTCGACGTATGGAACGACAGCGACCGCATCGCAGGCTTCCTGCACAACATCATCATCCCGTTCGCGGCCCGGCCATCGGTCGACGTCACCTCCGTCACGACACCGAACGGCCAGCAGCTGAACGACCTGCAGAACATTCTCCGGATGCTGGGTGCGGCCCGATGAACACCAAAACCGCGCTCTCGATCGCCGCGATGCTCGTGACATCCGTTGTGGCACTGGTGTACATGGTGGCACTGGGCCTGCCCGTACATCCGTTCCAGAAGACGCGGAATGCGTCGATGATGGTCACCGATACCAACGGGCTGGTGGTGGGCTCGCATATCCTGTTGCGCGGCATCGACATCGGCGAGGTCACCGCTATCCATCCGGACTCCCAGGCGGTTCGCGTCGACCTGAAGTACCAGAGCAAGTATCGACTCCCGGTCGACAGCACGTTCCGCGTCGACAATCTGTCCGCTCTCGGCGAGACATACATCTCGGTGCTTCCCAGCGGTACCGCGGGCCCATACCTCGCGAACAACGATCGCATCGATTCCAGTCGGGTGACGGTCCCGACCACGATCAGTGAGCTATCCGCACGATTCACCCGACTTCTCAATCAGCTGAACTCCAAACAGATTCAGTCGATTATGGCCGAACTGAACACCTCGCTGCCCGACGGCACCGAGACCATCGGAACGATCCAGCGAGCGTCGGCCCTCACCGCGGCCATGCTCGACAGCACATCGGGATCCATGACCGACGTGCTGAAGAACGCGCAACGAATGCTACTCGACAGTTCTTTCCTCCCTCGTGGGCTGTCCGGTGCCGCCGTCCACATCCTGGAATTCAGCAAAGGGTTCAACAACACAATGACCACAGCCGTATCGACAACCCTGATATCCCCATTACCCGATGCGCTCTCAAAGGGCACCGGCCCCCTGTTGAACAACCTGCAGGCCTTCCTCGACCGCTCGGGCTCGGACATCAAAGTCCTGGCCGTCGATACCCTTCCCGCCGCCATGGCCGGCGCGCAGGCCCTGAGCACGATCAACCTCGGGACCCTGCTCGACCGCGCCATGGCCGCGACATCCACCGGCGACGCCGTCACCATCCACCTGAGCGCCCACCCCTAGCGAGCCGCCATGCGATCCCGATGAATGCATGAACCGCAACGACAACCCCGATCCCCTCCCAGACCCGACACCGACAGAGGCAAAGGAGCCCGACATGGCCGTCACGACAGACACTTCCGCCGACACACCCACCACCGACGACACCGGTGTGGAGGCCGCCCCGGTCGCTCACGCGGACGCCGGCGACACCAAAACGTCGAGTAAAGAACGCGCCACGCGGCGCATCGCCGACTCCGGACGCAAGGTCGGCGACTACCAGATCAGCCTGAAGACGATGGCCGCCGCCGCCCTCGCGGTCGCTCTGATCGCCGTTGCGGCAGTGTCCATCTGGATGTGGGTCGACAAGTCCGACCAGCTCGACGCGATGAAGTCCACGGCCGCCGGCAACGCGCACGCCGAACAGGTCGCCACCGACTACGCGGTCGGCGCGGCCCAGATGGACTATCAGAAGATCAACGACTGGCAAGCCCGCCTGACCAAGGGAACCAGCCCGGAGCTGGCCAACCGGCTCACCCAGGCCGCCACGTCCATGCAGCAGATCATCGCACCGCTGCAGTGGTCGTCGACGTCGACTCCCATCAGTGCCAAGGTCCGGTCGGAGTCCGGTGGCGTCTATGTCGTGGACACCTTCGTCAACGTCGTCACCAAGAACACCCAGGCACCCGACGGCGTGCAGTCGACCGCGACCTACAGCGTCACGATCGACCGCAACCACAACTGGCTCATCACCAACGTCGGCGGCATCGGGGCGATGCTCGGCAATGGCGGAACGAACAGCGGCGCACCGGCCGGCAACTGATTCCCGCTGGCCCCACAGCCCCCAGACCGGGGCCGACATCGCCAAGGTCCGGCTCGACGCACCGCCGGGCCGCAACGCGGACGCGGTCATCGAATGCGGTCGCGCACAGCTGAACTGACGATGACGTCAGTCGCAACTCAGGACAGGCCGAGCTTGCCGGCGAGCTTCGCCAGGTATCCGCGGGCCACGTCCTCGTCGTCGTCCGGCAGACCGTAGAGGACCTCCGAGACGCCGAGTTCCTTCCAGCGGGCGAGGCGTTCGGCGTCGGGACGCCCGTCGAGTAGCGTGACGTGTGGGTCGCCGTCGCGGCCGTGGTCGCGCCAAATGCGTTGCAGCTCCACGACGCTGTCCTCGACGCCGGTATCGCGGGGCGTCGAGATCCAGCCGTCGGCATTCTTGGCGATCCAGGTGAAGTTCTTCTCGGTGCCGCCCGCGCCGACGAGGATCGGCGGCCGCGGCTGCTGCACCGTCTTCGGCCACGACCAGCTCGGCCCGAACTTCACGAACTCGCCGTCGTACTCGGCGACCTCGTCGCGCCACAGCGCGGTCATCGCCTCGAGATACTCGCGCAGCATGGTGCGCCGACGCTTCGGCGGCACCCCGTGATCGGCCAGCTCGTCGAGGTTCCAGCCGAAGCCGACCCCCAGCGTGAGCCGTCCGGCCGACAGGTGATCAAGGGTCGCAAGCTGTTTCGCCAGTGTCAGCGGGTCGGACTGGACCGGCAATGCCACGGCGGTGGCCAGCCGGATCCGTTCGGTGACCGCGGCAGCACCGCCGAGCGACACCCACGGGTCCAGCGTGCGCAGGTACCGATCGTCCGGAAGCGACGAGTCGCCGGTGCCCGGATGGGCCGCCTCGCGCTTGGTGGGGATATGGCTGTGCTCGGGCACGAAGTACGACGCGAAGCCGGCTTCCTCGACGAGCCGCGCCACCTTGTACGGCGCCAGACCTCGATCGCTGGTGAACTGGACGATTCCGAATTCCATGCAAGCCTCATAACCGCACTAGACGAGAACACCTGACCAGACAGGAGTCTAGTCAGGTGTTCACGATTCGTCTAGAACGTGTTTCAGTTTTGCGGCCGGAAGTCAGCCCTGAGCTGCGGCTTCCATGTCGGAGATCTTCACGAACTTGACCCGACGACGACCGGCTTCCTTGCCGGCGGCCTTCTCAGCGGCGTCGATGTTCTTCCAGCCGGCACCATCGATGACGTTCGCGCCGCGACCCGTCACAAGGTCGACAACATCGTCGCGACTGCCCGACGGGGTCGGGGTCACGCCCTCGATGAAGTCCTCGATCACCGCGTGCGCGGTCTCCTCGCCGCACTGGCGGTTCCGGCCGATGCCACCGGTGGCACCCCGCTTGATCCAACCGGTCACGTACAGGCCCGGCACCTTCTGCCCGTCGGCGGCGTCGAGCACGCGGCCGCCCTCGTTCGGGATCACCCCGCGCACCTCATCGAACGGCACACCCTCGGCGACCGGCACACCCTTGTAGCCGACCGCCCGCATCACCAGCCCGGTCTCCAGGGTCTCGGTCTCGTCGGTGGCGGCGATCCCGACGCGGCCCTCGGCCTCGACGAACTCGTTGCGCACCAGGGTGATCGACTCCGCCTTGCCGTCACCCGCGATCGCGGTCGGCGACACCAGGAACCGGAACACCACCCGCTTGTTGCCGTCGGTCGCCGCACGGCCGGCGAAGTCGCGGGCGATGCGCAGGCGGGTCGAGATCGACGAATCCAGCGTCCCGGAGTCCTCTGCGCTCTGCGACTGGTTATCGAGGACCAGTTCGGCAGGATCGATGATCACGTCCACGCCGGGCAGGTCGCCCATCGCCAGGAATTCGCCGATGGTGAACGCGGCCTGCGCGATCCCGCGGCGGCCCAGGATCGCGACCTCACGGATATTGCTCGCGCGCAGCTTCTCCAACGCGTGATCGGCGATATCGGTCTTGGCGAGCTTGTCCGGATCATCGAGCAGGATCCGGGCCACGTCGAGAGCGACGTTGCCGTTACCCACCACGACCGCACGCTCGCCGGAGAGGTCGACATCGAAATCGACGTAATCGGGGTGACCGTTGTACCAGGCGACGAACGCGGTCGCCGAGATCGACCCCGGCAGATCCTCACCCTCGACACCCAGGTGCTTATCGGTCGGCGCACCCACCGCGTACACCACCGCGCCGTACCGCTCGGTCAGCTCGGCCGGGGTGATGTGCTCGCCGACGGTGACGTTGAGCAGGTAGTTGAAGTTCCGCTTGTTGGCGGTCGTGGCATACGTGGCCTCGACACCCTTGGTGGAGACGTGGTCCGGCGCGACACCGGCGCGCACCAGCCCGTACGGCGTCGGCAGCCGGTCGAACATGTCGACGGTGACGGCATTGTGCTTGACGAGCTCCTCGGCGGCGTAGAAAGCGGCCGGGCCTGCACCGACGATGGCGACCGACAGCTGCTGATCGGCAGGCAGCGGCTTGGCCTTGCGGGGCGGCACCAGCCCGCCCGACACGTCATGATCTGTGTAGTAGTCGGCGTTGATCTGCAGGTAGCGCTCGGTGTCATCGTTCAGGTTGTCGTCCGGGAAAATCGCCTCCACCGGGCACTCGTCGATGCACGCGCCGCAGTCGATGCAGGTATCCGGGTCGATGTAGAGCATCTCCGCCGTGGCGAAATCCGGCTCGTCCGGCGTCGGGTGGATACAGTTGACCGGGCAGACGCTGATACAACTCGCGTCGTTGCAGCAGGGCTGTGTGATGACGTGCGGCATACGAGTACTGACCTCTTACAGAAGTGAACGTGTTACCAACCTGCCGCCAATTTACCCTAGGTTCGACACCCCCCTAAGGTGGGTCGGACCTGGACGTATGCCTAGCTTGAAGCACGATGAGGACCCCGCGTGGGGGCACGAAGCGGACGCCGCGTGCACCGACACCGAACCGATGGGAGCACGACGCGTGACAACCCCCGATGCCGCCACCGAAGCAGCGCTGACCGGGCCGCTGGCCGACCCGCAGCCCCAGGCGCGGTTCTTCGAGCGCGACTACAAGCTGCGGACCGACACCGTCGACCAGAGCATGCGGCTGCGGCTGGACGGGACCGCGCGATTCCTGCAGGACATCGCGAACGAGAACATCGAGGTCGCCGAGTTCACCGACACCGATCCCTTCTGGATCGTCCGCCGCACCGTGATCGACGTGGTCGAGCCGATCAGCTGGCCCGGCGAGCTCCATCTGAGTCGCTGGTGCAGCTCGATGTCGACCCGGTGGACCAACATGCGGGTCACCGTCACCGCGCAGCATCAGACCAACCCGTTCAACCCGGAGCCGCGCCCTACCGGCCGCATCGAGTCCGAAGCCTTCTGGATCAACGTCAACGAGCAGGGCATGCCGTCGCGGCTCAGTGACATCGCCATCGAATTCCTGAGCCGCACCACCGAGGAGCATCGTCTGCGGTGGAAGTCCATGAACCCGGCGCCGCTGCCCGAGGCGTCCGACGGCGTCGACGGATCCCCGGCGGACCGCCTGCATCCGTTGCGAATCACCGACTTCGACCCGTTCAAGCATCTCAACAACGCCGCGTACTGGGAGCCGGTCGAAGAAGAACTGCTCGACCACCCGGATATCACCAAGGGCCGATTCCGCGCGGTCATCGAGTACCTGCGCGCCATCGACTATGCGGGCGGACACGAGGCGATCACCATCCGCCGCCGCCGCGAGGGGGATCAGCTGCGGATGTGGCTGCTCATCCCGGGCGCCGACGGCGAACTCGTCGTGGCGTCGACCGTGACGGTCACCAAACTGCCGGACGATTACTACCGCGCGGCCGACTAGAAGTCGTTGCCGAGCAGCAGTTCCATCAGCTTGGTCGGTGCCGCACACGGATCGGCGCTGCTGGGCCCCTCGACGAACCAGGTGTAGATGCCGCCGGTCGGCGCATTGGCTGTGACGCCACACATGTTGCCGCGCTTGGGGTTCTGCTGAGTGAACGCGCCGTACTCATTGATCTTGACGTTCTCGGTGGTATAGCCCAGCCGCTGCGCGATCCGCTTCTCGGTCGGCATATTGTCGGTCTCGAACCAGTTGAAGGTGACGTACACGTTGCCGCCGGGGCTCGCCACGACCCACCGGCAGATGGCGCCGCTGAAGGTGTTCTCGGCGTAGCCGCCGCCCACCGCCTCGGCCAGCTTGTCCTTGTTCAGGCGATCGCATTCGACCTGCAGCTGCGGATAGTCACCGGTCCGCACGTCGCCGCCGTCGGTGATCTTGACGGACGGCGAATCCCCCGCGCCGGTCGCCCGACCGACCGTGCGCTGCGCGAGCGTCGTCACCGCCGCCTGCGTGTCGAACCCCTGCTGCGACGACCCCGCGCGCACCGACCACTCGAAGAAATCCTGGCCGAAGGCGATGCCGATCTCGGTGAGCCCGTATGTCTTTGCGATGAATCCGGTACCGCTGCCGATCTTGATGGTCTGCACCGAGTCACGACTGAGCTGCTCGGTGGCGCGCTCCCGACCGATCGGGCTGCCGCGATACCAGTTGAACGAGAACGCCGCGTCCGGCTGCGACGCCGACGTCCAATCGCACACCGTGCTGTTGTCGACATTCATCGTGAGATCGCCCAGTCCGACGACCTGCTGCAGCTCAGCGGTGCTGATGCCGCCGCATTCGGAGAGGAACGGGCCGGCACCGGGGCGTCCGGTCTCGGTCGGCGCCGTGGCCACGGTCGGATTGGACTTCTTGCCGCCGCCTGAGCAGGCCCCCGTCAGCAGCACGACGATCACGAGTACGGCGACGGTCGCAATGCTGATCCGGCTGCGAGGCTTCACGACTGGCAGTCTAGGTCAGCCGGGCGCTTCGGGGCCGCGTAGTCGGTCGAGCGCACGACGGTCACGCTTCGTCGGTCGGCCGGCACCGCGGTCGCGGACCGCGACGACCGGCACGAACTCCTTCGGAGGCGGTTTCGGCGTCTTGTCGAGATAGCAGCCGACGGCGATCGGCGCACCGACCCGCTTGCTGACCAGCCGCACCACCTCGACGATGCGCTCATTGGGCACGGCCACATTTCCCCTCGCGGCGCTCGACCGCGGCGCGACGGGCATCCGGACCCGCACCTCGTCGCCCTCGACGAGACTCTGCGCCGGCTTGGCCGTGACACCGTTGACCCGAACATGTCCGGCACGGCAGGCCGACGCCGCAGCCGACCGGGTCTTGGTCAGCCGCACCGACCACAGCCAGCTGTCGACGCGCACGCTCACCGCACCGACGGTACCCGCCGCGGGTCCGGCCCGATCAGTGCATCGGACAGCCCGACGGGGTGCTCGGGGTCTGGTCGTGATGCCGGTAGGGCGTGCCCTGGACCCCGGCACGGCGGGCGGCGATCTTGGCGGACTTCACGTTTCGCAGCCACATCGGATCGCTGTATCGGGCGCGGCGCTCCAACCGCCACTGCGCGCCCGGCAGCGCGTCCAGGAGCATCCGCTGCTTCACGTTGGCGTGCACCGCGAGTCCGGTGAGAAACTTCCACGGTTGGATCCGCACGCCGCGGTAGTGCGTCGAATCGACAAGCGATCGCGCCAACCCGTCGCCCGAGTAGTAAGCGACCATGCCGATCACCGGTCCCACCGCGGCCCGCATCGCCGCCCCGGCGATCCCGGGAACCTTGTCGATGTTGTCGGCGGCCGCACCGGTCATCTCGGCCGACCAATCCGTCGGCCCACCCGCGGTGCGAACCATGTAGTCGGCCAAAATGATTCCGTCTTCCGCGGTCGTCGGAATGATGGCCGGGGTGACGCCGAACAAGTACGCGATATACGACCAGTAGCGCATCACCAGGTCCATCTGCCGCGTCGTCTTGCGGCGCCCATGGTTGTGGTCGATGACCATCGGCAAGAGCCCGAACGTCACCGCCGCCCCCATCGTGGTGCTGGTGGATATCGGGTTGCCGTGGAAGTCGAAATGCTCGTCGCCCCAGGAACGCCGCAATCCCAGCCGCACCTGCGAATGCATCAGCCGGACCCGGACGGTGTCCTTGAACTCCGGACTGAATCGATCGATGAACTCCGGCTTCGTCGCATCGAAGAACCATTTGGCGGTTTCCACGTTGCGGACGATCGGGGCATTGACGAATCGGCCGGTCGCGCCGGTCGCCGACGACACCTCCGCCCCGACGAAGGTGCCGATCGCATCCTGGATCCCCATGCCGAACTTGCCGGCCAGCGAACAATCGATCCAGAGTTGCCGGCCCCGCTCCCATTCCACCGGATCATGCCACTGCGGGGGGTTGTCCAACGCGGCGAAGAGATTCCGCAGCGGCTCCGGCGCCTCCCCGAGACTGTCGATCCCGTCATCGAGGCCCTGGTCCAGTAGTCGCCGGCCTTCGGCGACTCCCACTTCCCGCATCCACAGCACCACGTTGTCCATCAGCTCGTCGCCCTGCCAATAGTGGTCGACGAACAGATCCAGCAGGTCCTGCTGATCCTTCGACCGCGTCGTCGGGAGGAAGCCGGCGAACACCCCGAGGTCCCATTTCGGATCCGGCACCAATCGCGGCGGCGCGGGCCGAAGTTCGTCTCCGGGGCGGTGATAGAAGTCGTATCGATGCCTGGATCGATCGGTGGCTCGCGAATTCGCCTCGGCGACAGTCGACATCATGCGCTCCTCGGGATCGAAATGGGTCGGGATCTGTCGTCCTCGACTCGGGCTTTGGCCTGCTCCACTTCTCGCAGCTCGCCAAGGGCGCGGGGCGCGTTGAGCATGAGCTTGCCCAGCCGCCGATAGTTCTTGAGAACCGTCGGCGAGGGCTGGGTGAATCCGACCGCCTGTTGCACCGGCGGCGGCATCATGTCCATGATCATCCAGTAGCCGAAGTTGTAGAACGGCTTGGACAGCTTGGCTTTCGGCGGGCGCATCAGCTGGATGTACTTGATGTTGTCGGCGTTGAGCCCCACCTGCGCGGCGGACGGCGACTCGACGAGCACCCGCTGGCACTCGGCCTTCGTGGCCGGCAGGTCGACCCCGCCGAGCGCCTCGCCGACCTTCGTGTAGTCGCGATAGAACTGGTCGAGATCGCTGCCGCGCAACGGCTTCGGGTGATACCGCTCGTGCGCTCCGGCCAATCCATCGACCACGGTCGCATAGGTCCAGCGGAAGAACTCGGGATCATCGGCGTCATAGCGTCGCCCGTCCGGCCGCTGCCCCTTGACCTTGCCGTGCATCGCTTTGACCGTGCGGCACAACGATTCGGCGGTCTCCGTGGAGCCGTAGACGACGCCGGTGAAGAACGAAAAGGTATGGCCGGCACGGATTCCCAGACCCTCGCCGGAGAACGTTCCCGATCGCACCGACCCGTCGTCGTTGCGACCCACCAGTTTCGAGTGGTCATAGACGGCGTATTGGATGTCCTGGTGCAGGATATCGATGATCGCGGTATTGATCATTCCGATGAACACCGACGGCGTGTGCATGTGCACATACCAGGCCGCACTGTCCGGCCCGAACCAGCCGGGATCGCCGGCCGGACCGTCGAACCGGGCCCGCTTGAAATAGTCGGGCCGCACCCATTCGAAGGCGGTGTCCATCGGGTTGAGCATCGACGCCGGCCGCCGCTTGATCTCCCGCAGGACCGGACGGATCACGTCGGGGGTCGGGCCGTCGTCGATCGGGACGAGCTTTCGAACCAAAAACTCCCATGTCTGCATGCAACCAACGCTAGAATTGAGCGATACTCGACTACCACTCACTTTTTGTGAGGCACGCCAATCTCTGGAGTCGCCTATATGTCCAGTTCACAGCGTAAGTCTCCGATCCAGAAACGGTCGGCGGCGACGATTGAGGCAATCCTTGACGCTGCTGCTCAGCTTTTGGATCGCGAGGGCTACCAGGAACTGTCGACCAATCAGATCGCCAAGGCCGCGCACGTCAGCATCGGGACCGTCTACCGCTACTTCGACGACAAGGACGCGATCATCAGCGCGCTGCGGAGTCGGGCCGAGGCGGACATCATGCATCGGATGGTGGCCGCGCTCGCCGCCGCGGCCTCAATGGACACCCCCGACGGGGTGCGGGCGGTGCTCACCGCGCTGGTCGACGCGATCGAGGATCACCAGGGGCTGATGACCGCGGTGATCAACGACATGCCGCTGGGCATCCAGTCGAATGTGCTGCCCAATATCGAGCAGCAGCTGTATCACATTGCCCGCCTTGGGCTTCTGCAGCGATATCCGAATCTGACCGAGACCGAGATCGAGGAGATGCTCTACCTCGGGATGGGAATGATGCTGCACGTGGCCTTGCGGATCGCCATCGGCCGTCCGGCCCATATGGACCGCGCCGCCCTGATCGAACGCGCCGCGCTGGCCGCCCTCATCGCGAGCCCACTCATCGGCGACCAGGCCGGTTAACCTGGCCCGAAGCGCCGACATCGAGACCGGAGGGAAGGTGTATCGGGTGCCGACACGATCACTCCCGCATCCAATGACGGGAAACCTCTTCGTCTCGCCCGTTCCACCGGGGACCGGATGGCCGGACGCTCCGGCGACCCCGAGCACACGATCCGCGGACGACGCCGCCGACGTCACGACATGGGCGGCCCAGGCCGCCACCCTGGATGAACTGAGCGCCGAGGTCTCGGTCTGCCGGGCATGCCCGCGCCTGACCGCGTGGCGGGAGACGGTGGCGCTGGAGAAGCGTCGCGCGTTCGCCGACCAGCCCTATTGGGGGCGACCGATTCCCGGATGGGGCGACCCGCACCCCCGGCTTCTTCTCATGGGTCTGGCCCCGGCGGCGAACGGGGCCAACCGCACCGGCCGCATCTTCACCGGCGACCGATCCGGCGACTGGTTGTTCGCATCGCTGCATCGGACCGGCCTGGCGACCCGGCACAGCAGCGAGCACGCGGGCGACGGCCAACAGTTGCTCAGCACCCGGATCCTGTGCACCGTGCGCTGCGCCCCTCCCGACAACAAGCCCACCGTCGCCGAACGCGCCACGTGTGCGCCGTGGCTGCTCGCGGAATGGCGTCTGGTGATGCCCACGGTGCGGGTCGTCCTCGCACTGGGCACCTATGGCTGGGACGCGAGCCTGCGGACGGCCCGCGAACTCGGATACGGGGTCCCATCCCCCAAACCGCGTTTCGGGCATGGAGCCCACGCCGAGTTACGCACGCCCGAGGGCGAGCCGGTGACACTGTTGGGCTGCTATCACCCCAGCCAACAGAACACCTCCACCGGCCGACTGACGACCGTAATGCTCGATACCGTGATGGCTCGAGCCGGCGACCTGGCCGGGCTTCGATAACCCGGCACCACACCGCGGCCCGACCAGGCAGACTCAGTGTATGCAGCGAATCTCCCTGGAAGCCCTCGCCCGCCAGCAGATCGAGCAGGCCGCTACGCGGGGTGGTGGGCATACCGCCGACACGGTCTACGGCGGACACGAAAAGGTACTGCGCCAGACGGTGATCGGCATGATCGCCGGCTCTCGACTCGGTGACCACCCGAATCCCGGCGAGGCCACCATTCAGGTCCTCTCCGGCCGGGTCCGATTGAATTTCGGAGACAACTCCTGGGAGGCACGCACCGGCGATCTGTTGATCGTGCCGGATGGCACCCACAGCCTCGACGCTCTGGAAGACTCCGCCGTGCTGCTGACCGTCGGCAAACTGCACTGACCGATATCCGGCGTCTACAGATCCAGGACGAGGGTCTCTCCCGGTCGCGCCCGGGACACGCAGATCATGATGCGTTGCCCGGCGGCCCGTTCGTCCGCGGTGAGGAACGAGTCGCGATGCTCGGGTTCGCCGCTCACCAGATTCTGTTCGCAGGTTCCGCAGATCCCGTTGCGGCAGAACGAATCGACCTCGACGCCGGCATCGGTGAGCACCTGCAGGATCGACCGGCCCGGCGGCACGACGAATGTGCGGCCATCGGACTCCAACCGCACGCTGAACGACCGGGTCGGGTCGGCGACCGGAGCACTACCGGTGGACGGCCGCGCGGGAGCCGCACGCCGACGTCCAGCGAACAACCCCATCTCGTCACCTCACTCCAGGTGTTGACACATTATCGTGTCGATGTTCCACAGGCTAGCAATGCCGCCCTGACCCGCGGCCCACACGGTAAGAATGAGCCATGCCCGAACAGCCATCCCGGCCCGACCCGATCGCCCAGGCCCGCGAGAACTGGACCGCCGCGGGTTGGGGTGACGTCGCGTCCGGCATGGTCACCGTGACCTCGGTGATGCGGGCGCATCAGATCTTGTTGGCGAAGGTCGAATCCGCCTTGCGCCCATGGGAACTCAGCTTCTCGCGTTTCGAGCTGCTGCGACTGCTGGCGTTCTCCCGACGCGGGTCGCTGCCGATCACCAGGGCCAGCAACCGCCTGCAGGTGCATGTCACCTCGGTCACCCACGCCATCCGCCGGCTCGAGGAGGCCGGGCTGGTCCGGCGACTGCCGCATCCGACGGATGGGCGGACCACGCTGGTCGAGATCACCCCGATCGGCCGATCGACCGTCGAGGAAGCGACGGTCGCGCTCAACGACGAGGTATTCGCGACCATCGGCATGACCACGAAACAGTCGGAGCAGCTGGTGGATTCGATCAACGCGTTGCGCCGATCGGTCGGCGATATCTGAATCCGGCCCGACCGGCGATCACTGCCAGAGCAGGCGAGCCGCCGTCTGCATGTTGCCCACCACCTCGTCGAGGTTTCGACTGCCGGCGGTCAGGTCGAGCAGACAGGCGATGAACACGTGGCCGATGACCAGCGCGGCGCCGTCGTCATCGGTCCACTGCTCGTCGGCCAGACAGGCGCGCACGAGCTCGACGAAGAGCGGCTTGTACGCCGCCACGCCGCCGCCGGCCTCGGCGCTCGGCGAGAACAACGCGGTGATGCCGGCCTCCAGCAGCCGCATCTCGTCTGCGGCCCAGCTGATCACGTCGGCGAATCCGAGCCCGACCCGTTCGGCCGCCGGACCCGACCGCGCCTTCCCGACCCGTCGCAGCCGGTCGACTGTCTGCGCCGCCCACTCCATCATCAGGTGCTGCAGCAGACCGTCTTTGGATCCGAAGTAGCGGTACACGGTCACCGGCGTGGTGCCGGACCGGTCCGCGACCTCACGGATCGTCACCCCCCTGTACCCGCCCGTAGAGGCCATCTCCCGCGCGGTCGCGGCGATGGCATCCCGACGGGCTAGCGCTTCCTCGTTCACGCGGCGAGCATAACGCGTTATACAACGCCAGCGCGGCAGTGAACCTGGTCATTCTCCGGCTCGCGCAGCTGCCGCTGACGGCAGCGGTCTGAACGTTGCCCTGAAACCCTGACCACAGCGCGCACTGAAGCCCGCATACGGGTTAAGACTGCTGAGCAGTCAGGATTTCAGGGCGCCCAGGCCTCAGCGCAGAGTCTGGATGATCGCGCTGAAGTCCTTGTCGGAGTGATCCTTCGCGAACTCCGCGTATAGCGCGGCGGCGTGGCGGCCCAATTCGGCGGTGGCGCCGGTGGACTCGATCGCATCCATGGCCAGCCCGAGATCCTTGTTCATCAGCGCGGTGGCGAAGCCGGGCGTGAAGTCGTTGTTGGCCGGCGAGGTGGGGACCGGGCCGGGTACCGGACAGTTGGTGTGGATCGCCCAGCAATTGCCGGTGGCGCCGGTGATGACGTCGAACAGCGCCTGGGCCGACAGTCCCAGCTTGTCGGCGAGGACGAACGCCTCGCCCGCGACGATCTGCTGGACCGCCAGCACCATGTTGTTGCAGATCTTGGCGGCCTGGCCCGCGCCGGCATCACCGCAATGAATCACCTTGCCCGCCATCGGTTCCAGGACCGGGCCGGCGGCCGCGAACTCCTCGTCGGATCCGCCGACCATGAAGGCCAGCGTCCCGGCGTCGGCACCCTTGACACCCCCCGAGACCGGCGCATCGATCTGCTGGTGACCGTGCTCGGCGGCCATCGCGTGCGCTTCCCGTGCGTCGTCCACGGAGATGGTCGAGCTGTCGATGAACAGCGAGCCCTTCGGCGCGGCCGGCAGCAGCTCGGCGTAGACCTGCTTCACCAGGGCGCCGTTCGGCAGCATGGTGACGACGACGTCGGCCTCCGCGACCGCCTCCGCTCCCGTGCCGAAGGTGGTGACCCCGTTGGCCTGTGCCGCGGCGACCGCCTCGGGCACCGGGTCGTAGCCGCGCACCGTGTGCCCGGCGGCCACCAGATTCTTCGCCATCGGTCCACCCATGTGGCCCAGCCCGAAAAATGCGATCGTGCTCATCGGAGATGCTCCTGCCGTGCTGCGTTCGTCGTCACTGAGTTCGGTATCAGGTGGCCTTGGCCGCCTCTGCGCGGCCCACCACCATTCGCATTATCTCGTTGGCGCCCTCAAGAATCCGGTTGACGCGAAGATCTCGCACAATCTTCTCGACACCGAACTCCGTCAGATAGCCGTAGCCGCCGTGCAGCTGCAGCGCCTTGTCGGCGACCTCGAAGCAGGTATCGGTGACGTACCGCTTCGCCATCGCGCACAGCTCGACCTTGTCGGGGTGGTCGGCGTCAAGCGCCGCCGCCGCCCGCCACAGCATCAGCTTCGACGTCTCCAGGCCTGTCGCCATGTCGGCGAGGGCGAAGCGAATGGTCGGCTCGTCGATCAGCTTGTGCCCGAATGCCTCCCGGTGATTCACATATGACCGCGCCGCCTCGTACGCGAACTGCGCCCCGCCCAGGGAGCAGGCCGCGATGTTGAGCCGGCCACCGTTGAGACCGTTCATCGCGACCCGGAACCCGATCCCCTCGCCCTCGGGCCCGCCGAGCATGTTGTCGGCGGGTACCCGAACATCCTCGAAGATCACCTGCGCGGTCGGCTGGTTGTGCCAGCCCATCTTCTTCTCCGGAGCTCCGAAAGACAGTCCCGGCGTTCCCTTTTCGACGATGAAGGCCGAGATGCCCTTCGGACCGTCGACGCCGGTGCGGGCCATCACCACGTAGACGTCGGACGCGCCGCCACCGGAAATGAACTGCTTGACGCCGCCCAGCACATACTCGTCGCCATCGCGAACAGCCTTGGTGGCCAGCGCCGCCGCGTCCGACCCGGCCGCCGGCTCGGTCAGGCAGTAGCTGGCGACCTTGTCCATCCCGACCAGCTGCGGCACCCACTCCTTGCGCTGCTCGTCGGTGCCGTAACTGTCGATCATCCAGGTGCACATGTTGTGGATGGACAGAAACGCCGCGGTGACCGGGTCGCCCTTGGCGAGCTCGGCGAAGATCCGCACCCCGTCGAGGCGGCGCAGCCCGCTGCCGCCCACGTCCTCCCGGGTATAGATCGCGGCCATGCCGAGCGCGGCGGCCTCGCGCATCTCGTCGACCGGAAAGTGCCGACGCTCCTCCCAGTCGAGGGAGTTCGGCGCCAGGCGCTTGCGCGCGAAGTCGGCTGCGGTATCGACGATGATCTGCTCGTCGGCGGAGAGTTCGAACACTGGAAGACCTCAGTCCATAGTCGGGATCACGAACTCGGCGCCGTCCTTGATGCCCGACGGCCAGCGCGAGGTGATGGTCTTGACCTTGGTGTAGAACTGGATCGAGGCCGGTCCGTGCTGGTTGAGATCACCGAATCCGGACCGCTTCCAGCCGCCGAAGGTGTGGTACGCCACCGGAACCGGGATCGGCACATTCACGCCGACCATGCCGACCTGCACCCGCGCGCAGAAGTCGCGGGCGGCGTCGCCGTCCCGGGTGAAGATCGCGACACCGTTGCCGTACTCGTGCTCGCTTGGCAGCGCCAGCGCTTCCTCGTAATCGTGGGCACGCACGATGCACAGCACCGGACCGAAGATCTCGTCAGTGTAGATCGACATGTCCGTGGTGACCCGATCGAAAAGCGTTGGGCCGACGAAGTATCCGCCCTCCAGATTCTCATCGCCGAAGGTCAGGTCGTCGCTGGCGCGCTCGCGGCCGTCAATCACCAGCTCGGCGCCCGCGGCCACGCCCTGGCCGATGTAGTCGATGGTCCGGTCCTTGGCGGCTGCGGTGACCAGCGGTCCGTAGTCGGCCTTCGGATCGTGGCTGTGACCCACCCGCAGCGCATTGACCTTGTCGATCAGCTTGGCGCGCAGGCGCTGCGCCGTCTGCTCCCCGACCGGGACCGCGACCGAGATCGCCATGCAGCGCTCGCCGGCGCTGCCGTATCCCGCACCCACCAGGGCATCGACAGCCTGATCCAGGTCGGCGTCCGGGAGGATGATCATGTGGTTCTTGGCGCCGCCGAAGCACTGCGCCCGCTTACCGTTAGCGGCCGCCGTCTCGTAGATGTACTGCGCGATGTCCGAGCTGCCGACGAATCCCACGGCCTGCACCGTCCTGTTGTGCAGCAACGCATCCACGGCCTCCTTGTCGCCGTGAACCACCTGGAAGACCCCGTCCGGCAGCCCCGCCTCGGTGAACAGCTCAGCGAGCCGCACCGGCACCGACGGGTCGCGTTCGCTGGGCTTGAGGATGAAGGCGTTGCCGCACGCCAGCGCGGGACCCGCCTTCCACAGCGGAATCATCGCCGGGAAGTTGAACGGCGTGATGCCCGCGACCACGCCGAGCGGCTGGCGCACCGAGTGCACGTCGATGCCGGCCCCGGCGTCCTCGGTGAACTCGCCCTTGAGCAGATGCGGAATGCCGATCGAGAACTCGATGACCTCGATACCGCGCTGCACGTCACCGCGCGCATCGGCGATCGTCTTGCCGTGCTCGATCGACAACAGCTCAGCCAACTCGTCCATGTTGGCGTTGACCAGGTCGACGAATCGCATCATCACCCGCGCGCGCCGCTGCGGATTCCACGCCGCCCACTCTCGTTGGGCGACCGCCGCCGTAGCCACCGCCGCGTCGACCTCGGCGGTCGATGCCATCGGGACCTGCGCCTGCACCGCGCCCGTACTCGGATTCATCACCTCGACGCTGCGACCGCTGGTGCCGTCGGCGCGTCGGCCGCCGAGATAATGCTGAATCTGCCTGATCGCTGCCATGACCCACCTTCGTCGAAAACGCACTGGCTGCACGAACCCCTTCTGCAGGGACACCCATCACGATATACTTGGATATCCTAGTAAGTCCAGAGGAGGCCCCGTGACCACTGCGACCCAGCGATTCCGAACCGCTCGAGACCTGTTGCTGCAACACGCAACCGACTATGAGACCGCCCGCGCGGCATTCGAGTGGCCGGAGCTGGACGAATGGAACTGGGCACTGGACTGGTTCGACGTCATAGCGGACGGAAACGACAAACCGGCGCTGTGGATCGTCGAAGAGGACGGCACCGAGGAGATCCACAGCTTCGCCGACCTGCGGACGCGCTCCAACCGGACGGCCAACTGGCTGCGCGACCGCGGCGTCGGGCCGGGCGACCGGATCGTCCTGATGCTGGCGAACCAGGTGGAGCTGTGGGAGGTGATGCTCGCCGCGATGAAGCTGGGCGCGGTGGTGATCCCCGCGACCACGCTGCTGGCCGAGGCCGACATCGCCGATCGCATCGATCGCGGCGGCGCCCGGCACATCATCGTCCGCGGCGAGCTGGCCGCCCGCGTGGATGCCGCGACGACTACCGAGCTGGACCGGATCGCGGTTGGACCGGGCGCCCCCGACGGCTGGACCGACTATGCCGAATCCCAAGAATCTGCAGCCGATTTCACGCCGAGCCACACCACGCGCGCCGACGACACCCTGCTGCTCTACTTCACCTCCGGCACCACGTCGAAGCCCAAGCTGGTGGAGCACACGCACGCCTCGTACCCGGTCGGGCACCTATCGACGATGTACTGGATCGGCCTGCGCCCCGGCGACGTACACCTCAACGTGTCCTCGCCCGGCTGGGCCAAACATGCCTGGTCGAACGTGTTCGCGCCGTGGATCGCCGAGGCCTGCGTCTTCATCTACAACTATCAGCGCTTCGACGCAGCGGCCCTGATGGCGCAGATGCAGCGGTGCGGCGTCACCAGCTTCTGCGCCCCACCGACGGTGTGGCGCATGCTGATTCAGGCCGACCTCGACGCGCTGACCATGCCGCCGCGGGTGGTCGTCGGCGCCGGCGAGCCGCTGAACCCGGAGGTGATCAATCGGGTGCGCGACGCGTGGGGCGTCACGATCCGCGACGGATTCGGCCAGACCGAGACCACGGTGCAGATCGCCAACACGCCGGGGCAGCCGATCAAGGACGGATCGATGGGCCGGCCATGCCCCGGCTACGCGATCGAGCTGGTCGACCCCGCGAGCGGCGAGGCCGGAGTCGACGAGGGCGAGATCTGCATCGACCTGTCGAAACGGCCGCTCGGGTTGATGGTCGGCTATCACGGCGACGCCGAGCGCACCGCGTCCGCGATGGCTGGCGGCTACTACCACACCGGCGATGTCGGATCCCGCGATGCGGACGGCTACATCACCTACGTCGGGCGCACCGATGACGTCTTCAAGTCGAGCGACTACCGGATCTCGCCGTTCGAGCTGGAATCGGTACTGCTGGAGCATCCGGCCGTCGCCGAGGCCGCGGTGGTGCCGGCGCCGGACGAGCTGCGACTATCGGTACCGAAGGCGTATGTCGTTCTGGCCGAGGGCTTCTCACCGGACGCCGAGACCGCGCGGGAGATCCTGCAGTACGGCCGCGACCACCTGGCCGGCTACAAGCGGGTGCGCCGGCTGCAGTTCGCGGAGCTGCCCAAGACGATCAGCGGGAAGATCCGCCGGGTCGAGCTGCGCCGCGCCGAGAACGACGGCACGGTATCCGCGGAATTCCGCGAGGAGATCCTCTTCGGCTGAGCCTCAACCGATCCCGCGCAGCTTCTCCAGCAGCCGCAGCCACACCTCGGCGGCCGTCGGATAGGACGGCACCGCATGCCAGAGCACGTCGATCGGCACCCGGCCGACGATGGCGACGGTCGCCGAATGGATCAACTCCCCGACCGACGGGCCGACGAAGGTCGCACCCAGCACCGTGTTTCGGGCCGTGTCGATCACCAGCCGGGCAAAGCCCGCGGCGTCGTCGCGCAGCAGCATCGCCCCGGCCACCGAGGAGAACTCGACCTCCACGACCGTGGTTCCGATGCCCCGCTCCCGCGCCTGGTCGGCCGTGAGCCCGACGGCCGCGACCTCCGGATCGGTGAAGATCACCTGCGGCACCGGCACGTCGCGCGGAGCGGACGGCCCTGCGCGTCCCTCGGCCCGGGCGGCGATCTCGTCGCCGACCAGCCTGGCCTGATACTTGCCCCAATGAGTGAGCTCCGGACCGAACGACGCGTCGCCGACCGCGTACAGCCAGTCGACGCCGGACAGTTCGTGCGGATCGTCGACACCGACCGTCTCCAGGCCCAGATCGTTCACCGCCGGTCGCCGGCCGGTGGCGACGAGAATCTCTGCGGCCGTGATGGTTTCGCCGTCCACCTCCATAGCGACTGGCGTCCCGCGGGGCCTGCCGACCTCGGTTGCGCCGACCGGGTCGCGCCGGCTCGCGGCGACCGTGGCCCCGGTGCGGACATCGACGCCGGCCGCGCGCAGCCCCGCCGTCACCCGCTCGCCGACCTCCGGATCGAAATTCGACAGCACCGTGCCGCGCACCACCATCGTGACGGCACAGCCCAATCCGGCCATCCAGGTGGCGGCCTCGCAGGCGACGACGCCACCGCCGACGATCACCAACGACTCCGGGACCTCCTTGACGGCCGTCGCATCCCGCGAGGTCCACGGCTGCAGATCGGCCAACGCGGCCGGCACGGCCGCCGTCGTACCGGTGGCGATCACCACGGCCTCCCGCGCGACCAGCATCCGCTCCCCGTCCGACCCGGCAACCCGGACCTGACGTTCGCCGGACACCGTTCCACGCCCGCGGATCACCGAGATCCCGGCCTTCTCCGCCCACCGCACCTGGCCCGCATCCGAGTAGTGCGCCGCCCACGAGTCGCGGCGTCGCAATAGCTCCGCCGCGTCGATCGCCACGGGTTTCACGATTCCGGACAAGTTCCGCGCGGTGTGAGCGACCTCGATCGGCCGCAGCAGCGCCTTGCTCGGCATACACGCCCAATACGAGCATTCGCCGCCGAGGAGTTCGTGCTCGACGATCGCGGCGGTGCGCGCCGACCCGGCGATCGCATACTGCGCGGCGTTCTCGCCGGCGGGTCCACCGCCGATGACGATCACATCGAAGACATTGTCGGGAGAGGCATCATCGGCGACCATCTCCCCAGCATGCCGGTCAGCCGACGAGTTCGCCCGCCTGTTGGTCGCCGCGGATCGCCGAGAGCTTCGCCAACTCGATCACGGACCGAACCAACACGATCAGGATCGCCACCACACACACGGCCTGCCACGGCGTGACCCGAACCCGCTCGCCGAGCAGGGCCATGCCGAGCAGCATCGACACCGTCGGCTCCATCACGATCATCGCGGGAAACGATGTCTGCAACTCCCCGGCGGAGAAAGCGCGCTGCTGGGCCAGCACTCCGCCTGCCGCGGCCACGACGAACAGGTATATCTCCGGCCGGGTCGGCACGACGCCCGGAAAGTGCAGCATCTGGTACATCACCGACTTCACCAACAGCGCCGATATCCCGAAGAACGTCCCCGACACCAGCCCGTAGCTGAGCGCCCGGTAGTGCGTCGACGACCATTCGCCGAGCGCGACCAAGCCGACGAGCACCACGATCACCGCGCTGATCGTGCCGGCCAGAACGACATGATCGGGCCGCTCGTCGGTCGGCGACGGCGCGGCCGTCACCAGGAACAGAGCGACGCAGGCGGCGAGCAGGACACCCCACATCCATTCGCCCCGTGACGGATGACGGTGGTCGGCCCAGGCCTCCAGCGGCAGCGCGAACAGCACTGCGAGCACCAACAGCGGCTGGACCAGAAGGATCGTGCCCAGCGCCAGCGCACCCGCCTGCAATCCGAATCCGGTCAGGGCGATCGCGGCGCCCAGCCACCAGCTCGGCGTGATCCGCCCGAACACGGCAGACGCGCGCTGACGCAAGACGGTGCCACCGGCGATCAGCAAGGCCGCGCCGACAGCCAAGAGCGCGGGCAGCAGCTGATGCACGCGCACAGCCTAGCCGGAGACCAGCCCGCCCGAGATGCTCGATTCGCCCGCGATCAGGCGGTGAGGGACCGCTGTTTCTCCACGCACACTTCGAACGCGGTTTCGCGCTCGGCCGCATGCTTGGCAAGGATCACGGTCGCGAACATCATCACGCCGAGGATGAATGCCACAACGAAGCCCTCGAAGGTCGACACATGGGCTCGTTCGCCGAGCAAGACCACGCCGAGCGCCATACCGACCGCCGGCTCCATCACCGTCATGGCAGGGAAGGAGGTCTGCAGATCGTGTGCAGCGAAAGCCAGCTGCTGCGTGAGCACCGACCCGGTCGCGACCACGATGATCAGGTACAGCTCGGGGTGCACGAAGATCTCGCCGACGCTCCTGTCGAGTTGGCCCATGACGCCTTTGACCAGAAACGACTGGACGCCGGTGAGCAGTCCCGACGCGGCGCCGTACAGCAGCGCCCGATAGTGCAGCGAGACGAATCGCGCCCCGACCATCAGTCCGCCCAGCACCACAACCAGGACGACGATCGCGCCGGCAAGCACACCCGCCTGGGCGTTGTGCTTCCCCGGCGTCGGCATCGTGATCAGCACGAAGGCTGCAATGCACAGCGTCAGGATGACGCCCCACTTCCACTCATGGACGTTGAGTCGCCGTCGATCGAGATGCGCCTCCAGCGGCAACGCGAACAGCACCGACAACACGATCAGCGGTTGCACCAGCAGCAACGAGCCCAGGCCGAGCGCCACCGCCTGTAAGACGAACCCGAGGGCAGCGATTGCGACACCGAGCCACCAGCGTTTGGTGATACCGCCGCGAACCGTAGACGACCGCTGTCGCACCAGGGTGCCCAAAGCCACCAGTGCCGCAGCGAGGACGGCAAGTACGGCGGGCAGAACGAGGTGCACCGGTTAGAGCGTAGTCGCGTCCGGCGAACCCTGTCAGAGCTGTCAGGTGCTCCGCTGCGGGGGCTGGGAGACTCAGCCGGTGAACGGCGGCACGAACTGACGCGGCACCGGCCACGGATGCGCCGGATCGAGCGCGTTGTGCACCAGGTAGGCGGCCCGGCGTGAACCGACGATCGCGAGATGATCGGAGAAGTCCTGCGCGCAACTGTCCTGCACCACGATGTTGCGCACACTGATTCCGGGCGGTCCCGGCACCTGCCCGCTCGTGTACGGGAGCACCGCCTCGTCGTAGCGGGTCGAGATGTTCGTGTACTCGATCCCGCGGACGTAGGGGCTGCCGCCCGCCCACATCCGGCGCAGGAAGTCCGACCCCGGCAGCAGCTTGCCGCCGGTGTTGAAGCCGGGCGTGGATGTGTCGTTGAGCCCCAGCGCGCGGGCGACGGTCATCATCGCGCGGCCGATGTCGCCACCGCTACCGCGCCACAACGGCGCCAGCGATACGTAGCGGTGGATCCGCGGCGCGCCGCCGAGATACTTGGCGTAGTAGTCCGGCACCATCGTGCCCTCCGAATGGCCGACGATGTCGACCTGCTCGGCACCGGTGGCTCGCAGCACCTGGTCGATGAATCCGGCCAGTTGACCGGCGCTGACGTCCATCGGCTGCACGCCGCCGATCGCGCTGATCGGCCAGGGCGTCCCGGGGAGGGTGCCGTACGTCAGTGCAAACACACAGAATCCGGCGTTCTTCAACATCGGAACGTATGCGCCCCAACTGGTCTGCCTTCCCCCGCTCGCGCCGTGCACCAGCACCACCGGATTCGGATGCTCACGAGACGGTCGGCAGGAGAAGTCATTCGAGCCGGGCAGCGAGCCGTTCGGGTGGGCCAGCTCGTCCGGGATGCCGGCGAAGAAGCTGTAGTCCTCCGGCAGCTTCGGATCCGCCGACGCCGGCGGGGCGGTCATCGGTGCCAGCAGGGCGACCACCGCGACGACGGTCGCCGACAGGAGGATCCGAACTGCGCCGGTCATGATCAGCCGGTGAACGGCGGCACGAACTGGCACGGCACCGTCCACGGGTGCGCGGGATCGAGCGCGTTGTGGACCATGTACGCCGTGCGCCGAGAGCCGGCGATCGCCATGTGGTCGGAATAGTCCTGCGCGCAACTGTCCTGCACCACGATGTTGCGCACGCTGGTTCCGGCCGGACCCGGCACCTGCCCGCTCGTGTACGGCATCACGGCCTCGTCGTAGCGGGTCGAGATGTTCGTGTAGTCGATACCGCGGACGTACGGCGTGCCGCCCGCCCACAGCTTTGTGAGGAACACCGAGCCGGGCATCATCTCCGCTACGGAGTTGAAAAACGGGATGGCCGTCTCGGGAATGCCCAGGCGCGTCGCGAATGCGCTGATCGCCTTGCTCGAGTCGCCGCCGCTGCCGCGCCACAGCGGCGCGATCGACACATACTTGCCGATCTTTCCGGCGCCGCCCAGGAACTTCGCGTAGTAGTCGGGCATCATCGTGCCCTGCGAATGCCCGACGATGTCGACCTTGTGCGCGCCGGTGCTCGCCAGGATCTTGTCGATGAACACCTTCAGTTCGGCCGCCGACTTCTCCAGCGGCTGCGCCCCGCCCAGCTGATTGATCGGCCAGGGCGCGCCGGGGATCGCGCCGTAGGTCAGCGAGAACACGCAGAAGCCGGCGTTCTTGAGCATCGGAACGTATGCGCCCCAATTGGTTTGACCGCCGCCGGCGGTGCCGTGCACCAGCACGACCGGATCGGGGTGGGCCGCGGTCGGCGTGCAGTGGAAATCGTTCGCGCCCGGCAGCGACCCGTTGGGATTGGTCAGCTCATTCGGGATGCCCGCGAAGAAGTTGTAGTTCTCTGGCAGCTTCGGGTCGGCGGAGGCCGGCGCCGCCGCCATCACCGACATCGCGGCGACGATGGCAACGGCCGTCGCGGACAAGGAGATTCGGATCACACGGATCATCTGTCGTTCCCTTCGACGATCGAACGCTCGAACGCTAGCACCGGCTAGCACCGCCGTGAGACGGATTCGAGAACTTGACTCACGACCAGTTCAGCGTCGACCGGTCAGGCGCGGGGCACCTGCATCGCGACCAGGCGATTCGCGTCGTCGGGCGACATGCCCAGCCGGTCCCAGGGCCCGGCAATCTCCAGGATCGCGTACGCGGATGTCGGGAACCGCTCGATCCGGCCCGATGGGTCCAGCGCCAGCGCCGTCTCCGGCATCCCCGGAAAGTGTGCGACGACGAGCGCCGTCGCCGCATCGGCCGGCACATGCAGCCGCACCGCTTCGCAGACCTGGTCGGCATCGGCGTCGTACAGCTCGTCCAGGAACTGCGCCGGCGCCTCGATTCCGGTGCGCTGCAAGGTCTGTCGAGTGCGGCTGGCCGTCGAACAGAGGACGACGTCGACCGCGATACCGTCCCGCCGGAGCCACTGTCCGGCCAGCGCGGCCTCGCGCCGGCCCCGATTGTTCAACGGACGCTGATGATCTTCGACGCCCGGTGGATAGTCAGACTTTCCGTGACGCATCAGCACCAGGGTGCGCGTCACGCCGAGCGCTCCGCGATCCGGGATCGCGCCGCCGATTCGGCCGCTGCCAGCTCGCGCAGGATCTGTGCGGTGGCGCTCCAGGCCGACGCCTCCTGCTCGCAGTAGCGGGCAGCATCCTCGTCGCCGTGCTCCCAGCGAGCCTCGGCGTCGTCCCAGAGCTCGATCGCCTCGTCGACGGCGTAGCCGGCCAGCCGGGCGAGCAACTCGGGGTCACCGCCGGCCCGCAGCACCATGGCGCCGTCGAGCGTCATCAGCTGCTCCAGAGCAGCGAGCGCGTCCTTCATGCCCTGCGCGTGCGTCATGCCCCCGACGGTAGATCCTGGGTCCGACACCGCGACGCCGACGCGCCGAACCACCGCGTCGAGTGCCGAAGGACCCTGCATCTCAGGACGTTCGCAACGACCTTGGACCCTGCGATTCTCGTGCGAACACCAGCACGATTGAGGAATCGGACGATGAACGGAAGGAAACGATGATGAATACGAGCGCGCCGATCACGGTGGGTGTGGACGGTTCCGCCGAATCCGACGCGGCGGTCCGTTGGGCCACAGCGGAAGCGATCCGTCGGCGCAGCGGACTACTGCTCGTATCGGTGTTCAATCCGTCACCGATGTCAGCGGGCTACATGGCGATCCCGATCGACCTGACGACGCCGATGCGCGACGCCGCGCAAGACAACCTTCGCCTGGCAACCGACATCGCCGAGCAGATCGCCAAGGACGAGCGCGCGGCGCTTCACATCGAGCGCCGGATCATCTGCGGGAACGTCCGACAGTCCCTGATCGCGGTCTCGCGCCAGGCGAGCACGCTCGTGCTGGGAGTTCGCGGCAGCGATCATGCCCAGTTCGGGCTGATCGGTTCGACGGCCTGGGCACTGGCCGGTCATGCGAAATGCTCGGTGACGATCGTTCACGATCAGCCGGGCCGCCAAGCGCCGGACCGACCGGTGGTCGTCGTCGGTGTCGATGGATCCCCGAGCAGTGCCTCGGCGGTGGATGTGGCCTTCACCGAGGCCGGCCTGATGGGCGCGAAGCTGGTGGCCGTTCACGCCTGGGACTACCGGATCCCCGGCCCGGTGCTCGATCCGTTCCACGGGCTCAGCCTGCCGGACGTCGAGCAGGCCGCGACCACCCTGCTGTCCGATCAACTCGCCGCGTATCGGGAACAACATCCCGAGGTGGAGGTCGAGCAGGTGCTGGCGCATGACCAACCGATCCCGGCCATCACCGCGGCCGCGCTGGACGCGGACCTGCTGGTGGTCGGAAGTCGCGGACGAGGCGGATTCACCAGCCTGCTGCTCGGTTCCACGAGCCATGGCCTACTGAGCACCGTGGAGTGCCCGCTGATGATCGTGCGATAGCCGATACGACACGACGGGAGCCCTTATGTCCACGCACGCAGTGTCATCCGCGCGCACTCCCCGCACCGAACCGGAACGCCCGCCGATCACCGTCGGCATCGACGGCACGGACGAATCGCTGGCCGCCATCACGTGGGCGGCCAACGAGGCGTTGTTGCGTCAGACCACGCTCCAGATGATCGCGGCTGTGCCGTCCGGGACGAGTTCACTCGCCTACGTCGGCGCTCCGCCCTCATATTTCAGGGAGTTCATCGCAGGCGCCCGTCGGAATGTCTCGCGCGCCGTCGCGCACGCCGAGTCGACCGCACAGGAGGCCGGCATCGCGCTCACGACGAGCCCGACAATGCAGACCGGCGGCCCGAAGGACGTCCTGATCGACGCGTCGGAGCAGGCCCGAATGATCGTCACCGGAATACATCTCAAGCACCGCAACGTACTCAGCGTGGTCGGGTCGACCTCCTGGGAACTGGCGGGCTATGCGCATTGCCCGGTGGTGGTCGTGAAGTCCGAACCCACGAGCCATCCCGAGCTGATCCCGACGGTCGTCGTGGGTGTCGACGGCTCGGCGATCGCCGATCGTGCGCTCGACATGGCCTTCGAGGAAGCCGCGGTCCGCGGGGCCCGCCTCGTCGTCGCGCATGCGTGGGCCGGCCACCGGCACGATTCCGCTCAGGATCCACTGCGCGAACCCGCCCGGGACGCCGACGGCGAGCCCAGCTCGGCGGCGATATCCGCAATGGTGGCGCCGCGACAGGCCGCCTACCCGGGTCTCGTTGTGGAACAACGGTTCATCGATGGCTGGCCGGCGGATGGATTGGCGATCGTGTCTGCCGGCGCCGATCTGCTGGTGGTCGGATGCCGGGGCCGCGGCGCGCTGCGCTCGCTGACGCTCGGGTCGACCAGCCTGCACCTGCTCGCGTCCGTGGACTGCCCGCTGATGCTGGTGCATTGACCGCCGACCAGAAGGTCGATATTCGATGCAGGCACAACGGAACTCGTCGCGGTCCGAACTGGTGCCGCACGAGATAGAATGAACGTCTAGAGGCGATGGGACTCGCCTGAATCGCACACGCTGATGGTCCCTGATCGACGCACCGAGGAGACGCGATGAGCTCCCCACATCAGCCTCTACCCAACCCGTCCAACCTGGGCCGAGCCTTCTGGCTGCCACCGGGCGGCACCGACAACGGCATCGATGCCACCGCGTGGGCCGAACTCGTCGACCTCGAAGCCCGTGAGGTGGTGCCGGTTCTGGGACTACTGGCCAGTGCCGGCATCGCCGCCTACGTCGCCATCCCCGCCGGCCACTTCGCCCACCCGCGCAGGCCGATTTGTCATCGCCTGTGGGTCGACTCCTTGCAGTACCACCACGCAGAAGACCTGCTGATGGAACTGCTGCGGGAAAACCGCCATCCTCCCGATGATCCCGCGTCGAGGGGTTGACCCTGTTTCGCTCGATCGCCCTGTCTCCCGACGGGTGGATCAGCTCACGTGCCCGGAGCTCCTGCGGTCACGACCACGCCTCACTCCGAGCCCGACGCCTCAGGCCAACGCGCGGCGTCACGATCATCCCGCGGCGCGGTTGCCGGAATATCAGTTGACGACCGCGAGGACCTCGGCCGTGGTCGCGGTCTCACCAAGCCGCGGGAAGATGGTGTTGACACTGTGCTCGTGCGACGCCGGGCTGGTGTCGAGCATCGCATCGATGGCCAGCACGACGTTGTAGCCGAGTTCACCGGCGAAGCGCGCCGTCGACTCGACGCCGATGCTGGTGGACACGCCCGTCAGAAAGACCTGCGTGACCTTCTGCTCGCGCAGGATCGCGTCCAGCCCGGTATTCGTGAAGGCACCCCAGGTCTTCTTGGTCACCTTGATGTCGCCGGGCTGGACGCCGAGCTCTTCGAGCAGCACATCCCAACCGGCCGGCGGCGCCGGCCGGGCGGCAGCCATAGTTCGTCCCGGCGCGGCGCCACTGACATTCACCCAGACCACCGGCAGGCCCTTCGCGCGAAAGGCATCCGCGAGAGCCTTCGAATTGGCCACGACGGCGTCGAGATCCAACCCCGCGCCGGCGGCGAGTGCCGCGATCCCCTGCTGCAGGTCAATGACGACGAGTGCCGCCCGATCGTCGAGTGCGGAAACAGGCATGATGATCCCTTCTGAGGCTGCGATAGTGGCACGCCGTGCAACTCGGGCGAAACGAAAGAATCGGTCAATCCGAATGCGTCCCACTGGAATACGTGGCCACAGTACGCGTCAAACCGAGGCGGCCTCCGGCTAGGTCGCGTCGCCCTCCGGCATGACCAGCTCGAACCGAATAGCAAGCAGCCGCACGGGTCGGTCGAGTTCGAACTTGTCGAGCACCGCGAGCGCGGCGTCGGTGAGCACCTGCAGATCCGTCGTGGGCGCGGCGAGTTTGCGCGACTTGGTGCGTGTATAGAACGTCTTGGTGCGGACGGTGACCTCGACGCGCATCGCCACCCGCCCCTCGGCGACGATCTGCTGCAACAGTTCGGCGGTCAGGTCGGCCAGCGCGGCGGCGATCTCGTCGCGGCCCTCGAGATCCTTCGGATACGTTCGGTTCTTGCTGTGCCCCTTGGCGATCGGCGGTTCGGTCGCGATACTTCGATCGCCGCCGCCCCGGGCCAGCAGCGGCAACCATTGACCTGCCTTCGGACCGAACTCGGCCGTGATCCGCCCCTCGTCGGACTCGGCGAGTTCGGCGATCGTCTTGATTCCCAACCGATTCAGCCGATCGGCGATACGCGGACCGACGCCCCACAGGTCCTGCACGGGTCGGGTACCCATCAGCGGCATCCATTCGGCATAGCTCAGCGCGAACACCTTATCGGCATCATCGTCCGAGTCGCGGCCCCCGGAAGACCGGAGGCCGGTCGGATACCCCCGCGCCTTGGCGAATCCGGTGGCGATCTTGGCCTGCTGCTTGTTCTGCCCGATCCCGACCGCGCAGGGCAGACCGCACTCGGCGAACACGCGCTCGCGGATCCGCTGCGCAAGCTCCCGCGGATCATCCACGGACGCAGCCAGATACGCCTCGTCCCAGCCCCATACCTCGACCGGATGACCGAAACCGCGCAGCGTCGACATCACCTGTTCGGACGCGGCGTCGTAGGCGCCGACATCCAGCGGCAGGAATACCGCGTCGGGGAGTTTGGCGTAGGCGGTGCGCAGCGGCATACCCGCTCGAACACCGTGCGCCCGAGCCTCATACGAGGCGCACGTGACGACCTTGCGCAGCTGGGTGGGATCACCCTCGCCACCGACGATCAGCGTCTCGTGAGCGAGTTCGGGATTGCGCAGGCGTTCGACCGAGACCTGAAACTGATCCAGGTCGACGTGCAGGAACCACGGGCCGTCCACAGCGTCACAGTAGCCCGAATCGCCGTCCTCAGGAGGAGCCGAGACTGACCGCGCTCCACGGCGCGTAGGCCCAGCCGACCAGCTGCCAGGCACCGAGATTCGCCGACGGCAGGATCTGGATGTCGGTGCCGTCACCCCAGCCCGGCGCGAATCCCTGGACGCCGCCGCTCAGATAGTGGCCCTCCCCCAGGGAGATGTCGACGTGCCCGCCGTCCGGTCCCCGCGAGAACACCAGGGCTCCGACCGGTGCGGGAAGACTGCTGTGGCCCTGGCCGTGGGCGGCCAGGTTCTGGTAGTAGGCGATGGCACCGTCGTGCGGGATGCCGGTCGCGGTGGTCAACCCGTACGCGGCATCGACGAAGTCCTCGCACCCGTAGATGCCGAAATCATTGGTGTGCAACATCGTCATGCCGCGGGCGATGGCAACGGCACCGTTGGGCGCGTGGGCGACGTCGGAGATGACATCCGCACCCGCGGGCGCGGACCACGCCGCCGGCACGGCAACGGCGGCACATACGCCGGCGATCAGACCTCGCAGAAGATTTCGACGAAACGGTGGCATCGCCTCACGGTGCCAGCGCATTCACCGGAATGCACGATCCTCAAGGGGATGCACAGACAGTTGGTAGGCACGCGTGACATCCGGTTGACCATCCGCACCGCGAGGGTCGAGTTCACGCCTGCAGCGCAACGGAATTACCGGGTAAGTATCGCCCGGGACGCCGGGCGGATGCCGCGAAATCCGGATAACGACCGGATTCCCGGACATGATGTGGGCATGACAGCGAACAGCCAGAAGTACTGGACCGGCGACCCCTCGAAGCTGCTCCGTGTGGGGCCGGGTTTCCGGCTCGCCGATGTCGATCCCAGGGACACGCCCGGCTACGACGGCGATAAACGCCATGCCGACGACGATCTCGCCGCGGGCGCCGACGAGGTGAGCCAGCTGCAGGAGCGCCTCTTCGCCGCCAGCCGGTCCGACGCCACCGACGCGTCGGTCCTGCTGGTACTGCAGGCGATGGACACCGCAGGCAAGGGCGGGATCCTGCGCCACGTCGTCGGTTCGGTTGACCCGCAGGGCATTTCGATCGCCGCGTTCAAGAAGCCGACCGCGGAAGAGCTAGCCCACGACTTCCTGTGGCGCGTCGAGAAGCGGGCACCCGAGCGCGGCTTCATCGGGGTGTTCGACCGATCGCACTACGAGGACGTGCTGATCGGCAAGGTCCGGCGACTGGCTCCCGATGACGAGATCGAGCGCCGGTACGGCGCGATCAACGACTTCGAACGACGCCTCGCCGACTCCGGTACCCGCGTCGTGAAGGTCATGCTGAACATCTCGTACAAGGAGCAGCGGGCTCGTCTCGAGGAACGGCTCGACCGGCCCGACAAGTACTGGAAGTACAACCCCGGCGATATCGATGAACGACAGCTGTGGCCCGAGTACATGGACGCCTACCAGACCGTATTCGACCGCACCGCCACCGATGCGGCGCCGTGGTACGTCATCCCCGCCGATCGCAAGTGGTACGCCCGGCTGGCCGTGCAGGCCCTACTGCTGGACGCACTCGAGTCCATCGACCCGCAGTGGCCGGACGCCACCTTCGACATCGACGTGGAGCGCCGGCGGCTGGCCGCGACCTGAGCTGACCGTGCCGCGAGATCGGGCGGCGGCGGTTCAGTGCGCGATGAGCAGTGGGCACTCGACCGTGCCGAGCAGGCGGTGACTGGTCGACCCGAGCACCATGCTGGCGAATCCGCCGCGACCGCGATTGCCCACGACCAACAGATCCGCATGCTCGGCGGCCGCGGCCAGGGTTGCGCCGGGCCGGCCTTCGATCACCTGCTGCCGCACCTCGACGTCCGGGAACTCTTCGCGGTAGCCGGCGAGCATCTCCGCCAGGGTGATCGACTCGCCCCGCGGGCGATCGAAGGGGACCGTATTGATCGGATCGAGAACCGAATCGATATCCAGCCAGGTCCAGGCGTGCACGACCCGGAGCTCGGCGCCGCGTATCGAGGCTTCGCGGAACGCGAGGTCGAGGGCGCGCCGGCTGTACGCCGAACTGTCGACACCGACGACGATCATCCCGTGTACCGGCCGGTCGAGGCCGCGGTCGCTGACCACGGCGACTGGGCTGCGCGAGTGCCCCGCGAGCGACCAGGCCAGCGAGCCGGCGGTGCCGATCCCGGTCCGGTGCGCGCCGTGAAGACCGACCGCGAAGATCTCGGCCTCAGCCGAGATCGCGACCAACTCCGAGACCGGCTCGCCCTCGAGCAATCGGGTCGAGATCGCCACCTGAACATCGGCCTCCTTCGCCTCGGCGTTCGCGACATCGAGAGCCACCGAGAGATCGGCGCGCGCGGCGTCCGCAAGATCATGAAGATACGACGGCGGCACACCGGCGTAGATCGCGCGCGGGTCGAATGCCGGTGTGACAGAGACGATTGCGAGGGGCAGCTGACGCAATCCGGCTTCCCGGGTCGCCCAGCGCACCGCGCCCACCGCACCATCTGAACCATCGATGCCGACGATCACCGGCGCGGGGCCATCATGATGAATCATCACTCTCCCTTTCTCCTGCTGGATGATTCACCCATTCTCAGCGGTGGCCATCACGCATCGACAGGGTAGAAAGTCCTCGCGGCCGATACCGTCGGTAACCGGTCTGGAGGTGGTCACGCAGGCAACGGCACGGACCAGGTGGCAGCCGTGCCGCCATCGGGGCGGGCCGCGATATCAAAACGCCCGTGGTTCTCGGCGGCTCGATCCGCGAGGTTCTGCAAGCCGCTGCGCCGCAGCGGAGACCCCAGGCCCACGCCGTCGTCCTCCACCGATACCGTCACCCACTGCCCGACTTCCACTGTCACCACTACGTTTTCGGCCGACGCATGCCGGACGACATTCGTCACCAGCTCGCCCACCACCGCCTCGATCGCCGTCGACAGGTCACGCGAGATTTCCGACAGCGGTCCCGAGGTGCGCAGCACCGCTTTGACCGGGAGGTCACGGGTCAGCCGATTCAACGCGGCCACCAGCCGTACCCCGGTGTCGGGCGCCGCCCGTTCCGCCGTATGCAGATCGAAGATCCGCGCCCGGATCTCTTCGATCACCGCTTGCAGGTCGTCGGTGACATCCGAAAGCCGTGCGCGTTCATCGCCTTCCGGAAGTCTGCCGACCACCCCGTCCAGGGTCAGGCCGGCGGCGAAGATGCGCTGGATGACATGGTCGTGCAGATCTCGAGCGATTCGGTCGCGTTCACCGAGGACGTCGAGTTTGCGTCGATCCCGCTGAGCATTCGCGGCCTGCAACGCGATCGCGACTTGGTCGGCGAAGCTCCGGAACGCCGCGATCTCCAGATCGATGAATTCCTTCGTGTCAGCCGAACGCGTCACGACGAGCATCGGCAGGTCGACGTCCTCCCCGATCGGCGCCCGGAGGACATGTCCGCCGCTCAGCTCCACGCCCGCGGCACCGGCGTCCCGTCCTTGCAGTTCCGGATCGGTGGCCACCGAGATCGTGGCAACACCATCGAGGTCGACCACGATCGCAGCCGAGTCGGCGGCGAATACCCGCCGCGCGCTGTTCACGACAAGTTCTGCGACTTCGGAGCGAGCCGCTCCCGACAGCAGCTCGGACGTGATCGTGCCGACCGCTTCGATCCACCTTCCCCGTGCCTGCGAGCGCCGATAGAGCTCGGCATTCTCGATGGCGATGCCGGCGGCCGTCGCCAGCGCTCGAACCAGGACCTCGTCATCCTCGGTGAACTGCTTGCCACCGATCTTCTCGGTGAGATACAGCTGCCCGAACACGCTGTCGCGCACCCGGATCGGCACGCCCAGAAGCGATTTCATGGGCGGATGGTGGGCGGGGAATCCCACCGAGGCGGGATGATCGGCGATATCGGTGAGCCGGAGCGTGTCGGTGAGCAGCACCGACAGGACGCCGCGTCCTTCGGGGAAATCACCGATCTGGCGTTGCGTCGCCTCATCGATTCCGACGACGATGAACTCGGAGAGGGTGCCATCGGCGCGCCTGACCCCCATCGCGCCGTACTTCGCCTCGGCCAGCGTGACCGCATGCCCCACCACCTGGCGCAGGGTGCTGGGCAGGTCGAGCCCCGTGCCGATCTCGAGCATCGCCTCGAGCAGGGTTTCGAGACGATCCCGGGTGTCGACGACCTGTTCCAGCCGATCCTGCACCTCGTGCAGCAGTTCGCTGAGACGGAGCCGTCCCACCAGATGCTCGTTCCGCGAATCATCAGCGGCGGCACCGCCCGCCGGCGTGGGTTCCGGCTTGGCGCTCACTTCTCGAGATCCACCGGGTGCGTGGCGGCCAGTGCCACGATCTGCGCGCGCCGTTGCATCCCCAGTTTCGCGAGCACCCTCGACACATAGTTCTTGACGGTCTTCTCCGCCAAGAACATCCGTTGCGCGATCTCGCGATTCGACAGGCCCTCGCCGACGTAACCGACCAGCCGCCGCTCCTGTTCCGACAGGCCGCTCCAGGGCCCGGCATCGGTCTCCTTGTTGCGCAGCTTGTTCATCAGGGCGGCGGCGGCCCGGCTATCGAGCAACGATCGGCCGGCGGCGATGTCCTCGACCGCCTGCGCCAGCGCCATCCCCTTGATGTCCTTGACGAGATATCCGGACGCGCCGGCGACGACCGCGGCCAGCATCGACTCGTCATCGGTGACCGACGTGAGGATCAGCGTCCGGGTATCCGGAACGGCCACCCCGAGCTTCCCGCACAGGTCGATGCCGCTGCCGTCCGGCAGCCGCACGTCGATCACTGCGACGTCCGGCGCGCTGGCCGGGATCCGCCGCATCGCCTCGTCGACCGAACCGGCCTCGCCGACCACCGACAGTCCCGCCCCCTCGAGGAGCAGCGCCAGTCCTGAGCGCACGACCTCATGGTCATCAACCAGGAACACCGTCGTCACGTGAGCAGCCCCCTCGATCCACCGTCAAATCGTCGCCGATTCACCGACTGACCTCACGGTACGCCTGGCGGTCCACGGCGCCCGGCAAGATTGGCGTACTCAAGTCGTCCGCCCCACGAACCGGGGACTTTGGTCATTGCGG
Organism: Jongsikchunia kroppenstedtii DSM 45133; assembly: GCF_000380485.1. Taxonomy (GTDB): domain Bacteria; phylum Actinomycetota; class Actinomycetes; order Mycobacteriales; family Mycobacteriaceae; genus Jongsikchunia; species Jongsikchunia kroppenstedtii. The sequence continues at coordinate 94,681 of NZ_AQYG01000044.1, read as the reverse complement.
CGGCTGCCTGCAGACATCTATCCGCCGACCCACCGCGCTCATAGCGTTGATCTCATCGGAGCCGACACGGAGTTCGAGGGGTGCGGGAGGAGTTCACGATGTTCCACCAACAGCCACGCCTGCGGTTCGGATTGTCCCGGCTGACCACCAATTCGCTTGTGCGCGCATGTGATCGAATCGAGTTCGCGATCCACGTCGCCGCGGTGCTGTTGATCATCGCGGCGATCCCGATCGGCTTGGCTGCAGGTAGCGCCGTGCACGCCGGCATGGCCTCCAGCCGACGGGCAGAACTCGCATCACGCACCCAGGTGACGGCCGCTCTCCTCGCGCCGCCATCGATGTCGACGGGTGCAGCGACGGCGCGCTGGACATCGCCGGGGCCGGATCATCCGGTGATCACGGGAGCGATCACAGTCCCCAGTGACCGCCTCAATAGCGCGACCACCCCGATCTGGGTCGACCGCACGACCGGGTTCGCGACGACGGCGCCGACCAGCGCGTCGACCGTGTGGGCCCGGACCATCAACACCGGAATCGCCTCGCTCGCAATCATGTTCGGCGCCATCGCGGCGCTCTGGGGGTTCACCACCGCGGGATTCGCGCGATACCGGTCGCGGCGGTGGGACGCAGAATGGCGGCACTGCTCCGCTCTCGAACCATCCGCATTCATTGCGTGGACGCCCGCCACGCAACTCGGAAAGGAATGAAGAGATGGATCGTCAAGACGTTCATGCTCTCGGTCGTCATATCGCAACGTTCGCCGGCCGCGCGCCCTCGGTGCACAACACGCAGCCCTGGCATTTCAGTCTGGACGGGCACCTGCTTCACGTGTATGCCAACCCTGCACGGCGGTTGCTCACATCGGACCCCGACGGCCGCGAGATGCTCATCAGCTGTGGCGCCGCAATCAGATTCGCGGAACTGGTCGCCGAGCAGTACGTCGATCGGGTCGAGGTGACCTACTTCCCGAACCAGGTTCGGCGGCTGCATCTGGCCACCATCGAACTCGGCGGCACGGTCGTTCGCCCCGCCACACCGGCGACGGGAGTCGAGGAGACCATCGGGGCGCGCTGGAGCGATCGCCGACCGTTCGATGCCCCGGACCGAGCCGCAGTCGCCGATCAGCTGGCGCTGGTGAGCAAGCAGTATCGGCGCTGCTCCGCCACGATCGCCGGACCGGATACCGTCGCACTGATCGCGGCGATGGGCTCGCAACACCATCTCGCCAGCCGCTACGACGCCAACTACCGGCACGAATTGCGTTGGTGGGCAGCAGGTCGCGCCTACTCGGACGGCATCTCGCCGGAGCGGCGTCCGGTCGATCCTGATATCGCGCCGCCCACCGGGCGCTTCTTTCCGGCCGGCACGCTCAAGACCGGGGACGTGGAGGACAAGGCGGAACTCGGGCTCATCACGTCCCCCGTCGATGAGCCGCTCGATTGGGTCCACTCGGGTCGGCTACTCGCGGATGTACTGCTCTCGGCGACCGCGTCCGGGCTGCACTCCTGCACGCTGACCCATTTCCTGGAGCCCGTTCCCGGAGAGTCGGACTCGCCGCGGATGCGCGGTGCGAACCATTCGGCGGTCCAGGCCGCCGTGCGGATCGGCCGGGCGACCGGGCCCGAACTGCCGAGCCCCACACGGCGGTTGTCGGTCGACTCGATCTTCGAGATCTGGTGAGCTGCGATGCCGGCCTCGACGATCACCTACCGGCGGGTGACGGCTGCCGATGGCGAAGCCATCGAACGTCTGCATCGGACTCTGTCCGACCGCGACGGGTATCTCAGGTTCTTCGAATTCCCGCCCAACAACCTGCGCCGCCTGGTCGAGCTGCTGACAACCGCAGACGAACGGCACTGCGCGATAGGGGCGTTCACCGGCACCGAATGCCTGGGGGTCGCCGACTACGTGGTGGACGATGACGGCCGCGGAGCAGAGGTCGCGATCGTCGTCGCGAGCGAATCGCACACGCACGGAATCGGAACCCGGCTGCTCGAACGCCTGGCCGCAGTCGCGGCCGCGCACGGAATCCGGACGCTGCACGCCGACGTCCTCGCCACGAACAACGCGGTGTTCGAGATGATCGGCGACGCCGGCTGGCCGGTACAGCAGATAGGCGACGGGCCGGAGGTCCACCTTGTCGTCGACCTGCCGCGGCCGACCGCTTTCCGGCCCACTCGAACGTCGACCGCCCTGCGGCAAGCGGCGAACCTGCCCGCCGAATCCACGGCGGCCGGCTGACCACCGACGTCGCCGCGCCGAACGGCCGGCCGCGTTCTCAGGTTCGGTTCAGATGAGCAAATTCTGCTGCCGGTACCGTGAAGGGGCCCAACCCGCGACCGATTGGACGACATGACCGGCCCGACCCCGCCGCCACCTCCGCCCCCGTACGGCGGGCCGGCGTTCGATCCCCGAGCCGCCCAGCGGCGCACCCGGAGACTGCAGATCGCGGCCACCGCGGCCATCATCGTCGTCGCCGCGGTCCTCGCCGTCGTGATCGTCGTCGTCGCGAACAACGACAAGAACGACAAGAAGCAGTCGACGGTGGCCGGCGGCACCGGCACCAGCGCGGCCGGCAGATCTGCGACGGATGCGCCCGCGGTGCCCGACGGCGCCATCCGGGTCGGCTCCGCCACGCCGAAGGTCGTGCTGACCGCAATCGAGGACTTCCAGTGCCCGGTCTGCCAGCGATTCGAATCGACGTTCGGCCCGACGCTGGCCAAGATCCGCGCCATGCCGGACGTGGCCATCGACTACCACCCGATCGCGTTCCTCGATCAGATGTCGAACGGCAACCGTTATTCGACCCGGGCCGCCGCCGCATCACGATGCGTCGCGGACGCGTCGCAGGCGGACGGTTATGCGGCCTGGCTCAAGTTCCACCAGACGCTGTTCGCCAACCAGCCCGCCGAGGGCGGCCACGGGATGACCGACGAACAGCTGATCGGCTATGCGCGGCAGTCGGGTGCTCCGGCATCGGTCACGGACTGCATCACCAGCGGCAAATACGACTCGTGGGCGCAGACCCAGACGCGGGCCGTCCTGGATTCCGGGATCACGGGCACGCCGACGGTCAAGCTCAACGGCAAGACCGTGGAATTGAGTACGCCGGACCAGCTGTTGTCCGACGTCCAGGCCGCATTGGGGAACAATGGCTGACGTGACTACCGCTGACGATTCCGTGCCGTCGACCGACCCGAGCGACGTGACCACTCAGGCGATCGCCGACGAGGCTCCCGAGGAGCCGACCGAGATCGACGCGGACGACCTGGTCTCGAGCCGCGGGGAGATGATCCGGTCGGCCGCGATCTTCATCCTCGGCATCGTCGGTCTGGTCGCCGCGGCCACGCTGTCGATCGAGAAGTTCAAGCAGCTGACCGAGCCCGGCTACAGCCCCAGCTGCAGCATCAACCCGATCCTGTCCTGCGGTTCGGTGATGTCGCAGCCGCAGGCCGAGTTCTTCGGTTTCCCCAACCCGTACATCGGTATCGGCGCCTACGTGGTGCCGATCATGCTGGGCGCCCTGGCACTGTCCCGCGTCCAGATTCCGCGGTGGTTCTGGGCCGGGCTGGCCGCCGGCGCCCTGGTCGGCATGGTGTTCATTCACTATCTGATCACCGAGAGCCTCTATGTGATCCACGCGCTGTGCCCCTACTGCATGGTCGTGTGGACCATCACGCCGGCGATCATGGTGCTCGCGATCCAGAAGGCGGTGGCCGGCAAGCAGCGGCTGGCGATGTGGGCCGGCTGGCTGTGGCCGCTGCTGATCGTCTGGTACTTCGTGATCATCGGGCTGATCACGCACGAGTTCTGGTACTACTGGAAGACCCTGCTCTAGCTGGGCTCTGACCTGGCCATTTCCCGTGGCCAGCGCTGCGCCTGTTCGCGGAGGTCCGGTGCTGGTTCCGCTCAACGGATACGGGCCTGGGGCGAGCTGATCGGCGATCCTACCTTTGAAGGTGACCCACATCACCTCACAAAGGAGCGGCCGTGGCCGATTGGACCCATCACCGGGCGTCGATCAACGGGATCGAGATGCATTACGTCACCCAGGGCGAGGGACCGCTGGTGGTGCTCCTCCACGGCTTCCCCCACACCTGGTTCAGCTGGCGTCATCAGATCGGCGCGCTGGCGGCCGCCGGCTACCGGGTGGTCGCACCCGACCTGCGCGGAATGGGCCAGACAGACGTCCCGGAAGCGCTCGAGGAGTATCGCGTCGACCGCGTCGTCGCGGACGTCGCGGACTGCTCGACCATCTCGGCGAACAGCAGGCGGTGTTCTCGGGTCTCGACTTCGGGCAGTTCATCGCCTACGACGTCGCGATCGAACACCCCGACCGCGTCCGCGGACTGATCGGTCTGCAGAACCCGTTCTATGCCGCCTACGACCGCCTGCCCAGCGAGGTCGAACGGGAGCGCGGCCGAGAGCACTTCAATCACATGTCGTACTACCTGGACAATCCGATCACCGCGCGCGACGACATGGATGCGCACCCGCGCGAGATCCTGACGAAGATCTTCCACATCCTCTCGGGCGATGGCGACTTCATGCAGGTATGGCAGAGCCCGCCGGGCGCGACGTATCGGCAGGCGCTCCCGGACCCGCCTGCACTCCCCTGGCCGTGGCTGACCGAGTGGGAGCTGGAAACGTACGTGTCCGACTATGCGCGCAGCGGCTTCGGCGGCGGGATCAACTGGTATCTCGCGGGCGACACGAACTGGCGCTACCGGCGCGATCGCGGCGAATCCGTGACTCGTGTGCCTTTCTACTTCCTCTGCAGCGCAGGCGATGTGGATCTGCTCAACTGGCACGGCGACGACCCGATCGACAAGCTCAAAGAACACCACGAGGACGTGCGCGCCGTCCGCACGGTGGAGGGCGGCGGCCATCTGCTGGCGATGGAGAATCCGGACGCGGTGAACGAGGTTCTCATCGAGTTCCTCAGGGATCTGGCCGGTTGACGGCCGGGTGAGCACAGCGCACCCTGACTCGATCGGCGGTTGCGCAGACGCCGCCTAACGCTTGCGGCGAATGATCACCGCGAATTCCGCTGCCGCAACGTCTTTCCCGGTCGAGTCGGAGATCGTCACGGGCACCGGCATCTCGATCGGGTTGCCGGCCTGGACGTCGTCGCGCATGCCCTGCACCAGCTGCTCGGTCAGGTCGGTGCGCACCCGGAATGGCCCGGCGTCGCCCTGCGCCCGCGCCAGATAGTCGATCCGGCCGGTCTTGACGACCACGTACGCGTCGGCCAGCAGATCGAAGATCGCCGTGACCGCCGCTCCCGTCGCGGCGGTCTCGGCGAGCCCGAACAGGTTGGCCGCGTGGATGTCTCCGTTGTGGTTGAGCAGCCGCGGTTCCGGCGTGACCACCAGGTCGGCCTGGCCGGGACCGAAGCCGAGTTCATCAATGCCCGCGTACTGGATGTACCCCAGCTTGTTGAATCCGGCGGCGACCAGTTCTCCAGCGTTAGTCATGCCGACCAGACTAGAACGTGTTTCAGTTTCGGGTCCAGTCGCCAGCGTCTCACCGACTGGCGATCAGCTGGACGCGTGGCAAGGTTGGCGGAGGTCCGTTAAGGCGCTTTCCCTTTTGCGGACCTTCGCCGTAACGCAGCCAGGCGTTCAGCTGGCGCCAGTCAGAGCCCGAGGCGATCGGTGACGCCGCGTAGGTAGGCGGCCTGGCCAAGATGCTGGGCCCCGTCGTTGATGATGCTGACGAGGCGCACCCCGGCGGTGACCGGCGGCGTCCAATTGCGATCGATGACCCGCTCGATGTCGGTCATCGTCAGCGCATCGAGGTAGTCGAGCGTGCGCTGGTGCACCGCCGCGTGATAGCCGGCCAGCAGGTCCGCGCCCACCCGCACCTTGCTCACCTCGTCGGGCGATTGCCCATAGCCCATCTCCGCCATCTCGAACGGCAGGTCGAACCGGTCGTACCAGTCAGCCCACACCTGCGGGTGATCGCCGAGATGCGCGATCTGCACATCCTGCTGCCGGGCGGCATGCCAGATCAGCCAGGCGATCGAATTCGATTGGGGATCGGGCTGATACGTCGCGGCCGCCGGACTGAGCCCGGCGCACACCTGCTCGACCGTTTCTTCGACGCGAGTGAACCCGTCGATCAGAATCGCCTTGCTGGACGTCAGATCCGACATCGAAACCTCCTCGGTCAGGCGGCCGCGCTCAGCCGGAAGATGCGCAGCTCGCGATCGGTGCGGCCCAGATAGGTCTGATAGACCGCCACCATGTCGATGAAACCCTGCTGAATGCGATCGCGCTCGGCGGCCGCGAGAAGCGTTGCGGTCACCGGAATCTCACGGCCCATGATGACCGCCGCCGGGCCTCCCGCCAGCAGGTTATGGGTCCATGCGGGATGCTTGTCGCCGCCGAAGTTCGAACCGATCACGTAGATGTCCGGATCCTCGCGGTAGTACAGCAGCGGCTGCACCCGGCGCTCGCCCGACTTGGCTCCCGTGGTGACCAGCAGCAGCGTCGGTGCGCCGATCGGGCCGAGCGCGGTCAGCCGGCCCTTCGACTTGTCGAGCACCCAGCGGTCCAGTGGCGCCATCGTGCGGATCAAGGCCGAGCCGGCGCCGGTCGCGGCGAACTTGACCATCGTGTCGCGGAGGCGGCTGGAATCGCTCCCCCAGCGGATATCGGGGAACGGTGCCGTCGGGTCGTTACGCTGCTCGGTCACTCATCGAGCGTAGCCGCGGTGCGGACGATCAGCAGCGGCTTGTCGGCATCGGCGCCGCCGAGTTGTGCCCACATCGTGTCGATCATCGGCTGCAGGAACAGATTTCCCAACTGCCGCACCATCATCCGGACCACCTGATCGGGCACCGGAACAGTCGTCGACGCCGTCCCCGCGCTCCGCCGTTCGACGACCTGCGCACGCGCCAGCTCGGTGAGCCGTTCGAGCAGATGATTGTCGTCTCCCGGGTCGAGCAGCGACCGGCGCATGTAATCGACGAGTGCCGGGTGCTCGTCGAACATCCGCCGAACGGCCGCATCTCGATCGGCGGCGACCTCGGCCGGGTTTCCGGCATCCGGGACCGACCCGATAGCCGCCGCATGCCGGTCCACGATGTACTGCTCGACGGCCGATCGCAGGCCCTCTTTGGTCTTGAAATGGTGCTGCACCAGTCCGACGGCAACGCCGGCCCGCGCCGCCACCGCCCGCATAGATACCGCCGAAACACCCTCGGCGGCAAAGAGTTCCAATGCCGCGTTGCGAATGCGCGCCTTGGTCGTCAAGTCGCTCTCGATCGCTCCCCCGCTGGACATAACACCTCCGATCCGGTTCGGCAAGAACTATACAGATATTCGCATTTCAGTACACTTGCCCATGTCCTAGTACATTTGTATAGTGCGGTGAACAGCGTCACAAGAGGAGTCTCCAATGGCATATCGAGAAGCGGTCATCGTCGGCGCCGTGCGCACCCCGGTTGGCCGCCGCGGCGGGATCCTGCGGCAGTGGCACCCGGTCGACCTGCTCGGCCAGACGCTGCGCACCCTGGTCGACCGGGCCGGCGTCGACGAGACGCTGATCGACGACGTCATCGCCGGTTGCGTACTCCAGAACGAGGAGCAGGGCAGCAATCTCGGCCGGCACGCGGTGCTGGCGGCCGGGCTGCCCGAATCGGTTCCCGCGGTCACCGTGGACCGGCAATGCGGTTCGGGCCAGCAGGCAGTCAGTTTCGCCGCCCAGGCGATCATGGCGGACTGCGCCGATCTGGTGATCGCCTGCGGCGTCGAGTCGATGTCACGGGTGCCGATGCCCCCGGCGATGACACCGGGCGCGCCGTTGGGACCGCAGTACAGTCCGCGCGAACTGAACCGCTACTCACCCGACTCGGACAGCGGTGCGCTCATGGCGCAGGGTGCATCGTCAGAGCTGATGAACACGCGGTTCGGACTGACCCGCGCCGAGCTCGACGACTTCTCCGCCCGCAGCCACGAACGCGCCTGGGCGGCAACGCAAGACGGGCGGTTCACATCGCAGCTGGTGCCGCTCACCGTCGATCCTGCCGACCCGGCGTCCGAGCCGATCACGGTCGACGAGGGCATCCGGCCCAGCATCGATCGCGAGAAGATGTCCACCCTGCGCACGGTCTTCGCCGAGGACGGGATGACCACCGCCGCCAACTCATCGCAGATCTCCGACGGCGCCGCGGCGCTGCTGATCGCCGACCGGGACTTCGCGGAGCGCCACGGGCTGGTGCCGCGCGCCCGGTTCCGCGCACTGTCGGTCGCCGCCGCCGATCCGGTCATCCAGTTCACCGCGATCCTCGATGCGACCGACAAGGCGTTGAAGCGCAGCGGATTGGCGGTCGACGACATCGATCTCTTCGAGGTGAACGAGGCCTTCGCCGGCGTGCCGCTGATGTTCCAGAAGCATTTCGGCATCCCCGACGACAAGCTGAACGTCAACGGCGGCTCCGTCGCCATCGGCCACCCCCTCGGCTCGACCGGCGCCCGCATGCTCACCGACCTGGTCTTTGAACTGGAACGGTCATCGAAAACCCTGGGGCTGCAGACGATCTGCGAGGCCGCCGGAACCGCCAACGCCACCATCATCGAACGCATCTGAAAGGAGCAGCGTGTACGACATCGTCCAGGGTCTGCCGTCGACGCACGGAGATCACTACCAGCTCAACACCACCACGCTGCTCCGGCATGCGGCCCGCACATACCCGGAGCAGGAGATCGTCTACCGCACCACGGACGGCGGGTGGGATCGCTACACCTACGCCGACTGCTACCGACGGGTGCGACAACTGGCGAACGTCCTACGCGGCCTCGACATCGGCCCCGCCGACGTGGCCGGCGTGCTCGACTGGAACAGCAAGCGACACTTCGAGCTGTATTGGGCGATACCGGCATTGGGATCGGTATTGCTGCAGATGAACCTGCGCTTGGGCGCCGAGGACCTCGCTTTCGTCACCGATCACAGTCATGCGAAGGCGATCTTCGTCGATGAGTCGCTGTTGCCGGTCGCCGAAGGGCTGGTCGCCGCCGGGGTCGGAGTGGAGAGCTGGGTGGTGATGACCGACAAACCGCTGTCCGAGGTGACCACCACGCTGCCGAACGTGCGGTCGTTCGAAGACCTGATGAATGACGCATCGGACGAGATCGACCTCCCGATGATCGACGAAACATCCTCCTACAGCGCGTGTTACACGACCGGGACCACCGGCAAGCCGAAAGGGATCTACTACTCGCATCGCGGGATCTACCTGCATTCGATGTCGCAGGCGCAGACGCTGTCGATGACCCCCTACGACACGATCATGCTGATCACGCCGATGTTCCATGGCAATTGTTGGGGCCTGCCGCAGGCCGGCGTGTTCGCCGCGACGCGGTTCGTGCTGCCCGGGCGTTACACCGCCGAAGAGACCTCCGCCCTGGTCGACGCGATGATCGCCGAGAACGTCACGATCGCCAACGGCGCACCCGCGATCTTCGAGCCGATGCTGCGGTACATCGAAACACTCGCCGAGAAGCCTGATTTCAACAACACCCGGCTGCTGTGCGGCGCGACCGAGCCGCCGTTGTCGATGATGCGCGGCTTCCACGACCTGACCGGCGCCGATATCGTGCACGGGTACGGGGCGACCGAGACCACGCCCGCGGTCACCCACAACCGCGGCATCAAGCCGTTGTTGCAGTCGTTGCCGGAGGATGCGCGCTGGAACCACAAGCGCTTCCAAGGGCTTCCGGTGACTGGTGTCGACATCCGCATCGTCGACCCGGACGGCAACGACCTACCGCGTGACGGCGCCTCCGCCGGAGAGATCCTGGTACGCGGGCCGTGGATCGTCGAGAGCTACTACGACCTCGAGGACAACGATTCCCGATTCTTCGAAGGCTATTGGCGCAGCGGCGATGTCGGCACCATCGACGAGCACGGCTACCTCAAGCTCACCGACCGGATCAAGGATGTGATCAAGAGCGGCGGCGAATGGATCAGCTCGATCGACATGGAGAACGCGATCGTCGCCCACCCGAAGGTGATCGAGGCCGCGGTCATCGGCGTCGCCCATCCGAAATGGCAGGAGCGCCCGGTCGTGCTGGTCGCCACCAAGGACGGTGCCGATCTGCCGCTCGACGAGGTGCACGCCTTGCTGGCAGGCAAGTTCGCCAAGTGGCAGCTGCCCGACGTCATCATCCGACAGGATTCGTTGCCGCGCACCAGCGTCGGCAAGCTCGACAAGAAGGCGATGCGCGCCGCGCACGCCGATATCTACCGGAAGCAGGATCAATGAGCACGCTATTCGCCGACTACCGCGCACCCTGGGAAACCGACGAGCACGCCGCGCTGCGAAACCTGGCGCGCGACTTCTTCGCCAAGGAGCTGACGCCGCATGAGGAGCGCTTCGCGGAGCAGCACCAGGTCGACCGCGACGTGTGGACCAAGGCCGGGGCCGCCGGTCTGCTGCTGACCGATGTACCCGAGGAATTCGGTGGTGGCGGCGGCGATTTCGGCCATGAGGCGGTCGTGCTGCAGGAGCTCGCCTATGCGCACGACACCGCGCTGGCGGTCGCCGTGCACTCCACGATCGTGGCGCACTATCTGCTCTCCTACGCCACCGACGAGCAAAAGCAGCGATGGCTGCCGAAATGCGCGACCGGCGAGAGCGTGCTGGCGATCGCGATGACCGAGCCCGGGACCGGCTCGGATCTGCAGTCGGTGCGGACCACCGCGCGGCTGAACGGCGACCACTACGTGGTCAACGGCTCGAAGACGTTCATCTCCAACGGAACCCACTGCGACCTGCTGGTCATCGTCTGCAAGACCGATCCGTCGCTGGGCGCCAAGGGCATCTCGCTGCTGGTGGCCGAGGTCGATGGGCTCGACGGCTTCGAGCGCGGTCGCGTGCTGCAGAAGATGGGCCAGCACGGCCAGGACACCCGCGAGCTGTCGTTCACCGACATGCGGGTGCCCGCCGCGAACATCCTCGGCGGCGTCGAGGGTCAGGGGTTCATCCAGCTGATGAGCCAGCTGCATCGCGAGCGGCTGGCGATCGGGCTGGGCGCGGTGGCAGCGGCCGAAGCGGCCGTGATCGAGGCCGTCGCCTATGCCAAACAGCGGGAGGCGTTCGGCAAGCCACTGCTGTCCTTCCAGAACACGAAATACGTTCTGGCCGAATGCAAAGCCGAGGTGCTCGCCGGCAAGACCCTGATGGACCACTGCATCGCGCGGGCGATCGACGGCACGCTGGACCCGGCGACCGCGTCGATCGCCAAACTCTGGGGCACCGAGAAGCAGATCGAGGTCACCGATCGCTGCCTGCAGATCTTCGGCGGCTACGGCTACATGATGGAGTACCCGATCGCCCGGATGTACGCCGATGCGCGGGTCCAGAAGATCTACGGCGGCACGAGCGAGATCATGAAGGAACTCATCAGCCGCTCACTCTGAGCCGTCACTGGCAAACCCCACTCGCGACGACGTTCCCCACTCGATTTCGAGTGGGGAACGTCGCTCGGCGGCGGGTTTGCGGCACGGTCACGCTGCCGGGTTGGCGGGATCAGACGACTCGATCATGCCGACCGCCAAGAGCTGCGCCCGAACTCGAGGCACCATCCGTCGCCGCTGCAGTTCTCGCCACGTCCAGCGCACGACGATGACTCCGAGATCCTGCAACCTTCCTTCGCGTTCCTTCTCTCGACGAATCGCCGTCTCGGCCGATTCACCCGCACTCAGGTACTTCAGATACTTGCCGACCCCATCGAACTCGCCCACAACGCGCCTGCCCGATCCGTCACGCCATTCGTAGTCGGGTCGGCCGACGAAATCGCCATCGATGTCGTAGATCTCGCACTGCAGCCGCGGCATCGGCAGCCCGGCCTCGATCATCTGGGCACGTCCCAGAGACTCGCCGGGGTTCTCCGACAGCGGGTCCGCATACAGCAACGCGCGACGCGCCACCGCCACGCCGGTTTGTGGCCGACGTGCGTATCCCGCCATGCGGTCTCGATCCGCGCCCGCTCGGAGCGCGGCGTCGAACACAGCCAGGGCACCTGCGAATCCATGGGGACTACTCCGCGCCACATCGAACGCGGTGCGCTCGATGACCGTCACCCAAACACCGTCGATCTGCACGACGTCGGCAGGTGCCAACCATCCGGGATGCAGGTATCGATGCCCACGCCGATATCCACGGTCAGTCGTGGCCGAGGTGATGTGCACTCGGGACAGATCCGGACCGAGCATGGGCAGCCGGTGCACAACTGCCGCCGAACTATGGCTGATCACAACGTCATTCGTGGTCGACGCGGCGAGCACCGTCAGGCGGTGCCGTTCCTCCGGCGTGCGGTCCGCCGGTGCGGCATATACCCCTGGACCGACTCGGTCGAGTTCTCCCCGTTCGCACGCGCGTTGCAGTTCGCGATCGTTGAATCCGAGTGATCGCGTGGTGTCCAGCCGAATGAGTCCGTCGTCGTCGACAGGAAATGCGTCCATGTCAGTTCAGACGCACACCGCACGGATTCGGCTCCGCCAGGCCACAAACCCCACCTACGACGACGTCCCCCACTCGAATTCGAGTGGGGGACGTCGTTTCGTTCCGGGTTTGCGCCTTCAGGCGCGGCTATTACCGGTAATCGCTGGAGAAACCGTAGTCGTCCAGCGGCACCGCAGCGCCGCTCGGCGCACCGAAGGTGCCGTCCGGGCTGTAGTAGGTGTCGTCGTACGACGGCACCGCGTACGCCGCGGCCCGGGCCTCTTCGGTCGGCTGAACCTGGATGTTGCGGTAGCGGTTGATACCGGTACCGGCCGGGATCAGCTTGCCGATGATCACGTTCTCCTTGAGACCGATCAGCTTGTCGCTGCGGCTGTTGATGGCCGCATCGGTGAGCACGCGGGTGGTCTCCTGGAACGACGCCGCCGACAGCCACGAATCGGTGGCCAGCGATGCCTTGGTGATACCCATGAGCACCGGACGACCAGCAGCCGGCTCGCCGCCCTCGGCGACCACGCGACGGTTCTCCGCCTCGAACTCGGCACGCTCTGTGAGCGCACCCGGCAGGAACTCCGTCGAGCCCGAGTCGATGATCGTCACGCGACGCAGCATCTGACGCACGATGGTCTCGATGTGCTTGTCGTGGATCGACACACCCTGGCTCCGGTAGACCTCCTGGACCTCGTTGACCAGGTGCACCTGCACCTGACGCGGGCCCAGAACACGCAGCACCTCGTGCGGGTCGGCAGCACCTTCCATCAGCTGCTGACCGACGTCGACGTGATCACCATCGGTGAGCAGCCGCTCGGTGCCGTCCTCGTGCTTGAAGACGCGCAGCCGCTGACGCTTCGAGATCTTGTCGATGACAACCTCTTCGGATCCGTCATCCGGGATGATCGTGATCTTGTAGAACTTGTCGTCGTCCTCGAGCCGGATGCGACCGGCGACCTCGGCGATCGGGGCCTTGCCCTTAGGCACGCGGGCCTCGAACAGCTCCTGGACACGCGGCAGACCACCGGTGATGTCGTCACCGACGCCACCCTGGTGGAACGTACGCATGGTCAGCTGGGTACCGGGCTCACCGATCGACTGCGCGGCGACGATACCGACGGCCTCGCCGATGTCGACGAGCTTGCCGGTCGCCATCGAGCGGCCGTAGCAGGTGGCGCACACGCCGGTGCCGGTGGCACAGGTGAGCACCGACCGGACCTTGACCTCGGTGATGCCGGCTGCGAACAGCGCGTCGATCGCCGGGTCGCCCAGGTCGTGACCGCGCTCGACCACGACGTTGCCGTCGGCGTCGAGTGCGTCGGCGGCCAGGGTGCGGGCGTACGCGGAGGTCTCCACGTGCGCGTCGCGGACCATGGTGCCGTCGCTGAGCTTCTCGGCGATCGGCACGATGATGCCGCGCTCGGTGCCGCAGTCGTGCTCGCGCACGATGACGTCCTGGCTGACGTCGACGAGACGACGAGTCAGGTAGCCCGAGTCAGCGGTACGAAGAGCGGTGTCCGCCAGACCCTTTCGAGCGCCGTGCGTGTTGATGAAGTACTCGGCGACGGTGAGGCCCTCACGGAAGGACGACTTGATCGGCCGCGGGATGAACTCACCCTTCGGGTTTGTCACCAGACCCTTCATGCCCGACAGGTTACGAACCTGGGTCATGTTTCCGGTCGCGCCCGACTTCGGGATCATCGTGATCGGGTTGTCGTCCGGGTAGAAGTCCTCCATGGCCTTACCGACTTCCTCGGTGGCCTGCTTCCAGATCTCCACCAGGGCGTCACGCCGCTCGTCCGGAGTCAGCGCGCCACGCTGGAACTTGCGCTCCAGGCCGTCGGCCCGCTCCTCGTACTTGTCGAGGATCTCCTTCTTCTGCGGCGGGACCAGAACGTCCGCCATCGAGACCGTGACGCCGCTGCGGGTCGCCCAGTAGAAACCGGCGTCCTTCAGCTTGTCGACAGTCTGCGCGACCACGATCATCGGGTAGCGCTCGGCCAGATCGTTGATGATCGTCGCCTGACGCTTCTTCGGCATCTGCTCGTTGACGAACGGGTAGTTCGCCGGCAGCAGCTCGTTGAACAGCACCCGGCCCAGGGTCGTGTGCAGCTCCCAGGCCTCGCCGCGCTGCCAGCCGTCCGGGAACGCCTCGGCCTCGATGTCGGCCGGCGGACGCTGATCGGTCAGCCGCACCTTGATCGGAGCCTGGACGCTCAGCAGACCGCGGTCGACGGCCATGATGGCCTCGGCCGGGCTGGAGTACACGCCGCGTTCGACGTCATCCTTGGTGGCCTCGGTGTAGGCACCCAGCGCCTCCTCTTTGAGGGTGGTCAGGTGGTACAGACCGGTGACCATGTCCAGACGCGGCATGGCGAGCGGTCGGCCCGATGCCGGCGACAGGATGTTGTTCGACGACAGCATCAGGATGCGCGCCTCGGCCTGCGCCTCCGCACTCAGCGGGAGGTGCACGGCCATCTGGTCACCGTCGAAGTCGGCGTTGAAGGCCTCACACACCAGCGGGTGCAGCTGGATGGCCTTGCCCTCCACCAGCTGCGGCTCGAAAGCCTGGATGCCCAGGCGGTGCAGCGTCGGCGCACGGTTCAGCAGCACCGGATGCTCGGCAATGACCTCTTCGAGGACGTCCCACACCGCGGGGCGCTGCCGCTCGACCATGCGCTTGGCCGACTTGATGTTCTGCGCCTGGTTCAGGTCGACCAGTCGCTTCATCACGAACGGCTTGAACAGCTCGAGCGCCATCAGCTTCGGCAGGCCGCACTGGTGCAGCTTCAGCTGCGGGCCGACGACGATGACCGAACGGCCCGAGTAGTCGACGCGCTTGCCGAGCAGGTTCTGACGGAAACGACCCTGCTTGCCCTTGAGCAGATCCGACAGCGACTTCAGCGGACGGTTGCCCGGTCCGGTGACCGGACGGCCGCGGCGGCCGTTGTCGAACAGGGCGTCGACCGACTCCTGCAGCATCCGCTTCTCGTTGTTGACGATGATCTCGGGCGCCCCCAGATCGATCAGTCGCTTGAGGCGGTTGTTGCGGTTGATGACGCGGCGGTACAGATCGTTCAGATCGGACGTGGCGAAGCGGCCACCGTCGAGCTGAACCATCGGACGCAGCTCCGGTGGGATCACCGGCACCGCGTCGAGCACCATGCCCAGCGGCGAGTTGCCCGACTGCTGGAACGCCGCGACCACCTTGAGGCGCTTGAGGGCGCGAAGCTTCTTCTGCCCCTTGCCGCTTCGGATGGTCTCGCGCAGCAGCTCGGCCTCGGCGTCGATGTCGAAGGTCTCGAGGAGCTTCTTGATCGCCTCGGCACCCATCGCACCGGTGAAGTACTCGCCGTACCGGTCGATCAGCTCACGGTAGAGCCGCTCGTCGATGATCATGTCCTTCGGCGCAAGCTTGGTGAAGGTGCTCCAGATCTCATCGAGCTCGTCCAGCTTGCGCTGGGCGGCATCGCGGATGCGACGCATCTCCCGCTCGCCCGAGTCTTTGACCTTGCGCCGGGCGTCGGCCTTGGCGCCTTCCTTCTCCAGCTCGGCCAGATCCTCTTCGAGCTTCTTGGCCCGGGCCTCCAGATCGGAGTCACGCTCGTCGGCGACACCCTTCTTCTCGACCTCCATCTCGGCCTCGAGGGTCGAGAGCTCGTTGTGCCGCAGCTCGTCGTCGACGGCCGTGATCACGTAGGCGGCGAAGTAGATGATCTTCTCGAGATCCTTCGGCGCCAGATCGAGCAGGTAGCCCAAGCGCGACGGAACGCCCTTGAAGTACCAGATGTGGGTGACCGGCGCGGCCAGCTCGATGTGGCCCATCCGCTCACGACGCACCTTGGCGCGAGTGACCTCGACGCCGCAGCGCTCGCAGATGATGCCCTTGAAGCGGACGCGCTTGTACTTACCGCAGTAGCACTCCCAGTCGCGAGTAGGTCCGAAGATCTTCTCGCAGAACAGGCCGTCCTTCTCGGGCTTGAGCGTGCGGTAGTTGATCGTCTCCGGCTTCTTGACCTCGCCGTACGACCAGTTGTGGATGTCATCGGCCGTGGCCAGGCCGATCTTCAGTTCATCGAAGTAGTTGACGTCGAGCACTTAATGCCTTTCCAGTGTCTCTTCTAGTCAGTCAGTTGGTCGTTCGGCGATCAGTTCGCGAGATCGTCGACAGTCGCGGATTCGTTGCGCGACAGGTTGATTCCCAGGTTGGCCGCGGCCCGCTCCAGGTCCTCGTCGTCGCTGTCCTGCATGGTGATGGCCGCGCCGTCGGACGACAGCACCTCCACGTTCAGGCAGAGCGACTGCAGTTCCTTGAGGAGGACCTTGAACGACTCGGGGATACCCGGCTCCGGGATGTTCTCGCCCTTGACGATGGCCTCGTACACCTTCACGCGGCCGACCACGTCGTCCGACTTGATGGTGAGCAGCTCCTGCAGCGTGTACGCCGCGCCGTAGGCCTGCATCGCCCAGCACTCCATCTCACCGAAGCGCTGGCCACCGAACTGGGCCTTACCGCCGAGCGGCTGCTGGGTGATCATCGAGTACGGACCGGTCGAACGCGCGTGGATCTTGTCGTCGACCAGGTGGTGCAGCTTGATGATGTACATGTAGCCGACCGAGACCGGGTACGGGAACGGCTCGCCGGAGCGGCCGTCGAACAACATCGCCTTGCCGTCGCCGTTGACCATGACCTCACCATCGCGGTTCGGCAGGGTCGAGCTCAGCAGACCCGTCAGCTCATCGTCGGTCGCACCGTCGAACACCGGCGTCGCGGTGTTGGTGTCCGGCTCGGCCGAGAGCATGTCCTCGGGCAGCTTCGACGCCCAGTCCGGAACGCCGCCGGCCACGTCGATGTTCCAACCGGCCTTGGCGATCCACCCGAGGTGGGTCTCCAGGATCTGGCCGATGTTCATACGCCGCGGCACGCCGTGGGTGTTCAGGATGATGTCGACCGGGGTGCCGTCGGGCAGGAACGGCATGTCCTCCTGCGGGAGGATCTTGCCGATGACGCCCTTGTTGCCGTGGCGGCCGGCCAGCTTGTCGCCGTCCTGGATCTTGCGCTTCTGCGCGACGTAGACCCGCACCAGCTCGTTGACGCCCGGGGGCAGGTCGTCGTCGTCATCGCGGCTGAAGACGCGGACGCCGATCACCTTTCCGGTCTCACCGTGCGGCACCTTCAGCGAGGTGTCGCGCACCTCGCGGGCCTTCTCACCGAAGATGGCACGCAGCAGGCGCTCCTCCGGGGTCAGCTCGGTCTCGCCCTTCGGCGTGACCTTGCCGACCAGGATGTCGCCGTCGCGGACCTCGGCACCGATGCGGACGATGCCGCGCTCATCGAGATCGGCCAGCACCTCGTCGGAGACGTTCGGGATGTCCCGGGTGATCTCCTCGGCGCCCAGCTTGGTGTCGCGGGCGTCGATCTCGTGCTCCTCGATGTGGATCGAGGTGAGGGTGTCCTCCTCCACGAGCCGCTGGCTCAGGATGATCGCGTCCTCGTAGTTGTGGCCTTCCCACGGCATGATCGCCACGAGCAGGTTCTTGCCGAGCGCCATCTCACCGTTGTCGGTGCACGGCCCGTCGGCCAGGACCTGGCCCGACTCGACGCGCTGGCCCTCGTCCACGATCGGACGCTGGTTGGCGCAGGTGCCCTGGTTCGAACGCGCGAACTTGCGCATCCGGTAGGTCTCCCGGGTGCCGTCATCAGCCATCACGGTGATGTAGTCGGCCGAAACCTCTTCCACCACACCGGACTTCGAGTTGATGATGACGTCACCGGCGTCGACCGCGGCACGCAGCTCCATGCCGGTGCCGACCAGGGGCGACTCGCTGCGCACCAGCGGCACGGCCTGACGCTGCATGTTCGCGCCCATCAGGGCACGGTTAGCATCGTCGTGCTCGAGGAACGGGATCATCGCGGTCGCGACCGACACCATCTGGCGCGGCGAGACGTCCAGGTACTCGACCTGCGACGCCGACACGAACTCGACCTCGGAGCCCTTCTTGCGAACGAGCACGCGCTCGTCGGTGATGGTGCCGTCGGCGTCGAAGTTCGTGTTGGCCTGAGCGATCAGGTACCGATCCTCTTCGTCGGCGGTCAGGTACTCCAGGACGTCGGAGACCTTGCCGTCGATCACCTTGCGGTACGGCGTCTCGATGAAACCGAACGGGTTGACCCGCGCGTACACCGACAGCGACCCGATGAGACCGATGTTCGGGCCCTCAGGGGTCTCGATCGGGCACATGCGGCCGTAGTGCGACGGGTGGACGTCGCGGACCTCGAGGCCGGCGCGCTCACGCGACAGACCGCCGGGACCCAGCGCCGAGAGACGACGCTTGTGCGTCAGACCCGACAGCGGGTTGTTCTGGTCCATGAACTGCGACAGCTGCGAGGTTCCGAAGAACTCCTTGATCGCGGCCACGACGGGACGGATGTTGATCAGGGTCTGCGGCGTGATCGCCTCGACGTCCTGGGTCGTCATCCGCTCGCGGACGACGCGCTCCATGCGCGAGAGGCCGACCCGGATCTGGTTCTGGATCAGCTCGCCCACGGTACGCAGACGACGGTTGCCGAAATGGTCGATATCGTCGACCTCGACCGGGACCTCGATGCCGCCGGGGACGGTCATCGTGGTGACGGTGTGCGGGTCGGCCTCGTGCAGGCGCACCAGGTACTCGACGGTGGCGACGATGTCGTCCTCGGTCAGGACCGAGTCACCGCTCATCGGGTTGTCGGTCAGGCCGAGCTTCTTGTTGATCTTGTAGCGACCGACGCGCGCCAGGTCGTAGCGCTTCTCCTTGAAGAACAGATTCTCCAGCAGCGACTGCGCGGACTCCTTGGTCGGCGGCTCGCCGGGACGCAGCTTGCGGTAGACCTCCAGCAGCGCCTCGTCGGTGCCCGCCGTGTTGTCCTTCTCCAGGGTCGACATCATGATCTCGGAGAACCCGAAACGCTGGGTGATCTGCTCAGCGCTCCAACCGAGGGCCTTGAGCAGCACGGTGACCGACTGGCGACGCTTGCGGTCGATACGCACGCCGACGGTGTCGCGCTTGTCGATGTCGAACTCGAGCCATGCGCCACGGCTCGGGATCACCTTGACGCTGTGCAGCGTCTTCTCGGTGGCCTTGTCGATGGTGTCATCGAAGTACACGCCGGGGCTGCGGACCAGCTGGCTCACCACGACACGCTCGGTGCCGTTGATGATGAAGCTGCCCTTGTCGGTCATGATCGGGAAGTCGCCCATGAACACGGTCTGCGACTTGATCTCACCGGTGTTGTTGTTGATGAACTCGGCCGTGACGAACAGCGGTGCCGCGTACGTCATGTCCTTGTCCTTGCACTCCTCGACGGAGGCCTTGACCTCGTCGAAGCGCGGATCGGAGAACGACAGCGACATCGAGCCGGAGAAGTCCTCGATCGGCGAGAGCTCGGTGAGGATCTCTTCGAGGCCACCGGTCGGGTTCGCTTCGCCGCGAGCCGCCGCACGCTCTCGCCACTCGGGCGAGCCGACGAGCCACTCGAACGACTCGAGCTGCAGATCGAGCAGACCCGGAACCGGCAAGGGCTCGGTGATCTTTGCAAAAGAGGCGCGGTGCGGTGCGCCGGGGACCGTAGAGCGCGAAGCGCTATCTGTTGAGCTGGACTGGCGGGAGACTGCCAAGATGCGTCCTTCCAACACGTGTGTGTGCTAGTTCAAACCGTTTGCGGTTAATTCCCTGTTCAGGGTGTCGCTGATGCGACCTGAAAACGGCTCGATACCGAACACGACGAAGAACACACGTCGTTGGATCGTGAAGTGGACAGGAGGCAGCCAGCGCAACGTCCAACTGTATCAGAGACACGGCGGAACTGCCATAGCAGCTGCGCTGACCAACGCGCAGTCAAAAGTTCGAAGCTGCCAGCCCGGCACGCGGGTGGCTGCCTGCGAATTCGGCAGGCTGGCGGCCTCACCGAACAGAGTGCAACTCGCCACGGCGCACGTCAAGCCCAAACGCGGGTATTTTCTGAGCTTTTGACGATCCGTTCACGGACCGGATCGCCTTGCGGCGCCGCCGAGTCAGCGGATGAGGCCGCGTTCGAAGGCCACCCGAACAGCCGCCGCGCGGTCCTTGACGCCGAGCTTCGGATACAGCCGGAGCAGGTGCGTTTTGACCGTCGCCTCGCTGATCATGAGGTCGGCCGCGACCTGACGGTTGGTGCCGCCGCCGGCGACCGCCCGCAGCACCTCGCATTCGCGTGCGGTGAGGGCATCGAATCGATTACGGCTCATCAGGCTCGCCGCTGCGCCGGGATCGAGGACGCGATGTCCGGCGGCGGCACGACGAACCGCGGCGATCAGATCGGCACGCGGGGTCGCCTTCAACAGGTATC
Organism: Jongsikchunia kroppenstedtii DSM 45133; assembly: GCF_000380485.1. GTDB lineage: Bacteria > Actinomycetota > Actinomycetes > Mycobacteriales > Mycobacteriaceae > Jongsikchunia > Jongsikchunia kroppenstedtii. Next base: position 73,853 of record NZ_AQYG01000044.1, on the reverse strand, counting down.
CGTCCGCACCGGCGTCCACGGCGGCGCGGATGTCGGTATCGGTGTCGTAGGTCGTCAGCACCAGGATGCGCGGCAGCTCAGCGTCGAGGGCGCGCATCCGGCGGATCGCGGTCACCCCGTCGACGACCGGCATGCGCAGGTCCATCAGCACCACGTCGGGCCGCAGCCGGCCGATCTGCTCGAGCGCCTCGGCGCCGTCGCCAGCCTCGCCGATCACCGCCATGCCCGGTTCGCGCTCGAGCATGCCGCGAATGCCGTCGCGCACGACGGGATGGTCGTCGACGACGATGATGCTGATCGGCGCGCAGTTTCCGCTGGTCACCGGACCGCCTCCGTTGCTTGCGCCACGCGACCGTCGGCCGCCTGCGTCGGGCCCGGCGCCGCGGTCGGGACCGCCACGGAGATGACGCATCCCGCCCCCGGTTCCGATTCGATCTCCAAGACCCCGCCGATGAGCCCGGCGCGTTCGGTCATAGTGACGAGCCCGAAGCCGCCGTCGGTACCGCGCTCGATGTCTCGTGGGCAGAAGCCGCGACCGTCATCGCGGATGTCGAGCAGCAGGGTGTCGTCGAGGTAGGTGAGGGTCACCACGACGTGCGAGGCACCCGCGTGCCGGGCGATATTGGCGAGCGACTCCTGCACGATGCGCAGCAGCGAGTCATCCCCGTCGACGACGCGCGGTTCGCCGTCGACCCGGAGGGTGGCAGCCACTGAGTTGCGGCCGGCGAACGCGGTGAGCTGGTCCTGCAGGGCTGTCGGCAGCGACCGGGAGTCCAACGGCACGGGCTGCAGCGCGTTGACCGCTCGCCGGGCTTCGCCCAGCCCCTCTCGCGCCAGCGCCTTGGCGTTGTCCACCCGTTCACGCGCCGCCGACACCAGGCCGTCCTCGTCGATCGATTCCAGCTGGGTGACGACGGCGACGAACCCCTGCGCCACCGTGTCGTGCAGCTCTCGCGCCAACCGTGCCCGCTCGTCCTGTACGCCGGTCCGCCTGGCCTGCTCGACGATCTCCTGCTGAAGATCGGCGTTGCGCGATCGTTCGGCGAGCAGTTGGTCGGTGAGTTCGCGGCGGCGCAGCAGTGTCGTCTCCCGTGCATCGATGACGGCCACCACCGCCAGCCCGATGACCACATTCAAGAGCCAGCTGAGGATCGACACCCACCACACCACCGACAGGTTGTGCCAGCCGTTGCGCTGGGTCGCCGTCATCAGCACGCAGGATCCGGCGACACAGAACAGCAGTGGCGCCCCGGTGAACAGCGAGGCGTAGAGCATGTAGCCCGACCAGGAGGCGATACCAGCCATCGGGGTGGCGGCGATCGCCGCAGCGAGAAGCGCGGTGTTCACCGCGAACACCGCGAATCGCCGCCATACCGGGCCGATCTCGATCCGGATCCAGAATTCGGTGAAGATCATCAGCGCAACCATCGCGATCGCGCTGATGAGATGTCGGGTCGCGGTCGCCGGGACCACCTGCGCAACCACCAGCCCGGCTAGGTTGAGCAACCGCAGGCCCCACAGCTCCGATTCCGGCGGCAGCAGGGTGTCCGGCCACGTCAGCGTGGTGCGGCAGTCCATCCACCGACCGCGGGGCTCACGTTCGGGAATCCGATGCACGATGATGCTGCGGACCGCGCGACCATCCGGCGCGGCTACTCCCATTTGAAGGTCCGCATCGCGATCGCGGTTGCGACGGCTGCCCACACGATGAGTGTGCCGAAGAAGCCGATCGGAGGCCAGCCTGTGGTGGCGGTGTCGGCGAGCGCCTGCGTGCCCGCGCCCGACGGCGTCAGGTTCGAGATCGTGTGCATCCAGCCGGGCATCGTCGACCGCGGAATCCACAGGCCGGCGAAGAACTGGAGCACGAAGAACCCCAATGTGCCGAATCCCGCCGCCACCTTGGCATTTCGGAACAACGACGCGATCACCATGCCCAGGCCGAGAAACGCCCAGCAGGCCAGCAGGTAGCTGACGACGAACCCGACCAGGTGGTGCGGCCACTGCCCCGAGATGATTCCCGGAATCACGACGATCAGCGCGAGACAGACGAACGACACCGCCATGATCAACACGAACTGCGCCGCGAGCAGCAGTGCCGGCGAGACCGGCGTGGTGCGCAGCCGCTTGAGCACGCCCATCTCCCGGTACCGGGTCAGGACATCGGGCATCGCCTGCACGGCGAGCATCGCCAGCACGAACAGGGCCAGGATGGGTTGGTAGACCTGGAAGACGCTCAGGCCGTCGAACGAGTCGACCGGTCGACGCGCCGACGGGATCGAGGCGATGACGATCGCCGCGGCTACCGGCAGCACGACCGTCCAGATCACGACGCCGGGATTGCGGGCCAGCAGGCGCGCTTCCGAGCCGATCAAAGCAGTTGCTGAACTCATCGGTGAACTCCTTGGTTCTCGGACCCGTGCTGCTCGGGGGTGGCGATGTTCCGGGTCAATGCGAGGAACGCGTCGTCGAGACCCGGCTGGTCGACACGCAGCTTCTGGCATGCGATCCCGCGTTCGTGGAGTGCGATGATCACCGCCGAGGACACGTTGTCGGTGCCGGTGACGACGACGCGGTCGCCGATGTGGTCGATGCGATGGACGTCCGGCAACGCGGTGAGCACGTCCGGATCCACGCCCGCGGTGGGGATGAAGGACATCCGCTGATCGGTGTGCACCGCGGCGGCCAGATCCGCCGGGGTATCCAGCGCGACGATCCGCCCCGCGTTGATGACGGCCACCCGATCGCACAACCGCTCGGCCTCTTCCATGAAGTGGCTGACCAGTAGGAATGTCACCCCGGTGTCCTTGAGGTCTTCCAGCAGGCCCCACACCTCGCGGCGGGCGCTGGGGTCGAGGCCGGTCGTCAGCTCGTCGAGTATCGCGACCTTCGGGTTGCCGACGAGCGCCAGCGCCACCGACAGTCGCTGCTTCTGTCCGCCGGACAGGTTTCCGAAGTAGGTGCGCTCCTGCGATCGGATGTCGAGGCGTTCGAGAAGTTCCCGCCAATCCCGCGGCGCCGAGTAGAAGCTCGAATACAGCCGCATCGCCTCGCCGACCGTCTGCTTGTCCGGCAGCCGGCTCTCCTGCAGCTGGATTCCCAACGCCTCGCGCAGGCCTCGATCCTCGTCGGCCGGGTCGAAGCCGGCGACGCGCACATGCCCGGCGTCGCGGGTACGCAACCCCCCGATGCATTCGACGGTGGTCGTCTTTCCGGCGCCGTTCGGTCCGAGGATGCCGAAGATCTCACCCTCGGATACCTCGAAGTCGACACCGCGCACCACGTCGGTGCCGCCATAGCTCTTGGTCAATCCTTGGACTTCGATCATTGCCATGAGACCAGGATCGTCGGGAGCGGCCGCCGGCGGATCCACCGGATGACCGGTTCTGGATCAGCCGATCAGTGGACGCCGCGGGCCGGCAGCGGCGTGGGACGGGCGGCACCGCAGACGCCGGAAACGACTCGATCCGCACCGGATTCCGGTGCGGATCGAGTCGATGGTCGAAGAACGAGACCGGTGCGATCAGTTCTCGTCGGACCGGTAGGCCGGGAACTGCTCGGTGCGCGCATCAAGATCGGCGACCGGACCGGTCGGCTCGTCGGCGTTCACCGGCAGCGTCGGCTCGGCAGCTCCGACCTGTGCAGTCGGCTGCCCCGCCGCACCGGCGTGAGTCTGATCGAAGCTCTCCAAAATCGCCTGCTGAGCGGCCGGCGGCAGCGTATGCAGGATCTCGCGCACGCGGGCCTCGCGGCGCAGAGCACCCTGGCGGACCGGCATACCCGGGGTCGGTTGCATCTGCGGCTGAATGCCGAAGACGTCTTCGGCGGTGCCACCGTCGGTCTGGCCGCGCTCGAGCATCGCCTGCTCTTCGGCCATCTGCGCCTCGTCCTTCTCCTCCGACATGCCGATCGGGCCGATACGCGAGCCGCGCAGGAACTGCTTGACCACCGGCTCCTCCGAGGTGAGCAGCACCTCGCGGGGGCCGAACATGACCAGCTCCTTGCGGAAGAGCATGCCGATGTTGTCCGGCACGGTCCGGGCGATGTTGATGTTGTGCGTGACGATCAGGACGGTGGCATCGATCTGCGCGTTGATGTCGATCAGCAGCTGGCTGATGTATGCGGTACGCACCGGGTCCAGACCCGAGTCGGGCTCGTCGCACAGGATGATCTGCGGGTCGAGCACCAGGGCGCGGGCCAGGCCGGCACGCTTGCGCATACCGCCGGAGATCTCGCCGGGGAGCTTGTCCTCGGCGCCGAGCAGACCCACCATTTCGAGCTTCTCCATGGTGATCTTCTTGATCTCGCTCTCCTTCTTCTTCGTGTGCTCACGAAGCGGGAAAGCGGTGTTGTCGAAGATGTTCATGGAGCCGAACAGCGCGCCGTCCTGGAACAGCACGCCGAACAGCTTGCGGATCTCGTAGAGCTCTTTCGACGAACATTTGGTGATGTCCGTGCCATCAACGATGACCGAGCCGTGGTCGGGATGCAGCAGACCGATCAGCGTCTTCAGGTATACCGACTTGCCGGTGCCGGACGGGCCCAGCATGACGCTGACCTCACCCTCGGGCAGCGTGAGCGACACATCGCGCCAGATATTCTGCGACCCGAACGACTTGGTCAGTTCGATGGTCTGTACTTCTACACCCACAGCTGTGCCCTTCCGAGAAACATGCCACGACGAGAGTGGTTCGCGTCACTTTAGCGTACGTCTGCGATGCCACGAATGGTGGTGTCGCAATCGATTGATACTTGCGCGGAGCACACTGGGTCCGTGAGCGAGACGAAGCAATTCGAGAACCGACAGCGCGCCGAATCATTCGGGTCGGTCGCCGCTAACTATGACCGCTATCGGCCCACCTATCCGCCCGCGCTGATCGACGATCTCGCAGGTACCGGGGCCCAGACCGCGTTCGACATCGGCTGCGGAACCGGACTGCTGGCCCAATCGATCGCCGCCCGCGGGATCGACGTCACCGGCATCGACCCGGATCCGGAGATGGCAGCTGTGGCCGCCCGGCGCGGACTCACCGTTGAGGGAGGGAGATTCGAGGACTGGGACCCTCGGGGGCGGGCCGTCGACCTGATCACCTTCGGGCAGTCGTGGCACTGGGTGAACCCCGCGCTCGCCGCACCTAAGGTGTTCGGCCTGTTGAACCCAGGCGGGAACCTGGTGCTGGCTTGGAACCGGATCCAGGCGTTGACGCCCTCGCAGGCGCAGTTCGAGGAGGTCATGGGCCGACACTCCGGCAAAGCCCCGCATGCACGCGGCCGCGGCAAGGCCGCCGACGAGGTCGCCGCCACCCTAACCTCCGCCGGATTCACCTGCGAGACAAGGCAGTACGACCGCACAACCATATACTCTGCCGACGACTACCTGGCACTGCTGTTCACCTACTCGGTGCAGCTGACCCTGCCGGCCGGCACTGCGCGGGCGATGCGCACCGATCTGGAGAACCTGCTGGGCGGCCAGGACGTCCACGCCGACACCGGCTGCTTCAGCATGTGGGCGCACCGCCCCTAGTCACACCAGCCCGGGTACTCCGACAGACAAACCCGACAAACAAAGGCACCGAGGACAATCAGAACCTGCTGGTCCTCGCGACTCTGACACGAGATGCGTGCGCTCGACAAACGGCCTGAACGCAAGATCCGCGCCACCCTCAGTGAGGGTGACGCGGATCTGCGCGTAAGGAGCTGGTCTTACTTGACCGAGACGGTCGCGCCGGCCTCTTCGAGCTTGGCCTTGGCAGCCTCGGCGGCGTCCTTGTCGACCTTCTCCAGGAGAGCCTTCGGAGCGCCCTCGACGAGGTCCTTGGCTTCCTTCAGGCCCAGACCCGAGACGACCTCGCGGACGACCTTGATGACCTGGATCTTCTTGTCGCCGGCCGACTCGAGGACGACGTCGAACTCGTCCTGCTCGGCAGCGGCGTCAGCGGCACCACCGGCGGCCGGAGCACCGGCAGCGGCGACGGCGACCGGAGCGGCCGCGGTGACCTCGAAGACCTCTTCGAACTTCTTCACGAAGTCGCTGAGCTCCAGCAGGGTCAGTTCCTTGAACTGGTCGATGAGCTCGTCAGCACTGAGCTTTGCCATGATTGGCGTCCTTTCGTTCTAAGTGTTGGGGGTGAGGGTTATTCCTCGCCTGCGGCGGACTTCTTGTCCTGCAGGGCGGCGGCAAGACGTGCCACCTGGGATGCGGGCTGGTTGAACAGACCCGCGGCCTTCGCCAAGTTGCCCTTCATGGCACCCGCGAGCTTGGCCAGCAAGACTTCCCGCGTCTCAAGGTCGGCGATCTGCTCGATCTCGGCAATGGACAGCGCTTTGCCGTCCATGTACCCGCCCTTGATAACGAGAGCCTTGTTGTCCTTGGCAAAATTCTTGATTGCCTTGGCCGCAACCACCGGCTCGCCCTCAATGAAGGCGATGGCGGTCGGACCCGTGAACAGCTCGTCGAGGCCTTCCACGCCCGCCTCTTTCGCGGCGAGCTTGACCAGGGTGTTCTTGGCGACGGAGTAGGTTGCACCTTCACCGAGCGACCGACGCAGATCACCCAGCTGGGTGACGGTCAGCCCGCGGTACTCGGTCACGACGGTTGCCGTCGCGCCCTTGAACTGCTCGCTGATCTCCGCGACTGCGGCGACCTTTTCGGGCTTGGCCATACTTCGCCTCCTTTCCAAATGTCATCCGGTCGTGGGCCGACCGGGACGAAGAAAAGTGCGGAAATGACGAACGCCCCGGCCACAGGGCACGGGGCGCACACGGATCCCGAGGGGATCGACGCTTCCGTTCTCCCTGCGTGGGTCGTCGACATCACTGCCGATCCTTCGTCCGGGCTAACCCGGCGACCAACGGTCTCTGGTTGAACTGCCGAGCCCGCAAGCGGACTCCGACTGAGCAAGGCTACCGGTCCGCTCCCCCAGGAAACAAATCGGGAGCGAGTGGGGATAAATCAGCTATCAATCAGCGTTGAACTAGTTGCTTGCACTACCAACCAAGCGAGTGCTCGGTTAGAGTCGCGAATAATGGTCCACAGTGAATCGCCGGTTCTCCACGGCGAAGCACCTGGGCACGCAGGCACAACGAGGTGCCGGACGAGCCGCCTCCCCGGCGGCCCGGACGGTCGGCGCCGGACTAGGGGGACGTGATGGCATTCCAGGTAGACCCGCGGGGCAGAGCGAAAGCATTCGGCGCCCCCGATCCGGGCACCGCGACCACACACACCCTCCCCCTCGGGGATCCGACCGGCGGCGCCGACGCGCTCCTGTGGCGCGAACTCGTCGACGGCCCGGCCGCCCATCCGCGTGTCCACATCGATCGCGGCGTCACCGTGCACATGAGCGACGGGGCCCGGCTGCGCGCGACCGTGATCCGTCCCGCGAACACGGTCGGGGTGCCGGTCGCCGGGCCCCTGCCGACTGTCGTCAACATCAATCCGTACAACCGGCTCGTGGTGGACGCCATCGATCACGGGCTGCACACCCCGGTCGTCGGCAACGCCCTGCGCCGCGCATCGGCCGCGGCGGATCTGTCGGGCACGCCGCTGGGTGGCGTCACCGACCTGACCCGCACGGTGTCCGGCGGCGTCTTCGACGTCTTCGGCATCAATCGCAGCCTGGTGCGCAGCGGCTACGTCCAGGTGATCGTCGACGTCCGCGGCACCGGAGCGTCCACCGGCGAATGGCAGATCCTCGGCGAGCGCGAGCAGCTCGACTCCGTGGAGATCCTGAATTGGATTGCGGCACAACCCTGGTGCGACGGCGCGGTCGGCATGGCCGGCTGGTCGTACTCGGCGATCAACTCGCTGCAGGCCGCCGACAAGCGACCCGACTGTCTCAAGGCAGTCTTCGCCGTCGAGGGTTGCGAGGACATCGTCCGTGACATCTACATCACCGGCGGCGCGCCCTCGTTCTTCATCCCGTTCTGGCTGGCCGTGGTCAACGCCGTCAAGTGGCTGCCCAACCCGACCACCCCGGTGCGCGACCTGCTCGACGGGCACGCGCTGCGCTGGCTGATCGACCGGATCAAGTCCCCGGCCACCGAATTGGGAACGCTGGCAAAGGGATTCCTCACCGGGGACGATCCCCGACTGTTCGACGATCCGTTCTTCGACGAGCGGGATCCGAAGGTCGAGAACATCACGGCGCCGACCTTCCTGTTCGGTGGGTGGCACGACCTCTTCGGTCGCGGCACGCCGCGCACTTTCGCGCGGCTGCAGCTGCCGGCCGGCCAGAAGCAGCTGATGATGTTCGACGGCTACCACGTGAATGCCGGTGCGGGACTGGGCCGACAGTTCGATCCGCCGCGGCTGGATGTGCTGGAGCGGGCGTGGTTCGACCGCTGGCTCAAGGGCATCGACAACGGCGTCGACCGCTACGGCCCGGTGACCATGGAGCAGCAGGGCGGTTCGTGGTCGTGCGGCCAGTCGTTCCCGCGCCCCGGCTTCGAGACCACCATCTGCTACCTGTCGCCCCTCGGGTCGGGCACGGCCGAGCATGCCAAGCATGACGGCACGCTGCAGTCCACGATCCCCGATCAGGCGGCCGAGCTGCCGGTGAATCCCAATGTGCGCGGGCTGATTTCGCGGGACATGACACAGGTGACGGCCGGCGCGACCATGGTGCTCGGCAAGTCCTTCACCACCGACGCCCGCTACCAGGAGCGCGGCGGCCTGTCGTTCACCTCGGCCCCGGTCGTCGATCCCGTGCAGATCTCCGGCGCGCTGAACCTGCACCTGCGCGCCATCGGTGAGACCCACGAACAGATGTGGGCGGTGACGGTGAACGATGTCGCGCCCGACGGCACGTCGACGGTCCTGACCAACGGCGCACTGATGGGCACCAACCGCAGCCTGGATCCGGAGCGGTCGGAGTACGACGAGGACGGCGAGTTGCTGCTGGCGCATCATCCGCTGACCCGGCCGACCAAGCAGCCGGTCCGCCCCGGCGAGGCCATCGAGCTCGACATCGACCTGGTGCCGACCGACGCCGTGCTCGAACCCGGGCATCGGCTGCGGGTCGACATCTACGCGGGCAGCTTCCCGCGCTTCCTCAGCGTCATCCCGGACATCCGCCGGATCCGTCGCCGTCCGCAGCGGCTGGTCCTGGACCCGCTGCGACCGAGCTACCTGACGCTGCGGACGCTCGGCGAGACCGGCTGGCGCTGAGCCGCGTTCACCATCGATCCGGAGTCTCCGACGGCTGAGGTCATCCACGACGACCTTTCGGTGTCGCGGATGACCTCAGAGGTTGGAAACGTGTTGTGGCTGGGACTAGCCCTGCGCCGCCGCCCACTCGGCGACGCGCCGCGCGCTCTCCTCGAACGACAGGTCCTCGACGCGGGTCATCAGCGCCCACCGCACCCCGAACGGGTCGATGACGGACGCGAAGCGATCCCCGCTGACGAAGGTCGCCGGTTGTTCCCGTACCCGCGCACCGGCGGCGACGGCCCGCTCGAAGGCCGCGTCGACGTCGGGCAGGTACAGCGCCAACGAATAGGTGACATCGTCCCCGGCGGGATCGGGCGCGACGAGGGCGTAGGCGGGCTGCGCCTCGCTGAGCGTCAGCTGTCCGTTTCCGAAGTCGAGGACAGCGTGCGCCACGATCCCGCCGATCTCGGCGACATCAAGGATGCGCGCACCCAGGACGTCGCGGTAGAAGTCGAGCGCCTCCATCCCGCGGCTGACGGCGATATGCGGCGTGATCGCGCTGACGCCGTGCGGGGTGCCTTTGGTGGTGTGCTCGCCCGTCGCGGGACGAATCGATTCGGTGACAGTGGAATTCGTATTCATGACAACCATGCTCGCTGGGGCCTGTCGGTGATCGATAGTACTTTTGCGACGTGACTGATTCCGCCGAGCCGACGTCGCGCGGTCATCTGAACCCCGGCGCCCCCGGCGTACATTTCGACCGCTTCGAACTCGGCGACGACCTGCGCGAAATACTTCGGCACGTATGGCTGGTGCGGTGGCAGCTGCCGGCGGGCATCACGCAGCGCCAGCGGGTGCTCAGCTATCCCGCCTTCAACGCGGTGTTCGAACCCGATGGCTGCGCGCTCTACCCGCCGCTGCCGCATGTGCAGATCCGCGAGCTCGAGGGCGCATCCTGGGGCGTCGGGCTGCTGCTGCGGCCCGGGGCCGGAATGCTGTTTTCGCCCAAGCCGAATGAGGTCGACACCGCCGGCATGCCGCTGCCCGATGCGCCGGCCGCGCGGGTGCGGGACGTGCTCACCGATTGGTCGGCGGACTCGCGCGGCACGCTGGTGACCATCTTGCGCAGCTGGCTCACCCCGATGATCGGCCGACTCGACGACACCGCCCGCCTTGTGTCCGCGGCCTGCGACCTGGCCGAGAACGATCGAAACCTGCTGCGGGCCGGAGAGCTTGCCGACGCCGTCGGCGTCACGCCACGCACGCTGGAACGCGCAGTGCGCGATCGGCTCGGCGTGACGCCGAAGTGGCTGATCGAATGCCGGCGCATGCAGGAGGCGGCCACGACCCTGTTCACGGCGCCCGACAGCGACATCAGCGCGCTCGCCGCCGACCTCGGCTTCGCCGACTACCCGCACTTCTCGCGGAGCTATCGTCGCATCATCGGCGAGACACCCAAACAGACGGCGACCGCAGCCCCTGATCGCTGACCGTCAGAGGCGAACACCGTTCTCGGCGAACGTGATCCGCATGATGAATGCCGCCTCCGGGCCCATCACCGCCTCGGCCAGGTCGACATAGCCGCGCACGAAATCCCGTCCATGCGACGGCCCGTCGCCACGGTCCAGATGATGCGCCAACTCATGCAGTAGGACCAGCTCGCGCTGCGCCCACCGGGCATCGGACTGCATCGGCACCGCGATGGTCGCGGCCTCACGCTCGTAGTGCGCCGCGGTCGAGCCCCGTCGCGCGCGCACCCGCACGCTCGTGGGCTTCCCGCCGGCCAGCTCTGCCACCGGCCCCATCGCGAGCACCGAATCCACATAGCGCTGCATCGACTCGACGGTCGCGAACTTGGCCTCGGCGGGCACGGTCACCGTGGTGCCGCCGACCGTCAACTGATTCGCGCCTGCCGCCGCGTTGTCGAAGATGCGGTGCACCACGGTCTCCGCCGAGTAGAGCCGAGCCCGTCCCGTATCGGGTGCCGTCACCCCTTCAGCTGCTCACGCGTCCAGGGCCTTAGAGGCCGCGCCGAACTGCGCCTGTTCCCCTATGCGTGCCCGCCGACCGGCCCGGTCGCCCGCCCGCCGGGCGGCCGACGAGTAACCGGCAGACGCGCTCACCGGCTGCCAGCTGCCGCGCGCCGACGACTCGGCGGCATGGAAATCGCGGACCTCGAGCTCTTTGTCGCGCAACGCCAGCGCCGTGCTCTTCGGAGCGGCCTCGGCCACCGCCGCGGTGGCCAGCGCCTCATCCCTAGCCTCCGAGAGCCGGGCACCGATGCGCTCGGCGAACGCATGCTGAAAGTTCAGTCGCGCGGTGATCGGCGACAACTTCTTCTCCTCGACGACGCGGCGCCGGTACCAGCCGTGGGTCTGGGTCACGACCCGCTGCGCGGTCTGCCCGCGATAGGCGCCGGACTTGAGATACGCATCGCTGGCAGCGACCATCTGCACCACCAGCGAGGAGTACAGCGCCTCGATCGCGTCGATATCGCCGGCGAACCCGAACGCCAGCACGTAGGTCGCATTGCTGGCGATGTCGCAGCGGACATCGTTGGCATGGGCGATCGCCAGGAACAGCGCCACGTAGGTCTTGAGCCCGCGTTTGCCCGCCGGTCCGATCTCGATCTTGCGCTGCACCGGTGTGGCCCGATTGCGGGCCGCCGGATCATGCGCCCGGGCCACCGCCAGGTCGACCGACGCGGCGGTCGCCAACCGCTGCGCGGCCTGCAGAAAGGCCTGCGCCTCGTGCTCGTTGTCGGTGCCCTCGGCCTGGCGCAGCAGGCCGCCGATCTTGGTGAGGAGTTTGTCGTCTCGCATGCCACCGACAGTATGCCCGGCACCCGACAGAATCGGCCACGCAGCCCATTCGGACCCGCGAATTACTCACGCACACGCGACTTTTCACGACGGACCCGATCTCCGCCGTATACCCCGCTTGACTTTCCTGTCGGGAAAGTAGACTATTACTTTCCAGATAGGAAAGTAATAACGCGGAGGTGATCCCATGAACGACATCGATCCGGCACAGGCGCGCGATGCGCTGTCCGCCGCCGATCACGCCGAGCAGCAGACCCTGGCGAATGTCGGCCTGCCGCGGATGTACTGGTGGTGCATGGCCGCAGGCTGGCTGGCACTCGGCGCCATCGGCCAGTTCGGGCCGGCGTGGCTGGTCACCGTCGCCACCGTGGCATTCGGCGTCGGCCACTCCGTGGTTGCACAGCGGTACCTCGACGGTCGTCGCGGCAGCCGTCGGCTGCAACTGAGCCGGACGGCGGTGAGCCGCAGGGTGCCCGCGATCGTCATCGGAATCCTGGTCGGGCTGGTCGCGATCACCATCGCGGCCGCGGTCGCCCTGAATGCCGACGGCACCGACCACCCGACGATCTGGGCGGCGGTCATCGTCGCGATGATCGTGGGCTTCGGCGGACCGGAGATCTTCGCGACGCTGCGTCGATGGCTGCACGCATGACCGATACCCCGGGCACCGAGCCACGGTTCGACCCGCTCATCCACCCCAGCCCGAGGATCTCGCTCGTCGCGATCCTGGCCGCCGCCGACTGGGTCGACTTCGCCTACCTCAAAGAGCAGCTGGCGCTGTCGGATTCGGCGCTGTCCAAACACCTCTCCACGCTGGAGGCGGCCGGCTACGTCGATACCCGACGCCCGAGCACCGGACGTCGCCGCAGCGTGCGGGCCAGCCTGACCACAGCCGGACGCGCCGCATTCGCCGGCCATGTCGCCGCGCTGCGGGGAATCATCAACACCGCGGTCGACCACGACGACGCGCTCTGAACTAGCGCGAAGGTCTCCGAGTGAGACGAAACCGCCCGGCCCGCACCATCTCTGGCGCGAACCGGGCGGTTCGAAGCGAGTATCCGCGGGCGATCAGGCCTGCGGCTCCTCCGCGAAGTTGCGGGTGACCGCGGGGTCAACCGGGATGCCCGGGCCGGTCGTCGTCGAGACGGTGACCTTCTTCAGGTACCGGCCCTTGGCGGCCGACGGCTTGGCGCGCAGCACCTCATCGAGGGCGGCACCGTAGTTCTCGGCCAGCTGAGCCGGCTCGAACGACGCCTTGCCGATCACGAAGTGCAGGTTCGAGGCCTTGTCGATGCGGAAGTTGATCTTTCCGCCCTTGATGTCGTTGACAGCCTTGGTGACATCGGTGGTGACAGTGCCGGTCTTCGGGTTCGGCATCAGGCCACGCGGGCCCAGGACGCGAGCGATCCGACCGACCTTGGCCATCTGGTCCGGCGTCGCGATCGCGGCGTCGAACTCGAGCCAGCCGCCCTGGATCTTCTCGATCAGATCCTCGGCGCCCACCTCGTCGGCGCCGGCGGCGAGGGCCTCATTGGCCTTGTCGCCGGCGGCGAAGACGATGACACGGGCGGTCTTACCCGTACCGTGCGGCAGGTTGACCGTGCCGCGGACCATCTGGTCCGCCTTACGGGGGTCGACGCCCAACCGGATGGCTACCTCAACGGTGGCGTCGTATTTCTTGGAAGCGGTCTCCTTGGCGAGCTTGGCAGCCTCGAGCGGGCTGTACAGCTTCGACTTGTCGACCAACTCGGCGGCTGCCGAGTATGCCTTGCTTTTCTTGCTCATTGCTCTTTCCTTCTCTGCTTACGCAGATTGGTGGTTGCGGGCCAAGCGGGCCCTCCCACGCGTATTACTGATTGCCCGTGGTGATCTTGCGAGGTCGCAAGCTCACTCGACGGTGATGCCCATCGACCGGGCCGTGCCGGCGATGATCTTGGCCGCAGCCTCGATGTCGTTGGCGTTCAGGTCTTCCTGCTTGGTCTTGGCGATCTCCCGGACCTGGTCCATCGAAACCTTGCCGACCTTGTTCTTGTGCGGCTCGCCCGAGCCCTTCTGCAGGCCGGCGGCCTTCAGCAGCAGCTTCGCGGCGGGCGGGGTCTTCAACTTGAAGTCGAAGGAGCGGTCTTCGTACACGAAGATCTCGACCGGGATCACGTTTCCACGCTGACTCTCGGTCGCGGCGTTGTACGCCTTGCAGAACTCCATGATGTTCACGCCGTGCTGACCAAGCGCCGGACCCACGGGCGGAGCAGGGTTGGCCTGCCCGGCCTGGATCTGGAGCTTGATGATGCCGGCGATCTTCTTCTTCTTGGGTGGCATCTTGCTTCCTTGGTTGTATTCCTGTCATACGAGAATCCGTGACAGGCACGGCTTCTCGCCTATCGCGCTGTAGCCGGCGCGAAAGTATTTGTCAGATCTTCTCGACCTGGTCGAAGGCCAGCTCGACCGGCGTCTCGCGGCCGAAGATCGACACGAGCACCTTGACCTTGCGCTGCTCGGCGTTGACCTCGCTGATCGACGCGGGCAGCGTGGCGAACGGGCCGTCCATAACGGTGACCGACTCGCCGACCTCGAAGTCGACCTCGACGATCGGCGCCACTGAGGCCGCCACGTCGACGCCGGCCTCGGCGCCCGCAGCCTTGGCGGTGGCCTTCTTCTTCTCGGTCCGCGGCAGCAGGAACTTGAGGACGTCGTCCAGGCTCAGCGGCGAGGGCCGGCTGGTGGCTCCGACGAATCCGGTGACGCCCGGGGTGTTTCGCACGGCGCCCCACGACTCGTCGTTCAGATCCATGCGCACCAGGATGTAGCCCGGCAGCACCTTGCGGTTGACCTTCTTGGGCTGGCCGTTCTTGATCTCGGTGACCTCTTCGGTCGGGACCTCCACCTGGAAGATGTAGTCGCCGACATCGAGGTTCTGCACACGGGTCTCGAGGTTGGCCTTCACCTTGTTCTCGTAACCGGCGTACGAGTGGATGACGTACCAGTCGCCGGCGGCGCCCTTCAGCTTGCGCTTGAGCTCCTCGGCCGGATCAACCTCGGCGTCCTCCTCCGCGGCGTCGGCCGCGTCGGCCGCAGCCTCGTCGACCGCAGCCTCGTCCTGGGCCGCGGTGTCGGTATCGACCTCGGCGGCCACGTCGGTGGTCTCGTCCTGCTCGACGGCGGCCGTCTCGTTCTCGGGGGTGCTCACTGCAACCTTCCTGTCCTACTCACGGTCCTGTCCGGTACGCGTGTCATTGCGCGCTAGCCGAACAGCCAGAGCACGAGCTTGGCGAACCCGACATCCAGGCCCGCGACTAATGCGGTCACGATGATCATGAACACCAACACGACGATGGTGTACTGGATCATCTCTTTGCGGGTGGGCCAGATGACCTTCTTCAGCTCACCGAGCACCTCGAGCAGGAAGGCCCAGATCCGCATGAACGGATTCGGGCGGCCCTCCGACTGCTTGCCCTTGTTCTTCTTCGCCTTGTCGGCACCGACCGCAGGCTCGGTGGTCAGCGTGCTGCGTCCCCCACGCGCTGCACGCTTTCCGCTCGGCCGCGCCGGCTTGGTCGAGAGGTCCTTGTCATCGCTGAGTGCACCTTCGAGCTCGGCCTCGTCGCCCAAGATCTCGTCGTCGATGTTGAAGTCGTCGGCGTCCGACGACCCGTTGGCCTTCGCCTTCGCCGCACGGTCGCGCTTGCTCAACTCGATCCTCTCGTTTGCCGGCCCGGATAATTCCGAGCCTGCCGACGCCACCGGGTCCGGTGGCAGGGGCGACAGGACTTGAACCTGCAACCTGCGGTTTTGGAGACCGCTGCTCTGCCAGTTGAGCTACGCCCCTCTGGGTTCCGTCGGTGGTCGTCCGCGGCGGGAGTGCTGCGTCAAACCGGTGACAAAACCAACGCGCCACCCTCAAGGGCGGCGCGCAAGTCCCAAGTGTACGGCACGAGCCGTAACAATTACCAACCGGCCGCGAGGGCGGGTCAGTTGAACTTGACCCTGGCCGTCGCGCGGCCGAATATCTTGCGATCGCCCTGCTTGACGGTGATCGCGATCTCGCCGGTACGACTCGCCGAATCGAGCGACTTGATCTTGCCCGAGACCTCGATCTCGGCGTACTCGGTCGCCGGCACATAGACCGGACTGGTGAAGCGCACGTTGTACTCGAAGACGGCGCCCGGGTCGCCCACGAAGTCGCCGATGGCCCCGCCCGCGATACCCATCGTGAGCATCCCGTGGGCCACCACGTCATCGAGTTTGGCCAGCTTGGCCAACTCCGAGCTGAAGTGGATCGGGTTCGGGTCGCCGACGACTCCGGCGTAGTTGACCAGGTTTCCGCGGGTGAGCTTCACCGTCCGCGTCTCGAGAGCGTCGCCCACCGACAGCTCGTCGAAGTTGCGGGCGCTCCACGCCTGCGGGTTCTGCGCGCTGTCCGGGGCACCGAGCTCGTCCACGTTGCCGGCCGTCGCCGTGGTGCCGTCGCCGACCGTGCGATTCGGCGTCGGACGGCCGCCCTCGGCCATCATCACGTGATGGACCATGTCCATCAGCCCGGGATCGAGTTCGCCCGTGCTGCGACCGGCCAGCGATGTCCAGGTGGTCTGGACCAGCTCGCCGTCGTCGAAGTTGCGGATGATGTTCTTGGTGACCATCAGGTCGACCCCGCCCATCCGGCGGTAGGAGTCCAGCGAGACGTCGCAGACCAGCTGATCACCGACACGGATCGGCCGGTGGAAGACCAGCCGCTGCTCGGACTGCAGGATCTGGGACAGGTCGTAGCCCTGCACGACGTCCTCGAACAGGCGGCGCTGGGCGATCAGCCCCAGCAGTCCGACGAACGTCAGCGGAGCGATCAGACTCGGATGGCCGGCCTTGCGGGCCTCGTCCTCGTTCCAGTGGACCGGATGATAGTTCTGCACCGCACGGGAGAACTCACGGATCTTCTCGCGACCGACCTCGTAGTAGTCGTCGACCGTGTAGTGATAGCCCACCATCGCTTCGGTGTGCTTGGAGATCTCCTCGGGCGTCAGCTTCTCACCGTTGCGCAACGCCTCCAGGCGCGCTTCGACCTCAGGATCGTTCACAGGCGACGGAGTCAGCGCGACTCTTTGTGCGCCGTGTGCTTGCCGCAGTTCGGGCAGAACTTGTTCAGCTCCAGCCGGTCCGGGTCATTACGCCGGTTCTTCTTGGTGATGTAGTTGCGGTGCTTGCACACCTCGCACGCCAGGGTGATCTTCGGCCGCACATCGGTTGAAGAAGCCACTTTGTTGCCTACTTTCGTGTCTTGCAGGACGGGGCGCGTCTTGCAGTTCTCGGGCCCGGTGGGTGACCCCTTTGTCGGGACAACCACACCCGACCCGGCCGCCGGCCTACCCGGGCGCCGAGCGTCCCATCTGTAGCGGTGGGGGGGCTCGATCCCCCGACCTCACGATTATGAGTCGTGCGCTCTAACCAGCTGAGCTACACCGCCATGTTGGGGTCCGAAATCGGGCGAACGCGGCCTACCCGACTGCGCCACCAACCCGATCAGGGCACCAAACGAGCCCCCTAACGGAATCGAACCGTTGACCTTTTCCTTACCATGGAAACGCTCTGCCGACTGAGCTAAGGGGGCGGGTCCGGACCGCCGTCACCAGCGGCCCGAAGGCCTTACAGAGGTTACACACGCCGTCGCTATCGCACCAAATCGCCTGATCGACGCACACCCGAAACCGGGCGAACAGCTCCTGAAACCGCAACAGCCCCTCCGGTTCGGAGGGGCTGTTGGGGTGGTGGCAGATGTAGGATTCGAACCTACGTAGCTTGCGCGACGGATTTACAGTCCGCTCCCTTTGGCCGCTCGGGCAATCTGCCGGGTGCTGCGTGAACAGCGCGGGACTGAGGATACAACCAGACCCCATTGCGAATGCAAACCGAGTGCTCCTCCGCCGCGGCCCCGTCCGCATTAGGGTTGGGGCCATGGCTGATTCATCGTTCGACATCGTGAGCAAGGTCGACCGCCAGGAGGTCGACAACGCCCTCAACCAGGCGGCCAAGGAGCTCTCGCAGCGGTACGACTTCCGCGGCACCGACACCACCATCAAGTGGTCCGGCGAGGAGACGATCGTCATCACGTCCTCCGCCGAGGAGCGTGCGCAGGCGGGCCTGGAGGTCTTCAAGGAGAAGCTGATCCGGCGCGATATCTCGCTGAAGGCCTTCGACGCGGGCGAGATCGCCGCTTCCGGCAAGGAGTACAAGGTCTCCGGCAACCTGGTGCAGGGCATCACCTCAGAAAACGCCAAAAAGATCTCCAAGATCATCCGCGACGAAGGCCCCAAGGGCGTGAAGGCGCAGATCCAGGGCGAGGAGCTGCGCGTCTCATCCAAGAAGCGCGACGACCTGCAGGCGGTCATCGCCCTGCTCAAGGGCAGCGACCTCGATATAGCGCTCCAGTTCGTCAACTACCGCTAGTCGACGCGACCACCGACGCCGCCGCCCCGAAACACAAATCCGCGCCACTTGTGTGGATCCGCGCCAGCTGCATCCGGCGCGGATCCACGAAGCTGGCGCGGATTTCGCAGTAGGTGACGGAAGATGGCTCAGCCGCGGGCCATCTCCTCGAGGCGACGGATCCGCTCCTCCGTGGGCGGGTGGGTCGAGAACATCCGGCCGATGCGCTCGCCGGCCCGGAACGGGCTCTCGATCATCAGGTGCGACTGCGCGGCCAGATCCGGGTTGGGCGGCAGCGGAGCGGCCTGAATGCCGCCCGAGATCTTGCGCAGCGCGGATGCCAGGGCCAGCGGATCGCCGGTCAGCTCAGCGCCGGACTGGTCGGCCTGGAACTCTCGCGAACGCGACACGGCCATCTTGACGACGCCGGCCGCCACCGGGGCGACCATCATGATCAGGATCGCCACGAGCGGGTTCGGGCCGTCCTCACGGCGGCCGCTGAACATGCTGGCGTACATCGCGATATTGGCGATCGCGCTCACCGCAGCCGCCATCGCCCCGGCGATCGAGCTGATCAGGATGTCGCGGTTGTACACGTGCGAAAGCTCATGTCCCAGTACGGCCCTCAGCTCGCGCTCATCGAGCAGCTGCAGGATTCCCTGGGTGCAGCAGACCGCCGCATTCTGCGGATTGCGGCCCGTGGCGAAGGCGTTGGGCGCCTCGGTCGGACTGATGTAGAGCGCCGGCATCGGCTGCTTGGCGGCGGTGGCCAGCTCGCGCACGATGCGGTACATCGCGGGCGCCTGCACCTCCGTGACCGGCTGCGCATGCATCGCCTTGAGCGCCATCTTGGCGCTGTTGAAATAGAAGTAGGCGTTCATGCCGAACGCGACGACGATCGAGCCGAACAGGATCACGGGACTGCGGAATGCCGCACCGATCGCGATCACCAACGCGGACATGAAGCCCAGCAGCAACGCCGTCTTCAGTCCGTTGAAATGGCTGTGGCCATGCATGACTCTTACCTACTCCTTTTATGCGTCCGACATCGCAGAACGACGATCGGGCGAAACAACGAACAGACGTCCAACGAACAGGAGCCGGAGCAGGTTCCGGACATGCGACAAATGCGACAGCGCTGCGGCGTCAGCCGATGCGGTCGACCGTGAAGCCCACCAGCGAGGTCAGCGCGTCGTGCGCCGGGCCGGTCGGCAGCTGAGCCAGCTCGGCGGTCGCGGCATCGGCGTAGCCCTGCAGGTCGGCCCGGGCTCGGACCATGCCGTCGGACGCCACCAGCAGCGCCAGCGCCTCGGCCACCTCGGCGTCCTCATGCAGCGGCCGCCGAGTGACGCCGTCGGCCTCCAGCAGCAATGCCCGCAGCCGGTCCGCCTCCGGCCCTGAATCGCGCAGCGCATGCAGCACCGGCAGGGTGTGCACGCCTTCGCGCAGGTCGGTGCCGGGCGTCTTGCCGGAATCGCCGGTCACCGAGCTGATGTCGATGATGTCGTCGGAGATCTGGAAGGCGGTGCCGATGGCGTCGCCGATGCGGGTGAGCCGTTCGATCGTCTCGGTGTCGGCGCCGGCGGCCATCGAGCCGAAACGGGCGCTGGCCGCGATCAGCGACGCAGTCTTCTCCCAGATCACCTTGAGGTAATGGTCGACCGGGTCGACGCCGCTCTTGGCGCCGACGGTCTCGCGCATCTGGCCGGTGACCAGCTCAGCGAACGTCTCGGCGATGATCCGCACGGCGTCCGGGCCGAGCGTCGACACCAGCCGCGACGCCCGCGCGAACAGGAAGTCGCCCGACAGGATCGCGATGCTGTTGGTCCACCGCGAGTTGGCGCTCGGGGCGCCGCGCCGCATGTCGGCCTCGTCCATGACGTCGTCGTGGTACAGCGTGGCCAGGTGGATCATCTCGACCACGGTCGCCGACGTGATCACCTCGGGGGCATGCGGATTCGGGCCGAAATGCGACGCGAGGATCGCGAACATCGGCCGGAACCGTTTACCGCCGGCGCGCGCGAGATGGCTCGCCGCCTCGGTCAACACCTCTTCTTCGGACGACAACTCGCCCAGCAGCAGATCCTCGACCTGGGACAACGAATTCGCCAGATCGGCGGCGAACTCGTCCGAACCCAGCTGCAACCCCGCGAAAGTGGTCTTCACAGCCCACGCGCTCCGTTTCTGCCCTGCGCTCGTTTTCAGCACGCATGTACGTTCGGGTGCCGAGCCTACGGTAAACGCCGATAAGCGATACTCGGGGCGTGCCCGCCGAGCCCCCCACCGATCCCGCAGTTCCGAGCGAGCCGATTCCGGCGACCGCCGACGTGCTGGTCGTCGGAGCCGGCCCGGGCGGCGCCGCGGCCGCGACCTACGCCGCCCGCGCCGGGCTGGATGTGGTGCTCGTCGACGCCGCGCGGTTTCCCCGGGACAAAACCTGCGGCGACGGGCTGACCCCGCGCGCGGTCACCGAACTCGCGCGCCTCGGCCTGGGCGACTGGCTCGACGAGGCTCCCCGGCTCGACGGCCTGTCGCTGCACGGCTGGGGCGGCCACGCACAGATTCCCTGGCCCCGCGGTCGCTTCGCCCCGTACGGCAGCGCGGTGCGGCGCACCGAACTCGACGACCGCATCCGCCGGCTCGCGGTCGAATCGGGGGTCACGATGGTGCAGGGCGCGAAGGCCGTCGATGCCGAGATCGGTTCGGCCGGAATCGAATCGGTGACCCTGCGCACCGATTCCGGGGCCCGGTCGATCCGTCCACAGCGGGTGATCGTGGCCGACGGTGTGCGCAGCGCACTCGGCAAGGCGCTCGGCCGCACGTGGCATCGCGACACGCCCTACGGCGTCGCGGCCCGCGCCTACTGCGAATCCGGCCGCGGCGACGACCGCTGGATGGGGTCGCATCTGGAGCTGCGCGGACCCGAGCAGGAGCTCTTGGCGGGCTACGGCTGGCTGTTTCCGCTCGGCACGGGGCCGGACGGGGTGGGCCGGCTGAACATCGGCGTCGGCACGCTGGCCACGTCCCGCCGCCCGGCCGACCTGGCGCTCCGGCCGGTGCTCGGCCACTATTACCGATCGCGGCGCGAGGACTGGGAATTGACCACTCCCCCAGCCGAAATCACGTCGGCACTGCTCCCCATGGGCGGCGCGGTGTCCGGCGTCGCCGGACCCAACTGGATGCTCATCGGCGACGCCGCCGCCTGCGTCAATCCGCTCAACGGCGAGGGCATCGACTACGCCATCGAGACCGGTCGACTGGCGATCGAAGCGCTCGAGGGCGGCGACTTCAGCCGCGCCTGGCCGGCCACGCTGACCGAGCATTACGGGCTCGCGTTCGCGGCCGCGCGCCGGTTCGCCACCGTCCTGACGATGCCGAAGGCGGTGCCGGTACTGGGCCGCCCGGGAATCCGGGTGCATGCCCTGATGGCGGTCGCGGTGCGGGTGATGGGCAACCTGATGACCGAGGACGACAAGGATCTGGTCGCCCGCACGTGGCGGACCATCGGCCGGGCGGCGACGGTGGTCGAGTCCCGTCCACCATTCACGTAGAAGCTGGTAGTCAGCTGGCGCCAGATCAGGCGATGCCTCGATGTAGGGCGACGATCCCGCCCGTGAGGTTCTGGTAGTCGACCGACGAGAATCCGGCGTCACTGAGCAGCGCCGCGAGCCCCTCCTGGTTCGGCCAGGCGCGGATCGACTCGGCGAGGTAGACGTACGCGTCCGGATTGCTGGAGACCTTGCGCGCCACCGCGGGCAGTGCCTTCATCAGGTACTCCAGGTACAGCGTGCGGAACGGCCGCCACGTCGGGTCGGAGAACTCACAGATCACCAGGCGCCCACCGGGTTTGAGCACCCGACGCAGCTCCGACAGAGCTTGCGGGACGTCGTTGACGTTGCGCAGCCCGAACGAGATCGTCGCGGCATCGAAGGCGGCATCGGCGAACGGCAGCGCCAGCGCGTCGGCGCCGACCTTCGGCACCCGCCGCCGGGCACCGGCGCGCAGCATGCCGAGCGAGAAATCCGCGGCGACGCAGCGCGCGCCGGATTGTGCCAGTTCGACCGTCGACACCGCGGTGCCGGCGGCGAGGTCGAGCACCACATCGCCCGGGCCGATGCCGAGGCGTTCGCGGGTGAGGCGGCGCCAACGGCGGTCCTGACCCATCGACAGCACGGTGTTGGTGATGTCATACCGGCGGGCGACACCGTCGAACATCCCCGCGACCTCGGCAGGGTCCTTACCGAGGTCAGCGCGCGACGCCGCGCTTTCGTTGGCCATGGGGCAAACGCTACCGTGCGCGCTGACGGCGCCGGGAACGCTGTCCCCCGGTTACGGTGGGCCGATGACTCGTGCGCCGGACGAACAGATCTCGATGCCCAACCGCGAGACCCGGCTGTGCATGTCCCTGTCCGGTCGCCCGAGCAATATCGGCACCCGCTTCCACAACTACCTCTATCGCGAGCTCGGCCTGGACTACATCTACAAAGCGTTCAGCACGACCGACCTGCCCGCGGCGATCGGCGGTGTCCGCGCGCTCGGCATCCGCGGCTGCGCGATCTCGATGCCGTTCAAGGAGGACGTCATCGAGCTGATCGACGTGCTGGAGCCGTCGGCCGCGGCAATCGATTCGGTGAACACCATCGTCAACGAGGATGGGGTGCTGCACGCCTACAACACCGACTACTCCGCGGTCGCGAGTCTGCTGCGCTCGCATGCGGTCGATCGGGCGCTGCCGGTGGCGGTGACCGGGTCGGGCGGGATGGCGAAGGCGGTCGTCGCAGCGTTACGCGACAATGGATTCGCCGACGCGACCGTGGTGGCCCGCAATGCCAAGACCGGCGGCGCGTTGGCCGCCGCCTACGGCTTCACCCACGCCACCGCCGCGCCGTCGACCGCCCGCGTCCTGATCAACGTGACGCCGATCGGGATGTCAGGCGGGCCGGCCGAGAACGACGTGCCGTTCCCCGACGAGCTGATCGGTTCGGCAGCAACGGTTTTCGATGTGGTGGCGATGCCGGCCGAGACCCCGCTCATTCGGGCGGCCCGGGAAGCCGGCGTCCCGGTCATCACCGGCGCCGAGGTGATCGCACTGCAGGCGGCCGAACAGTTCGCGCTGTACACCGGCGTCGTGCCCGACCCGGAGCTGGTGCGCCGGGCGTCCGAATTCTCCCGGAGCTGAGTCGGCGTCAGGCCGGGCTCCGGTAGCGGCCGGTGCCGTCGGCCCGCTCCAGGACTGCGTCGTAATGCCCGATCAGCTGGTCGACGATGGCCGGCCAGGTCCGCTGCGCGACGCCGCGCCGCGCCGCCGCGCCGAACTCGGCACGCACGGTCGGATCCGACAGTGTTTCGACGGCGGCAACAAGTCGTTCCGAAAAGTTCTCGACGCCAAGCAGATAGCCGGTGCGGCAATGTGCGATAAGGTCGCGCGGCCCGCCGGCGTCCGGCCCGATCACCGGCACACCGCTGGCGAGCGCCTCCTGCACCGCCTGGCAGAACGTCTCGTGCTCGCCGGCGTGGACGAAGACGTCGAGGCTCGCGTACGCCCGCGCGAGTTCCAGCCCGCCGAGCTCGCCGGTGAACACCGCATCCGGCATCGCCTTGGCCAGCGCCCGCCGTTCCGGCCCGTCGCCGACGATCACCAGCTGCACGTCCGCACGCCCGGACAGCGACACCAGCCGCTCCACATGCTTCTCCGGCGCCAACCGGCCGACGTAGCCGACGATCACCTTGCGGCCGCTCCGATCCCACGACCGCCGCAACCCCTCGTCGCGGCGCTCCGGGTGAAAGCGTTCGGCATCCACTCCTCGTGCCCACTGATGCACTCGAGGAATTCCGTTCTGCCGCAGTGCATTCACCGAGGCGCTCGACGGCGCCAAGGTGCGGTCGCAGCCAGTGTGCAGGGCGCGCGTCCACGCCCACGCGGCCTTGGTCGCCAGGCTCATGCCGTAGCTGGCGGCGAAACCCGCGACATCGGTCTGGAACACCGCCACCGTCGGGATGCCGAGTCGCCGGGCAGCCAGCATGCCCGCGCCGCCCACCACGAACGGCGATGCCAGGTGCACCACGTCGGGTTCGAAATCGCCGAGCTGACGGTAGATGGTCGGCGTCGGGACGCCGACCGGCAGCGAGCTGACCTTGGGGAAGTTGATCGACGGCACCAGCTTCACCGGCACGCGACCGATGTGTGACGGTGCGCTCGGCTGCCGGCGCGGGGTATCGGGGGCAATGACGATCGCGTCGTGGCCGGTGCGCTCGAAATGTTCGAGCACCCGGAGCACGGAGTTCACGACGCCGTTGACATGCGGGAGGAAGCTCTCGGCAACGATTGCGACTCGCATGCGTTCAGTGTCTGCGGCGCAGCTGTCCCGGCGGTCGACCGTCGGTATCGACGCCGCGAACTGCCGGTTAACTGTCCGTCGTGCTCGAATTGCCCGGAACGCTTGCGGCCGGCGGCCGGTTCGGCCCTGCTCGTCGGTGTTTAAGGGTGACCTGCGCCAACAGCACCATCACCGCGACGATCACCAGCCACGTGTAGCCGACCACCGAGATCGCCGGAATGATCGAGAGGCTCGCGTCCCGGCCGGTCACCCGCACCAGGTCGGGATCGGTCGCGTCGTAGTCGATACTGATCCGCTGTCCCACGGACAGGCCGCCCGGATAGAGAATCCCCAGCCGCGGATTGTGGAACTGCCCGTCGGGGGTCGTGAAACTGACCGCCGACTTGGTGGTACCCGCAGACACCACATCGCCCACGGTCGTCGCCTTGTGCGCGTTGATCTTCCCGTCGTTGCGATAGCAGCCGGCCACCATCGCCGCCATCATCAGCGTCACGAAGACGCCGAGCACCAGCAGGCCGATCTGCCAACGACGCAGCGTCACGGGGCTCATCTGCGTGACGGGCGAGTACCAGGACATAACCGGACCAGCCTAGCCGCTGGCAGCTGCGTGCCCGGCCGCCAGCAGCGCGTGACAGCGCACCAGCCGATCCCGCCACCAGCGGGTGCGCTCCGGGTCGGCGAGCGGCAGGTCGGCGTGCAGCTCGACCGTCCGCGGCGCCAGGCGCCCGTCGACCGGCGCGAACGGATCGGCGACGTCGCGCTCGAAGAAGCCGCCGGTGCCCAGGCCGCAGGCGGGCGGCGTGATGGGGAGGGCCACCGCCGTCGCCACCCCGGCGGCGATGCCGACGACGGAATCGAGCGCGCTGGAGACCACCACCGGCAGCCTGATCTGTTCGGCCAGATCGAGCACCCGGCGCATCCCGCCCAGCGGGGCCACCTTGAGGATCGCGACGTCGGCCGCATCCGCGGCGATCACCCGCAGCGGATCGTCCGCCTTGCGGATGCTCTCGTCGGCGGCGATCGGGGTATCGACGGCCCGCCGGACCTGCGCCAGTTCGTCGATGGTGCGACAGGGCTGCTCGACGTATTCGAGTTCGCCAAGCGCATTGATCGCCGTAATCGCCTCGGGCACCGACCAATTCATGTTCGCGTCGACCCGCACCACGTCGATCAGCTCGCGCACGGCGGCGACGCGATCGGCGTCGTCGGCCAGCGTCTGCCCCGGCTCGGCGACCTTCACCTTGGCGGTGCGGGCGCCCGGGAATCGGCCGAGCACCTGCGCCACCTGGTCGGCCGGGACCGCGGGAACCGTCGCGTTGATCTCCACGCTGTCGCGACGAGCGGGCGGGGGGCCCTCGTAGGCCGCCTCGATCGCCGACGCCAGCCACCAGGCCGCCTCGGCGTCGTGGTATTCGACGAACGGGCCGAACTCGCCCCAGCCGGCGGGCCCGTGCAGCAGCAGGACCTCGCGGCGCGTCAGCCCGCGGAACCGCACCCGCATCGGCAGGCTGACCACGACCGCTGATTCCAGCAGTTCGGCGACAGCGGGAACCGGCGGCATCTACAACCGCGCCCGGATCGCGGCGTGCAGATCGCGTAGCCGTTCACGATCGGTCGGCACCTCGATGACCTCGATGCCGTCCGGCGAATCGGCCAGCGCCGCCGGGAGATCCGCGAGCTCGACCCGGCGATGAGTGGCCCCGAATCCGGCGCACAGGGCCTCCAGGTCGGCGCGGTGCGGTGTGCCGAACACCCGCTCGTAGGCGCCGTCGTACTCGGGTCCGCGGAATCGTCGATCGCCCTGTTCGAGCAGCCCGAAGATGCCGCCGCCGTCGTCATTGGCGACCACGATGGTCAGCGATGCGGGCCGCGGCTCGGCCGGGCCGATCAGCAGGCCGGTCGCGTCGTGCACGAAGGTCAGGTCGCCCATCAGCGCGACCGTACGTCCCGCGGTATGCGCGAGCGCCGCTCCGATCGCCGTGGACACGTTGCCGTCGATCCCGGCCACCCCGCGGTTCGACCGCACGCGCACGTCCGGCCCGATCCGTCCGGCCAGCGCCACATCGCGGATCGGGTTCGACGCCCCCACCAGCAGCTGTTCGCCCGGGCGCATCGCCGCGCTCACCGTGCGCGCCACATGTAGGCCGGTCGGCCGCCAGGCGCCGTCGAGTTCGGCGTCGACGGCCGTGATCGCCGCCTGCTGAGCTGCGGCGCACTCCTTCAACCACTCCTCGGCCGGCGCCCCGGACACCTCGGCCCGGGTGCCGGTGGCCAGCACGTTGCCGGAGACATCGGGCCAGCGCGGGCCCGTGGTGAGCGCATAGACGCGAACCTCGGGGTCGGCCAGCAACGCCGACACCTGCCGGTGCAGCGTCGGTCGACCGCAGATGATCGCCTGACGGACAGGAAGTTTCGGCAGTACCAGCGGATGCAGCGGGTTCTCGGGCCGCGGGGCGGTCGGCTCGGCAACGGTCGGCAGTACCGCCAGCTCGGGACGCACCCCGGCACCATGCCCCGACACCACGACGGTGTTCTCGGTCAGGTCGAGATCGATCGGCACGTCCAGCCGGCCGACTGGCGCCGTCGTCCACGGCAATCCGCCGGGACGACCGGCGAACCGGCCCAGCTCCTCGTCGGCTGCATGATCTTCATCCGGCACCAGCGGCTCGCGCAGCGGGATGTCGAACTGCACCGGACCGGCATTGCCGGTGCGGGCGCCCCGCGCCGCCGCCAGTACACGCCCGACCGCCGACCGCCACTGACTGTTGGTGTCCAGATCCTGTTCGGCCAGGCCGAGGCTGATCGCCGCCCGCACCTGCGTGCCGAAGATGCCGAACTGCTCGATGGTCTGATTGGCACCCGACCCCAGCAGCTCGTACGGGCGGTTGGCGCTGACCACCACGAGTGGCACGCGCGCGTAATTCGCCTCGAAGACCGCGGGACTCATGTTCGCGACCGCCGTGCCGCTGGTCATGACGATCGGCACGGGCTGGCCGGAGCCGACGGCGAGGCCCAACGCCAGGAACCCCGCGGACCGCTCGTCGATCCGCACGTGCAGCCGCAGCCGACCCGCGCGGTCGGCCGCATGCAGGGCGAACGCCAACGGCGCGTTGCGCGACCCGGGGCAAAGCACCGCATCCCGCACGCCGCAGCGGATCATCTCGTCGACGATCACGCGCGCCTGCAGAGTCGAAGGATTCACCGGCCCAGGCTATTGCATAGCCCGCCCAGGGCACGGTCGCCCGCCTGCGGGCCGGAATCAGCACGCGGCCGTCTATTGACTAGCGGTCTAAAATCGGCCCATGGGTAATCGCGAGTTCGACGTCGTAGTCTTCGGCGCCACCGGTTTCGTCGGCAAACTGACCGCTCAGTATCTGGCCGAGCATGCTCCGACGGGCACCACCATCGCGCTCGCCGGGCGCAACGAGGCGAAGCTGGCCGCCACCCGGGCCGAGCTACCGGCGGCGGCGCACGACTGGCCGCTCATCATCGCCGACGCCGATTCGCCGGCCTCCCTCGATGCGCTCGCGGCACGCACTCAGGTCATCTGCACCACGGTCGGCCCATACCTTCGTTACGGGGAAGCCCTGGTCGCCGCGGCCGCGAGCGCCGGCACCGACTATGTCGACCTGACCGGCGAGGTGCCGTTCGTCCGGCGGTCCATCGACAAGCATCACGACACCGCCGTCAGCAGCGGCGCCCGCATCGTGCACGCCTGCGGATTCGATTCCATCCCTTCGGATCTGGGCACCTATGTGCTGCATCAGCGGATCGCCGCGGACGGCTCCGGCGACCTCACCGACACCACGATGATCCTCACCGAGTTCAGCGGCGGCATCTCCGGCGGCACGGTCGACTCCATGCGGGTGATCGCCGACCTGGCCGCCGACAAGGACGAACGCAAGGTGCTCATCAACCCGGATGCTCTCACCGCCGGGCCGCAGGGCAGCTCGCCGCGGATTAAGCAGCCCAGCGACATTGCCACCATCAGCGCCTCCAGCGTCGACCCATCGCTGCGCGGACGGCTGGCCCCGTTCTTCATGGCCAGCTACAACACCCGGATCGTGCGCCGCTCCAATGCGCTGCTGAATGACGCCTACGGCAAGGACTTCCGCTACGGCGAGGCGATGAGGGTCGGCAACAACCCGATCACCTCGGCGCTGGCCGCGGCCGGGGTCCAGATCGGTATGGGCGCGTTCTTCGGCGCGATGGCGATCAAGCCGCTGCGGCCGCTGATCGACCGGCTGCTCCCGAAGCCCGGCGAAGGGCCCAGCGAAAAGGCCCGCAACAAGGGCTTTTTCATCACCGAGACCTACACCCGGACCAGCACCGGCAAGCGCTACCGCTCACGGATGAAGGCCGATGGCGATCCCGGCTACAAGGCGACCGCGGTGATGCTCGGCGAGTCGGCGCTGACGCTGGCGCTCGAACGCGACAAGTTACCGACGCTGACCGGCGTGCTCACCCCGGCCGCCGCGATGGGTGGCGTGCTGGCCGATCGGCTGCGCGCGGCCGGATTCGAGATCACGGTCGACCAGCGCGGCTGATTTTTCTGTGGCTGTGGGGCGACTACTGACATTTATTGTCGACTGACGCCAGATTTCTGACAGTTATCCGGCTTCGCCATCGAAGGTCCGCTGCAGCTTGAGGAACATCGAGTCGGCATCGGCGCACAGCCGATCGCCGTCCCGCAGCTCGGCGCTGATGTAGATCTTGCGGCCATCGACCCGGTCGATGCGCGCGGTGGCCACCAGATCGGTGTCCAGCGGCGTCAGCGATCGGTAGTTGATGTTCAAATACGCAGTGCGCATGGGGCTTTCGAAAGCGATCAGTCCGGCGACCGCAAGTACGTAGTCGAAGACGACACCGATCTGACCGCCATGCGCGGCGGCGCCGCCACCGAGGTGATAGCGACTCATCCGGACCCTCGCGGTGATCTCGTTGTCGCCAACCTCGGTCACCGTGATCGGCGGCACCGTGATGCTGCCACGCGATTCCAGGCCGCGGCGCGACCAGGACGGCACCTCCCACTCGGCCACCTCGGCGCCGGCGAGCAGGTCGTTGAGCTCTTCGAGCATCTCGATCGCCCGGTCGGTGATCTCCGGAGAGGGGTTGGCCGCCTTCGCCCGGTCCATGAACTCCCGGACACGATCCAGGAACTCCGGATATCGCGGTCCGCCGTCGGGCGCGTCCACCAGATGCGGCAGCATCCGGGCGTAGACGTCGTCGAGCCGGGTGGCGGCTTCGGGCAGGGAAACGTGATTCGCCGGATCCGCCGACATGACTTAAGCCTGTCCGGGACGCAGCGCGATGAACAGGCCGTCGGCCTCGCAGCACAGCGTCTCGCCGTCATGCATGGTCGCGCGCACGAAGGCCTTGCGGCCCTCGATGCGGTCGATCGAGGTCGCCACCTTGAGTGGCTTCAGAATCGGGGTGACCGACCGGTAGTTGATGGTGATGTACGCGGTGCGCGTGACCTGTCCGGTCGACAGCGCCGCGGTCATACCGAGCAGGTCGTCGAAGACCAGCGCGATCTGTCCGCCGTGCGCCGCACCGTTGCCGCCCAGCGTGTAGCGCGGAAAGGTCAGATCGGCCCGAACGCCGTCGGTGTTGGAAAAGCCGGTCACCTGGTACGGCGGCAGGGTGATGTTGCCCCGCGCCGGCAGATCGTGGCGGAGCCAGGACGGCACGCTCCACTCATCGACCTCGGCGTCGGCCAGAATGTCGTTGAGTTCCTTCAGTTTTTCGATGGCGGCGAGCGCCTGCTCGTCGGTCGGCGACGCGGCCTTCACGCGGTCCATCGCCAACCGGGTCTGGGCGATGAACTCCGGATAGTGCACCCCGCCGCGCAGCCCCTTGCCCGCCGCGGCCTCCTCTTCGGCCAGCATCTCCATCATCGGCCGGAATCCGCCCTCGTGGTGCTCGGCGCTCGGCGGCGCAGTGGGATCCATCTGGGCGCTCTGGTCAGACATGAGAACACGTTATCGTTCGACGCCCGGGTTCGGGCACACGGCCTACCGGCCACCGGGATATCCGGCAACTACGCGAAACGGGGCCGCACCCGGTATCGGGTGCGGCCCCGCGCTGCGAAGGCGGTCACCAACTAGGCGACGACGAGCGCATCCTCGGTCTGTTCGACCGGGGCGACGGTCGACACGATCCGCGGCATCAGCCCGGCCAGCACGCCGCCGAGCGCAACCAGGCCGGCCATCCCGGCCATCGACAGCGCATAGGCGTCATGCAGGTTGCCGATCGCCGAGTACAGCGTTCCGAACACCGCCGCACCGACCGCGACCGAAAGCGCCTGCGTCGTATTGAAGACACCGGACGCCGCACCCGCCGACCGCACCGGAACGTCCTTGAGCACCAGCAGCCCGGCCGCACCGATGATCGCACCGAAGCCGAGTCCGGCGAGGAAATAGGCCGGCACGAACCACACCGCCGGTTGGGCGGTGCCCTCGGCGGCGATCATCGTGCCGATGCCGGCGATGAAGATCGCCGCGCCGCCCTGCAGCACCTTTCGGCCCCAGATCTCGGCCAGCTTGGTCGCCGCCAGCCCGGCCGCGATCGGCACCGCCAGCGAGAACGGCACCCACGCGAGCCCGGTGCGCAGCACCGACCAACCCAGCGCCGCCTGCACGTGGATCGACTGGATCAGGAAGAAGCCGCCGGTCGGGATCGACAGCGCGAGAAAGGCGACGATGCCGCGGCTGAACGACGGCGTCGCGAACAGCGACGGCGGCACGAGGGCCTCGATGCCGCGGCGCTCGGTGCGCAGCTGGGCGTAGGCGAAGGCGATCAACCCGACGACACCGGCGGCCGCAAGCACGAAACCCCAAGCCGGCCAGTCATTGTCGGGCCCGAGGGTGATCGGTAGCACGATCGCACCCAGCGAGGCGCCGAGCAGTCCGGCGGAACCGCCGGTGATCGGAGCGGGGTGATCGGCGCGCGACTCCGGGACCAGAGCCCGGGCGGCGATGACGGCGATCACCGCGATCGGCACGTTGACCAGGAAGATCGGCCGCCACTGCAGGCCGCCCAGATCCCACTGGGTCAGCAGCGCGCCGACGACCGGTCCGGTGACCGCAGCCAGCCCGATCACCGCGGTGAAGGCGCCCATCGCGGTGCCGCGCTCCTCCGGCCGGTACATCACCTGGAGGCTCGTGAGCACCTGCGGCACCATCGCTGCCGCGGCGACGCCCTGCAAGATCCGGAATGCCACCAGTTGTTCCGGATTCGCGGCGATTCCGCACGCGAGCGACATCAGGCCGAAACCGATCAGCCCGGCGAGGAACACGCGGCGCCGGCCGAAGCGATCGCCGAGCCGGGCGCCGATGATCAGACAGACGGCAAAGGCCAACGGATACCCGGCGACGACCCACTGCATCTGCGCCGACGAGGCGCCGAGGTCATGCCGGATGGTGGACAACGAGACATTGACGACCGTGGCGTCCATCAACTCCATGAACGACGCGGCGAGCAGGCAGATCAGCGCGATCGTGCGGGCGCGCCCGCTGATCGTGGCGGCCGAGGACGGCGGCGCGGCCTCGAGGACGGTGGCAGACATTCTGACTCCCTTTCGCTGGTCAGACCGGGGATCGGTCCGGCTACGTGAGTAAGTTATGACTCCATGTGGACAGAATCTGTCCGCTACTCAAAGCAGTTATCCGGTCAATTTCTGTCCGGATAGTGGTTGACTCTGTGTTTATGGCCGATACCACCGAACGCACCCTGAAGCTGCTGGCGCTGCTCCAGGCGCATCGGCTGTGGAGCGCCACCGAACTCGCCGACCGGCTCGACACCACCGAGCGCACCGTCCGCCGCGACGTCGAACGGCTGCGCACGCTGGGGTACCCGGTGCAGTCGGTCCGCGGCAACGGCGGCGGCTATCAGCTTTCGGCCGGCGGCTCGTTGCCTCCGCTGGTGGTCGACGAAGAAGAGGCCGTGGCCATCGTCGCGGCCCTGCGCAGCGCCGCGTCCGGCGCCGCGGCCGGCCTGGCCGACGGTTCGGTGCGCGCCCTGGCCAAGGTGACCCAGGTGCTGCCCGGCAAACTCCGCAGGCGCGCCGAGGCCGTCCAGGCGATGAGTGCCACCGTCCCCGGAATGGCCGCTCCCGCAATCGATGCCGAGCACTTGACGACGGTCGCGCTGGCTTGCCGCGACACGGTCGAGCTGACCTTCGGCTACTCCGGCGGCACGGCGGGCGGTCAACGTCGTCGCGTCGAGCCGCTGCGGCTGGTCCCGCTGGGGCGCCGGTGGTATCTGGTCGCGTTCGATCTCGATCGGGCGGACTGGCGCACCTTCCGGCTCGATCGGCTGACCGACCCGCAGCCCGGACGACGCTCCTTCCGCCCCCGCGAGATCCCCGGCGGCGACCCGGCCGCCTACGTGCAGCAGAGCCTGCGCCGGGTGCGTCAGGTCTATGAGGCAACGGCCTTGGTGCACATGCCTTTTGACGAGGTCAAGAAGAAGATCCAGCGATGGGCCGAGGTGTCCGAGCATCCCGGGGGCGCGGTGGTGACCATGCGCCAGGACGACCCGGCATGGATCTTTCACACGCTGGCGTTCCTCGACGCCGACTACGAATTCCTGGAGGTCTCCGAGGAGATCCTGGTAGCCCTGCGCACCCGCGAGGCCCGCAACTCGCGGGCGCTGTACCTCGCCGGCAGATCAGCCCCGGCGGACGGGCACAGCGGCTAGCGTCGAGACATGGGCTGGTACGAGGATCAGGTGCTGCCGCGGATCATCGAGAAGACCTGCGGCATGGAGGCGATGAACAAGCTGCGGGTGGCGGCGTGCGAGCCGCTGACAGGTTCGGTGATCGAGATCGGCTTCGGCTCCGGCTTCAACGCGCCGCTCTATCCGGACGGCGTCACCTCGGTCACCGCGATCGAGCCCAGCGACGTCGCCTGGCAGCGGGCCGCGACACGCGTGTCGGCCGCGGCGGCCCCGATCACCCGCGCCGGCCTCGACGGTCAGCGACTCGACTTCCCTGACAACACCTTTGATTCGGCCCTCTCGACGTTCACCCTCTGCACCATCCCCGACCTGCCGGCCGCACTCGCCGAACTGCGCCGCGTGGTCAATCCCGGCGGCACGTTCGCGTTCTTCGAACACGGCAGCGCCCCCGACGCGAAGGTCCAGCGCTGGCAGCGCCGCCTCGAGCCGATCCAGAAGCGGGTCGGCGGCGGCTGTCATCTGACCCGGAATGTGCGGGAGGTCGTGACGGCGGCCGGTTGGGAGATCGTCGGCGCGGATTCGTTCTATGCCAAGGGCCCCAAGACATTGGGCGCGTTCACCATGGGCTACGCCCGCAATCCCTAGCCGGTTCGGCAGCTGGAACCATGACATATCCGGCCGCTCGAGGACATATCGCCCTCCACGCGCCGGATACGCCAGGCTTTCAGCGACCCATGCCCGGCGATAGCATCGCCGGGTGACCGAGAACCCGTTCGACCCGACCCAGTGGAACCCCGTCCCCGGCTTCGAGGACCTCACCGACATCACTTACCACCGGCATGTCGGTGAAGGCCGGGTCGACGGGATCGTGCGCATCGCGTTCGACCGGCCCGAGGTGCGTAACGCCTTCCGACCGCACACGGTGGACGAGCTGTACCGGGTGCTCGACCATGCCCGCCGCACCCCCGATGTCGGAACGGTGCTGCTCACCGGCAACGGACCGTCTCCGAAGGACGGCGGCTGGGCGTTCTGCAGCGGCGGCGATCAGCGGATTCGCGGCCGGTCCGGCTATCAGTACGCGACCTCGCACGACTCCGATGTCGTCGCGGCCGGCGCCGACACGGTCGACGAGAACCGGGTCAAGGCCGAGGGCGGACGGCTGCACATCCTGGAGGTGCAGCGGCTGATCCGCACCATGCCGAAGGTGGTGATCGCGGTCGTCAACGGCTGGGCGGCCGGCGGCGGGCATTCGCTGCATGTGGTGTGCGACTTGACGATCGCCTCCCGCGAGCACGCCCGCTTCAAGCAGACCGACGCCGACGTGGGGTCGTTCGACGCCGGCTACGGCAGCGCGTACCTCGCCAAGCAGGTCGGCCAGAAGTTCGCACGCGAGATCTTCTTTCTCGGTCGCGCCTACGACGCCGAGACGATGCACCGGATGGGTGCGGTCAACGAGGTCGCCGATCATGCCGAACTGGAGAACGTGGCCATCGAATATGGGCGCGCGATCAACGGCAAGTCGCCTACGGCACAACGCATGCTGAAGTTCGCGTTCAATCTCACCGACGACGGACTGATGGGCCAGCAGGTGTTCGCCGGCGAGGCGACGCGGCTGGCCTACATGACCGACGAGGCCGTCGAGGGCCGGGATGCGTTCCTGCAGAAGCGCGATCCCGACTGGGACGCGTACCCGTACTACTACTGACGCCGCCGGCCACCCGCCACGCGGGTGGGTGGCCGGACTCGGTCAGAGTCCCAGATCGGTGATGATCTGCTTGATCTTCTCGAACTGACGCACGACGCCGGCGTGGTCCTCGGCGATCGGCTGCACCGACAACACGTTGACGCCGGACTCGGCGAAGGCCGAGATCCGTTCGCGCACATGGCCTTCCGAGCCGACCAGCGAGATTCCGTCGACCAGGGCCTGCGGCACCAGCTCGGCGGCCTCCTGCTTCTTGCCGTCCAGGTACAGATCCTGGATCACCTTCGCCTCGTCGGCGAACCCGTAGCGCACCGCGAGGTCGTTGTAGAAGTTCTTGCCGCGCGCGCCCATACCGCCGATGTACAGCGCGGCGTTGTGACGCACACCCAGCTGCGCACCGGCCGCCAGGTCCTTGTCCTCGGTGATGGCCAGCGCGGCCATCGCGGTGACGCCGAGCTCGCCGAGCGACGGGTCGCGCTTCGCGAAGCCTGCATCCAGGGCATCGCCGAACGCGTCCTTGAACTTCTCGGGATAGAAGAAGATCGGCTGCCACTCCTCGAACAGTTCGGCGGCCAGCTCGACATTCTTGGGGCCGATCGACGCCAGTCCGATCGGAATCCGCTCACGCACAGGATGATTGATGATCTTGAGCGGTTTGCCCAGCCCGGTGCCGCCGTCCTCCTTGGTGAGCGGCAGCTTGTAGTACTTGCCGTCGTACTCGGTCTTCTCGCGGCGCCACACCTTGCGGCAGATCTCCGCGTACTCACGCGCGCGTCCCAGCGGGGCGTTGTACTTCTGGCCGTGGAAGCCCTCGATCACCTGGGGCCCGGACGCGCCGATGCCCAGAACGAAACGGCCCCCCGAGACGTAGTCGAGGCCGGCGGCGGTCATCGCCATGTTGGTCGGCGTGCGCGAGAACAGCGGCAGGATGCCGGTCGCCAGTTCCATCGTCTCGGTACGCGCAGCGATGTAGCCGAGCTGGCTCACGGCGTCGAAGCTGTACGCCTCGGCGACCACGACACGATCGACACCGGCATGCTCGTAGTCGGTCAGGTTGTCCATCGTCTCTCGGAAATTGTTGGCGTACGCCACGGGGACCGCGAGCTTCATAGGTGCCGACCTCTTTCATCTGTGCTGTTCGAGCATTTACATACCGGTTTGCATGTGATTCATATCTTGCATCACGCAATGGCCCTCGGGAAGTGACGCTGTTCACCCCCGGAAACGACCCCGCGAAACCCGCTTAGCCACGCTCAAGCGCCATTTGAAGTGAACATTCGATGAACAGCTCGCAGAAACGGGAAAACCTGCAGGTCACACGCGACTTCCCGGCCGCGGGCATTTTCGACATTTTTACGATCAGCACGCCAGAATCATTGCCATGAGCGCAGAGATGCTGATCCTCGTTCTGTTGGTGATCACTGCCATCGGATTCGATTTCACCAACGGCTTCCACGACACCGGCAACGCCATGGCCACGTCGATCGCCACCGGCGCGCTCAAGCCGAAGGTCGCGGTCGCGCTCTCGGCGACGCTGAACCTGGTCGGCGCCTTCCTCTCGGTCGAGGTCGCCGCCGCCGTCGCCAAGGACGTGCTGAACCAGCCGAAACTGCTCAACGGCATCGATCCCACCAAGGCGATGCTGATCATCTTCGCCGGACTCATCGGCGGCATCCTCTGGAACCTCTTCACCTGGCTGTTCGGCCTGCCGTCCAGCTCGTCGCACGCGCTCTTCGGCGGGTTGATCGGCTCGGGCCTGGCCGCCATCGGCTCCGGCGCGATCAACTGGCACGGCCTGTCCAGCAAGGTGCTGATCCCCGCGGTCGCGGCCCCGATCATCGCCTGCATCGTCGCCGCCTGCGGCACCTGGATGGTCTTCCGGATCACCGCACGCCTCACCAGCAGTCGCACGACCGACGGTTTCCGATGGGGCCAGATCACCACGGCCTCGCTGGTCTCGCTCGCCCATGGCACCGGTGACGCGCAGAAGACGATGGGCGTCATCGCCCTGGCCCTGATCATCAGCGGCCACCTCGACGCGGCGTCGGTCAAGCACGGCCTGCCGTTCTGGGTGGTGTTCCTGTGCGCCGGCGCCATCGCGCTCGGCACCTACCTCGGCGGCTGGCGCATC
The DNA here is from genome assembly GCF_000380485.1 of Jongsikchunia kroppenstedtii DSM 45133. Classification (GTDB taxonomy): domain Bacteria; phylum Actinomycetota; class Actinomycetes; order Mycobacteriales; family Mycobacteriaceae; genus Jongsikchunia; species Jongsikchunia kroppenstedtii. Next base: position 36,622 of record NZ_AQYG01000044.1, on the reverse strand, counting down.
ATCCGCACCCTGGGCAAGGGCCTGGTGGAGATCTCGGCGCCGCAGGGCATGGCGGCCGAAGCATCGTCCGCGGCAATCATTCTCACCTCGAGCGCATCCGGCATGGCGCTGTCGACCACCCACGTGGCGACGGGCTCGATCCTCGGCAGCGGCGTCGGCAAGCCGGGCGCCAAGGTGCGCTGGGCGGTCGCCGGGCGCATGGTTGTCGCCTGGGTCACCACACTGCCGATGGCGGGCCTGGTCGGCGCGGGCACCTACTACATCGCACACCTGATCGGCGGCGCCGCTGGAGCGATCGTCATCTTCGCGATCCTGGTCGCGCTGTCCGGCTACATGTACTGGCGCGCCCAGCAGCAGAAGATCGACGCGAACAACGTCAACGACGACTGGGACGGCAACGACCCCGCCATCGCCGAGCAGCCGCAGACCCCGGCATCGGTCTGATCCCGCCGACTTCCGCCAGAAAGGCACATCCTCGTGGATACCGTTGAAGCAATCGCCAAGGTCCTATTGGTCGGGCTGGCTCTGGGCGCCGGGCTGCCGGCCCTCTTCGCGATCGGCCTCCGGCTGTTCCTCACCGAACCGGCCAGCCAGGACGGCGAGCCCGCCGCCCCCGGCAACCCGATCACCCGCTACGCGGGCATCGCGCTGTTCGTCCTGATCGCGGCCGTGATCGTCGTGGCGATCCTGTGGATCACCCGCACCACGATCGACTACTACTTCGACATCAACCTTTTCCCGTTCGCTCCCAAGAAATAGCCGGAGAGGTCGTACTGATCGTGACAACTTCGAGTACGTCATTCGATGCCGTCCTGGACTGGCTGCGCAAGGGATATCCCGAGGGCGTGCCGACGTCGGACTACTTCCCGCTGCTAGCCCTGCTCAAGCGGGACCTGTCCGAGGAGCAGATCACCAAAGTGATTCTGACCGTCGCGCGCGAGCACGGGCTCGAGCACCCGTTCACCGAGGAGCAGATCATCGGCGCGATCGCCACGGTCACCGAGCAGTCGCCGAATCCGGAGGAGATCAACCAGGTCGCCTCCCGGCTGGCCGCCGCCGGCTGGCCGCTCGCGTCGGCGAACTGACCAGCGACCGCCCGCCGCGGCCGGCACCCCATCGGTCGTCGCAGTCGGCCGTCCCTCGCGTGCGCGAACCGGTCGCGGTTCCGGCACCCGGACCACAAGGCCGCATCTGACCTAGGATTACCGCATATGGCGGCGCCGACGCGCGCCGCCACCCGGATAGCCGCCCGATGACGAGGAAGGAGACGGCAGATGGATCGGCCGCATTTCCTCAAGACGATCGTGGATTGGTTGCGTGAGGGCTACCCCAACGGCATTCCCTCGGGCGACTATGTCCCGCTGGTCGCGCTGCTGCGCCGACGACTGACCGACGACGAGGTCAAGCAGATCACCCACGACCTGATCAGCCAGCAGCGCAGCGGTACCGAGGTCACCGACGACGGCGGGGACGACCTCGCCCCCATCTCGAAGATCGACGCCGGCGTCCAGGTGATCAAGGCCATCGATGAGCTGCCGTCGGAGTCCGACATCAAGCGGATCCGGGAACGCCTCGAACGGAAGGGCTGGCCGTTCGACGACGAGCCGTTCGGCGGCGAAAGCGCCGAGCACGATTCGCTCGGCGAACTCGATGATCGCGACGGCGAATCGGGACGGCCCTGACCGTTCTGCGGCCGCTGGCCCTCGGCGGGCCGGACTCGATCCGTGCGGCCATCCCCCTGCTGACGGCGGCGCTCGACGGCGAAGCCAGTCTGCTGCCGGTTCCGGACGGTGACGCCGTGACGGCGGCGCTGCTCCGCGACGCGCTCGGTCCGGACGAACCGATCGACGATGCCGTCGCCCTCGTCGTCGCGACTTCCGGTTCGACCGGAACTCCCAAGGGCGCCATGCTGACTGCGGCCGCCCTGCGCGCGTCGGCCGATGCCACGCACGCCCGGCTGGGCGGACCCGGGTCGTGGCTGCTCGCATTGCCGCCGCAGCACATCGCCGGGCTGCAGGTACTGCTGCGGTCGCTCGCCGCGGGGCATGAGCCGGTAATCCTCGATGTGACAACCGGTTTCGAGCCGGCGTCACTGACAGCCGCCATCGACACAATGCCCGCCGGGCGGCGCTACACCTCGCTGGTGCCCGGGCAGCTAGTCAAGGTGCTCGACGACCCCGACGCCACCGCGGCGCTGGCCGCTGTCGACGGGGTACTCGTCGGCGGTGCCGCGACGCCACCGGCGTTGCGCGCCAAGGCCATTGCGGCCGGCGTGCCGGTGGTGCGCACCTACGGGATGAGCGAGACCTGCGGCGGTTGCGTCTACGACGGCGTACCGCTCGACGGCGTCGACATCGTGCTGGACGACGAGAACCCCGACGGGGTCGGGCGCGTCCGTCTCGGCGGCGCCACCGTCGCCCTCGGCTATCGCAACCAGCCCGATCACCCGGCCTTCGCCCGGCCCGGCTGGTTCCGGACCGATGATCTGGGCACCCTAACCGACGGCGTGCTGGCGATCGCCGGACGCGCCGACGAGGCCATCAGCAGCGGCGGGCTGACCGTGCTGCCCCAGGTCGTCGAGGCCCAGCTGACGCGGCTGCCCGGCATCGCCGAGTGCGCCGTATTCGGGTTGCCGCACGAGCGGCTCGGCCAGCAGATCGCCGCCGCGGTGGTCGCGGCACCCGGCCACGACACGCCGACCGTCGACCGACTGCGCGCGGAACTCGACGGGCTCCTGCCGACGACATCGATTCCCCGGCAGGTGTTCACCGTCGACGAGCTGCCCCTGCGCGGACCCGGCAAGGTCGACCGGCGCGCCCTCGTCAACCGGTTCTCCCAGGTCTAGCCGCCTTTCATCGCCGCGGGTAGGCGGCGCAAGCAGACGACAGCGGCCGCAAGCGAGACGACAGCGGGTCTCGGCACTCTGCTATCCATGACCACAACCGTGAATCAGCCCGCCGCGACCGCGCCGGGCGACATCCGCACCACACCCGCGATCGAGGCGCATGGCCTCGTGAAGACGTTCAAAACGAAGTCGGGTGAGAACCGGGCCGTCGACGGCGTCGACCTCGTCGTGCAGCCGGGCACCGTCTACGGCGTCCTCGGCCCCAACGGCGCCGGCAAGACCACCACCGTCCGGATGCTCGCGACGCTGCTGCGTCCCGATGCCGGCCGGGCCGAGGTCTTCGGCTATGACGTCGGCCGGCATCCGCAGGTCGTGCGCTCGCTCGTCGGCCTCACCGGCCAGTACGCGTCGGTCGACGAGGAACTGACCGCCGTCCAGAACCTGATGGTGTTCGGTCGGCTTCTCGGCCTCAGCCGCAAGGCCGCCCGCGCCCGCACCGGCGAACTGCTCGAGGAGTTCTCACTCACCGAGGCCGCCGACCGGCCGCTCAAGGACTTCTCCGGCGGCATGCGCCGGCGACTCGATCTGGCCGCCAGTCTGATCGCCACGCCGCCGCTGCTGTTCCTCGACGAGCCGACCACCGGCCTGGACCCGCGTACCCGCGCCCAGATGTGGGACACCATCCGTCGCTTGGTCTCTGAAGGCACCACGGTGCTGCTGACCACCCAGTACCTGGACGAGGCCGACCAGCTCGCCGACCGCATCGCGGTGATCGACCACGGCCGGGTGATCGCCGACGGCACCGCCGACGAGCTCAAGTCGTCGATCGGCACCAGCACGCTGCAGCTGACCCCCACCGACCGCAACCACGCTGCCCGCGCCGCCGAGGTGATCGAGCAGATCCTTTCCGAGACAGCCACTCTCAGCCCCGAAGCGGGACGGGTGACCGCGCCGATGCGCCGCGCCGACCTGATGGCCGACATCCTGCTGGCATTGCGCAGCGAGAACATCGCCGTCGAGGAGATGAACGTCCAGAAGCCCACGCTCGACGAGGTCTTCCTCACGATTACCGGTCAACCGACCGACGACCAGTCCGACTCCACGACCGAGGAGGTCAACCGATGACCACCATTGTCTCCGAACCCACCACTAAAGCCCCTGTCGCGCCGACGCTTCCGCCGGTCGACCTGTCCGATCGCGTCGGGCTGCGCAAGACCGCCGCGCACAGCCTCACCATGGCCTACCGCGGGCTGCTCAAGTTCCGCCGCAACCCCGAGCAGTACTTCGACGTCGTGCTGCAACCGGTCCTGTTCACCGTCATGTTCGCCTACATCTTCGGCGGCGCGATCTCCGGAAGCGTGAGCGCCTATCTGCCGCTGATCATTCCGGGCATCCTCGTGCAGACCGTGCTGACCACGTCGATGGTCACCGGTACGCAGCTGCGCGAAGACATGGACAAGGGAGTGTTCGACCGCTTCCGATCGTTGCCGATAGCCCGGATCAGTCCGCTGGTCGGCGCCCTGCTGTCGGATGCGGTCCGCTACGTCATCGCGATCACGATCACCTTCGTCACCGGCATCGCAATGGGCTGGCGCCCGGAGTTCTGGGGCACGCTGGCCGCGGCCCTTCTGGTGATCGTCTGCGCCTTCGCACTATCCTGGATCTGGGCCTGGCTCGGCGTCATCGCCCGCAGCGCCTCGTCGGTGCAGGGCATCTCGCTGATGATCCTGTTCCCACTGACCTTCCTGTCGAACGCCTTCGTCCAGGTGCACACGATGCCGGGATGGCTGCAGGCCTTCGTCAAGATCAACCCGATCTCGCACCTCGTGTCGGCGGTCCGGTCGCTGGCCAACAACGGGGTGGCCGACATCCACGTGCTCTGGTCGCTCGTGGGCGCCGCGGTGATCGTCGCGATCTTCGCCCCGCTTGCGGTCAGCAGGTACAGCCGACAGAACCGCTGACGGTCGATCGCTAGTCGGCGAGTGGCTTCAACAGCGTCAGGATCTCCCGGACCGCATGGGTCCGGGAGATTCTGCACGTCTCGCCCGCCAACGAATCCCATTGCGCGGCACCGAGTCCGGACGCCTCGCCGGCGTCCGCGGCGCAGTCCCGCAGGGCCGGATAGTCGAGGCGCGCAGGCAACCGTTGCGACAGCGCCAGCAGCCTCGGCCCAGCCCCGTTCGGCGCATCGATCGCGCCGGCGCAGATGACGGCACCGCAGGCCAGCGCGATGGTGCCGGTCTGCGGAATATCGAAGCTCCCGCCGGGAGCGTGCAACCGGCCGACGATCGCCGCCAGCGTGCCGACATACGGTGCCGCGGCATCGGCGCGGCCGGCCACCGCGAGTGCACACACGGCGTTGCTCATGACGAGACTGACGAACGGATCACGCCCGATACCTTCGTGATTGGCGACAACGTTGTCGATGCATCGGCGGTAGAGCTCGGCGGCTTGCTCCAGTCGGCCGTCAGCCCGGGCCAGCTCCGCGCTGGACATCAGAATCGTCGCGACCGTTTCGGGATGCCCCTGCGGATCCGGCTGATCCGGAGTCCAGCCGCGGGTCACGTCACCGTAGATCTCTCGCGCGGCGGCGACATCGCCCAGCCCGAGCAGCGACGTCAGCAGATAGCCGCGTACCTGCCGTGAGTCCTCTTCGGCACCGATCTCCACCATCAGCGCCAGGCCACGTCGGTAGGACTCGACGGCGTCCCGGTAGTGCGCACGTTGTCCGTGCAGCCCACCGATCCCGGTGGTGGTCATCGCGATCATCCAGAGATCGCCGCGCTCGGTGGCCCACTGCAGGGCCAACTGGGCATCGGCCATCGCCCCAGCGTGGTTGCCGAGATTCTCCCGAGCGTTCGTGCGCACCATGGCGGCCGTCATACGAACGTCCTCCACCTCCGAGAGCATTCCCCGGCAAATGGTGCGCATCGCCTGAGTCGGATTGCGGGACAGGAGGATCGACGAGATGAAATCGGCCTGCCGAAGCAGCGTCAGCTCCGGCCGCAGCAGCCGACGCAATCGCGTGCGGGTGACCGCGATCTGCCGCTTGTCGCCCTGCCAGAACAGGTGCCCCAGCGCGATGAGATAAGCCCCCTGATAGAGCTCGCGTTCGTCTTCCGTCAACGACCGGGCATCCCGGGAGTCGAGCGCCCCGAGGATCTGCGGCGCCCAGGCGATCACCTCGTGATGGAGCCCGCGCAGCGCCCAGAACGCCGATATCGCGGTGTACGCGCTGACGATTCCCCACTGATGATCGTCGGGACGACTGCTGCGGTCCGGGTCGGTGCAGCGCCGCAGCACCCAGACGAGGTTGTCGAGTTCGCGAGCCACCGCCCGCACCGCTTCTCGCTGCCGGAGCCGCTGCTCATAGTCGGCCCGCAGCCGCGCGGTCAGCTCGACCGCCCATCGGGTCATCGCCGAATCGACCTCTCGGCCTTCCCCGCTGGCGGCGAGCTGCTCTTCCCCGTACTCCCGAACCATCTCCAACATCCGGTAACGCACCGTCGGCGGCTCGTTCGGCTCGGCGATCTCGGCCACCTGCAGCAGCGACTGATTGACCAGTGCCGAGAGCCGGTCGTCGAGATCGAATCCCGTTGTTCCGCAGACGGTTCGGGCCGCATCAAGCGTGAAACCGCCCGGGAATCGACAGAGTCGGCGCAGGGCTTCTCGGGCGGGGTCGTCCAGCAGATCCCAGCTCCAGTCGATGACCGCGTGCAGCGTCCGGTGTCGGGTCGGCGATGCGCGATCCCCGCTGCGCAGCAGGGCGAATCGTTGCGCGAGCCCCGCGCGGATATCGGCGACGGTCATCGTGCGAATGCGCGCAGCGGCAAGCTCGATCGCGAGCGGCAGCCCGTCGAGCTCGCGACACAGCTGCGCCACCTCGGCCAGGTCGAATCTCGCGTCGGGGCGAATGGAACGCGCTCGCTGCAGAAACAGATCCGTTGCGGCCGAGCCTGATTCGTCCACCAGCAACGGCGGGAGCTCGTACACCGTCTCCGACGCGATCTGCAACGGCGAACGGCTGGTCGCGAGAACGGTGATATTCGGCGCGGCGCCGACGAGGTCGGCCGCGGCCTGGGCGCAGGCATCGACCAGGTGCTCGCAGTTGTCCAGGATCACCAGCGTCGGCCGCCCACCCAACGCGTCGGCCAGACGCTGGGTCAGATCGCCGAACACCATGCGTGCCCGGCCGGCCGGCGTCAGATCCGATTCGCCGATACCCAATGTCGCACTGACAGCGACCATCACGTCACCGCCATCGCGCACGGAGGCGAGCTCGACGAGGAACACCGGATCGCCGGCACTCGCGGCGGCATGCCCCACGCTGTTGGCGATCCGGGTCTTCCCCGCCCCGCCCGGGCCCAGCACCGTCACCACTCGATGACGCTTGAGCAACTCGGTGATGTCCGCCAGATCCTTGTCCCGGCCGATCAGCTCGTTCGGTTCGGCGCGGATTCCCACGGCGCTCACCGGCTTTGCCGGCGGGGGCGCGGCTTCCCCGGAATCGGCGGTCAGCAACTGGTTGTTCAGTGCCACCAGCTCCGGGCCCGGGTCGGTGCCGAGCTCGGCCGAGAGCACTCGCCGGATGCGGGCGAATACCGCGAGCGCATCCGAGGTGCGGCCGAGGCCGGCCAGCGCCCGCATCAGGGTGGCGTGTGCCGGCTCATCGAGCGGATCGGCGGCGCAGCGGGCCTCGGCGAGCCGTCGCGCCGCCTCGAAATCACCGTCCGCCAAGGCTGTCCGCGACAACCGATCATCCAGGTCCGACAGCAGCTGGTCGGCGTGGCGGCGGATCTCGCCCGCAAGGTCATCATTGCCCAGATCGGCGCCGGGCTCGCCGCGCCAGAGTTTTCGGGCCGCGCGCAACGAGTCGTCGGTGCCGTCGGCTATCAGCGACTGAACGGCGTAGAGATCGACCGCGGTCGGCTCGACCGCCAGCCGATATCCACCGGGGCCGGCCTCCAGCGCGTCGGCGGGCAGCAGCGGACGCAGCCGGGAGATCTGGGTATGCAGGGCGGCCTGCGGCGACTGCGGCTGGTCGTCGCCCCAGACCGTGTCGATGAGTCGGGCCGCGGACCGGAACTGCCCGGGCTCGACAGCCAACGCGGCGAGCAGCGTCCGCGCCCGGGCACCGGGCACCCGCTTGATGTCACCGTCCGGATCGACGACGCCGACCGGACCCAACAACCGCACTAGCACGGACTGCTGGGACACCTGTGCTCCTTCTGGTCGGTGACGAGGCTCGAGACCGATGCCTGCCGGGTATACGGCCGCAGTCAACTGTAATCCCGGACCGTGGCAGGATTGCGGCCATGGCGACGGCGACTCAGTGGATCGAAGGCGCCCGGCCCCGGACCTTTCCCAATGCCGTCGCGCCGGTCATCGCCGGCAGCGGCGCGGCCGGCTGGTCGCATGACTTCGTCTGGTGGAAGGCGATTCTGGCGCTGGCGGTATCCGTGCTGTTGATCGTGGGGGTCAACTACGCCAACGACTACTCCGACGGCGTCCGCGGCACTGATGACGAGCGGGTCGGGCCGATGCGCCTCGTCGGCTCCGGTGCCGCGACGCCGGGGGCGGTCAAATCCGCGGCCTTCGCCGCTCTGGCCGCCGCCGGCATCGCCGGCATCATCCTGTCCCTGACCACCGCGTGGTGGCTGATCCTGATCGGCGCCGTGGCGATCATCGCGGCCTGGTTCTACACCGGCGGCAAGAATCCGTACGGCTACCGAGGATTCGGTGAGATCGCCGTCTTCGTCTTCTTCGGCCTGGTGGCCGTGCTCGGCACGCAGTTCGTGCAGGCCGAGCGCATCGACTGGGTGGGCGTGGTGTGCGCGGTCGCGGTCGGCTGCTTCTCCAGCGCGGTGCTGGTGGCCAACAACCTGCGCGACATACCGACCGACACCGAGTCCGGCAAGCGGACTCTGGCGGTCGCGTTGGGCGACAAACGAACTCGGATCCTGCATGTGGCCCTCCTGACGATTCCGATGGCGGCCTCGGTGCTCCTGGGTTGGGCGACCTGGTGGGCACTACTCGGCCTGATCGCGATTCCGGCCGCTGCGAAGGCGAATGCCCCGGTACGAACCGGCAAACAGGGCCCGGCGCTGATTCCCGCCCTGGCCCTCACCGGCATGTCCATGCTGCTGTGGTCGATCGGCACCGCGGTCGGATTGTTCATCGGCGCCTGACTCCGACCCCGCGTCGCGAAAAATCCGAGCCGCTTTCGCAGATCCGCGCCGGCTATAACCGGCGCGGATCCACGTAGGTGACGCGGATTTCGTCAAGGAGCGTCAGGCCGACTGTGAGGTGTCGGGGGTCAGCCGCTTGATAACGGCGGCCCGCAGCGCCTCGGTCGAACTGGCGGACTCGATGACGGCGATCGAAGCAGCGTCGCCGGTATCAAGGATGCCGAGCAACAGGTGTTCGGGCCCCAGCTGCTGATCGTCATACTCCCGGGCGGCCTTGACCGCACCGGCCAGAGCTGACCTCGTGTCGGAGCTGAACCGGGGTCGACGGAATCCGCCGCGCCGGCTCGCCGGTCCACGTCGGCCACGGCCGGGCCCGCCCCACGGCCCGTCGAAGGGGCCATCGCCGAACCCGCGGTCGAATCCACCGGGGAAGCCCCGGGGGTCCTCGAACCCGCGGCCACGCGGGCCGCCACGGCGAGGGCCGCCCGGATGCTCATGACCGCGATGCTCGTGGCCACGATGTTCGTGACCGCGCCGACCACGGCCCCACGGCTCGAATTGCTCGTCGTCGCCGCGTCCGCGTCCGCGGCCACGCGGGCCCCGGTCGCCATCGCCACGCCGGTCGCCCCGGCGCTTGCCCCAGCCGTCGGCGATGTCCTCGCCGAAGGTCTCGCGCACGGCCCGGCGAACCTTGTCCAGATCGATTCCGATGGCGCGCAGCGCCTCTCGATCTTCGCGGACGGTTTCGTCGACGGTGGCGTCGGCGGCGTCCGTGTCGTCGGTCGCCGCCTCGGTGGTCGCCTCGTGGAATGCCCGTGACGCCTCGCGGGCGTCAGGCAATGTCAGGCCGAGCTCCTGGAGGATCTCGTTGCCGGTGCCGCGGGCATTGCAGAGCATGCCCAGCAGCAGATGATCGTTGCCCAGTTCGCGATGGCCGAGGTCATGCGCCTCTTCCATGGCGAACATCAACGTGGTGCGATTCTCATGGGTAAATCGTTCAAACATGGTGTCTCTCAATTCTTTCGATGTTGGTGCATGCGTCCATCAGCGTTCGCGTGCCGCATGCTTCTGGTGGACGGCCTGGCGGCTGATCTGCAGTACGTCTGCGATCGCCTGCCAGCTCCAGCCCGCCGACCGCGCGTTGGCGACCTGCACCTCCTCGAGGCGATCGGCCAGCGTGCGCAGGGCACGCACGGCGGCCAGGCCTCGGGCGGGGTCCCGGTCCGCGACGGCGCCGGCGATATCGCTCGCCGGTTGGTCGCTCGTCGTGGGTTCATCGGGTGTAGCTGTATCCGTCATGGCTGTCAGGTTATGTTGACAGTCATGGTGTTGTCAAGAAATATTGACGAAAGAGTTTTTGACTGCGCTCGACCGGAGCCCGGAGTCAGCCGGCCCAGTGGCCGTCGGCGAAGAATTCGTCGAGGATCCGGTTCGGGTCGTCGAGAGAAATCCCCTGTTCAGCAAGCCAGGCATCGTTGTAGTACGTGCCCGAGTACCGGTCGCCGCCATCGCAGAGCAGCGTGACGACGCTGCCCGACTCGCCGGCCGCCACCATCTCGGCGATCAGCCCGAAAGCGCCCCAGAGGTTAGTTCCGGTCGATCCGCCGACCCGGCGGCCCAGCACATCCGACGCCCGCCGCGCGGCCGCGATGCTGCCCGCGTCCGGCACCGCGACCATCCGGTCGATCACCTGCGACACGAACGACGGCTCCACCCGCGGCCGGCCGATCCCCTCGATCCGCGAGCCGACGGTCCCGGTCTGCGGCTCACCCGATTCGTAGGAGCCGTAGAACACCGAGTTCTCCGGATCCACGACGCAGACGCCGGTGTCGTAGCCGCGGTAGCGGACGTACCGCCCGATCGTCGCCGACGTGCCGCCGGTACCCGCGCCGACCACGATCCATGCCGGAATCGGATACTCCTCGGCCGCCAGCTGACTGAAGATCGACTCGGCGATGTTGTTGTTGCCCCGCCAGTCGGTGGCCCGCTCGGCCATCGTGAACTGATCGATGAAGTGGCCGCCGGTCTCGTCGGCCAGGCCGCGTGCAGCCGTGTACATCTCCCCGGGACTGTCGACGAAATGACAGCGTCCGCCCTGCCTTTCGATCAGTGCGATCTTCGCGGGCGACGTGCTGCGCGGCACCACCGCGATGAACGGGACGCCGATGAGGTGGGCGAAGTAGGCCTCGGAGACGGCGGTGGAGCCGGAGGACGCCTCGATGACCGGCGCCCCCTCGGTGATCCACCCGTTGCAGAGCCCGTAGAGGAACAGCGACCGAGCCAGCCGATGCTTGAGCGATCCCGTGATGTGGGTGCTCTCGTCCTTCAGATACAGGGAGATCGATCGGTCACGCGCCCACTGCGGCAGCTCGAATCGCAGCAGATGCGTGTCGGCGCTGCGGCGGGCGTCGGCCTCGATCAGCCGCACCGCGCCGTCGGCCCATTCCCGGCGCCGACGCCACTGCGCGCCGGACCGGCGATCGATCACCCCGGCGGTCACCGCGCCTTGCCTTCGGCGCCGTTCTCCCCCGAGTCCTTGCCGGCCGACTCGTCGGTCGGCTTGTCGTCGGCAGCCTCGTAGTAGTTCTCGCCGTTGCCGCGCAGCCGCGAACGCAGGTCCTCGCGCCGGGTCCGTCGTTGATCGTCGACGACGCCGATCCCCTCGTTGACCTTGGCCCGTTGCGAACGAAACAGCACGAACCCCAGGGGCAGCGCGATGACCAGCGCGAACAGCGCCGCGATGATGATCGGGATCTCGACGCCCACCGCCCGGCCGATGCCGTAGACGATGGCGGCGATCACCACCACCAGGGCAACCCGCATCGCGCTGTACAACACGACGTCAAGAGCCAGCCGACGACCCGGCGACGATCCCGGAATCGCTGGGCCGGGCGTCGTGCTTTCATCATGTCCACTCACAGCTAGAGCGTACTGTCGGCCGGCCGCCGCCAACTACGCCCCGAATTTCGCGATCCGCCGAAAACCTACGATCTGTACCACTATCAGGGCATTCTTGACGTGTTGACGGATTTGCGAGCTTTGGGAACTCTTTACCTTTGATTGACCATTCGAGTACCTGGGTTCTTGGGTGTAGACCTGTCTGTACACACCGATTTGAACGATTTGCAGGCCGCCATAGCCAGCGGCCGATCCGAAGGAGAGTCGCAATCATGAGCGTTGAGAACCAGCCCCGGCCGACCATCACCCCGCAGGCGGCCAGCCAGCACACCCTAACCCCCGGCCAGGTGGCTGCGATGTTCAACGTGAATCCCAAGACCGTGGCCCGCTGGGCCAGCTCCGGCCTCCTTGGCGCTATCCGCACGCCGGGCGGACACCGCCGGTTCCGCGAGGCCGACGTCGTCGAGCTGCTGAACCGCCGCGCGCCCGGCCAGTAGGCCGATACTCCCTCTGTCGGCCGGCTTTACAGCTTTCGGAAACTTTGCGAACGCTAGCTGTAAAGTTTGTGTCGATAGTCACGGTGGCGGTCGGGCCACCGTGCCTTAGTTGGGGAGAAAAATGACGACCATCGATTTACCGGACACGTTAACGTTCGCCGATCGGCTCAACGAGCTGTTCGACACCGTTCGGGACGAGAACGGGGTTCCATACACCGGTAAGAAGATCGCTTCGAAGGCCAACGAGCTCGGTTACACGCTGAGCGACGCCTACATCTCGCAGTTGCGGACGGGCAAGGCCAAGACACCGTCTTTCCGTACGGTAGAAGCGATTTCGCGGGCCTTCGGAATCAGCGTGACGTACTTCCTGAGTGATCCCGATGAGGATCTTCAGCGGGTGGAGCAGCAGCGCGAGTACGTGCAGATGGCCGCCGAGACGGGCGCGCATCTGGCCGCTTTCCGGCACGAGGCGATCTCCGCGGACACGATCGACGTGGTGATCGAATTGCTCAAGGTGGTCAAGAAGCAACAGGCCGCGCGCGGCGATCAGCTGGATATCTGACCGCGTAGCCGGACCGACACGAAGGGCCCCGCCAATCGGCGGGGCCCTTCGTGTTGGTTCCGGTCGAATCCGCGGGTGGGCTCAGTTCAGGCCGGCGTAGCTGTGCAGGCCCGAGACCACCAGGTTGATGATGAAGAGGTTGAACAGCATCGCGACAAAGCCCGCGACGTTGATCCAGGCGGCCGACTGGTTGCGCCAGCCCGCCGTCGCACGTGCGTGCAGGTATGCGGCGTAGACGACCCAGGCGATGAACGACACGGTCTCCTTGGGGTCCCATCCCCAGAAGCGGCCCCACGCCGATTCGGCCCAGATCGCTCCGCAGATGACGCCGAGGCCGAAGAGCGGGAACCCCACGATGACCGTCTTGTAGGCGATCCGGTCGAGCGCGGCGGCATCGGGCAGCCGGTCGAGGATGCGGCCCCAGAACTTGTCGGCCGGCGGCTCGGTGACCCGCATCTTGACGAGGTAGAGGATGCTCGCGACGCCCGACACCATGAAGATGCCCGAGCCCAGCGAGATGATCGACACGTGGATGGCGAGCCAGTACGACTTGAGTGCCGGCACCACCGGGGCCGCCTGCGTGTACAGGAACTCGCCGCCGATGAACATCAGCAGCGTGACGGGCACCAGCAGGAAGGACAACAACGGGCGCTGCTGCGGCTTGCGCAGGGCGACGATGCCCGCGACCACGCCTGCGGCACAGGTGATCGAGATGAACTCGTACATGTTGCCCCACGGCGCGCGGTGGGTGGCCAGGCCGCGCAGCACGATCGAGGTGATGTGGACGAGGGCGCCGACCATGACGACCGCGTAGCCCATCTTGGCCAGCTGCTCACCGCGCGAACGGCGCTCCTGGGGCGCGAGCTTGCCGGGCGTGCGATCGTCCGCGGGCGGCGCGGTCGCCGGACCGCCGACCGCCGCGCCGACCAGCTCGGCCTGCCGAGCATCCGCGGCGGCGAGCTTGCGCTGACGCTGACCGGCCAGCGCCGCGAGCAGCAGCACCATGGCCAGGATGTAGATCGTGATGGCCGTGCCGAAGCTCAGGTCCGACAGTCTCGCCAGATTCTCGTTGACGTTCACGCCATTACCTCATCGCTCGATTTCATTTCTAGTCTCGCTTATTGCCACCGGCAGCGTCCCGGCCGTTGACCAAATCCGCAGCGAACTCGTTGAAACGCTCGCCCCAGCCCGCCTGATCGGTTCGGGCAAGTCCGGCGACCTCCGCACGGATGGTTCCGTCACTTCCGGCAACCGGCGTGAGTCGGACGAAGACGCGGCGGCGTTTGATCATCAGCGAGGTGACCAACCCGAGCAGGAGTGCGATCGCGGAGATCAGCACGTAGTCCTGCGCCGGGTCGTGCGACACCTGCAGCGACGCCCATTCCTGGTAGCCGTCGAACCGCACCTGGGTGCCGTTCGGGATGGTGGTGCTCTGCCCGATGGAAAGGTTCACCCGCGCCTGCTTGCGCAGCCGGCCGTCGTTGATCATCCGGTCGTCGAGCATGAAGACGCTCTGCGGTCGACCGGTGTCCAGGCCGGTGTCGCCCTGGTAGATGTCGATGGCGACGGCCGGTTTGTCGGCGCGCGGGAAGGATGACTGCAGCAGCCCGCCACGGTCGCCACTGAATACCGCTGTCGGCGCGAAGATCCCGTTGATGGCGATCTGATTCTGCCGCCGCTGATCGTCGTCGGTGTACATGCCGGCCGGCGTATCGAACCGCGCCACACCCTCGGACAGCATGGTCAGCATGTTGCTCGGCTCGAAGGCCACGGTCTGCGTACGCGATTGACCGTTCGGGAATGTCACCGTGAAGGTTGGCGCGTAGCCGTGGCCGAGCATGTAGATGCGGTCGCCGACGATCCGCAGCGGGTGATTGACCCGGATGGTATCGGTCTTCCACTGATCGCTGCCAACATTTCCGCCGGTCTGATAGTCGACCTTCGAGGTGAAGTCTTTCGCCTCGCCGGTGGGCTCGTAGGTGGTCTGGACCTTGTCGAGGTTGATACAGAACGGCGCCAGGTTGGTGCCGTTGACCATGCTGCCCGCCCGGAATGAGTCGTAGACGGCCACCGACGTGTTGCACAGTCCCTGGCCCTCGCCGCCGACCAGAATCCGGGTGCCCTCGTAGCCCCAGAGCTTGCCGACCGCGATCGACAGCAGCAGACACAGCAATGCGAAGTGGAAGACCAGGTTGCCGACCTCGCGCAGGAATCCCTTCTCGGCCGATATCTCCACCGAGCGGACGCCGTCGCGCTCGACGACGCGGGTGGTCTTGCGCCAGCCGCGGAGCCGGCCGCTGATGGTCGACGCGAGGTCGTCGGCGCTCGCGGCGGTGGCGGTGGTGTCGATGTTGCGCGGCAGCCGGGTGAAGTTGCGCGGCGCCGGAACCGGCTTGGCGCGCAAGATCTTCGCCTGCTCCCACATGCGCGGCGTCAGACAGCCGACCAGCGAGATGAACAGCAGCGCGTAGATCGCCGTGAACCAGACGCTCTTGAACACCTCGAACATCTGGAGGTGATCCATGGTCCGGCCGATCCAGCCATGGTCGGCGATGTACTTGTCTGTCTTCTGCGCGTTCAGTTCCCGCTGCGGCAGCAGCGCGCCGGGGACGGCGGCCAGCGCCAGCAGGAACAGCAGCGCCAGCGCGGTACGCATCGAGGTCAGCGCGCGCCACAGGTTGCGCACCGGCCACCAGCCGTAGCGGATCAGCGGGTTGGTCACGGGACGCGGCTCGGCGGCCCGGGCCTCGGCCCTGTCCGTCTCCGTCATGCCGTCGGTATCGGTCATATCGGCAGCTCCGTGCCCGTCACGAACTGCTCCCGGATCCAGTCGATGAACTCGGTCCAGACGCCGGTCACCAGCAGCACGCCGACGACGATCATGGTGATGCCGCCGAAGATCTGAATCGCCCTGGTGTGCTTGCGCATCCAGCTCACCGCACGCACCGCCCAGGCCGAGCCGAACGCGACGAGAATGAAGGGGATGCCCAGGCCGAGGCAGTAGGCCACGGTGAGCGTGACGCCGCGGGCGGCGGTCGCACCGCCGGTACCCCACGTGGTGGTGATGATGGCGCTGAGCGTCGGGCCTAGGCACGGCGTCCAGCCGAGGGCGAAGACCGCACCCAGCAGCGGCGCGCCGACCAACCGCGAGATCAGCCGCGGATGGAAGCGGGCCTCGCGCTGCAACGCGGGCACCAGGCCGATGAACACCAGGCCCATCAGGATGGTCACGACCCCACCGATGCGTTGCAGCAGTTCACGATTCACGTTGACGGAGCTGGCCACGCCGAACACGGTCGCGCTGGCGAGGACGAACACGACGGTGAAACCGAGCACGAAGAGCAGGGCCGCCCCGGCGACCCGGACGCGACCGCTGCGCGGCTTCTCCCCGACCGACACGGCCGGAGCCTCGGCCCCGACCAGCCCGGCCAGGTACGACAGGTACCCGGGGACCAGCGGCACCACGCAGGGCGACGCGAACGACACCAGACCGGCGATCATGCACGCGCCGATCGCCAGGAACAGCGGTCCGGTCATGACGGTGTTGGAGAACGCGCTCCCCACCGAGGCAAGGTCGGTCGTGGTCATCGCGGCGCTCCGGGCTGTCCCGCGGCCGGCTGGCCGGCGCCGGCAGGCGCGGCGGGAGCCGCCGGAATCGGTTCCGCGGCGAGGCGATTCACCAGCGGCAACAGGTCCGACGCAGTCACCGCGCGGACGAACACTGCCGCCGCCCGGTGCTGTCGATCGACCACCAGCGTGGTCGGCACGACCGAGATCGGCGCCCGCCAGGTGGCCATGGTGCGGCCGGAGTAGTCGTAGATCGACGGGTAGGTCATGTGGTGGTTGGAGACGAAGTCGGAAGCCTTCGACTTGTCCGACCGGAAGCTGATACCGAGGACCTGCACGCCCTTGTCCTTGGTGCTGGTGTAGACCTGCTCGAGCTCATCGGATTCGGCGATACACGGCCCGCACCACTCGGCCCAGATGTTGATGACGACGACCTTGCCGGCGAAGTCGCTGAGCGCCAGCGGGTTTCCGGTGGCGACGTCCGTCCCGGAGAAGTTCCGCAGCGGCTTACGACTGGACGGCGGGTTGTAGAAGATCTCGAGCTTGCCGCCGGGCGAGACGAACTGGAACGTATCGCCCTGCGCGACCGCGTCTTTGCCGGTACCGCAGGCTGTCAGCAACGCGGCGGCGGTCACAAGGACGGCGAATACGGAGCCGACGGCACGCACCCGGGTACCCCGGGTGCCGGTGTCGCGGCGCCGTCCGAACATCAGGCGCCGGTCGCCAGTGGATCGGAGGCGCCGGCCGGTTCGGAATAGACGATGTCGACGAGCGCGTCGCCGTCGTACATCAGGCTGGTGATCGACGCGAGCGAACACTGCCGGCCGCGCGGGTCGTGCCAGAGCCGCTTGCCCTCGAGGAAGCGGCGCAGGGTGTAGACCGGCAGCTGATGGCTGACGATGATGGCCTCGTGGCCCCGGGCCGCGTCGCGGGCGGCGGTGGCGCCGGCGAGCATCCGGTGGGCGATCTGGATGTAGGGCTCGCCCCACGACGGGGTGAACGGGTCACGCATCTTGGGCCAGTGCCGCGGCTTGCGCAGGGCGCCGTCGCCGATGGACACCTTCAGCCCCTCGAAGACGTTGTCGGCCTCGATCAGCCGATCATCGGTCCGCACGGTCAGGCCGTGCTCCTTGGCGATCGGCGCGATCGTCTCCTGGGCCCGCTGCAGCGGCGAGGCGACGGCATAGGTGATGTCGTGGTCGGCGAGCACCGACGCGACCTTGATGGCCTGCGCCGCGCCCTGATCGGAGAGCCGGAACCCGGGTAGGCGTCCGTACAGGATGCCCTCGGGGTTGTGCACTTCTCCGTGCCGCATCACGTGCACGACGGTGCGCTCGCTCACGCAGGTCTCCCCTCAGTCGTCATGCCATCAGTCATTGGTCTCGGTCGGGTACGTCACGCCGGTCAGTTGGTGGCCGCGGACGGATCAACGGCTGCCGCGGCCGCAGCGGCGGCCGCCGGCAGGGCGTCGGCGATCTGTGAGAAAGCATCCTCGTCCAGCGCGGCAGAAACAAACCAGGCTTCGAAGGCGCTCGGCGGTGCGTATACGCCCCGATCCAGCAGCGCGTGGAAGAACGGTGCAAAACGCCACGTCTGCGTCCCCTTGACCTGCTGATAGTTCGACGGGGCCGGTCCGTCGGTGAAGAACACGCTGACCAGATTGCCCGCGTACTGCACCTGATGGGCCACGCTCGCTGTGGTCAATGCCTCGGAAATGAGGTCGCCGAGTCGGTGCGCATTCGCGTCGAGCGCCGCGTAGACGCCCGCGTCCGCGGTCCGCAGCGTCGCGAGCCCGGCGGCGACCGCGACGGGGTTCCCGGACAGCGTTCCCGCCTGATAGACCGGGCCGAGCGGGGCCAGATGGTTCATCACGTCGGCCCGACCGCCGAACGCCGCGGCCGGCAGTCCGCCGCTCATCACCTTGCCGAAGGTATAGAGGTCGCCGGAGACGCCGTCGATACCGTGCCAGCCCGATGGACTGACCCGGAATCCGGTCATCACCTCGTCGATGATCAGCAGCGCGCCATGCGCGGCGGTGAGCTGCTTGAGGGCCGCGTTGAAGCCGTCCTTCGGCGGGACGGCGCCCATGTTGCCGGCGGCGGCCTCGGTGATCACGGCGGCGATGTCCTCATGCGCCGCGAACGCGGCCCGGACGGCCTCGATGTCGTTGTACGGCAGCACGATCGTGTCCTGCGCCTGCGCGCCGGTGACGCCGGGCGAGGTCGGCAGGCCGAGCGTGGCGACACCCGATCCGGCGTCAGCGAGCAGCGCGTCGACATGTCCGTGGTAGCAGCCGGAGAACTTGATGATCTTGCCGCGCCCGGTGAATCCGCGCGCCAGCCGAACCGCGCTCATCGTCGCCTCGGTACCCGAGTTCACCAGCCGCACCCGCTCCACCGGATCGACGCGGCCGATGATCTCCTCGGCCAGTTCGATCTCGGCTGCGGTCGGCGCGCCGAACGACAGGCCCGTCTGCGCGGCCGCGCCAACGGCCTCGACGACCGCCGGGTGCGCGTGGCCGAGGATCATCGGGCCCCACGAAGAGACCAGATCGACGTAGGTGTTCCCGTCCGCGTCGGTCAGCCTGTAGCCCGATGCCTCGCTGATGAATCGCGGCGTGCCGCCGACCGCGGAGAAGGCCCGCACCGGGGAGTTGACCCCGCCCGGGATGACCCCGGCGGCGCGATCGAACAGCGCCGCCGATCGGTCGATATTCGCCCCGGTCACGGCACTGCTCTTCGCACTCACGGCTACCAGTGTTCCAAATGCTGGCGATCGGTCAACTACGAGGCGTCGTAGAGGCTCGATCGGGCGCCTCTTCCGACGTCGGTTAACCTTGCCATCAATCAGCGGCACTGTTGCCCGTGCAATGGTCCACACCGCCCGTTTCCGGATGAAAAGAGACCGATCAACCATGGCCGCACCCAAGAACCGCGCCGTCATCGTCTCCGGCGCCCGCACCCCCTTCGTGCGTGCGTTCGGCGACTTCACCGCCCTCGACTCGATCGCACTCGCCGACCAGGCGGTCCGCGGCCTGCTCGACCGCGCCGAACTGCCCGAGGGCTCGATCGACGCGATCGTCTGGGGCGGCGTGATCCTGCCGCCGGGCGCGCCGAACATCGCCCGCGAGATCGCACTCGATCTGGGACTCGGCCACGGCGTCGAGGGTCATACCGTCACCCGGGCCTGCGCGTCCGGACTCCAGGCGATCACCACCGCTGCCGCCGCCATCGAGCGGGGCGAATACGACGTGATGATCGCGGGCGGCAGCGACTCGACCTCGAACGCGACGGTCGGGCTGCCGCAGAAGCTGATCCACGCGGCCGCACCGCTGGCGCTCGGCAAACCGAAGGCGAGCGACTACCTCAGCGCCGCGTGGGGTCTGGCACCGTTCACCGACCTGCTGCCCCGCCGCCCGAAGATCGAGGAGCGCACCACCGGTGAGGTGATGGGCGAATCGGCCGACAAGATGGCGAAGATCCACGGCGTCGGCCGCGCCGCGCAGGACGAGTTCGCGGTACGCAGTCATCAGCGGGCGGCCGACGCGATCAACTCGGGCCGCTTCGACCGCGAGATCGTCCCGGTGACGAACGCCCGACGGCAAGCGCATCAGCCGCGACGGCCTGGTGCGCGAGGACACCAGCATCGAGAAGCTGGCCAAGCTGAAGCCGGTCTTCAATCAGGACGGCACCGTCACTGCGGGCAACGCCAGCCCGCTCACCGACGGCGCGGCCGCGGTGCTTCTCATGAGCGAGGCGAAGGCCGCCGAGCTCGGGCTGCAGCCGCTCGCCGCGATCAAGTCGTGGAGCTACGTCAGCGTCGACCCGGCCGACGAGGTGCTGATCGGCCCGGCGATCTCGATGCCACGCGCCTTGGCGAAGGCCGGACTCAAGCTCGCCGACATCGACTACATCGACATCCACGAAGCCTTTGCTGCCCAGACGCTTTCGGTGCTCGACGCGCTGGCCTCGGACACCTGGGCCAAGGAGCGCCTGGGTCAGGATGCGGCCGTCGGACAGGTCGACATCGACAAGCTGAACGTGCACGGCGGCAGCGTCTCGCTCGGCCACCCGTTCGGCGCCACCGGTGCCCGGATGGTGGCCACGATGGCCAACGAGCTGGCGATCAGCGGCAAACAGACTGCGCTGCTGGGCATCTGCGCCGCGGGCGGGCACGGCGCGTCGGCCGTCCTGGAGCGCGTCGGCTGATACGCCGCTACGGCCGCACCCCCATCGTGGCCTGATGACGGACACGCCGCTGCACCGCAGCGACCTCGCGCATCCCGTCGGTCAGCAGGCTGCGGCTCAGCGGCGACAACTGCGACATCGTCACGATGTCCGAGGGCGGCTGTCCCGCCGAGAGCTGGTCGATCTGGTGGGACAGCCGCAGTCGCTGGACCATCGCGAACACTTCGGCGAGGATCCGGGCGTCCCGCTCGGCCAGGGCCCCCTGCGCGACCGCCGCATCCAGCCGTTCCGGGGTGGTCGCGACACCGAGCCCGGCGGTGAGCCCGGCCCACCGGGACAGGTTCACGATCGGGCTCAGCGCGTGATTCTTCAGATCGAAGGTCCCGCCCCGGCGCGCCACGATGTCGCGCAGGGATCGCACCCGCGGCTTGCCTGACAACGCGTCCAACAGCTGCAGCCGCAAGGCATTCGGGTGATTGATCGACATGCGGCTGAATGCCGCCGGCGCCGAGTTCAGCGCCGGATTGCCGTGCACCACCCGCGCATCCAGCAGCAACGACGACATGATCAGCCCGCGGTCGGACATCGGGTCGGCGAGCCAGTCCTGCGCCGCGCGGTGCCAGTCGCCCGCCGACCGGGAGAACCGCGGTGACGACGCCACCGCGCCGTTGGTGTCCGACGGCAGCCCGCACTCGTCGAGCGTGGCCTGCACCCGGGCCGCCATCGCCCGTACCTGGCCGGGATCGAGCTCCGCATCGTCCGCCCAACTGATCGCGCTGTCCACATCCGACGACGGCATCGCCTCGCGGCGGGCGACGCTGCCGAGCGTCAGCCAGGCGAACTGCCGAACCCACGGCTGCGGGCGCTCGGCCAGCTCGAGCTCCAGCGCCCGCGCGACCGTGGCGTCGACCATCACCGACAGCACCGCGCTCGTGCCGGAGGCATCGGTTCCGCCCCGGAACAGATTGACGACCAGATCGTCCACCCGGTCGAACGCGGCCCGCAGCTCCGCGGTGTCGGCCGCGAGCGCGATCGCGCGTCGCACCACGAAGCTCTGTCGCGCCGACGTCGCCACCAGGTCTCGCTCCTCGACCACGCCGAGTACCGCACCCCGCCGGTCGACCACCGGCATATGCCGCAGCCCGCTCTCCAGCATGTCCATCAGCACTGTGGCGGCGATCCGGTCCGCGGGCACGGTCTGCACCGGACCGCTCATCACTGCCGAAATCGGTTGATCGAGACCACAATCGGCCGCGACCACCCGCGTGCGCAGGTCGCGGTCGGTGAAGATGCCCACTGTGCGACCCGAGCCGTCTCGCACCAGCGTGTACGACACATGCTCATCGGTCATGTGCCGCACCGCATCCCGGATCGAGGTGTCGGGCGCAGTGAACACCGGCCACCGCGGAACATGCGCACCGACCGCGACCGTTGATGCCCGGTCGGCAGGCGCGCGGGTGGCGATGGTGTCCCAGGCCGTGGTCGCCAGGTACTGCAGTCCCGACGGGTCGGTGAACAGCGACCGGACCATCGCGCCGGGCAGCCGGATCGCCACGGTGCGTTCGCCGGCGAGCGCCAGGAAGGCGACCGCGCCCTCCGACAGCAACGCGAGATAGCCGAACACCCCGCCGGGACCGACGACGTCGACCGGCTCCCCGGCGGTGTCTCGATTACCGAGCAGCGCAACCGATCCCGACCGCACCACCCAGATCTCGTCGGGTGTTCCCGTCAGGTAGTCGACGATCAGCTCACCGGTGCGGAACGTGTGCTCGGTCGCCGCGGCCCCGAGCGCCAGCAGCGAATCCGCCGGCATCGCCCCGAATGGCGCGTGCTCGCCCAGGTAGGCCGCCAGATCGGCGGCGCGGTCCGGCGGCCCCGGGTCGCCGGCTGCCGGCCGGTCACCTCCGTCGGGCACGTCGCGGTCCACCTCAGGTGCCGCGGATCAGATCAGCGCATTTCTCCGCCATCGTCATCACCGTGATGTTCGGGTTCACCGCCGGCAGCTTCGGCATCGCCGACGCGTCCACTACCCGCAGGCGATTCACGCCCTTGACCCGCAGCTGCGGATCGAGCACTGCCATCGGATCTTCCGGCGCCCCCATCCGCGCGGTCGCCGCCGGGTGGTAGACGGTGTTGTGGGTCCTGTGGATGTAGTCCAGCAGCTCGTCGTCGCTGACCGCATCCGGCCCCGGCGCCAATTCCCGCGCGGCCCAGGACTTGAGCGGTTCCTGCTCCGCGATGCGTCGCGCCAGCCGGACGCCGGCGAGCATCACCCGCTCGTCATGGCCCTCGGGGTCGGTGAAGTAGCGCGGATCGACCCGCGCCCGGTCGCGGAAGTCGCGCGAGCGCAGCCGTACCGATCCCCGCGAAAGTCCCTGCGTCACATTGGGGGTCAGGCAGAAGCCGTTGTCGGTCGTCGGGTAACCCCAGCGCAGCGTGTTCATGTCGAAGGGCACGCTGCCGTAATGCATCATCAGGTCCGGCAGCGCCAAACCCTCGACCGTGGTGGTGAACAGCCCGATCTCCCACCACTGGGTCGAGTTGGTGACCATCGGCCGGGACGCCTCCCAGAAGACCAGCCCCTCGACGTGATCGTCCAGGTTGGCGCCGACCCCCGGCGAATCGACTCGGACGTCGATCCCGAACTCACGCAGATGCGCACTCGGCCCGATCCCGGACAGCATCAACAGTTTCGGCGTGTCGATCGCCCCGGCGGTGACGATAACCTCGCGACGGGCCCGCACCACGTCGTAGCCCGTGAGGTCGGGTCGCTGGTAGCGGACTCCCGTGGCGTTCTTGTCGGCGTCGAACAGGATCTCCGACACCCACGAGTCCGGCCGCACCTCGAGATTCTTGCGCGACTGCAGGATCGGATGCAGGTACGCGTGCGAGGTCGACATCCGGGTGCCGTCCTCGTCCGCGTTGATCTGGAACCAGCCGGCCCCGTTGACAACCGTCGACCCGCGGTTGAACTGCACCGTCGGGATGCCGACCTGCGCGGCCGATTCGAGCACCGCGGTGCCGCAGGGATCCAGCGGCGGAACATCGCGCAGCCGCACCGGACCGTCGTGACCGTGATCGCCCTCGGCGTCGTTGCGTTCAACCCGCTTCACATAGGGCAGAACGTCTTTCGCGCTCCAGCCGGTCGCGCCCGTCGCCGCCCACTCATCGAGTCCCTCGGCCGGCGGCCAGAAGGCGATGCAGGAGTTGTGCGACGAGCATCCGCCGAGCACCTTGGCGCGCGCATGCCGCATGAAGCTGTTGCCGTTCTCCTGCGGCTCGATCGGATAGTCCCAGTCGTAACCGGAGTCGAGCAGATGCATCCACTGTTCCAGCACCAGGACGTTGTCGTCGCCGACATCGCTGGGGCCGGCCTCGATCAGGCACACCGTGACCGACGGGTCCTCCGACAGCCGCGCCGCCAACACGCAGCCGGCGGTCCCGCCGCCGGCGATCACGTAGTCGAAGGTACCGGCGTCATTGTCGGACATGGGTTCTCACTCCTTCTCCAGTTGGGAAACCATCGAATCCTGTTGGGCTGCATGTGATGCCAGCGTTCCGATGTGATGACGGCCGCGCACGGCGTACCACAGCACCCCGAGTCCGAGAATGATGCCGATATACACGAAGGCGCCCCAGGTGTTGTACCAAGGCGTTCCGTACACCTCGACGCGCGGCCAGGCGAGATTCAGCGCCATCCCGACGCCCCACGCGACGGCGACCAGGTTGACCACGATGCCCCAGCGGCCCATCGTGAAATAGCCTCCCTGCGCGAGATCCTTTGGCGGCCACTGTCCCTGGAAACGCTTCTTCAGTAGCGGACCCGTCACCATCAGGTACGCGAGATAGATCATGATGATCGCGATCGACGTCAGCACCGTGAAGATCTTCGGCTGGCCGATGTTGACCACCAGGATGAGTATCGCGAGCACGCCGATCACCACCGCCGGAATGACGGGGGTCTGCGTCTTCGGATGCACCCGGGCCAGCTTCTCGCCGAACGGCAGGGCGTTGTCCCGCGCCATCGCGAAGGTCAGCCGGATCGCCGCGGTGTGCACCGCCAGCGAGCACACGGTCACGGCCACCACGATGCAGATCAGGAAGATGGTGCCGAGCGGTCCCCACATCACCTTCTCGACGATGTACTGCAGGCCGCCGTCGCGCTCACCGATCTTGGGGTCCTTCAGATCCGGGGCCGCGAGCACCGCGAACACCAGGATCGCGCCGCCGATCACGAACGAGGCGAGAATCGCCCGCAGGATCGCCTTCGGCGCCGTGCGCCGTGGCTCGACCGTCTCCTCCCCCAGCGAACTGGCGGTGTCGAAGCCGTACATCACATAGCCGGACGCCAGCGAGGCCACCAGGAACGCGCTCAGGTACCCGCCGGATTGGCCGGCACCGTAGCCGTCGGTGGAAAAGAAGACGTGCGGCGTGCGATCGATGTTGGCCGCCAGGATGATCGCGATCAGCACCGCGGCGATCAGCTCGATGAACACGCCCGCGCTGTTGATCATCGCCATCAGCTTCACGCCGAAGGCGTTCACCACCGTCGTGAACAGGATGACGATGCTGCCCAGGATCACCGCGTTCACGGCGGAATCGGTGGGGTCGCTCGCGCTTCCGACGAACTGCAGGCCGCTCCACAACCGTGGCAGGTTGGCCTGCATCGCTAGCACGACCGCCGACAGGGTGACGATCGACGCCGTGAGCATCAACCAGCCCGACGACCAGCCGACCAGCCGGCTGCCGAGCACCTTGGCCCAGTTGTACACCGACCCGGCCACCGGATACTTCGCCGCCAGCTCCATGAAGCACAGAGCCACCGTCAGCTGGCCGACGAAGACGATCGGCCAGGACCACAGGTACGCCGGCCCGGCCGTACCGATGCCGAAATAGAACAGCTGGAAGGTGCCGGTGAGGATCGATATGTAGCTGACACCGGCGGCGAAGCTCGCGAACTTGCCGATGCTGCGATCGAGGGACTCGCGATATCCGAAGTCCTCGAGGCCGCCCTGGTCTGACGATGATCGTGCCTGCCCTGAGGCTGATCGTTGCGGTGCACTCATGGATGGCTCCTACTGGTGTCGAGCTGATTTGGAAGGTCGGCGACGACCCGTCAAGTGGTGAACCACCCCATTTCGGCCGGCTCGGTGTTGGTCCAGATATGTTTCGCCTCTTGGTATTCCGCAAGTCCGGACGGTCCCAGTTCGCGACCGTTTCCGGACCGGCCGAACCCGCCCCACTCCGCGGCGGCGGTGTAGACGCCGAAATCGTTGACCCAGACGGTCCCGTGCCGCAGTGCACGCGCCACCCGCTCGCCGCGTCCCGGGTCGCCAGTGCGGACCGCGGCCGCGAGCCCGTAGTCGGTGTCGTTGCCGAGTTCGATGGCCTGCGCCTCGGTGGTGAATCGTTCGACCGTGAGGATCGGGCCGAACGTCTCCTCCTGGACGATGCGCATGTCCCGGGTGCAGTTGTCGAAGATGGTCGGCGGGTAGAAGCTGCCCGCGGCGTACTTCGGATCCGTCGGCCGCTGACCGCCCGTCACCAACGTCGCACCCTCGGAAATGCCCAGGGCGACATACGCTTCCACCTTGTCGCGATGCTGCTCCGAGACCAGAGGACCGGTCTCGCTGGTCGGGTCCATGCCGTCGCCGAAGCGGATGCGCTGCGCCCTTTCGCTGGCCGCGTCAACGAACCGGTCGGCGATCGATTCCTCAACGATCAGCCGGGTGCCGGACGAGCAGACCTGGCCCGAATGCAGGAAGACGCCGGTCACCACCGCATCGACGGCCGCCTCGAAGTTCGCGTCCGCGAAGACGATATGCGGATTCTTGCCGCCCAATTCGAGGGCCACTTTGGAGACGTGCGGCGCCGCGACCGCGGCGATATGCGTGCCCGTCACATAGCCGCCGGTGAACGAGATCAGATCCACGTCGTGGTTGTCGGTGAGGGCATCGCCGATCACCGACCCGGCGCCCTGCACCAGATTCGCCACCCCCGGCGGCACCCCCGCCTCCACCATCAGATGCATCAGCTTGATCGTCGAAAGCGGCGTGACCTCACTGGGTTTGAGCACCATGGTGCAGCCGGCGACCAGCGCGGGCGCGATCTTCCAGACGATCTGCAGCAGCGGATAGTTCCACGGGGCGATCAGCACGCACACGCCGACCGGCTCGTGCACGACCCGGCTGATGATCGACGGATCGTTGACATCGATCACCCGGTCGGCCGAGACGGCACCCAGCCGGGCGTAGTAGCGGAACACCGACACCACGTCGTCGATGTCGATGTGACTCTCCCGCAGGGTCTTTCCGGTGTCGAGCGTCTCGATGCGGGCGATCTCGTCGCGATCACGCTCGAGCAGGTCGGCGATGCGATCGCAGATGGCCACCCGATCCGCGGCGGTGGTCGAGCGCCACGGCGCCGCCGCGTCGAATGCCCGACGGGCCGCGGCGACGGCGGCTCTCGCGTCCTCCGGGCCGGCCTCATCGATGACGGCGACGACGCTGCCGTCCGCGGGATTGATGATGTCCCGGGTGCCGCCATCGGCGGCACCGCGCCATTGCCCGTCAATGTAGAGCACGTGGGCGAATAGGTCAGGATCGAAAGCTCGTCCGCCGGGTTCTCTGCTGCTCACCGCACACCCTCTCACTCGTCACAAGCTCTATCTGCACGTCTCAGTACACAGTGATCTTGACGCAGATGTGCCCGGAATGGGCGTACCCGCAGGAAGACTCGGCCAGGTCAGGAGTCGAGACGCACCGAAGTGCCCTCTGACGGATCATGGGTCCGCTACTACCTCGGCGATGATGTCGGCCGCGGTGCTCGCTCCGTCCACGGCCCGCACGCGGGCGCCCAGTTCGCTTGCGACGCCGTGGAACCGCGGTTCACGCAGCAGCGTCTCGATGGCGGATCGAATCGCCCGAGTCGATGCCGACCGAGACAGACATATGGCCGCGCCCGCATCGGCGATCGCCCGTCCGACCTGCGGTTGGTCAGTCATTCGGCTGGATGGGATCACCAAGAGCGGAGCGTCGTGCGCCAACGCGCGGAATACCGTGGAGTGGCCGCCGTGACTGACCACCAGTGAGCACTCGGGCATGATCGCGAGGTGGTCGGTATAGCCAACCACGGTGACATTGCGTGGCGCGGCGAGCACATCGGGCGCGAAGACGCCACCTGTCGTCACGACGGCACGCACAGGCAGTTCACCAAGAGCGTCGACGATGCGCTGCAAGGATTTTCGCTGTCCCCGGAATCCGTTGGTCGACATGCTCACAAGCACAAGCGGCGGGTCGGCGCGGTGTGCCGTAGGTGCAGTCGTCGGACCGACGACACCGGTCCAGCGCACGTTCGGCGCTTGGCGTCGCCGGGCCGCCGGATCGAGTTCAGCCACCGTAGTCACCAGGTTCGCTCTCGCGCGGTTCCACTGGGCGGTTACGCGGTGGCCGCGCAGGCGCGCGGCGGCACCGGCGAGATACAGATATGGTCCGTCGTAATACGACTTGAGGGTGTGCGTGAGCACGACACGGGGGATGCCCAGTCGATCGACGGCGTCATGCACGGGTGCAAGCATGCAGTCAACCACCGCAACGTCAGGACGGCGATCCGCACAGGCCGCACGCACCTCCTCGCCGAGAAGCGGGTCGGTGAGCATCGGCGCCCATCGCAAGACCGATTGCTCGTGGCTGGCGTCCCATCGTCGCGTCTGCTTGAACGGCGTGAGTTCGAGCTCCTCTGCCTCGACCCTCGCACGGAGTCGTTCGTGTCCGAGCAGGCGCACCCGATGTCCGCGCGCGGCGGTGGCGCGGGCGATGCCGAGCATCGGCGGCACGTTGCCGCCAGCGTCCATAGTCACGAAAAGCAGGTCAGCCATCCGCATCGTTCCCTGCTCGACCAATGATGGCTCGGCACAACTCATACATGTGCTCCGCGGTCTGCCCAGGATCGAGGCCCCGGTCGCGACGCAGCAGTTTCCAGGTGTACAGGTCCGTGGCGACCACTAACAATCGGTGCTGCCGCTTGCTGGTGGGAGCGAACGCGTCGGCCACCCAGCTGTCATGGAGTTCGCGACCGACTGTGGTGATTCGCAGGGCATTCGCGTCGACTGTCTCCTGGCCGAGCAGCAGCATCATCGCATCGCCATAGTCCTCGTAGTGGTCGACGACAGTATTGACAGCGGCACCGATATCGCCCGGCAATACGGCGCGCTGCGCGCGGACCTCAGCGGCGAAACGCTCGATCGCCGCCTCGATCACACCGTCGCGACTGCCGAACCTCCGAAGCACCGTCTGCACCGTGACGCCGGCGTGGGCGGCAATGTCCTGCAGGGTGATCGCGGCAAGCGGTACCGAAGCACTCAGTGCTCGGGCGGCCTCAAGAATCGCGCGGTGTGTAGCCTCGGCCGACCGCGCCCGTGCGTCCTGCCGATACCCGCGGCGCGGCGGTTCGACAGATTTCATGTCAATGAACACTAATACGAAATTGTCTGATCGTCCAGCCGAACAAGCGTCGACCCGGCCCCGGCCCCGCTGCATTCATTTGTCACTACCCGGTCATTGACTTACGGCAACAAACGCACCGGATGGGCAGGTTGTTGGCTCTTGCTGGGGCTCAACGGAGTCCAGTTGACCGCCGGTCTCGACAACGATCGGGCGGAGCAGTTCGTACTTTCGATCGCGGCGAATGAGCTGACCTGGGAAGAGATTTCCGATCAACTGTCCGAGTTCGCCGAATAGCTCGGCGAACGGAGGCGGCCGATCGCGACGAACAGCCCGGCCACGGCAGCGAGCGCGGCGAGCACCGCCAGTCCGATCCAACTGCCGTCGTAGCGAATGCCTTCGTAGCCCGTGGCGGCCGGATGCGGACCGTCGGTGATGGGCGGATACGGGCTGGTACTGCGGGCCTGCGCCCAGCACCACACCGCCAGCGCGAGCCCGATGATGAACACCACCACGCCGATCAGGCCGGACCGCCCCAGTCGCGCGATCATGCGCCGTCGCCGTCCGCTCGCCGCGGTGGGATGCCCATCGCGATCGCCTGATGTGCCTGCGTCAACTCCGAGCGCAGCACCTCGACGTTCCGCGCCCAGGCCTGCCGAGTGCTGCCGTCCTTCAGCACCACTCCGATTCCCTTGCGCCGCCGGGGAACCGCGCTCAGCTCGCCGAGCGGACGCGCCACCTCCCACTTCTGGATCTCCGAACCGCTGTTCGCCGGCAAGACCTCGGCGATGTCGGCGACATCGATGGTCTGCGCCCCCTGCGTCAGGAACTCGTCGGTCAGCAGGACGCTGACATGCTGGCGCGCGGCCGCGGTCTGCATATACGAGAACCCGCCGATGATGACCGCGAAGATCAGCAGCACGGGCCAGTGCGTCTCATGATTGCCGGTGCTCAGTTCGACGATGAAGACGATCAGGCACAGCACCGGACCGATCGCGGCCGTCCAATAGCTGCCGCCGATCTCCTTGAACAGCACCAGCTCCGGCGGCGTGTCCTTCAACGGGTTCGGTCGGCGATCCTTCTCAGCCACCGTTGGCGCCCGTCTGCGGCGGGTTGAACCACGCCTCCGCCGCCGGCCGGTACGCGCAGATCGAACCGATCAGGCCGATCACCGCGGCGATCACGAACAGCGGACCGAGACCGGCGAGCGCGCCGACCATCGACAGCACCGTCACCACCAGTGTCAGGGCCGCCAGCGCCGACCGCCAGCGGGTATCGGCGGGAGTCACCTTGCGGGCCAACGCGATCACCCCCAGCCCGATGACGAGCAGCAGCAGGCCGATCGGCACCGCGGCCGCCGGATGATCGCCGACGGACAGCGCGAACCAGATGATCGCGCAGACCGCATACAACGCGCCGCCGAGGTACCAGAGCCGGTAGGACCAGGTCACCAGGGCCGGTCGGGCATCACTCATTGCTGTCCTTGCGTTCGTCGGCCGGTGGGACCGGCGGCTGCTGTCCATGGGGGTTCGACACCGGCGGGTATGACACGGGCGGATACGGGCCGGGATGCTGGTGCGGATGCACCTGCAGCGGATACGGGGTGCTGGTGAAGAAGCGCCACCGCGCGACGTCGGCGCGGTACTGATCCATCTCGGCGCAGAACCGTTCGGTGTCGCGACTGAGGACCATCGCGGCCACCCCGAGCCCGGCGACCCCCGCGAGCACGGTCGGGATCATCACCCAGCGTGGATCGGGCTGACTGAAGAACGCCATGACGGTCTGGACGACCACATAGACGGCGCCGAAGGACAGCAGCATGCGCGCCACTTTGCGGCCTTCGCGGGCATACCACCAGACCAGTATCGAGATCGTGGCGATCACCAGGTTCCCGATGACATAGGCCGTCAGGAACATCGGGTTGCTGATCTCCTCCGACTTGGACGCACCGCTGGTGTAGGAATCACGAACGCTCTGGTACATCCCGATCGACGTCACGATCTCCATCGCGATGACGACCAGCCACAGCTCGGTGGCGATGGCCATCGCCCCGGTGAGGGTGGGCCGCTCGGGCGGACCCGTCGGCGGCGTCGGCTGCCCGGAGCCGGGCTGATGGGGCGGCTGAGGACCGGCCGCGGAAAATGACATGGTGCCAGGATAGTCAGTCACCGCACCACGGGTAGCCGGTGATCAGGTGGGCGATCCGGCAAGGCCGAGATCGGCCCGCTATACCGCTTTTGTATGCGGGGCGGCCGAGAACGCAGCCGGTCGTTCATCTGGCGCCGGGCAGCCGGTGAACAGGTGGACGATCCGGCAAGGCCGAGGTCGGCCCGCTATACCGCTTTTGTATGCGGGTCGGCCGAGAACGCAGCCGGTCGTTCATCTGGCGCCGGCTACCTCGGCGGCCCAGTAGGTCAGCACTATGTCGGCCCCGGCCCGGCGGATGCTCAGCAGGGACTCGACGATCGCGGCATCGCGATCGATCCAGCCCCGTTCGGCGGCCGCGGTGATCATCGAGTACTCGCCCGAGATCTGATAGGCCGCGACCGGCACGTCCGATTCGGCCGCCACATCGGCGAGGATGTCGAGGTAGCTCATGGCGGGCTTGACCATCACCATGTCGGCGCCCTCGGCGAGATCGAGCGCCAGCTCACGCAGGGCCTCCCGGCGATTGGCGGCGTCCTGCTGGTAGGTACGGCGATCGCCCTCCAACGACGAACCGACGGCCTCCCGGAACGGGCCGTAGAAGGCCGACGCGTACTTGGCGGTGTAGGCGAGGATGCCGGTGTCGTCGAAGCCGGCCAGATCCAGCGCATCGCGGATCGCGGCCACCTGGCCATCCATCATTCCGCTGGGGCCGAGCAGATGCGCCCCGGCCTCGGCCTGGGCGACCGCCATCGAGCGGTACCGCTCCAGTGTGGCGTCGTTGTCGACCCGCCCCTGGGCATCCAGCACGCCGCAGTGCCCGTGATCGGTGAATTCGTCCAGGCAGGTATCGGCCATCAGGACGGTCGAGTCGCCGAGATCGGATCGGAGCTGTCGCAGCGCGCGGTTGAGCACCCCATCGGGATCGTCGGCGCCACTGCCCTGGCCGTCCTTGTGGGCGGCGTCCGGGACGCCGAAGAGCATCAGCCCCCCGACACCGGCGGCCACCGCGTCCGCCGCGGCGGCCCGCAGCGAATCGGCGGTGTGCTGCTGCACTCCCGGCATCGACTCGATCGGCCGGGGCTCATCGATGCCGTCGGCGACGAACATCGGCAGCACCAGATGCCGCGGCTCCAGCGAGGTCTCGCCGACCAGCCGGCGCATCGCCGCCGTGGAACGCAACCGGCGGGGCCGAATCTGTGGACTCACGCGGGACTCCTCACAGGTGTGGTTGCCGGTGCGACGGCGATCAGGAACGCGAGCGACGGGCCTTCTTGCGCGGCGGCGGCAGTGCGCCCTCGGCCCGCAGCCGGGCGGCGTGGGCGGCCAGCGCGTCCACCAGATCCGGGATCGACGCGGTCTCCGGCTGCACGTCGACGCGCAGGCCGAATTCCGTTGCGGTCTCGGCGGTCTTCGGGCCGATGCACGCGACGATGGTGCGCGCGTGCGGCTTTCCGGCGATTCCGACCAGGTTGCGGACAGTGGAGCTGGAGGTGAAGCAGACGGCGTCGAATCCGCCGGTCTTGATCATCTCGCGGGTCTCGGCCGGCGGCGGAGCCGCACGCACCGTGCGGTAGGCCGTCACGTCGTCGATCTCCCAGCCGCGTTCACGCAGGCCCTCGGACAGCGTTTCGGTCGCGATATCCGCGCGCGGCAACAGGACTCGGTTCACCGGGTCGAAGACGTCGTCGTACGGCGGGAAGTCCTCGAGCAGGCCTAGCGACGACTGCTCGCCGCTGGGCACCAGCTCCGGGTTGATGCCGAAGGCACGCACCTTGTCGGCGGTCGCCTGACCGACGCAGGCGATCTTGACGCCGCTGAAAGCCCGTGCGTCCAAACCGAATTCGGCGAACTTCTCCCAGACCGCCCGCACCGCGTTGGTCGAGGTGAACACCACCCACTGGTAGCGGCCGTCGACCAGGCCCTTGACGGCGCGTTCCATCTGCGCAGGGCTGCGCGGCGGCTCGACGGCGATCGTGGGCACCTCGCGCGGGATCGCGCCGTGGGTGATGAGCCGCTGACTCATGTCCGCGGCCTGATCCTTGGTGCGGGGCACCAGCACGCTCCAGCCGTAGAGAGCCCGAGACTCCCACCAGGACAGCTTGTTTCGCTCGGCCGCCACGTCGCCGACCGTGATGATCAGCGGACCCAGCAGGCCGCCGGCGACATCGTTCAGCGAACCCAGCGTCGCGTCGAGGGTGCGCTGCTGGCAGGTGGTTCCGGCGACGGTCACCGCGGCGGGGGTGTCGGCCGACATTCCCTGCTCGACCAGCGCGGTCGTGACCTCTGTGAGGTGCACCGCGGTCGCATGCAGTACCAGCGGGCCGGGCGCGGCGGCCAGCGCGGCCCAGTCGGTGACGGCGCGGACGTCGGCCTCGCTGTGCGCCGACCCCAGCGGGATACCCGCGTAGGTCGGGACGGTCGACGCCGACGGCAGGCCCGGAATAATCTCGAACTGCACGTGGTTGCGGACGCAGACCTGCACCTCGGTGACGACTGCGTCGGAGGTCAGCGGGTCGCCCGAGACCAGGCGGACCACGTCGTCACCCGCCTTGGCAGCGGCCACGAGGGTCTTGGCGACCTCGACGGGATCGCCCAACGCGGGACGCACCCGGCTGGGCTCTTCGACGGTCTCCTCGGCCTCGACCTCGGTACCGGCGGCCTCGTCCTGCTCGGCGGCCGACTTGGCGGCCGCGGCCTTGCTCGTGGCCTTGGGCTCGTCCGATTCGCCGGTCACCAACGCGACGACGGCGGGGGGCACATCCGGATCGACGAACACCACTGTTGCGGCCTCCAGCGCCGCCACGGCGCGAAGCGTCAGCAATGCGGGATCGCCCGGGCCCGATCCGACGAACAAAACGCGGCCCGGATTGGCCTTCTTCGTGCGGCTCATTCCAACTCCCTGCCCCTGTAGGGCCGTGTCCCCGGGGAGTCGCTACTGTCAATACAGTTCGGCGGCCCCGCGGTCCAGCAATTCCGCGGCGAGTTCCCGGCCGAGCTCAGCGGCCCGGTCAGTCGGACCCACGATCGAGGACCGGACATCGTCCGAACCGTCTTCTGCGACGACGACCGCGCGCAGCGACAGCTCCTCAAAGGTGCGCCCGTCCTCGTCGATGGACTCCACCACTTCGGCGATGGCGCCTACCGGAGCGGTGCAACCCGCCTCCAGGGCGGCCAGCACGGCCCGCTCGGCAACCACCGACGCACGCGTCGCGGCGTCATCCAGTCCGGCGAGGATACTCACCAGTTCGGCGTCATCGTCGCGGCACTCGATTGCCAATGCACCCTGCGCGGGAGCCGGCAGCATCTGGACCGGGTCGAATGCCTCGGTGACCGCATCGGTCCTACCGATCCGAGCCAATCCGGCACGCGCCACTACCACTGCATCGAGTTCGCCGTCAGCGACTCTGCCCAACCTGGAATCAAGATTGCCCCGTAGGGGGCGGATTTCCAAACCGAGACCCAATGCTCTAAGCTGCCCGACCCGTCGCGGCGCGCTGGTTCCGACCGTCGCACCCGGGGGCAATTCGCCCAGCACCCGGCCACCGCTCGCGACCAGCGCGTCCCGCGGGTCCTCGCGCACCGGAATAGCCGGGATGACCAGGCCTTTTTCCGGCGCGGTCGGCAGGTCCTTATACGAGTGGACGGCGACGTCGACCTCGCCATCGTGCAGCGCCCGGCGTAGCTCGGCCGTGAACACGCCGACCCCGATCTCGGCCACCGGCCGATCGGACGCATCGCCCTTGGTCTTGATAATCACCAGCTCAGCGGGATGCCCGGCGGCGATGAGTGCGTCGCGCACCGTGCCTGCCTGGGTGGTCGCCAACAGTGATCCGCGAGTACCGATCCGCAGGGGTGTAGCGCTCACTCGCGTCCTCGTCCTTCCGGGGATTCGATGGCCGAGACCGATTCGGCGGCTCCCGGCTTGAGTTCGAACAGTTCGCGCAGGGCCTCGGCGTAGCTGTCGCCCTGCGGCGTGGATGCCAATTGCTTGACGCGCACGGTCGGCGCATGGAGCAGCTTGTCGACGACGCGGCGCACCGTCTTGGCAACCTCGTCGCGGGCCGGATCGTCCAGCTCCGGCAACCGGGTCTCCAGCCGCAGCATCTCGGCCTCCACCACCTCGGCGGCCCGCTGCCGCAGGGCGGTCACCGTCGGGGTCACCTCGGCCTGGCGCTGGCGGACCAGATAGTCGGCGAGTTCGTCGGCCACGATCCGTCGAGCCGCCGCTTCATCCGCCTCGGCTGCCTGCGTGCCGGCGTCGCCGCGCAGACCCTCGATATCGATCACCTCGACATCGGGCAGCCGGGCGGCGGCCGGATCGACGTTGCGCGGAAGTCCCAAGTCGCACAACACGATCGGCTGGTCGACGACCCGCGCCTTCAGTGCCGAATGCACCGTTGCGATACCGACGACCGGGGCGGTGGTCCCGGCGGCCGACACCAGCACGTCCGCCTGCGCCAGCACCTCCGCCAGCTCGTCGAGCCCGACGCCGCGGGTAGCGATTTGCGGATGGTTCTTGGCGACGTTCTCAGCCAGGTGCTGCGCCTTGGTGACCGTGCGGTTGACGACGACGATCTCCTCGGCGCCGGCGCGCGCCAGGTTCGCGGCCGCAAGGCCGCCCATCGCGCCCGCCCCGACCACGACCGCCTTGCGGAAGTCGGTCACCCCGGAGACGGCCCGCGCGTGGTCGAGCGCCACCGACACCACCGAGGCGCCGGCGCGGTCGATACCGGTCTCGCTGTGCACCCGCTTGCCGACGCGCAACGCCTGCTGCGCCAGCTCGTGCAGCACGCGGCCGGCCGACTTGTGCGCGTCGGCGCTGGCGTAGGCGTCGCGGATCTGGCCGAGGATCTGCTGCTCGCCGACCACCATCGAATCCAGGCCCGCGGCGACCGTGTACAGATGCTCGATCGCGGCCTCGGAGTACCGCACGTAGGCATGCTGGGTCATCTCGTTGATCGTCATGCCCGAATGGTCGCCGACCACCTTGCCGATCGCTTCCAGCGCAGGGTGGAACGCATCGACGACCGCGTACACCTCGACGCGGTTGCACGTGGACACGATCATCGCCTCGGAGATCTGCGACGACGTCAGCAGCTCGTCGATCAGCTTCGGCCGATCCGACTCCGACACCGCCAGCCGCTCCAGCGCGGTCACCGGTGCGCTGCGATGCGAGAACCCGAACAGAAAAATGCTCATGCGCGTACTCGCTTCGCTCCGTGCGCACATGAGGCACAAACACCCTGTGCTCGATGATTCGCTCGCTGACGCCCACTCATGCGCGTACTC
>NZ_AQYG01000043.1 GCF_000380485.1 Jongsikchunia kroppenstedtii DSM 45133 | reverse complement strand
CGCGTCAGCATCGGCCAGTACCTCGGCAAGAACGATGTCCCAGGTGCCGTCCTCGGCGTAACGGCGGTGCCGTTTCCACACCGTCTGCCATGGCCCGAACACCTCCGACGGCAGGTCACGCCACGGAATCCCGGTCCGGTATCGATAGATGATCGCTTCGACAACCTGCCGGTTGTTGCAGAACGGACGCCCTTGCCGCCCAACGTTTGACGGCAACAACGGCTCGATCCGCTCCCACTGCGCATCACTGAGCGACTCACACCTAGAACTCATCCACCGATCATCAGCGACCGATCACCCAATCATTAGGAGACACGCCCTAGCTGGTGATCAGCTGGACGATCCGGCGAGGTTGACGACGGCACGCTAAGGCGCCTTCCCTTGCGTGCCTTCGTCATAACACAGCCGGTCGTTCAGGTGGCACCAGCTAGTCGCCCAGTACGGTGCGCAAGTAGTCGTTCGCGAATACCCGGTTCGGGTCGAAACGATCACGGACCGCCAGGAATTCGTCGAAGCGCGGATACACCGAGCGGAAGTAGTCGGCGTCGCGGGTATGCATCTTGCCCCAGTGCGGCCGGCCCCCGAGCTTCGTCATCACGGCCTCGACGTCGCGGAAGTAGTTGTCCGGCTTGTCGCGGTAGTAGCGATGCACGGCGATGTAGGCGCTCTTGCGACCGGACGCCGTCGACAGCATCAGATCATCGGCCGCGGCCACCCGCACCTCGATCGGGAAGCTGACGCGATAGCCCTTGTCGTCGATGACCTTACGCACTCCATCGAACGCCTCGGCGAGACTGTTGAGCGGAATCGCGTACTCCATCTCACGGAAACGCACATTGCGGTCGCTCACGAAGACCTCGGTCGACGGCGCGACGATCGTCCGGTGCGACAACGCATTTCCGGAGACCTCGTTCACCGCCGGGACGATCACCGGTGCCAGTGCCGCCGCGCGGCAGACGCCTGCGAGCATGTGGTTGCTCAGCAGCTCGTCATCGATGTAGCGACGCAGCTTGCTCGGCCCGGATGCCGGCACATCCGCGGGCAGCCGCCGATTGTGTTTGGTCAGTGCCGCCTCGGTATGTGGGAACCAGTAGAACTCGAAATGATCGGTCTCGTTGATCGAGCGGTCCAGGTCGGCCAGCACGTCGCCGATCTTGGCCGGCCCCTCGACCGCCTCGATGGAGAAGGCGGGCACGCATTCCAGCGTGATCGCGGTGATGACGCCGAGCGAACCCAGACCCAGCGCGGCCGCCTGCAGTTCGGGCCCCTCGGTGATGGTCCGGACCTCGCCGACGCCATCGACCAGCTCGATACCCGCGATCTGGGTGCTGATGCCGCCGAAGTTCAGGCCGGTGCCATGGGTGCCGGTCGACGTCGCGCCGGCGATGGTCTGCTTGTCGATATCGCCGAGATTGGCCATCGCCAGCTGATACGGCGCCAGCAGGGCCGGGATCTCGTACAGGTGTGTGCCGGCCCGGAACGTCGCGCGATTGCCCTCGACACCGATCAGTCCGCGAAGGTTCGACAGGCGCAGCAGCGTGTCACCGGGAACGGCGATACCAGAAAAGCTATGCCCGGCACCGGCGGTCTTGACCGTCCTGCCCGATTTGGCGGCGGTGGTGACGATCTGGGCGATCTCCTCGACGCTGCTCGGCGTCGGCTCGTGAGCCGGCGCCGCCGACTCCGTGCGGCCCCAGTTCTGCCACTTCATACAAACGCCTTTCCCTCGCCGCGGTAGGTCGGCGCCTCGCCGACCGCCGCGTCGTCATCGACCAGAGTCATTGAATTGATTCGCTCACTGAGCTCACCGGACTTTGTGTGCCGCAACCAGACCCGATCGCCCACCCGCATTCCGATGGCCGCCTCGCCGCGCAGCGGTGTCTGCACCTCGCCCGCCGCCTCGCGATCTTGGTACTCCAGGCCGGCTGGCCAGACGACCCGCGGCAGCCGGTCGACGCC
This sequence comes from Jongsikchunia kroppenstedtii DSM 45133, assembly GCF_000380485.1. Lineage (GTDB taxonomy): Bacteria > Actinomycetota > Actinomycetes > Mycobacteriales > Mycobacteriaceae > Jongsikchunia > Jongsikchunia kroppenstedtii. The sequence continues at coordinate 163,643 of NZ_AQYG01000043.1, read as the reverse complement.
GGGCGGGCCGGACGCGATCCAGCCGCCGCCGTGACAGGTGACCACGTCTCGACGCGGCTTGCGCACCACGGCGAGTCCGAAACCGACCGCCGGCGCGGGCTGGAAATGCTGATAGTTGTCGAACAGATGGCCGCCGAAATAGCCGCTGCCGACGGCGATGTCGGTGACGGACCGATCCTTGGCGGTCGCCTCGATCGACCCAGTGCCGCCGGCGTTCACCATCTCCAGGTCGGCCAGCTGCCCGATCTCGTCGATGATCCGGCTGCGTCGATGCCGCAGCTCCCGCATCGAATAGCCCTGCATCGCCCGAATCGCGTGATTCTCCAACGTCTTTCCAGGGACATCGTTGCCGACTCCAGCGACCTGCGCCTCGTAGGACATGACGCCGACCAGCCGGAAGCCGGCGCGCGCGACGATCGCGCTGGCGAGCGACACCGCCTCGCCCTGCGTGTGAATCGGCGAGCGCAGCACGCCGAGATCGCCCACGCCCGGCAGACGCAGCGACGCGTCCAGATCGATCGCGATTCGGATCTCGTCGCGGGAGCCCGGCGGGCAGACCGAGTCGATAAGGTCGAGCTCCTCGATGCTGTCGACGAGCAGCGTGACGCGTTGCAGCGCCTGCGGATTGGCGCACAGATCGCCGATCGCGCCGCGATTCGCGGTGGGATAACCGAGCAGCACGTCGTCGATGCCCGCCCGATCGCCGGTATCGGTCGCCAGCCAGATCGCCTCAGCAAGGTCATAGGCCAGTACGCCGACGACATTGTCGAGTCGCACCAGCGCGTCGATGATCGGCCGCACCCGCAGCGATTTCGATGCCACGCGGATGGGCACACCGCCGGCCCGGGCGGCGATGTCGGCGATGTTGTGCCGCAGCGCCGGAAGACTCAGGGCCGCAACGGGATTGTCCAGGCCCCAGGTGGCGCCGTCCAACGTCGCCCAGTACAGGCCCGGGTCGTTGTCCCAGAGCCGGGCGCGCGGCGGATCGATGGCCAGCAGCGCGTCCAGATCCGCCGCAGATGTCATCTCCATCATCGGACTCCCTTCACCGGCAGCACTGCGGCACCGCCCGCTATTCCGAGCACGGCCGATGCGACGAACAGGGCCGCGAAGCCCCCGAACGCGTCGATCACCCACGCACCCAGCAGCGGACCGATCGCCTGCGGCACGGCCATCGCGATGTTCATGATTCCCAGGTCTTTTCCACTATGCGCGGCATCCGGCAGCACCTGCGTCGCCAGCGCCTGATCGACCGCGAGAAAGCAGCCGAAGCCCGCGCCCAGCAGCGCCGCGGCCACCATTGTCGCCGGCAGGTTCTGCACGCAGGCGATCACGATCGCCGCGCCGCCCTGACAGACTCCGGCCGCCAGAACGAACGGCTTCCGGCGGCCGATCCGGTCGCTCAGCACGCCGCCACCCAGGGCGGCTCCGATGACGAAGATCATGTAGACCGCGGTGACGATCAGCAACGGGCCGTTGGGGTCGTGGATATGCAGACCGAACTGCAGGAAGAACAGCAGCAGCGACGTGCCCAGTGCGTTGCCGATGTTGACCAGGATCCGGCCCAGCAGCGTCCAGCCGAAGTCGGGCTGTTCGCGCGGCGAGATCCAGAGCTCGCCGAGCAGGCGGCGCACCGTCAACGACGGCAGATGGTTGTCCACCGGCGGATCATTGACCCACATGACGAACGGAATGACGCACGCCAGCAACAGGATCGCGGCCAGCGTATAACCCAGGACCGGACCGGCACCGAGTGCGGAGACCAGGGCGATACCGATGATGACGCCCACCGCCTGCGGCGCCGACACCCAGCTCGACACCACGCCGCGCTGCTCCACCGGCACCTGATCGCTGATCAATGCCGTCAGCGCGGCCGAGCACACGGAGAAGCCGGTGATCGCGACGGCCCAACCGATCGTGATGCCCCACAACGTGTTCTGCACTCCGAGCACGACCAGGGCAACGGCGAACACCACCAGGCCGCCGATGATCCAGGGGCGTCGTCGACCGAGACGGCTTGTGGTGCGGTCGCTCAGCGAGCCGGCGAGCGGGAACGCGATCAGGGCGCAGATCGCCGAAACCCCGGAGACCAAACCGAATTGAGTCAGGCTGTGATGCCAGTTGTCCTGGCGAAGCGTGTCGCCGATCCCCAGGTAGTGATTGATCTGCTGCGGCAGCAGCAGCTGAAACGGTGTCAGCTGAGCGAGCCAAATCCCCAACCAAGCAACGGCGAAGAGACCGACCCACCGCGATGACACCTCGGCCCGCGGCGGGCCCTGCACCGTCGTGCTCATCCTGCCTGCACCGTCACTCCCGCGGCGTCTCGCGGATGTGGCGCAGCAGTGTCTCCACGGTCTCGTCGACGATCCGGTCGGCGATCGCGCGATCGCCATGGGCCAGATAGGCCAGCGTGATGCCATCCGTGGCGGCGATCGCGATCGGCGCCAGCTCGGCCGGCGGCGTATCCCAGTCGACGTTGCATGTCTGGGCGCCGGCGATCAGCAGCATCTCGGCCATCTCGTAATAGCGCTGGTACATCTGCGCCGCCATCGGCTCGAGACCGGGGGTACGTCGCGCGTACTGCGCGAGAACGAGCAGTGCCTGTTCGCGCTCCGGATCTTCCACCAGATGATCGACATAGGCGTTGAGCCCGGCCTTCAGCGCAAGCCGGATATCACCCGATTCGAACGCCTCGGCGAGCTCTTCCGACACCAGTGGCGCGCTCACGGCACTCATCTCCGCCGTCGTCCCCCGTTGGACCAGCTCGGCGAGCAGTTCGTCGCGGGATTCGAACGCGTAGTGGAAGCTGGCCTGCGCCATATTTGCTTCACCGCAGATGGCGCGAGTCGTCGCACCCTCTACGCCGCTCCGCGCGATCACCCGGAAAGCGGCATCAAGCAGCAGCGATCGCCGATCCTCCACAGCAATTCTTGACATTGACAATCCCCCCTCTCCGAAGCAACCGACTAGGTCATCTGACCCAGACAGTTGTTCACATTAGCAGAATAGTGTTGCCTCGCCCACACGAACAGTAGGCCGATACCGTGTCTGCATGTCGTTCATACGGACCCTAATTGCACACGGTGTCGGTGAGATCATCCTGGACCGACCTCAGGCGCTCAACGCCCTCGACCAAACAATGGTTGATGAAATGTTACCCATCCTCACTAATTGGGCCGACGATCCCCCAGTAGAGCTGGTGCTCGTGACCTCGGCCAGCGACCGCGCTTTTTGCGCCGGGGGCGACATCCGCGCGATCCGCGACAACGCGATGAGCGGCGACACCGCGGCGATCACCCGCTACTTCAGCTCGGAATACCGGCTCGATCAGCTGATCGCCAACTATCCGAAGCCCTACGTCGCGTTGATCGACGGCGCCGCGATGGGCGGCGGGCTCGGGATCAGCGTGCACGGCGAGATCCGCGTCGTCACCGAGAAGGCGCTGATCGCGATGCCGGAGACCGCGATCGGATTCTTCCCCGACATCGGCGCCACCTACTTCCTCCCGCGCCTGCCCGCGGGAATCGGCATGTGGCTCGGACTGACGGGCGCGCGTATCAGGGGCGCGGACGCGGTGACCGTAGGATTGGCAACGCATTTCGTACCGAGCGACCGACTGCCGGCCGTCGCCGACGCCATTCGCTCCGGCGCGCCGCTCGGCGATGTGCTGCGCGAACACGCCGAGGTGCCACCGCCCACCGACATCCCGCTGTCCAAGATCGCCGCATACTTCGACGATGTCTCGGTTCCCGCGATCATCGGCGGGCTGCAGGGTGCGAACGACGAGTGGGCGCAGGAGCAGCTCGCGCTGCTGGCCGGCGCATCGCCGACCAGCCTCGCGGTCACCGCCCGGATGCTCGAGCTCGGTGGGCAGTCCAGCCTGGACCAGTGCTTCGATCGCGAGCTCTACGCAGCCGAACACATCACGGCAACAACGGATTTCGCCGAGGGCGTGCGGGCGGTGCTGGTCGACAAGGATCGCAATCCGGGCTTCGACCCCGCGAGCCTGGACGACGTGGATGCCGCGCTGGTCGCCAAGATCGTCGGCGAATAGCGGTCAGCTCCACTCCTCGGCGAGGTCCATCCACTGCTCCTCCGCCGACTCCTTGTCGGCGACAACGGTTTTGAGCTCGGCACCGAGGTCAATCAGCTTGTCGGGGTCCGTGGCGGCCGCGGCAAGCTGATCGTGCAGCGACGCCTCGCGCTCATCGAGCTTGTCGATCTGCCGCTCCAGACGCTTCATCGCCTTGTGCGCGTCACGCTCGGCGGCCGCATCGCGTGGCTTCGTGGCGGGTTCAGGTTTGGCCGACGAGGCGGTCGGCGACGCGACGATCTTGCCGGCACCGCCGGATGCGGTGATCTCCTTGCGCCGCTTCAGGTACTGCTCGATTCCGCCGGGCAGGTTGGTCAACTTGCCGTCACCGAACAACGCCCAGGTGCTGTCGCAGATCCGCTCGATCAGGTACCGGTCGTGGCTGATCACCACCAGCGTGCCGGCCCAGCCGTCGAGCAGATCCTCCAACTGCTGCAGGGTGTCGATATCGAGGTCGTTCGTCGGCTCGTCGAGCAGCAAGACGTTGGGCTGCGACATCAGGATGCGCGTCAGCTGCAGCCGACGGCGCTCGCCGCCCGACAGGTCACCCACCGGCGTGCGTTGCTTGGCCGGCGAGAATCCCAATCGCTCGGCGAGCTGGCCGGCGGAGATCTCCTTGTCGCCCACCGTGATCCGGTCGGCGATCTCCTGGACTGCGGCCAGCACCCGCAGGTCGGTCGGCAGATCGTCGAGTTCCTGGCGCAGCCAGCCGATCGAGACAGTCTGCCCCTGCACCCGCCGTCCCGGGGCGACATCGATCTCGCCGCCGAGGGCACGCAACAGCGTCGTCTTGCCGGAACCGTTGATACCGACCAGGCCGACGCGCTCCCCGGGGGTGAGCCGCCAGGTGAGGTCGGCGGCCAGCTCCCGGCCGTCGGGCGTGGTCAGCCGAGCGTCCTCGAGTTCGATGACGATCCGGCCCAACCGGCGCTTGGCGAACGCGGTGAGTGCCACCGAGTCTCGCGGCTCGGGCACGTCGGCGATCAGTTTCTCGGCGGCCTCGACCCGGTACCGCGGCTTCGAGGTCCGCGCGGGCGGACCGCGACGCAACCACGCCAATTCTTTACGCGCCAGGTTGCGACGGCGCTCCTCGGCGGCGTCGGCGAGGCGGGCCCGTTCGGCGCGGGCGAAGATCCAGTCGTTGTAGCCGCCCTCATACGCGTCCACGGTGCCGCTGCGCACCTCCCAGGTCTGGGTGGCGACGGCGTCCAGGAACCAGCGGTCGTGGGTGACGACGATCAGCGCGCTGCCACGGGAGACCAGATGGTCGGCCAGCCACTGCACGCCCTCGATGTCGAGATGGTTGGTCGGCTCATCGAGGATGAGCAGATCCAGCTCGCGCACCAGCGCGGCGGCGAGCGCCACCCGGCGCCGCTCGCCGCCGGACAGATCGCTCACCGACGTATCCAGACCCAGCACGTCGATACCGATGCCCGCGAGCACATTTCGGATGCGGGCATCGCCGGCCCACTCATGCTCGTCGACCCCGAGATCCCCCAGCACCACGTCGCCGACACTGGCGCCGTCCGGCAGCTCACCGCGCTGCGTGACGACGGCCATCCGCAGGTCCGTCAGCCGGGCGACCCGACCGCTGTCCGGGGGTTCGATGCCGGCCAGGATCTCCAGCAGCGTCGTCTTGCCGCCGCCGTTCAGGCCGACGACGCCGATCCGGTCGCCGCGCTGCACGCCGAGGCTGACGCCGTCGAGAAGGTGTTTGATACCAAAGCTTTTCGAGATCTTCTCGGCACTGATCAGGTTACTCATGCACGTACTCGCTTCGCTCCGGGCGCACATGAGGCACCACGGCACTGTGCCGAATGGTTCGCGCGCTGCGCTCGCTCACGAATGCACCGCCAGCGCTCCGTGCATCGGGCCCGCGGCCGTCCGCACCGACTTGCACACCCCGGCGCCCGCCAACTCCGCGGCGACGCTCACCGCGGCCTGCGCCCCCGAGCACAGGAAGACGCAGGTCGGACCGGATCCCGACACGATACCGGCCAACGCCCCGGCCTCGACACCCGCGCGCAGGGTCCGGCGCAGCGACGGCTGCAGCGACACCGCGGCTGCCTGAAGATCGTTGGCCAGCAACGGCGCAACCCGATGCGGATCCGCAGAGGCCAGCGCCTGCAGCAACTCGTCCGGCTTGCCGATGCGCTGATCGTTGTTCTCGCGCAGCCGGTCCAGCTCGCGGTAGACCTCCGGGGTCGACAGCCCGAATCCGGCGACCGCGATCACCCAATGCAGTTCGCCGCGCGAGAGCACCGGCATCAGGTTCTCCCCGCGGCCGGTGCCCAGCGCCGTACCACCGTGCAGAAGGAACGGCACGTCGCTGCCCAGCCGGGCGGCGATGTCGTGTAGATCGCGAGACTCAACCCGGGTGCGCCACAGTCGATCCAGCGCCACCAGCGTTCCGGCGGCATCGGCGCTGCCGCCGGCCATGCCGCCGGCGATGGGAATGTGCTTGGTGATGTCGATCGCCACGTCCGGGTCTCGCCCGACATGCGCGGCGAGCATCTCCGCGGCCCGCCCGGCGAGGTTGTCGGTTCCGGTGGGCAGCTCGGCGACGGCGCCATCGCCGGTGGTGCGCACGGTCAAGGAGTCCGCGGCCTGCACCCGGATCTCGTCGTACAGCGAAACGGCGGAGAAGACGGTGGTCAGTTCGTGGTAGCCGTCATCGCGGGCATCACCGACACCGAGATGCAGATTGATCTTCGCGGGGACCCGGACGGTGACCTCGCCGCTGGCTGACAACACGAGGTAACAGCCTAACGGCCGCGGCCGCTGTTATCTCTGGTCGGCTCCGCGGACGCGGCATGAGCCGCCGCCAGTCGCACGTAGCCGTCGACGTCCAACCGCTCGCCCCGCAGCTGCGGATCGATGCCGACCTCGGCCAGCAGCCGCCCGGCCCGATCGGCTGAACCCGCCCACCCCGCCAGCGCAGCCCGCAGCGTCTTGCGCCGCTGCGCGAATGCGGCGTCGACCACGGCGAACACCGCACGCCGGGTCTGCTCGTCCATGGACCACGGCGGCTGCGCATGACGATCGATGCGCACCAGGGCCGACTCGACCTTCGGTTCCGGCCAGAAGACATTGCGGCCGACCGTGCCGGCGGTGGCGACCGTGCCGAAGTAGCGCGCCTTCACGCTCGGCACGCCGTAGATCTTCGAGCCCGGGCCGGCGGCCAGCCGATCGGCGACCTCCTTCTGCACCATCACCAGCGTGGTCGTGATGGTCGGGAGTTCGGCCAGCAGATGCAGCAGCACCGGGACGGCCACGTTGTAGGGCAGATTGGCCACCAACGCCGTGGGCGGCGTGGGTATCTCGTCGGCCGAGACCGCGAGCGCGTCCTTGTTGAGCACCGTCAAAGCCGAGGCCTGTGCGGGCGCCTGGACGGCGACCGTCTTCGGCAGCTGTCGCGCGAGCGGCGGATCGATCTCCACGGCGATCACCTCGCGCGCGGCGCCCAGCAGCGGCAGTGTCAGCGAGCCGAGTCCGGGACCGACCTCCAGCACCACGTCGTCGGCGCCGACGCGGGCGGCCGCGACGATCTTGCGGACGGTGTTCGCGTCATGAACGAAGTTCTGGCCCAGCGTCTTCGTGGGCCGGACGCCAAGCTGCTCGGCCAGATCGCGGATCTCCGCGGGGCCGAGCAGCCTGGGTTTGTTGTCTGTGTCGTCGTTCAGCGCAGACCCAGCCTCGACGAGCAGGACGGCCAAGCGCCCCAGCCCTGGGCGGCAAGCGTCTTCGTCGCGATCGCGATCTGCTCCTCGCGCGTCGCCAGGTCCGGGCGGGGCGCGTACTCCTGGCCGCCCCAGCGATCCCAGGTGTTCTGGTCGAACTGGATGCCGCCGTAGAAGCCGTTACCGCTGTTGATGGCCCAGTTGCCGGTCGATTCGCACGACGCCAGCTGGTCCCATACGCTGCCGGCCGGCACGAACGGCGCGCCGGGCTTGGTGCCGACGGTGACATGGGCGGGCACGGCCGGGCTGAGCACGACGGCGTTGACGAGCTTCTTCTCCGTCTGCTTGCCGTTGATCGTGGTGATCTCGTAGGTCGCGTTCTGCTCGCCCGGCTTGCCGGGGTCGGTGACCTTCGTCCGACCGTTGATCATGTTCGGGTCGTTGGTCTTGATCTGCGGCGGCGCGACCGGCTCGTTGAGCTGCACGGTGCTGGTCCGGATCCGGGTGACGTCGATGGTCATGCCGGCGGTGATCGGGGTGCTGGCGTCCGGCTCGACCTGGTCGGTCGGGGCCAGCGGCACGCCCAGGCGAGCCAGCAGGTCGCCGACGTTGCTCGCGCCGAGGTCGGGCGACGACGTAACGGTTGCGTCGACCAGCTTGACCGCCTTGGGCAGCTGAACGGTCAGCTGACCGCCGGCTACCGGCAGGGTCTCCGCCCGCGGCTGCTCGACGTCGTTGGCCGGGGCCGCGAGACCCAGCTCATCGAGGGCCTGATCCACGGTCGAGGCGTTGGTGGTGATGGTGCGGCTCTGGCCGTCCACATCCACCGTCAAGGTCTTCTGCCGACGCAGCACGATGTGCTGCCCGTCGCTCACCGATGCCGACGCCGACGGCTCGACGATGTCGCCGTGGCGGACCTTGTAGCCCTCCTCTTCGAGGATCCCCTTCACCGAGCTGCGCATCGTGGTGAGGGTGACCGTCTTGCCGTCGACGTCGATGCTCACCTTCTTGTACATCACCACGGCGAGAATGCCGCCGACCAGGACGGTGGCGAGCAGAGCCGCGATCGCGATGCGGGTGAGGTTGGAGGTCGAATGGTTGAGTCGAGCGAATATAGACACGGGTGTATTCCTGTTGGTCTAACGGCATTGCTTCGTCGAGGGGAGCTGCGCCCCAGCCTGCGACCATCGAGAACGGTCACAGTACGATAACGAGAAAAGGCAAGGTTGCCAAACGAAACGGTAAAAACCCAGGTCAAGTGCTAGCTATCAGCTAATTTTCCTCAATCCGTCGATATCCGATAGGCGCGTTCGGCGTTCGCGGTCACCATCTCGGCCACCTGCTCGGCGGTCTGGCCACGGATTTCGGCCAATGCCCGGACCGTGTACGGCACGCAATACGACTGATTCGGATGGCCCCGATACGGATGCGGTGTCAGATAGGGCGCATCGGTCTCGACGAGCAGCAACTCATCGGGGACCACCCGGGCAGCGTCCTGCAGGACCGTGGCGTTCGTGAAGCTGACGGTGCCCGAGAAGCTCAGCAGATAGCCGCGCCGGACGCATTCCTCGGCCGCCGCCACATCGCCGGAGAAGCAATGCATGATCACGGTCTCCGGCGCACCCTCGCGCTCCAGGATGTCCAACAGATCGGCGGTAGACGACGCGCTCTCCGGCTTGTCCGCCTCGCGGTTGTGGATCATCAGCGGCTTGCCGACCTGCTTTGCCAGATCGATATGCCAGGCGAAGGCCTCGTGCTGCTGCTCGATCGGCGCGGCGTCGTCCGACCTGGCCGGCCAGTAGTAGTCGAGCCCGGTCTCGCCGACCGCGACGACCCGCGGATGCGCGGCCATCGCCTCGAGCTCCGCCTTCGCGTCATCAGTCAGCTCGTGGGCGTGCGTCGGATGCAGCGCGACCGCGGCGTAAGCGCGCGGGTCCCATTCGGCCGCCTTGATCGCCCAGCGGGCGTCGACCATGTCGTCGGCCACCGTGACCACGGCCCGCACGCCCACCCGTTCCGCGTGATCGAGGATCTCGGCCACCGACTGCGCGTCCCGGCCGCCGCACGCGGCCAGATGCGTATGCGCATCGATCAACGGGGCGAGCGGTTCCGGATCCGGCGGCAGGGGCTTACGCGGCATGTGCCGAACTATAGGTGGCTATCTATATACGAACGGTGCCGGTGATGGTGATGTCGCTGACCCCGCCGACCCACACATCGGTGCCGTCGTCGCAGATCCGGAGCCGGCCGGCGCGGCCGAGCGCCGCACCCTGCGCGGCGACGTACCGATCGGGCACCTGCTCTTCGCCGCGCAGCCACACCGCCAGGCCCGCGTTCAGGCTGCCGGTCACCGGATCCTCCGGCACGCCGACCCCCGGGGCGAACGCCCGCACCTCATAGTCCGGGGCATCCGAGCCGTCCCGGTACGGCCCGATCACGCCGATCATGAGATCGCCGATCGCGGCGAAGTCCGGCTGCAACTGCAGCACCCGCTCCCCCGATGTCAGCATCAGCCCGAGCCAGCCCGGGCCGTTGTCGACCCACGCCGACGCGGTGATGTCGGAGGGCGACAGCCCCAGACCGGCCGCGGCCCGACCCAGCGTGTCCGCATCCAGAGGACCGGATCGCACCAGCGGCGGCGCTGCGAACGTGAGGTCCTCGCCGTCGCGGCGGATCGTCACCAGACCGGCCCCGCATTCCTGAACGATGTCGGCGCCCTTGGGCTCCTTGCCCATCGCGAGCCAGGCCGCAGCGCTGCCCAGCGTGGGGTGTCCGGCGAATGGCAGCTCGGTGCCCGGGGTGAAGATGCGCAGGCGGTAATCGGCGGTCGGCTCGGTCGGGGCGCAGAAGAAGGTGGTCTCCGACAGGTTGGTCCAATTGGCGAACCGCTGCATCTGCTCGGTCGACAGGCCGTCGCCGTCGAGCACCACCGCCACCGGATTGCCGCTGAGCGGACCGGAAGTGAACACGTCTACCTGGGCGAATGCCCGTTGCACCGGAGCCATACGGCACATTGTGCCCACCGAACCGCGAGCGGCGCATCCCGATAAGCTGGCCAGATCATGAACACGCCCGCGTCCAACGGCCCTGCCTCCACCGTCACCGACAAACCCAGCTATTTCGTGACGACCGCCATCGCATACCCCAACGGCGCCCCGCATATCGGGCACGCCTACGAGTACGCGTCCGCCGACGCCATCGCTCGCTTCAAGCGGCTCGACGGCTTCGACGTCTTCTTCCTGACCGGGACCGACGAACATGGCCAGAAGGTGTGGCAGACGGCGCGCAACGAGGGCGTCGACACCGCCGAGCTCGCCGCCCGCAACACGGCCGCGTTCAAGCAACTGCAGGAGCGGCTCGGCAGCTCGTTCGACCGGTTCATCCGCACCACCGACGCCGACCATCACGTTGCCAGCCAAGAGATCTGGCGCCGCATGGAGGCCAACGGCGACATCTATCTCGACCGCTATTCCGGCTGGTACTCGGTGCGCGACGAGGCCTTCTATACCGAGGACGACACCACCGTCGCCGAGGACGGCACTCGGATCGCGACCGAGACCGGGACCCCGGTCGAGTGGACCGAGGAAGAGAGCTACTTCTTCAAACTCTCTGCCTACCAAGACAAATTGCTGGCGCACTACGCCGAGCATCCGGAGTTCATCGGACCCGACACCCGGCGCAACGAGATCGTCAGCTTTGTCGGCAGCGGCCTGCGTGACCTGTCGATCTCGCGCACCACCTTCGACTGGGGAGTCAAGGTCCCCGATGCCGACGGACACGTCATGTACGTCTGGGTCGACGCACTCACCAACTACCTCACCGGCGCCGGTTTTCCCGACGACGAGGATCGACTGGCGCATTACTGGCCGGCGAATCTGCACATCATCGGCAAGGACATCGTCCGCTTCCACTGCGTGTACTGGCCTGCCTTCCTGATGAGCGCGGGCATCGAACTGCCGAAACGCGTTTTCGCCCATGGCTTCCTGTTCAACAAGGGCCAGAAGATGAGCAAGTCGGTCGGCAACGTCGTCGACCCGAACGCGATGATGGACGAGTTCGGCGTCGACCCGGTGCGCTATTTCTTCCTGCGCGAGGTGCCCTACGGCCAGGACGGCTCGTACTCGCATGAGGCGATCGTGTCGCGGATGAATGCCGACCTGGCAAACGAATTCGGCAATCTCGCGCAGCGCACGCTGTCGATGATCGGCAAGTACTTCGACTCGGTGGTGCCGGCGCCGGAGCAGCTGTCCGACACCGACACCGCATTGCTGGCCCGCGCGGACGGTCTGCTCGACCGGGTACGCGCGCATTTCGACCAGCAGGCACTGCATCTCGCGCTCGAGGCGATCTGGGAGGTGCTCGCGGAGACCAACCGGTACATCTCGGCCGAGGAGCCGTGGAAGCTCGCGAAAACCGACCTGGCCCGCACCGGCGTGGTGCTCTATGTCTGCGCCGAGGTGGTCCGCATCGTGTCGCTGCTGACCCAGCCGGTGATGCCGGAATCGTCGGCCAAGATCCTGGATCTGCTTGAGGTGCCGCAGGATCGACGCGACTTCAGCGCCATCGGCGACCGCCTGTCGGCCGGCGCCGTGCTGCCCAAGCCCAGCCCGGTCTTCCCCCGGTACGTGGCGCCCGAGGAGGGCTGATGCCGCGTGGCGCGGTTCGCGACTGACCTCGGGCCCGCTGCACCGGCGACCGCGGTCCTGCGCGCACTCGATCAACGCGCTCGGCAGCTCGGCGCCGCTCCTCCGGCCGCGCTGATCGGCGACTGGCTCGGTTCGTCGGCGGTGGTCGCCCCGTCGATCGCGATCGCCGAGGGTGAGCCGATCCCAGAAGCCCTGTCCGGGTGGTGGTTCGGCGCCTACCGATTCGACGGCGCGGCCGTCGGCGGCATCACCGACGAGATCCTGCGCCTCGACCGAGACGGCCGCTGGTGGTACGAATCCGTCAACGCCACAACGGTTCCCGACTGGGTGGGATCGGCACTGACGGGTGCGGCCGGATCGGGCTGGTCGGCCGACTGGGCACCGCCGCCGAAGCAACCACATTTATTCGCCATCGAGCAGTGCCTGGACGCCATCCGCGCCGGCGAGGTCTACCAGGCATGCGTGTGCACCGCCTATCGCGGATCACTGACCGGTAACCCGATAGACCTCTTCGCCGACGGCGCCGACACCATGTCGGCGGTGAAATCGGCCTATCTGCAGGGTGATTGGGGTGCGATCGCGTCGTTCTCGCCGGAGACCTTCGTGCGCCGCCGCGGCGACCGGGTCGAGTCCAGCCCGATCAAGGGCACGCTGCCGGCCGCGGCCGATCCCGCCGAGCTGCGCGCCTCGGTCAAGGACGTCGCCGAGAACATCATGATCGTCGACCTGGTCCGCAACGACTTCGGCCGCGTCGCCGTCCCTGGCAGTGTGACGGTTCCCGAGCTGCTGGCGATCCATCCGGCACCCGGCGTCTGGCATCTGGTGTCGATGGTGCAGGCCCGGCTGCGGGCCGGCACCACCGACACCGAGCTGATGGCCGCCACCTTCCCGCCCGCCTCGGTCACCGGCACGCCGAAACGGCGCGCCCTCGAACTGCTGCGCGGCTGGGAACAGCGTGGTCGCGATTTCTATTGCGGTGCAATCGGAGTCGCGACGCCCGACGGCATCGATCTCAATGTCGCCATCCGGACGGTCGAGATTGCGCCCGACGGGTCCACGGCGCTCGGCGTCGGCGGCGGAATCACCATCGACTCGATCCCCGAACGCGAATGGCAGGAGTGCCGGGACAAGGCCGCGAGCATCCTGGCGCTCGCGGCCTCGTCGCCGACCGTGCCGTAACGCGGACTACATCGAGCGGGAGATGATCTCCTTCATGATCTCGCTGGTACCGCCGTAGATGCGGTTGACGCGAGATCCGGTGTACATGTTGGCGATCGGGTACTCCATCATGTAGCCGTAGCCACCGAACAGCTGCAGGCAGCGGTCGACGATCTTGTCGCTGGTCTCGGCGGCGAACAGCTTGGCCATCGACGCTGTGGCCGGATCGTTGTGGCCGTCGATGTACTGCTGGATGGCGGTGTCGACGGTGCACTTGATCGCGAACGCCTCGGTCTTGCACTCCGCCAGCACGAACGCATTGTGCTGGAACTTGCCGATCGGCCGTCCGAACGCTTCACGATCCTTCGAGTACTGCAGCGCCTCCAGGATCGCGGCCTCGGCCAGCGCCGAACACACCGACGCGATGATCAGCCGCTCGCGGGCGAGCTCGCCCATCAGCTGGTAGAAGCCCAGGCCCTCCTGCTCGCCAAGGAGATTCGCCACCGGAACCCGCATGTCGGTGAAGAACAGCTCGCGCGTGTCCTGGGCATGCTGCCCCATCTTCTCGAGGACGCGGCCGCGCTCGAATCCGGGCAGATCCTTCGTCTCGGCGACGATCAACGAGACACCCGCGGCGCCCTGCGACGGATCGGTCTTGGCGACGATCACCAGCAGGTCGCAGTGGGTTCCGTTGGAGATGAAGGTCTTCGAGCCGTTGATGACGTAATGGTCGCCGTCGCGAATCGCGGTGGTGCGCACGGACTGCAGATCCGAACCGGTCCCCGGCTCCGTCATCGAGATCGCCGCCACCAGTTCGCCACTGATGACACCCGGCAGCCAGCGGGCCCGCTGCTGGTCGTTGCCGTAGTTCTCGAGGTACTTCGAGACGATCGGCGAATGCACCGAGAAGCCGAATCCGTTGTCGTGCGCGTAGATCAGCTCTTCCTGGACCACGGCCTGCATGCCGAAGTCGCCGCCCGCGCCACCCCACTTCTCATCGAGATCGAGCCCGAGGAGTCCGGCGTCGCCGGCCTTGTTCCAGAACTCGCGGTCGACGGCGTGCTGCTGCGACCAGCGCTCGCGATGCGGCGACGCTTCCTTCTTGATGAAGTCGGCGGCGTGCCGGCGCAGGTCACGGTGCGCGTCGGTCTCCCAGGTGGGCCGGTAGTCGGGAAACAGCTGTGACATCGGATCTCCAATTGATCTTCTGGACTGGGTCAGGTACCCAGTGCACTATACGTGTGTATCGGAAAAGATGCGCCGGTACAGTTGTCTGAGTCACACGTCCACCTGACCTAGGATTTCGGCATCCGGCGAGCAGCGAAGAAGGAGGCAGGGTGGTCAATCCCCGAGCGACCGATGACGATCTGACCGCCAAGGCACGGATCCGCAATGCCGCCCTGGACCTCTACGCCGAGCACGGCGAGGAACGCGTGTCGCTGCGCGCGATCGCCACCGCCGCCGGTGTCACCCTCGGGCTCGTCCAGCACCACTACAAGACCAAGGCCGGCCTGCGCGACTCGGTCGATCAGCTCGTCGTCGACTACTTCTCGCAGACGGTCAATTCGGTTGATCCGCACGGAAATGCCGCGACCGTCGCGGCGGCGCGTGACGCCGCGGTACGCGAGATGCTGGCCGACAATCCCACGGTCGTGCAGTATCTCCGCCGGGCGATCCTCGACCCGTCCGAACGCAATATCCATCTCGTCGATGCCCTGGTCGAGTTGACCCGGCACGAGGTCGCCGCGATGCGCAGCGCCGGCCTGGCGTCAACCCGGCGCCCGGAGTCCACCCAGGTGGTGGATGTGCTGATGCGCCAGCTGGGCGACCTGCTGCTGCAACCACTGGTCGATGCCGCGTGGGATCGCATCGCCCACACCGGCGACGGTTCTAAGCCGCAGGTCACAATCGCCGTCACCGACTGATCGAGGGCCGTTTCCGGTCGCCTACAGTGCAGTGCGTGTCCGACAGTGAGAACAATCCGACGGCGATCGAGCTGCAGCTGCGCTGGGGCGATATGGATCCGCTGAACCACGTCAACAACGTGCAGTTCGCCCGCCTCCTGGAGGAGACTCGCGTCCGCGCGATGGATCTGTGGTTCGACGGCGACAGTCGCGCCGTGCTGGGACCGATCCTGATCGCCCGCCAGGACATCGAATACGTGCGGCCGCTGCACTATTCGCCCGATCCTGCCAAGGTGCTCATCTGGGTGAGCCGCGTCGGCGAATCGTCGTTCACCTTCGACTACGAGATGCTCGACGCCTGGGGCAAGCGCGTGGCCCTCGCCAAGACCGTCTGCGTTGCAGCGGATCTCGAGACCGAGTCGGCCCGGGCCATCCCGGACGGCGCCAAGCGGGTCCTGAACGCGCATCTGGGCGACCCGGCCCCGATGCGCTAGCGCACCGCCAACCCTTCCGCTGTCAGCGCGCGGCCAGCACCGCCTCATAGAGTTCGCGGCGCGATACCCCGGCCCGGGCGGCCACCTCGGCGCAGGCATCCTTCAGCCGGGTGCCGCCGCCGACCAGTTCGTTCACCTCGCCGACCAGGTCCGCCACCGACGGTGGAGTCGACTCGGCGCCTGCGAGCACCACACTGATCTCGCCGCGCACCCCATCCGCGGCCCATTCCGCGAGCTCCCCGAGCGTGCCGCGGCGCACCTCTTCATAGGTCTTGGTCAGCTCCCGGCACACCGCGGCGCGGCGATCCGGCCCAAGCACCGCCACGGCATCGGCCAGGCAGTCGGCGAGCCGATGCGGGGCCTCGAAGAACACCGCCGTCCGCGGCTCGGTCGCCAGCGGTGCAAACCACTTCTTCCGCGCGCCCGACTTGCGCGGCGCGAAACCCTCGAAG
Organism: Jongsikchunia kroppenstedtii DSM 45133; assembly: GCF_000380485.1. Taxonomy (GTDB): domain Bacteria; phylum Actinomycetota; class Actinomycetes; order Mycobacteriales; family Mycobacteriaceae; genus Jongsikchunia; species Jongsikchunia kroppenstedtii. The sequence continues at coordinate 147,216 of NZ_AQYG01000043.1, read as the reverse complement.
CAGAACCGCTCCATCGGCAGCCCCGAGACGGCCAGCGCGGTGGTCACCGCCGACGGCCCGGGCAGACAGGTCACGGGCAGGCCGGCCTCGACGCAGGCCGCCACGAGTTTGTATCCGGGATCACTGACCGAGGGCATGCCGGCGTCGGTGACCACCAGGACCGACGAACCGGCCGCGATCTCGGCCACCAGATCCGGCGTCCGGCTGGCCTCGACCTGGTCGTAGTAGCTGATCACCCGGCCGCCGATGGTCACGCCCAACGCGGCGGCCAGCGCCTTCGTCCGGCGGGTGTCCTCGGCTGCCACCACATCGGCGGACGCCAGCGCCGCCGCCAGCCGCGGCGACGCATCGCCATACTGCCCCATCGGCGTGGCCGCCAGCACCAGCGTGCCCGGCGGAATCGCCGGTCCGGACCCGCCCGCACCCGCGAGCGCGTCCGTTTCTCCTACGCCGTCAGCCACCGTCCACCGCCTTCACCGTGCAACAGCCTACGATTGGCCGGGTGTCGGCACCTACTGCTCCCCATCCGGCTGCACCGGCGCCGGCACCTGGCACCTCCGCAGCGATGGGCGGCGCGCCGGGGCCCGAGATCCCGTTGCCGATCTTCGGCGCCCCCGACCGACTGCGGGGCTGGATCGTCACGCTGGTCATCACGGCCATCGCGGGTGTCACCCGATTCTGGAACCTGACCAGCCCGACCGACAATCACACCCCCGTCTTCGACGAGAAGCATTACGTGCCGCAGGCCTGGCAGGTACTCACCGGCGGCAACTGGATCGAGGACAACCCCGGCTACGGGCTGATCGTGCACCCGCCGGTCGGCAAGTGGTTCATCGCCATCGGCGAATGGATGTTCGGCTATTCGCCGCTCGGCTGGCGGTTCATGTCGGCGGTCGTCGGAACGATCATGGTGCTGTTGACGATTCGCATCGTCCGCCGGTTGTCGCGCTCGACGATGGTCGGCGCGATCGCCGGCATCCTGCTCACCGTCGACGCCGTCACCTACGTGTCGTCGCGGGTCGGACTGCTCGACATCTTCCAGGCCTTCCTGATTCTCGTCGCCCTGTCGTGCCTGCTGGCCGATCGCGACCAGCAGCGCGAGCGCATGTATCGCGTGTATATCGAAGGGCGCATTCATGATTCGCCGCTCGGGCCACGGCTCGGGTTCCGCTGGTGGCGATTCGGCTGCGCCATCGCGCTCGGGCTGGGCTGCGGCGTCAAGTGGTCCGGGATCTACGTGGTACTGGCGTTCCTGTTGCTGTCGCTGGCGTTCGATGTCGCGGGCCGCAAGGCGTATCACGTTGCGCGGCCATGGAAAGGCACGCTGCTGCGGGACGTGGTGCCGTCCTTTGCGAGCCTCGCGATCCTGCCGATGCTCGTATACCTGGCCACCTACATCCCTTGGTTCAACAGCGAGACGTCGGTCTACCGATTCGAGGTCGGCCGGCAGGTCCCCGACGATCACACTTGGTCATGGATTCCCGGCGCATTCCGGTCGCTCTGGTACTACGAGATCGACCAGGTCCTCAAGTTCCATGAGAACCTGACCAACTCCAACGGCAACCACCATCCGTGGGAATCGAAGCCGTGGACGTGGCCGATGAGCCTGCGCCCCATGCTCTATGCCATCGGTTACGGCCCTGACAAGTGCGACGGCAGCGACTGCGTGCACGGCATGTATCTGATCGGCTCACCGATCATGTGGTGGCTCTCGATACCGGTGCTGCTGTGGGGCATGTGGCGCTGGCTGATCCGCCGCGATTGGCGCTACGCCGTCGTGATGGTCGGTTATCTGAGCAACTACCTGCCGTGGTTCATGAACCTCGATCGGCAAATGTACTTCTTCTACGCGACGTCCATGGCGCCGTTCCTGGTGATGGGGCTGGCGCTGATACTCGGCGACATCCTCGGTGCCGATGGACGTTTCGCGTCATTCGGACGAGAACGAAGAACTATCGGCATCTTGATCGCGACCACCTACATGGGGCTGTGTGTGGTCAACTTCGTCTGGCTGTGGCCGATCCTCACGGGGTACCCGATCTCCCAAGAGATCTGGAATCAGCAGCTATGGCTACCCTCCTGGCGGTAGCCGCCTATCGCACGACCAGGAGCGGCACGGTGGCCTTGTGCAGCAGCGCCTGGCTCGTCGAGCCGAGCAGCAGGCTGGTGAAGCCGCCGCGGCCGCGCGAACCCACGACCAGCAGCTGCGCATTCTTCGACGACTCCAGGAGCTGTTCCACCGGTCCGGCGGGCGACACGACGCGCTCGACCACGACGTCCGGGTACTGCTCGCTGTAGCCGGCCAGACGCTCGCCCAGCGACTCCCGCGCCTCGTCGATCTCCGACTGCAGCACGGACTCGTCCAGGCCATAGCCCGCGAACACGCTATCGGGCAGATCCGACCAGGTCTGCACCGCAACGAGTTTCGCGTTGCGGAAGGAAGCCTGGCGGAACGCCTCGGCCACCGCGTTCTGGCTGAGCTTGGATCCGTCGACGCCGACCACCACCGGGCCCCCGGCCGCGTCGGCCGCGCCGCGGACGATCGCGACGGGCGAGTACGAGTTCGACGCCAGCTCTGCGCCCACCGAGCCCAGCAGCAGCCCGCTGGCACCGCCGAGTCCGCGGCTGCCGACGACGACCATGCTCGCGGTCTTCGACGCGTCGATGAGGGCCACGGCCGGGCGGCTGTCGGCGACAGAGGCGGTGATCTCGATCTCCGGCGCGGCGGCGCGGGCCTTGTCCGCGGCGTCCCGGACGAGCGCCTCGGCGTCCGTCCGCACGCGATCGATCACGTCCTGCGGCACGGGCGCGACCGCGTAGGCGGCGCTGTGCAGCTGATACATGCTGTAGAGGTGCAGCTCCCGATGTTCGCGCTCGGCAGCCTTCGCGGCCCAGACAACGGCTTCATCGGATGGTCCAGAACCATCGACTCCAACGACGATCCGGTCATTCATCTGAGACTCCCATCTCGCTGCAATTCATTAGCGACCAACACGATCTCAGCTCAGAGTATTCCGGCATTGACCCCGTGGCCCATTCGGCTCCACGATAGAACCACGATGCATGTTCAGGGACGCTCGCCGTATCAACAGGCCGTCGGCTATTGCCTAGCCGTCGTCGCGGTAGCACTCGGTGTGTTGGGGGTCGCACGCGCCGTGTCCGGGCCGGACATTCCGATCGGGGTCTTCATCGCTTTCCCGCTGGTGGTGTTCGTGGGTGCGATCGGCGCCCAGATCGAGACCTATCGCCAGTGGCGGCGCAACGCCGGTTGGCGGGTGTGGCAGGGCGCGGGCTGGTTCCTGTTCACGTTGTTCGTCGTGTTCCTCTCGAGCACCTACGGCGCCTTCCGGAATCACTGAGACAAAGCTTCCGACCAAAACAGAACTGGCGCCGTCCCATTGGGACGGCGCCAGTTCTGGCTGTCTTGCCTACTGCCCGGGCTTGAGCTGCCCGCCGACCGTGTTCTTCACGACGATCGGGGTACCCATCGGGAAGTTGTCGAACGCCCACTTGGCGTTCTCGTTGCTGACGTTGATGCAGCCGTGGCTCACGTTGCTGTGACCCTGTTGCTCCACCGACCACGGCGCGGCGTGCAGGTAGATGCCGTCCCAGGTCATCCGCTGCGCCCAGTAGACGTCGGTCTTGTAGCCCTCGGGCGAATCCACCGGAACGCCGTAAGTCGACGAGTCCATCACGACGTGCTGCTCCTTGGACATCGTGTGGTAGACGCCGTTCGGAGTCGGGTGCGCGTTGGAACCCATCGAAATCGGAATGGTCTTGACGACCTCGCCGTTGTGCCACACCGTCATCTGGTGGGTGGTGTCGTCAGCGACGGCCTCCCAGCCAGTGGAGGTGGGAACCGGCGGACCCGCGGGGTTCTGCTGCGGCTGCGGCTTCGGCTTCTGCGGCGCAGGCGCCTGCGGAGCGTGGTACCACGGCACATCGGGGCCACCAGGCCACAACGGATCGGCACTTGCAACGGCAGGCAGCGCGAGGCCGAGCGCGAGAACACCCGCGATCAACGCCACAATCCGTGCTGTCAGTCTTTGCACTGGAGACACCCTTCAGTAATCCATAACGGAACGATCACGTCCCGACCGCCGCTCATAGTGCCATGGCAGTTGGTACATCGAAAGTTTGTCATCCGACCGAATCGGACACCATACCTCAAACAGGTCCGAGCATCACCTTGGTGACCTGCATATTTACCTTTGCAAACTTCTTTCGGTGGTTTCGTCACACCCCGAAAGTTCAGGCCCCCGATACCCCGTTGTTGGACACCGACACCGCGCCAGGCATCGTTGCCGGCGTGATCGTCTACCGCGAAGTCCGTGACATTTCCGCGACACCCGAACAGGTCTATGACGTCCTTACCGATCTGGACGGCTATGACCAATGGAATCCCTGGGTCGTCCGCGCGTCCGGGACGGTGGCGGCGGGAAGCAAGGTCGACGTCTGGCCGCTGCTGCGCGGCAAGGAACAGCACTACCGGCACCGGATTCTGGAGGCCGACCGCGGGCGCCGCTTCGTCTGGTGCGACCTGGGCTGGTTCACCCTGTTCGCCAAGGGAGAGCGGCATCGGACGCTGGAACCGAGTGACGGCGGCTGCCGCTACACCGTCGAACTGCGCCTGAACGGCATCGCGAAATCCACCGCCGACAAGCAGTTCGGGCAGTCGATGCGGGAGGGCCTGGCCGCCGAGGCCGACGCCCTCAAGACATACTGCGAACAGCAGTAACGGAGTTCTCCGTACTCGACTGTTGACTCTCCCCTTGGGGGAGATCCGACGGTCGATGCATGGACACCACAACACTCGACCCCACACCCGAGGTACGCGCTGCCGCGCGGCCGTTTCTGTACTGGGCACCGCTCGCCGTGCTCATGGCCGGGACGTTCATCTTCGTCCTCGACTTCTTCATCATCAATGTCGCGCTGCCGGCCATTTCGACCGATCTGGACGCGGGCGACGGTGCGATCGAATGGATCGTCGCCGGATACGCCCTCACGAGCGCGGCCGGGTTCATCACCGCCGGACGCCTCGGCGACATCTACGGACGCCGCCGACTCTTCACGATCGGAGTCGGCATCTTCGTCGCGGCATCCGCGCTGTGCGCGTTGGCGGTCAACCCGGAAATGCTGGTTGCGGCTCGACTCGCGCAGGGCGCCGGCGCGGCGGCGATGGCGCCGAACATCCTGTCCCTGATGGGCGTTCTCTATACCGGCGCAGCCCAGACCCGGGCGATCAGCATCTACGGAATGGTGATGGGACTGGCGGCAGTCGCCGGCCAGATCGTCGGCGGGCTGCTCATTCGCGCCGACATCGCCGGACTCGACTGGCGCGCCGTCTTCTGGATCAACGTCCCGATCGGGCTGGTGGCCCTGGTGCTGGCGCCGCGGCTGATGCCCGAGTCGCGTGCCGAATCCGGTTCGGGCCGTCTCGATGTGCGCGGCGTCGGGTTGATCACGGCCGCCCTGGTCGCATTGCTGCTGCCGCTGATCGAGGGCCGCGAGTCCGGTTGGCCCGCATGGTCGTGGATGTGCCTCGCCGCTGCACCGATTCTGTTGACGGCCTTCGTGTTTCAGCAGCGTCGGACCGCAGAACGCCGCGGCGACGCACTACTCGACCCGCGGATCTTCGTCGGTCCGTTGCGTGCCGGGCTCGCGACACAGCTGATGTTCTGGGTCCAGCAGGCCGCCGGTTACACCTTCCTGGCGCTGTACCTGCAGCAGGGACGCGGCATGACGCCGCTGGGATCAGGCGCGGTGTTCGCCGTCCTCGCGGCCGGCTATCTGCTGACCTCGTTGCGCGCTCCAGAACTGACCATCCGCTACGGCCGCACCATCATCCTGATCGGCGCCTCGGTCGCCGCGATGGCCGACCTGCTGCTGGCGGCGACGGTGGGCCACATCGAAATCGGCGGATCGGTGGGTCTCCTGTTCCCCGGACTGTTCCTGCTCGGCGCAGGCCAGGGACTGTGCATCACACCGTTGACGACCACGGTATTGGGCCAGGCGCGACCGGAGACCGCGGGCGCGGTCTCCGGTGCACTGTCCACGATTCAGCAGGCGGGCAACGCGATTGGCGTCGCCGGAATCGGCGTCGTCTTCTATGCCCACGCCGACCGAGCGCCCGCGTCGGCCATGGAGTGGACCGCGATCACGATGGCCGGAACACTGGCGGTCGTCGCCGTCCTGACCCGGATGCTGCCCAAGGTGTCACGATGACCGCGCATACTGCTCCCGTGACAATCGTGTCGATCGGTTCGTTCTCTCGCATGACGTACCTGAGCATCAAGGCGCTGCGCCACTACCACGAGCTGGGCCTGCTCGAGCCCGCGCAGATCGATCCCTCATCGGGCTATCGGTCCTACGACACCGGACAGGTGCCGACCGCACAGGTGATTCGCCGACTGCGCGAGTTGAACATGCCGCTCGACGAGATCCGGGAGGTCGTCGCCGCAGACGACCCGCAGGTGCGCAACTCCGTGATCGCCCATCACCTCAGTCGCGTCGAAAAGCAACTCGCGGAAACGCAGGCGACGGTCTCGGGGCTGCGCAATCTGCTGGAGCCGCCCCCTGCAGGGCCGCTGACATTCCGGACGCTCGAACCGGCGATCGCGGTGGGGCGCACCGCAATCGTGACTGTGGACGAATTCGCCCCCTGGTGGGTCGCCACCTTCGACGAGTTGCTCGCCGAGATCAAGTCCGCCGGCCTCACACCGACCGGCGCGAAGGGATCGCTCTACACCGGAGACTTCTTCGAGCGCGACACCGGCGGCGAGGTCACCGCGTTCGTGCCGTGCGTGCCGGACCGGACCGTCGAACTGCCGAGCCCGATCGAACTTCCGGGACTGGACGTGGCCACCATGGTGCATTCGGGATCGTTGCATGAGCTCGATCGCACCTATTGGCGGCTGGGATCCGAGGTCGCGAACCGTTCGATCGGGATCGACGGGCCGATACGCGAGTACTACGTCGTCGGCCCGCACGAGACCGACGACGAGTCCGCTTGGCGCACCGAGGTCTGCTGGCCGGTGTTCCGCACCAACTAACCCGCGGTACGCCAACCCGCGCCGGTCAGGCCTTGATGAAGTCGTCGATCTGGTTGATCGCTCCGGTTGCGCCCTCGATCATGCCCATGTCGAGGACCTTCTGGAGGGCCTCGGCGGTCTGATAGCGATTCACATAGGTGGCGTGGGTGCGACCATCCACCTCGACGAAGCTGTAGTCATTGTTCGACGTCGGCATCGACTCGATGACGTTGAACTGCTCGTCGGCGAACGCATCGTCGAAACTGAAGCTGCGCGGCTCGTCGACGGCCGTCACCTGCCATACGCCGCAGTACTTTTCGCCGTCCGGGCTGGTCATGTAGTAGCTGACGCGTCCGCCCGGGGTGAGCGAATGGTCGACGAAGGTCGCGGGGTAAGTCGGCGGGCCCCAGATCTTTTCGAGCTGCCGGGGGTCGGCATAGATCTGCCAGATCCGCGCCACCGGCGCGTCGAACTCGGCGTTGATCGTCAGCGTGAGCGCGTCGGTATCGGGGGTGACTTTGGTGACCGGCATTGCTTCATTCCTTCTGTTCGGATTCGGTTGCGATGAGTTCGTCGATGCGCGAGATACGACCACGCCAGAGCTGCTCGAGCTCGGCGAGCATGGTCGATACCGCCCGCACCGCTTCCACGTCACCGCTGGCCAGCTGCTCGCGTCCACTGCGTCGTTTGACAAGCAGTCCAGCCTTTTCCAGCACAGCGACGTGCTTCTGCACTGCGGCGAAACTCATGTCGTACTTCGCCGCGAGCGCCGAGACCGAGTGCTCTCCAGCCAGAACCCGCCGCATGATGTCGCGCCGGGTGCGGTCGGCGAGCGCGTGGAACATGGCGTCCGCCTTGTCCTCGTCGTCCTCGATCACTCCCCAAACATACAACCAATCGGTTGTATGTTGCAAGAGGCTCTGCTCGAACCGTGGGGATAGCGGGGAGCGGTGGACGATATGTCAACGGCATCCCGCTATCCCCACGGTTTGAGCAGCCGCCCCTAGATCGCCCGCCGACTCCGGCCCAGCGCGACGCGCGCGACCAGGGCCAAGACCGCCGCCACGACCGTGACGATGCCCATCGGCACCGCCGAATGACTGCCACCGATACCGACCAACGGAGCCGCCAGTGCACCCAGCCCGAACTGCAGCAACCCGACGCCTGCCGACGCGGCGCCGGCCGCATCGCCGTGATCCTCCAGGGCCAGCGCGGTCGCATTGGGCATGGTCAGGCCGATCGACGCCACCATCACGAACAGCGCGGGCTCCAGGTACCAGATTCCCAGGCCCGCAGTTGTCACGACGAAAGTGGCTGCGGCGCCGATGAATACCCCTGCCAGACCGATGTTGAGGCCCACCTGCGGCGACCACCTGCGCACTAGTCGGGTGTTCGCGGCGTTGCCCAGCAGAATGCCGATCGCATTGACCGCGAAGAACGCGCTGAACTGCTGCGCCGACGTGCCGTACACATCCTGAAAGACGAAGGCGGACGCGGAGATATAGGCGAACATCGCGGCGAACGATAGTCCGCCGGCAAGCGCGTAGCCCATGAAGCTGCGGTCGACGAACAGGTGCCGTACGTTGCGGAACATGTCGGCCACCTCGCCGGTGCGGCGGCGTTCGACCGGCAGGGTCTCCGGCACCGCCACGACCGCCGCCAGTAGAAAGACCACGCCCAGCCCGGCCAGCACGACGAACAGCCCGCGCCAGTCCATCACCCGTAGCAGCTGCGCGCCGACCACCGGCGAGGCGATCGGCGCGATCCCGTTGACAGCCAACAGGATCGAGTAGGAGCGCGCCGCCTCGGTACCGCTGTAAAGATCGCGGACGATCGCCATCGCCACCACGATTCCGGCCGCCCCGGCAACACCCTGGAGCAGCCGAAACAGGTCCAGCAGATACACATTCGGCGCGATGGCGCACAGCGCCGAGGCGACCGCGAACACCGCCATGCCCGCGATCATCGGACGCCGTCGTCCCCACCGATCGCTGAGCGGCCCGACGAGCAGCTGGCCCAGCGCCAGACCGACCAGACAGGTGGTGAGAGTCAGCTGGATCGACGAGCTGGATACGTGCAGATCCTTCGCCGCCTGCGGCAATCCGGGTAGGTAGACGTCGGTGGTGATCGGCCCGAACGCCGACAGCGCACCCAGCAGCCCGATGAGCCGGATGCGGGATCCGGGCCGGTTCATCGAGGTCCGTCGGGACCGTACGAACGGGTCACCGTGGCGACGCGCACCTGATAGTCCCGGTACCAGGCGTCGCGACCACGCTGCTGCGCGACCGCGTGCTGAGCGACCTGCTTCCACGCCGCCGCCGATTCCTCGTCGCGCCAGTAGGACACGGTGATGCCCACGCCCTCACGCGCCGATTCGACGCCGAGGAAGCCCGGCTGCCGCGCGACCAACTCGTCCATCCGGGCCGACATGACCGCATATCCGTTATCGCCGTCGGTGCGCAGCGATGTGAAGATCACGGCGACGTAGGGCGGCCGCGGCGTCTGGGCGAAGTCATCCATCGCCCGATCATTGCAGCCCCGGTCAGTGCGGTGCAGTCGGATTTTCCAGACGACGGCTTGACCTTGACGCAGCGTCAGGGTTGCACGCTCTTTTCATGACCACAGAAACAGCCATCGAGATCGCCGGACTCACCAAGTCCTATGGCGACAATCCGGTGCTGCAGGGCGTTGATCTCAGCGTTCCCGCGGGCACTATTTTCGCGCTGCTCGGCTCCAACGGCGCCGGCAAGACCACCACGATCCGGATCCTGTCGACGCTGCTCAAAGCCGACGGCGGCACCGCCTCCGTCAACGGCTTCGACGTCGCCGCCGAGCCGGCAAAGGTTCGCCGATCCATCAGCCTCACAGGCCAATTCGCCGCCGTCGACGAGATCCTGACCGGGCGGGAGAATCTCGTCCTCATCGCCCGGCTGCGCCGGCTCTCCGACGCCGACGCGATCGCCGACAACCTGTTGGCCCGCTTCGACCTGACGGGCGCGGCCGGACGCCGCGTATCGACCTACTCGGGCGGGATGCGCCGCCGCCTCGATATCGCGATGAGTCTGATCGGCGACCCGCCGGTGCTGTTCCTCGACGAGCCCACCACCGGGCTCGACCCGCAGGCTCGGCTGGAGGCCTGGGCGACCGTGCGCCAGCTCGCCGGACAGGGAACCACGGTGCTGCTCACGACCCAATACCTCGATGAGGCAGAACATCTCGCCGACCGGATCGCCATCCTGCATCAGGGCCGGATCATCGCGAACGGCACACTCGCCGAGCTCAAGCAGCTGCTGCCGCCGGCAAAGGTCGAGTACGTCGAGAAGCAGCCCACCCTCGAAGAAATCTTCCTCTCCATCGTCGGCGACGACGACCGCACCGCCGCAAGGAGCCAGTCATGACGAACGACTTCCCCAGCAACACCGCGACCCTGCTGAACCGATCGCTGCGTCACATCGCGCGCAGTCCCGACACCATCATCACCACGGCCATCACACCGATTGGCATGCTGCTGCTCTTCGTCTACGTCCTCGGCGGCGCGATCCACACGGGCGGCGAGAAATACGTCAACTATCTGCTGCCCGGGATCCTGCTCATCACCGTCGCATCGGGCATCGCCTACACGGCGCTCCGACTCTTCACCGATGTGTCGACCGGGATCTTCGAACGGTTCCAATCGATGCCGATCGCCCGGTCCGCGTTGCTGTGGGGGCACGTGCTGACCTCGCTCGTCGCCAACCTGATCTCGCTGGTGCTGGTCGTACTCGTCGCTCTCGCAATGGGTTTCCGCTCCGGCGCCGGCGTCGGCGCGTGGCTCGGCGTGTTCGGGATCCTCGTGCTGTTCACGCTGGCGCTCACCTGGCTGGCCGTGATCCCCGGGCTCACCGCGAAGTCGGTCGACGGCGTGAGCGGGTTCTCGTACCCGCTGATCTTCCTGCCGTTCATCAGCTCCGCGTTCGTCCCGACGGGCGGCATGCCCGGCCCGGTGCGCTGGTTCGCCGAGAACCAGCCGGTCACGTCGATCGTCAACACCATCCGAAACCTCTACGCCGAGCGGCCTTTCGGCCACGAGGGCTGGATCGCCCTGGCCTGGTGCTTCGGCATCCTGCTGGTCTCCTACGCCCTCGCGATGCGCACATATCGCCACAAGATCGCATGACGGCCATCGAGCTCGGAGAATAGGGCCATGCTCACGATCAGTCAGCTCGCCGACTACGCCGGGGTCACGGTGCGGGCGGTCCGGCACTATCACGCCAAAGGCCTGCTGCCCGAACCCGAACGCGATCATTCCGGCTACCGCCGGTACCACGCGGACGCGGTTGCCGACCTCATCAAGATCCGCACGCTGGCCGAGGCCGGCGTTCCGCTGTCGCGGGTCGGCGAGCTGCTGGTCGCGAGCGATACCGAGTTCGCGGCGGCGGTCGAGGACATCGACCGCCGGCTACGGGCCGAGATCCGCGAACGGCAGCGTCATCGCGAACGGATCGCGCAGTTGGCCGCCGGCGACAGTCTCGCGTTACCTGATGAGGCGGCGGCCTACCTCGGACGACTCCGCGAACTGGGCTTCACCGACCGCTTCATCGGCGGAGAACGCGACGCATGGATCCTGGTGGCGGCCCAGCTTCCCGAGCAGATGCCGCTCTACATGACGATGAAGCAGCAACAGCTCGACGACCCGGAAACCCTTGCGCTGTACCGCGATCTGGCCGAAACGATCGACTGGGGGCCGAATGATCCGCGGCTGCCGGCGCTCGGTGACCGGCTCGTCACGGCGCTTGAGGTCGCCGACGCGGCGAACCCGAAGTCGAGCGATGTTGAGGGCGGGCTGCCTGAGGATCTCGCGAAGCTTCTGGACGAGCTGTTCCTCGAGCTCGTCCCGGCGGCGCCGCGATTCCTCCGGCTGCTCGAGGAACGTGGCTGGACCGGTTGGACGAATCTGAAACGCATCGAGCCGGCCGGCTGAGTGCGCCGACTCTCAGGTCGCCGTCGCCAAGGCCTCGCGACCCCGGTCGATCAGACGGTTGAGCACCCGTTCTGTTGCCGCGACATCACCTGCATCGAGGCCGTCGAAGATCGGGAGCGCGGACTCGCCTATCCGTTGCTGCAGCCCGGTGATGAGCTCGCGCCCGGCCGCTGAGAGGCCCTGGCCGTCGAGAAGGTCACGAGTGGTCAGATCGGCAACGAGGTGCGCCGCCTCCGGAAAGTGTGCACGGTCGGCCACGAGTTCGACCAACTCCGCGCCTGTCTCGTTCTGCGAGGCGATGCGGAGCGTCACCCATTGCGGCTCGGTCAGTCCGGTGCCTTCCAGGACACGAAGCAGCACCGCATTGAGCGTCTTCTCTGTCTCCCCGATGAGTTGGGGCCCAAAGGTCGTGGTCATCAGCGTCTCCTAACTGTTGGGTACACCAACGATACATAATTGTTGGTGCACCCATCAATCCCCTAGGCTTGCGTGGTGCCACTACGTCGAGTCGCGGACAAGCCCACCTGGTTGCTCAGCCGAGCCAACGCGCGCTCACAAAGAATTCTCGGAGCCGCGTTTGCCGAGGCGGGTATACGCGGTTACCACTATCGATTGATGGCCGCGGCCGAGCAGTACGGTCCGCTCAGTCAGGCTGAGCTGGGCCGGCACACCGGCATCGACCGCAAGGACGTCACCCTGGCGGTGACCGAACTGGAAGATCGTGGACTGCTCGCCCGGGAACGCGACCCTGCCGACAATCGACGCAACGTCGTCACGCTCACCGCAAGCGGCCACACCGAACTCGTCCGACTGGACGACATGCTGGCCGACGTGCAGAAGGCGGTACTCGCGCCGCTGAGCCCAACAGAGCAACGCACGCTGATCGGTTTGCTCAGACGACTCGGCGATGCGGTCGATCCCGCAGCAACGCACGACGATTAAGGCCGGTGTCGAAACTCCGGACGGCGCCCCGACGTTCTCGTAAACTTCAGATCCACAGCTTCACCCGCCGATGACTCGCGAAGGTGCGATCCCTGACCGAATGCGCTCGCGGCCAACCCGATTGGGGATCTCATGACCGTTGCCGGATACGTTCTCGCGGGTATCGCCGCGCTGCTGCACGTCTTCATCTTCTATCTCGAGTCGATCGCCTGGGAGAGCCCGCGGGCCCGAAAGGTGTTCGGCACCACCGCAGAAGAAGCGCAAACCACCAAATTTCTGGCCTTCAACCAAGGCTTCTACAACCTGTTTCTGGCCATTGTGGTCGGCATCGGAATCGTGTTCGCCGCGTCCGGCGAGAAGGTGATCGGCGCGACGCTTACGCTCACCGGAGTCGGTTCGATGTTCGCTGCCGCCGTGGTGCTGTTCGTCGCTTCGGCCGCGCACCGGCCGGCGGCCATCCGGCAGGGCACCTTCCCGCTGCTGGCGCTGGCCGTGCTGATCATCGGGCTCAGCCTGTGACGAACCCAGTCCGTCCCGCCGGAAGAATAGGGCCATGACCGGAGACGAGGTACTGCTCTGCTGCATGCTGTGGGCCCGGGACGGACAAGCGTCCGGGCTGACGGAGTACGAGGACCGAGTGTTGGCGCTCATCCCCGAGCACGGCGGTGAGATCGTTCAGCGGGCCATCGGTGATGGCCAAGACGGCAATCCGCGTGAGGTGCAGCTGTTTCGTTTCGCCGGCCAGGCGATGCTGGACTCGTACCTGGCCGACCCTCGGAGGACTGCGTTGGCAGCAGAACGCGACCGCGTCATCGAGCGAACCGAGCTATTCCCCGTGCGCCTCCGTTAAGGGCCACGACCCGCCGGAGGAACGAGAAAAGACGCTCCTGACCGATACGGAAACGTCTTCTACCTGCCCAAACGCTGTGGAGCTAAGGGGAATCGAACCCCTGACCTTCTCGATGCGAACGAGACGGCACCTCAGCATACATCGCCGGTCACGACCCTGCGAGCCACTGTGAGCGGCAGTGCTATGGCCTAGCTAGTAACTAGCGGGTACTGCCTGGTACTAACGCGGTGTGCCCTCTCTGTGCCCCGTTCGAACACGAATCGACCCCGTCACCCGAAGGGAGAATGGCGGGGTCGATCGCTACCGGAAGGCTGCTAGCACCCGGAAATTTCAGCAGGCCAGACGCGGCGTCAGGCCGCTGTGGCGACCTTGGCGATGCCGCTCGGCCGGGTGACCGCAGTCTCCCAGCGGCCCTCCAGACGGAACTGGATCTCGTTCTTGGCGAAGCCGATCGAGCGGTCGATGTCAAACGCGACGACGCCATCGGTGGCGATCCAACAGGTGTCCTGCCCGAGCAGTAGCGCGGTCTTGGCCGGGAGCGCGTTCGACAGCACCACCCGCACACCCCACAGCCGCTGGTTGGCGCGGTCGACCGGGGTGTTCGGCAGGACCAGCTCGCCCGAGCCGGTGGTCACCGACGTCTCCACGGCTTCCCAATCGGCCGGGCTCATCGCCACGGCGGCCGGGGTGTAGCCGGTCGATTCGAGCTTGGTGATCGCCGAGCGCACCGACCGCGAGATGTCGGTGTTGAACGCCTGGTTCAGCAGACCCGAGGTGCCGAGGATGCCGTGCAGGTTGGGTGCGACCCCGTCGCCGCCGAGGACCTGTGCCTCCAGCGTCTGGAATAGCCCGTAGCGCAGTTCGCCCTGCATGAAGTTGTACAGCCCGTTGACGTCGCCGAGGATGTACTTGTCGATCGGCTCCGACATGTGGGCGACGACCCGCAGGCTCGACTCGACCGTCTCCAGTGACATCGGAGTGGTCGGCTTGGTCCCGCCGGTCGCGACCGGGGCCGCGTTGTTCGACCGGACCCGCTGTTGCAGGAACTTGAACAGCGGCGGCGAGGCCAGCGGCTTCTGCGGGATGACCTCAAGCAGGGTGTTGGGTGCCTGCGGCAGGGACGCCAGCTCGATGACCATCGCCGAGGTGCCGCCACCATCGCCGAGCATCTCGAACGACTTGGCACCGCCGGTCGCCTGCGTCGCGAACTTGCGCGCCATGGCGCGGATGCCCTCATCGGTCACCGACTTGCGCGCCAGCGCCTCGTCACCCGTCGAGCCGGGCAGGTTGGGGCCGGGCCGGTGCTCGCCGAACTTCGCGGCGATCGGTGCATCGCGCCGGGCGGCGTCGATCTTCTGGTCGAGTTCGTCGACCTGATCCGAGACCTTCTGCAGGTGCGCGCGGTCGTCGGTGCTCAGTTCCTGATCGGCCGACTTGCGTGCGTCGATCAGGCTCTTGGCCGAGCGCAGGAGTTCTGCGCGCTGCTTCAGCCACTTATCCATCTGAATTGCTCCTTGGTGGTGCGCGCCGGTCATCCGTCGCGCAAAGAAATGTGCGGATTGGACGACGGACGGGCTGAAGGCCAAGGAGGCTGTGACCGCTGGTCGTGCGACGTCAGCGAAGCCGGTCGGGCCAGCACCCTTGCGGGTCTGGGGACGGACCATGGGCCGAACGTCTGCACCCCGATTTTACTGTGCAGCAGTGACTCTCGGGAGTTACTACAATGTCTTAGCAACTCTCGTCCCGTATCTACGCGATTCTGTCGCACGGTTGAAGTAGCTTTGACGCCAGCGAGGGGCGAGAGGGGCGGCAATGGCGGAGCAAAGCCGAAAATTTGGGTGGGCAGAGGAACGGGAACGACGACTCGAATACCTCGACGAGCTTCCCGGTAAGGACCATCATGAGCGCTTCGAGACGCTGAACCGAACGTCGAAACTGTTCTCTGCGAACGGCCAAGAGCTACACAACCACCTCGCCACCTTTGTGGGTACCCCCAAGCACGTAAGGGATCTGCCCGACGACTTCGAGGACGAGGCGATACGCCTGCTCCACAACTACATTGCCTCGGTCGCCACGCTTCGAGACATCCAGCGGGCCACGCACCGCAAGGTCTGGCCGACGCGAATACCAGAGGCCGAACGCAACGGCAAAGACGACCACCGCACGATCTGGGAGGTGCAGGTCTACACGCCAAAGGTCACCGACATGTTCGGCGACGACGACATCAAGTTCCTGTTCGATCTGCGAAACTGCACCTTGCACCACACCGTGCCAGTGCTATCGATCGGCACCCGATGGCGGCACGTCCCCCCGGCCCCTGTCGAGTGGATCAACTCGGTTGAATTGAAACGAGACGAATTGGAAAAGTTCTCAAAATGGACTAAACCGGCGTTGCGGTTCATCGAGACCCAAGAGAAGAACGTCGCATTTCTGCCTCTGTTGGAGAAATATTCGACGCGGGCACGTGAGTTTTCGGGATGGTTCTGGGATCAGGTCAAGGAAGCGGTGTTTCAGGAGGTCAACGAATTCCACTCCAAGAGCAACGAGTTCAGGGGATGGTTGAGTGAGGAACTAGTGGAGCCGGACTGGGACGACACGACCGGAAATCCAGTGCCTGGCTCCTTGCGAAGGAACCGGGCGGTCGCACATGCGAAGCGCTGCGAGTTCGGCACGACAGGATGGGGCGGGATCGCCGTCGATAGTGCGGGAGTCGCCACGGTCGGCGAATCGGATTGGGAACCACTTCCGCCGGTCCGGAAGTACCGCAAGCTGAACCGCGACTAGTTGCTGCGGCCGTTGCGCCAGCGCCACTGCTGATAGTGGCGGTCGCAGAGACCGCGAGCGTGGCGCGGCAGTTCGCAGCTCGGTTCGGAGCACGCGCCGAGGACGGCGACCGCCTCAGACGAGGTCTTCCAGGCGTCGTAGTGGTGCTGGCACAGTCCGCGACCCTTGCGCGGACGGCCGCAACCGTCAACAGTGCATCGTTCGGCGACGTTCGCGGCCCAGCGCCGCTGATAGTGGTTGCGACACAGGCCGCGCGCACGAGCCGTTGCCTCGCAACCGGTTTCGGAGCAGTTTCTCACCAGACCAGCGAAACACGTTGGGCGCGAAGAATAGATTGGATTACTAGGGGGAGAGAAGCCGCACCTTGGCGTGGCTTCTTGAGCCATATGCAGGCAGTGGCGCGAACTCCCCCTATCGCCGGATACCCCGGCCGACCCGCTCCCTTAGCCGTCCTCAAATCGAGAGACCATAGCCGGCCTCTGGTGGCCACCCGGCCCGCGTCAGTTCGCGGGAGTCCGCCGAGCGGCCCGCAGTCGCAGGACGGTCTCGGTCACCACTCGGTCGCGGTCATGCTGTGCGAGCTGTTCGAGTTGACTGAGCGCCCGGCGGGTGGCGGTGAACGCGCGGTCGTAGTCCGGCTTGTCGTCGCGACGGACACACTGATGCAGCAGCTGGTCTGTCAGTTTGTACAGCACCCCGGTGAAGTCGGCACACTTGCCGTACTCGCTGCCCGACGACGGGGCAGCAACCCCAGCCGACGCCGAGGGCTCGTCTGCCCCAGCCAGCCGCAGCACCCACGACCCCTGCGGCGCAGGAACTTTCGTCGCGACCTCTTCGGCCTCCAGCTCGTCGGCCACCTGGTCGGCCAGGTGCCGCAGCTCCCGGCTCAGCGCCAGCCGCACTTCCTGCCGCCGCAGTTGCCCGGTCTTGCTCAGTCGCCTGCGCACTCGTGCCGTTGCGCGCACCAGCTCGGCGTCCTCGTCGCTCGCCTGCTCTGTCTCGGTCACGTTGCCTTCCTTGGGTTGTGGTGGTGGTGTGGGTGCCTGGTCAGGAGGAGCTTCCCGCGCGGCCCTCGCGTGTGCGAGATCGCGGCGTGCGCACGCGTCCCCACGCGCGCAACAGCCCTCGCAGTGCCTCTGACCTGCGGCAGAGCGACTCTCCGGGCTCGGCCGGGCAGGGGTGGGCAGTAGTTCTCAGCGAGAGAAAAGTCAGTGGTTTTCCTGGGAAATTCCCGACGACCCCTGCCCACCCCTGCCCGCCTGTCACTCGTCAAGGTCGTCCTCGGCGGTGCGGAACCGGACTCCGTGCCACTGCGAGACCTTGTCTTTCGGCCGGGTCGGGTTCTTCTGCCAGGACGGCCACGACAGTTGTTTCGGCCGTGTTCGGGTCTTGGTCAGACCGTGCCGGTGCGCCAGGTCGTGCGTCGCCAGCTTCTCGGTGAACGTCTGGTCGGACCACTTGGCGTGCCCGTGGCTCGCCAGGAACTTCGTGAACTCGTCGAACAGGTCTCGCGACAGCACGGACGAGGCCGCGTCGAACGCCAGCTCGGACTCGGCGAACAGGGCCAGCAAGTCAACGTTGTTGCGCCAGTCAGTCGTGTCGAGCTGGACCCGCGCGGGCAGTGGCACCACCTGTTGCTCGTCGGTTCCGTCGTACACGCGCCGGGCTCCCTCGACCAACCACGCCAGCACTGCCTCCTGCTGCTCGCGTCCGCGTTCGAGACGCTCGCGCAGTCCGGCCTGCCCGTGCCGGTCGTTCTCGCGTTCCAGCGGCTTGTCGGTCGGCAGGTACCGCAGCGGAAACGTGACCAGCGCCAACCGTCGCCAGGTTCCGTGGTCGGTCTCCAGCACCCGTGGTCGGTAGTTGGTCGAGATGACCAAGCTGTGGGTTGCCGACCAAGTGATGTTGTCCTGCCCCGTCTTTCGGGCCGAGACCTCCGACGTGCCGAGCAGCGCCTTGAGCCGTCTCACCGAGAACACCCCCTCGGGCAGTTCTTCCAGCACGCCGCAACGCAACCCGCGAAGCGTGGTCAGCTCGGTCGGGTGGTCCGACGGGCGGGCGGTCAGCAGCCGTTCGGGAACCGTGTTGGCGTAGTCGCCAAGCGCGTACCGGAACGCCAGCACCGTTGACTTGCCGTTACTGCCGTCGCCGAACAGCACCGGCAGCACGTCGTCGGTCGGCGGCTGGCCGGTGGCCGCTTGCCCGAGCTTTGTCTGCAACCACTGCCGGACCTGCTCGTCGGGAAGCGCCCGCAGCGCCTCGTCCCAGTCGGGGTGGCGTGCATCCGGAACGTAGGCCGCGCGAGTCAGCTTGGTGAACAACAGGTCTGGGTCGTGTGGCCGCAGCTCCCCCGTGCGCAAGTCGAGCACCCCGTTGCGGCAGTTCAGCAGGTGCGCGTGTTCGACCGAGTCGAAGCTGCCCGCGTCCTCCAGCAGCAGCCCGCGCAACAACCCCTTGACCGCGCGAACCCGAGCGCTGGACAGCAGCCCGGCCAGACGCTTTCGGCGGTCCGAGTCGGCTTGGGTTGCCTCCAGCGCGAACAGGTCGGTCAGCTGCTTCTGAACCTCTTCGGTCAAACGGTCGTCTGCGACGTTGCGCCAGACCTTGCCGTTGTAGCGGTGCCAGCCGAGACCCGGTACGAAACGGTAGACGGGCCGCAGCCGTTGCGCGAGGAACGCGGACAGTGGCGAGTCGTCCAGCATGAGCCGGTTGTGTTCGTCGCGCAGTTCCAGCGGAACCACTTTCAGGCTGTGTTGCAGTTCGGTTGGGAGCTTCACGTTGTCGGTTCCTTCACGTCGGCGTGCTGGCGGGCGGCCCACTCGGACAGCCCGGAAACGTCGGCCGGGTCCAGCCCGACCTGCAGAGCGGTTTGTTCGAGCGCGACCAGTGCGCGCTCCAGCTGGGGCGGGTCGTCCCCGAAGGTGCGCCACGCCTCGCACAGCGCCCAGCGCAGGAACCCCCGGCGGCCCTGCCCCGGTCGCTTCACGCCGAGCAGCCGCGCGAGCCGTGTCGGGTCCCCGCTCCCCGAAGACTCCGCCTGACCGGAAACCGACTGCCGCCGTTTCGGTTCCGGGCGGGCAAGGTGCGGCAGCCAGGAATCCGGCAACGTCGGCAGCGCGGCCAGCGGAAGCCCACGGACGAGCCGGTACAGCTTGCCGCTCGCCGCGACCGAACCCGGTGCGAGCACGAACCCGTTCGACCGCTTCAAATCGACCAACCGGGTCTCACCGTCCTTGAGTTCGGCCCGAAGCGCCGGGCAGCCGTCCGGCAGGCGGTAGTACAGGTGACTGCCGCGCCGGGTCCGGACCTCGCGAGTGGTCGGCAGCTCCAGCCCCAGGCCGGTCCTCCAGCGCCGAAACTGCCCCGGCGCGTCCACGTCAAACACGAGCACACCCTCCGGGGGTCGGAGGCCGACGTTGGCTTCTGGCGTTTCCGACGCCCAGCGAGACACCAGAGCGGGGTCGCTCGTGGCGTCCAGGTGCCCGTGGCTCCCGGCGAACGGGATCTTGGAGCGTGGCACCAGCGGGAAGACCGGCCAGCCCTCGTTGGCCAATCGTGGTGCGACTCTTGCGAATACGGTAGAATTGGTCATGTTTGGCGCTCTCTCAACCACGGTGTCAAAACGGGAAAATGGTCGGATGGCCGGGGTCTTTCGAGGCTCCGGCCATCGGCGTATCCGGGTCACTGCTCGGGCTCGGCGTCGTTGCGGCCCAGTAGAGCGGCGATTCCATCAAGGCACTCGGTCAGCAACTTGGCGCGGGCCTGCCGCATGCGCTCGGCGACAATCAGGTCGCACTGCGCCGTCACCAGCGGCCAGAAATCGACTGTGCCGCCGAGCAGTCGATTCACTTCGACGTGGTAGTCGTCGCCGTCCGCCAGAGCACGGACAACCCGGAGCGCGAGCTTGCGAGGGTGGTCGGTTTCCTCGCTGATGTCCTCGTCCAGCATCTCGACTACGCCGTCCGGGATCGGGTCGCCCGGTGCTTGCTTGTCAATATTGACGCCGAACACCGCGAGCCGGTCGCCGAGCGCGAACAGGCCGATCGTTGCGACCAACACTTCCCACTCGGTGTGCGGGTAGCCGCCGAGTTCGGTCTGTTGCTTCTGTATGGCCACCAGGTCGGCACGCACGCGCTGGGCGGTCGGCTCATCTGCCATGACCCACGCCACGATCAGTTGGCGGGCTCGCACGGCGGCCTGCGTGGTGACTCGTGCGTATTCCTGCTCAAACAGGTTGTTGTTGCTCATCGTTCGTTTCCTTCGGTGTCGTCGCCGATGTGGTCGGCATCGTTGTCTCGAATTTGCATGTCTTCCAGCAGGTCTCGGTCGTGCTGGTCGGTCGCCGGGCTAGCCAAGGTTTCCGCCACCTTCGATCCAGGCGACGACCTCGTCGAACCGGTAAACCACCTTGTTGTTGGCGATGCGGTAGAACTTCGGCCCCTCACCCTGGTGCCGGTAGCGCTTGAGCGTGCTCAGGCTCAGGCTCGTCAGCTCGGAGCACTGCTCCTTGCTGAGGTAGACGACTGGCAGGGAACCGGTTGCCCCCGTGTGGGTTTCGGTCATTTGGTTTGTCCTTCCTTCTGGCTGCACCCCTGTCGGTGCCGCAGCAATACCAGTAGAGCATGCACTAGTCTTGTTTTACAAGTAACAGGTATGGTAATGTAAGGTACTAGCAGTGAGCAGCAGGAATGCACCAACAACAGGAGGAAACATGACCGAACACACCACAGAGAGCACCGTCGACCCGGCAGAGTTTGCGGCCGCGTACGCGATAGTCCAGCGGGCAAAGGCCGAACGGATGGCTGAAGCGCGGCAAGCGCTGGAATCCAGTGTTAGCGCGGTGGATCGCAAGTTGCCGCAGGTCGGCGGAGCGGACGGGTGCCCGTGCGGGTGGGACCCGGAGGACCGGATTCGCGATCACGGCTGCGGCAACGGGACCCGAGGCGAGTTCCTGGACCAGAACGGCGAACCGGACTACCACGGTGCGCTCGACCACGCGATCGCGGTGATCGAGGACTTCGCCGACTGGCAGGAAGGTCGCTCCGCCGATAAGACACTGAATGCCTACCGGCGTTATCTCGGCCGAGACCTGCGACAGCACGCTGGCCGTCTGGCCGTCAACCTGAAAGCCGAACCGAATGGAGAAGCGGCGTAGTGAAACTCGATGACGCGCGGTGGGCGCAGAAGAACCCCGGCAAGCTGCCCGGAAAGCACGTGCGGCAGCTGCGCCTCGACGCCGGGGTGACCTTGGAAGCCTTCGCCAAGGAGGCTCGGCGATGCGGGCTGCAATGGCAGACCGGCCGGGTGTCGGACCTGGAATCGGGCAAAGTTGACGCGAAGCTCGACACCCTCGCTCGGGTAGCGCAGGTGCTGGCAAACCTGCTCGACCGGCCGGTGACAGTCGAAGAAGTACTAGGCGGCGGTCACCCTTGGGTGCAGATGTTGCGTGACGGGGTGACGCCAGACCGGCGTGACGAGGCGACACCGACCGATGTCGCCCGCCGCAACGGCTGGCCGGACTTAGCCTCGGCCGCAACCGAACTCGGCGTCCCCGAAGGGCACGTAGTGCCGCTGCTGCTGGCGTACGAGGACACCGGGTTAGTGGACAAACGAGCAGCCCGCGAATTGGGGATGTCGGTGCGCGAGCTGACTGTGCAGTCCTACCGGCTATGGGGTCGCAACTTCACCCAGGAGCGCGACCGGCGGGCGGGCGAAGGCGCACACGCGGCGGCACTCGGCGACGCCACCCGCGCGATGCGCGCCGAAATCGAGATGCAAGAGGTCTGAACCCCGACCACCCCCACCCGAGAAACCCCCTCGCCCGCTGCGGCGACGGGGGTTTCTTTGGCAGATAGGAGAAAACATGAGCGGCAGTATCGAGAGCTACGCGACGAGCGCGGGCCGGAAATGGATGGTGCGGTACCGCGACGAGTCCGGCCGCCAACGCAAGAAGAAGGCACTACCGACCAAGCGGGCGGCGACTCTGTATCTGGCGGACCTGCAGGTGAAGCAGGCGCGCGGCGAGTGGATCGACCCGAACGCGGGCAAGGTCACGGTCGGGATGCTCTACGACTCCTGGCGCGCCGGACAGGGCCACGCTAAGGCGACCACCCTGCACAACCTGGAGCTGAACTGGGCACGCCACGTGCAGCCGCGCTGGGGCTCCGTTGAGATCGGCAAGATCCGGCCCTCGGCGGTGCGCGGCTGGATCACCGAGATGTCCACGCCGGTACCGAAATTGAGCGAGGGCGAGCCGGTGCGCGACGAGCACGGCACGATCGTGATGACGGCGGTCGGTGTCCCGACGATCGAGCGGGCCTTCGGCATCCTGCGCCAGATTCTGACCCTGGCGGTGCAGGACCGACTGATCCCATCGAACCCGGCCGCAGGGGTGAAGCTGCCCAAGCGCCAGCACAATTCGCGCGGCTACCTCACGCATCAACAGGTGGAGCTTCTGGCCGAGCAGGTCGGCGATGACCGGCTGGTGATCCAGTTCCTCGCGTACACCGGCCTGCGCTGGGGTGAGATGGCGGCGCTGCGGGTGCGCGACTTCGACATGTTGCGGCGGCGGGTCAACATCACCGAAGCCGTCGCCGAGGTCAAGGGCAAGGTGGTGTGGAGCAGCCCCAAGACCCACGAGCGCCGCACGGTGCCGTTCCCGGCGTTCCTCGCGGAGCCGCTGGCGCAGCTGATGCGAGGCCGTGGCCGCGAGGACCTGGTGTTCGGCAACGGCAAGGCGGTGCTGCGAGTCTCGAACTGGCGGCCACGCGTGTTCAACAAGGCCATCGCGAAGCTGTGCCGGTTCGACGAGGACGGGGTGCCGACGACGAGCTTCCCGAAGGTGTCGCCGCACGACCTGCGCCACACGGCGGCGTCGCTGGCGATCTCGGCGGGCGCGAACGTCAAGGCGGTGCAGACGATGCTGGGGCACGCCTCGGCCGCGATGACGCTGGACACCTACGCGGACCTGTTCCCGGACGACCTGGAAGTCGTCGCCGACGCGCTGCAGCGCCAGCGCGAGCAGGCGCTCGGAGGCCACGCGGGACGTGCCCTCGGTGTGCCCTCCGGCTCCTAGCCCACCAACGGCAAGACCCCCTCGCTCCTGCTCCATCGCAGGTGAGAGGGGGGTCTTGGGCTGTGGAGCTAAGGGGAATCGAACCCCTGACCTTCTCGATGCGAACGAGACGCGCTACCAACTGCGCTATAGCCCCGGAGGTCTTGCGACCAACAGACGCAAACTTTATCAGCCGACCCGGCCGGCGTCGCACACGCCCGTCTCATACGGTTAGTGGCGTGGCCAACCTCACCGATGACCAGGTCATCGCCATCCTCGACAAAGCCGTCGCCGCGATCAATCCGGTGCTCGACGTCCTTGCCCAGCGCGATGTGCTGGGCGTCAAACAGCACACGTATCACCCGTGGCCCGGCGACGGGCCGCGCAGCCATCAGGCCGTCCATCTGGTCTCCACGCCGTTGAACGTCGTCGACTGGCCGGGCACGGCCGGGTGGAACGAACTGTCGATGAAGGACCGCGCGGACTGGTGGATCGGCCGGGTCGGTGCGGTGAACACCATCGCGGTCGCCTTGCCGAGCGTGTTCGGTATCTGGACCCGGTACCTGCCGGCGGCGGCACTGCTCGGCTTCGCGAACCAGGCGATCGTGCTGGTGGCCGTGGCGCGTGAATACCAAGTCGTCGAGCCGAAGTATCAGGTCGAACTACTGGCCGCGGTGCTGTGCAACCGCGACGTCGATGCGCATTCGGCCGGCAGGGCCCCAGCAAAGGTCCTGCCGCCCGGCCGTCACTCTCTGATCGCCACCGTGTGGCACGTCGCGCAGACGCTGCGCGAGCTGTCCGGCGAACTCGACCGTCGCCCCGGCCCGTCGAAACCCTTTGCCACGCTTTCGCTTATCCCGGTCGTGGGTGCCCCGTTCTCTTACCTGGGCGAGCGACTGGCACTGAGCAAAGCAGCGAGTCTCGGGCGACGCTGGATCGTCGATCATCCGGATTCGATTGCGGCGCTGCCTTCGTAGCGGCAGCCGCAAACGTCAGACCACCCGGCGGTAATCCTCGGGCCGCTGCCCCCGCGCACGGAACTGGTAGTGCGGCAAGTGATCGAACACCGGGTCCTCGTCATCGATCTCGAGGACGACGCCGGCAGGCCGTCGACGCTGCGCCTGCGGCTGCATTCGCCGGTCGTCCGCCGGTCGGGCCCGACGCGTCTCCTGGTCACGGCGGTTGCGCGCCAACCGCGCCGCACGCCGCGCCCGGATCCGCTGCTCGTTGGCAACCGAACGACGCAGGAAGAACATATATCCGAGCAGCATCGCGCCGACGATTCCAGTGAGCGCCCACCCAATCATGCCGAGCATCACGCCGAGCACCACCGCGACCGCGGTAATGGTCGCGAGCGACACCAGCGTCCGCTGCCGGTTGCGGTACCGACTCTCGCTGCGACGCAGATCCGCATCGGGGTCGTAACCGCCGCGACCGCGCCGAGTACTGCCCGTCTCGGCGACATCCTCGTCGACCGCGTCCTCGACCTCTACATCGTCATCATCCTCGGCGACGTCGTCGAGGTCGTCCTCGTCATCGGTGTCGGTGTCTGCATCTAGGTCGCTGGCCTTGCCGAAGTACTTGTCGACGTCCGTCTCGTCGTCGGAGTCGTCGGCGTCGATATTCAGATCGTCTTCCAGGTCGTCATCGAGATTGATTGCCGGAGAATCCTTCTCGAACTTCTCCGGCTTGCTCGCAACCTTGGTGGTCACCTTCTCGGTGGCCGTCTTGACATCCTGATCGTCCTCGTCGTCGGTCAACGTCTCGGAGGTGTTGATGGCCTTGTGGTACTCGCGCGCCGGGGGCTCCCACTCCGCGTCATGCGGATGCCGCCCCTGGGCCAGCTTGGTGCGCAGACCCGCGACCTGCCGCCCGCCCTGATGCAGGACCCGGGCCGCGAGCGTCGCCTGCGTCGTCTTCCGCAGTTCCGGCCGCGCCTTCACCACCATCGGAACCAAGACGAATAGCCAAATCGCGACCAGACAGATCCATAGCACGGAGTTCGGCATCGCTGGCTCCTCCCGGGATATCGACTCGTGTCACACCAGTAACACGAAAGTTGCCCACCCAGGTTATGGCCGAACCCGCCGCATCCTGCGCAGACGCGCCGGGGGATGGCGATATGCGCGTCACAGTCACAGACTCCCCGGAATATCCGGACTCTGGTCCGGAGTTGACCCCCTCGTTGCCAATTTCACTGGAGGAGAACTCATGAGCACTGTTGTCGTATTCGGCGCCACCGGATTCGCGGGCGGACACATCACGGACGAGCTGGTCCGTCGCGGTCACAAGGTCGTCGCGGTCGCGCGCGATACCTCGAAGCTCCCCCAGCGCGACGTCGTCGAGGCGCGGTCGGGTTCGGTGGACGATCCTGCATTCGTCACCGAGGTCGCCCAGGGCGCCGACGTCATCGTCAGCGCCATCTCCACCAAGGCCGGCGGCGGCGGAGTCGAGTTCACCGATGCCGTCACCTCATTGCTGGCGGCGGCGGAGGCCAGCGGTGCTCGACTCGGGATCGTCGGCGGCGCCGCGAGTCTGCTCACCGCGCCGGGCGGACCGCGCGTCCTCGACGCCGGCTTCCCCGACGAGATCCGGCCGATCGCCGAGGAGCAGGCCCGCGGCCAGGCGGTCTTGGAGAACTCGAACACCGACGTCGATTGGTTCTACGTCAGCCCGTCGGCGCTGTTCGGCCGCGACTTCGCCGGTGAGCGCACCGGCACCTTCCGCGTCGGCGACGACGTGCTGCTGACGGGACCTGATGGCACCTCGACGATTTCGGGCGCCGACTACGCGATCGCATTCGTCGACGAGATCGAGCGCCCGGCGCACCACCAGAAGCGCTTCACCGTCGGCTACTGACGTCGACTACTCACTCAGAAGGCGGCGCGGCCCGACCGCACCAGCGCATCGACCGCGCCGCCCGCGAGTTCGTCGGCGGTGATCGCCACCAGCACATGATCGCGCCAGGCGCCGTTGACATCCATGTAGCGCCGTAGCAGACCCTCTTCGCGGAATCCGACCTTGCGCAGCACCGATTGCGACGCCAGGTTGGCCGGTTGCACCGTCGCCTCGAGACGGTGCAGCCCGACCGCGGTGAAGCAGTGGTCGACGCCGAGCGCGACGGCCGCCGTCGCCACCCCATGTCCGGCGACGTCGCCGTCGACCCAGTAGCCGACCCATGCGCTGCGCAACGCACCACGCTGGATGTTCCCGACCGTCAACTGGCCCTGGTATTGACCGTCGACCTCGATGACCAGCGGCAGCATCGTTCCGGCGCGCGCCTCGGCCTTCAGCACCGAATGCAGGCCCGGCCACGCCGAGGTGTGATGGCGCTGTGCCCAGGTGCCGACGCCCGTCGGCTCCCACGGCATCAGCAGGTTCTGGTTCTTCAGGCGCAGCCGGCTCCACGCCCTGGCATCACGAAGCCGGATCGGCCGCAACGTGATTGCGCCGGCCGCGGTCCGGAGCGGACCCAGCGTCGCCGGCCATCCGGGATGCGACGAGTTGTTACCACTGTTCCAGGCGCGCACGGTCGAATTATCCGCGCTGCGCGAGGAAGGCGACATCCACTTCGTCGCCGGTATTGAGCTCCTCAACGTCGGGATCGACGATGATCAGGCAGTTCGCCTCGGCCAGCCCAGCCAGCAGATGCGACGAACCGCTCTCCGACGAGCCGAGCACCTGCACCAGATACTCGCTGGTCTGCTCATCACGCATCAGCTGCCCCCGCAGAAAACCCTTGCGTCCCTTGACACTCGCGATCGGTCCCACCGTCCGGGCACGGATCACCCGGCGCATCGGCTGCCGCTTGCCCAGCGCCAGCCGGATCAGCGGCCGCACCATGATCTCGAAAGTCACCAGTGCGCCAACCGGATTGGCCGGCAGCAGGAAGGTTGGAACCTCGTCACGACCGAGCCGGCCGAACCCCTGCACCGACCCCGGGTGCATCGCGATCCGGTGCACGTCGAGGCTGCCGAGTTCGCTGAGCGCATCGCTGATCGTCTCCGACATGTGCCCGCCGACCGCACCGGTGATGACCACCACCTCGGCCCGAATCAGCTGTCCTTCAACGATTTCCCGGATCACCGCGGGCTCGGGCGAGACGATGCCGACCCGGTTCACGTCGGCACCGGCATCGCGAGCGGCCGCGGCGAGCGCGTAGCTGTTGACGTCGTACACCTGACCGGCTCCGGGCTGGCGGTCGATGTCGACCAGCTCGGCGCCGACCGAGATGATCGAGATCCGCGGCTTGGGATGAACCATCACGCGTTCGCGACCGACCGCCGCCAGCAGGCCGACCTGCGCGGGCCCGATGACAGCGCCCGTGCGCACCGCGACGTCGCCAGGCTGGACATCGTCGCCCACCCGCCGCACGTAATCGCCTGATCGCACCGCATGCCCGACGCGCACCTTCGACACGCCACCGTCGGTCCAGCGCAGCGGGAGCACGGCGTCGGCCAAAGTCGGTAGCGGAGCACCGGTTTCGACGCGGACCGCCTGGCCCGGCTGCAACCGCAGCGGGTTTCGCGAGCCGGCAGACACCTCGCCGACCACGGGCAGCACCAGGATCGTGTGTTCGGGATCGCCGCCACCCTCTGGCGTCACCAGCTCCCCGGCATCGGCGACGTCGACACTGCGGACCGCGTAGCCGTCGATGGCGGCCTGATCGAATCCGGGCAGTGGACGCTCCGTCACCACTTCCTCGGCGCACAGCAGACCCTGCGCCTCCGAGATCGCGACCCGAACCGGTCGCGGCGCCACGGCAGCGGCGGTGACCACGCTCAGCTGCTCCTCGACAGAGCGCATCTTCGCCACGGCCCACCTCCCTCACGCGCTCGTCCGACGTCTCCGTTGCTCCAGAGTCGCTCGACCCGGAACTGATGTAGAACGTTAGTCGGTGCAGAGCCCCCGGTGGGCGCTCCCCGCGCGGTGTGTCCGCGACCTGCCTAGTCCGCGGCCAGCCGCTCAATCAGCCATTCGCGGAGTTCCGGGCCATAGTCGTCCCGGTCCAGGGCGAAATCGACTGCCGCCTTGAGATATCCACCCGGATTGCCGAGATCGTGCCGGCTGCCCCGGTGCACCACGACATGCACCGGATGACCTTCGTCGATCAACAATGCAATGGCGTCGGTGAGCTGTAGTTCGCCGCCGGCGCCGGGCTCGATCCGCCGCAGCGCATCGAAGATCGCGCGGTCGAGGATGTAGCGGCCGGCCGCCGCCAGATTCGACGGCGCCTTGTCGGCGTCCGGCTTCTCGACCATCCCCTTGACCCGCAGGACATTCGGGTTGGCCGCATCGGGCAACGTCTCGACGTCGAAAACGCCGTAGGCGCTGATCTTTTCGGTCGGCACCTCGATGGCGCAGAGCACCGTGCCCCCGCGCCGCGCCCGGGTCCGGGCCATGACCTCCAGGACGCCGCCGGGGAGCACCAGGTCGTCGGGCAGCAGCACCGCGATGGCGTCCTCGTCGTCCGCCAGCTCGCTCTCGACGCAGGCAACGGCGTGCCCGAGGCCCAGTGGCTTTTCCTGGATCACCGACGCGACTTCCATAAGCGCCGGCGCCTTGCGCACCTTGGCCAGCATCGCGTCCTTGCCGCGCTTGCGCAGCGTGTTCTCCAGGACCAGGTCACTCACGAAATGCGCGACCACGCCGTCCTTGCCGGGCGAGGTGATGATCAACAGTCGTTCGGCGCCGGCGGATTTCGCCTCTTCAGCGACGAGCTCGATGCCCGGGGTGTCGACCACGGGCAGCAGTTCCTTCGGAACGGTCTTGGTGGCCGGCAGAAAGCGGGTCCCCAGACCGGCCGCGGGGACGATGGCGGTACGCGGAATCGGCGGCGTTGCCGGCACCAGCTCCTGGTCGATCGTCATCGGTTCCCTTTCACTACGCACTACACCCGTGCCCACCGGCAATTCAGCGACGTCCACGGTTCGGTCTTCCCCGATAACCTAGCCGGTATGCAGCCGCCGCATGTCGACCCGAATGCGATCCGCAGCAAACGCAACTGGCGCGCACAGCTGACCGCCGCCCGCGCGACGCTCACCGACGATGCCCGCGAGGCGGCCAACCGCAGCCTCACCGTCCACGTCGCGGCGCTTGCCGTAGCGAGCGACCCGGCCGCCACCATCGCCGCCTATGCACCGGCCGGTAACGAGCCCGGCTCGTGGCAGCTGCTGGATACCCTCGCTGCGGGCGGCGCGCAGGTACTGCTGCCGGTGGTCGCGTCCGGCGACGCGACGGCGCTGAGCTGGGCCATCTATCGCACCCGCGATGACGTCGCGGTCGGCCGCTACGGGATCTGCGAGCCCACCGGGCCGCGACTGCCCCCCGACGCCATCGCCGACGCGTCGCTGATCCTGATTCCGGCCCTGGCCACCGATCACCACGGCATACGACTGGGACGGGGCGCGGGCTACTACGACCGATCCCTGCCGATGGCGTCCGGCCTGCTGGTCACGCTGCACTACGACCACGAATTCGTCCCGGGACCGCTCCCGATGGACGCCCACGACATCCCCGTGCACGCCACGATCACCCCTGAGCTGGGCCTGCAGCGGCTCCCCCTGGGGAATTCCGCCGCCTGATCGATGGTTGTCTCTAACGGTTCGTCTAGCAGTCCAATTGGTTGAGTGCCAATTTGCCGGTAGGATGACCGCGACCCGGAGGTAACCAGTGCCCACCTACTCATATGCCTGCACAGAGTGTGACAACAAGTTCGACATCACCCAGTCGTTCAGTGATGACGCCCTGACCGTCTGCCCGCAGTGCAACGGTCGGCTGCGCAAGTTGTTCAACAGTGTCGGCATCGTTTTCAAGGGCAGCGGTTTCTACCGCACGGACAGCCGATCGAAGTCGAGCGCGAGCGAATCCGCAGCTCCGAGCGGCTCTGACAGCTCGTCGAGCTCCTCGTCCGAGTCGACCTCCAGCTCGAGCAGTTCGTCGTCGGACACCGTCAAGGCCTCCTGACCGCCTGGTTTATCCACAGTTCCGCCGGCCATCCACAGGCAGCCGCTGACGAGCCGTTGATGGCGCGGCCAGCGCCTAGTTTGGCGTCATGCGCCTGGAACCGACCCTGCTCGACCGGCTCCGCGGATCATCGCGACCGGCCTGGGCCCGCAGCCTGCTGATCCGCCGCGTCGCGGCGGCCGTGCTCGCCGCGATCGGCGTCACCTCCGCGGTCGTCGCAGGACGCGAGCCGACGCAACAACTCGTCTACGTCGCCGCACACGATCTGACACCCGGTACCACGCTCGCAGCCACCGACCTCACAACCCGACAAATCGCATCGGACTCGTTACCGGCCGGGACGGCGTCTCACATCGACGAGATATCGGGACACACCGTAACCGGACCAATTCGTGCCGGCGAGATATTAACGGCGACACGTCTCCTCAATAGCCGTCTGCCGCAATCACTTCTGCATCGGGACGACGCTCGACTGGTACCGGTCGAGCCCGCCGGATCCGCCGTCATCGGCCTGCTGAGGGTCGGCGACGTCGTCGATGTTCTATCCGAAAATCGCAGCGACACAGCCGATCTCCGCGATGATCCGCGGGCGACGGCGGTGCTGGCCCGGTCCGCGGTGGTCGCCCTGATCTCGACCGCGGCCGGTCAGAACCGGGGCGACGGCGGCCGCGTGCTCTTGCTAGCAATGCCCGAACATGACGCACATATCGTCGCGGGCACAACGCTTACTGCGCCGATAACGCTTGTCTTTCACTGAAAAGCGGTTTGAACTCGTCTACGATCATTGCACTTGGTGAATCCACTTTCACTGGGTGAATACCCCCAAGCAGAAAGGCACCCCCGAGTCATGCTCAAGGGATTCAAGGAATTCCTGATGAAGGGCAACGTCGTCGACCTGGCAGTAGCGGTCGTCATCGGCGCAGCCTTCACAGCGATCGTCAAAGCCTTCACCGACGGAATCGTCAATCCCCTTATCGCCCGCATCGGAGGCAAAGGCGAACTCGGCCTGGGCTTCCAGATCGGCGACTCCGGTAACGCGGAAACCTTCGTCAATATCGGCACGGTGGTCACCGCGGCGATCAACTTCGTGATCATCGCCGCGGTCGTCTACTTCATCATCGTGATGCCGTACGAGAAGCTGAAGAGCCTTCGCGCGGCGGAGGGCGAAGAGACCCAGACCGAGCAGGAACTCCTCGCCGAGATCCGAGATCTGTTGTCGGGCAAGGATCCGAGCGCCGCAAAGGCCCTCGATCAGGCGAAAGCCGCTGGCGTGCTGTCGGACACGGACGGCAACCTGAATCAGCCGACCGGGTCGGACGACCCACTGGCTGCGCCGCCGGTCACGCAGCATTTCTCCGCCCCCGGCGGTTTCAATACCCCCGAGCCGTTCGGCACCTCGGAGACGTACGGCGGCGCGCCGACAGCAACCGCCGAACCGCCGCGCGCTTCCGCGGAACCGTTCGGCAGCCCGTCCGAACCACTGACCGGCACCGGACCACAGCCCTTCGGCGGCCGCGGATCCGACTCACTCACCGGTACCGGACCGCAACCGTTCGGCGGCCCGTCCGAACCACTGACCGGCACCGGACCACAGCCCTTCGGTGGTTCGCCCGACCGGTTCGGCCCGCCGCCCGAGCGGTTCGACGCACCGCG
Organism: Jongsikchunia kroppenstedtii DSM 45133; assembly: GCF_000380485.1. Taxonomy (GTDB): domain Bacteria; phylum Actinomycetota; class Actinomycetes; order Mycobacteriales; family Mycobacteriaceae; genus Jongsikchunia; species Jongsikchunia kroppenstedtii. The sequence continues at coordinate 114,976 of NZ_AQYG01000043.1, read as the reverse complement.
CCCGAGTGGACCTCCGTCCGGCTCGTTCCCCGCCCAGCCTCCGTCGTCGCAGCCCCCGTCAGGGCCGCCGTCGGGATCGTTCCAGGCACAACCGCCGTCCGGCTCGTTCCCGGCTCAGCCGTCGAGCGGTCCGACGATCGTGCCGCCGCCCGGACCCGGCGGGCCCGGTGGACCCGGAACGCCACCCCCTCCGCCGCGGCCGAGCGAGTGGAACCCGCAGCAGCCACCGCAACCGCCGCAGGGCCCGCCGCCCGGACCCGGCAACGCCGACCCGTTCGGTACCACCCGGATGGGCAATATCGATCCGGCAGCCGGCGGCCCGCGGCCCGATCCTCGCGGCCCGGCCCGCGACCAGTACGGCCGCGAGACCGCCGAGGGCTTCGGCCCCGAGGGTCCGCAAGGTCCCCCGCAGGGCCAGCAAGGTCCGCCGCAGGGGCCGCCCCCCGGTGGGCAGCACGGACGGCACCAGCAGTAGCCGCACCAGTTCAGAGACAACGGTCCGGATCCGCACGCGCGATCCGGACCGTTGTCGTTTGCGGCAAACATCGCGATCCGGACACCGAACCAGCCGATACGTGAGTTCGCGCGGTGGTGGATGCCACACGGATTAGCAGATCGTGCGGCCGCGCACAATACAAGCGCTTACACCGATGCATATCCCCTTGGGCGCCAACGTATTTGTTTCGTATCCAAATCGATTCGAGAGTTGTTCGTTCAGTCCGACAGTTGACACCGATCACCCCCCTTCCGTTTGCCTGTTGTTCGCTTAGACCCGGCAAGGTCCCCTTCGGTCGAAGACTTGGTGGGGACGGCGACGGGCCGGGCCCACTTCACAATGCGGGAGAGGACCCCAAGAACAATGAAGGCAAGTACCAGAATGCGGACGCTCGTCGCCGCATCGTCGCTGACGATCGCAGCTGTGGGCATCGCCTCCGGAACCGCGAACGCTGCGCCGGCCCCGATCAACAGCCCGGTCACCTATCACGTCAAGCAGGTCGGCAACTCGGCCGTCATCGACGCCAACGGCGGTTCGTTCAAGGTGAACAACGGCATCATCGAGTTCCTCGACAACGCCGGCAAGGAAGCAGCCAGCTACCCGCTCGCCTACCGGGTCAAGGGCCAGCAGTTCCCCATCGACGCCCAGGTCAACGGCCGCACCGCGACCCTGACCTACTCGAAGGACCAGGCTCGCGCCGTCGCCATCCCGGACGCGCCGGTCAGCGCCGTCCAGCACTTCACCAACGGCCAGACCGCTGCGGGCCTGGCGCTGCCGGGCAAGATCAACGCCGCGGACGCGACCACCACCCGTAACCAGACCGCGTTCTCGCAGTTCGGTTCGGCGGCCACCCTGTCGTCGCTGCTCAGCGCCATCGGTGGTGCGATCCTGGCCGGCGGCCTCGGTTGCGCCCTGGGTCTCGCCGCAGGTAGCGCTCTCGCCCTCGGCACGCTCGGCGTGCTGCTTCCGGCTCCGATCGCCGGCTGCCTCGTCGGCGCCGTCGCACTCGCGCCGGTCGGCACCCTGTTCGGCCTGATCTTCATCGGCGCCCCGCTGATGATCGGTGCGGCGGTTCAGTACTTCACGACCGTCAACACCCCGCTGCCTCCGGAGAAGAAGTCGGCCAGCCCGGCTCCGAAGCCCGCTCCCAAGCCGGCCCCGAAGCCCGCGCACTGAGTCCGGCATAACTGAAACGAATCCCCTTGTGGCGCCTGGCGCCACAAGGGGATTCGTCTTTCTCGAATCGGCGGACGATCAGCCGGCGTCTATCGTCCCGGTGAACGCCATGGGGGTCGGCCCGGGCTCACAGCCGTGGAAGCTGCCCGTCGCCATCGGGCCGTTGAGGCCGACCTGCGCCGGATGCCCCGGCATGGCCCTGCGCACCGACACCTGTATCGCCTGAGCGTCTTTCAGCCCAGCCGGGAAATCACCGAGCGGCCGGACACCGCTGATCGGATAGATCAACGACGCCGTGTCCTTGTGCACGCTGATGCATGTCACCGGCCCGACCACCTGTATCCCGGTCGGCATCCCGGCCAGCAGCACCGTCGCCGCGTAGTCGCCGGTGGTGGCTCCCGCCATATTCCGTTGTCCGTTGGCCACGATGTGCAGGAAGTTCATCCCGCCCATCTGCGCGATGCCGTCGATCTTCAACCATGCCGGCTGCGGGGGCGGCGGGCTGGCTGATGCGACAGCGGTGACGCCGGTCGCTACTGCGGCGATTGAAGTTATTGCGGCAAGGGCCTTTCCGGCAGCTCGAATCATGATCGCCTCCAACTGGGTGTGATGCCGACCACAATTCAGGCTATACCCGACGTTGCGGCGTGGGAACCCCCAGCAGATCAGTGCGAAACATTAGCCACGACAACGAGATTCGGCTTGTCCGATATCAGCCAGCGAAGATGTCGATGTCACGCAAACGAATACGCAGGACACCGGTACGAGTCTCAGCTCCGCACAACAAGATTCGGACGACAGCTACCCGTGATGCGGCGGAACGTTATTCAGATGCCACTGATCAGAGGTCGTCGGGCCACGTGGATCACGCCCACTCTCGTCACGCTCGTCCCGTGTCGTCGCCGGCAGGTCATCGCCGAAGATCGCATCGATCTCGGCGCGGCTGCGCCGCCGACGGCTGCCGTCGGTGGAACCCTCGGGCGTCTCAGACACCGCCGATTTCCCGAATGATGTGCGTCGCGAGTGGCGCGAGCGTCGCCATCCCGTCGCGGACGGCGGCCCGCGACGACGCAAGGTTCACCACCAGCGTCTGGCCGCTGACGCCGGCCAGACCGCGGGACAGCCCGGCGTCGGTGGCGCCGGCCGCCAGACCGGAACTCCGCAGCGCCTCGGAGATTCCGGGCAGCGGCTGATCGAGGAGTTCGGCGGTGGCCTCGGGGGTCACATCGCGACCGCCGACGCCGACGCCGCCGATCGACACCACCAGGTCGACACCGCCGATCACGGCCGTGTTCAACGCGTTTCGGATATCGACCTCGTCGGCGGCGACGCCGACCGTGGCATCGACATGGAATCCGGCCTCGGTGAGGAGCTCCGCCACCAGCGGGCCGATGTCCCCCGCATCCGTCGGCTGCGCCGTGTGGATCACGCGATCGTCCACCACCACGACCAGGGCACGCGCCAGCCCGTCCGCAGCGCCGCTCGCCTCCCCCGCGCCGGAACTGGCCAGCTGGGCGGCCTGCTCAGCGGCGGCGGCGTCGGCCGGATCGACCTCAACGGTCTCAGGCATGCTCATATTCATCTAGCGACCTCCGGTATCCAGGGTGGCGAGGGTGACTTGCGTGGTCTTCGTCTGACCGCCCACCGAGTAGGTGACGGAGACATTGTCCCCCGGGGCGTGCGACCGTACCGCGGCGACCAGTCCGTCGGCCGAAGTGATGTCGCGGTTGTCGAACTTGGTGATCAAGGCACCCTTCGGGATTCCGCCCTTTTCGGCCGGACCGCCGGCGACGACCTCGGCCACCATTGCCCCGAGGTCGGTGTCCGACTGCGGGTCGGTCACCTGGACTCCCAGGCTCGGCTGGGTGGCCTTGCCGGTCGCCTTGAGCTCGTTGGCGATTCGCATCGCCTGGTCGATCGGGATCGCGAAGCCCAGGCCGATGCTGCCGGACTGCGAGTCGCCGCTCGACAGGCTGGCGATGGCGCTGTTGACGCCGATGAGGGCGCCGTTCGCGTTGACCAGCGCACCACCGGAGTTGCCGGGGTTGATGGCCGCATCGGTCTGGATCGCATCCATCACCGACGCCTGCTTGTCGCCCTGCTGGGTGGTCGACACCGGGCGGTTGAGCGCGGAGATGATGCCGCTGGTGACCGTGCCGGACAGCCCCAGTGGGGAGCCGACCGCGATGACTTCCTGACCGACCGAGAGATTCGACGAGGTACCCATCGTGATCGCCTGCAGGTCGGTGCGATCGACCTTGACCACCGCGATGTCGGAGATCGGGTCGGTGCCGATCACCCGGGCCTTCGCGGTCGAATTGTCGTTGAACACGACCGTGAGGTCGCTGGCCGGGGTGGTGCCCTCGGCCGTGATCACGTGATTGTTGGTGAGGATGTAGCCGTCGCTGGACAGGATGATGCCCGACCCGCTGCCCTCGGCCCGCGAGGTCTTCACGAAGATCGACGCCACCGACGGCAGCACCTTCTGCGCGACCGCGGGCACCGAGCCCGGTGCCGCCGCAGTCGGCTGGCTGTTGTCCCGCGGTCCGCTGCTCAGCGTCTGCGTGGTGCTGGTCGTGTTGGAGTTGTTGTCGTCGGCGACCTTGGCTCCGACGGCGCCGCCGACACCGCCGCCCAGCAGGACGAGCGCGACCGCGCCGGCAGCCAGGCCCGCTTTCCCGCGGCCCGTCTTCTTGCCACCGCCGCTGGGCGGCTCACCCGGCTCCCCAGTACCCGGCGGGAGATGACCGGGCGGGACGCTGCCCGGAGGCGGCGTCTGCGCGGTGGGAAAGCCGGCCGGCATCGCGCTGGTGGGCTGGCCGCTCCCGATCGGCGGAAACCCGCTGGTGCCCGGGGCCGAGCCGGCGGGTTGAGCCGGGAAGCCGCCGGTATGCGGCTGGCTGGGGTATCCCGTCGGCGGCTGTGGCGCGGAGGCCGGGTAGCCGCTCGCCGGCTGAGCCGACGGCTGGTAACCGCCCTGGGACGCCGCCTGGGCCGGGAAACCGCCTGTGCCGGACTGTCCGGTGGCGGCCGGACCCGCCTGGTAGCCGCCGGCCGAGTGCTGTCCGGGGGCAGCCGTGCCGGTCGGCCGGGTGAAGTCATTGCCGCCGCCCACTGAGGGCGCGGCACCGGCATCCGCCGGCGGATTCGATGCCGCGCCGGCGCGGTCATCGCGCGGGTTGTCGGTACCCGAGTTATCCGTCATTCCCAGCTTTCCGTTCGTCGGACACGCGAACGCGCGTCACCCTTGAGAAGAATGCTCCCAAATCCGTTGGCCGATTGTCATTGTTCTCGACGTCACCTTGCGGTTTCTCGATATCGCGTTGCGATTTCTGAATGTCGCCGGCGGGCTATCAATGTCGACTGTCGGGTTCTGGTTGGCACAGTCAGCGTGCGGTACTGCCCTGAGACCACGCTGAGATGACACTGGGGTTTCGCGGACGGCGAACCATAGAACTTCCCGGAATCGGGCGAAACGGCGTCTCGGCCCGTCGTCACGGCTGGTTGACCACTTGCGGCGCGAGCTCCTGCGGGACCGGCTGCCCCGGGATGACGATGCGCACCAACGCCCCACCGGCCGCCGCCTGATCGACCGTCACCGTGCCGCCGTGCCGCGTCATCACCTGTCGGACGATTGCCAGCCCCAGGCCGGATCCCGGCATCGAGCGAGCCGTGGCCGAACGATAGAAGCGTTCGAAGACCAGCTCCCGGTCCTCCACCGGAATGCCCGGACCGGCATCGGCCACAGTCAGTTCCGCATGTCCCGGGTCCAGCTGCGCGAGCCGTACCTGCACCGGCCAACCGGCCGGACTCCACTTCGCGGCATTGTCCAGCACATTGAGCACCGCCCGCGACAGTCCAGCCGACTCGCCATAGACGAACCAGGGCGTCAGCGACGCGGCAAATTCGATGTCGTTGCGGCGTCGGCGAACTCGCTCCAGCGACCGATCGATCACCTCGACGAGGTCGACCTCCTCGTGCACGACCTCGGGGGCGTCCTCGCGGGCGAGATCAACGAGATCGCCGACGAGCGTGGACAATTCCTCGATCTGCGCCATGACGTCGGTGCGCAGCTCGACCATGTCGGACGCGGCGATCGGCGGCGCCCCCGGCGCGCTCGAGGCCATCAGGAGTTCGAGGTTGGTCCGCAGCGAGGTCAGCGGCGTGCGCAGCTCGTGGCCGGCGTCGGCAACCAATCGGCTCTGTCGGTCGCGGGACTCGGCGAGCGCCCGCAGCATCGTATTGAAACTCTCGGTGAGCCGGGCCAATTCGTCGTTGCCGACCACCGGAATCGGACGCAGGTCATCCGTTCTGGCGACCCGCTGGGCCGCTTGATTCAGTCTGGCCACCGGACGCAGGCCGGCGCGCGCGACCGTGGTGCCGGCGACGGCGGCCAGGATCACCCCGCAGCCGCCGACCACCAGCAGCACCCAGGCCAGTTTGGTGAGCACGTCCTCGGTGGGATGCAGGCTCTGGCTGATCACGAGCGTCGATCCGTCGGGCAGCCGGCGGGCCAGGACGCGCTGCCCGCTGACCGTCCGCAATGACGATTTCTGTTGCCCGTCAATGACTTTGCGCTCGACATCGCCGACCGGAACGTCGCCGGACTGGAAGCCGTGCACACCGGGCCACAGCAGCGCCACCGACACCTCACGCGAGAATGCCGCCCCGAAGGCGATATTCGCCGGGTTGTCGTCGAGCACGCCGGTCGCCGCGAGGCTGGTCATCCCGTCCGCGCGGTTGTTCAGGCCCGAGTCGACGTCGGCGTACATCGCCCGGTCGACCACGGCATAGGCCGCCAGGGCCATCACGGCCACCGCGATACCGACCACGGTGGCCGCCAGCAGGGTGACTCGCAGCCGCAACGACACCGTGCGGGTGAGCGGTATGGGATCGCGCATGGTGCGCGCGAGCGCGGGATCGTGCTCGGGCGGGTGTTCGGCCGCCGGGGCCGACGGCGTGAAAGCCGCAACGGACGGCGCACCGGCACGACCGCGCCGGCGCCGATCAGGGAGAAAACGCATGGCTACCCTGAAATCCTCGTTGACGGGAAATCCTCATTGACGGGACGTCTCCATTTACGGCGGGGTCTCCCGCAGCACATAGCCGACGCCGCGGACGGTGTGAATCAACCGCGATTCGCCGTCGGTCTCGGTCTTGCGTCGCAGGTAGCCGACGTAGACCTCGAGCGCATTGCCCGACGTCGGGAAGTCGTAGCCCCAGACCTCTTCGAGGATCCGGCTGCGGGTGAGCACCCGACGCGGGTTGGCCATCAGCATCTCCAGCAGCGCGAACTCGGTGCGGGTCAGGCTGATCGACCGGGTTCCGCGGGTGACCTCGCGAGTCGCCGGATCCATCGACAGATCCTCGAAGACCATCACCTCCGAATCGCCGGAGGTGTCAGCGGTGGCGCGGCGCATCAGGGCCCGCAGCCTGGCCAGGAGCTCTTCGAGCGCAAACGGTTTCGGCAGATAGTCGTCGGCCCCCGCATCGAGCCCCGCGACCCGCTCGGACACGCTGTCGCGCGCGGTCAGCACCAGGATCGGCAGATCGTCGCCGATGCTGCGCAATCGCCGGCACACCTCGAGGCCGTCCAGCCGCGGCATCATCACGTCCAGCACCACCGCGTCCGGCCGGTCCGCGGCGATCTTCTCCAAGGCCTCGACGCCGTCGCCGGCCGTCTCGATCGTGTAGCCGTTGAACGCCAACGACCGCCGCAACGACTCGCGCACAGCACGATCGTCGTCCACCACCAGAATGCGCATGAGGTCAAGTCTTACCGGCGGAGGTGAGAATTCGCTAAAAGAACGCTGACATAGCCCCCACGTGTCCGTCGGCACCTGCCGCGATCAGTGCCGCCGCGGCGCAGTCGGCAGGCGCCATTTGAATCGCAGACTCGCCAGCCGCAGGGCCGTCGCCAGCAGTGCGCCGCAGGTCAGCGCCACCCACTGCGCAACCTCGGCCGCACCGAGCACGCCGACCGTCAACGCGCCGAGCATCGCGGGGACCGCGTACAGGTCGCTCTGCTGCAGCAGCAGCGGAACCTCGCCGGACAGCACGTCGCGGATCACGCCGCCGCCGATCGCCGTCGTGATGCCGATCAGGGTGGCGCCGAACCAGCCCACGTGATGGTCGAGCGCGGTGGCGGCACCCGAGGCGGCGAACACGCCCATACCGACCGCGTCCAGCGTCAGGACCGGCCGATGCAGCCGGGCGTACATCGGGTGCAGCAGAACCGCGGACGCGGCGGCCACGGAGGCGATGGTGATGTTCGGCCAATGCACGATCGACGTCGGCGGCACGATCCCGAGCAGCAGGTCGCGCAGGATGCCGCCGCCGACACCGGTGAACACGCCGACCGTCAGGATTCCCCAGAGATCGAAGTTCTTCCGCACCCCGACCATCGCGCCGGAGACCGCGAAGATCGCGATCCCGGCGTAGTTGAGGACGTCGAGCAGCATGGCGGTGACCTCCTAGTCGCAAGGAGTGGGTGCGGGCCGGGTCCGGACACAGCAAAACCGGCCACCCCCGATCGGGAGCGGCCGGTCAGATGCTTGCGCTGAGGTTAGCGGCGATCCAGGTCGACGAGGCCCAGCTTGACGGCCTTGACCAGGCGACGCGGGATGCGCTGCGTCACGCCACCGATCTTGACCTCCTGCAATGCGGCGTTGTCCGCCTTCCACTGCGAACGACGGGCGTGGGTGTTGGCCCGCGACATCCGGCGCTTCGGAACAGCCATGATCTTCCTCCAGGTAAAAGTCTGTATTCAGCGCCGGCCAGAAGGCCTGGGCGCAACCCGCGATACTTTACCGGCTGACCCGCTGTAGTGCCAAAACGAGGGTCCGGTGACCTGGGTCATCCCCGTTTGCGTCGGTGGGCGCTCGGGTGATCGAATCCAGCCTCGTGTCAGGTGTGCTGCAGGGATTCACGGTGATCTTCATCGTGGTCGGCGTCGGCTATCTGCTGGGCCGCAGCGGCGTCGCCGGCCCCGAAGCGCAGGCCGTGCTGTCGCGGGTGGTGTTCTTCGTCCTGACCCCGGCGCTGCTGCTGTACAGCCTCGCGACCACGGATATCTCGCAGGTGTGGACGTCCAGCCTGGCGATCGGAGCGGCGAGCGCCAGCACGATCGCCGTCGTCTACGTCATCGTGGCCCGGCTGTGGCTGCGCCGCGCGGTACCCGAGGCCGTCGTCGGCGCACTGTCGGCGAGCTATGTCAACAGTGTCAACCTGGCGGTGCCGATCGCCGTCTTCGTGCTGCACGACGCGTCGTTCATCGCGCCGCTGCTGATGTATCAGGTGATGCTGCTGCAGCCGATCTGCCTGACCGCGCTGGACCTGACCGCCCGGCCGCACGCCGAACGAATGTCGCTGCTGCAGAGCATCATCACGCCGTTCCGCAACCCGATCGTCATGGCCGGCATCGCCGGGTTGGTGATCTCGCTCGTCGGCTGGCATCCGCCGAAGGCGATCCTCGAACCGATCAACATGCTCGGCAACGCCTCCGTGCCGGGCGCGCTGCTCGCGTTCGGCATCTCGCTCACCGCGCTCTCTGTCGACACGGCGGGCGACGGCACCGACTGGCGCGACCTGGCCCTGGTCACGGTGCTCAAGATGATCGTGCAGCCGGTGCTGGTGTTCGTGGTCGCCAAGTATCTGCTCGACCAGTCCGGCCACCGGCTGTTCGCCGAGGTCGTGCTGGCGGCCCTGCCCACGGCGCAGAACGCCCTGATCATCGCGACGCGCTACCAACGCGGCATGGTCCTGGCCCGCAACGCCGGGCTGGTGACGACCCTGCTGTCGATACCCGCGATCGCCCTGGTCGCCGGCCTCCTCGGCTGATCGCCGACCGGACACTCATGCACGTCGAGTGGACCGTCACGCACGCCGAGTGGACGTTGGTGCGCATCGACCGGACATCGATATCCAGTCGATGAACATGATCGGCCGGTCGACGGCCGTGGGTGTCCGGTCGGCGAACCTGGATGTCCGCTCGGCGGATTTGTCAGCGGCGGTTGCGCAGGTAGTCGCCGACCACCGCGGCGCCGAGGCCGTCCGGATCCGGCGCCACCACCCGGCCGCCGATCCGCCGCGCCACCCGATCGACGAAGTCGACCAGCCGCGGTTCGTCGCCGAGACGGAAGAACGTGATCTGCGCGCCCATCCGGCTGACGTTGTCGAGTTCCCGGATGGTGAGCCCGATGGTCTGCGGCAGCGGCGGGTACGAGAAGAACGGATAGCCGCCGCTCTCCAGGTGCGCGGTCGGTTCGCCGTCCGTCACGATCAACACCACCGGCTGCGCGCCGGGATGCTTGCGAAAGTGTCGCTGCGCCAACAACAACGCGTGATGCAGGTTGGTGCCCTGGTCGTCGTAGTTGTGTTCGAGCGCGACCAGCTCGCCGACGTCGATGGTCCGGGCCTGCCGGCCGAAGGCGATCAAGGCCAGCTCGTCGCCGCGAAACCTGGTGCTGATCAAGTGATTCAGCGCGATCGCCGTCCGCTTCATCGGCGTCCAGCGGCCCTCGAACACCATTGACAGCGACGCGTCGACCAGTAGTGCCACCGCGGCCTGCGTACGTTCCTGGGTCTCGGCGACCTCGACGTCACCGACATCGATGCGCACGCCGCTGCTCGGGTCGAGCGTGCCCTCGCCGGCCTCACGCAGCACCGCATTGCCGATCGTGCGGGTGACATCCCACGGATCGGTGTCGCCGAACTCCCACTCCCGGCTGGACCCCGTCGCCTCGCCGAGCGCGCCGCTGCGCGAGGTGTCGCGGGCACCGGGCCGGCCCGAAAGCTGTTTCGCCACATCACGAAAGATCGACTCGCCGAGTTGGCGCATCGCCTTCGGCGACAGCCGCAGCGCACCGTCGTCGGCGCGCTTGAAGAAGCCGTGATCGGTCAGCGCCTTCTCCAGCTCGGCCAGCGTCCGGGCATCGACGGCCGCCTCGTCGCCCAGCTGCCGGGCCAGCGCATCCAGGTCGATGTCGGACAGGTCGGCGCCCGCATACTGCTGCGACAGCTGCTCGGCCAGTTCCTCGAGTTCGGCGATGTCGTTCAGAGCCTGGGTCGCCTGGCCCAGGCCCATCGGCTCGTCGCCGGAGAACTGTTGCGCGTCATCCCAGTTCAGCCCGGGCCGGGCCGCCCGCAGCTGCGCATCCATCTGCCCCAGCTGCGACTGCAGTTCCGGCGACCCGAAGGCCTGCTGCATCATCTGGTCGAGCTCGGCCCGCTGCTCCGGGGTGAGCGAGTTGTACATTGCCTGTGCCGCGGCGGCGCGCTTGGCCAGCGCGTCGATGAGTTCCTCGGTGTTACGCGGATTCTCCGGGAAGTGCTGGCCGTGCTTGGCCATGAACTGATCGAACCGCGCGGTGGTGTCTTCGCCCCGATTATGTGCGGCGAGAAGTTCATTGAGATCCTTGAGCATCGCGGTGATCGCCTGCTTGTCCTCGTCGGTTGCGCCTTCGAGGGCCTGCTTCATGCCGGCAAACCGCTGATCGAGCGCCTCCCGTCCGAGAAGATCCTTGATCTGCTCGTACTTCTCCCGGGCCTCCGGACTGCGCCAGTCGTAGTCGGACAGTTCGTTGATCGCCTGCGCGGGCGACGCCGGCAGATTCTCGATCTGCATCTCGGCGAAGCGGGCATCGTCATCGAGATCCCGGGCGAGCTGCTTGCGCTCGGCCATCACGGCCTCGTCGAGCAGCTCCTTGATCTCCGCGAACGTGCCGTCGAGATTATTGCGCGCCAACATCTCCCGACGCTTGCGCATCACCTGCTCACGCAGTTCGTCCAGGCCCCGCATCCCCTCGGACCCGCGGCGCAGATGTTCGCGCAGCGCCCACTGGGCCGAGCCGCCGTCCATCACCTCGCGGCCGATCGCATCCAACGCGGCGCTCAGATCGACTGGCGGTGCCAGCGGATCCGGCCCGCCCCGGTAGCGCCCGTAGCGCGACCGATGGAAGTGTGTTCGATGAAAATCTTTGGGCGCCATGCTCTTTCGCCTCCAACCGAGCCGGTCGTCGATCAGCCGTAGACCGTCTGCCCGGCCTCGTCGGCTTCCTTGCTGATCTTTCGGGCCAGGAACAGGCCCTCCAGCGCCAGCTCCAGCGCCGCGGCCCGCTCACCCGCGGACTCCGCTTCCAGCCGGCCGGCGATCTCGTCGACCACCCCGGCCGCCTGCGGCGGAATGGATTTCACCAGATCCTCGGCGCGCACCCGATCACCGGTCACGATGCCTTCGCCGCCCTCGAGAGCCGTCACCAGCGAGGTCAGGTCGGCGCCGCCGAGATGGGCACGCACCGCGTCGGCGGTCGCCTTGCGCAGCAGATGCTCCAGGATCTCCAGCTCGCGGCCTTCCTCACCGGATTCGAATTCGACCTTGCCGCGCAGTACCTCGATTACCGACTGCAGGTCGACCACCCGCGCCACCGCGAGTTCCTCGCCGAGCACCGTCGCCCGGTGCAGCGCCGCGGCCGCAACGGTTTCCGCGCCGGCGATGGCGAACCGCGCCGACACGCCCGAACGCTGGTCGATCGACGGATGATCACGCGTGTAGCGGGTGAATCGCGCCAGGATCTCGATCAGATGCGCCGGCACCGACGCAGTCAGATCGGCCTCCTGCTCGATGACCTCGATCTCGTCGTCCAGCTCCAGGGGGTAGTGGGTGCGCACCTCGGCACCGAATCGGTCCTTGAGCGGGGTGATGATGCGACCGCGGTTGGTGTAGTCCTCCGGGTTCGCCGATGCCATCAGCATGACGTCCAGCGGCAGACGCAGCGTGTAGCCGCGCACCTGGATGTCGCGCTCCTCCATCACGTTGAGCATGCCGACCTGGATTCGTTCGGCCAGATCGGGCAGCTCGTTGATGACGACGATCCCGCGGTGACCGCGCGGGATGAGGCCGAAGTGGATGGTCTCCGGGTCGCCCAGGCTGCGGCCCTCGGCCACCTTCATCGGATCGACGTCGCCGACCAGGTCGCCCACGGAGGTGTCCGGCGTCGCCAGCTTCTCGCTGTAGCGCTCGTCGCGGTGTCGCCACTCGATCGGCAGGTCGTCGCCGAGTTCGGCCGCCAGGCGCTTGGCCGCCGGCGTGATCGGCTCGTACGGGTGCTCATTGAGCTCGGTTCCGGCGATCACCGGGGTCCACTCATCGAGCAGCCCGACCATCGTGCGCAGCAGTCGCGTCTTGCCCTGGCCGCGCTCGCCGAGCATCACCAGGTCGTGGCCGGCGATCAAGGCACGCTCTACCTGCGGCAACACCGTGTCCTCGAAGCCGACGATGCCGGGCCACGGGTCATCACCGTCGCGCAGCTTGGTCAGCAGGTTGTTGCGGATCTCGTCACGGACGTCGCGTTGCACATGGCCGCTGGCACGGAGCTGCGCGACGGTCTTTTCGGTGGGCATCTGACTCACTCGTACAACGCTACGCCGGAGGGACCATCCGGTCCGGGCGGTTCGCCCGTGGCGATCACCCTTGACCGGACGCTCATGTTCAGCGAGTGGACACTCATACGCGCCGAGTGGACGCTGGCGGGCGTCGAGTGGACAGCCTGTCCGCTAGATGAACATGAGCGTCCGGTCGGCGTACCTGAGCGTCCGGTCGGCGTACCTGAGCGTCCGGTCGGCGTACCTGAGCGTCCGGTCAGGGGTTGGGGTCGCGGCCGATGAAGCCCATCAGCCGCGCCACCGGGTCGGCGTCGACCGGGACCGGAACCGCCGGGCCGTACTGGCCCGACCCGCGCAGCATCTCCTCCATCGGCTCCATTCCCGCGCGCACCTGCCCGGCGAATTCCGGATCCAGACCGTGCTCGACACCGGCCGCCCGCGCCAGATCCCAGGTGTGCATGAAGACATCCGTTGAATAGAACTGGTCGACCGCGGCGGCCAGCGGCAGCGTGCCGACCATCGGATGCGTGAACTCGGTCGCCGCGCCGGGGCCGTCGAGCAGGCCCTGCACCTCGTCCGACCGCTCCCGCCAGGCCGCCGCGCGGTCATCGGTCGATACAGGCGCCAGCTTCACGCCGCCGGCCCCGAGGAATTCGGGGAACCAGGTCAGCAGATGGTCGACGACGTCGGCCGCCCGCCACTCGGCGACCGGGCTCTGGGACGACCAATCCGGCACGGCCGCAGCGACTTCACCGAAGCGGGACGCGACCACCCGATGCCGGTCGGCCGGCCCGAGATCGCCGATCGCGATCACGCGGCCGCGCCGTCGGCGAGCAGCTCGTCCAGCTTCGCGTAGCCCTGCTGCACACCGGATTCCATGCCGGACGCCAGCCACGCATCACGGTCTTCGATGCTGTCGCACAGCGATTGGGCGACGAGCCGGACGTACCCGTCGCCGAGGTCGGTGAAGGTCACCTTCTCCAGGGCGACCTGGCCCGGCGCGCCGTCGTAGCTGAAGGTCTGCACCAGGAGATCATCGGCAACCGTATGGAAGCACCCGCGGAACCCGAAGTCGACGCCATCACGGCGGGCGATGTACCGCCAGGAGCCGCCGTCGCGGGCATCCCAGTAGACGATTTCGTTCTCCATCCCGTCCGGCCCGACCCAGCGGGCGAACAGTTCCGGATCGGTGTGCGCTTTGTGCAGCTGCCCGACGGTCGCCTTGAAGTCGCGGGTGATGCGAATGATCGGCAGCGCCGGATCGGCCTCGATGGCGGCCTCGGCGTAGCGGTCGGCTGCGGTGGTCATGATGCTTTCCCCTTCCGGGAGTTGGGTTTCGGTGATTCTTCGTTCATCTCGGCGAGCACGGCATCGAGACGCTGATACCGCGCCTCGGCCTGCCGCCGATATCGTTCGATCCATTTGGTCATGAGGTCGAAGACTCCTGCCTCCAAATGCACCGGCCGCCGCTGCGCCTCGCGCGATCGGGTGACCAGACCGGCATCCTCGAGCACCTTGAGGTGCTTGGACACCGCCTGCAGGCTGACGTCGTACGGCTCGGCCAATTCGTTCACGGTCGCGTCGGCCACGGTGAGCCGCGCGATCATGTCGCGTCGAGTGGGGTCCGCCAGAGCGGCGAACACCTTCGACAGTTCGTCGGCCAATTCGCCTCCTTCATCAACTAATTGGTTGAATACCAGAGTGCACCCGACGACGAACATTGTCAACCCATTGGTTGAATTACTTTCAGATGTCGTCGAACGAGCCGCCGCGGCCCTTGCCGCCGGCGAATCGCGCCGCGCCTTCGATGCCGTCGGATGACAGCGAGGTCATACCGATCGCGAACTCGCGCAACAGGGCATCCGGCTCCGCCATCCCCCACTGCGTTCGGGCCGACCGCCGATCGCCGCGCATGCAGGTCTGCGGCATCCGTGCGATCTGCTGCGCCAGCTCGATCGCGGCCGCACGCGCGGTCCCGGCCGGTACGACCCGGTTGACCAGGCCGAAGGACAGCGCCTCGGCGGCGTCCACCGAGCGACCGGTGAGGATGAGATCCATTGCGCGCGAATGCCCGATCAGCCGCGGCAGCCGGACCGTGCCGCCGTCGATGAGCGGCACGCCCCAGCGCCGGCAATAGACGCCGAGCGTCGCATCGTCGTCGGCGACCCGCAGATCGCACCAGATCGCGAGCTCCAGGCCGCCGGCGACCGCGTTGCCGTTGATCGCCGCGATCACCGGCTTGTCGAGATCCAACCGGGTCGGCCCCATCGGACCGTCGCCCTCGAGCGTCAGCGAGTTGCCGCGGTCGGTGCCCACGGCTTTCAGATTGGCTCCGGCGCAGAACGACGGCCCGTCGCTGGCGAGCACGCCCACCTTGGCGTCCGATTCCTCGAACTCCCGGAAGGCCGTGACCAGCTCGGCGGCCATCGGACCATCGACGGCGTTGTGGCGCTCCGGCCGACACATCACGATGACGGCGACATCGCCGTCACGCTCAACTCGAATGTCTTCCATAGCCGCATCCTGCCCCAGTTGCCGGGATTCCGCTGTGCCGATGGCAGGCGGAAGGAGGTCGATGACAGCGAAGCCTTATCGGCCGACTGACAACGCTGCCATCGGTGCAGCGGGCCCGGCAACTCAGTGCGCGAAGTGCCTTGCGCCCGTGAAGTACATCGTGATCCCGGCGGCGTTGGCCGCCTCGATCGCCAGCTCGTCGCGGATCGATCCGCCCGGCTGCACCACCGCGCGCACGCCGGCATCGATCAGGATCTGCAGACCGTCCGGGAACGGGAAGAAGGCGTCCGACGCGCCGACGCTCCCCGCCGCCCGATCCCCCGCCCGCTTCACGGCCAGGAAGGCCGAGTCGACACGATTCACCTGTCCCATGCCCACGCCCACCGATGCGCCGTCGGCAGCCAGCAGGATGGCGTTCGACTTCACCGAACGGCAGGCCCGCCAGGCGAATTCAAGATCGGCTAGCGTCTTCTCGTCGGCCGCGGGTCCGGCCGCCAGCGTCCAGTTGGCCGCGGAGTCGCCATCGGCGTCCAGCACGTCGCGCTGCTGCAGCAGCGCCCCGCCGGAGATCGGCCGCAGCTCGGCGCCCGACCGCTCGGGGGCCTCGGCACGCAGGACGCGCAGATTCTTCTTGGCCGCCAACACTTCCAGCGCATCATCCGCGTAGGACGGAGCGATCAGCACCTCGGTGAAGATCGGCGCGATCTGCTCCGCCAGCGCCTTGGTGACCTCGCGATTGACGGCGATCACGCCGCCGTACGCGGAGACCGGATCGCACTCGTGCGCCTTGTGATGCGCCTCGACGACGTCGGCACCGACCGCCACCCCACAGGGGTTGGCGTGCTTGATGATCGCCGCGGCGGGCGCATCGAAGTCGTGCGCGGCCCGCCAGGCGGCGTCACCGTCGGTGTAGTTGTTGTAGCTCATCGCCTTGCCCTGCAGCTGCTCGGCGGTGGCCAGACCCGGTCCGCCCGAGGCGTTGCGGTACAGCGCCGCCTGCTGATGCGGATTCTCGCCGTAGCGGAGCACGTCGGCGCGATGCCACGAGCCGCCGACCCAGCCGGGGAATACCGAACCCTCCTCGGTATCCGGCGCGACGGTCGCACCCAGCCACGAGGCGACCGCGATGTCATAGTCGGCAGTGTGACGGAATGCCTTGAGCGCCAAAGCCCGACGCTGCTGCAGCGTGAATCCGCCGCCGACGACCGCGGCGCGCACCTCGTCGTAGTCCGCCGGATCGACGACGACGCCGACCGACGGATGATTCTTCGCCGCGGCGCGCACCATCGACGGTCCACCGATGTCGATCTGCTCGATGCACTCGTCCGGCGTCGCACCCGAGGCGACGGTCGCACTGAACGGGTAGAGGTTCACCACCACCAGCTCGAAGGCCGCCACCCCCAGCTCCTCGAGCTGTGCGAGGTGGGCATCCAGCCGGGTGTCGGCCAGGATGCCCGCGTGGACGCGCGGGTGCAGCGTCTTGACGCGACCGTCGAGCACCTCGGGGAACCCGGTCAGCTCGGCGACCTCGGTGACCGGGACACCAGCCGCGGCAATGGTTTTGGCGGTCGATCCGGTCGATACCAGCTCAACACCGGCGGCGTGCAGCGCGCCGGCGAGTTCGGCCAGGCCGGTCTTGTCGTAGACGCTGACGAGCGCCCGCCGCACGGGCCGCTGTCCGGAATCGGTGGAGGTGCTCACAGCAAGCGCGCCTTTCGTCCTTGGATATCAATGCTTTTGGTGGCGAAATCGGTGACGACCCGGACCAGCAGGTCGCGTTCGACGGCCTTGATCCGCTCGTGCAGCGTCTGCTCGTCGTCGTCGGGCCGAATGATCACCGGCTCCTGCGCCAGGATCGGCCCGGTGTCGACGCCGTCATCGACCAGATGGATCGTCGAGCCGGTGACCCGGACGCCATGCGCCAGGGCGTCCGCGACCGCGCGCGCCCCGGGGAACGACGGCAGCAGCGCCGGGTGCGCGTTGATGATCCGGTTGCGGTAACGACCGATGAACTCGCCGTCGAGGATCTTCATGAAGCCGGCGGCGACGATGAAGTCGGGCTGATGCCGGGACACCTCGTCGAGCAGCGCCTTGCCCCAGGCCGCACGGTCCGGGTAGTCACGCAGCGAAACGACCGCGGAGGCGATTCCGCGGTCGTCGGCGAGCTTCTGGGCTCGGCATTCACGATCGGTGACGACGGCCGCGATACGGGCCGGAAAGTCCGGGCGATCGGCAGCCTCGAGCAAGGAGGCCAGCAGCGAACCGGTACCGGACGCCATCACCACGATCTGACGGGATGGCGTATTCACGCCGATGAGCCTAACAACCCCCAGTTCAATCCCGACTACCTGTTCAATCCCAACTGTCGATCTTCGGGTCATGCGGCGACGGCGCGCCCGTGCCGGTCTCGACCAGCTGCTTGAGACTCAGGATGTACACCGCCCACTTGGTGCTGCAGTGGTGCATGAACTCGACCGGCTCGCGCCAGCCGGCATGCGTGAACACCAGCTTCGTGAAGTCGTCTTCCTGGCGCAGATCCCAGCGGATCTCCGTGCCGACCCATTCCTCGGGACCGTCGATGACCGTCCAGCGCACCGATCGGCCCGGAACCTGATCGACGACCTTCATGGCGAATGCGCCGTTGGGGAAGCGGAAGTCGATCGTTCCGCCGGCCTCGGCCGATCCGCTGGTCTGCTCGGTCCACCAACCGGCCAGTCCGTCGATCGTGGCAAGCGCCCGATACACGTCCTCCGGTGCGGCCCGCACTCCCACTAGATGCCTGATGTCGTGCATGTCTTCCCACTTCCCTCGTGTCACTTCTTCGACTGTTGTTTCTCGATGGCC
This sequence comes from Jongsikchunia kroppenstedtii DSM 45133, assembly GCF_000380485.1. GTDB lineage: Bacteria > Actinomycetota > Actinomycetes > Mycobacteriales > Mycobacteriaceae > Jongsikchunia > Jongsikchunia kroppenstedtii. The sequence goes on along the minus strand of NZ_AQYG01000043.1, from coordinate 96,564 downwards.
TCGGCGATGCGCTTGATGCGCCGCAGCCGGGCGTCCCACGCGTTGCCGACGTCGTTGAGCTGCGCGACGGCCCGCGCCAGCTGGCCCGGGTCCACCTCGTAGCGGCGTTCGCGGCCCGCCGGCGCCGAATGCACCAGACCCGCGCGGTCGAGGACGCCCAGATGTTTGCTGACCGCCTGCCGGGTCACCGGCAACTGCGCGCACAGGCTGGTCGCGGTGCCCGGACCACCGGCGAGCAACAGGTCGACGACGCGTCGGCGGGTCGGCTCACCGATCGCGGACCACAAGTCGTCGTCGACGGCCCCCGGAAGCGTCATCGGCCGACCTTCGCGGCGTAGGCGGCCAGGTCGGGCAGATGCAGGTTCCAGCCGTCCTCGTGGCCGCGGTACTGGCTGGCCAGCATGTCGTCGTCCCAACCCTTGTCGCGGAAACCGGACTCGGTCAGGCGCAGCACGCTCCCCTCGCCGTCGGCCTCGATACGCATGGTGACCAGCAGCGACGTCCCGCGCCCGGCGACGCAGTCGTCATAGATCCAGCGAAAGGCGAAGAGGTTCGGCGGCTGTTCCTCCACGACGACCAGGCCCTCGATGTGCTCGTCGGCATCGCCGCGGGCCCAGGCCACCTCGCCGACGCCGTCGGCGTCGATCGACGCCTCATCCGACCACCAGGTGGCGATGTGCTCGGGCGTGCTGACCACGCGGTAGACGACCTCCGGCGACGCGGCGATCCGGATCTCGCGCTCGATCTTGCTGTACTGCAGTTCGGTGGTTTCCATGTCTTGTCCTTTCGCAACCATTGGTTGCATATGACGCTAGCGCGCATGGCGGGCATACGCAACCATTAGTTGCAGATCGGGGTTACGGCAGGCGGAGATCGTCTAGTTCTTGTTGCGGAGAATCAGATCGATATCCGCATCGTCGATATCCTCGTCGATGTCGAAATCGATTGGCGCCGAGCCGGTCTGCCGCTCCGCCGACTCCCGCGGAGCCTCGTCGGCGCGATCGAACGGCTCGGTGACGACCTCCTCGTCGACCTCGACCGCGCTGTCTGGCTCGGTCGCCTGGGCCGACCCGGTCAGATAGGCCGGCCCGGTCGAATCGGCCGGATCCTCGCCGGCGAATTCCGGCTCCACCTCGTCCTCGAACGCCGGTTCCGGAGACTGTGCGGCGTCTTCGATCTCGTCGACCGCCGGGCGCGGCAGCGACGTCTCGTCCTCCCAGCTGGGCGCCCCGCGCGGCCGCACGCCGTCCCGACCGAGAACGACGGTGGCGAGAGTGCCGCCCGCGCCCAGCCAGCAGAACATGAACACGCCGGCGGCCGGGATGTTCACACCGGCCGTGCCCAGGACGCCGAGCTCACCGCCCGCCAAGACGGCCGCGAGCACCATCAAGGTCGCGGCGGCGCCGGCGGCGATCAGCACCGCGCGCACCCGGGCACCCAGCGACCAGCCGTCGGCCTCCCGACCCAGCCACACCGCCGCGACGAGGGCTACGACGAACAGCAGCGGCGCATACACGGCCGAGCCCGCCGGCAGCACCGACAGAATCGGCAGCGGCGGCACCTGACCAGCGTGCGGGTTGAACAGATCCGCGGTCACCGGCCCCACATGCGCGTTGGCGCCGACCAGCACTCCGGCCGTGCCGATCACGATGTTCGGCAGATACAGCAGGGACAGGACCAGGAGACCGAGATAACCGAGGGCCGAGTTGCCGGTCCCGAACATCTCGCGGGCAGTGCTGAACCGCAGCACCAGACGAATCACGACGACGATCGCCGCGCCGCCCAGGACGATGCCGAATGCCAACGCACCGCTGCGCATTGCCCGAATCGCGTCGGGCGCGATATGCAGTCGCCGGACCAGTAGGCCGAACCACCGCGGTGCCAGCGCGAACGCGATGCCGATGCCGTGCACGGCGACGGTCCAGCCGAATGACAGCAGCGCATTCGGGCTCTGAACCGGGTCGGTGGACGCCGCATCCATCAGCACGGCCAGCGACACCGCGGTGATGAGCAGCGGGCCTCCGAGAGCGGAGATCAGCAGCGGCAGCAGGTCCTGGTTCGCGCGCTCGGCGCTGTGACGGCGGACGGTCCGCGCGGTGCCGGCGGCCAGCAGCAGAGTGGGCGCCAGCGGCAGGATGCCGATGGTGACTTCGGTGATCGAGACGGGCACCTGGTGACTGGCGAGCCACATTCCACTCACCACCGATGCCAGCGACCCGAGCCCCTCGTGCGCGGCGAGCAGCACCACCGCGCCGAACACGGCGAGGATCACCAGCGCCGTCACCGGCACCCCGAAGGCCACGGTCATCAGGGACCGGGCCGTCGTCGCCTCCTGATGCGCCCGCGCTCCCCGGGCATTACGCAATGCCCGTAGTCGCGACGCGCTGGAACCGTTCCGTGGTGATGACATCACTTTCGAGCGTGGCATCGATGCAGCGACCCCCGGCGCAGGCGCGCCGGGCCGACGCGTATTGGTGACGTACGCACCATTCGCAAGGTGTCGGCCTCGGCGCACAGGGTCGCAGCCGGGGGTCGCTGGATTGAGATGCGGATCTACTTCTGGGGCTGGTTACTGGCCTTCCGGCTTCTCCAGCTTGTCCGCAGCGTCGTCGGCCGCGGCCGGCGCCGAGTGCTGGCCGAGGCCGCCGATAGCGGTCGTCGCCTCGTCACCGGTGGCCGCGGCCGCGGTGCCGGCAGTGCTGATGATCGACGTACCGGCTTCCGCATCGTCGGCGACCGGCGACGCCGACTGGCTGTACGGCGTGGCCGACGACTGCGCAGACTGCGGAGCCGGAGTCGGGGTCGCGGTGGTCGGAGCCGACGACTGCCCGTAGCCGACCGCCGTGGTCTGGCCATATCCGGCACCGGCGGCCTGGCCGTAGGTCTGCGCCTGCTGGCCGTACTGCTGGCCGCCCGCCTGCTGCTGCGCCGCGGCCTGCTGTGCCGCCGCCTGCTGGGCCGCGAGCTGTTGGGCGTAGACATCGGGACCCTGCGGAGCCGCCGGACCGGTCTTGATCACGCCGGCCTCGACGAGCAGCCAAGCGACTGCGAGCGCGGCCTGGACGAATCCGAAGACCACCAGCAGGATGGCGCCGATGCCGGCGTCCGGATGCGTATCGCCGCTGTCGCCGCCGAAGCTGCCGGTCAAGATCGTCAGATAGACGTTGTCGGTCACCAGGATGAACAACGCCACCACCGCGCCGACGATCGACAGGGCCGCGACCGCGCCGGTCGGCTTCGTCTGCTTGGGAAGCAGAGAGGCAGCCGCGATCAAGCCGGCGGCGGCGAGGATGACGAGCGGCGCCACATAGCCGACCTGATAGAGGTTGTTGCCGTTGATGTCGTGGCCCTTGGTGTCATACGCGGGCGCGAACCCGATGAACAGGTTGACCAGGCCGAGGACGCCGAGGCCGTAGACCAGGTACTGCCAGAGATTCACCGGCAGGCCCTGGCGTGCCGGCTGCGGGTAACCGCCGTACTGGCCATAGCCGTACTGCTGCTGGCCCGCGTACTGCTGACCCTGCTGCGGTGGGTATTGCTGCTGTGGCTGCTGCCCGTAGGCCGGCTGCTGGTGCTCGCCGTAGCCGGAACCGCCTGGTTGGTAAGTCATTCGAACTCCCCTGCTCGACGTCTGATCATGCCGCGCCCGAATCTCGGGCCGGCCGCATCCGACTGCCCACGCTAATACAGAACGGCGCGGTGGCAAGGTATCGCGACAACCCGGGCGCAGAAGTCCGCCGACTGACCGACTACCAGCGGTGGCGCACTCCCTGTTCGCGATACCAATCGAGCAGATCGACATCGTCGACCGCGCGCGGATCGATGGCGACATCGGATCGCCCGGCCAGCATCGCGGTCACCGGCACCTCAAGCTTCTTGCCGGTGCGGGTATGCGGAATCCCCGGCGCGGCCACGACTTCGTCCGGCACATGCCGTGGCGACAATTTGGTACGCACATCGTGGCGGATCCGCGCCACCAGATCGTCGTCGAGGTCGGCCCCCGGAACCAGGGTCACGAACAGCGGCATCCAGTACGCACCATCCGGCCCGTCGACACCGAGGACGAACGCCTCGGCGATCTGCTCGATCCCCTCGACGACCTCGTAGATGTCGGCCGAGCCCATCCGGATTCCGTTGCGATTCAACGTGGCATCGCTGCGACCGTGAATGATCAGCGAACCGCGATCGGTCACCGTCACCCAGTCGCCATGCCGCCAGATATGCGGCCGCGGCCCATCTACCCACTCGTGATCGAAATAAGCCGACCGGTAACGCTTGCCGTTCGGGTCGTTCCAGAACTTCACGGGCATCGACGGCATCGGGGTGGTGATCACCATCTCGCCGACCTCGTCGACCAGCGGGTCGCCCTCGGGGGACCAGCTCTCCAGCGCCACACCGAGATACCGGCAGGAAAGCTCGCCGGCGACCACCGGCACGCCGGGGCTGCCGCCCGCGAAAGCCGACACCACATCCGTGCCACCGCTCACCGACGACACCGGAATACCCTGGCGCACATTGTCATCCACCCAGCCGAACAAGTCGGCCGCGAGTGTCGAGCCGGTACTGCCGAGGGTGCGCAGCGCCGACAGGTCGTGGTCGACACCCGGCCGCAGCCCGGCCTTGCGGGACGCCTGCAGCTGCCCCGGGCTGGTGCCGAAGAACGTGACCCTCTCCGATTCCAGGATCTGCCACAGCCGGTCCGCGTCGGGATACAGCGGATGGCCGCTGTAACAGACGATCTGCGCTCCCACGAGCAGGCCCGCGAGCTGGTAGTTCCACATCATCCAGGACAGCGCGGTCTGCCAGAAGAAAACATCGTCCGGACCGATATCGGCATGCAGCCCGGCCTGTTTCAGATGTTCGACGATCACCCCGCCGTGCCCGTGCACGATGCCCTTGGGCTTGCCGGTGGTGCCCGAACTGAACAGCACCCAGAGCGGATGCGCGAAGTCGACCGGGTCGTACCGCAGCTGCGCACTGTCCCGACCGACGCAATCCGCAAAGTCCAGCTCGCCGGAGACCCCCACGGGTGCACCGATACTCACCACCGTACTCAGCGATGGCAGCAGTGATGCGAGCGCGGCCGAGTCGGCGCGCTTGTCGATGTCCTTGCCGCCGTATCGATATCCGTCGGCACAGAAGAGCACCGTCGGCTCCAGCTGGGCGAACCGGCCGGCCGCGCCCTCGGGCGCATAGTCCTGCCCGCAGCCCGACCAGATCGCGCCGATCGCCGCGCTGGCCAGGAACGCGACGACCGCCTCGCCGATATCCGGTAGATACGCGGCGACGGTGTCTCCCTGTCGCACGCCCCGCTCGCGCAGGACCTCCGACAGCGATGCGACCTGGTCGCGCAGTTGCGCCCAGGTCAGCGTCCGGCGCCCACCGTCTTCGGAGATACTCACCACCGCAACGGCATCCGGTCGCTCGTCGACATGCCGTAGCACCTGGTCGACATAGTTCACCGCAGCGCCGCGAAACCACCCGGTCCCCGGCATCGGTACATCGTCGACGATGTCGGCGTCATCCGGGCCGACCGCTGTGCCGCCCAGGGCGCGCAGGTCGTAGAACTCCCAGAGAGCCCGCCAGAACTCGGCGGGCCGGTCCACCGACCACTGCCACAATTCACCGTAGTTCCGGCTGTGGCCGACCTGGTCGGCGAGCCGATCGATCTGAGACACGCTGCTACTCCTACAGACCCAGGATTTCGATGGATTCCTGTCGCATCTGCACCTTGCGCACCTTGCCCGTGACGGTCATCGGGAAGTCCTCGACGACATGCACGTACCGCGGAATCTTGTGTCGGGCGATCTGGCCGGAGGCGTACTCGCGCAGCGAATCCGCATCCATCGTCGGCGCCCCGGGGCGCAGCCGCACCCACACCATCAACTCTTCGCCGTACTTCTCGTCGGGCACGCCGATCACCTGGGCATCGACGATATCCGGGTGGCCGTAGAGGAATTCCTCGATCTCGCGGGGATAGATGTTCTCGCCGCCGCGGATCACCATGTCCTTGATCCGTCCGGTGATCTGGACGTAGCCGGCGTCGTCCATGACCGCCAGGTCACCGGTGTGCATCCAACCGTCGGAATCGATTGCCTCCGCGGTCTTTTCCGGGTTCTCCCAGTAACCGTTCATCACGCTGTAGCCGCGGGTGCAGAACTCGCCGGTGCCGCCGCGCTCGACCGTCTCGCCGGTCACCGGGTCGACGATCTTGATCTCCAGATGCGGACCGACTCGGCCGACCGTGCCGACCCGACGTTCGAAGGTGTCGTCGACGCGGGTCTGTGTGGATACCGGCGAGGTCTCGGTCATGCCGTAGCAGATCGACACCTCGCTCATGTGCATCCGATCGATGACCTTGCGCATCACCTCGGCCGGGCACGGCGAGCCGGCCATGATCCCGGTCCGCAGGCTCGACAGGTCGTAGCTGTCGAAATCACCCAGCGCGAGCTCGGCGATGAACATCGTCGGGACGCCGTAGAGACTGGTGCAGCGCTCGTCCGCAACGGCTTTCAGCGACGCGGCCGGATCGAAGCCCGGCGACGGGATGACGATCGCCGCGCCGTGGGTGGTCGCCGCGAGGTTGCCCATCACCATGCCGAAGCAGTGATAGAACGGCACCGGAGTACAGATCCGGTCCTGATCGGTGTAGTTGCACAACTCGCCGACCAGGTAGCCGTTGTTCAGGATGTTGCGGTGCGACAGGGTGGCGCCCTTGGGATTTCCCGTAGTTCCCGACGTGTACTGGATATTGATCGGATCGGTGGCCGACAGGCTGGCCGAGATCTGTGCCAGCTCCGCGAGTTCGTCGGCGGTCGGCTCGGCGTTCCACTCCGCCCAGAGCGGCGAGTCCAGCAGCACCACATGTCGCAGCTGCGGGCAGTTCGGCCGGACCTGCTCGATCATGCCCGCGTAGTCGGAACCCTTGAACTCCGGCGCCGCGACGATCGCGGCCACCGACGACTGGGTCAGCGCGTACTCGAGCTCATTCAACCGATAGGCCGGATTGATGTTCACCAGGATGACGCCGAGCTCGGCCGTCGCGTACTGCACCAGCGGCCATTCGATGCGGTTCGGCGACCAGATGCCGACGCGGTCGCCAACGCCCAGCCCGGCCCGGCGCATGCCGCACGCCAAAGCCCTGGCCTGCGCCAAGAATTCGGTATAGGTGTATCGCACCCCGGCGGTCACGTCGACGAACGCGTCGTTGTCGCCGAACCGTTCCGCGGTCGCGGCCAACGACCGACCGATCGTCACTTCGAGCAGTTCCGGCACGGGTTCGCCCTGCGCGTAGGACAGTTCAGGCATGGTCGCCACCTCCTGTGATGCCGGCGCGGCGAGAAATCGCTTCAGCCTGTCTCAACACCGGAGCGTCAACCATCTGGCCGTCCAGCCGGAAGACGCCGTGGGCGTCGGGCGCGGTACTGAGGATCTTTTCGGCCCACTCGATCTCGTCGTCGGTCGGGCGGTACGCCGCCCGGATCACCTCGACCTGGGAGGGATGGATGCAGGCGGTCGCTTCATAGCCGAGCGCCGCGGCGTCGAGCGCTTCGTTGCGCAAGCCAGCGGTATCCGGGATGTCGAGGTACACCGAATCGACGGCGAACTTGCCGTGCGCGGCCGCGGCCAGCCGCACCGTCGACCGCACATGCTGCGGCAGCTGTCGGTACTGGCCGCTATTCGGCTCGCCCGGTCCGAAACGGCTGGCCCGGCCACCCAGTGCCGCGGTCAGATCTTCTGCGCCCCACATCATTCCGATGCATTCCGGGGCGGCCGCGATCTCGGCGGCGCTCAGCGCGCCGAGCGGGGTCTCGATCAGCGCGATCACCTGCAGGCCGGTGTCGTGCACCTGCTGCGCGGCCTCGGCCTTCGCCAGCATGACGACGCGGTAGTCGGTCTCGGCCAGGGTCTGCAGGTCCTGGCGGAAGTCGCCGGTGTTGGCCGGGTTCACCCGCACGATGGTCCGATTGGGATCGAGCGGGTTGTCGATCAGCGCGGCCCGCGCGTCGGCCTTCGCCTCGCCGCGCACCGCATCCTCGAGGTCCAGGATCACCACGTCGGCCCGATCGGCCGCCTTCTGGTATCGCCCGGGTCGATCCGCCGGACAGAACAACATCGCGGGTCCAGGTGGCACCCAACTCATGGCTAGCGCTCCTTCGGTTGCAGCCGAACCAGCGTGGCTCGGGTCGCACTGGCGACGATATCGCCGTTCTGGTTCCGGCCGACATGTTTCAGGTCGACGACGCCCTCACCCGGGCGCGACTTCGATTCCCGCTTGCCCAGGCATTCCGTCTCGGCGTACAGCGTGTCGCCATGGAACAGCGGCTTCGGGAAGGCGATCTCAGAGAACCCCAGGTTCGCCACGAGCGTCCCCTGGGTCAGCTGCGCCACGGACAGGCCGACGATCGTCGACAGGGTGAACATCGAATTCACCAGGCGCTCGCCGCCGAACCCCTGCTGAGTGGCGGCGAAGGCCGCATCCAGATGCAGTGCCTGGGTATTCATCGTGAGCGTGGTGAACAGGACGTTGTCGGCCTCGGTCACGGTGCGGCCCGGCCGGTGCTCGTAGATCACGCCCGGCTCGAACTCCTCGAACCACAAACCGCGCTGGACGATTCGGCCGGCCGCGTCGGCACTCCCGCTCGTCCCTGAACTCATGGTCAGAACCCCAGCTCGCGCGCGATGAGCAGCAGCTGCACCTCGGTGGTGCCCTCGCCGATCTCCAGGATCTTGGAGTCGCGATAGTGCCGGGCGACCGGGTACTCGTTCATGAAGCCGTAGCCGCCGTGCACCTGGGTGGCGTCACGGGCGTTGTCCATCGCCGCCTCGGACGAGACCATCTTGGCGATGGCCGCCTCCTTCTTGAACGGCTTGCCGGCCAACATCTTCGCGGCCGCCGCGTAGTACGCCTGCCGCGCCGTGTAGGCCCGCGCCTCCATGCGCGCGATCTTGAAGGCGACCGCCTGGTAGCCCCCGATCGGCTGACCGAAGCTGGTGCGCTCCTTGGCATATTTCACGCATTCGTCGACGCAGCCCTGCGCGACGCCGGTGGCCAGCGCGGCGATCGCGACACGTCCCTCGTCGAGGATCGAGAGGAAGTTCGCGTAGCCGCGGCCCTGCTCGCCGAGCAGGTTCTCGCGCGGCACGCGCGCATCGGCGAACGTCAGCGGGTGAGTGTCGGAGGCGTTCCAGCCGACCTTGTTGTAGGCCGGTTCGGCGGTGAATCCCGGTGTGCCCGAGGGCACGATGATCGTGGAGATCTCCTTCTTGCCGTTGTCCCGGGTACCGGTGACCGCGGTGACCGTCACCAGCGACGTGATGTCGGTGCCGGAGTTGGTGATGAACTGCTTGCTGCCGTTGATCACCCACTCGCCGCCGTCCTCGACGGCCGTGGTCGCGGTTGCGCCGGCATCGGAGCCCGCGCCCGGTTCGGTCAATCCGAAGCCCGCCAGCCGCTTTCCGGTCGCGAGGTCGGGGAGCCAGGCCTGCTTCTGCTCCTCGGTGCCGAACCGGTAGATCGGCATCGCGCCAAGGCCGACCCCGGCCTCCAGCGTGATGGCCACCGACTGGTCGACCTTGCCGAGCTCTTCGAGCGCCAGGGCGAGGGCGAAGTAGTCACCGCCCATGCCGCCGTATTCCTCCGGGAACGGCAGGCCGAACAGGCCCATCTCCCCCATCTGCCGGATGACGTCATACGGAAAGCTGTGCTCGGCATCGTGTTTCGCCGAGACCGGCGCGACCACCTGCTGGGCGAAATCCCGCACTGTGTCGCGCAGATCGGCGTATTCGGAGCTCAGCTCATCGGTCAGGGTCATGCATCCACTTTCTCTTCGAGAGTCGGTTCTGTCGGTGCTTCGGCGGCTTCCACGCTCGCAAGTACCTGCCCGCTGCGCACCTTCTCGCCGGCCCGCACCGACACGGTCACCGTGCCGGCGACTGCCGCGGTCAGGGTGTGTTCCATCTTCATCGCCTCGACCACCACCACCGGCTGGCCCGGTTCCACGGCTGCACCCGACTCCACGTGCACGGCGACCACGGTCCCTGGCATCGGCGAGGTCAGATCATTGTGAGCCTGGGCATCTCGGCGTCGGCGCAGCGTCCGGGCAAGGGTGAGCTTCCAGGTGCCCTCCGGTCCCGACACCCACCACATATGGTCGGCGCCGAGCACCGCCCAGGTGTCGCTGACGCCGTCGACGGTCAGCCGATCGCCGTCGAGAACCGCCGTCCCCGACCAGACCTCGTCGTCATCGACCGTGATCGTGGTCCGCCCAGTGTCCGGCGAGACGCTGATAACGTGCAGCCGGTCGCGCCACTGCAGCCGCGAGATCACCGGCGCCCGCTGGCCCACGCGCCAGCCGATCGAGTTCTGCCACGGATCGTCCGACACAGCGGGCGTGGCGCGGCGAAGTGCGACCGCGAGCAGCGCGGCCGGCGTCGGTTCCGGTTCGGCGTAGTCGCCCACGAGCCGATCGAGCAGCTCGGTGTCGAGCTCGCCGCTGCGAACCTCCGGGCGTGCCAACACATATCGGCAGAAGTCGATGTTTGTCCCCAGCCCGAGTACGCGGGTCTGCGCGAGCGCCTCGTCCAGTCGGTCGAGTGCGGTCGCCCGGTCCGGGGCGTAGCAGATGACCTTCGCCAGCATCGGGTCATAGTCCGAGCCGATCACGACGCCGTCGGCCATTCCCGAGTCGACGCGGACGCCGGTCCCCGATGGTTCGTCGACCCGGAGCAGCTCGCCGCCGGTCGGCAGGAAGCCGCTCGCCGGATCCTCTGCGTAGACCCGCGCCTCCACGGCATGTCCGGTCATCACGACGTCGTCCTGGGCGAAGTCCAGTTTCTCGCCGTCGGCGACGCGGATCTGCCAGCGCACCAGGTCATGTCCGGTGACCAGTTCGGTGACCGGATGCTCCACCTGCAGCCGGGTATTCATCTCCATGAAGAAGAACTCGTCGGGCCGATGGGCCGAGACGATGAATTCGACGGTACCGACGCCGGTGTAGCCGACGCTGCGCGCCGCATCGCAGGCCGCGGTGCCGATCCGGGCCCGCGTCTCGGCATCCAGCAGGGCGGACGGCGCCTCCTCGATCACCTTTTGGTGCCGACGCTGCAGGGAGCATTCGCGCTCGCCGAGATGCACGACGTTGCCGTGGGTGTCGGCGAGCACCTGCACCTCGATATGCCGCGGCGTATCGACGAATCGCTCCAGGAACAGGGTGTCGTCGCCGAATGCGGCGCCGGCCTCGCGGCGCGCGGTTTGCAGGGCGGTCGGCAGATCGCCCGCGTTCTCGACGCGATGCATGCCCTTGCCGCCGCCGCCGGCGCTCGGCTTGATCAGCACCGGATACCCGATGTCTTCTGCGGCCGCGATCAATTCGGCGTCGGTGAGTCCGGGCCGCGAAATGCCGGGCACCACCGGAACATCCCGTTCGACGACGGCGGCCCGGGCGGCGATCTTGTCGCCCATGGTGTCGATCGCCGCCACGGGCGGACCCAGGAAGACGATGCCCGCCGCATCCAGCGCGCGGGCGAATTCGACATTCTCCGACAGGAATCCGTAGCCCGGATGCACCGCATCCGCGCCGGTGGCCTGTGCCGCGGCCACGATCTTGTCTATCCGCAGATAGCTGTCGACCGCGGCTGCGGGGCCGATATGCACGGCCCGGTCGGCCAGTTTCACATGCGGGGCCTGCGCGTCGGCATCGGAATAGACAGCGACGCTGGTGATGCCGAGCTCCCGCAGGGTTCGGATGACGCGACAGGCGATTTCGCCACGATTGGCGATCAAGACGGTTTCGATCATCGCTGCCTCACATCCGGAAGACGCCGTAGGAGACCGGCGCCAGGGGGGCGTGCCGGCCGGCGGACAGGGCCAGGCCGAGCACCGTGCGGGTGTCGGCGGGGTCGATGATGCCGTCGTCCCATAGCCGGGCCGTGGAGTAGTAGGCATCCGACTGCGTCTCGAACTGCCCGCGGATCGGCGCCTTGAACGCCTCCTCGGCCTCGGCCGCCCACGATTCGCCGCCGCGCTCGATCTGATTGCGCCGCACCGTCGCCAGAGTGTCGGCTGCTTGCGGCCCACCCATCACCGAGATCTTGGCGTTCGGCCACATCCACAGCATCCGCGGCGAGTAGGCCCGCCCGCACATCGAATAGTTGCCGGCGCCGAATGACCCGCCGATCATCACCGTGTACTTGGGCACCCGGGCGCACGCGACCGCGGTGACCATCTTGGCACCGTTCTTCGCGATGCCGCCCTGTTCGTACTCGCGGCCGACCATGAAGCCGGTGATGTTCTGCAGGAACAGCAAAGGGATTCGCCGCTTGTCGCAGAGTTCGATGAAATGCGCGCCCTTGAGCGCGGCCTCGCTGAACAGCACGCCGTTGTTGGCGATGATGCCGACCGGATGCCCGTGCACGTGCGCGAAGGCCGTCACCAGCGTGGTGCCGTACTCGGACTTGAACTCGGTGAACTCGCCCGCGTCGCAGATGATCTCGATGACTTCGCGAACGTCGTACGGCTGGCGCGGATCGGTGGGCACCACGTCGTAGATGTCGGTCTGCGGACGAAGTGGCTCGCGGGTGGGCTGCACATCCCACTGCGGCGGATCCAGCGGACCGAGCGTGGCGACGATCTGCCGCACCTTCTGCAGGGCGTCCTCGTCGTCCTCGGCGAGGTGATCGGTGACGCCGGACACCGACGAATGCATATGTCCCCCACCGAGTTCCTCGGCGGTGACGTCCTCACCGGTGGCGGCCTTCACCAGCGGTGGACCGGCGAGGAAGATCGTGCCCTGGTCGCGCACGATCACGTTCTCGTCGCTCATCGCCGGGACGTATGCACCGCCGGCGGTGGATGACCCGAGGACCGCGGAGATCTGCGGGATCCCGGCGGCGCTCATCGTCGCCTGATTGAAGAAGATCCGGCCGAAATGCTCGCGGTCCGGGAACACCTCGTCCTGCTTGAGCAGCATCGCGCCGCCGGAGTCGACGAGGTAGATGCAGGGCAGCCGATTCTGTGCCGCGATCTCCTGCGCCCGCAGGTGCTTCTTGACGGTGACCGGGTAGTAGGTGCCGCCGGAGACCGTCGCATCGTTGGCGACGATCATGCACTCGCGGCCACTGACCCGGCCGATCCCGGCGATCACGCCCGCGGCCGGGGCCTTGTCGTCATACATCCCCTCGGCGGCCAAGGGGCCGACCTCGAGGAACGGCGAACCGACGTCGAGCAGGGTGTCAATTCGGTTACGCGGCAAGAGCTTTCCGCGAGAGAGATGGCGCTGGCGGGCCTTTTCGCCGCCGCCGAGCGCCACCCGAGCCAGCCGGTCACGGAGTTCCGCCACGTTGCGCTCATGGTCGGACCGAGTCGCCGTCGTCACCGACACCCTCCCTTCAGTTATTCGTCATTAACTGAACCTGAGGGTAGGCGATCACGCTCGGTTGCGATAATGAGTGTGACCCACTTCACGCCCCGAGGTCCACATTAGTCACTCGTGCGCGTGCGGCCAGGAATTCCGTCGCAATGCGGATGCGGATCAACCCGGGCCTGCTCGTCCGTCCTGAATGATGCACGCGTCAGGCGACGGCACTCACCCGCCCGATGCCGGTCACCGTGAACCGTACTTCGCGGCTGAGCCTGCCGAGCGCGAAGTCGAAGCCCGCGCCACCGGAATCACGGATGACCTGTTCGAACAGGATGATCGGGTCGCCCTCATCGATATCGAGCAGTTCGGCGATGCGTCGCTCGGCCGATTGCGTCCCCAATTGAATGTCGTAGCTGGCCATGTCGACGCCGTAGGCGTCGAGCAGTTGATAGAAGTCGCCGCGGAAGTCATCAGCGCGCATACCCGTTGCGGCCCGGGCGAGCAGATAGTTGGTGATCAATCCAACCGGACGCCCGCCGAGCACCATCACGTACTCCATGCACAGACACCGATCGTGCTCGCGCACATCGTCCAGGTGCGCGACCACCACGGCCGGAACCGGCTCGTACTTCCAATGCAGTAACCGGGTCGAGAGCTCGCCCGGACCGCGGATCTGATCTGCGAGGTCACCTTCGGGAACGGGAAGTCCGGAATCAACGGTGAAGCTGGATCCGACCACCAGCGTTCCGAGACCGCGCCGGCGAACGATCAACCCGTCGGCGGCGAGCATCGACAGCGCCTCGCGCAGTACGTCGCGCGGTACGTCGAACTGCTTGATCAGGACCGCTTCGTCGGCCAGTCGATCACCGACAACGATGCTCCGGTCGAAGATCGCGACCCGGAGCAGATCGTGCAACCGCTGTACCACCAGACTCCGCTCGGCGCCCGCGGTACGCGGTCGGCCGCGGCGCGCTCCCGGCCACGGCCCGGTCGGTTTGCCCGCCGCCCGCTGATGTCTCGCAGGCGGCGGACCGGGGACCGATTGGCCGGAAACCGATTGGATAGTCATGTCTCGACCATCGACGATGGTCGGTTACGCGGAAACCCTGTGCGGTAAAACTTTCGTTACGTCTCGACCGCCGCGGAAGCACCGAGGTCGGCGCGGCATTTTCGCAGCGCCGCCCGCCAGGTCGATACCGTCGTCGGCCCGACGAGCGCGAGCAACGAGAGTTACGCGGCTGTCCGAAATGGCCGGGAACGGCCGCCAATCGCCGCCGTCCGGCCAGGGCGGCGCCCCTACGCCGCCGACTCCGTCCCGTCCGACGTGACGACGGTCGGAACTCGTCGATGCCAGTCCGTTGCCCGCTGGAACGCGTCCGCGGCCCGCAGCGCCACTGCCTCCCCGAAGGGGCGTGCCGCGATCTGCAGCCCCAGCGGGAGGCCATCGACGGTGAACCCCATCGGCGCCGACAGCGCAGGATTGCCGATGCAGTCCCAGTACTGGGTGAATACTGCACGCAGCCCATCGTCCTTGGTCACATCGTCCGTGCCGGCCAGCCCAGTGGCCCCCGCGGCCGCTGTCGGAGTCACGACCAGGTCGACAGAGTCGAAGACGTCGACCATCTTCAGCTGTGCCAGTCGTCGCACTCGCTGCGCCTGCACGTAGTCGGCACCGGTGAAACTCACTGCTGCCGAGACGATCCCCCGAGTACCGGCAAAGTATTCCGCCCAGCATCGATGCAGGTCTGTGGCATGGTATGCCAGCGCCTCCGACAGCATGATCACCATGTTCGCCGCACGCATCTCGTCATACAGCGGCAGCTCGACGTCGACGATCGTGGCTCCGCGGTCGGCCAGCACGCCGACCGCGGCGGCGAATACTTCCGCTGCGGCCGGGTCTGCCAACTCACCCGCCCGCTCCATGAGCGAACAGACCCCCACCGTCAACCCCGCCAGATCGCCGCTGAGCGCGCCGGAGTAGTCACCGGTCGGCAGATCAATGCAGGTGGGGTCCGACGCGTCGTATCCGGCGAGCACATCCAGCATCGCCGCGCAATCGGCGGCACTGCGTGCCATCGGACCGATATGGTCAAGGGTGTAACCCAAAGGGACACAACCAGATTTGGGAACGCGACCGAAGGTCGGCATCAGTCCGGTGATGCCGCAATAGGCCGACGGGATACGAATACTGCCGGCAGTGTCGGTCCCCAGGGCACCGAATACCATGCCGGTGGCGACGGCGTTGCCCGAACCCGAACTCGAACCGCCGGCCCAACGGTCGGTATTCCACGGGTTCCGCGGAATCGGAAAGGGTTTGCTCTCATCGGGAGTGCCGATGGCGAACTCCATGGTGGTCAGCTTGCCGGTGATCACCGCTCCCGCCGCTCGCAACCGCGCCACGACGACCGCGTCCTGCGGATGCCACGCGGCGTCATGCACAAGGCTCTGCGCGGTGGTCGGCCCGTCCTCGGTGGTGATGATGTCTTTGATCCCCAACGGAATCCCATGCATCGGGCCACGATCGCGACCGGCGCGCAATTCGACGTCGGCCTGCCGCGCCGCGGCCCGGGCCTTGTCGTTGAAACGGCTGACGAATCCGCCCACGACACCGTCGAGGAGGTCCGTCTGAGCCAGAGCCTGTTCGGTGAGCTCCACCGAGGTGAGTTCACCCGCGCGCAGCGCAGCACCCGCTTCGCTCATGGTCATCAGTGGGGTCATCGCACACCCTCGGTGATCGGACGGATGGTGATGGCCGGCTCGATGTAGCGAGCTTCGTCGCAGGTGTAGAGCAGGTCTGCCATCGCCCGGAACTCCGCGGCGTTGTCGGTCAGTGCCGAAAGCTCCGGGTCAGAACCGGGCAGGCCGGTCAGCGTCGTCAACGCCTCGAGGTGGCGCTTGCGGAAGAGGTCATCGGACATCGGGCATCCTTTCTGAGATGGCCTGCAAGAAGTTCACTTGCAGGGTCGGTCAGTGCCCAACGGTGGCCCGGGCGATGTTACGCGGCAACCGTTTTCGGAAACGATCAGGTTTCGCGGCTGTCATCCGATGCTGAGCTGCGCGAAGGGCGGGCGGCGTCGCACCATCGCGGGCAGATCCCGCTATCCGCGAATGCTGGAGTCATTGCCGCGAAACACGCGGTTCCATCAGGGGAATTCGCGGACAGTCAGCCTTTCCTGCCGCGTAAAGGACGCACAACGGCTTGGTGACCGAGACGCAACCCCGGCGGCCGATGCTGCTTTCGGCGACGCAAGTCTGCCCTCAGCGCTTCCGAACCGAAGGGGTCATCCGCATGAAACTCGCGGTCAAGAACTTGGCGAATAACCCAAAGTACGAGGACTATTCGCTTCGATACGCGCCGCCATCGTTCCGGCGATGGTCGCCCCGCATGATCGTGTCCAGCTGTCTCGTCGCGTTGTCGGCGATGGCCGGCTACGCACTCGATGCGGCGTTCGTCGGCGAATTCGGATTCACTAATGCCGCGGTCGGTTTCGCCGTCGCGGCGGCGGTGACCCTGCCCCTCACCGTCGTCATCGCGTTCGCCATCGCGCGCAACCACATCGACATCGATCTGCTGACGCGCGCCTGCGGTTACGGCTACCTTGGATCGACGATCACGTCGTTGGTGTACGCCACCTACACGGTCATCTTCCTGGCGTATGAGGGCGCGATCATGGCCCAGGCGGTCACCGCCGTCGCCCACATTCCGCTGGCATGGACGTATCTGATCGTGTCGCTGGTGATGATTCCGCTCACTCTCTACGGAATGTCGTTCACGGCGAAGTTTCAGGCCCGAACGTGGCCGGTGTGGATCATCCTGATCGGTATCGCCATCGTCGGCGCGGCCACCTCGCCGCATGCGGCCACCCACATGACAGATCCCTTCGGGGTGCATGGCGGCGACTTCGGCGGCGTGAGCCTGGTGGCGGTCACCACCATCGCGGCGGCCAACCTGTCGCTGGCCACACAGGTCGGCGAACAGGGCGACTATCTCCGGCTGATGCGCGATCCACGGCCTGCCACCATGCGTTCGTGGCGCGCCGCGGTCGCATTCAGCGGGCCGGGGATGAGCCTGTTCGCGATCGTGATCTTCCTGGCGTCATCGTTGTTGGTCGGATTCGCGGCCAGCGCGGGTGTTCCGGCCGCCGAGCTGCTGAATCCGGTGTCGCTGTTCACCGCGGTCTACCAGCGAGTGTTCGGCAATCACGCAGTGGCACTAGCATTTTCGGCCACCTTGATCATCCTCAGTCAGCTCAAGATCAATATCATGAACACGTACTCGGGGTCGCTGTCGTGGTCGAACTTCTTCTCGCGGCTGCTGCACCGGCACCCGGGGCGGGCCACGTGGGTGTTCTTCCAGGTGGCCCTCGCACTGGCACTGATGGAATGGGGCGTGTTCAGCCACATCGTGACCATCCTCGGCTGGTACGCGAACATCGGGATCGCCTGGATCGGCACATTGGTCGCCGACCTCGTGATCAACAAGAAGTGGTTGAAGCTGAGCCCACCGGTCATCGAGTTCCACCGGGCGCACCTCTACAACCTGAACCCCGTCGGATTCGGTTCACTCGTGATCGCCTCCACCGTGTCGATGATCGCGTACTTCGACGCATTCGGGCACACCGCGAAGGAGCTGTCCCCGTTCATCGCGCTGGCCATTGCACTGGTACTGCCGCCCGTGCTGGCCTGGCTGACGAACGGGCGCTGGTATCTGGCGCGCACCTCTGTGCTACCCGACGACCCGCAACTGACATGTGTCGCCTGCGGCGACCAGTTCGACCGCCATGACATGGCAGCCTGCCCCCATCACAAGGGGATCGTGTGCTCGCTGTGCTGCTCCACCGAGTCCAAATGCCACGACGGCTGCAAAGACCACCCGTGGCATCCGACCTCACTCGCGGCACCGGTCTGGCTGCCCGCCCCTCGACTCCGTCAGCCCGAACCTGCCGATCGGTGAGCCGCCGCGTGGTACCCCGGTTCGGCGAGCTGCCGCGGTCTGCTCAGGCTGCTCAAGAAAGAGCCCAGGCTGTTCAGCAACTAGTGGCCCTCGACCGGCTCCACGTGAACGGCGGCGATCATCTCGTCGACCTTCTGCGGCGCCAGCCGGTACCGCATCGCCCCGTAGTAGATGACGAGGCTGAAGACGGCGAGGGCGAGCATGTCCCACCACAGGCCCAGGGCGCCCCTGCCGCCGACCCACACGTCGCTGAAGACGCCGACCCCGCCGATGATGCCGCCCTCGCCGAAACCGCCGAAGTACGAAATCACGCCCATACCAACGAGATACGGAAGCACCCAGATCGCTCCCTGCCAGTCCATCTCCGGCATCGCGGGATTGAGCTTCAGCGCCATCGAGACGCCGATCAGGATCGCGCCGATCACCATCACCGCCATCAGCGTGGTGTAGGTCTGCCACCCCGACCAGTAGACGATGAAGTTCGCGAAGATGAACGCGACCGGCGCGAGCACTGGCCCCCACGGCAGGCGATACGGTCGCGGCAGGTCGGGCTTCTGCAGGCGCAGCGCGCCGAATGCCAGCGGTGCGCCTGCATACATCATCACCGACGCGCTGGTCACGACGCCGACGAGCTTGCTCCAGCTGGGGAACGGCAGCAGGAAGAGCAACCCGATCGCGGCCGTGACGAGCACGCCGAACCACGGCACCCGCGATCGACCTGACGTCCACTCGAACGCGCGCGGCAGGTAGCCGTTCCGACTCAGCCCGAACGTCAGCCGGGACGACGTGGTCACGTAGATCAGCCCGGTGCCGCCGGGCGAGAGCACGGCGTCGATCCGCAGCAGCACGGCGAGCCAGCCGAGTCCGGCCAGGGTCGCGACCTGCCAGAACGGCCCCTTGTTGAGCGCTTCCAGGTCGGGATTCTGCTTCATCATCGTCGCGTCCGACAGGTTGGTCCAGGTGTGGGCCTCGGCGAGCAGCTTCGGCTCGAGAGCGCCGATGAAGGCCACCTGGATCAGGACGAACAGCACCGCGGCGAGCAGGATCGAGGTGATGACCGCCAGCGGCAGATCGCGGCTCGGATTGCGCGCCTCCCCGCCCAATTGGACCGCCTGCTCGAATCCGAGCATCGCGAAGACGATGCCGCCACTGGGAATGGCGATCAGGATCGATTTGAGTTCCGCGCCGTGCACGAAGAACCCGCCGCCGGCCGAGAAATTGTGCGAATGGAAACTGACGGCCATCAGGACGATGACGGCCAGAATAGGAAGTCCGACCTTCCAGATCGTCAATGTGCTGTTGAACCGCGACAGCCAGCGCACGCCGACCAGATTGAGAATCACGAAGAACACCATCAGGGCGACGGCCATCCAGACGCCGGACGCGGTCAGGGTGTTGTCGCTGCCGTTGTACAGGCCGCTCGCCCAGCTCGCGGTGGACATGTACTGGATCGCGGCGAGCACCTCGATCGGGGCCACGGTCGCCGCCTGGATGTAGGAGAACCACCCGAAGGCGGCGCCGGCGAACCCGCC
This sequence comes from Jongsikchunia kroppenstedtii DSM 45133, assembly GCF_000380485.1. GTDB lineage: Bacteria > Actinomycetota > Actinomycetes > Mycobacteriales > Mycobacteriaceae > Jongsikchunia > Jongsikchunia kroppenstedtii. The sequence continues at coordinate 76,717 of NZ_AQYG01000043.1, read as the reverse complement.
GAAGGCGTAGTGCGGAAACCGGCTGGTACCACCGCTGACCGCGAACATCCCGCCGAGTTCCGCGTGCACCAACGCCAGCAGGATGACGATGATCGACGCGATAATCCAGGCGATGATCGCCGACGGGCCGGCGATCGACGCGGCGGTGAGGGCGCCGAAGAGCCAGCCCGAACCGATGAGCGATCCTTCCGACGCCCAGAGGAGTCCCCAGAATCCGACACCGCGGTCGAGTTTCGATCCGTCGAGATCGACATGCTGCTGCGGTGCCGGACTTTCGATTCCGGTGGCCATCGAGAACTCCGTCCATGGGTGACGAGAAGAAATCCGAGTTGGGTGGGAAAAGCATGCCACCGGAAACCGAGAATCGCCGACCATTGGGCCGTTACAAACACGTTTCAAAATACGGCCCCGGCATTTGTCCGCTTTATACGATCGCGGCGAATTTCGGGTCAATCAGATAATTCCGGCGACCCCGATTTGAATATCGATGCAATAACCGGCGGGCGACCTCGGCCGAACGTGCGTGATCCGCGTCACGTCCAGGCCTACGATGTCGATAGACCCATTACCCCGGGTACCCACAAGACTGCTGGGCTGCGGCGATCCCGCGACCGGCGCGATACGAGAGCAGGACCCACCCATGTCCATCGCCCCCGACAACAACACGCAGCGTTCCACCGATTCGGCCGATGCCGACGGCCTGCACGATGCCGATCCGCGCGGCGGCACCGCCCGCGTCGAATCGTTCTCCCTCGATGACCGGTACACCCGGGAAACCGGCACCGTCTATCTCACCGGCATCCAAGCCCTGGTCCGGATGGTTCGCGATCGCGCGCGGCTCGACCAGCGCCAGAATCTCGCGACCGGATCGTTCATCTCCGGCTACGAGGGCTCGCCGCTCGCCGGCTATGACCTCGAGATCGCGCGGCGCCAGGCCTACCTCACCCCGCTCGACATCGTCCACCGGCCCGGCCTCAACGAGGAACTCGCCGCCACGTCCGTGATGGGCACACAGATCGCGGCGCAGGTGGCGCATCTGGCCGACCGCGACGGCCGGCCCCGCCACGGCGTCGTCGGCTACTGGTACGGCAAGGCGCCCGGGCTCGACCGGGCCACCGACGCCCTGCGTCACGCCAACCTCATCGGCACCCATCCGCACGGCGGCGCCGTGGCGCTGGTGGGCGACGACCCCGGCGCGAAGTCGTCGACGGTCCCCTGCGCGTCCGAGATGGCGCTCGCCGATCTCTACATGCCGATCCTGTATCCCGGTGACTCGCAGGACATCCTGGATCTCGGCGTGCACGCGGCCATCGTGTCTCGCGTGTCCGGGCTGTGGACGTCGATGAAGATCTCCGCGCATGTGGCGGACGGCGCGTCGACCGCCGATGTGCATCCAGACCGGATCCTGCCGGTCTACGGCGACCTCGGCATCAGCCCGCACGTGCCCAGCGGAAAGCTATTGGGCGCCAACCTGATGGAGCTCGAACAGAATCAGCTCACTGTGCGCAAGCCGCGGGCCGAGGAGTACGCGCGGATCAACCGGCTCAACAAGATCGTGGTCGGCAGCGGCGACGATCGGATCGGCATCGTCGCTGCCGGAAAGACCTATCTCGACGTGCGGGAGTCGTTGCGGCTGATCGGCATCGACGACGGCGAGCTGACCCGCCTCGGAATCCGCATCCTCAAGCTCGGCATGGTGTACCCGCTCGAGCGCGAGATCATCCACCAGTTCATCGACGGCCTCGATGAAGTAATCGTCGTCGAGGAGAAGCGCGACTTCATCGAGACGATGATGCGCGACATGCTGTACGGCCGCACGGGAACACCTCGGATCGTCGGCAAGACCCACGAGGACGGGGCAACGCTGTTCTCCCGCTTCGGCGAGCTCGACATCGACTCGGTGACCCGCGGCATGGCCGATCGGCTCGGACGCGTCCACCGCATCCCGGCCGCCCGAGCCTGGCTGGATCGGTCGCACAACCAGCGCACCCGGATCGAACTGCCACTTGCGGTGCGCTCCCCGTACTTCTGCTCGGGCTGCCCGCACAACAGCTCCACCAAGGTGGGCCCCGACACCCTGGTCGGCGCCGGGATCGGTTGTCACGCCATGGTTCTGCTGATGGATCCGCGCGAGGTCGGCACGGTCACCGGCACCACTCAGATGGGCGGCGAGGGCCTGCAGTGGGTGGGCATGGCGCCGTTCGTCGACGAGAACCACTACATCCAGAACGTCGGCGACGGCACCTTCATGCATTCGGGTTCGCTCGCCCTGCGGGCGGCGGTCGCCTCCGGCGCGAACATCACCTACAAGCTGCTCTTCAACGGGACGGTCGCGATGACCGGCGGCCAGGATCCGGTCGGCCAGATGACCCTGCCGCAGATCACCAATCTCCTACTGGCCGAACGGGTCGCCAAGGTGATCGTCACCTCCGACGACCCGATCCGCACGCGCGCGCTGGGTCTGCCGGCGGGCGTCGAGGTGCGCCGCCGCGAGGAACTGATGGACGTCCAGCGCGAACTCGCGGGCATCGGCGGCGTCACGGTATTGATCCACGACCAGCACTGCGCCGCCGAGAATCGACGGGGCCGCAAGCGCGGCACGATACCCACTCCCGCACAGCGCATCATGATCAACGAACGGATCTGCGAGGGGTGCGGCGACTGCGGCGAGAAGTCGAACTGCCTGTCCGTGCACCCGGTCGACACGGAATACGGCCGCAAGACGCGGATCGACCAGTCGTCGTGCAATCTCGACTTCTCCTGTTTGAAGGGCGACTGCCCGTCCTTCGTGACGGTCATCCCCGGGAAGGGTGCGGCCGCCGCGGCCGTGGTGCCGGATATCGAGGCGTCGCTGCTGCCGTCCCCGACGATCGCCCCGCCGACGCGATTCACGGTGCGCGTCACCGGAATCGGCGGCACCGGCGTGGTCACGGTCTCGCAGATCATGGCGACCGCCGCCGTACTCGACGGCAATGTCGCCCGCACCGTCGACATGACCGGTCTCGCGCAGAAAGGCGGCGCCGTCGTATCGGATCTCAAGGTGACCCGCGAGCCCTGCGAGCAGGCGGCCAAGGTCGCGTCCGGCGACTGCGATCTGTACCTGTCCTGCGACGGTCTGGTCGGCGCCGATCAGACCAATCTCAAGGTCGCCAGCCCGGACAAGACCACCGCCGTGGTCTCGACGACCCGGGTCCCGACCGGACAGATGGTGATCGACACCGGGACGCACTATCCCGATGCGGCACAGCTGCATTCGCCGATCGACCGCGGTACCCGCCGTGCGATCTACCTCGATCCGGGAACGCTCACCGAGGAGCTCTTCGGCGATGAGCAGTACTCCAACATGCTGATGGTCGGTGCCGCCTTCCAGACCGGCGCCCTGGCGATCTCGGCGGCTTCGCTGGAACGTGCGATCGAACTCAACGGTGTCGCCGTGGAGCGCAATATCCAGGCATTCCGGCGCGGTCGACAGCTCGTCGCCGATCCCGAATCGGTGCACGCCGCGATCGCCGCCATGCGGCCGGCGCCGGTCGTCGTCGAACCGTCGGCCGCGGCACGACGACTCGCCGACGACATCGGCGATGTCTCCCCCGAGCTGCGTGGGCTCATCGCCCGCCGCGCCGATGAGCTCATCGCGTATCAGAACCTCGCCTACGCAACGGAGTTCGTCGAGATGCTGCGGCGGGTGCGCGATTCCGAATCGCCGCTCGGCGGCGAGGACCTGACCACCGCGGTCACGGAGAACCTGTTCAAACTGATGGCGTACAAGGACGAGTACGAGGTGGCCAGGCTCGCCCTCGACCCGCAGTTCGCCGCCGATGTCGCCGCTCAATTCGGTTCCGACGCCAAGGTGTACCGCCGCTTTCACCCGCCGACGCTGCGCGCCATGGGAATGCACGACAAGATGTCGATCGGCGCCTGGGGCACCCCCGCATTCCACCTGTTGAAGGGAATGCGCCGGCTGCGCGGTACGGCCGCCGACCCGTTCGGGCGCACTCGCATTCGCAAGACGGAACGCGCACTCATCGCCGAGTACCGGGACGTGCTGGACCGGCTGGTGTCGGCGCTCGACGAGAGACGGCTCACCGCGGCCGATCTCCCACGTGCCGCCGCCCTGGCCGCGCTGCCGGACATGGTGCGCGGCTACGAGTCGGTGAAGGCCGCCAACGTGGACCGGTACCGCGCCGCACTGGCCGAAATGATCGCCGATCTCGGCATCTGACCTGGTTGAATAACCCCGCGCGGAATGGGTAGTTCTGCCCATTCCGCCCTGTCTCGCTGCCGTGCAGACTATCGGCAGCACATTCGAGAACGCGGCGAGCGATCGCCGACCAGCCGGGCACAAGCCCATCGGTACTGCCAGTCCACAAGGAGGACACCTACATGAAGTCACGGCTCCAGATCGTCGCCGCGAGCGCCACCGCAGCGGCCGCCCTGACCGTCGGCCTGAGTGCCTGCGGCGGCAGCAACAGCAACAGCTCCGACAACGCCGACGCCGCGAACCTGGTGAAGAACGCGGCCACCGCCAGCACCAACCTGACCACCACCCACTTCGTGCTGACCGCCGACGGCAAGATCCCGAGCCTGTCGGTGAACAAGCTCGAGGGCGACCTGCAGAACAAGCCTGCGGTGCTCGGCTCCGGTTCGGTCGATGCCACGGTCGGCGAGGCGCAGAACGGACAATGGGTGTTCGTCGATGGCCACATGTACTCGAACCTGTTGACCGGCAAGTACGTCGACTACGGACCGGGTACGGCGATCTACAACGTCAACAACCTGTTCGACGCCAACAAGGGCATCCCCGGGGTCTTGAACAACATGACCAACCTGCACGAGCAGGGCTCGGAGATGATCAGCGGCCAGGACGCGCAGAAGATCTCCGGCACCGTGCCCGCCTCGTACGCGTCCAATCTCAGCGGAATGACGATCGGCCAGGGCAAGGACAAGAACGCTCCGGTGCCGATCACCGTCTGGATCCAGAAGACCGGCGACCACGAGCTCGTCCAGGTGCAGTCGGCCCCGGTCGACAACTCCACCCTGCAGCTGACGTTCTCGGACTGGGGCAAGCCGGTCACCGCCACCAAGCCCGCGGTGTCGAACCCGCCGGCTCTGCCGGGCGGCACCGAACTGCAGAAGAAGTAATTCCCGGCCGCACAAGCCCTCTCATCCCACAGACTCGCGAAAAGAGAAGACCATGACGAAGTTCACGCAACGACAGAAGAATCTGGGACGCGCCGCCGTCGGTGCCTTCGCCGCCACCCTGGTGGCGGGCGGCATCTCGGTCATCACCGCCCCGACCGCCAGTGCCTACGGCATGTACCACGGCGCGATCGCCGTCTCCCCGTCCACCGGGTCGTGGGGCCGCTCGTGGGACTACGACACCGCAAGCCAGGCCAATAACGAGGCGCTCAGCCAGTGCGGCTACACCGACTGCGAGGTCCTCGCCCAGTTCACCAATGGCTGTGGCGCACTGGCCGAATCGTCCACCGCCTACGGCGGCGGGGCCGCGTCCGATCTGTACTCGGCGGAGAGCCGGGCGATCGGCCGATCCGGCGGCGGCTACATCGTCACCTGGGTGTGCACCTCCGGCCACGAGTAGCCATCAGGCGAGACGCCGTCTGCGTATCATCCCCGAGATGCGCAGGCGGCGTTGCCCTTTGCGCCGTCAGGCGCCGGCGAGCCGCACCAGACTCGAGTTGGTGCCCACATAGAAGAAGCCGGCGGTCGTGCTCCAGAACGAATTGCCCAGCGTCGGACTCCAGTACACGTCGCTGAGCGTCATCTGCCACTGCTGCGTTCCGGTCCCCAGGTTGTAACTGGCGGCCGCGATCGCCTTCTCCGATCCCTCGACCGCCGACGCATAGGTCGCGTTGCCCTCCGCATCGAATCCCGCGGCGATGACACCGACCGTCGGGAATTCGTAGGTCGACTCCTGCCGGCCCGATTCCAGGTCGTAGTTGGTGATCACCAGTCGCGTGTCGGTCAGCGAACGCATCCCGGTCGTGACCGCATACGTCCCCACGCAGGTCATGTCCAGCGGAAATCCGGAGCGCGAATTCTGCCACAGCACTTTGCCATTCGTCGCGTCGGCGACCCCCACCTCGCCCATCAGCTGGCCGCGACCGCTGTAGTCCATCTCCACGAACGGAACTCGCGGACATGTCGTGGCGCCGCTCAACGCCGAGCCGGAGTGCAGGTCGCTGGCGACCAGGTTCGCCGCCCCGGCCACCGAACCGACCCGTCGCGCGTCGCGGTCGTAGACGCCGAGGCCGCTGGGCTCGTTCACGCTGAATCCGAAGGCGTTCAACGCGATATCGTCGTCGCCGCCGTATCCGGGCGCACCCTCGTTGGAAGCGGTGAAGATCCGCCCGTTCCGACGCTGCGACAGCACGGTGGACGTCTTCGCGTCGAGCCGGATGGCGACGAGATCGGTGATCGGCGAGTACGCCATCCGTTCTTCCTTGCCACCGACACCAGTGGTCGACCAGTGCGTCGCACCGGTCGAGCTGACCGACACATAGGTGCTTGCGGTCGGGCCCGAGAAGGTGAACACGAAGCCGTCTCCGACCGCGCTCTCGGTGACTTTTCCGTTGCCGGCCAACGAGAACGCCTTCGCGATCGACCCGTCGTGCCGCCGCACCATCGACACGTCGACGCCGGTCGGGTCGGGGTTCGGCGCCTGCAGCCGAGGGCTGTAACACATCAGTTCGCCGAGCTGGCTGAAGTCGCATCCTTCGACGCCGGTGATCTCGGTCGGCTTGGTCCACCGCGCCTGGCCGGTCGCGGCGTCGGCCGCCATGACATAGCTGTGGCCGGGCTGCACATAGCTCACGACGATCGTCGGCGGATCGCTGCCGGCCACCGACAGCGTGCCCGGCGTCGCGGCGACCTGCTTGCCGAACAATTCGGCGGTGGTCTTGGTCCATTTCGCCGACGGGCGGTTCGCCAGCGACGGGACATAGGTGCCGCCGACGGGCACGGCAGGAGCGGTGTCCGCCCGCGCGTGCAGCGCGGGCGACTGCAGCGTGATCACCAGCACCACGACCACGACCGCGATCAGCGCGGCGACGGCGGCCGCCAGCAGGCCGGCCCGCACCCTCACGACAGCGCCTCCGTCACGCGAGGGCACCGTTCGCCATCTGCGTCAGCAGCGACCGCAGCTCGCGCGGCGGCAGATCAGGCAGCCGCGGCGCCGAGTTCAACAGTCCGAACACGGCGTGGGCGCGGGCGCGCGCCTCCACCGGCTCCATCGAATCATTCAGTCCCACAAGGATGTCCGTCCACAGCTCGACATATCGTCGTTGCAGACTACGCACCTGGTGCCGCGCCGTGTCATCCAGGGAGGACAAGTCGCGATCCTGCACCCGGATCAGATCCGGCTCGGTCAGCACGAAGTCGACGTGGAAGTCGATCAGTCCGGACAGCGCCGCGCGCAGGTCCGTCGCCTCGTCGACGACGGCCTCGCCGCCGTCGAACAGTCGCTGCGAGATACCCACCAGCATCTGTGCGAGAACATCGTGCTTGCCGGCGAAATGGCGATACATGGCCGGGCCGCTGACCCCGACGGCCGCGCCGATGTCTTCCAGGCGTACCCCGGCGTAGCCGCGCTGCGCCATCAATCGCGCTGCCGCATCGAGCAATTGCTGCCGACGCACCGCCTTCGCGCGGTCCCGGGCCGTACCGTGATCGGTCGCGTCCGGCGACTCGGGGGTGTCGGTCATCGATCCAACCTAGCCGGGCCCGACCCGCTGCGCGAAGCACCGGGTCGGGTCGCCGATCACGCGGCCGACGGCAGCGCTGTCACCGGTGCGGCATCGCCGAGCTTGTACTCCCGCATCAGCAGATACAGCGGGGCTCCGAAACAGATGCCGACGAGGTAGGTCGCCGGGTAGACCAGCCACCAGCCGCGGACCTTGTGCTGGTGGGCATCCCAGGAGGCCCAGGTGATGAAGGTGTGCGCGGTCAGGCCGGCGTCCGCCAGGATCGCGGCCGACGGGATCGTCCCGACCGCCTCCGATCCCAGCTTCTTCCAGCTGGCCTTGCCGAATCCGTTGTCCAAAAAGAACTTTCCGAACATCGCGTTCGGAACCACGAATCCGACGATCGTCATCAGCCACAGGGTGCGGCGTCGTTTGTGAGCATGGGCAGTCGTTGTTGTACTCATGCTTCCCGACGGTAACCACCGATCCCGCGAGCCACCGGCGGATTGCCCAAGTCGGCGGCGATCAGGCGCCGGTCCGCAGCCCGGCGATCACCGCCCCGGCCAACGTCAGCGCCAGCTGGAACGCGCCCAGGATCAGCGCGACGATCGCCCCCGCACCGAGACTGATGAACGACGGCAGCACCACCGCGGACGCGAACAGTCCCAGGTAGCCGAGGGCCGTGAACACGGCGACGAGCGGCAGGAACCGGCGGTAGGCCGGCACGACCACCAGCGCGGCGGCGACCGCGCAGGCACCCAGCAGCAGGAAGAAGTAGCCGGGGTTGAGCACCATGTTCACCGAGAAGAAACCGGGGATGCCGAGCTTGGAGCCCTGGTCGTCGGCCCAGTTCTCCGCCTTGTGCTCCAGCGATTCATCGATCGTCACCCAGGACACGAAACCCATGAAGAAGGTGATGATCCCGGCGACGGACGCGAGCAGGGCGAACACGTTGGGAACGCCCAGTCGCTTGATGACACCCGGCGGTGGCGGTGGGCCCCAGTAGGGCCCCGGCTGCGGGAACTGCCCCGACGGCGGGACGGGGAACTGACCCGACGGAGCCGCGGCGAACTGCCCCGACGGCGGCCCTGCGGCGGCCGGGTCGAACGGCGGCGTCCCGGGCTGGCCGAAGCCCGGCGACACCGGGGTCGTCGGCTGGAACTGGCCGGTCTGCTCGGGCTGATTCGGATCCGGCTGTCCGGGCTGATTCGGACCTGGCTGTCCGGGTGGCGTGCTCATGATTCTCCTGCGGGTGGCGATGGCATTCGGACATCATGTCACGCAGGAAGCGAGTTCGGCCCCATACCTGCAGCAGGTATGGGGCCGAACGTCATTCGCTTGTACTACAGCGACTGCAGGAGCTCGCGAGCCAGCGCGGCGGTCTCGGACGGCGTCTTGCCGACCTTCACGCCGGCGGCCTCGAGGGCCTCCTTCTTCGCCTGCGCGGTGCCGGAGCTGCCCGACACGATCGCGCCCGCGTGACCCATCGTCTTGCCTTCCGGCGCAGTGAATCCCGCGACGTAGCCGACGACCGGCTTGGTGACGTTGGCCTTGATGTAGTCGGCGGCACGCTCCTCGGCGTCGCCGCCGATCTCACCGATCATCACGATGACCTTGGTCTCCGGGTCCTTCTCGAACGCCTCGATGGCGTCGATGTGAGTGGTGCCGATGACCGGGTCGCCGCCGATGCCGATGGCGGTGGAGAAACCGAAGTCCCGCAGCTCGTACATCATCTGGTAGGTCAGGGTGCCCGACTTGGAGACCAGGCCGACCGGACCGGCGCCGGTGATGTTGGCCGGCGTGATGCCGACCAGCGACTCACCCGGGGTGATGATGCCGGGGCAGTTCGGCCCGATGATGCGGGTCTTGTTGCCCTTATCGACGTTGTAGGCCCACGCGTAGGCGCTGTCCTGCACCGGGATGCCCTCGGTGATGACCACGAGCAGCGGGATCTCCGCGTCGATGGCCTCGATGATGGCGTCCTTCGAGAAGGCCGGCGGCACGAAGGCGATCGAGGTGTCGGCCCCGGTCTTCTCCATGGCCTCGGCGACCGACGCGAACACCGGCAGCTCGACGGCGTTGCCGTCGGCGTCGACGTGCGACACGGTGGTGCCGGCCTTGCGTGCGTTGACGCCGCCGACGACATTGGTGCCCGCCTTGAGCATCAGCGCGGTGTGCTTGGTGCCCTCACCGCCGGTGATGCCCTGGACGATGACCTTGTTGCTCTTGTTCAGAAAGATCGACATGTCTTGGGCCCCTTACTTGTTCGCCAGTTCGGCGGCCTTGTCGGCGCCGGCGTCCATGGTCTCCGCGAGGGTGACCAGCGGATGGTTGGCGTCGTTGAGGATCTTGCGGCCCTCTTCAACCTTGTTGCCGTCCAGGCGAACGACCAGCGGCTTGTTCGCCGAGTCGCCCAGCTTGTCCAGGGCGCCGACGATGCCGTTGGCGACGGCGTCACATGCGGTGATGCCACCGAACACGTTGACGAACACGCTCTTGACCTGGGCGTCGCCCAGGATGACGTCCAGACCGGCCGCCATGACCTCGGCCGACGCACCGCCGCCGATGTCCAGGAAGTTGGCCGGCTTCACGCCGCCGTGGTTCTCACCGGCGTACGCGACGACGTCCAGGGTCGACATGACCAGACCGGCACCGTTACCGATGACGCCGACCTGACCGTCGAGCTTGACGTAGTTGAGGTCGTGTTCCTTGGCCTTGAGCTCCAGCGGGTCGGTCGCGTCCTTGTCCTCGAACTCGGCGTGACCGGGCTGCCGGAAGTCGGCGTTCGCGTCCAGGGTGACCTTGCCGTCGAGGGCCAGGATCTGATCGTCCGGCGTGCGCACCAGCGGGTTGACCTCCACCAGCAGCGCATCCTCGTTGACGAAGACGTCCCAGAGTTTCTGGATGGTGACCGCCGCGGCGTCGAGCACCTCGGCGGGCAGGTGGCCCTGCTCGGCGATGCTGCGCGCGGTGGCGAGATCGACACCCTTCACGGCGTCGACCGGCACCTTGGCGAGCCGATCCGGCTTGGTCGCGGCGACCTCTTCGATCTCCATGCCACCCTCGACCGAGCACATGGCCAGGTAGGTGCGGTTGGTGCGATCGAGCAGGAAGGAGATGTAGTACTCCTCCGCGATGTCGCTGGCCTCGGCGACCAGCAGCTTCTTGACAATATGGCCCTTGATATCAAGGCCGAGGATGTTTTCTGCGTGGGACTGTGCGTCGTCCGGAGTCGGGGCGAACTTGACGCCGCCCGCCTTGCCGCGCCCACCGACCTTGACTTGTGCCTTGATCATCACGGGCTTGCCGATTTCTTCGGCGATCGCGCGTGCATCGGCAGCAGAGTCAGTGACCCGCCCAGGGGTAGTGGGAACTCCGTGCTTGGCGAACAGTTCCTTCGCCTGATATTCGAAGAGATCCATTCAGCTCACCATCTCGTAGTTTTACCCACAGATAGGGATACATCCGTGGGCCGGAGTTGACTGTAGACCTCTTGCACAAGCGCTCGGTCAAGAGACCTGGGTGATGTGGAGCAGATCACCTCCACCATGTGAACCGTCTCACGAAACCACTTGTGAAGCGACTCACATCGCCCAATTTACCGGCCGCCTCCTTGCATAGCACCGAGCGCCTGGTCTACCGTCGCTAAGGCTGTCGAAATATAACGGTCCGGTCACGGCAAGGTGGCCAGCCGGATGTCGGGACCAAGGAGGTGCGTGCCTGTGCGGCCACGCTACGCAAGCGGCTCCGAGGACGTCACCACTCTCATTCCTTTCGACGAATTCAACGCATACGAGCTCGAGCTGAGCCAGGCGACGACCACCACCTCGCCCCGCCCCCGTAGTGGCCACCCGAGCGTCGATCTCCCGAGTCGAGACCTCCCGACCCGCAACGAGATCACCCAAGACATCCTCATCGCCGAGAGCGACTTCGACGATGAGATCCCCGCGATCCTGTCGCGGCCCCGGCCGCCGCGGACCGGCTCCAAGCACCGCCTGCAGGCTCCGCCTTCCGGGCTGCGCGGACGCGCGGCCATGGTCGCGATCGCCGCCGGTGCCGCCGTCGCGGCGGGCGCCGGTCTCGGCCACTCGCAGCACTCGTCCCCCAGCCCGAAGACCGCCGCGGTCGATCCGCAGACCGGTGACGTCGCCAACGCCGCCCCGTCGGACACCTCGAACTACCTGGCCGGGCTCCCGGTGGGTGAAAGGTTCGCCGACGAGCGTCAGGCCGCCGAGGATGCCGGCAAGCTGCCGATGTACGTGTCGCCGGTGGCGCAGGGGCAGTACAAGTTCACCTCGCTGTACGGCTTCCGCCCGGAGGCGCACTGGGGCATGGACATGGCCGCCCCCATCGGCACCCCGATCCACGCCGCTCAGGACGGCATCGTCGAGGAGGCCGGTGCGGCCGAGGGATTCGGCGACTGGATCGTCATCAAGTCGCTCGACGGCACCACCCAGACCGTGTACGGCCACATGTATGACAACGGCGTCCTGGTGCACAAGGGGCAGCAGGTCACTGCCGGACAGGTCATCGGCCTGGTCGGCAGCAACGGGCAGTCGAGCGGCGCGCACTGCCACTTCGAGGTCTGGATCCACGGCGTGAAGACCGACCCCACCGCATGGCTGACCCAGCATGGAGTCCAGGTCAACCCCTACATCGGCGGCTAGAGCTTCTCCACCGGCAGTCCGCCGAGCGCCAGCAGCGTGACGCGGCCGATGTCGCCGCCGAAGTCGAACACGAGCCGCTCCGTCGGCCCGGCGCCTTCCTTCGAGACCACCTTGCCCATGCCGTACTTGGCATGCGTCACCCGATCGCCCACTTCCAGATGCACCTGGTTGTTGCGCGGCCGGCTCGCCGCCGCCCCACGCCCGAACGACTCCGAGCGACCCGAGCTGTACGACGATTCGCCGAACACCCCGCGCGGACCGGAATCGCGCCGGTCGCCCCAGCTTGATCGCCGCGGCTCGGTGCGTCGCCAGTCGATCAGATGTTGCGGAATCTCTTGCAGGAAGCGCGATTCCGGGTTCGCCACGGGCTGACCCCAGGCCGAGCGCACCATCGCCCGGGTCAGGTACAGCAGTCGCCGCGCCCGGGTGATCCCGACATACGCCAGGCGGCGTTCCTCACTCAGCTCGGCCGGATCACCCAGCGCGCGCAGATGCGGGAACTGGCCGTCCTCCCAGCCGGTCACGAAGACCACCGGGAACTCCAGGCCCTTCGCGGTGTGCAGGGTCATCAGCGTGACCAGGCCCGCTCCTTCGTCGGGCACCTGGTCGGCATCGGCGACCAGCGACACCCGCTCCAGGAACGCCGCGAGCGAGCCGGGCTCGGGCTCGCCGTCGGCGGGATCGGGAACCTCGCCGGAGGCGACGAGCTTGGCCGCATCGATGCTGAATTCCCTTGCTACCGAAACCAATTCGTTGAGATTGTCCAGCCGCGCGCCGTCCTGCGGATCGCTGGAATCCTCCAACGAATCGCGGTAGCCGGTCCGGCCGACGATCGCGTCGACGAGATCGCCGATGTCACCGGCCTCGGTGCCCGAGTCGATGACCGCGATGTCGTCGGCACCGTGGGTGAGCAGGAAGTCGTTGCGGAGCCCCTCGATCAGCTCGACGAAGCCGCCGATCTGCTTCACCGCCCGCGTATTCAGCAGGGCCACTTTGCCTTCGGCGCCGTCCAGCAATGCCTGATAGAAGCTGACGCCGTGGTTCTCGGCGTGCACGGCGAGGCAGGCCTCGGCGCGGTCGCCGATCCCCCGCCGCGGAGTGTTCAGGATGCGCCGCAGGCTGACCGCGTCGTCGGGGTTGGCCACCACCCGCAGGTAGGCGACGACGTCACGAACCTCTTTGCGCTCGTAGAACCGAACGCCGCCGACAACTTTGTACGGGATGCCGAGCCGGATGAACACGTCCTCCAGCGCCCGTGATCCCGTGTTGGTGCGGTAGAACACGGCCACGTCGCCATAGTTGTAATCGCCACGGCCGGACAGCGATTCGATCTCGCCGGCGATGAACGCGGCCTCGTCCCGATCACTGTCGGCGACGTAGCCGACGATGAGATCGCCGTCGCCGGAATCGGTCCACAGCTTCTTCTCGCGACGGCCGGAGTTGCGCGCGATGACGGCGTTGGCGGCCGACAGAATCGTCTGCGTGGACCGGTAATTCTGTTCCAGCAGAATGGTTTCGGCGTTCGGGAAGTCGCGTTCGAACTCCTCGATGTTGCGGATCGTCGCTCCGCGGAATGCGTAGATCGACTGGTCGGCGTCGCCGACCACGCAGAGTTCGGACGGGGCGACGCCGCCGGTCGAGTCGGTGCCGACCAGCTCGCGGACCAGCACGTACTGAGCGTGATTGGTGTCCTGGTACTCGTCGACAAGCACATGACGGAACCGGCGCCGGTAGTACTCGGCGACCTCCGGATGCGCCTGCAGGATAGCGACGGTCTCCCCGATCAGATCGTCGAAATCGAAGGCGTTGGCGGCCCGCAGCCGCTGCTGATACTGCGTATAGATCTTCGCCAGAATCTGCGCCGCCTGATCGGAATCGTTCTCCGCATCGGCACTCGCCTGCTCCGGCCCGATCAGCTCGTTCTTCAGGTTCGAGATATGCACCGCGACGCCGCGCGGGCTGAACTTCTTCGGGTCGAGATCCAGGTCGCGGATGATCATCGCGAGCAGCCGCTTCGAATCATCCGAGTCGTAGATCGAGAAGTTCGAGTTGATCGATTCGATCAGCCCGGCCTGCGCCCGCAGGATGCGCACGCAGGTGGAGTGGAACGTCGACACCCACATGCGCGCGCCGCGCGGACCGACCAGCCCGATCACCCGCTCGCGCATTTCGGCCGCGGCCTTGTTGGTGAATGTGATGGCGAGAATCTCGCCCGGTCCCACATCGCGCTGTTCCAGCAGGAAGGCGATGCGCCGGGTGAGCACCGCGGTCTTGCCCGATCCGGCACCCGCCACGATGAGCAGCGGTGAGCCGCTGTGCAGCACCGCCGCCCGCTGCTGCGGGTTCAGTCCGTCGAGGAGCTGCTCGGCACGAGCGCTCAGCTCGTCCGAACGCAGGTTGCCGCGAGCCAGGCCCGGCAGCGCAGGCTCCGGGTGGGCGGACGAACCAGCGCGCACAGAAGTCGATCTCATCGTCTGACTACGCTACCCGCTCCGTCGGACAGGCCGGCGGACGGAAACACCCGCGCGATCACAATCGCGGACCGACGCCGGAGCCGATCGCGATCGTGCCCAGATGCAACCGCAGTCCCGGCGTCCGCGGTGCGATCTGCAGGTCCAGACCGCCGCCGTCGAACTGGACGTAAAGGACGTGCAGGCCCGGTTGCACGGGAGCCACCACCGGCGGACCGCCGACCGCTCCGACCGCGACCTCCCCGGCCCCATCGGCGCAGTACGGGATCTGGGCGACCCAGGTCAGCGCGAGCAAGGGGCCGTCGAGCCGGCGCCGGACCGGGCCCGCCACCTCCGGATCGCGGCACGACCCGCCCAGGGCCGCGGCCTGCCGGACCGGGTAGATCGCGCCGGGGTCGATCCGGCCGTGGTCGTCGAGGTACCAGAGCTCATCGGTCCACCGCCCGAATTCCGGCCGGTCCGGCAACGCGGCGAAGACGTGCGACGCGAGGTTGTTCGGGTAGGCCAGCGGGGCCAGCACCAGCGCTGGCACGGGTTGGTCGATCATTCGGGCATCCCGTTTGTCCGCCAAGGACTTCCGAGCGGTATTCAGATACTGCTGCGTGCCCTGCTGATGCCAGGCATCGCCGAACCGCGCGGTCGACGCCACCGATGCGATCACCGCGAGCGCGACCGCCACCCCCACGGCCAGCTGTGTCGCGCGGCGCGGGGTCGCGGTTCCCGAACGGCGCGGAGCGGCGATGATCAGCGCCAGACCGAACGCGCACACCAGGGCACTGTCCGGCAGATACCGGTAGGTCTGCGCCAGCTCGAGCACGGTCCCCGCTGAACTGCGCTGCCACAGCACCACCACCTGAGCGCCGACCACGTAGCCGGCCACCGCGATCAGCGGCAGGATCGCGTCGACCCGAGTCCGCCACGCCCACAACGCGATCGCGGCGATCACCAACCATCCGATGACGAGCAGCCACGTCGCCGGGAGGGCCACGGGCGGCGTCTGTCCCCACCCGGACAGCCAGCGCAACGGTCCGCCGACCGATGCCGCGGCGATCCCCTGGTTCAACGAACGCCACACCAGCAGCCAGGTCTGCCGCAGCTGGTGCCCGCCGGGCCGGTCGGCCACCACGGCCAGATAGGCGAGAATCCAGCAGAGCGCGATCGCGATCATGGAAAGCCACAGGCCCGCAGCGCCTTTCCAAGCCGCGGCGAGGCCCCGCACCGGTCGCCGCGCGCCGGCGCCGGCGCCGACCAACCGGCTGTGCTGCCACAGCGCCACGGCCACCAGGGCGATCGGCAAGATGGCCAGGGACTTCTCGAAGAATCCCAGCGCCAGCACGAAGAACACCGCCGATCGGACGATCAGGATTCGGCGGCGGCGCGGGTCATCGGTGCGGCACAGCGCGATCGCATCGGCGACGATCGCACCGGCGGCCGCCTGCATCGGCAACGTATTGAGCGCGGCCGCCCACCAGGCGTCGGCGGGCACCGTCAGCGTCGAGAACAGGTAGAGAACGAATGGAGCCAGCACCCAGGGTGTCGACCGGTCGGCTCGCTCGGCACCCGGCGCGCCGTCGCAGAGCGCCCGCAGGCCGCGCCAGACGCCCCAGGCCGCCAGCGCCTGCAGCACCACGATGCTGACGGCCGCGGCCGGCCACGACATCGGCGCGATAGTGGTGACGAGCGCCGCCGTCCAGAACGCCAACGGCATGAAATGTCCGTCGTGGTCGTAGGCCAGCAGATCCCACGACCACAGCGAATGCGTACCCGCGCGGCCGAAGAGGATCAGGTCGTCCCAGTAAAAGCCCCCGGACGCCAGCACCTCCACCCGCACCCCGAGCGCCACGACGGTCGCGATCACCGCGACCGCGGCCAGGTTCGGACCGGACCAGCGCGTCAGGATCGGGCGCAGCATCGGGCCAGTCTGTCACGCAGGCCGAGACGGCGACCGCGGCCTCGTGCCGACCCGTAAACTCTTGGCCGTGAGCAAGGAGATCGAGACCGCCTACAACCTCGGCTCGGATGTCGACGAGCTGCCGGAAAGCATCGACGAGCTGCGTCTGGAGATCGATCGGCTGGACGCGATCATCCTGGCCGCGATCAAGCGGCGCACCGCGGTGTCGAAGAAGGTCGGCAGGACGCGGATGGCGTCGGGCGGGCCCAAGCTGGTGCACAGCCGCGAGATGGCCGTCCTGCAGCGATTCAGTGAGCTCGGCCAGGAAGGCCACACGCTGGCGATGCTGTTGTTGAGGCTGGGTCGCGGGCCGCTGGGGCGCTAAGTAATGTCAGTCACATGACTGCCGATCGGAACGATCCCGAGTTCGACATCACCGGAACACACGCGTGGCAGGAACTTTCGGCTCAACAGCCGCACCTGTACGCAATGCACCTGCGTGAGGTCTTCGCGGTCGATCCGCAGCGCGGCGATGACATGGTGATCGAGGTCGGCGATCTGCATATCGACTACTCCAAGCACCGCGTGCTCCGCGACACCATCGAACTGCTGCTGCAGCTCGCCCGCGAGGTCGGCCTCGAGGACAAGCGCGACGCCATGTTCTGGGGCGAGCACATCAATACGTCCGAGGACCGCGCGGTGCTGCACACCGCTCTCCGGCTACCGACCGACGCGACGCTGAAGGTCGACGGGCAGGACATCGTTCACGACGTCCACGAGGTCCTGGACGCGATGGGCGACTTCACCGACCGCGTGCGCAGCGGCGCCTGGACCGGGCACACCGGCAAGAAGATCCGCGACGTCGTGAACATCGGGATCGGTGGCAGCGACCTCGGCCCGGAGATGGTCTACCGGGCACTGCGCGTGTATGCCGACCCCGATATCCGCTGCCACTTCGTCTCCAACGTCGACCCGGCCGACCTGCTCGCCACCTTCGACCAGCTGGATGCCGAGACGACGCTGTTCATCGTCGCCTCCAAGACGTTCACCACCCTGGAGACGATCGTCAACGCGACGGCGGCGCGCGACTGGCTGCTGGGCGAACTGGGCGTCACGGACGACTCCGCGGCGACCGCCGACGCGGTCGCGAAACACTTTGTGGCCGTGAGCACCAACGCCGAGAAGGTGACCGAATTCGGCATCGACACCGCCAACATGTTCGGCTTCTGGGACTGGGTCGGCGGCCGGTACTCGGTCGATTCGGCGATCGGACTGTCGGTGATGTGCGCGATCGGTCGCGAGCAGTTCGCCGACTTCCTCCACGGATTCAACGTGATCGACCGGCATTTCCGGACGGCGCCGCTGCATCGCAACGCGCCGGTGATACTCGGCCTGATCAGCCTCTGGTACTCGAACTTCTGGGATGCGCAGACCCGCGCGGTGCTGCCGTACTCCAATGACATGGCGCGGTTCCCGGCCTATCTGCAGCAGCTGACGATGGAGTCCAACGGCAAGTCGGTGACGGTGAACGGGCATCACGTCACCGCCGACACCGGCGAGATCTTCTGGGGCGAGCCGGGGACCAACGGACAGCACGCGTTCTACCAGCTGCTGCACCAGGGCACCCGGATGATTCCGGCCGACTTCATCGGATTCGCCTCGCCCACTGCGGATCTGATCACCGATGACGGCACCAGCATGCACGACCTGCTGATGGCCAACTTCTTCGCACAGACCGCGGTGCTGGCATTCGGCAAGACCGCCGACGAGGTCGCGGCCGACGGTGTCGACAGCAAGGTCGTGGCGCACAAGGTGATGCCCGGCAACCGGCCGACCACCTCGATCCTGGCGCCCAAGCTCACCCCGTCCGTCCTCGGCCAGCTGATCGCGCTCTACGAGCACGAGGTGTTCGTCGAGGGCGCCGTGTGGGATATCAACAGCTTCGACCAGTTCGGCGTCGAACTCGGCAAGGAGCAGGCCAAGCGCCTGCTATCGGTCATCACCTCCGCCGAACCGCCTGCCGAGCAGTCGGATTCGTCGACCGACCGGATGGTGCGCTGGTACCGCGGGCAGCGCGGCCGCGCGGAGTAGCTCTCCGGCCCGGCCGGGGCGCGGTCGGCTATTCGGTCTCGTCCTCGGCCTCGGCGCGCGCCGCCAGCTCCGCCGCGGCCACCAGCAGGTAGTCGTAGAGGTCGGTCGGCTCGGTGGCGCGCTGCGCCGGATCGCCGCCGGCGAAGACGTAGTCGACGGTCGGCACGAAGGTGCCCATCGCCAGCTCGGTGATGCCGGTGGCGGCGCGCCACTGGTCGAATCCGTCGCCGCCGACGAAGTCCACGATGCCGCCCGACGTCAGGTCGTCGTTGAACTCATCGAGGGAACAGATGTCCCCGACCTCGCCACTGGGGACGTCGAACGCGAATACCGTGTCCGACTCGTCCTCGGCGACAGCGAAATACACGACGCCGGACCAGTCGTGACCGAAACAGGTGACGTCATCGCGATCCAGCAGATCGGCGAGCAGCCCGCCCAGGCGCTCGGCTCGTTTGCGGCCGTACAACTGGAAGGCGCCGTCGCCGTAGATCTGTCCCTGCTTCTTCGACACGGCGCCAGCGTAGGCGCTATCGCGCACCGACTCCGGTCGCACGCGCCGGACCGGTGTCGATCATCTGATGACAAGCAGGGCGCGGCCGGTGGGCGTTATGCGAGGATCAAATCCTTGAGTCCGTCGACCCGCCGTCCATCAAGGTCACCCGAAAGGCCGAACCGTGAGCAATCCGTTCGATCCGACACAGCAGCAGCCGCAGAATCCGGAGGGCTCCGGCGAGGAGCCCACACAGTTCGTGCCGCCGCAGGCGCAACCCGGACAGCAGCCGTTCGGCCAACAGCCACCCGCTTCGCAGCCGGGCCAGCCGATCCCCGGCCAGCCGTGGCCGGGTCAGCAGCCCTATGCCGGTCAGCCGTACCCGGGCCAGCCCTACCCGGGTGCGCCGCAGCAGCCCGGATACCCGGCCGCCGGGTTCGGCGGTGCGACGCCGCCGCCCGGGATGCCGCCCGCCCCGGGTGGATATCCGGGCCAGCCCGGCGGACAGCCGCCGAGCGGGGGCAACAAGAAGCTCTGGATCGGCGGCGGTATCGCCGCCGTCGCGATCATCGCCGTGATCGCCGTCGTCCTCGGCATCACGCTGAGCGGCAGTGACAGCAAGTCCAAGAAGCAGTCGCCCCCGCCCGCCGCGTCGGCCAAGGAACTCGTGCTCACCCAGAGCGACTTCCCGACCCTGAGCGGCGGCGAGTTCGACACCGACAGCTCCGATACCGACAGCTCGTCGTCGGACATCGTCTCCGACAACCCCAAGTGCCAGGAGCTGATCGCGGGCGGCAAGAGCGATGACCCATCGGTCGATCAGTATTCGGCCGAGCTCGACGCCGACGACAGCAGCTCGTCGGGTCTCAACAGCCGCAACTACACCGCCGAGGTCAAGAAGACGATCGACCCCGACTACACGACGAACTTCGACCAGATCATGTCCAGCTGCAGCTCGTTCAGCATCAAGATGAACACCGACGACGTCGAGATCAACGGTGACGTCACCATGAAGCCGCTGAAGGTCGACGGCGTCGCCGGGGACTACAAGGGCGTCGAGATGGACATGACCATGCGGTCGGCCGAATCGTCGTCGGACATCGCGATCAACGCGAAGATGCACATCCTGCTCGCCGTCGATCGCAGCGTCTCGTACTCGACGGTCTACCAGACGATGACCTCGGAGGGCAGCGCCGACATCGGTTCCGACGCCGACGCGAACCTCGTGTCGATGCTGAACAAGCAGCGCCAGAAGATCCTCGACGCCAAGTAACGCATCCGAACCCGGAAGGACGGCCGTGGGCAACCCCGACGACCCGAACCCGCAACCGTTCCCCGGTGGGCAACAACCGGGCGGCCAGCAACCGGCCGGGGCGTATCCGGATCAGCCGTGGCCCGGCCAGCAGCCGTGGGCAGGTCAGCAGCCCTACCCCGGGCAGCCCCCGTTGCCCGGCCAACCGTTCCCGAGCCAGCAGTTCCCCGCGGTCCCGCCGCAGCAGCCCGGGTACCCGGCAGGAGGCTTCGGTGGTCCGCCGCCCGGAATGCCGCCCGCGCCAGGCGGATACCCCGGATATCCCCCGAACCAGCCGCCGCCCGACGGTAAGACCAAGTGGCTGATCGGCGCCGGCGTCGCCGTCGTCGTCATCGTGGTCG
This sequence comes from Jongsikchunia kroppenstedtii DSM 45133, assembly GCF_000380485.1. Classification (GTDB taxonomy): domain Bacteria; phylum Actinomycetota; class Actinomycetes; order Mycobacteriales; family Mycobacteriaceae; genus Jongsikchunia; species Jongsikchunia kroppenstedtii. The sequence goes on along the minus strand of NZ_AQYG01000043.1, from coordinate 55,754 downwards.
CCGCGGTCGTCGGCATGTGGGCGGGCGGCGTTTTCGGCAGTGACGGCGACGGTAAACCGATGCCGTCGGCGAAAGCGCGGGAGCTCGTCATCGGGCAGTCGGAATTCCCGACCGTGAGCGATGGCCGATTCCGTATCAGCAGCAGCGATCCCAGCTCCGCCACGTCGTCGCGCCACCGGACCGACGAGGACATCAAAGAGTCCTACGATCCCAGCGAATGCGAGGCCATCGGGCAGCCTGGGCGATCGCAGGCCGACACCGCCGACCAGGCCTCGGCGGTACTGACCGATCAGAGCGGTGACTCCGACTCGCCGACTACCTATCGTGCGGCGGTCGAGAAGGCGACCGATCCGATCTTCGCCGACTTCGACAAGCTGTTGACGACGTGCCGGACCTTCACGAACACGATGTCGATAAACCTCAGCGGCCGGACGTCGACGTACAGCTACCAGATGACTACGAAGAGGCTGTCCGCCAGCGGCGTCGACGGCGACTACCTGGGTATCGAGGTGACGTCGAAGGAGAGCGACAGCGGCGCCACCTATCACGCGCGCATGTTGTTCGGGACGGCCCGCGGAATGTCGTTCATGGTCGGCTCGAGCGGCAAGTCGCTGGAGCCGTCGGTCAACGCGGACCTGGTGAAGATGTTCAACGCGCAGCGCGAGAAGATCAACCAGGCGGCCTAACCCGACAAGCCACCGGACGAGGGTATTCCGGACGCTGGCGTCGTCAGCGTCGGTGCGTCAACGCCTGCAGCCCGCCGCTCAAGAACGTGGAGAGCATGCGCGCCAGTCGCTCGAAGTCGTCGTCGCCGTGCACGAGCATGTGATGCGCCAGAGCGATGCCCGATCCGACGATCGTGGCGGCGATCGCCCGCGGATTGCCCGACGTGATCTTGGCATCAATGGTTTCGAGATGCCGCTCGACCAACTCGGCGACCTTCGCGGTGAAGATCTCGTTGATCGCCAGGAACTGGGAGAGCATCGGATCGGCCGACGCTTCAATTGACACCCGAATCAGTTGCCGCGCCTGCGGATTGGCAGATATGTAGTTCATGCCGACGGTGATCAGGGTATCGACGCTCTCCTCGATGCCCTGATCACCGACCTCGTCATATCGCGGAAGAATGTCAGTCACGATTCGCGTCAATTCACGCTGAACGACGCGATTGAACAAGTTCTCTTTCGAGCCGAAATGCGCGTACAGAGTCGGCTTGGTCGACCCGGCGTCCTCGGCGATCTGACTCATCCCCGCGTTGGCGAAGCCGTGTTCGGCGAACGCGGCCATTGCAGCATCGAGCAACTCGTCATCAGTAGGACGTCGCTGCGTCGGCGGCATGAGGTGACCACCCCTTCGAGACGATGAGGACGCGGCGAACCAGGCCTTTTCGGGGGTTGACTCTACCGCTACCCGCGCGTACTTTTCAGCGCAGCGCTTTACCGAGAGTAAAGCTTATCGAGGGAGCTCAACATGAGTGATGCGATCCACGGGCACGCAGATGTCGGCTACGAGCGGGTCGTCAACGCGTTCGCCCGAGTGTGGTCGGCCGGAGTGCTCGGCGGCGGCGCGCTGGCGATCTACGACCGCGGCGTACCCGTGGTCGACGTATGGTGCGGCAGCCGTGACGATCGCGGTGAACTGCCCTGGACCGAATCCACCTCGTCGGTGATCTATTCCGCGTCCAAGGGTTTGACCTCCCTCGTCATTCACCGACTCGCCGACCGCGGCTTGGTCGACTACGACGCACCGGTCGCCGAGTACTGGCCCGAGTTCGCCGCGGCCGGAAAGTCGTCGGTAACAGTCCGAGAAGTGCTTTCACATACCGCCGGGCTCTCGCAGGTGCGGCGGATCTCCGCGACGGCCGACGACGCGCTCGATTTTCAGCTCATGCAGCGCCGGCTCGCGGCGGTAGACCGCGACGGACTGACGGGAAAGCCGGCCTACCACGCATTGACGATCGGCTGGCTGATGGCGGGCATCGCGCATGCGGTCACCGGAAAAGACATGCGCGCCTTGTATCAAGACGAACTGTGCTCCCCGCTCGGCATCGCTGAGCTCTCGCTCGGCAGACCCCAATCAGACACCGGCGTGGTCGCGGACTACGTGGATCCGGTGGGCACGTTCACGGCCATCTGCCGCGACCGCGTATTGGCGCGTGGCGCCCGGATGCCCACCCTATTGGGCGGTGCGCTGACCGGATCGATCTACGCGGGACCGGGCGCCGGGCCGTCATTCATTGCGCCCGAGAAGCATTTGATGGATACGCAGATGCCCGCCGCGAATGCGGTGAGCACCGCCCGGGCGCTGGGTACGGTCTACGCCGCCCTGACCACCGACGGGACCGTGGGAGACCGGCGCCTGCTCTCGGCCCCGCGGGTACGGATGCTCAGCGGCCCGCGTCGCCTGGAATTCGATCGGGTGCTCGGGTTGCCGATGAGCTGGAACCTCGGATTTCACCGCAGCCCGATCCCCGGGCTCGCATCCGGTTTCGGCCACGTCGGCGCAAGTGGATGCTTCGGCTGGGCCGATCCCACCAGCGGACTGTCGATCGGTTTCGTCCACAACCGATTGCCATCGACCCTGGTGGCCGACCTCGGCGCGTTCCTCTGGCTGGTTCCCCTTGCCCTTCGCGCGCAGCGAAGCGCCGCACGCCAGGCACCGGCGTCGCCGCCGATGACGAACCGGATCGCCGGCTGATCCTCACGCCGACAACCCATTTCGCCGCCTCGACACCGAGCGTCTACACCATCCGGCGCGTCACATTGTCGGGCAAGTAACGCAGCGCGGCATCGATGCCGATCCACGGCCACTTGGGCACCACGGCCCGCTGCGGTTCGGCATCGATCGCGGCGACCAATTCCCGCACGCCGGTCTCGGTATCGACCTTCATCCGGGTCTTGACGCCGCGGTTGATGTCGGTCTCGATGTAACCCGGCAGAATCACGCTGACCTTGATCGGCGAGCCCGCCAGCTCGGCCTGCAGTCCCTGCCCCAGCGCGGCCAGCCCCGCCTTGGACGCCGAGTACGCGGCCTGCCCCTTGGGCAACCCGCGCACCGCAGACATCGAGCTGATCAGCACCAGGTGGCCGGCGTCCTGCGCCCGGAAGATCTCCATCGCGGCCTCGATCTGGGCCAGGGCGCCAACGAGATTGGTCTGCACCGTCTCGATGTTGGCGTGGGCCTTGCCGGTACCGATTGGCGCGCCCTTACCGAGACCGGCATTGACGATCACCCGATCGAGTCCACCCAGTTCCTCGGCGATCGCCTCGAACACTGTGGGCACCGTCTCGATCTCGGTGACATCCAGCCGCTCGACGGCGACCGCCGCGGCCGTCGAGCACAGATCGGCGGCGAGTTCGGTCAGCCGGGCCTTCCGCCGCGCGACCAGTCCGAGCGACTTGCCGCGGGCCGCGTAGGCCCGGGCCATCCCTTCGCCCAGCCCGGAGCTGGCACCCGTGATCAGAATCCTGTTGCGTTGCGGCGTCTTACTCACGGGTGCCAGTCTGTCAGACCGACCGCTGGTAGCTCCGGAAAGCCTGCGTGGCCAGCGCGATCATCACCACGGTCGCCGCCCCGAGCAGCCCCAGATGAATGCCGACGCTCCCCCAGTCCGGTGACGACGACATGGCCTGCCGCCCGACCTGCACAGCCCACTCGAACGGGTTGTACTTCGCCGCCGTCCGCACCCAGGAGGGCGACAGACGGGTGTCCATGATCGCCGAACTGAGGAACATCAACGGCATGATCAGCAGCTGCGAGATGCCGATCAACGCCTCCTGCTGTTTGGTCAGCAGCGCCACGGCATTGGACAACGCACTGAAGATGGCGGTCAGCAGTACGGTTGCCACCAGCAGCACGACGACTCCCGTTGCGCCGCCGGGATATTGGGCGCCGCACAACGCGGCCACCACCAGCACGATGCCGGCCTGGATCACGGTGCAGATCGACTGATAGACGATGGTCGACGTGATCATTGCGGTCCGACTGGTCGGCGAGGTGAGCAGGCGGGCCATCACCCCGCGTTCCATGTCCTGAATGTAGGACGTACCCGCCCACGAGGAGCCGAACATCGCCGTCATCATCACGACTCCCGGAACCATGAAGCTGATGTAACCGCCTGGCGGGGAATCGAATCCTGGTAGATCGACGATGTTCTTGAACAGCTGCCCGAACAGCAGCAGCCAGATCATCGGCTGCACGATCGTCATGACCAGGAATACCGGCATCCGCCGCAGCGTGCGCAGTGGTCGTCCGGTCAGCTGCACCGTGTGGGTCACGGCGGTGGATAGTCCGGCTCCGGGAGCCGGGCGAGTGGTGCGCAGGTCGACGGTCATTGCACGCCTCCTTCGGCGCCGGCGGCGACCAGACTTCGTCCGGTGTGGCGCAGATATACATCATCCAAACTCGGTCGCGCGACCGTGGCCGACGCCACCGTCACGCCCCGAGAATCCAACTCGGCCAACAGTTTGGGCAGCACCTCGCCGCCGCGGTCGGCTCGCGCGCGGATCGTCGATCCGCTGACTTCGACCTCGAGCAGCTCGGCCGCCGTCAGCAGCCCCGCGGCCTGCTGGGCCGACCCCATGATGTCGACGATCACGGTGTCCCCGCGCAGCTGGTTCTTCAGCTCGTCCGCGCTGCCCTCGGTGACGATGCGGCCGCCGTCGACGATCGCGATGCGATCGGCAAGCCGGTCGGCCTCATCGAGATAGTGGGTGGTCAGCAGGATCGTCATGCCCTCGCCACCGGCGAGGCGTTCGATCTCGGCCCACATCTGCGCCCGCGCCTCCGGATCGAGGCCAGTGGTCGGCTCGTCGAGGAACAGCACCTGCGGTCGATGCATGATGCCCAGGGCCACATCGAGTTTGCGTGCCATGCCGCCGCTGTAGGTCTTGACCAGCCGATCGCCGGCATCGGCGAGACCGAACAGCGTCAGCAGTTCATCGGCCCGCGCACGTGCGTCCCGACCGGACATGCCGTGGATGCGTCCGGAGAGCACCAGGTTCTCGCGACCGGTGTCCATCGGCTCGGAAACCGGCTGCTGTGCAACGAATCCGATGGTTCGGCGGACCAGGTCGGGATGCTCCACGACGTCGATGCCGGCGACCGATGCCCGCCCCGAGTCGGGCTTCGCGAGAGTCGACAGAATCTTGGCGGTCGTCGACTTTCCAGCGCCGTTGGGGCCCAGCAGGGCGAAGACGGTTCCGCTGTCCGCGGCGAAGGTCACGCCGCGCAGCGCCTCGACGGGCGGCTTGCCCCGTCCGATTCGATAGGTTTTGTGCAGGTCCTGCGCCTGCAAGCCAAGTGGGCTCATCATGCTCCTCACAGGGGTGAGCGAACGCGGAACCCGTATAGTTGAAAACGGCTTCCTGGGATGTCAATGCGTCCGCTCGCGGATGTTTTTCTTCGAAGTCGGGCCCGGATGCTGCAACATCCGGGCCACTCTTATTTCGGCAGCTTGCTGTAGTCAATACCTCCGAACATCGGCAGTTCCGCCGCGACCTCGGCGAAAGTCTTTCCGGCGGAGCGCATCTGATGAAGCTCCCGCCATTGATCCTGTTCCGGATACGTGCCTGCGGCCAACTGATCGGCAACGCCTGCAACGAAATTCCGCTCGGCCCGCATCATCGCCACGGCGTACTGCCCCTCGATCATGAACAGATCCGGCAAGTTGGCCCGGCTCGCCATCGCGCACATCTCATCTGCGAAGGCGATCTGCTCGTCGATCCGGCCGAGCCGGTGCCGCAACAGCTCCAGGACGTCATCCGGATCGAGCATCGGCAGGAACGACAGACCCGCCTCGAACTGCGGGTACTCCTTGGCGGGCTCGGAGATCAAGGACCGCAGCCAGTCGAGCGTCTCGGTTTTGCCGGCCGGCGTTATCTGGTAGACGGTCCGCTCCGGCCGGTTGCCGTCACGCTCGGTCTGCGACTCTTCGATCAAGCCGTGCTTGGCAAGGTTCTTGATCACCGCGTACAGCGATCCGAAGTTCAGCCGAATGCTGCCTTCTTTGCCGCGTTCGCGCAGGGTGGTGGTGATTTCGTAGGGGTACATCGGCCGTTCCGATACGCAGCAGAGCACCGCCAGGGCCAGCGGATTCGATCGCCGGTACGACATACTCACCTCCAAATACTCTAGTTAGAGTACTCGGATCAGAGTTGTGGGTCCAGCCCCGCGGTGATCGGATTCGGCCGGACCGTCGCGCCGCCTGGCAGCTGCGCGACATACCGACCGGAACCCCAACGGAAGGCTCGCCCCGGCACCGGGAAGTCGGTGCTGATCAGGTGCGCGCCACTGGCCAGCGCCGACGCCGGACGCGCCAGGTCGTCGGTCCGCGCGGTGGCCACCGGTTCATCGGCGCGAGTACGAATCAGAAAGCCATCCCGCACCAGCCCGGCGATCTCGCCGGCGTATGCGCCCCGGGGGTCGTTGCGCATCAGCATCGCTGCATCCGCAGCGCTCGGCTCCGGGCAGGTGAATGCCGCCCGACCCTGCAGGCTCGGCCGACCGATGGCGTACCGCCGGCGGATCGCGACCGGACAGTCCAGGAAGCACAGGACGCGGCCGCGGATGTCGTCGACGAAGGGCCAGCCCACGTCGCGCACTGACTGGGCCAAAGTCATTCCCGCGCCCCGGATATCGTCCGGTACCAGCAGCCGATCGGTCAGCCGAGCACGCAGCATCGCATCGAGGTCATCCAACATCCGCGTCGTCCAGCGCGGCACGGCGACGCCGCCGAACAACCGGGACCACGGCCAGTTCCCTTTGAGCTCGAGCTGCAGAAAGATCGGAACATGTCGCGGATTCGCCGCCGACCACGTGGCGATCTCGTCAAGCGCATCCAGCAGTCTCGGGCTGCTCGTCCGGTAGTCGGCATCGGGGGCGTGCATCACCTTGAAACCCGGCTCAGCCCAGAGTGATTGCGGCCGTCGACCCCGACCGGACCACCTGCGCGCCAGCGGATATCCGTAGCGGCCGTCGGGATCGGGGTATACATCCAGCTCCAGGCCGCGGACGCCCTGGACACCGAGCTGCTCGGTCAGCGATGGGTGCTCGTAGCGATAGTCATCGACGTCGCGCCCGAGCAACGGGGTGAACCGCTCGTCGGGCCGCAGCATCCGATGACTGGAATTGTGCGTACCGATCACCTGAATCTGATTGAGCCGCAATCCCTCTGGCAGCTCGTCGAACACGGGTCCGGTCGGCACCAGGCCAGTCTGTCAGACGCAGCCCTCTCGGGGACGGCAACTCAGTGGGTGACCTGCCATTCGTCGAAGATCACCCGATGCGCGGGCGAGACGATGACGAGTCGCTCGTCCGGATAGACCTGGTAGATGGTGCCGTCGTCGGCGGTCGCCGCATATTCGATGGTGCCGCCGTGCGACACGTCGATGGCGTCTTCCAGCACGATGGTGTCGCCGGTGTTCCGGTTCAGACCGAAGTAGGCCAGTCGGCCGTCGCCCTGCCACTGGCAGATCGCGGCCCGGGCGTTGTCGGTGTCGACGCCGGCGATCAGATTCTGGTGCGCGTTGCACGGCCCCTGGACCGCGGCCGCCGGGCCGGTGCCCACGGCCAGCAGTGCGGCACCGGCCACAGCGGTCAATGCGGCGGCACTCGCCGCACGAGCGAAGCGAATGTTGCGGATCATGTCGGCCTCCTGGGTTCGTGGCTGTTGACGAACACGCTAGGAGCGCGGCGCGCGATTGGCGATGGGCAGAACTCCCCACCGCTGACCAGCTATTTCAGCAGACGTGACATCCGACGGTCGGCGAGGATCTTGCCGCCGGTCTGGCAGGTCGGGCAGTACTGGAACGAGCGGTCGGCGAACGACACCTCGCGCACCGTGTCACCGCACACCGGACACGGCAGGCCGGTGCGCGCATGCACCCGCAGGCCGGATCGCTTCTCCCCCTTCAGCGTTGCCACCTTCTGCCCGGACGACCGGTCGACAGCATCACGCAGGACCTCCCGCATCGCGGTGTAGAGCGCATCGACCTTGTCCGGCGCAAGGGATTTCGCGGTGGCGAACGGCGACATCTTTGCGGTGTGCAGGATCTCGTCGCTGTAGGCGTTCCCGACTCCGGCAAGCGTGCGCTGATCGGTGAGAACGTTCTTGATCCGCCCGGACGTCTTCGCCAGCAGCGCGCCGAACTCCTCGCGGCTCACCGCCAGCGCATCGGGCCCGAGCGTCGCCACCCGCTCCACGTCGGCCGGATCGCGAACGATCCAGGCCGCCAAACGCTTCTGAGTGCCGGCCTCGGTGACGTCGAACCCCTCACCCGGCAAGCCGCAGTGCACGCGCAGGGCGATCGGTCCCTTGCCGCCGGGCTTCGGCGGCGTCGGCGACAGATTGTCCGACCATCGGAGCCAACCGGCCCGCGACAGATGGATGATCAGGTAGATCGAGCCCTCACCGGCGTCCGACACCGTGTCGAAGACCAGGTATTTGCCGATCCGCGAGACCGACGCGATGGTGCGCCCGGCCAGCGCCGAATAGCTTGGATCGGCCGTCTTCAGCAGCGACAGCGACGCGACGTCGACGCGCCGGATCGGCAGCCCGGCGGCCCGCGAATCGACGTAGTCGGCGATCGCCTGCACTTCCGGTAACTCGGGCATGGGCCCATTCTCATCTATCGGTCCGACGTTCGTGTTCTATTGGGAGCGTGATGCGACCCAGTCCCGCGGGACGCCGGCTGACCGATGCCGAACTCGCCGCGCGTATCGCCGAAGGTGCGGGCCGGCTGCTGCTCGGGGTGCGCCACGGCGACCTGCTGACCCGCCGAGCGCTCGGCGACGCCGGAGACACCTTGGCCAACGCCTGGATTCACGCGGTGCTGCACGCTCATCGGCCCAGCGACGCGATCATCTCCGAGGAGTCGCCGGAGGACGTCGATCGCCTGACCGCCAGTCGCGTGTGGATCATCGACCCGCTGGACGGGACGAGTCACTACGCATCCGGCAGCCCCGAATGGGCCGTCCATGTGGCCCTCACGGTCGACGGACAGCCGACCGCGTGCGCGGTCGCCCTGCCCGACACCGACGAACTGTTCCGCACGGACACGGTCGAGCCGCCGACCGGACCGCTCACCGGATTCATCGCGACACCGCACTACGTCAACTACGACATCTCCTGGGCCGCAAGCAAATTGAATCTGCAGTACCTGCCGATCGGCTCAGCGGGCGCCAAGGCGATGGCGGTGGTTCGCGGCGATGCCGACGCCTACGTGCACACCGGCGGTCAGTACGAATGGGACAACTGTGCCCCGGTCGGCGTGGCCCGGGCGGCCGGGCTGCACTGCAGCCGGGTCGACGGCAGTCCGCTGGTCTACAACCGACGCAGCATCTACCTGCCCGACTTCGTCATCTGCCGTCAGGAGATCGCGGACGATCTCCTGGCCGCGCTGTAACTACCGATACTCAGGTTTACGCAGCAGATAGACGTCGAGGATCCAGCCGATCCGGATGCGGGCCTCCTCGCGGGTCACCTTGATCAGCTGTCCGACCTCCGCGACCGTGCCGCAGATCAGGATCTCCTCATCGGTCCCCAGGTACGCGCCCCACCAGATGTGGTCGTCGGGCTCGGCGACCTCGAGGAACGAGCAGCCGGAGTCGAGCATCACGACCTGGTTGGTGTCGCCGCCGCGGTCGAGCAGCAGCCGTCGACCGGTGGTGATGTGGATCGGTTCGCCGATGCGGTTCAACAGGATTCGATGCGCCGCGGCGAGCGCCGAGATGCTCGAGACGGCCGGGATCACCCGGTACCGCACCGGGAAGCGGCCCGCCTCGGCGATCTGTTCCACGATCCGCAGGGTGCTGTCGTACAGCGCCGGATCACCCCAGACCAGAAAAGCCCCGACCTGCCCGTCTGCGAGTTCGGCGGCGAATGCCTCCTCGATCTTGGCGAGCCGGCCGTCGTGCCACGCGCGGACCTCGGCGGTGTAATCGTCCGGATGCCGATCGCGGGGCGGATCAGGAATCTCGACGAATCGATAGCCGCCCTCGGGGATATAGCGCTCACAGATCTCCCGCCGCAGCGCCAGCAGGGTGTGCTTGTGCTCGCCCTTGTCCAGGACGAAGAACACGTCCGCCTCGCGCATGGCCTCGATGGCCTCGATGGTGATCTGCTTCGGATCGCCCGGCCCGATGCCGATCAGCAGCAGATTCGGCGAATCATCACGCACGCCGGTAGCGGTCATCGACTCCCCCTGTAGTTCATCGACCGGACAAGTCGGGTCGCGTCCGGCCGATGCCGTGCGTCCGGGCGATCGTATCGAGCAGCATTCGTCGCGGGACAAGGCGCGCCAGGGCGAAGACGAAGGGCGCGTTGGTGCCCCTGGCGTACAACGGCTTCGGATTCGCCGACAGCGCCGCCTCGACGACCAGCTCTGCCAGCTTGTCGGTGGCCAGACCGCTGCGCTCGCGGCGTGCCATCGCCTTGTCGACCGACTCGAAGCCGACTCGGTACGGCGAGGTGTCGTCGGAGATCCGCGCCCGCCGGGTCTCGATACCGGTGGCGATCACGCCGGGCTCCACGGTGGTGACCGCGACGCCGAACTGGGCCACCTCGCCGCGCAGGCTGTCGGCGAAGGTCCGCAGCGCACTCTTGGCGGCGCTGTACACCGATCGGTACGGCGTCGGAAAGCTCCCGGCCATCGATCCGACCATCACGATCGAGCCGCGGCCGCGTTCCCGCATACCCGGCAGCACCGCTTTGGTCAGCGCGATCGGACCGAGGACATTCGTCGCGAAGAGTCGCTCGATGTCGGCCATCGGCACCTCTTCGAGCGCGCCGGTCTGGCTCTCGCCTGCGTTGTTGACCAGGATGTCGACCTCGCCGACCGCCTCGACCAAGGCCGCGATGCTCGCCGGGTCGGTCTGGTCCAGCGGCAGATACTCGACGCCCGGAGTGGGATCGGCCACGTTCTCCGGACTGCGGCTTGTTCCCACAACGTGGAATCCACGATCATTAAACATCTTTGCCGCGCTGGCTCCGATACCGCTGGAAGCCCCTGTGACCAGCACCGTTAAGCGTTGTTGCATGGGATAATGCTAGTAGGTGGGCTAGATATTGGTTGGACCCGAAATGTCTGAGCAGTGTGCGATGTTAAGAATCAGGTAAGAGTGTGAAGAGGAGGTGCTGCCCCCATGCTGATCGGTGTCGTGTTCGCCCTGGTTGCCGCGGTCGGCTACGGCCTGGGTGCCGTGATGCAGACCATCGGGGCGCGCCAATCGGTGAGCGAGGCCGGGCGCGGCACGATTGAAGACGGCGCCCCATCGCTCGAGTCCACCAAAGCGGCCGCGCAGACCAGCGCGTTCGCGGTCGGCATGACCTTCACCATTCTCGGTTTCGCCGCCGGCGCCACCGCAGCGCGGATGCTGCCACTGTTCCTGTCGCAGACCCTGGTGTCGGCGAATCTGTTGGTCACCGCAGTCCTGGGCGCCTCGCTGCTGGGCGTGCGCCTACGCGCCCGCGACTGGTCGGCCATGGCGCTGGTGGTAATTGCGCTGGGCATGCTGGGCGCGGCCTCACGCAGCGCGGGTGGACATGCCGCCAGCACCACATTCCACTGGGGCATGCTGTGGGCCACCATCGCCTTGACGCTCGCGTCCCTGCTGATGGTCCGCCTGCTCGGCGCCAAGGCGTCGGTGCCCGCCGGCGCGGCGGCCGGGCTGCAGTTCGGCATCGTCGCGGTCTGCGTCCGCGTGATGGACGGCATCACCCCGTTCTCGATCACCGCGCTGCTCTCCGATCCGGCCACGTGGGCGTTGGCGATCGCCGGTGCGTTCGGGTTCTATATCCGCACGGTGTCGCTGCAGCTGGGCGCCGTCAACGGCTCGACGGCGGCAATGGTGGTGGGCGAGACCGCATTCCCCGGAATCATCGGCTTGGCCCTGCTCAACGACTCCATGCAACCGGGATTGCATTGGTTGGGGCTCTTCGGATTCGCCCTCGCCATCGGCGGCGCGGTCCTCGTAGCGGCCTTCGGCGCCGGCGAGGCGCAACGGTCGGCCGAGGCCAACGAGGTACACATCCCGCCGCTGGACCGCGCTCACCTGGGCGAGGCCTTGCGGCCGGCTCCGGTGGAACGCGAAGTCAGCGAACGGGATTCAAACAGCTATCGGCACCGTCCACCAGAGAACACCACTGGGCCGGACGAGTCGGTCGATACTGCGACCCGACACCATTCGACGCAGTGATCTGCCGGTAGGCGGCCACCGCATCGGTCGGGCGGCGGGTCAGCGTGGGGTCAGTCTTGACATTGACCGTGTACAACCCGAAACGCGGTGTGTAGCTGCCCCACTCGTAGTTGTCGGTCAGGCTCCAGTAGTTGTAGCCGATGACGTTGTACCCGTCCGCCTTCGCTCGCTGCAGCCAGTAGACATCGTCGCGCAGCAGATCGGCGCGCCGATAGCCATCCGGTCTCGGGGCCCCGTTGTTGGTACCCATACCGTTTTCGACCACGTAGAGCGGCTTGCCCGGGAACTTCCGGCCGTAGTGCCGGAGCGTGTAGTACAGGCCGTCGGGCGCGACGCCGGCGGACCCATAGTCGTTCAGGACGAGGCTCGCGACCGACACGTCCGTCGGCGAGACGGCGTAGTAGTAATCGATCCCGACGTAGTCGAGCTTGTCGGCGACGCGGTCGAGGAACTGCGCGTCGAGCGCGGGCTCGACCGCCGGGATGTAGGCGACGTTCGACGAGACCATCGCACCGGGCTGGCGGGAGTGGATGTAGTCGAAGGCGCTGCGATGCGCCCGAACCAGCTGATCGAACATCATCGACGTGCTCGTCGGCGGCAGTCCGCCCTGCCGAAGTTCTTGCATCACATACGCTGTCGGCTCGTTGATGGTGATCCACAGCGGGTTGTAGTGGGCGTACCGGTGGACGACGTACCGCGCATTGGCCAACCACCAGTCGGCCATCTGCGGATTGTTCCAGCCGCCGCGATCAGCCGCCCATCCCGGATATACCCAGTGATCCAGGGTGATCATCGGCCGCATACCGGCCGCCACGATCGCACCGATCACGTTGTCGTAGAACTTGACTCCGGCGGGGTCCCATACCCCCGGCCGGGGCTGGATACGGGCCCACTCGACGCTGATCCGATAAACCTTGACGCCCAATTCTTTTGCCAGAGCGATGTCGCTCCGATAGCGGTGATAGAAGTCGGCCGCGGTGCCGATCTGGTCGGTCTGCTTGCGGGAGTAGCGGAGCCAGTTGCTGTCCGGCGACGATCCCTCGGATTGGAAGCCCGAGCTCGCCACGCCCCAGAAGAACCCGGGACCCAGCACGGACGGCGCGGCCTGCGCCGGACCGGCGGACAGGGCGCACCCGGCGGCGACGACGCTGGAAACGATAAGGGCCGCCAGTGCATTTCGAATGAGCCGCATTGGCCGAAGGGTACGCGAACGCAACGGCCGGAATCAGCGGTTTGCGCTGATTCCGGCCGCCTCGGGTCACCAGGTTCCGGGCACCCGCCGGGTGGTGACGTTGATCCGGTTGTAGGCGTTGGTGGTGGCCACCCATAGCACCAGACCGGCGAGCTGCGAGTCGTCGAAGTGGCGCGCCGCCTCTTCCCAGATCGGATCCGGCACCGGGTTACTGCGATCCCCGATCCGGGTGATGTGCTCGGCGAGATCGAGTGCGGCGCGTTCGGCCTCGGAGAACAGCTCCGAGTCTCGCCAGCCGGCGACCTGGATCACCTGCGAGTCGGTCAGGCCGGCCTTCGCCGCACCGCGCAGGCCGTACTCCAGGCACCAGGCGCAGCCGTTGATCTGGCTGACCCGCAGATGCGTCAGCTCGAGGATCGAGGCATCGATCCCATACTCGCCGGCGCGGCTGCCGAGCGTGCCGAGCGCCTCGTTGGCGAACGCGTGGTACGAGGACAGATTGGCGATACGTGCGGTCATGGCGGACTCCTTGTTCGGAAGGGCCACGGCAGTTTTACCGTGTCATGATGATTGACGGATGCGGCGCGAAAAGTGTGACCGCGATCGATTGAGGAGTCTGGTGACCACCGATATGCCCGCCGCCCCTGCCGATTTGGCACTCGCGTTCGAGGAGCAGCGTCCGCGGCTGCGGATCATCGCCTATCGGATCCTCGGGTCGTACGCCGACGCCGAGGACGCCGTGCAGGAGAGCTGGTTCCGGCTGCAGCGCGCCGCCATCGCCGCCGTGGAGAATCTGGCCGGCTGGTTGACGACGGTCGTTTCCCGGATATGCCTCGACATGCTCCGCGCCCGTGGAGCCCGTCCCGAAGACCCGGTGGAGGACGTCGCCACCGTGGACGAGCAGAGCGATACGCCGGCCGGCACGGTGATCCCGATCGGCCCGGAGGCCGAGGCCGTCGCTGCCGACGCGATCGGCGCGGCGCTGCTCGTCGTGCTCGACGCACTGTCGCCCGCCGAGCGTCTGGCCTTCGTGTTGCACGACTTGTTCGGGATGCCGTTCGACGAGATCGCGCCGATCGTCGAGCGCACTCCGGCCGCGACCCGGAAACTCGCCTCCCGTGCCCGGAGTCGGGTCCAGGCGGCCGACCCGGTCGCGGAACAGACCCGGCAGCGCGAGGCCGTCGATGCGTTCCTCGCCGCGTCGCGCCGGGGCGACTTCGGGGCGCTGCTGCAGTTGCTCGACCCCGAGGTCGAGCTGCGCACCGATCCACGCACCGTCGCCTATGCTGCGGGCAACGCCGACCACGGGGCACCGCTGCTCGATGAGCACGTCGTCGGCGCGGATGCGGTGGCGCGCGTGTTCGCCGGTCGCGCGGAGGAGGCCCGCGTCGGTCTCGTCGAGGGAGTCCCCGCCGCGGTGTGGGCGCCCGACGACGTGCCGCGCGCGATGTTCGGCGTGACGATCCGAGCGGGTCGCATCGCATCGATCGAGGTCATCACCGATCAGACGCAGCTGGGCGACCTGGTCATCGCGTTGGACTGAGTCACGCGGTGGCGTTGCTCAGATCGTGAACGCGAGATTGGCGATGATGGGGGCGGCGAGGTCGGCGTTGCCGGAGACCGCGACCGCAGCGGGATCGGCGTTGGCGCGTCCGCCGGCGAGTCGAGCGAATTCGATTGTGTCGCAGGCCAGCACGACATCGGGCTGCCGGTCGAGCCCCGGCACCAGAGCCGCCCGGCCATCCACCGCGACATCGATAGCACGATTCAGCAAGCCGGACACTGACATTCGCACCGCTGATCCGTCCGGCGTCCCGGCCTTCTTGCCGACCACGTACGGCATGATGTTCGCAATCTCCGAGTAGGCGACGTCCGCGGTCTCGGCGTCCGACGGGGCCGGCAGGCCGAGCGCGTCCCGGATGTCCACCTCGTGCATCCAGCAGTCGAACACCCGGATCCGCATGAATCGCCCATACGTGTCCGGCCCGGCCGGCGTGAAGCCCTGCACCGCAAAGGATTCGTCGGTCGCCTCGGCCAACTGTGCCCGCCGCGTGGCAGTGACCTGACGGAAGTCGGCGAGCAGCTGTCCGGTGCCCTGTGCGCGGTAGTGCAGGATCCACTTCTCGTTCAGGGCGCCGATGTCGTTACGCACATGATCGAGTTCGGTGACGTCGACGTCCGGCTCCGGCGGCTGCTCGCCGAGCAGGAAGCGCTCCGTGCCGATGATGTGCGCCACCAGGTCAGCGACTGACCACCCCGGCAACGACGACGGAGAGCGCCACCCCGCGTCGTCCAGCTCGGCGACCAGACCGTCGATGGTCGCCCACACCGAATCCAGGGCCGCGACAACGGCCGGCCGATCCACGATCGTCGTTCCCATGCCCCGAACCTACGCGATCGCGCGCCTCGGAACCGGCCGTTCGCGGTCACTACGGGGCGCTCGGAGCCCCCACGGTGGCGAGCCATTCGTCGAAGCCGATGCGGCCGCGCCGGCTGTTCGGATCGGTCGGCAGCAGGCCGCCCGACGCCATCGCCTTGGCACCGGAACCCGGCATCCACAACGGGAGCACCACCCGATGCGCGCCCCGCGCCTTGACCAGTCGACGCGCGAGATCGAGCATCGACTCGACCTGCGGCCCGGCGATCTCGACCATCCTCTGCGGCGAGGAGGTGGCGATCTCGGCCAGCGCCTGCCCGACCTCGCTGACCGCAACGGTCCGGCTCTGCATTCGTGGAATGAACGCGACCGGGCCGGGCGTCAGCTTCAGCACCTGATCGGCGAACTCGTGGAACTGCGTGGCGCGCAGGATCGTGTACGGCAAGCCGGATTCACGAACGATCTTCTCCTGCACCAGCTTTCCCTCGTAGTAGCCGTAGTCGACCCGGTCGATGCCGACGATCGACAACGTGACGAAGTGCCCGACACCGGCCCGGGACGCGGCGGCGGTCAGGTTGCGGCCGGCGGTCTCGAAGAACTTCACCGCCGTTCGGCGACTCGTCGTCATCTTGTTGGTGGCGTCGACCACCGCATCGACCCCGGCCAGCGCGGCATCCAGGCCCGCGCCGGTCAGTACGTCGACTCCGGTCGAGCGCGCGAGCACGACGGGCTCATGTGCCGCGGCGATCAACGCCTCGACGACTCGGCGACCCGCGACTCCTGTACCTCCGGCGACTGCGATCTTCATCGGTTCATCCTCTCGCTTCACGATGGGTGCTCGCCATATCGACGGGGTACAACCGAAAATCGTGACGGTCGCCTACGGTGAAAGTCATGTCCGTCACAGTCATCGCCAAGATCACCCCGCAACCCGAACACCGCGACGCCGTCAAAGCGGCACTCCTGGAGGTGATTCCGGCAGTCCACGCCGAGCCGGGCTGCGAACTCTACTCGCTGCACGAGGCTCCGGAGGGTTTCGTGATGGTGGAGAAGTGGGCCAGCGTCGAAGACCTGGGCGTGCACGGCAAAGCGCCTGCGCTGACCGGCCTGACGGAGAAGATCGGCACCCTGCTCGCAGGTCCGCTGGAGGTCACCGTCGCCAACCCGATCCCGGCCGGCGATGCCGACCGCGGCGCCCTCTGAACCGACCCACAACGCACGAAGAGCGGGTTGCAGGGTATCCCTGCCACCCGCTCTTTCGTACCGAGTCCTCCCCGACCGCCAGTAGTGTTGCTGCACCGCTCGGAGCGATGTAGCCCCCGACCACTACCGGACGACCCCTTACTCGATGGCCGACACGACACAACGGAATCGGCCGACGGCCCCCGCCGTACGGCCCTTCGACTCCGACCCCTCGGTCGTGCTGGAGTACGCACGACATTACCGAATGCGTTATGAAATGCAAGCCTTGTGTCAAAAATTTATAACGTACTGGGCACTTGATACTTGAATCTGTCCGCCACCAGCCGGTAGTGTTTGGCCATGCTTAGTATCAACCGCCCCGAGGCCTACCTGACCAGGATGCTTGAGCGCGAGATCAACCAGCAGGAGGTCGCCGATCTACTCGGCGTCACGCGGCAGACGTACAGCAACCGCTGCCGCAACGGCACGATGACCTCAACCGACTTCAGCGCGATCGCTCAGCACTTCGGTGTCAACCTGGTCGGGCTGCTCAACTGGTGCGGTGTCATCGACATCGCCGATGTTCGCGATTTCATGGACCTCGTCGAGGGTCGGGTACCTTCCGGCGAGGGCCGTTCAGCGTCGGCTGCCGCAGTTCTCACGCAGCCCACCACGGCTACTACGACCGCCAAGCAGGTCGGCAAGCGCCAGCGCGAAGTGTTCATCCGCGGAACACACGCCTACTGACACTCAGCTGTTCCTCCGGCGCCACCATCGGGGGTGGTCGGCGGCCCCGATTAAGTTGTAGGACCCATGCCAATCCCCGCCTTCATCGCGATTGTTGCGATTATTGCGGCGCTGCTCATCCGCCATGCCACGTGGTCGAGTCCAGCCGAGCGCGGAATCACCATCAACCTGCTGCTGCAGGGATGCGCCGTGCTGCTGATGCTGCCGGTCACGAACGACACTCTCGGCCAGTGGCTGTACGACCGCACCGGCTACGGCAACCTCACCAATCTGATCGGACACGACTGCTATGTGGTGGCGGCGTCGTCGATCCTCATGACCGCGCTCTACATGCGCAATCCTGACGAAGAGCTCCAGCGCAAGTTCCAGCAGCGCGTCGAACTGCCCTGCCTGCTCATCATTCCCGTGATGCTCGCGTTCTTCTTGGCCGACGGGAAGCAGGAGCAGGCGCACGACTTCTTCGCCGTCGACGACGGCGTCTGGCTGGTCTGGTACTGGCTGGCGCTCACCGGCGTCCTGGCCTACGCACTCGCGTACAGCGCATACCTGTTCTGGCCGGTGCTCTACGAGACCAAGATGCGGACGATGGTCGCCGGCTACATCCTGGCCAGCGCGTGCGGCGTGCTCGCCTGTGCGGTCAAGGCCGTGTCGGCGATGTTCAGCGTCAGCCCGGCAACCGCGCCCGCGGTCTGGGCCTTTGCCACCGCCTGCGGCGCCGGTTTTGCCGTCACCTCGGCCTGGGACTGGTACAACCACTGGCACCGGAGTGTGGGACGCGTCAGCGTCTACTGAGACGCCCGTGCGGTGCCCTCGGCAGGATTCGAACCTGCGACACCGGCTTTAGGAGAGCCGTGCTCTATCCCCTGAGCTACGAGGGCTGAAACAGCCGTGTCGGAGTCTACGTCAGCGGCCGCCGACGATCCCGTCAGCCCAGCGCCGTCGGGTTGACCATGAACGTCAACTCCGACAACATCGCCCGGGTGGACAAGAATGCTCCGGTCTATCTCGGCCTCGGCGTCGGACCCGGACTGGGCCTCGCCGCCGCCCGCCGGTTCGCGCGGGCCGGCCATGTCGCCGTGCTGGGCGCCCGAAACGCCGATCGGGTCGCGCAGCTCGCGGCCGCGCTGACCGACGAGGGGAATAACGCCGAGGGGATCGCGGTCGACCTGTCCAGCGCCGTCGACACCGAACGCGCGGTCACGGAGGTCGCCGACCGGTACGGCCGCATCGACGTGCTGCACTTCAACCCGAGCGCATGGCGCGAGAAGGATCCGCTCGAGCTGACCGCAGACGAACTGCTGGCCGATCTCGCGCTCGGAGTCGCCGCACTGCTCCCGGCGGTCCAGGCGGCTCGGCCCGCACTGCCTCCCGGCGCTCGCGTCCTGGTCACCGGAAGTGCCGCGGCCGACAAGCCCTGGTTCAAGGCAGCGTCCCTCGGGGTGCAGAAGGCCGGTCTGCGCAATCTCACCCGCAGCCTCGACACCGCCCTCAAGCCAGTCGGCGTCCGCGCGGTCTGCCTGCAAATCGACGGCATCCTCGCCGACGAGGGCGAGTTCTCCCCGCCGCCGATCGCGGAGGCGATGTGGCAGGCCGCTACCCGCCCCGACGAAGGGTGGACGTCAGACGTCGCATATCCGCCGACCGGCTCAGCGTCCTAGCTGCAGGGCAATCAGCGCAGTTCGATGGCCACCAGTACCCGGCCCGCATCGTCGCGCGTCGCGACCGCATGACCGGATCGATCGCCCTCGGGTAGGCGGACGGTGAGATCCGCACCGTCGCCGGTGAAGTTGCGCCACCACGTCTTCTGATCGGGCATGGCCACGGCGACCTGCAGCGTGTTCTCGCCGCTCCGCCGATATCCCACCGGCAGCTCGAATGACTTCCCGGAGCGTCGGCCCCGATAGACCAGCACCGTCATCGACTTGGCGGCCAGGCCCGACAGCCCCGGGATGCGCAGGATGGGCATCACGACCGAATTCATCGCCTTCGCAACGCGCTGAAAAGTGTTCATGGACTTACGCTTTCGTTCGCATCGGACTGGACTGAACAGAGCCCGCTAGGAGTCGAACTCCCGCTTGATATTCGCTAGCGACTTCTCCAGGTCGCCCTTGATCACTTTCGCCGCGGCCTTGCCGGCCAGGCCGATCAGCGGCAGTCCGCCGAGATTCGCCTCGATGCCCACGGCCGAACCCGACTTGGCCGGTTTCACCGACAGGGTGACATCGGTCTTCACGCCGCCCTTGCCGTCGCCCTTGAGCGTCACGGTGCCGGACGACGAATCGTCGGCCGGCGGCTGGTACTCGGAGATGGTCCACTCGAACCGCACCCGAGTGCCCTTGGCCTTGATGATCGACGACAGCTTGGTGCCGGCGCCGATCTCGTCGGGAGCCGGGAGCGGGCTGCGCCAGGTCTCGTGGATGGTGAGCCAATCACCGAACCGCGACAGGTCCGAACACGCCGCCCACGCCTGGGTCGGGCTCAACGACAGATCACCGGAGACATTCACCTTCGCCATGCCTGCTATCTAACCCCAGCTGCGGTCAACTCCCGGCAGGACAGGTGTTCGGCGCCGGACGACCGGCGAAGCGACCCCGTAGCCAATCGATCTCCTGCCCGGAACGGCCGACATCGGTATGCCCCTTACCGGGCACGATCTCGGAGTCGATGACGTCGCCCAACCGGCAGGCACGGCCGATGGCCGCCGTGGTCCACTCAGCATTGACTATCTGGTCCTGGTCGCCATACGCGAAGTACAGCGGTCCGGCGGCTCGTCGCTGCGGCAGGGCACGCGCCTGCAGCATCGGTCGCACCACGTCTCCGGCCGCGTTCGTCATCGCCGCGTCCCCGGGCTGGAAGCTGAGCGCCGCACCGATCCGCGACTGCAGGTAGCCCGGGCCGCAACTGGTGAGGGTCGCCTGGTTGGCGGCGATCTCGCCGCGGAAGTAGTCGGCCTCGTTCAGCTGCGGATACTGCGCCTTGAGACCGTCGAAGATCACGGGGAGGAACATCTTCTGCGTGGTGGTGTAGACCGTCGCGGCGCCGCGCACGACCGGTGAGATATCGGCCGCCGGCGCCGAGCCGGTCGCGCCGACGAACCGCAGGCCACTGCCGTAGTCGCCCGCATACTCGGCTGATGCCCACGCGGCCTGGCCGCCCTGCGACGATCCGATCGCGGCCCAGGTGGCGCCGATGTCGGCGAAGGTATGGCGCGCTGCACGGACAGCGTCGATCATGTTGAACGCGGCGGTGCGCGGCTCGAGATACGGATGCGGCTGCGCGTTCGGGACGAGCGTGCCGAGGCCCTGGTAGTCAGGAACCGCGACGGCCCACCCCTCCTTCAGCAGCGAGGCGACCGTGCCCGCGCCGCCCAGCAGATTCGCGTAGCCCGACGGCCCGCAGTTCGGTGCGGTCCCGGTGGTGCCGTGCCCGTACGCGACGATCGGCCAGCCGCCGGCCGGCGGAATGCCGTTCGGTATCAGTACCACCCCCGACACCTGCGTGCCGAATTCACCGGTGGCCGCGCCGGGACGGTAGCCCGCGGTCGACCGGTAGACGATCCGGCGGCCGCGGTACTCCGTAAGGCCTCCGCCTCCGGAATACGACTCCTGCCGGATCAGCGCACCCCGATCGGCGGCACTCGGTGCCGCCGGCAACGCCGACGGCTGCTGGGGCGCCGTCGTCCCGGCGGCGGTTCCGGACGACGCGGCCGGCTCCGGATTCGACGAACCGGAGCCGCAGGCAGCCACCAGCGTCAGCAAGGCCGCCGAAAAGCACACCGCCGCAACCGGACTGATCCGATTGCGGCGGTGCTGCAGATTATTGCGAGAAATCAGCTCGGCTGACCCTCGCTCTTGTCGGCCTCGCCGCCCGCGAACTTCTTCGCGGCGTCGACACCCTTGTCGACCTGACTGTCGAACTTGCCGCCGGTCGCCTTCTTGACTGCGTCAGCGCCCTTCGCCAGGCCGTCCTGGCCAGTCTTGGAGCCGAGGAAGCCCTTCGCCTTGTCCACAAGTCCCTTGATGTCGGCCATGATGCCTTCCCTTGTCAGTGGAGCGGAGATTCTGCTCGATCTCCAATATATGTCAGTGCCGATCTTCCCACCGAGCAAGAATTTTTGGCCCGATTCGCCAGCACAGTTCGACGAGCACGATCCCGACGACGCCGCAGACGATACCCAGGGAAGTCTTCGCGGGGTCGCTCGGATCGAGGAAAAACTTGTGGCGAGTGAATGGCATCGTGAAGATCAGCAGATACGCCACAATGCACGTCCCCAGCAGGATGTACTTCCACCAGTTGAGGGGCCGGGCGACCATCACCAGCACCCAGAACGCGATCATGATCAGCGTGATCAGCGCGGTGGTCGACGCCTGCATCTGCGCCGGCGTCATCTCCACCGAGTCCTTGCTGCCCAGCGCGTTGGCTTCGCCGCCGGGATTGACGATCAGATAGCAGACGAATGTGCAGAGCCCGGCCACGACGCCGGACGGGATGGCCAGCCGCAGCACCCGGCGGACGAAACCGGTGCGGGCCCGCTCGTTGTTCGGCGCCAGCGACAGGATGAACGCCGGTACGCCGATCGTGAACCAGTTGAGGATCGTCACGTGGATCGGCTGGAACGGGTACGAGACCGGTGATGCGCCGGCCAGCTTGGCGATGACCCCGGCGACGCCGACGATCATCGCCAGCAGCACCGCGTACACCGTCTTGGTCAGGAACAGATTCGAGACGCGTTCGATGTTGCCGATCACCCGCCGGCCCTCGCCGACCACGTACGGCATGGTCGCGAACTTGTTGTCCAGCAGCACGATCTGCGCCACCGACCGGGTCGCCGAGCTGCCCGCCCCCATGGCGACGCCGATGTCGGCGTCCTTGAGCGCCAGTACGTCGTTGACGCCGTCGCCGGTCATCGCGACGGTGTGGCCGCGCGACTGCAACGCCGTCACCATCGCGCGCTTCTGATCCGGCCGGACCCGGCCGAAGGTGACACCGGACTCGACGGTGTCGGCCAACGCCTCCTGATCGGTCGGCAGTTCGCGGGCGTCGACGGAGGTCTCCACTGAGCCCAGCCCCAGCGACGCCGCCACCGCGCCGACCGACACGGCGTTGTCGCCGGAGATCACCTTCACCGAGACGTCCTGCGAAGCAAAGTATTCGATCGTGTCCTGCGCGTCCGGGCGCACCCGCTGCTCCAGCGCGAGCAGCGCCTCCGCACGCACGGTGCCGGGCGGTGCCAGTTCCGTCGGGCCAGGCGCGTCGACCGGCTGGTCGGTGGAGGCGATCAGCAGGATCCGCAGTCCGCCGGACCCGAGTTCGGTCGCCGCCGCGGCGGTCTCGCTCGCCGGGTCGAGCAGCATGTCGGGCGCGCCCAGCAGCCAGTTCCCCCTGCTTTCACCTGTGTCACTGTCCTCGAAGGAGATTCCGCTCCATTTCTTGGCGGAGGTGAACGGCGCGATAGCGGTCGAGGTCCAGCCCGGCGAGTCCGGGTTGGCCTCGGCGATCGCCTGCACGCTGGCATTGGGCCGGGGGTCGGCGGCGGCCAGCGCGGCCAACGCCTCCGCGATCCGGGCCGGGTCGGCATCACCGACCGGATTCACCTCCGACAGGCGCATGCCGTTCTCGGTGAGGGTGCCGGTCTTGTCGGCGCACACGACGTCGACCCGCGCCAACCCCTCGATCGCCGGCATCTCGTTGACGAGGCAGTTGCGCTTGCCCAGCCGGATCATGCCGACCGCGAAGGCGACCGACGTCAGCAGCACCAGACCCTCGGGGATCATCGGGACCAGCGCGCCGACCATGCCGAGGATCGACGACTTCAGCCCGCTCTTCGAGATGTAGAGCTGGTTGACGATCGTCAGAATTCCGGCCGGAATCAGCAGCCAGGTAATGAATTTCAGGATCTGGTTGATGCCGCTGCGTAGCTCGGAGTTGACCAGGGTGAACTTGCTGGCCTCCTCGGCCAGCTTGGCGGCGTAGGCGTCGGCACCCACTTTGGTGGCCCGGTAGGCGCCCGAACCCGCGACGACGAAGCTGCCGGACATGATCAGGTCGCCGGGCGACTTGTCGACCGCGTCGGCCTCACCGGTGAGCAGCGATTCGTCCAGATCGAGCGCAGCGCCCTCGACGCATTCGCCGTCCACGACGATCTGGTCACCGGCGGCGATCTCCAGGATGTCGTCCAGGACAACCTCGTTCGGCGAGATCTCGACGGCGACGCCATCGCGTCGAACGACCGGTTTGGTCTGGCCGACGATCGCCAGCTTGTCGAGGGTCCGCTTGGCGCGGATCTCCTGGATGATGCCGATTCCGCTGTTGGCGACGATGATCAGGCCGAAGAGCCCGTTCACCAGTGAACCGGTGAACAGCACCAACGCGAAGAGGACACCCAACAGAGCGTTGATCCGGGTGAAGATGTTGGCGCGCACGATGTCCCACACGCTGCGGCCCGAACGATCCGGCAGCTCGTTGACCTGCCCGGCCGCGACCCGCTCGGCGACCTGGGCGGTCGTGAGTCCGGGATCGCGCGCCACGGACGTGCCTATTTGCCCGGCCTCCGGCTCGCCCACTGTCATCCCACGGCCTCCCACCACTGTTGATCCGTCGTTCCCGGGCCGGTGCGCGCCACCACGTCGATCCGGCCACCGGGTTTCGGCGTGTACACCGTGAGCCCGTCGGCCGCTGCCCGCAGCCGGCGGACCGGGTCGTCCCACTCATGGGTGGCCAGATTGAAAGTGGCCCAGTGGATCGGCAGCAGCACACTGTCCGCCGGGCGATCGCCCCCGAGCGCCCGATGGATGCGCACCGCCTCTTCCGGATTGGTATGGATATCGGGCCACATGGGGCTGTAGGCGCCGATGGGCACCAGCGTCAGCTGGAACGGTCCGTGGGCCGCACCGTGATCGATGTACGCGTCGGTGTAGCCGGTGTCGCCGGTGAAGAAAGCGTTGTGCCGCGGACCGGCGATCGCCCAGCTGGCCCACAGCGTGGTGTTGCGCCGCAGCGCCCGCCCCGAGAAATGCCGGGCGGAGCAGGCGTCGAAGGCGATGTCCCCGACCGTGATCCGCTGGCCCCAGTCGGCCTGGTGGATGCGGTCGCCATCGATTCCCCAGCGGCGCAGGTGCGCGCCGACCCCGATGGGGGTGACGAACTGCGCGTCCGGAAACCGGCCGGCTAGGTCGATCACCGATGGCATGTCCAGATGGTCGTAGTGGTCATGGCTGACGAGCACCACGTCTATCGGCGGCAGATCGGCGACGGCGCACGGCATCGGATGCATTCGGGCGGGCCCCAGGATCGGCGACGGCGAGCAGCGCTGCGAGAACACCGGGTCGGTGATGATGCGGGCGCCGTCGACCTCGAGGAGCGCGGTGGCGTGTCCGAGCCAGGTCGCCGCCAGTTCGGCCGGCTCGGCCGGGCTGTCGACCGGCAGGAGCGGGATCGGCCGCCGCGGCGATCCGGTCCGTCCCCGGCGCGCCATCTCCAGGGCCGCCCCGCCGCCGTTCTCCACCTGCCGCGACGGTTCCAGGTTGGCGAACACACCGTCGCGCTGGTGCGGGGAGCCCGCGATATCGGCGACGATCTGCGCCTTCGACGCGCCCATCGCGTCGTAGGTGGCGCGGCCGGAGTTCAGCAGATCACGGGGCCGCTCGGAAAGCTTGGATAGCACAACACTGCAGCCTACCGATCGATCCGGCGATCCCGACGTTCTTCATCCGCAGGGGATACGGCCGGGTCACGCGGGCCACATCGGACATCTGTCGGCGTGCGCGGCCGACGATCGACGCATTCTTCGCCTGCCGAAGCCGGAAAGTACTGTCATTTCCGGACTTTGGGGCCATCCGGGCAGATCGGCGCCCACACTGAACCCCCAGGAATCGCCTCTACTATCGCCGCCATGAATCTGCGACGACCGACCCGCGGCACCCTCGTACTCGCCACCATCGCGACCGTGACCACCGCAACCTTCGCCGGCGCCGCCGCGGCAACGGCGTCCGCGGCGCCCGCCGCGGGGGTGAGCAGCGTGTCGTTGACCGGCAACCAGCTGCGCATGACCCTGCGAGTGATCGATTCGCATTCTGCAGCCGCCGGCGCCATGACACCGACCGCCGTGGTCCTGAACCATTCGGCGATCGTCTCCGAGCGCGCCGATCTGACCTTCACCGGGAAGACGACGGGCGGGAACATGACCGCCGGGTATCTGGTCGGCTGCCAGGTCAATCTGAGCAACGGCATCAACGTCGGGATCTCGCCCAACGTCGGCCTGAGCGGGAGCTACACGCCGGGCGTGCCGTCGGACGACTACGCGGGCCCATCGGTCGGTCTCGGCGGCAGCATCTCGATGTCACTGGTACCTGGCCAGGTCACCACCGCCACGATCATCAACACGTCGCTCGGCAGCGGAATCAGTTCGCCGTATCAGGTGGCGCACAACGGAACGGCGTTGAACCTCTCGCAATGCGGCGGGCGCGCGTCGGCCGTTCCGTTCGTCACCGCGACGCTGAATTCGAACTCCGGAACCCTGCAGACCACCGCGTACGGAACGCAATTCGACTTCTGACCGCCCACGGCGGGTGTGACGGCACTCACCCAGCGTTTCTCGCACCCGCCGGAACCCCGTCGGCATTCTCCCCGACTAGTGGATGTCGCGCGTTTCCGACGACCACTGCAATCACCCGAATCCGGGCCGGTGTCGGACGCGTTGTTCATCACCCGCCATGAGGAGAGAAATGCTGACCCGCCAATCGATCGTCACAGCCGTCATCACCGCCGCCGCCGCGTCCACCGCGGTCGCCGGAATCGCCGGTGCCGCACCCGCGCACGGGATCGGTACCAGCACAGTCTCGCTGGACAACAGCCCGCTCACGATGACGGTGCAGGTGATCGATTCGCATTCGCGTCCGGCCGGTCAGAGCACCCCGAACGCGGCCCTATTCAACCATGCTGCAACGGTTTCCGAGCGTGCCAACGTTCGCTTCAACGGAAAGGTCAGCGGCGGCCAGATGGTCGCGGGCTACCTCATCGGGTGCCAGGCCGATCTGAGCAGCGGTCTCAGTCTCGGCGTCTCCCCTGGAATCGGGCTGGGCGCCAGCTTGGGCGCGTCCCCCGGCTCCAACAGCCTGAGCCCCTCGGCGAACCTGGGCGGCAACATCTCCCTCACGCTGGCTCCCGGAGAGGTCACCGCGGTCAAGGTCATCGACGCCACACTCGGCGACCATGCCACGTCGCCCTACCAGGTCGAGCATGCCGCCACCGCGCTGAATCTGTCGCAGTGCGGCGGACGCGCATCCGCGGTCCCGTTCGTGACGGCGACATTGAACTCCGATGCCGGCACGCTCCAAACGACCGCGTACGGAAAGCAATTCGACTTCTGACCACCCGGGATCGGGGGCGATGATCGCGGTCATCGCCCCCGGTAGACCGGCATGCGCTTCTCGATCCGAGCGCGTTTACCCTCCTCGAGATCCTCGCTCTCCCAGGCACGCATCATCGATTCCAGGTGCGCCGCGGGGGCCGCATCGCGCGTACCGTCGTCGTTCAGCACCAGCTTGTAATGCTGCAGCGTCAACGGCGCGAGCACGGCGATCGTCGCCGCCCAGTGCTGCGCATCGGCGAGGTCACCGATCTTGTTCGCGAAGCCGAGTTCCCATGCGCGATCGGCGCTCAACGACTCGCAGGCCAGCGTGATGCCGCGGGCCACGCCGCCGCCGACCAGCGACACGAGCCGCTTGATGGTCCAATCATCAACAGCGACACCGATCTTCGCCGCCGGTATGCCGACCATCGACTCCGGTGCCATCACCCGCAGGTCGGCGGCCATCGCCAATTGCAGCCCCGCACCCAGTGCGGGGCCGTTCAGCGCCGCGATGACAGGAACCGGCACGGAGTCGATCACGCGCAGCATCGCGAGCAGCTTCTCGAGGAAATCCTGGTCGTAGACCGGGCCCGACAGGTCGGCGCCCGCGCAGAACACCGTGCCCTGCCCGGTCAGGACGATCACGCGGGCTCCGGCGTCGACGGCGCCGGTCACCGCAGTCGCAATACCGTCGACCATCTCGTGATTGAGCGCGTTGCGTTGTTCGGGGCGTTGCAGCTCGATAGTGGTCACATCACCGGTACGACTGACTCCAATCATGGCGCTCACCGTACTTGAACCGACATCGCATACCGTGAATTTCATGGCGGGTGCAGATGTCGACGTAGCGGTACTCGGCGCGGGGCAGGCCGGTTTGTCGGGTGCTTACTATCTGGTCAAATTCGGCGTCGATCGCTCGCTGATCGTTGATCACTATGAGCGGCCCGGCGGCGCCTGGCAACATCGCTGGCCGACGCTGACCCTCGCCACGGCCAACCGCGTGCACGATCTCCCGGGTCTCGGGATCGTCGAGGCGCTCGGCACCGATTGCGACGCGCTGCCGGCGGCGAGTGCGGTCCCCGAGTATTTCGGCCAATACGAGGACAAGTTCGGCATCGAGGTCCAGCGGCCGGTGCATGTGCGCCGCGTCCGTCCCGATCCGGCGGGCTTCGCCATCGACCACGTCCGTGACGGCCGCGACGCGACCGTGATCGCCAGCACCCTGATCAACGCCACGGGCACGTGGGATCGCCCGTTCATTCCCTTCTTCGCCGGCCGCAACACCTTTCGCGGCACGCAGTTGCACACGCACGACTACCGTGGGCCCGCCGATTTCGCCGGACGCCGCGTGCTGGTGGTCGGCGCCGGCATCTCCGCGGTGCAGCTGCTGATCGAGATCGGCCGGGAAGCCCCGGGCGCACAGACCTTCTGGTGCAGTCGCCGAGAGCCTGTCTTCGACCCCGGCCCGTTCAGCCCGGAGCGCGGCCGGGAGGCGGTCGCGCGGGTGGAGCGTCGGGTGCGCGCCGGCCTGCCGCCGACTTCGGTCGTTTCGGTGACCGGCCTCCCGGAGAACGATTCGATCCGGGCCGCCCGGCGCGACGGGCTGCTGCGGTGGCGACCGATGTTCACCGCGATCGACGCGGATGGCGTCACCTGGGATACGGGCGAACGCTTGGATGTCGACGTGCTGTTGTGGTGCACGGGTTTTCGCAGTTCGCTGGACCACCTCGGACCACTGCATCTGCGCGAGGCCGGCGGCGGCATCACGATGACCGGCCGGTTGGCCACCACCGTGGCGGCCGACCATCGCATCCAACTGCTCGGCTACGGTCCGTCCGCGTCGACCATCGGCGCGAACCGGGCGGGCCGTGAGGCGGCTCGGAATGTGGCTGAGTATCTGGGCCTGACCTGACCTAACGCGCGCCCGAGGCCGCGCCGCCGAGCATCGACAGCATGCCCACCACCAGGCGCACCGCGTCGACCGCCGGGGCCACCGACACCGTGGGATCGACCGCGCGCTGGATCCCCAGACCGATGCCGGTACTGAGCACGAGTTCGGCCATGTCGTCGATCGACATCTGCGCCAACGCGATTCGCTCATCAGTGACACCGAGCTCGGTGGCGAGCGTCTGCAACATCGCCGCCACCTGCTGCTTCATGTCCCTGCGGAGCCCGATCTCCATGGCCGCGAGTTCTTCGTCGCGCCAGACCCCGGCGGCGAACTCCATCTCGAGCCGGGTCCAGCCGACATCACCCACGGTGTGCTCCAGCCATTCGTTGATGCGCTCGACTCGGTCGGCGAGCGGCGCGTCGGTGGCGACGATTGCCTCGATCTCCGCCACCTTCTGGTGGTGGATATTGTCGAGAACCGCGGCACAAAGGCTCCGTTTGTCCGTGAAGTTGGAATAGACGGCGCCCTTCGAATAGCCCGCAGCCTCCGCGATCGCATCCA
Organism: Jongsikchunia kroppenstedtii DSM 45133; assembly: GCF_000380485.1. Taxonomy (GTDB): domain Bacteria; phylum Actinomycetota; class Actinomycetes; order Mycobacteriales; family Mycobacteriaceae; genus Jongsikchunia; species Jongsikchunia kroppenstedtii. The sequence continues at coordinate 26,260 of NZ_AQYG01000043.1, read as the reverse complement.
GACTGGCGCCGGTATAGCCATCGGCAAGAAACCGCTGCTGCGCGACTTGCAGCAGGTCAGCGCGGGTGCGGGCCTGCCTTTCGGCGCGGGTCAACGATGCCATGGCAGGAATCGTACCGGGCACTGTTGACTCGCCGCAGCCATTCGCATACCGTCGGTATCCGAAATCCGAAGGAGCCACATGCCCACCACATCCCCCCGAATCGCCCCGCACGACGCCGTCGTCCTGATCACCGGTGGGGCCCGCGGCATCGGTGCCGCCACCGCCTCGCTGTTCGCGGCGCAGGGCGCCAAGGTCTGGATCGGCGACGTCGATCACGATGTCGCCGTGACCACCGCCGCCGGCATCTCCCGGGCGGCCGCACTCCCGCTCGACGTCACCGACCGCGACTCCTGGCGCGCCGCGGTTGACACCGTGCTGGAGGCCGACGGTCGCATCGACGTGCTGATCAACAACGCGGGCATCATGCCCCTCGGCGCTTTCGCCGACGAGTCGGATGCGACCACCGACCTGATCCTCGACGTGAATGTCCGCGGCATGCTCGCCGGCATGCGGACCGTCGTGCCGCACATGGTCGCGCGCGGTCGCGGCCACGTCGTCAACGTCGCGTCGATGGCCGGCATGATTCCCATCCCGGGCATGGTCACCTACAACGCCAGCAAGTACGGGGCGCTCGGTGCGTCGCTCGCCGCCCGCCAGGAGTACGCGGGTACCGGCGTCACGGTGTCGGCGATCCTGCCCGCGGCGGTCCGGACCGAATTGGCCTCGGGAGCACCGCTCGGCAAGGGACTGCCGGCCGTGGATCCGGAGGACGTGGCCGCGGCGATCGTGAAAACGCTCTCGACCCGCAAGGCGCGCGTCTCGGTGCCCGGCTGGATCTGGCGGCTGTGGTCGCTCACCGAAACCCTCGTGCCGGAACCGGTGATGCGGGTGGGCCGCCGGGTCATCGACGACCGGCGCGCCCTCACCTCGCTCGATCCCGAGGATCGCCGGGCGTACACGGACCGCATCGATCGCCAGACCCGCGAACACGCGAAGGACGCGAAGTGACTGCCGCGCCGCGTGACCCGCGGATCATCATCATCGGCGCAGGCGTCGCCGGCATCACCGCGGCGCACACCTTCACCCAGGCGGGCTTCACGAAGCTGACCATCCTCGAGAAGGGATCCGACGTCGGCGGCGTCTGGCACTGGAACCGCTACCCCGGACTCACCTGCGATGTGCCGTCGCAGATCTATCAGTTCGGTTTCGCGCCCAAGCCCGATTGGTCGCACATGTGGGCCAGCGGGTCGGAGATCCAGCAGTATCACCGCGACGTGCTGGAACGCTTCGGGCTCGATCGATACCTGCGCCTGAACGCTGAAGTCGTTGCCGCCGAATACGAATCGGCCGACGGCGGTCAGCAGTGGCGGGTCCGGCTGGCCGACGGCGAGGAGCTGGAAGCCGACTTCGTCATCTGCGCCACCGGGGTGCTGCATCACCCGTCGATACCGGATATCCCTGGGCTGGAATCGTTTTCCGGCGAGGTCGTGCACACCGCCCGGTGGGACGATTCGGTGCAGACGCGCGGCAAGCGGATCGCCGTACTCGGTACCGGATCGACCGGGGTGCAGGTGGTCTCAGCCCTACAGCGTGAGGCGGCGCACATCTCCCACTTCGTCCGGTCGCCGCAGTGGATCCTGTGGGCACCGATGACGCTGCGCCAGCCCCGCCTCGTCGCCGAGCTGCTCCGTCGCGCGCCCCGCGCCCACGACGCGGTACACCAAGGGCTGCTGGCATTCTCGGGCGTGCTCGCCGATGTGGTGCTGCGGCCGACCTGGCGCCGGCGCGCCGTGCAGGAGTACGCCCGGCAATCGCTGCGAGCCCAGGTGCGCGATCCGAAGCTGCGCACCCAGCTGACCCCTGACTACCAGCCCTTGTGTAAGCGCCAGGTGGTCTCCGGGACCTACTACCGCGCCATCCAGCGACCAAACGCGGCGCTGGTGACCGACGAGATCGTCGAGGTGACACCGACCGGCATCACGACGGCCGACGGGCGACATCATGAGCTCGACCTGATCGTGCTGGCGACCGGGTTCGCGGCGCACAACTACATGCGACCGATGCATGTCGTGGGCCGCGACGGCATCACCCTCGACGATGCGTGGGTCAAGGGCCCCAAAGCATATCGGATGACGGCGATCCCAGGATTCCCCAACCTGTTCACCGTGCTGGGGCCCAACTCGCCGACCGGTTCGATCTCGTTGCAGTACTCCGCCGAGCGGACGTCGAAGTACCTGTTGCACTGGCTGCGCAAGTTCGCGGACGGGTCCGTGTCGGCGGTCGAGGTGACCGAGGAGGCGACGGACGAGTTCAACGCCGGCGTCATCGACGCGATGGCGCCGACGGTGTGGAACACGGGCTGCAATTCCTGGTATCTCAACGAGGACAACACCGTCGACCTGTGGCCGTACGACCGCGCGACGCTGGCCACAATGCTGTCGGTGCCCGACCCGCGCGACTACCGCATCACTCGCTAGCGGCAGTGCGCGCCAGTGCCGTCTGCTGGTGCCGGTTCCCCACCAGCTCGTAGCCGACCACGCTGACGAACGGCGCGACCATCACCACGATGAGGCAGACCGCGACCGGCACGTCGACTACCGCCAGCACCACCGCAAGCACCAGGATCAGCGTGGTCACCACGATCAACACCAGGTGGAAGGGATCGAGCTCACCCAGCAGAACGGTATAGAGCGCGTAGACCGCAACGAGGTACACGGCGACCGGGATCACCAGCGCCGCAATGGTTGTCACCGGACCGATGTCGGCATGATGCTCCATCTCCAGCCCGATGATGTGCAGCCCGGCACCGGCACCGGCGATGCCGACGAAGATCAGAAAGTGGCCGTATCCGAACACGTACCCGAGACCGCGGCGGCGCGAGAGCATCTCCCCGAATTGGACCGAGAAGTAGACCCACCACAGCCCGAAGGTCAATCCGACGCCGGCCACCGCAACCGCGATGCCGTTGCCGGTCCAGTGCAGTCCGTTGTCGCCGCCGAGCAGCCCGGCCGAGGAAGCGACGGTGCCGACCACGCCCTCACCGAGCGCGATGATGACGAATGCGCTGTAGCGCTCGGCGACGTGATGCGGATGCCAGGGCGTGCCGCCCGCACCGCCCTGCGCGAAGACCGGCAGCAGCAGCTCCAGCGCCGCCAAGAGCACGAAGAACACCAGCGCCACCGCCAGGTGCGGACGTGCCAGGGCCACCGCGATCCACCCGGCCTGCGCGACGATCAGGCCCGCGATGTTGATCCGGGCCACGCGACGAAAGCTCGCCGACTGCCGACTGGCCCGCCACCACTGCAGCACCATCGCGATCCGCATCACGACGTAACCGAAGACCAGCAGCCGGATCTCGAATCGCTCGTCGGCCACCACCGATCGGAACATCGGCGGAATCCCAAGCGCGAACACGACGACGCCGATCATCTGCAGCATCGTCAGCAGTCGGTCGAGCCAGTCGTCGGTGCTGAATGCGGAGGCGAACCAGGAGTAGTTGATCCACGCCAGGCTGATCGCGAACATCGCGAGCAGCCCGGCCAGCAGCGCCGTTCCCTCATGCCCCTCGACGAAGGCGTCGGCGAAGTTGGCCGAGGCCGTGCCGACCGCCACCACGAAGGTGAGGTCGAACAGCAGCTCCAGGGGGGATGCCGTGCGGTGCGGCTCGTCAGGATCGCGGCCGGACATCGGGACGAGGCGGAATCTCGCCTGTCGGGTTTGGGGACTCGACCGTCGGGTTTGGGTCACCCGGGCATTATCGGCCATTCGCCCGTCGGTCGCGCCCCGTCCGCGCCCCGGCGCTGCGCTCCCGTCAGCCCCGCCCCGTCACCGTCAGCCCGATCAACACCACGTTGAGCACCACGATGATCGTCGCAGCGATCCCGGTGGCCCAGCGCAAGGCCGGACCGTCGACGAAGTCGCCGAGCAGCGCTCGATCGGAGGCGATGCGGCGCAACGGGATGACGGCGAACGGGATCCCGAAGCTCAGCACCACCTGCGAGACCACGAGCGCACGAGTCGGATCGAATCCGATGCCGAGCACGACCAGCGCCGGAACCATCGTCAGGGCACGCCGGGCCACCAGCGGCACCCGACGCTTGAGCAGGCCGTCCATGATCACCGAGCCGGCGTAGCAGCCGACCGACGTCGACGCGAGCCCCGAGGCGAGCAGACCGACGGCGAAGATAGTCGCGATGGTCGGCCCCATCGCGTCCCGCACGACATGCTGTGCGCCGTCGATGGTGTCCGTGCCGGTCTTGCCCCGCAGGTTCTGCGCGGCGAGCAGCAGCAGCGCCGCGTTCACCGCGCCCGCGACCAGCAGCGCCAGACCGACATCCCAGCGGGTCGCCCGCACCAGACTCCGCATTCTGCCCGGCTCCCGGCTGGGCCCGAAGCGGTCGACCACCAGCGCCGAATGCAGGTAGATCACGTGCGGCATCACGGTCGCCCCGAGCATCGATGCCGCCAGCAGCACCGTCTCGCCGCCCTCGAGCCGCGGGACCAGGCCGCCGAGCATGTCACCGGACGACGGCGGGTTGACCACCAGCCCGGAGAGGAAGCCGATCACGATGATCAGCAGCAGCGCACCGATGACGAACTCGAACCGCCGTTGCGTGCGTCGCGCCTGCAGCAGCAGCAGACCCATCGACACCACGCCGACGATCAGCCCGCCGACGATCAACGGGAGCCCGAACAGCAGCCGCAGTGCGATCGCGCCGCCGACCACCTCCGCCAGATCCGTTGCCGCGGCCACGATCTCGGCCTGCGCCCAGAACGCCAGGCGCCCCCGCGAACTCAGTCGCTCGCCGATCAGCGCCGGTAGCGATCGGCCGGTGACGATGCCGACCTTCGCCGACTGGTACTGGATCAGCATCGCCATCGCGCTGGCCATCACCAGCACCCACAGCAGCAGAAAGCCGTACTTCGCGCCGGCGGTGACATTCGCCGCGACATTGCCCGGGTCGACGTAGGCGATCGAGGCCACGAACGCCGGTCCCAACAGCAGCGCCAGCCGACGCGTCGGCGTCATTCGCGGGGTGTCGAGGCTCATGCGGCAAATCTCGCACACGATCGCAGCCAATTCAAGTCTGCCGAATCAAATTGTTCGGCTACCCGAATCTTTCATAGTGGTGGCGGACCCGGCCGGCCTGGTTACGGCAGAATGAAGCGCATGACTGCGTCGGTATTGGTGGTGGACGACGATGCGCAGGTGCGCAGCGCACTGGAGCGCGGCCTACGGCTGGCCGGATTCGATGTCGACTCCGCCGCCGACGGCGCCGACGCGCTGCGATCGATCCAGGGCTCTCGGCCGGATGCGCTGATCCTCGACGTCAACATGCCCGGCCTGGACGGCGTCAGCGTGGTCACCGCGCTGCGCGCACTCGGCGATGAGATTCCGATCTGCGTACTGTCCGCCCGCAACTCCGTGGACGATCGCATCGCGGGGCTGGAGGCCGGCGCCGACGACTATCTCACCAAGCCGTTCGACCTGGGCGAACTGATCGCCCGGGTGCGCGCCCTGCTGCGCCGACGGTCGACCGCCGAGACCGCCGGACCCGCGTCGACCGATGTGCTGACGTTCGGCGATCTGCGGGTGGACCTCGGCGCCCGGCGCGCGCACCGCGGCGATACCGAGATCGCGCTGACCCGCCGCGAGTTCGATCTGCTCGAGGTGCTGGTCGCCAATGCCGGAATCGTGTTGAGCCGCACGACATTGCTGAGCAAGGTATGGGGCTACGACTTCGCCGCCGATACCAACGTCGTCGACGTCTTCGTGGGGTACCTGCGCCGCAAGCTCGAGGCCGACGATCGATCCCGGATCATTCAGACGGTGCGCGGGGTCGGCTTCGTGGTGCGGGAGGACTCGTGAACAACCTGTCGCTGCGCACCCGCGTCACCCTGGCCGCGACCGCCGCGACCACGCTCGTCGTCCTGATCGTCTCGGTGATCGCCTGGACGCAGATCACCGACAGTGCGTCGGGCGCGCTGAACGGCAAGGTCGACACCCTGTCCGCCGCAATGCAACCGAACATCTCCGCCCTCAACTGGGCAACGGTGCAGCAGAGTCAGAGCGACGGCGCGCTGGTCACCTTCCGGTTCGAGGGAGCCAAGGTCGCGGGCACCGCCGTCGACATCCCGCTGCGCGCGCCCGGCACCGGCGACATGACCATCAACGGAAAGCGCTACCGCGTCAAGACCAATTACGTCATCGACACCCCGCAGCTGCAGCAGCTGGCGCAGGTCTCCGTGGCGGTCCCGCTGCAGCCCACGCTCGATCGGATCGACCGCCAGCACTGGGCGCTCGTCGGTATCGCTGTCGGCGCCATCGCGCTGTCCGCGTTGCTGGCGTGGTTGCTCGGCGGCCTCGCCGTGCGGCCGCTGCGGCGGTTGGCCGACCGCACCGCGACGCTGCCGGTCGACCCCGGCACCGACAATCGGCGACGCGCCCGGCTCCTGGACATCACCGGCGCCCGCGAGGCCACCGAGATCGCCACCGCGATGGACTCGTTGCTGGGCCGCGTCGACGCCGAACACGCCCGAACCGCAGACGCATTGGCGACGGCCCGCGACTTCTCCTCGGTGTCGGCGCATGAATTGCGCACCCCGCTGACGGCGATGCGCACCGATCTCGAAGTACTCGCGACGATGAATCCGTCCGAGGCCGACCGGGCGGCGATCATCGGTGACCTGCGCACCTCCCATGCCCGCGTCGTGGAGACACTGGGCGCGCTGGAATCACTGGCTCAGGGCAGCCTCGGCGGCGCCCCGCGCGATGCCGTCGACCTGGCTGACCTGGTCGACCGCGTCGTCACCGAAGCCACGCGGAGCCACCCCGGACTGCAGATCATTCAGGGTCAGCCCGACGGTCCGGTGCCGGCCACCGTGATCGAATCGGGAATCCGGATGGTCCTGGAGAACGCGGTGAAGAACGCTGTCCGCCACGGCGGTGCGACCCGCGTCGTTATCACCGCCGAATACCTGCCGGGCGCCTGGCGGCTCCGCGTCGATGACAACGGGCGCGGCATTCCGGAGGCCGACCGCGGCCGACTCTTCGAACGATTCGTGCGCGGAGACTCCCCCGAGCCCGGGTCCGGACTCGGCTTGGCGCTGGTCGCCCAACAGGCCGAACTGCACGGCGGCACAGCCACTCTCACCGACAGCCCGCTCGGGGGCACGCGGCTTGAGGTGACCGGCGGTCAGGTCGGCGCTACAGAGTCTCGGCCAGCAGCTGCCAGTCAGCCGTCGGCACCTGCGTGATGTCGGTGCCCAGAACCTGCAGCACCACCTCGGTGGCGCCGGCCGCGAAATGCTCGTCGATGCGCGCAGCGGTCGCGTCGACGCCATGCGTCACCAGTGCTTCCTTCAGCTTCTCGCTGCCGCCGCGGACCGCGTCGTCCTCGGCCGAGAACCCCTGACGCTCGAACGACGCCCGGTAGTTGGGCAGCCCCGTGTAGATCTCCAGATGCCACTGCGCACGGCGGCGCCACTCGTCGCGGTCGGCCGCGGGGTCGATCACCGCGGCCTGCTCCACCACGACCCGGGTATCGGAACCGACCCGGGAACGGGTGGCGGCAGTCCAGTCGGGTGTCACCAGGTACGGGTGCACGCCGACGCCGAATTCCACTGCCGCATCAAGCATCTTCGGCCCGAGCGCGGCGATGACGATCGGCGGCAGATCCGCCTCGCCGGGCACCGTCGGCGGGGCCTGCTGGATCGCCCGCAGGTAGTCGCGCATCGCGGCGACCGGGCGGCCGTAGTTGTGTCCGCGCATGCGCTCGACCAGTGGCGCGTGCGAGACGCCCAGCCCGAGGGTGAACCGGTTATCCGACAGCGCCCGGAGCGTGCGGCCCGCACTGGCGGCGGCGAACGCGTCGCGGCCCCAGATCGACGCGATGCCGGTGCCGATCGCCAGCCGTGAGGTCGCGGCGAGCAGCAGCTGCGACGCGGTAAACGCCTCGCGACCAACGGCTTCCGGGATCCACAACGACGACCAGCCCTGCGACTCGATCGTCGTCGCGATCTCCGGGATCGCCGCCAGCGGCTGCGATTCGATCGATCCGGTCCACAGTCCCACGTCGGCGCGCATGCAGCCACCCTAACCCGAGATCTCCCACAGGGAGAGGACGACCGTCGCCGCCGCAGTCCCGAGGAACATACCGGGAAACGCGATGTTGTAGAAAACCTTGGCGCGCGCGTGAAATGTCATCGCGCCGATGAAAAAGAGCACGATGCCGAGCGCGGCGGCCAGCGTGAGCGCCGGAACCCCGGCGATGACACCGAGCGCCACCCCGACTCCTCCGGCGAATTTCAGCGTCGCCAGTCCCGGCAACCACGGCTCGGGGACGTGGACCTCCGACGAGTTCGCCAAGACGAACGGCGCGCGCAGATAATCGGCGACCGCGATCGATACGTTGAGCCCGACCGTGATCCAGGCGAGGACGAGATAGGCGGTATGCATGGTCTGGATTCCTTTCCGTTCGCCCACCTGACGCGTGGCACGATCAAAAGGTGACCCTCCTCGCGCAATTCGAACGCGATCGCGGGCGCCTGCGCGCCATCGCGTTCCGCATCACCGGTTCGGCCGACGATGCCGACGACGCGCTGCAGATCGCCTGGGAGAAGGCGGCCGCGGCGGTCGGCGGAACGAACGCGGACCCGACCGACATCCGGGAGCCGTCGGCCTGGCTCACCACGGTGGTGTCGCGCACCTGCCTGGATCTGCTCCGGGGGCATCGGCGGCGCGGCGAGGTGGCACTGGACGCGATCGCCGACCGGCCCGGAGAGGACCCCACCCCGGAGGACGCGGCCATCCGGCTCGACGAGGTCGGGCGCGCATTACTGGTTGTGCAACAACAACTCTCGCCGGCGCAACGGGTGGCGTTCGTGCTGCACGACATGTTCGCGCTGTCCTTCGACGAGATCGGCTCGATCACCGGTCGCTCCCCCGCCGCCGCCAAGAAGCTGGCCAGCCGGGCGCGCGGACGCATCGCGCCGCCCGCCGAGACCGACACCGCCGATGTCGATCTGGTGCGGGCGTACCTTCAGGCGTCCCGGGACGGCAACATCGAGCGGCTGCTGCGGATCCTCGCGCCCGACGTGATCCGGACGGCCGATCCCGCGGTGCTGCCGAGCGGCATGCCGACCCGCACGGAGGGCGCCGACGAGGTCGCTGAGCAGACCCGGCTATTCGCCGCTCGGGCGCGACTGTCGGCGGTTGTCCTGGTCGACGACCGGCCCGCGGTGGTGGTCGCACCGCATGGCCGACCAACGATCGTGATGCGATTCACCGTGTCCGGCAACATGATTGCGGCCATAGACGTGAATGACGCCGCCGGAATCCCGGCGACGTCATTCAAGCTTGCGTGATGGGCCTGCGGCTCAGCCGACGCCGATCAAATCTATGACGAAGACCAGTGTCTTGCCCGACAGGCGATGTCCGCCGCCGGCGGGACCGTAGGCGAGCTCCGGCGGAACGGTCAGCTGGCGACGGCCGCCGACCTTCATTCCCGGAATGCCTTCCTGCCAGCCAGGGATCAGCGCGTCGAGCGGGAAGTTGGCCGACTGACCGCGATTCCACGACGAGTCGAACTCCTCGCCGGACTCGAACTCCACGCCGACGTAGTGCACGTCGACGACGCCATGCGGCACGGCCTCGACGCCGTCACCGATGACCAGGTCCTTGATGGTCAGCTCGGTCGGGGCCGGGCCTTCCTGGAATTCGACCTCAGGCTTGCTCATGGACGTACTCGCTTCGCTCCGTGCGCCCATGAGGAACACAGGCACTGCGCTTTTTGATTCGCTCGCTGACGCTTGCTCATCGGTTGCTCATCTCCTTGAAGTCGCGTTCGGTGGCTCCGGTGTAGATCTGCCGCGGACGGCCGATCTTGGTGGCCGGGTCGGCGTTCATCTCGCGCCAGTGCGCGATCCAGCCCGGGAGCCGGCCGAGGGCGAACAGCACGGTGAACATCCGGGTCGGGAAGCCCATGGCGCGGTAGATGAGGCCGGTGTAGAAGTCGACGTTCGGGTACAGCTTGCGCTCGATGAAGTAATCATCGTGCAGCGCAACGTCTTCCAGGCCCTTAGCGATATCCAGCAGGTCGTCCTGGACGCCGAGGCTGGTGAGGATCTCGTCGGCGGTCTTCTTCACGATGGCCGCGCGCGGGTCGTAGTTCTTGTAGACGCGGTGTCCGAAGCCCATGAGCTTCACACCGTCTTCCTTGTTCTTGACCTTGTTCATGAAGGCCTTGGTGTCGCCGCCGGAGGCCTTGATGTCGTCGAGCATCTCGAGGACGGCCTGGTTGGCGCCGCCGTGCAGCGGTCCCCAGAGCGCGTTGATGCCGCCGGAGATCGAGGTGAAGAGATTGGCCTGGCTGGAGCCGACCAGCCGCACCGTCGACGTCGAACAGTTCTGCTCGTGGTCGGCGTGCAGGATGAACAGCATGTCGAGAGCCTTGGCGACCTTGGGGTCGACCTCGTAGGGCTCGGCCGGGAAGCCGAAGGTCATCCGCAGGAAGTTCTCGACCAGGTTGAGCGAGTTGTCCGGGTACAGGAACGGTTGGCCGACCGACTTCTTGTACGCGTAGGCCGCGATCGTCGGCAGCTTGGCGAGGAGCCGAATGGTCGACAGCTCGACCTGTTCGGGATCCTTCGGATCGAGCGAGTCCTGGTAGTACGCGGACAGCGCGTTCACCGCCGACGACAGCACCGGCATCGGGTGCGCGTTGCGCGGGAAGCCGTCGAAGAACCGCTTCAGGTCCTCGTGCAGCAGGGTGTGCCGCTGGATGCGGGTGGTGAAATCCTCGAGCTCCGTCTGGGTCGGGAGTTCACCGTGGATCAGAAGGTGGCTCACCTCGAGGAAGGTCGATTTCTCGGCGAGCTGGTCGATCGGGTATCCGCGGTAGCGCAGGATGCCGGCGTCGCCGTCGATGTAGGTGATGGCCGACTTGGTGGACGCGGTGTTGACGAAACCGCCGTCGAAAGTGGTCAGTCCGGTCTCGGAGAGCAGTTTGCCCAATCCGATGCCGTTGTTCCCCTCGGTGGCCTCCACGATCGGCAGATTGATACTGCCGCCCGGATACGAGACTGTGGCGGACTGTCCTGAGGTGTTTTCGGCGGACACGTGGTCCTCCCTTTGTGACAGGCTGGCCGGTCTTGTGGACGTTCGGCCAGGGAGCTTTTTCTTGCCAGACGGTCGTCAGGGCAGCATGGACCGCCTCCCGGGTGGGCGGCTGGTCCTACTGCCAGGTAACAACCTAGTCCCAATCGGGTCGGGTCGCCCACGGAGGGTCCACTCCGTGCAACAACGCCCGATTTGATAAACAAGGTTGATAAAGTTAGTTTATCAATATGGCTACCCGACGGGAACCGCGAGATGACGCCGAAGAGCTGATGTCGGCAGTGCGAATACTGGTCCGCCGGCTACGCGCCAGGGCTACCGATGGCGAACTGTCGATGCGATCGCAGGCCATCCTCCGCAGGCTCGACACCAACGGCCCCACCACGTCCGGCGAGTTGGCGCGGGCCGAGGCCGTCAGCCCGCAGGCGATGGGCACCACCATCGCGCCCCTGGAAGCCCAGGGACTGCTGAGCCGGTCGACCGACCCCGCCGACGGCCGACGCATCGTGCTCACGCTCACCGACGCCGGACGGCAGGTGCTGCGCGACCGCCGGAACTCGCGGACCGAGGCGGTCGCCACCGCGATGGCCGCGTTGACCGACGACGAGCGCGCCCGGCTCACCGAGGCCGCCCCGCTGATCGCGCGTGTGGCGCAGAATCTATGAGCATCCCCCGCACCGCCGTGGCCCCCTCCGAGCCGACGCCGGCCGCCGATCGGTACCGGTGGGTCGTCCTCGCGAATACCACTGCGGCCGTGTTCATGTCGGGTCTCGACGGTTCGATCGTGCTGATCGCGCTGCCCGCGATATTCCGCGGCATCGACCTCGACCCGCTCGCGCCGGGCAACGTCGGGTTCCTGCTGTGGATGATCATGGGCTACCGCCTGGTGCAGGCCGTGCTCGTGGTTCCGCTGGGCCGGCTCGGCGACATGTTCGGCCGGGTTCGGATCTACAACCTCGGATTCCTGGTGTTCACCATCGCGTCGGTGCTCCTGTCGTTCGATCCGTTCCATGGTGGCGGCGGAGCCGTGTGGCTGATCGTCTGGCGAATGCTGCAGGCCATCGGCGGATCGATCCTGATGGCGAACTCGGCCGCGATCCTGACCGACGCGTTCCCCTCCGATCAACGCGGATTCGCATTGGGGCTCAACCAGATCGCCGCGCTGGCCGGCATGTTCATCGGCCTGGTCGCCGGCGGCCTGCTGGTCCTCTGGGACTGGCGTGCGGTGTTCTGGGTGAACGTCCCGGTCGGCGTCTTCGGCACGGTGTGGGCCTACCTGCGACTGCGTGAGACGGCGCCGCCCACCGAACACCGGCCCCGCGTCGACTGGTGGGGCAACGCCACATTCACCGTCGGGTTGAGCGCCCTGCTGGTGGCGATCACCGAAGGCATCCATCCGTACGGCCACCATTCGATGGGCTGGACCAATCCGCTCGTCGTCTGGTTGTTCGTCGGCGGGACCATCGCCTTGCTCGCGTTCATGGTCATCGAGTTCCGCGTGGCCGAACCGATGTTCGCGCCCAAGCTCTTTCGCATTCGGGCGTTCACGTTCGGCAACCTCGCCGGTTTCGGCTGCCGACTGGCTCAGGGCGGTCTGCAGTTCATGCTGATCATCTGGCTGCAGGGGATCTGGTTGCCGCTGCACGGATACGACTACAGCGATACCCCGCTGTGGGCCGGCATCTATCTGCTGCCGATGACGGCCGGATTCCTCGTCGCCGGACCGCTGTCGGGGAGGCTGTCGGACCGGATCGGCTCACGCGGGCCCGCGACCGTCGGCATGCTGATCTTCGCGGCCAGCTTCGTCGGGCTGATGCTGCTGCCGATCGATTTTCCCTATTGGCTTTTCGCCGTCCTGATCGCCGCCAACGGAATCGGCGTCGGCGTGTTCAGCTCGCCGAACACCTCGGCGATCATGGGCAGCGTCCCGGCATCGCAGCGCGGCGTCGCATCCGGGATGCGGGCGACCTTCCAGAACACCGGCACCGCTCTGTCGATCGGGGTGTTCTTCTCGTTGATGATCGCCGGCCTGGCACATTCGTTGCCGCACACCATGTCCACGGGCCTGACCGCGCAGGGGGTGCCCGGCCCGGTCGCCGATCAGGTCGCGGGTCTGCCACCGGTCTCGTCGCTGTTCGCATCCATCCTCGGCGTCAATCCGGTCGGCACTCTGCTCGCGCCGAGTGGAGTCCTGCACAGCCTCCCCGCGGCGAACGGCGCCACCTTGACCGGCCGCGAGTTCTTCCCGTCGCTGATCTCACCGTCGTTCCATCACGGCCTGGTGATCGTGTTCGGCGTATCGGCCGCGATCGGTCTGCTGTCGGCGCTGGCATCGGCATTGCGCGGCAGCGCTTCTCAGGCCGAGTCGCCACGCCCCAACCGCTGATCGCATTGGCCGCATCTGCGACGCGCCGATCGGTCACACCGGATCGGTCATAGACCGGTTCGATCTGCGGCCACAGAGACGGGCGTCATCATGTTGTACTGGCGGCATGACTGATACGGGAGATCTGGCAGACATCGAGCAGTCGCTACTGGGCGGCCCTCGCCGGTATACCCGGTCACAGGTGGCGGAACTATCGGGCGTTCCCACGGAACGAGCTCGGAAACTATGGGTCGCGTTGGGGTTTCCGGCCGCTGCCGATGATGACGATGTGGCGTTCACAGACGCCGACGTCGCCGCGATTCGCGCGTTCTCCGGTTTGGCGCCGGACGCCACTGCCGACGAGCACAATCAGATCGCCGCAGCGCGCACCGTCGGCCAGGCGATGGCTCGGCTCGCCGAATGGCATGCAGATCTGATAATCCGGGAAATCACTCCGGCCGAGGGAGATTCGACCGTATCGGATTCTCATCGGCGGACGGAGGCCATCACCCGGATCGTCGGCGTGCTCACCGGATTGCAGGACTACACCTGGCAGCGGCATCTGGCCGCTGCGCTGAACCGGTCCGTCGAATCGGCCGGACCGACGCGGCCACTGCTCGTCGGTTTCGCAGACATGGTCGGGTACACGCGGCTTTCCCGCCATCTTGATCCAGACGAATTGACCGAGCTGCTCGACGCCTTCGAAACCGCAACCACGGATGCGATTGTCGACGGGGGCGGTTGGGTGATCAAGAACGTCGGCGACGAGGTCATGTTCGCGGCGGCGGATCCGGCTGCCGGGGCGCGTATCGGATTGGCCCTTCAAGACGAGATCGCAGTTGCAGCGCAGACGATCTCGGAGATGCCGCAGATCCGGGTGGGGCTGGCGTACGGCCCTGTGCTGACCCGGTTCGGCGACCTCTATGGCACGGTCGTCAACGTCGCGGCCCGCCTGACAGGCGTGGCCAGGCCAGGCACCGTACTCATCGATGACCAGGCGGCCGCCGCACTCGAAGACCAGAACGAGTTTTCCTTGCGCCATCTGCGCAACGTACGAGTGAAGGGCTTCTCGCGGCTACGCTCCCATGTACTTCGTCGCCGAAGGCGCCAGTAGAGCCCGCAAGCCGAGAACGAAACCCACTGATGCCGAGGGTCAACCGATGCGGACCCGCGCCATCAGCGCATCGATCTCGTCGGCGAACTCGTCGGGGCGATCGGCGAGCGTCGCGGCCATCGCCGACATCAGGCAGGCCCCGGCGGCATTGGCGATCACGTACGGCAAGGGGTCGTTGGCGGCATAGCCGTCCCGCCGGCGCACGATATCGGCGCAGGTTCGCGCGATGTCGTTGATCTTCAGCAGGTAGGCGGCGCGCAGCGTCGGATGGTTCAGCACGATCGCGTCGAGCCGCAGTGAGTTCGCGCGCCGGACCGGGTCGGCGTAGTGCTCGACCACGACGTCGAAAGCCCGCCGCAGCGCCTCCCAGGTCGGCTCGTTGGACGGTCGGGCACACAGCGCTTCGGTGATGTCGCGGCCGATCAGCTCCCACTTGCCCACGATCAGTTCATCTTTGGAAGCGAAGTAACGGAAGAAGGTGCGTCGCGACATGCCGGCGGCCGCTGCGAGCTGATCGACGGTGACGGCGTCGTATCCGTGCTCACCGAACAGCTCGACCGCCCGCGCCGTCGCCTCGCGCTGCACCGCCAGGCGCTTCTGATCGCGCAACGTCTTCACGGGTTCACACTAGCACTGTTGACACTCAGTGCCACTCATGACACTCTAGGCCAAACCCCATTGTTTGCGTGAAGGAGAACCACCGTGGCCGGGCGCCGCTTCTACAGAGACCAGAACGCCTGGCGCGACCTGCAGAAATTCCTCCCGGAACGGCTGCGGCTGACCGATCAGGATGTGCCGGAAGAGGACTTCTGGGACTGGCACGGCCACACCATCCATCTCGACCGCTACCGCAATCCGGCGGCTACGGCCCGGGTCGTGCTGCACCACGGGGTCGGCACCAACGGCCGTCAGATGTCGCTCATTCTCGGCGCGCCGCTCGCCAGACTCGGGTTCGAGACCGTCGCGGTCGACAATCTGGGCTACGGCATGACCGCTGTTGCACCACACAGCAATCCGACCTACGACGACTGGGTCCAGATGGTCGTCGACTTCCTGGCGGCCGAGAATGCCCGCGATCCCAAGCCCACTGTGCTGTATGGGTTGAGCGCCGGCGGCATGCTGACCTACCACGTCGCAGCCGCGGCCCCGAAGGACACGCTGCGAGGCATCGTCGGCATGACCTTCCTCGATCAGCGTAACCAGCAAGTCCGCGATGAAACCGCACATGACATCGTCACGTCTCGTGTCGGCATCCCGGCGATGGGACTGGTCGCCGGCACCCCGATCGGGCGGATGCGCTACTCGATGCGGCTCGCCTCGAAGATGTCCGCGCTCGCCAACGACCGCGGCGCGATGAAGGTCTTTACCAAGGACAAGACCTCGGCCGGCAACGCCATGTCGATCGCCTTCCTGAACAGCTACATGAACTACGCGCCGGCGGTCGAGCCCGAGGACTTCGATCGCTGTCCGGTGCTACTGACCCAACCGGACCAGGATCGTTGGACACCACGCCATCTGAGCACGCCCGTACTGTCCAGGATCGACAAGGTCGAGGTCCGCGAGACCGCATTGGAGAACGCGGGGCACTACCCGCTGGAAGATCCCGGCCTACAGCAGATGGTCGATCACATCGCGGCATTCGTCACCGACGTGACCGCGTAGCGGCCACGGACGGTTCGGCGTACGGATAGCAAACCAAACCACAGACAGGACCGAGAATATGAACTCACCCAAGACAATCGTCATCACCGGCGCCAGCGACGGCATCGGTGCGGTCGCCGCACGTGAGTTGGCCGGACCCGATGTCGATCTCGTCATCGTCGGACGGTCGGCCGAGAAGTTGGCCGCGGTCGCCGCCGACACCGGCGCTACCGCCTTCACCGCCGATTTCGCCAAGCTCGACGACGTCCGGGCGCTGGCCGCGAAGATCCGGGAACGGGTAAGCACGATCGATGTGCTGCTCAACAATGCGGGCGGTACCTTCGATCCCGGACACACCACGGCCGACGGCCACGAACCCAACTTCCAGATCAACCATCTGGCGCCGTTCCTGCTCACCAATCTCCTGCACGACAGGCTCACCGCGGCCGACGGCGCGCTGGTGGTCAACACCTCCAGTATCGGCAACAACTTCGGCCGGGTCGACCTCACCGACCTGGACTTCCAGCGACGCCGCAAGCTCGAGCTGCGCGCGTACGGCACCAGCAAACTGATGAACATCCTGTTCACCCGCGGCATCGCGCAGCGCTGGTCGGGCGACGGAATCGTCTCCGCCGCAGTGCATCCGGGCCCGGTCGCATCGAGCTTCGGCCGCGACTCCTTCATCGTCGGGCTGGCGTATCGCACGCCGCTGCGACGCGTCGCCGCGATCACGCCGGCGCAGGGCGCCGCTCCGCTGGTCACGCTGGCGCAGCGCGGACCCGATCCGGAGATCAACGGAACCTACTTCTCGCGGCACCGGGCCAACGGCCGCGAGAATCCGCAAGCGCACGATCAAAAGCTGATCGATGGCCTCTGGACGGCGTCGGCCGGTCTTGTCGGTCTCGCCGACGATTCCTAGAAGCCGGTCAGGAATTCCCAGGGGTCGCTGACGGACCCCGCCCGCTCGCCGAGTCGTCGAGCCCAGGCCTGCGCGTTGCCGTGCTCCGCGCTCCATGCCCAGAGGCGCAGTGTGGCGCGATGCAGCGGGTGCTCCTCGGTCGTTCCGATGGCACCATGCACCTGATGTGCGAGTTCGGCGATCACTCCCGCGGCCCGGATCGCGTTGATCCGGGCCGCCGCCACCGCCGCGCCCGCCTCCGCATCGCCCTCGTAGGCGCGCACGGCGCTGATCGACGCCAGCTCGGCGACGGCTGCCTCCTCGGCCATCGTCGCCAGATACTGTTGCACCGCTTGAAAAGCCGCCAGCTTCCGGCCGAATTGCACTCGCTCGCCGGCATACCGCACGCTCAGGTCCACGGCCCGCTGCGCCGCACCGGTGATCTGCACTGTGCGCGCCAGTGCCGCCCGCAGCTGCATGTCCGGTTGTACCGGAAGGTCGACGACATCGTCGGCGTCGATTCGGATTTGGTTGCAGCGCACCGTGTCTCGTGGGTCGCCGACCAGATCTGCGCCGGGGATGATCTCGCAGGCATCAGGCGCAATCGAACACAGCCGGTCCCCGACGACCACCACGATCCGCACCACGTCACGGGCCCAGGGAACGCGGCTGAACTCGCCATCGAGCGACCAGGCGCCGCCCCCATCGGCGACCAGTCGGACCTGGCCCGCGTCGGCCCAGGCCGCGGTCAGCGGACCGTCCGGGATCGGCAGTCGTGCCGCGGCCAGCAGCGGGCCCGCCAGCCAGAGCGTCTCGGCGACCGGTGCCGCTAACGCATGAAAACCCGACCAGCGCAACACCTCTGCCGCCTCAGCGAGGCCGCCGCCGCTGCCGCCGGCCTCCTCGCCGATGCCGATGCGCGTCAGGCCGGCATCCTCGGCCACCCGCCACGGGTCGGCATGTTCGGACCAGTCGGCGAAAATCCGGTCGGCGGTATCGCCCAGGAGATCGCCGCTCATCGGGCTCCTCCCGCCCGCACGCCGACGGCCTTCGCGACGATGCCCCGCAGGATCTCGTTGGTGCCGCCGCGCAGCGTCTGCGTCGGCGACATCACCTGGGCGTGCGCCAGCATCCGGGCGAGCTCGTCCGGCGAGGTGAAATCCGGTTCCACGCCGGCACCGCGAGCCGCATCCAGCACCTCGCGCTCGTACCGGGTACCGAGTTCCTTCACCACGGCCGCGGCCGCGTCGGGTGCGTGACCCCGGCTCAGCGACATGGCGATCGAGATCGATGCCTCACGCAGGCACCAGGCACGGGAGAGCAAGCGGCCCAACGTGATCTGGTCGATCAGGCTGCGCGTCGCCAACAGCCGTAGCACCGGCATGGTGCTGAGCAACCGCTCGGGTCCGCTGCGTTCATAGGCGAGCTCGCCGGTGACCCCGGCCCATCCGCCGCCGACCTCGCCGAAGACATTCGCATCCGGCACGAACACGTCCGTGAAGGTCACCTCGTTGAAGTGATGCGATCCGCCCATCGACACGATCGGCCGGATCTCCACCCCATCGCTCGGCAATTCGATGATCATCTGCGTCAGGCCCTCG
Source organism: Jongsikchunia kroppenstedtii DSM 45133 (assembly GCF_000380485.1). Taxonomy (GTDB): domain Bacteria; phylum Actinomycetota; class Actinomycetes; order Mycobacteriales; family Mycobacteriaceae; genus Jongsikchunia; species Jongsikchunia kroppenstedtii. The sequence goes on along the minus strand of NZ_AQYG01000043.1, from coordinate 7,482 downwards.
TGCCGACTGTCGCCAGGCGGGCCGGTCCTAATCAGCGCCATCATCGCTTGCGCGATATGCGCGCCGCTGGTCCAGATCTTGGTACCGGTGACCGACCAGCCGCCGTCCACGCGAACTCCCTTGGTGCGCACCGATGCCAGATCCGACCCGGTGTCGGGTTCGGACATCCCGATCGCGAAGACGATATCGCCGCTGCACAGTCCCGGAAGGAAACGGCGGCGCTGATCGTCGGTGCCGCGCTGCACCAGCCCGGGGGTGATCTGCCGATCGCCGATCCAATGCGCCGCGATCGGCGCGCCGGCCGCCACCAGCTCCTCGACCACCACGAATCGCTCCAGCGCCGTTCTCCCCTGTCCGCCATACTCTTTCGGAACGGTCATGCCCAACCAGCCGCGTCCGGCCAGGGCGCGGGTGAAGTCGAGATCGGCGGCGCTCATCCAGCTGTCGGATGTCGGCGTGAACCGGCGGCCCGCCAGTTCCGTCGCCAGAAACTCGCGCACCTCGGCCCGCAGATCATCCAGTTCGGCCGGCAGTGTGGCCGGTTCGAAGTCCAGTACCGATCGCACCCGGGTGCCGCCTATAGACCCAACGACTTGGCGATCACGGTCTTCATGATCTCGCTCGATCCCGCGGCGATACGACCCAGCCGAATGTCGGCGTACAGCCGGGCGATCGGATACTCCAGCATGTAGCCGTAGCCGCCATGCAGCTGCAGGCATTTGTCGACCACTCGGCCCGCCATCTCGGTGACGAACAGCTTCACCTTGGCGACGTCGGCGACCGACAGCTCCCTGGCGTTGTGCAACTCGATCGCCTTGTCCACCATGGCCTGTCCGGCATCGACCTCGGCGGCACACGCCGCCAGCTCGAACTTCGTGTTCTGGAAAGCCGCCACCGGCTTGCCGAACACGTGCCGCTCCTGGACGTAGGACACCGCGGCATTGAGAGCAGCCTGCGCGGTCGCCACGGCCGACACCGACTGCGTCAGCCGCTCCTGCACCAGGTTCAGCGTCAGATAGCTGAACCCCTTGCCCTCCTCGCCGAGGAGGTTCGCTCCCGGCACCCGCACGTTGTCGAAGAACAGCTCGGCGGTATCGGTCGACCGGGTTCCGAGCTTCTCGAGCTTGCGGCCCTTGGTGAATCCGGCGGTCCCGTCCTCCACCACGATCAGGCTCAGGCCATCCCGGCGGTCGTCACCGGTCGAGGTTCGGCAGGCGACGATCACCAGATCGGCATTGATGCCGCCGGTGATGAAGATCTTGGAGCCGTTGATCACCCAGTCGTCACCGTCGCGCACGGCGGTGGTCTTGATGCCGGACAAATCCGATCCGGTGCCCGGCTCCGTCATCGCGATCGAGCATTGCGTGGTCCCGGCGGCGACGCCGGGGAGCCATCGCTGCTTCTGTTCCTCATTGCCGATGTGCTGCAGGTACGGCGTGACGATGTTCCAACTCACCCCGAACCCGCCCAGCGTCGAGTACGTGAGCGCCTGTTCCTCGAGAACGACCGCGTTGAAACGGAAGTCGTCGACGCCGCCGCCGCCGTACTCTTCGGGAAGGTTGAGGCCGGCCACACCGAGTTCGCCGAGCCGCACGAAGACCGACTTCGGGAGGATGCCGGCATGCTCCCACTCGTCCATGTTGGGCGCGATCTCCGACTCGAAGAACTTGTGGATGGTCGCCCGGAAGTCGTCGTGCTCCTGCTCGAACAGCGTTCGTTTCATTCCGACGCCTCCGCACCGACGACCGAGATGAAGCTGACGCAGTCGCCCGGCCGGCCGCCGAGGTTGTGCGTCAGGCCGAGCTTGCGGTCGCCGCTGGCGATACTTGCTATCTGGCGCTCGGGCGGCGCCTCGCCGCGCAACTGCAGCCAGCACTCGAAGAGCATCCGCAACCCGGACGCCCCGATCGGATGCCCGAAACTCTTCAGTCCCCCATCGGGATTCACCGGCAGCTCGCCGTCCAGGTCGAACGTGCCGTCCAGCACGTCCCGCCACCCCTTGCCGCGTTCGCTGAAGCCGAGATCCTCCATCAGCACCAATTCCGTCGGCGTGAAGCAGTCGTGCACCTCGGCGAGCGCCAACTCTGCCCGCGGGTTGTCCACGCCCGCTTCGCGATAGGCGTTGCGGGCACACTCGACCACCTCCCGGATCGAGGTGTAGTCGAACGTCGGGTCCATTGGTCCGTCGCCCGGTCCGGCGACCATCGACAGCGCCTTCACGTACAACGGCTTGTCGGTGTAGCGATGGGCATCCTCGGCGCGGACGACGATCGCCGCCGCCGACCCGTCCGAGACACCGGAACAGTCCATGACGCCGAGCATGCCGGACACCTTGGGGCTCTTGCGGATGGCTTCGAGCGAGATCTCCTTCTGGAACTGCGCCCGCGGGTTCCGCGCACCGTTGTGATGGTTCTTCCAGGCGATCCGGGTGATGACGTCCTTGAGGTCGTCATCGTCGAGGCCGTACGCGTTCGCGTACGCCGGCGCCAGCAGGCCGAACGATGCCGGCGCGGTGAGCCCGGGAATCGTGCCGTCGTTCGGGAACGTCCCGCTGACCAATCCGGAATAACCGGAGTCCTTCAGCTTTTCGACGCCGATGGCCATCGCCACATCGACCGCCCCGGATGCCACCGCGTAGCAGGCGTTGCGAAAGGCCTCCGATCCGGTCGCGCAGAAGTTCTCGACCCGGGTGACCGGCTTGTAGTTCAGCTTCAAGGCTTTCGACAGCAGCTGACCGGAGTTGCCCGATGCCAGTGTCCCGAGCCAGTAGGCGTCGACATCGTCCTGCGCGATCCCGGCGCTCGCGAGCGCTTCGACGTTGGCGTCGACCAGGAGGTCCTCGGCGCTCTTGGTCCAGTGCTCGGCGAACGGCGTGCAGCCCATGCCGACGATGGCGACCTTGTCGCGAATACCATGTGTTGCCATACGAATCAGCTCCTCGCCGCCCGGACCGGACGGGCCTTCCAGAAGTAGTTGTGCACGCCGTCGGCGGTGGTATACAGCCGCCGGAATGTCATCTCCACTGGATCGCCGATCTTCAGCGCGTCCGGGTCGGCATCGGTGATCTCACACATCAGCCGACCGTCCGCATCCGATTCGCCGTCGCTCCCGAAGTTGATGGCCGCGCCGATGAGCGGCGGGCTCAATGTGTACGCAAGCAGGTCCGCCTGGAAGGTGGCGATGGTGCCGCGCTCACCGACAATCCGTTGGCGGGTCATGTGATCGACGCTGTGGCACGTGCGGCACACTCGCACAGCAGGCAGATGCCGAGTGCCGCAATCGACGCACCGCGAGCCCGAGAGCCCGAACTTCCACTCGCTGTTGCGTGCCGCCGGCGGTGCGGCCGGGCGATCCGGGTCCGGGCGACGCGGCGGCTCCCGATCGAGGAAGCCGCGCCAGGTGAGAAAGCGCGGATAGGCGATCGGCATCCCGTCGATCTGCTCGGCTACGGACGGAGCCGTGCGACGCTCGCGATAGGACGGCAACGCATCGGTGGCGCGAAAGACCATGGCGTTGACGCCGTCTCCAAGATGCACCAGCAGAACGACATCACCGGCCGCCGCCGTGTCGAATGCGGTCGCCAGTAGCAGTCCGGGCTGCGCGGTGCCGGTCGTGCCGATGGTGGCGACGAGGTCGTCGACCAGTTCGGCATCGGCCGCCAATGTCTTTCCGACGGCACCGACCGCACGCCGATGCAGGCCGCCGACCGCGACCTTGTCGACGTCGGCGAGCGTCAGCCCGGCGGACTTCACGGCGCCGTCGACGGCCTCGGCCGCCAGCTCGCGATAGATGCCCTCGGCGAAGCGTTCCTCCCAGATCCGGCTCGACGCGTCACCCGGCGCCCGCCAGCGGTCCAAGAATTCTGCGGTCGCGCTGCCCCGGCCCAGAAGCTCGGCGACGACGGCGTCGCCCGTCCCGAACATCACCGCGGCCGCGCCATCTCCGCCATCGCGTTCGTCGGCCGAGCCCGGCAGACCGGTACGGATGTCGGACAGCACCGCGAGGGTGCCCCGGCCGGCGGCGGCCGCATCCGCGGCAGCCGACAGCGCACCCATTCCGCCGCGCGCCGCGCCGACGATGTCATAGGCCGCCGCGCCGCGGTCCAGCGCCAGCGCCGCATGGACGATCGTGGCATTGGTCTTGTCGGTGTATGCCGGTGTGGCCGAGGCGAATATCAGCTCGTCCGGCGCGGGCGCGCCGTCGAGTGCCGCCAGGCCGGCGCCTACACCCATCGAAGTGGAGTCCTCGTCGTAGCCGGCAACCGCCCGCGTGCCGCGGCCGCCACCAGACCCGAGAGCCTGCCCGATCGCCTCCCGGTCGAGGCGCCAGACCGGGAGGTACGCGCCGTACCCGACCACTCCCACCATGTCGGTCATCCTGCCTCCGTCCCATTCTCGAGCCGGAACTCCGCCGAACCGGCAATGGCCACCCCGCCACCGCGACGCGTACACGTCAGGTCGACCGCCACCGTCACGCCGGCGTCGTCGCGCTGCACATCGGTGATGACCCCGGCGCACACCAGGACGTCACCGGGCCACACCTGCTCGGAAAATCTGGTGGTGAACCGCCGGATATTGCTCGGCCCCAGCCGCTCTACGACGAACGTACCCAGCAACGCGGCCTGAAACATGCCGATCGAGAAGATGCCATCGAAGCCCGCCGCCCGGGCCACCGCATCGTCGTGATGCAGGGGATTGAAGTCGCCGGAGGCACCCGCATAGCGGACTATATCGGTGATCGTGAGCGGGCCGAATTCGCGTTCGGGCAGTCGGTCCCCCACCGCCGGAATATGTATCGAGGGTGCGTTCATGTCAGCCCGCCTTCGGCGCGTGCGCGGTCTCAACCGCGGTGGAGCGCTGTTCGGCCACCAGATTGCCCTGTTCGTCACGATATTCGGTGACCACGACGACGAATGTCAACGTGCCGCCGCGTTTGCCCACCTTCTCGTAGCGGTCGGCGATGCGTGCGGAGGCCGTCAGCACCTGACCCGCATGCGGCGGCTCACCGTGGAAGATGTACTCCTGCTGCGCATGCAGCGTTCGGGCACGATCCAGGCCGTGCGCCGCAACAGCTTTGGATTCGTCGGTCTGCCAGAAGAAGCCCGATGTCGTCAGGAACGTGGGCGGCGCCACCGCGTTCTCACCCGCGAAATCGGGGTGGTCCGACATCGTCGCACGGGCGAATTCGGCGATCTTGCCCTGCTCTATGCGCATCTCGTAGGTGGGGCTCATCGACTCAGACTCCACCTCGGATGGCTTTGGCCTTCTCGTTGTGTTTGCCCGGCAGTTCGCTGACCGGTTCGGCCGGCATGTGCGCGGTGGCGGCGGCGAGATCGTCAATGGCCCAACGCTTGTCGCTGCTCACCCGGTCGACCACCGTCCACCCCTGGTACAGGCCCACATCGCCGCCGGAGACCCGGAAGACCTGGCCGGTGAAACGACAGTCGGCCGCCGCGAGCATCGCGACCAGCGGCGAGATATTGGCGGGATGCCATTCGTCGAAGTCGGCGCCGATGGATTCGGTCATCACCTGACCGAGGCCGGGCGTCTGCTCGGTCAGCCGGGTGCGGGCGACCGGCGCAATGGCGTTGGCGCGCACGTGATATCGCGCCAGCTCCTTGGCGGCTATCTGGGTCATCGCGGCAATGCCGGCCTTCGCTGACGCGTAGTTGGCCTGCCCGGGGTTGCCGTGCAGCCCCGATCCCGACGACGTGTTGATCAGCACGCGATCGACGTCGATACCGTTCTTCGCCTGCTCGCGCCAGTACTCCGCGGCATGACGGGTCACCGCGAACGTCCCCTTGAGGTGAACGTTCACGACGGTGTCGAACTCATCCTCGGACATGTTCACCAGCGTGCGGTCGCGCAGGATGCCGGCGTTGTTCACGACGACATGCAGGTCGCCGAACGCGTCCACGGCCGACCGGATGAGCCGACGCGCGCCCTCCCAGTCGGTCACGCTGTCGGTGTTGGCGACGGCCTCGCCACCGGCGTCGACGATCTCGTCGGCGACCGCTTGCGCGGCCGAAATGTCCGAGCCCTCGCCTGCCGGACCGCCGCCGAGATCGTTGACGACGACCTTTGCCCCCTCCTTCGCGAAGAGCAGCGCGTGCTCACGTCCAAGTCCACGACCACCGCCGGTGATCACCGCTACGCGTCCATCCAATGTGCCCATGCGATCGACGTTAGGAAGGGTCGTTCCCGAAGTAAACCGCCCAGTTGCCTTGACCAGTGATAACTTCCACTTATGGAGCGGCGGCATTTCGCACACTTCATAGCCGTGGTGGACGCGCAGAGCATCTCGGCCGCCGCACGACGCCTGCACCTCAGTCAACCAGCGGTTTCCCAGTCGATCCGCGAGCTGGAACGGTCGATGCGGACGCCGCTTTTCGTGCGTGGCAAGCGGCTCACGCTCACCCCCGCCGGCCGCGCCCTCGTCGGCCCGGCCCGGCAGACGCTGCGCTCGTTCGACAACGCCCGAGCCGCGGTGGAATCGGTCGAGTCGCTGCACACCGGCCGGCTGGACATCGCGGTGGTGCACGGTATCGCGGTCGACGCGCTCGGCCCGCCGATCGTGTCGTTCCGCAGACGCTTCCCGGACGTGGCCGTCCGGGTGCTGCACGCACCGTTCGGGCCGGACGGGTTCGAGCTGCTCCGCCGCGGCGAGGCCGAGTTGCTGGTCACCGACCACCCGGCCCCGTATCCGCGACACATCGCGTTCCCGCTGGCGATCTCGCCCGAGCTGTACGCCGTCTTCGCGCCCGACGCCACCGATGTCCCCGAAGCCGATCCGATCCAGCTCACCGATCTGGTGCGGTTTCGGCTCCTGCTCAACGTGCCCGAAAAGTCCGCCAATCAAATCGAATTCGTCGCCCAGCTGGCGGCGGCGCATCTGCCGATGCCGCCGGTGGCGGTGCAGACCGACCACCGCGAGATGATGCTGCCGCTCCTGCTCGCCGGGACCGGCGTGGCGCTGCTTCCCGAACCCGAGGCGCGGCTGGCGGAGAAGCTCGGAGCTCAGCTGCGCCTGGTCGACATGGAGCCGACGCGCGCCGGCACGTGCTTTCACCGCGAAGACCCACTCTCGCCGGCGGCGCGGGCGTTCGTCTCGCTGCTCGATGCCGACTGATCCGCAAAGACCTCCGACCAGAGCGACCGCGGACGGGGCTTCAGCAATCCTTCAGCTAGGGCGTGTCTCCTAATAGGCGTGTCCAGCGGAGGCATGCCTGTAGGACCACGGCGGCTCGGTAGGTGATGGCGAGTTTGTCGTAGCGGGTGGCCAGGGCGCGCCACTGCTTGGTGTCGTTGAAGGAACGCTCAATAACGTTGCGGCCCTTGTAAAGGACTGCATCGAAAGCAGGAGGCCGCCCACCGGTGGAGCCTTTGCGTTTGCGGGCGTCGGTCTCGGTGCTCTTCTGCGGGATAACGGTCTTGATGCCGCGGCCAGCGAGCATCCGCCGGTTCACCCCGTTGGTGTAGGCCC
>NZ_AQYG01000042.1 GCF_000380485.1 Jongsikchunia kroppenstedtii DSM 45133 | reverse complement strand
CGCTCCCACTGCGCATCACTGAGCGACTCACACCTAGAACTCATCCACCGATCATCAGCGACCGATCACCCAATCATTAGGAGACACGCCCTAGTTAGCTACGCTTTGCTTGAAGTGACCACGGTCATCAAGCCCGTCGGTACAGTCGGGCTCGGCCCGCGGCTCGACGGGTCCAGCGACACGAGAGGGCCCTTCACATGCGCGTTCGACGAATGACCGCTGCCGCACTCGCGACCGTGGCAATCGCCGGCACCGGCGTCGCTGTCGGAACTCCGCAGGCCGCGGCGGTACCGATCGTCGACCCGCTCTACAACGGATTCGTCTCCACGGTCGGCGGATGCCAGACCCCGATCGAGCAGCTGATCCAGCTCTGCACCAATGCCCAGATGCTGTCTCCCGAGACGCCGATCATCCTGACCTTCAATCCACTCGGAACCAACATCGTGGTTCTCGGGTACGGACTCCTGGGCAACGGCGCCATGCGCCCCGAGCTGATCACCCGCCTGATGGCCGCCCGCGATCTGGCCAACCAGAATCCCGCCGCGCCCATCATCGTCACCGGCGGCAACCCGCACGGCGGACGCACCGAGGCGCAGGCGATGCGGTCCTGGCTGATCGGCGCGGGCATCAACGCCGGTCGGATCACCGCCGAGAACCGGGCCCGAAGCACCGTTGAGAACGCCAACAACAGCTGGGCGATCGCCCGCGGCCGGGGCGCGACCGGACTCGTGGTGGTGACCAGCGGCAACCATCTGCGCCGTGCACTCATCAACTTCCGCGAGGCCGTCGGCGGTGCGGTGCCGGTGGAGGGCGTCGTCGCCAACGACCCCAGCGGCAGCGCGTACGGTTCCTGACTCGGGCCGCGGTCTCGGGAAGATTTTCGACGCAATTGTTGCAATTAGCTAACACGTCGTTCGCAATTCGATAGCCTTTCGACGGCGGTCCGCGGCTACTCGTGGGCCCGTTTCGAATCAGGGGCAGATCATCGTGCGACTCAAGCGGCTGGCGGCTGCCACGCTCACTGCGGCGACCATCACCGGAACCGTTCTCGTGATGGGCACGCCGACGGCAGGTGCAGCGCCGGGCTACAGCGGGTTCCTGTCGACCGCCGTCGGCTGCCAGACGCCAGTGCTGCAGCAGATCCAGTCGTGCACCAAGCAGCAGCGATTCTCGTCCAACCCGCCGCTCCCGCTGCTGTTCGACCCCGCCGCCACCACCATCGTGGTCCTCGGCTACGGCCTGCTCCCCGGCGGCGGCATGCGCCCCACCCTGATCACCCGCCTGCAGACGGCCCGCGACCTGGCGCTGCGCTACCCCGGCGCGCCGATCATCGTCACCGGCGGCAACCCCAGGGGCGGCCGCACCGAAGCGCAGGCGATGAAGACCTGGTTGGCGCAGAGCGGGGTGCCGCCCTGGCGGATCACCGCCGAGAACGCCGCCCGCGACACCGTCGGCAACGCCAACAACAGCTGGGCCATCGCCTGCGGCCGGCACACGACCGGACTGGTCGTCGTCACCAGCCCCGACCACATCAAGCGCGCGCTGGTGAACTTCCGGACCGCCGTCGGCGGCCGGGTGCCGGTGATCGGCGTCGTTCCTCGCTGACCACGCCCCCGGTTCCTAGACTTAGCTGGTGACCTCCAGCATCGACCTCAACGCCGACCTCGGCGAAAGCTTCGGCCAATGGCGACTCGGCGATGACGAAGCCCTGCTGCAGGTGATCAGCAGCGCGAACGTCGCATGTGGCTTCCATGCCGGCGACCCGGCCACGTTGGTCAGCACCTGCCGGGCGGCCGCCGCGGCCGGGGTCACCATCGGCGCCCAGGTCTCCTATCCGGACCTTATGGGATTCGGGCGCCGGTTCATCGACATCGACCCCGACGACCTGACCGCCGCCGTCATCTATCAGATCGGCGCCCTGCGGGCGATCGCCGACGCCGTGGGCACCACCGTGTCCTACGTCAAACCCCATGGGGCGCTGTATAACTCGATCGTCAGCCACGACAGTCAGGCCGAAGCGGTCGTCGACGCCGTGGTCGCGGCCGGCAGCCTGCCGCTGATGGGGCTGCCCGGATCGCGCTCGCTGCAGATCGCCGAGGACGCCGGGCTCACGGTCATCACCGAGGCCTTCGCCGATCGCGGCTACCGCAGCGACGGCACCCTGGTGCCGCGCAGCGAACCCGGCGCGGTACTCACCGACACCGAGGCGGTCGCGCAGCGAGTGCTCGACCTGGCCACCGGCAACGCGATCACGGCGGCCGACGGCGAGCCGATCACGATCGCCGCGCAATCGATCTGTCTACACGGCGACACCCCCGGCGCGGTCGAACACGCGCGCGCGGCGCGGGAGAGCCTCACCGCGCACGGCATCGCCGTCCGCGCGGTGTCTCGCCGCTAGCCGACCGCCCGAGTCGGTTCCGGCGACGGCAGGGTCGAGTAATAGTTGGCCCACGCCCGGCGCTGCTGTGCGGCCGGATCGTGCACCAGATAGCTGTGGTCGTCGATGATCTTGGTGGTGCGCGCCGACGTGCCGTACTTCGGCCAGTCCGACGCCGGAACACCCGTGCGGGCGAAGAAGATCCAGTCGCGCTGCATCTCATCGGTGACGTCCAGGGCCGTCTTGCGATCGCCGAACATCGCCAACGTGCGGCCGAAGCTACCGCGATACACGCCGAAGACCGCGAGCAGCTCGGACGCATGGGTCGCGCCGAAGCCCGACGCCTTCATCGTTCTCGGGGCGTAATCGAACCGATAGAAGTAGGTCGGTGCGTGCTTGCTGTGCGCCTCGGCGATCTGCACGCTCGGCGCCCAAAAGATCGCATCGCCGATGATCCGGGCGCACACCCGACGATCGGGATAGCCGCGGTAGCAGCCGGTAATGGCCGCGGCCGCGGTCCGATTTCCGGCGAGCAGACCGTGCTCGATTCCGGTCGGCGACGGCTTGTTGCCCGGGATCTTGGTGAAGAGGTTCGCCTCGGTGCGGTTGGTGCCGATGATCAGCGGCACCTTCGCGCCGCGTCCGGCAGCGATCGCCACCGCGGGCTCGTCCGGCAGGAAGTCGCCATCGATGATGGGGCCGAACGGCAGCAGCGGCATCCCCTGCTTCTGCTTCCCGGCCTCGCGCACGAGCCGCATCGTGATCTTCCCGAGTTCCGCCGGCGTCGCAGCATCCAGCCGGTCGGTAAGGGTGCGACCGGACAGCGCGGACGCCCCCAACTGCTCGATGAACTGATCGGTCACCCGCTGCGCGGCCGCGTGATCGACGGTGAGCCCGGGCGCCGAGCTCTGCGCGATGGCGCGATGGAACAGGCCGTTCGCCTCCGGTGTGGCCAACAGTGTGGTGACCGCGTTGCCGCCGGCGCTCTCGCCGAAAACGGTGACGCAGTCCGGGTCGCCGCCGAATGCCGCGATGTTGCGCTGCACCCATCGCAGCGCCGCCACCTGATCCCGCAGGCCGAGGTTGCTGTCGTACGGCCGTTCCGGCGTGCTGAATCGGGTCAGGTCCAGGTAGCCCAGCGCGCCGATGCGGTAGTTGATCGACACGTAGATCATCTCGCCGCGCTGTGCCAGCGAGCTGCCCCGGTACAGCGGGGTCGCGGAGGTCCCGACCAGGTACCCGCCGCCATAGATGAACACCATCACCGGCCGCGGCTTGGCGGACGGGGTCGCTGGGGCGGTGACGTTCAGCGTCAGGCAGTCCTCGGAGATCGGCTGATACTTGCCGACCGACGTCGCCGCGGCCCGCGGCGGCTGCGGCGGCGCATTCCGGAAGTCGCCGGCCTCACGGACTCCGTCCCACGGCTGCACCGGCTGCGGCGCCCGCCAGCGCAGCGGACCGACGGGCGGCGCCGCAAAAGGGATCCCCCGCCAGGCGTTCAACTTGCCGTCGGTAGTCCCCCGGAGCCGACCGTCGGCGATCGTGATCGTCGGGCCGGACGTGAAGTCAGCATTGACCATAAGAAGAAACTTTACCGAAGCATTGCTATCAGTCAGTGACTCAGGTCACCTAGCGGGACTCGGACCGGCTAGACGTGCGACTACTGCGCCCGGCGCTGACGAGCGAATTCCGCCAGCACCACACCCGCCGCGACGGACGCGTTGAGGCTTTCGACATCACCGGCCATCGGGATCGACAAGATCGAATCGCAGCTCGACCGCACCAGCCGTGACAGGCCCTTGCCCTCGGAGCCGACCACGATCACGGTCGGGCCGGTCCCGTCGTACTCGTCGAGGCTCACGTCGCCGCCGGCATCCAGGCCGACCAGCTGCGCGCCGGAGGCGGACCAATCCTTCAGTGTCCGAGTCAGATTCGGGGCCTGCGCGACCGGCAGCCGGGCGGCCGCGCCGGCACTGGTACGCCACGCCACAGCGGTGACGCTCGCGCTGCGCCGCTGCGGGATCAGCACGCCGTGCCCGCCGAACGCCGCCACCGACCGGATCACCGCACCGAGATTGCGCGGATCGGTGATGTTGTCGAGCGCCACCAGCAGCGGCGGATGCCCGCTCTGCTGCGCTGCGGCGAGCAGATCATCCGGATGCGCGTACTGGAACGGCGGCACCTGCAGAGCCAGGCCCTGGTGCAGACCGTTGGGGCTCATCCGATCCAGTTCGGCCTTGGGCACCTCCAGAATCGATATGCCCTGGTCACCGGCCAGTTTCACGGCCTCGCTGACCCGCTCGTCGGCCTCGATGCCGAGCGCGACGTGCAACGCGGCTGCGGGTACGCCGGTCCGCAGGCATTCGACCACCGGGTTACGGCCGACGACGTATTCCGGCCCGCCCACCTCCTTGCGGGTGGCCGGGCGCCGACGCGGACCGCCGGCACTCGTCTTGGCCGCGGCCTTCGCGCGCTTATGCGCCGGGTGATAGACGCGGTCGACGGCCTTGGGCGTCGCGCCGCGACCCTCGAGACCCTTGCGGCGCTGTCCGCCCGAGCCGGTCGTCTGCCCCTTTTTGGTGCCGCCCTTGCGCACTGCGCCTTGGCGTTTCGAGTTACCGGCCATCAGTCATCCTTCAATGTCCATTGCGCGCCATCGGCGGTGTCGGTCACCTCGATACCGGCCTGCGCGAGCCGGTCTCGTACCTCGTCGGCAACCGCCCAATTCTTCTCAGTGCGCGCCCGGGCTCGGCGATCGAGCTCGGCACGCACCAGAACATCCAGCGCCTCATGCGATTTCGTATCCGCGGCGGCACTGCGCCACTTCTCATCCAGCGGATCGGTGCCGAGGATGGCCATCATCGCGCGCACCGACCCGGCGGCGGCCAGCGCCGCGTCATGGTCGTCCGCCTCGAGCGCGGTGTTGCCGGCGCGGACGGTGCCATGCACCTCGGCGAGCGCGGCGGGCACGCCGATGTCGTCGTTCATCGCGGCGACGAAGCCCTCCGGAAGCTCACCCGGTTCCACCGCGCCGACGCGCGAATGCACCCGTTCCACAAAGGATTCGATCCGCCGGTAGCCGGCGGCGGCCTCATGCAGCGCACCCTCGGAGTACTCCAGCATCGAGCGATAGTGGGCGCTGCCGAGGTAGTAGCGCAGCTCCACCGGGCGCACCCGCTTCAGCATCTCCGGGATCGCCACCACGTTGCCGAGCGACTTGCTCATCTTCTCGCCGCTCATCGTGACCCAGCCGTTGTGCAACCAGTACCGCGCGAACGGATCGCCGGCGCCCTCGGACTGCGCGATCTCGTTCTCATGATGCGGGAAGACCAGATCCATACCGCCGCAATGGATGTCGAACTCACTGCCGAGCAGCGACGTCGCCATCGCCGAGCATTCGAGATGCCATCCGGGCCGGCCCGGGCCCCACGGCGTCGGCCACGACGGCTCGCCCGGCTTCGCGGCCTTCCACAGCGTGAAGTCGCGCTCGTCGCGCTTGCCCTCGGCGACGCTCTCGCCCTGATGGACGTCATCGAGCTTGTGCCCCGACAACTTCCCGTAATCCGGCAGGCTCGTCACCGAGAAGTAGACGTCGCCCGCCGCCGCGTACGCATGCCCGCGATCGATCAGCCGCTCCATGTACTCGACCATCTGCGTGACGAACCCCGTCGCGCGCGGCTCGGCCGACGGCGGCATCACACCCAGTTGGTCGTAGGCCCACGAGAATTCACGCTCATGGGTCGCCGCCCACTCCCACCACGGCCGGCCGGCATCGGCGGCCTTGCGCAGGATCTTGTCGTCGATGTCGGTGACATTCCGCACGAACGAGACGTCGAGCCCCTCATGGATCAGCCAGCGCCGCAGGACGTCGAACGCGATGCCGCTGCGGACGTGGCCGATGTGCGGGACACCCTGCACCGTCGCGCCGCACAGATATACCGAGGCGTGGCCGGGGCGCAACGGTTCGAAGTCGCGCACCGCGCGGGCAGCGGTGTCGTAAAGGCGCAGAGTCACGGTCGTGAATCTTATCGTTTAGTGCAGCAATGCCGTCGCCACGGCCGCAATGCCCTCGCCACGGCCGGTCAGGCCGAGGCCGTCGGTCGTCGTCGCGGACACCGATACCGGGGCGCCGAGAATGTCGCCCAGCGCCCGCTGCGCCTCGTCGCGTCGCGGCCCGATCTTGGGCCGGTTGCCGATCACCTGCACGGCCGCATTGGTGACGCCGTAGCCCTCCGCCTCCAGGAGTTCGCGGACATGGGCCAGCATTCGTGCGCCAGTCACCCCGGCCCACTCGGGCTTGTCGGTACCGAACACCGCGCCGAGGTCGCCGAGCCCGGCCGCCGACAGCAGCGCGTCGCACAGCGCATGCACCGCGACGTCGCCGTCGGAATGCCCGGTGCAGCCATCGGCATCGTCGAACAGCAGCCCGGCGATCCAGCACGGGCGACCCGGTTCGATCGGGTGGACGTCACTACCGATGCCGACACGCATACATCTGCTCCTCATCCATTCGACTAGACACGACCCGGCCCAGGCTCATTCCGCCACCAAGACCCGCTCGGCGGTGCGCAGGTCCCATTCCGTGGTGATCTTGAAGGCCAGCGGGTCGCCCGCGACGACGCGCACCGCGCCGCCCATCGCCTCCACCAGTCCCGCGTCGTCGGTGGCTACATCGTCCAGGCCGTTCTGGGCGTAGGCACGGCGCAGCACGTCGAGGCGAAATCCCTGGGGCGTCTGGATGGCCCGCAGGCCCGATCGCTGTGGGGTGCCGGTCACGCCGCCGGCGGCATTCACGGTCTTGATGGTGTCCGCGACCGGAATTCCGGGGATCGCACCGGCCCAGTATCGGTCGCCCGCGGCGGCGACCACGCGCTCGAATACCGCGGCAGGTGTCAGACAGCGGGCGGCGTCATGCACCAGCACGATGTCATCGGGGTCGCCGTCGGTCAGGGTCTGCAGGCCGGCACGCACCGAATCGATGCGCTCGGCTCCGCCCGCGATCACCCGAACCGATTCGGGAACCAGCGCCGCGGTGGCATCGACTAGATCGGCCGGCACCATCACGACCACGCGGTCGACCACGCCCGACGCCAGCACACCGGACACGGCCCGGGTCAGCATCGGTCGCCCGCAGACGTCCACGAAGGCCTTGGGCTCGTCGGCGCCCAGACGAACGCCCCTACCCGCTGCGGGAATCAGGGCAGTGACGGTCACTTCCGGCGACTCCCGATTGGTTCGGGGACTCAGGAGGCCGCGGCCAGCACCTCGTCGAGAATGCTCTCGGCCTTCTCGTCATTGGTGTTCTGCGCCAGCGAGAGCTCGTCCACGAGCACCCGGCGCGCCTTGGTCAGCATCCGCTTCTCGCCGGCGGACAGGCCGCGATCCTGCTCACGACGCCACAGGTCGCGAACGATCTCGGCGACCTTGATGATGTCGCCGGTGTTCAGCTTCTCCTGGTTGGCCTTGAAGCGGCGGGCCCAGTTGGTCGGCTCCTCGGTATGCGGCGCACGGAGCACCTCGAAGACCTTGTCGAGGCCTTCGTCGCCGACGACGTCGCGAACACCGACGTACTCCAGCTTCGAGGAGGGGATCTGGACGGTCATATCGCCATCAGCGACTTTAAGAACCAGGTACTCGACCTGCTCGCCCTTGATGGTGCGAGTCACAATGTCGTCGACGCGAGCGGCACCGTGATGGGGGTACACAACGGTGTCACCAACTTTGAATTTCAATGCTCCATGCCCCTTTCGATGTCCTAAGTCTAACACGGGACCGAACAACCCCTTGGGCAACGGTGCAGGTCAGCGGTACCGCAGGTGCATTGCATGGGTTGACGAGGGTGCCGAAATGTGCTGTGGGTCGCACCATTTCGCAGGATTTTTCGCCGGGTTTGCCACCCCAGCGCCTACGACCGCACCTCGCCCACTACGCTCCGTAGTGAAGCCGCACGGGGTCACATCCGCCGACCCGGTAGCGAGCCCCCGGAGCCCTAAACCGCTGTTAGGGCCCTGACCGCCGAAGGAGCATCCGGTGCCAACCACATCTCGTCGTTCCGCCAAGGTTCGCGTCGCCACGGGAGTGGCGGCCGCTGCGATCGCCGCCGGCGTCATCTCCGGTACCGCCGCCTGCGGCGCGGGCCAGATCTCGCAGACCGCGAACCAGCAGCCTGCGGTCAACGGCGGCCTGGCAAGCCTCAAGCAGCTCGCCGTGCGCGACGCGCAGATCGTCTACCCCGCCGAGAACGGCGACGCGCTCCTGCAGGCCGGTGGCCCGCTGCAGCTCTTCGTGGTGATCAGCAACGGCAGCGCCACCGACAAGGACACACTGACCTCGATCACCGCGCCGAGCGGCTCGGTCGCCCTCAGCGGTACCACCGACATCGCCCCCGGCAAGCGACTGACCATCGGCAAGCCCGCAGGCGTCACCTCGGCGCCCGCGGCGGTGGAGGGCAACACCACCGCGACGGCGACCCTCACCGGTATCAGCGACATCCGCTCGGGTCTCACCGTTCCGCTCACCTTCCACTTCGCGCAGTCGGGCGACGTCACCGTCCCGACGCCGGTCGGCCTGTCGCCGACGCAGCCGGTGCCCGCGAGCCAGACCCTCATCAACGTCCCCTGGGGCGGCGAGCACTGATCGCCGACCGGCCGGTCGATCTCTCGGCGGGTCGCTTCGCTGTCACAGCCACGCATTAGCCTGCGCGCATGGCCAAACCCCGGTCCACATATCGCTGCGACGCCTGCGGCCACACCCCCGCCAAATGGGTCGGCCGCTGCCCCGAATGCGGCGAGTGGGGCACCGTCAATGAGTCGGCCGCTCCGGCGGCCGTAGCCCGATCGACCGGCGCAACTGCGGCGATACCCGCGACGGCCGCTCGGCGGATGACCGAGATCGACGCCAAGACCAGCCATGCGCATCCGACCGGCGTCGGCGAACTCGACCGGGTCCTCGGGCGCGGCATCGTCCCCGGCTCGGTGGTGCTGCTCGCCGGCGAGCCCGGCGTCGGGAAGTCGACCCTGCTGCTGGAGGTCGTCAAGCGCTGGGCCCATGGCGGCCGGCGGGCGCTCTACGTCACCGGCGAAGAGTCGGCCGGCCAGGTGCGGCTGCGGGCCGAGCGCACCGACGCGGTCCACGAAGAGGTCTTCCTCGCCGCCGAGTCCGATCTCGCCACGGTGCTCGGCCACGTCGAGCAGGTCCAGCCGACTCTGATGGTGGTCGACTCGGTGCAGACGATGACGGCCGGACACGCCGAGGGGGTCACCGGCGGCGTCACCCAGATCCGCGCCATCACAACGGCTTTGACGTCCCTGGCGAAGAACTCGGGTGTCGCCGTCGTGCTGGTCGGACATGTCACCAAGGACGGCGCGGTCGCCGGGCCGCGGTCCCTGGAGCATCTGGTCGACGTGGTGCTGGCCTTCGAGGGCGACAAGCAGTCGTCCCTGCGTATGGTCCGCGGCATCAAGAACCGTTTCGGCGCCTCCGACGAGGTCGGCTGTTTCGAACAGCGCGAGAACGGGATTCACGAGGTTCCCGACCCGTCCGGGCTGTTTCTGTATCACCGCGACGGCGAGGTCGCGGGCTCGGCGATCACGGTCGCGATGGACGGGAAGCGAGCACTGCTCGGCGAGGTGCAGGCGCTGGCCGCCGACTCGGCCCTGGCCAGCCCGCGGCGCGCGGTCAGCGGGCTCGAATCAACCCGGGTGGCAATGGTTCTCGCAGTGCTCGACACCCTGCTCGGCATCCGGACCGGCAAGCAGGATGTCTACGTCTCCACCGTCGGCGGGATGCGGCTGCACGAGCCCGCAGCCGATCTCGCCACCGCCCTGGCGATCGCGTCCATCGTGCGCAAGAAGGCCCTCCCCCGCTCGACCGTCGCGATCGGCGAGGTCGGGCTGGCCGGCGAAGTGCGCCGGGTGACGGCGATCGGTCAACGCGTCGCGGAGGCCAAGCGGCTGGGCTTCCGGCACGCGATCGTGCCGCACGGCTCGGACAACCTGCCCAAGGGCATCAAGATCACCGCCGTCAAGGACATCTACGAGGCCTCGCGGGCCGCGGTGGCCACCGAGAACTACGACTTCTGAGGCCCTCCGGCGTCAGGCCTCAGGGAGCCTGGATGTCATCCATCTCGACGCGCTGCTCGTAGTGGTCGGCGCGCTGGCTCAGCGCATACGAGTCCTTGAAGTGCCGCTCCGGCTGCACGGTGATGAAAAGCGCGTGCGCGCGTGCGACCTCGACATCTCCCGAGTACGCGATCGACTGACTGTAGAGCTTCCGGCCGACCTGGCCGAGGACCTCCGACTCGAACCGCAGCTCGGTGCCGAGCAGGATCGGCTTGGCGAAGTCGATCTCCAGATGCGCGGTCACCGCGATGACCCGCATCAGCTTCAGGCACAGACCCATGGCCTCGTCGAATGCGGTCGACAGGATGCCGCCGTGGATCACGCCCGGCCCGCCCTCGAACTTCGGCTCGACGGTGAACGTCGCCGAACAGTCGATGCGGTCGCCGGCCACCGCGGTCATGTGCAGCCCGGTCGGGCTCTCGGGCCCGCAGCCGAAGCAGGTCGGGTTATGCGGACGGATCTGCTCGCCCGGCGCGGCCGCACGTTCATGCCTGGTCGGCGGGACGGCGTCGGCGGGCACGATAAAACTGCTCTTCACAAGAAGCTAATCTAAGCCAATGACCGATCCGGCCTCCTCGGCACTCGATCCGACTTCGATGTCGACCGCCGAGCTGCTCCGCTCCGCGATTGCCCGGGTGGCCCCCGGCACGCCCCTGCGCGACGGGCTCGAACGCATCCTGCGCGGCCGCACCGGCGGACTCATCGTCCTGGGCCACGACGCCGAGGTGGAACGGATCTGCGATGGCGGATTCCGGCTCGACGTCGCCTTCGCGCCCACCCGGCTGCGGGAGCTGTCGAAGATGGACGGCGCCGTGGTGCTGTCCACCGACGGCAATCGCATCCTGCGGGCCAACGTGCAACTGGTGCCGGACCCGTCGATCCCGACCGAGGAATCCGGCACCCGGCACCGGTCCGCCGAGCGGACGGCGATGCAGACCGGCCACCCGGTGATCTCGGTCAGCGCGTCGATGTCGATCGTGCGCGTGTACATCGGCGGCGAACGACACATCGTCGAGAGCTCGGACGCCATCCTGTCCCGCGCGAATCTCGCGGTGTCGACGCTGGAGCGCTACAAGACCCGCCTCGACGAGGTCAACGCCCAGCTGTCGCGCGCCGAGATCGAGGACTATGTGACCCTGCGCGACGCCATGACGGTCGCACAGCGGATGGAGATGGTGCGCCGGGTGTCGCTGGAGATCGACCAGTACGTCCTGGAGCTGGGCACCGACGGTCGCCAGTTATCGCTGCAGTTGGAAGAGCTTTTGGGCGACAACGACTCTCAGCGCGAGCTGGTGGTCCGCGACTACTTCGCCTCTCCCGAGGCGCCCGGCGCCGAGGAGGTCCGACTGGCCCTGGAGGCCATCGAATCCCTGTCGGACACCGACCTGCTGGACCCGACGAACCTGGCCGGCGCCTTCGGCTATCCCATGACCATCGACGCGCAGGACACGTCGATGAGTCCCCGCGGCTACCGCCTGCTGGCCCGCGTGCCGCGCCTGCAGTTCGCGCATATCGATCGCGTCGTGCGCAATTTCGGTTCGCTGCAGTCGCTGCTGGCGGCTACCGCGTCGGATCTCCAGGCCGTCGACGGCATCGGCAGCATCTGGGCCCGCCACATCCGCGAAGGCCTGTCTCGCCTTGCCGAGTCCAGCATCGAGCGGTTCGATTAGACGGCCCAATCGCCGCCTGCCTGCGTTCTCGGTCGGTCAACATAGCTTCGCTATTGTCGACCTCCCTCGGCCTTGGCAGATCGACGATTGCCCTCGTCTAATACCTACGCGCCGGGGGGAATCGGGGCCGCTGCGACGTTGAAGGTGATGGGCGCGCTGAGCTTCTCGCCGAGCTTGCCGACCGCCTGGTAGCTGCCCGGGCCGATCTGGGTCCGATTGCCCTGGCAGCCCGGCGCGCTGGTGGTGCCCGACCACGCGATATTCGACTTGAACTGCTGGCCCGGCTGCAGCACCTGGTTGTTGACCTGCGCGATCGGCGCACAGTCGCCGGCCGACCAGATGTACTTGGTGCCGTCGAGCGTCCGGACCGTCACGTTCTGCATCGACTGGCCGACGTCGCGCGTGCACGCGGTGGCCCCGGCGTTGGTGACGACCATGGTGAAGGTCGCCTTGTCGCCGACGACGTAGTCGGGCTTGTCCGAGTACAGGACCACCGAGATGTTCTGATCCGGGCACAGGCCGCTGGCCGGAACCGCGGCCGGCGTGGGGCCACCGCTCGGCGCGGCCGAATCGCTCGACGCCGGCGCACTGCTGTCGCCGGGCCCGGTGCCTCCGCCACTGACGCCGCCGTTCTGCCCGTCGCTACTCGGCGCGGCCGACGGCAACGTGGTGCTCGGGCTGACGGACTGGGCGTCGTTCGCCTGCTTCGGCTTCGAGCCGGATCCCGACGCCGCCCAGAAGATCAGGCCGACGACCACTGCGACAACGACAACCGCCGCACCCACCGCGGCGACACGACGACGCCAATACACCTCTGGCGGCAACGGTCCCTGCGGTTCAAACACGCAACCCACGCTAGTTGCCGATCGGCCGCGGGAGTGTTATCTAGGGCGGCGTGTCGAGCGTGCCTGACTGTGAATTGGGTCGCGATCGCCGGAATCGGCGTCCACGTCGCCGCGGTTCACCGCAGATGGTCGGCCAATTGCCCCTGTTTGCCGAACAATTCGGCGGTCCAGGTCTCCAGGATCTCGGTGTTGTCGAAGTCGTCCGGATGGAATCCCGGCCGATTGTAGGCGCGCAGCCGGCGGATCACCGAACGCTGGAGGAACGGCGAATGCCGCAGCGCAGCAAAGCTTTTTGCCGTCCGGATCGGGTTGTAGGTCGCGCGATCGCCGAGCATCGACAGCAGCGTGTGGATGATCGTGGAGAGCGTGAAGAAGAACGTGGTCCGGCGCATCGCCCAGATTCGGGTGCGTTCGCTGCCGCCCGTGGCGCGGAAGACGTCGAACGCCACCGCCCGATGCTCGGACTCCTCCAAGGCATGCCAGAGCAGCAGCGATCGAACTTCGCCGTCGCCCAACAGTTCCTGCGCCTTCGGGTCGGTGAGCAGCACCTCGGCCAGCGTCGCAGTGTAGTGCTCCAGGGCGGCCGTCGTCGCGAGGTTGTAGTGCGGTCCGAACAGCCGCATCTGCATCGCGAGACCGCGCTTGACATCCCGGTCGACACGGCGGGTCGGATAGCCCATCTGCTGCAGCCGCTCGTTGAGCGCTCGGTGCTCGCGTCCGTGCGTCACCTCCTGGCCGGTGAAGCCCGCGACCTGCTGCCGCAGCACCGGATCGGTGATGTCGTCGGCGAAGTGCCGCACCGATCGGACGAAGAAGTCCTCGCCCTCCGGGAACATCGCCGACAGCACCGCGACGACATGGCTCATCACCAGGTCGCCCTGCACGTAGTGCTTGTCCATCGACCCGCTCGGATAGTTGAACTTGATCCGGCGGGTCTTGATCACTCGGTCGTCGCTGGGATGCGGATGCGCCATGGCTTGCTCAATCCGGTCACGTAGGGGGCATTACTGACTCTGTGACCAATAGCCTACTGCGGCTCCGGCGCGACCGCCTTCCCTTCCGCGGACGGCTCCGACTAGACGCCGGCGGTGGCGTCTTCGCCGATGTCGCCGATCGCATCCTGCAGCACGATCCGACCATCGGCGAGCGTGTAGGTCAGGCAGACAATCGCGACCTCGTTGTTCTTGACGCGCTCGGCGATCTTGCTGCTGCGCTGAACCAGCAGCTGGGCGGTCTCCTTGACGTGCTTGGCCACGAATTCGTCGACCTGCGCCAGACCTGCCTGCCGACCGGCCAGCACGCTCGGCGCCACCCGCTCGACCACGTCGCGCAGGTAGCCCTCGGGCATCTGCAGGGAGTCGAGCGCCTGCACGGCCGCGCCGACGGCGCCGCAGCTGTCATGCCCGAGGATCACGATCAGCGGGGTGCTCAACACCTCGGTCGCGAATTCGAGCGAGCCCAGAACCGACGAGTCGATGATGTGGCCCGCGGTGCGGACCACGAACATGTCGCCGAGCCCCTGGTCGAAGATGATCTCGGCCGCGACTCGCGAATCCGAGCAGCCGAACAGCACCACATGCGGGTTCTGGCCCGCCGTCAGCCGCTCGCGCGTCTCGATACTCTGGCTCGGATGAATCGGGTTGCTCGAAACGAAACGCTCGTTACCCTCTTTAAGGTTCTGCCACGCCTGTGCCGGAGTCGGATTAGCCATGACTGACACTATGCCGCACGCCGGGTCGGCCGACGTCGCCGCAGCCCTTCTCGGCTGGTTCGATTCCGCTGAGCGGGATCTGCCGTGGCGCCGAAAAGGAGTGTCCCCGTGGCACATTCTGGTCAGCGAGATCATGCTGCAGCAGACCCCCGTCGTTCGGGTGCAGCCGATCTGGGAGCAATGGGTGCAGCGCTGGCCCACCCCGTCCGCGATGGCCGCCGACCCGGTCGGCGACATCGTGCGCGCCTGGGGGAAGCTCGGCTATCCGCGCCGGGCGATGCGACTGCATGAATGCGCCGGCGTCCTCGCCGAACGCTTCGATGACACGGTCCCCGATGACGTCGACACCCTGCTGACGCTGCCCGGGATCGGCGACTACACCGCCCGAGCCGTCGCCTGCTTCGCCTACGGCCAGGCGGTGCCGGTGGTGGATACCAATGTGCGTCGGGTGATCGCCCGAGCGGTGCACGGTCGGGCCGAGCCCGGCAATCCCAGCAAGACCGACCTCGCCGACGCGCGGTCGCTGCTGCCGCCGCAACGGCGACGGGCGGCCCGCTTCTCGGCGGCGCTGATGGAGCTCGGGGCCCTGGTGTGCGTCGCCCGCGAGCCCCGGTGCGAGAACTGCCCGTTGCGCTCCCAGTGCCGATGGCAGCAGCTGGGCCGACCGGCGCACACCGGGCCCGCGCGCAAGGTGCAGAAGTTCGCCGGAACCGATCGGCAGGTGCGCGGCCTACTGCTGGATGTGTTGCGCGACAGCGACTCACCGGTCGAACGCGCCCGACTCGACCAGGTCTGGCCGACCGATCCGCACCAACGGATGCGGGCGCTAGACTCGCTACTGACCGACGGTCTCGTCGAGTTGACCGCGGCCGGCCGCTACGCCCTCCCCGGCGAGGGCTGATCCACTGGGGCGCGCCACCGTCAGCCCATCCAGGAACGCTTCGACCGCACCGCGATAGATCTGCGGCGCATCGTCGTGCAGCAGATGACCGCCCTCGACCGTCAACAGCGTCGCGAATTCGTTGGTCTCGGCCATCGTCCGCATCTGTCCTTCCGGAGTGACGCCGCCGGAGGCCTCGATGAGCAATGCCGGCACCCGCACCTGCTGCCACTGCTCCCAGAAGTCCCGCTCGCCCCACCGCTCGGCGATATCGGCCCAGACCGACAGTTCGCCGTGCAGCCGCCCGTCGTCGAACGCGTCGTAGAAGTACTCGCCGGCGATCGGCCCGAACATCTCGACCGCATGCGCCAGACCGTCGAACCGGTCGGGCCAGGTGGCGAACCACGGTTGCCATGTCCCCGTGGTGCGGCCCCGGAAGTCCGGGGCCATGTCCTCGACGACGATCGCCGCGACCAGCTCCGGGTACTCGGCCGCGGTGCACCATGCATGCAGCCCACCCATCGAGTGACCGATCAGGACTGCCGGACCGCGGTCGATCACCGTCAGCACCTCGGCGATGTCGGCGACGAATCGTTCGTTGGCGATATCGTCCGGCCCCGTCGCCTGGTCGGCCCCGGCGCCCCGATGGAAGGCGGCATCGATGGTGAACACCCGGCCATAGCTGCGCAGCCACGGAATCTGCCGCCGCCAGGTGCGGCCGCGCCCCATCAGCCCGTGCAGCAACAGGATCGGCGGCCCTTCGCCGCCATGGTCCTCCGCGATCATGCGCCCAAGGCTACGGTGGGCCTCATGGCTGTTGTGAAAATAAATGCGATCTCCGTTCCCGAGGGTGCCGGGCCCGAACTCGAGAAGCGCTTCGCCAATCGCGCCCACTCCGTCGACGGCTCCAAGGGATTCCTCGGCTTCCAGCTGCTGCGGCCCACCAAGGGCGAGTCGCGCTACTTCGTTGTGACGCAGTGGGAGTCCGAAGAGGACTTCCAGGCCTGGGCCAGCGGCCCGGCGCGCGCGGCGCACGCCGGCGAACGCCAGAACCCCGTCTCCACCGGAGCCGAACTCCTCGAATTCGACGTCGTCCTCGACGCCAGGCCGACCTCCTGAGCCGCGGCCGGACATGCACGTCCGTCGACGTGCGTGTCCGGTCAGCGAACTGGACGTTGGGTGCAGAATTGGAACGTGTTCTAGTATCGGGTGAGGTACACCACACCGATCTGGAGGACACATGACGGTCGACGCCGCACCCACCACGGCCCGCGATTACGACAAGCTGTATATCGGCGGACAGTGGGTTCAGCCGCATTCCACACAGACCCTTGAGGTCGTTTCCCCGGCCACCGGTCAGCACTCGGGATCGACCCCGCTCGCCGATGCCACGGACGTCGACACCGCAGTGAAGTCCGCTCGCGCCGCGTTCGAGTCCGGTGTGTGGCGCGACAAGACCCCGGCCGAGCGTGCCGCGGTGGTCGCGAAGGTCGCCGATCTGATCAACGAGCGCGAGGCCGAGATCGCCGCGGTCATCACCAGCGAGATGGGCGCCTCGCCGTCCACCGTCAACATGCTGCAGGTGCTGCCGGCGACCGGGGCGCTGCGCGCCTACGCGGAGGCCGCGGCCGCCTACCCGTGGACCGAATACCGGTCGGGACTGTTCGGCCAGACCAAGGTCACCCGCGAGCCGGTCGGCGTCGTCGGCGCCATCATCGCCTGGAACGTCCCGCTGTTCCTGCTCGCCAACAAGCTGGGCCCGGCCCTCACCGCCGGCTGCTCGGTCGTCCTCAAGCCGGCACCGGAGACCCCGTTGTGCGCCAACGTGATCGCCGAGCTGTTCGCCGAGGCCGGCCTGCCGGACGGCGTGCTGTCGATCGTTCCGGGCGGCGCCGAGACCGGCCAGGCCCTCGTCGATCATCCCGACGTCGACAAGATCACGTTCACCGGCTCGACCGCGGCCGGCCGCAAGATCGCCGCCGCCTGCGGCGAATCGCTCAAGCGCTGTTCGCTGGAGCTGGGCGGCAAGTCCGCCGCCATCGTCCTCGAGGACGCCGACATCAACTCGCTCGCGGGGATGCTGGTCTTCGCCGGCCTGATGAACACCGGTCAGGCCTGCGTCGCGCAGACCCGAATCCTGTTGCCGCGCAGCAAGAAAGAAGAGTTCACCAATGCAATCGTCGGCGTGGCGTCCGCGATGAAGCCAGGCCTGCCGGACGACGAGACCGCGCAGCTCGGCCCCGTGATCACCGCCAACCAGCGCGACAAGATCGAGGGCTACATCCAGGCCGGCAAGGACGCCGGCGCCACCGTCGCCCTGGAGGGCAGCCGTCCCGAGGGCCTGGAGGGCGGTTACTACCTGAGCCCCACGGTCTTCACCGACGTCACCAACGACATGAAGATCGCCCAAGAGGAGATCTTCGGTCCGGTACTGTCGATCATCGACTACGACACCGAAGAAGAGGCGATCAAGATCGCCAACGACTCCGACTACGGGCTCGCCGGCTCGGTGTGGACGTCGGACGTAGAACACGGCATCGAGATCGCCGCACAGGTGCGCACCGGAACGTACGGCGTCAACTGGTACGCGATCGATCCCGGATCGCCGTTCGGCGGGTACAAGAACTCCGGCATCGGCCGCGAGAACGGCCGCGAGGGCCTCGAGTCGTACCTCGAGCACAAGTCGGTCATCCTGCCGATGGGTTACACCGTCGAAGGCTGATCACTCCGCTGATCCAAACGAATACGGCCCGCCGAGGAGATCCTCGGCGGGCCGTATCTCGTTGTGCGCCTGTAACCGTCGTTACGGCATCTCGTTACGGTCCGGACGTGGGCGCCGGCGGCGCCTCGGTCGGCTGCGGCTGCGGCTGCTGCGACGGTGTCGGCTGCCCGGGCGTAGCCGATCCCCCGATGGCGGGATCGGCGTTAGGCGGCGTCTGCCCCTCCGGCTGCAGCGACTTGTTCACGGAGTCATCGCTGATCTTCTCGATCCCGCTGACCTTCCACTTGCCGCCGTCGCGCTTCATCTGGAAGATCAACCGGCTCGCCTGGATATCGACGAGCTGGTTGTCGCCCCGGGTGATCGACTGGTTCATGAAGATCAGCAGTGTCGCGGAATTCTTCGATGAATCCTGCACGCCCAAGCCCTGGATGGCCAAGTTGGAGCTGACGTTGTTCTTCTTCACGATCAGCACCATGTTCTGATCGTTGACCAGCTCACTGAACTGCTTCGCGGCATCACCGACGACCAGCCCCTTCGCCGTCGCGACGTTCTTGTCGACGGTCTTCGGGTCGTAGCCGAACATCGACTCGGCGGCCAAACGCGCTGTGGCCGTGGCGTCTCGAGCGTCGTTGGGGCCCCGGCGGGCGTCGCTGTAGCGAATACCGGTGACGGTCAACGCCGCCGCCGCAGCTACCAGCAGCAGCACGGCCACGCCGGCAACGATCCAGGTGCGTGCGCCACCGCTCAGTCGGCCCCGGCGGGCCACCGGAGTCGTGCGCGCCGCCGAAGTCTTGGTATCCGCAGTCTCGGTATCTGCAGCCGTGTCCGCGTCGGCGTCGCTGTCCGCCGGGGTCGACGTGTTCTGGCCCGTCGCGTCGTTCTCGCCCGTCACGTCGTTCTCGTCAGGCATATCGGTCTCGTCGCTCACTACGTCACCCACTGCATGTCGGTCACCTTGAGCTGCCCGTTGATCTTCGTCACGACCAGCTTCCAGCGGAAGCTGTTGAGCAGCGAATCCTTCGGATCCTGCGGCGAGGTCGCCTGGTAGCCCGACACGATGAGCACGGTCGCCGAGTTCTTGTCGGCGATCGGCTCGTTCTTGTCGTCCCGGGCGACTGCCGCGGCGATGATGGTGCCCTTACTCGAATAGCTGTACTTCTGAACGGCGGAGACGAAACCCGGAAGGTTCGTCTGCATCTGATTCAGCGCGCCGCCCGACAGGTTGTCGAACACCTGCTTCCCCAGCTGGTCGACATTCTGCGGATTCAGCGTCGTGAGGTTCACGACGATCTGCTTCGCGAAGTCGACATACTGCTGCTGCGAATCGTCCTTGGAATTCAGGCGATTCGTGGCGGTCGCGAACAGCACGGCGCCGACGATCATCGCCACCAGCGCGACCGAGGCGAACACGGCGACGATCGCCAGCACCATCCGGCGGCCGCTGCCTCGTGGACGTACCGGCGCCTGCGGTCTGGTCGGCGCCGCCCGGCGGCGATCCCGGTAGTTCGGCGACGCCGCGAGCGACGTCGCTGCTTCCTCGACATCCGAGTCGGTATCCGCGGTTTCGATATCCGCCGGCTCGAAGCCGTCATCCGCCGCTTCGGACGCCTTGTCGGCCTGGCCCGAGCCCGACTTCGCGGCACCCGCGGCCGCACCGCGCTGCCGCTTGCGGCTCGGCTTCACCGGACGAATCTTCGCCGCGGCCGCCTTCGCATCCCCAATCAGTTTCGCGTCGCCAGCCGGCTTCGGGGAATCCGTCGAAGCCGTATCGGCGCCGTCTGACTCCCCGCTCACCTGCGGTTTCTTACTGACTTCGGACGATTCACCACTCAGTTCAGAGTCGATGTGATCAGACTCTGCCATCCAGAGTTGCCTCCTTGCGCCTGTGCACCATCGGTGCCGAGGCCTGCGTTGTACGTCTTGCCGTCCGGTCCAATGTAGTCACCGGTGGCGGGGTCATACGTCGTCGCGTACACGGCCGGACTACCGTCGTCGGCGGCCGGGTTCGCTTCGGCGACCATCCCCTGCGGCGGCGGATTGGTCGGCGCCGGCAGCACACCGGGAATGCCCTTCGGGAAGGCGTACTGCTGCTGGTTCAGCGGCTTGTACCCGTCGCGGCACTCGGCCGGTGTCGGGGCCCGCCGACCGGGGAACTCGGCACACGGGTAGTTGCGCGCACCACGAACCGCCATCGGCGAGTCGTGGGCGACGCGGCACAGCAGGCCCGGCGGCAGCTCGCGCGCCGGATCGGGGCCGGAGCCGCGGCGTTCGGAGGCCGGCAGGAAGCCGATGGTGCAGCCCGGCGGATCCTGGAAGCTCGGGACGTTGAACGACACCTTGGCGCCCTTGCGGGGATCGCCGTTGTTGACCGCCGAGATCAGCGTGCCCATCAGCCGCGGGTAGAGCACGAGGATCTGCCTCAGGTTCGGGTGATAGATCGCCATCGTCTTGGCCGAGACGCTCAGGTTGTCGATGAGCAGCGGCAGCGTCGCCTGCATTCCGGAGAACAACTGCTGCGACTGCTTCTCGACGCCCGGCCCCTTCTGCAGGATCTGCTGCACCTGCGGATCGTTGGCCCGGATCTGATCGGTCACCTTGAGTACGTTGCCGGTCCATCGGCGGATGTCGCCGTTGGTGGTGCTCTGGCTCTCCAGGAGCGGGGCGGCCTGATCGACGAGCTTGGTCACCACATCGACGTTGCGATTCGCCTCGCCGACGAAGAGGCTCATCGAATCCAGCAGCCGCTGCAGATCATCGCCGGTGCCGTTGAACGCGGTGAAGGCCTCGTCGACCACGGTGCGCAGCTGGCTGTTCTGCAGGGTTCCGACGAGATCGTCGGCGCGAGTGAGCATCGTCCTGATGTCGGTCGGAACCGAACCGGTGACCGTCGCGCCGTCCTTCAACTTGCCTGACGCCTCGCCGTCGGGGGCGCCGAAGTTGACGTACTGCTCACCGATCGCCGACACGCTCTCGACGGTCGCGGGTGCGTTGGCCGGAATCTTGGCGCTCGAGTTGATCGACAGCTTCGCCTGCACGCCGTCCTGCGTCAGGGTCACCGACTTGACCTTGCCGACTTGGACGCCGCGGTAAGTGACATTGGCATTCTGGTAGATGCCGCCGGTACTCGGCAGCTCCACCTTCACCTGGTAGCGACCCAGCCCCAGCATGCCCGGCACATGCATGTACATGGTCGCCATCACGATCAACGCCACGATGCCGATGACCGCGAACGCGATCAGCTGGCCACGAACGAACGGTGTGATTCTCACTTGCCACCCCTCGTAGTGTCGGGCGTCGGAGCGGTCAGCACGGCGTTGCCCGAGTTGGGCGTCAGGTACGGCTGGATCGGCGCGGTGAACGGATCCGAGTTCTGCTTCGCCGCACCGGCGTTCCCGAGGATGCCCTCGGGTCCGATATGTGCACCCACCGCGGCGAACAGCTCGCTGTTCAGCCGGTCCCACGTGAGATTCAGGTTGATCTGCAGGTTGGCGTAGTCACCACGAATGATGTTGGGAATAGCCGATTCCTTGAACGGGAACGTCAGCAGGATACCCAACGACGTCGCGAGCGACGGACCCGCGCCCTGCAATTGGTCGACGACCGGCTCCAGGTTCGACACGATGGTGCGGATGTCGTCGCCGTTCGCCTTCAGGATGTCATCGGCGGTCCGCGACAACGTGCTCAACGATCCGAGCGCATCGGTGAGATGCACCCGCTGGTCGACGAGCAGTTGCAGGATCTTCGGGCCGTCGTTCAGCGCGCGCTCGATCGTGCCGTGCTGCTGATTGAGCGTGCCGCTCAACCGATTCAGTCCGTCGATCGCGTCGATGATGTTGTCCTTCTGCGACGACAGATCGGAGACGACGGTGTTCAGCCGCGGCAGCAGGTCGCGAACGACGTCGGCACGGCCGGCCAGGGTCTGGTTCAGCTCGTGCACGGTATCGCCGAGCTTGGAAAGGCCGCCGCCGTTGAGCATCACCGACAACGAGCTCAGCACCTGCTCGGTGGTCGGGTAGGTGCACTGCGCGATCTCCTGCGCGGAGTTGATGTTCGGGATCGGCTTCTGCCCGGTCGGTGCCGAAATCTGATCCTGCTCGGGACATTTCGCCAGCGGGATCTCGTCGCCGCCCTTCATGAAGCCGCCGGTCGCATGCTCCGGCTGCACGATCTCCAGGTGCAGCGAGCCGAGCGCACTGGTCATGCCGACCATCACGTACGAGCCGACCGGGACCTTGGTGCCCTTCTCCAGACGCAGGGTGACGTCGGCGGCCCAGTTCTTCACACTCATGTGGCCGACGCTGCCCACGGTCGCGTCGTCCATCATCACCGGCGCGTTCTCGACGACGTTGGCGGCGCTCGGGATGAGCGCGGTGATCTTGTACGAACCGTCGCCGGTGCCCTTGGCGCCGGGGATCGGCATCGAGTTCAGTCCCTGAAAGGCACAACCGGATGTGGTCAGCGCGAGCGCGGTCACCCCGGCGGCCGCGACGAGGCGAATACGGTTGCGACTCCCCCGCGGGCCGGAGGCCGGACGATTGATCACTGTCATCAGCGCGCTCCCCGCGGAAGAATCAGGTCCGACAGCTGCGGCGGCAGCACGCCGGCGTTGCGGCCGTCGATCCCCTGGTTCTGCAGCGCTTCGCGTTGCTGTGCGCGCCGCTTGACATCGTTGTTCTGGTAGGTCACGTCGTTCGGCGTGCCGTTGATCCCGACTATCGGGTTCAGGACGAACGGCGGATAGGACACGGCCATCGTCGTCAGCATCGGACCCAGCCTGTCGACGCATTTCTGCGCGTCCCCCTGCTGGCCCGGGCGATCGGCGCCGGCGATGGAGCCGCAGATGAGGTCGATCAGGTTGCCGCCGTTGGGCAACGAGAACACACCCATCAACGCGCCCTGCAGCGGTGCATAGATGTTGTAGAAGTTCTGCAGCTGATTCGGTGCGGAATGCAGCAGCCCCGAGATCTGCTCGTTCTTGTCCGACAGGATCCTGGTGAAGTTCGACAGCTTGTCGACGGTGTCATCGAGGGCCCCGGAATTGTTGCCCAGGAAGCTCTTCAGATCCGTCAGTGCCGTCGACAGGTTGTTCATCGCCCCGTTGAGCTCCGGAGTGTCATCGGCCAGCACCTGGCTCACCGATGCGATGCGGCCGTTGAACTGCACGAGCTGCTCATGGCTGCCCGAGAGCGCATTGGTCAGCGCCTGCAGGCTGCGCACGGTGGCGAACAGATCACCGCGGTTGTTGGACAGCGTGCCCAACACGGCCGCGAGGTTGTGAATCGACGCATTGATGTCCGCGCCGTTGCCGTTCAGGTTCTTGGCCGCGGTGCTCAGCGTCCGATCGGCCAGGCCCGGGTCGGTCCCGTTGGGGCCCAAGGTTTCCGACAGCTGCGTCAGCTGCGTCTTGATCTGGTCCCATTCGACCGGCACCGCGGTCTGCGACATCGGGATGTCTCCACCGTCGCCCAGCTTCGGGCCGCCGTCGTAGGCGGGATTGAGCTGAATGAACCGGCCGGACACCAGGTTCTGCGCGACGATGACCGCTTTCACGTTCTTCGGCACGTCGACGTCGTCGTCGACCTTGAACTGCACCTTGACGTCGCCCGAGCGCGCCTTGATGGCGGTCACCTTGCCGACGGGCACGCCGAGCACCTTGACCGGGTCACCCACGTAGAGCGCATTGGTCGTGCTGAAGTACGCCGTATAACGCTTGTACGCGAGCTGCTGATAGCTGAAGTACACGATCACCGCGACGAGCACCACCGCGACTACCGCGATCAGCGCGATGGCCGTCTTACCAAGCCGGCCAACAGCATTCATTCCAGGAACATTCATCGCGATCACCTACCCGGCTGTTGGTACGTCGGGGCGGGCGTGGTCGCCGACGGTCCGCCCACGCGCGGCAGCGGCAGGTTCGGCTGCGGTGTGGGGTTGGTCGGCGCCGGGTTGTTCGGCGGTGGCATCGTCGCGGCCGGCGGCTGGATGCCGAACTGGTAGGTGACCGCGTTGAGGAAGGCCTGGAATGCCTTGGGGTACTGCTGCTCCAGCAGGTTCAGCACCACGTCGCTGTAGTCACCGATCGTCGGGATCGCCGCGAACGAGTTGAAGTACGGGCCGGATGCCACGGCCTCGCCGAGCTGGTTGGCGTACGGGCCGAGCTGATCGATGGTCTGCCGCAGAGCGCCATCGTTGTGCTGCAGGATGTCCACCACGCCGTTCAGCTTGTCGAGCACCGGCTTCAGCTGCGCGTTGTTGTCCTGCACGAAACCACTGAGCTGTGCAGTGACATTCTTGATACCGCTGATCAGCTGATCGAGCGCAGTCCGGCGATCCTGCACCACTCCGAGAAGCGAGTTGGCGTTCACGAGAAGCTGATTCACCTGGTTGCTGCGATCGCGCAGCACACCGCTGACGTCGTTCGCCTTCTGCAGCAGCTGCGACAGCGCGTCGTCGCGATCGGCGATGGTCTTGGACAGCCGGCTCACCCCGTCGACCGCGCTGCGCACCATCGGCGGGGTGTTCGCGAATGCGGTGTTGATCGAGTCCAGCGCCTCGGTGAGCTGCTTCTTGTCGGTCGCCTGCAACGTCGACGTGGTCTGGTCGAGCGCATCGGTCAGCGTGTAGGGGGCCACCGTATTGCTGTTCGGGATGGTCCCGCCCGGCTTGAGATGCGTTGTGCCATCCGAATTCAGCGTCAGGTTGCGGCGACCCAGGACCGTCTCGGTCTTGATCCGCGCCTGCGTCAGGGTGCCCAGCTTGATGGTGTCGCTGACGTTGAACACGATCTTGACCTTCGGCCCGTCCGAGGTCCTGGCCAGCTTGAGCGACTGCACCTTGCCGACCTCGACGCCGGCCACGACGACGCTGTCGCCGGGCGCGAGCCCGCCGGCGTCATCGAAATACGTCGAGTAGACACTGCCGTTCGACAGGAACGGCAGCCGATCCATCTGCAGCGCAACGATCATCACCAGCACGGTGACGACGACGCCGATGATGCCGATGCGGGCACGGCTGGGCTCGCCGTGCGCGCGCCGGCGTGCGTCGTCCGCCTCGTCGGTGGCGGTGCGCCTACTGCGGAACAAGGGGCTCATTGGGTGGTCCGGCACCTTCCGCCGTCGGCCTGGCCGTGCGGGCCGTCCGAGTTGTCGTTCACCGACGTCCACAAGACCTCGGGGCTACCCGGCGCCGAGAAGTAGATGTTCACCTTGCAGATGAACACCTGCAGCCAGGATCCGTAGCTGCCGACGTTGCTCAGCGCGCGGAAGTCCGCAGGCAGCCGCGGAATGAGCGAGTTCAGGTAGGGCTTGGCGTTCAGCAGGTTCTGCGACAGCTGACCGGTCTTGGTGATGGTCGACTGCATATCCGGCCGGATGTCGGCGAGCAGCGACGACAGATCATTGGTCACCTGCGACGCGTTGGTGATGGCGTTGCCGATGGTGTTCTTCTGCGAATTCAGCCCGGTGATGAGCTGCTCCATCAGGTTGACCGAGCTGTCGAAGCCAGACCGATCGTTGTCGATGGTGCCCAGCAGCTGGTTCAGGTTGTCGATGACCTGACCGACCAGCTGATCGCGATCGGCCAGCGAGTTGGTGAATGTCGCTGTGCTGGAAAGCAGTTGCGTCAACGCGGGGCCCTGGCCCTGGAACACGTCGATCAGCGACTGCGACAGCTGGTTGACCTCGTCCGGCTGCAGGGTCTGGAACAACGGCTTGAAACCGCCGAGCAGGCTGTCCAGATCGAGCGCCGGCTGTGTCTGCGATTCCGGAATGGTCGAGCCCTTGGGCAGCATCTGATCCGGGTCGCCTTCGCCCTGCTGCAGCTCGAGATACCGGTCGCCCGTGAGGTTTTCGTACCGGATCAGCGCCCGCACCGACTTCGGCAGCGGGTATTTCGAGTCGACATCGAACTCGATCTTCGCCTGGTTGTCGTGGGTGACGTCGATACCGGTGACCCGACCGACCTCGATGCCCGCGATGCGCACCTTGCTGCCGGTCTTCATCTCCGAGGCACTGGTGAACAACGCCTTGTAGCTGTTGGAAGAGCCGGTGCGGAACTGGCCGAACACCACCACCAGGGCGGCGAAGATCAACAGCATGACCACCGCGAAGACGCCGATCTTGATCGACGTGTTCCGGAACTCGCGCTGACGGGGGGTGCTCATCGGTTGCTGCCTCCCGAGTGCTGGGGCACCTCGAACAGCAGCCCGAAGAGCTTCGTCTTGTCGAAGCGGGCCGTCATGCGCGGCTGGTAGGGCATGTTCGCGTTGTCGGTCACGTAGAAGTCCGGCTTGGCAGTCGAGTTCGGATTGCCGAGGGGGTCGGCGCACGAGGGCGGGCCGTCGGCGTTCACCTTGGGCAGGTCATTCGGATAGGTGTACATCGAGGTACCCGGCAGGACACCGGTGTCGAGCTGCAACGCACCGCTGCCCTTGCCGAAGATGATGTCCGCCCGCGGCGACTGCACCAGCGACGCGGTGGCGGTGAGGAAGCACTTGAAATCCGCCGACTGATACCCGAGCAGCTCCGCGGTCGGGTTCAGGTTCGACAGCATCGAAATGATCTGCGCCTTCTTCGGCGCGATGATGCCGTTGATCGTGTTGGCCATGCCGGTCGCGTTCACCAGGATCGCGTCCAGGTTCGACGAGTTGTCGCGCAACGTGTTTCCGGTGAACACCGCATCGTCGATGATCCGGGTCAACTGCGGCGCCACGTCGGCGTAGGTCTGCATCGTGATCCCGCCGGCCTCGATGTCGCGGTTCAGCGAATCGAGATGCCGATTGGTCTTGCCGAGGAAGTTCGACAGGTCCGACAGGCCCTGCCCGATCTGATTTCCCTTGCCCTCCAAGGCCGTATCGACCGCCGTCAGCGTCGCGTTCAGCTTCTCCGGCTCGATCTTGGCGAGCACGTTCACCAGTCGCTGGTAGAGCGTGTTGAGCTCGACCACCACGTTGGCGCCCTCGATCGTCGCACCCGACCGCAGATGGTTCGGCGAGGCGTTGTCCGGGATCACCAGGTCGACCGACTTGGCGCCGAAGACGGTGTTGGACTCGATCTGCGCCTGGACATTCGACGGCAGCCGATGCATCTGGTCGGAGTCCACCGACATCTTCAGCTTGACCCTGCCGTCATCGGTCGAATCGATCGACTTGACGTGACCGATGACGACGCCGCGCAGGCGCACCTTGGCGTCCGGGTTCATCACCAGGCCGGCGCGGTCGGCGACCAGGGTCACCGGCGACGTCGACGCGAAGACATTGAAGAACTGCGCCACCGACAGCACGGCGATGGCGACGAGCGCGATCACCAGTCCGGTGGCCGCGAGCTTCTTTGACGTGGGGGAACGATCGACTCTGCGCATGCCTACCCCGACAGGTTGAACTTTCCGTCGACGCCATAGATGGCGAGCGACAAGAAGAGCGTGATGCAGACGACGACCACGAGCGAGGCGCGCACGGCGTTACCGACCGCGATGCCCACGCCGACCGGGCCGCCGCTGGCGTTGTAGCCGTAGTAGGTGTGAATCAGCATGACGGCGACCGCCATACAGATGGCCTGCACGAACGACCACAGGATGTCGCTCGGTATCAGGAAGGTGTCGAAGTAGTGGTCGTACACGCCGCCCGACTGCCCGTAGAGCCACACGGTCGCGAATCGGCTGGCGAGAAAAGAGGCAACGGCCGCAAGCGAATACAGGGGGATGATCGCGATCATGCCGGCCACGATCCGCGTGCTCACGAGGTACGGGACCGACGCGATCGACATCGATTCGAGCGCGTCGATCTCCTCGCTGACCCGCATGGCCCCGAGCTGCGCGGTGGCGCCGGCGCCGATCGTCGCGGCCAGGCCGATGCCGGCGATGACCGGAACGGCGATGCGCACGTTGATGAATGCCGAGAAGAAGCCGGTCAGTGCCTCGACGCCGATGTTGGCAAGCGAGCTGTAGCCCTGGACGGCGATGGTGCCGCCGGTGAACAGGGTGAGGAAGCCGACGACCACGACGGTGCCGCCGATCATCGCCAAAGCGCCTGAGCCCATCGAGATTTCGGCGATCAGTCGCAGCGTCTCGCGCTTGTACTGACGTACCGCGCGTGGAATGGCGACAAGTGCGTCCCAGTAGAAGAACGCCTGATCGCCGACCTTGTTCCAGGCCTGGCCGAACTTCTTGGCCGCCACACGGCCAGAGCGTAGTCGCACCGTCTGCGGAAGAATCATGTGTCAGCCCCCACCGGCTGCGGCCGGCTCATCCGGCCGTCGCTTTCAGGCCGACTGCGGTGACGACGACGTTCACCACGAACAGCGCCATGAACGAATAGACGACGGTCTCGTTGACCGCGTCGCCGACGCCCTTGGCGCCGCCCTTGACGTGCAGGCCGCGGTAGCAGCCGACGAGTCCGGCGAATAGGCCGAACAGTGCGGCCTTGACCATTGAGATGACGAGCTCCGGAAGCCCGGTCAGCAGCGTCAGGTTGGCGATGAATGCGCCGGGGTTGACGTCCTGCAGGTAGACCGAGAAGACGAAGCCGCCGCCCAGGCCGATGGTGCAGACGAGGCTGTTGAGCAGCACGGCCACCAGGGTCGACGCGATGACGCGGGGAACCACCAGCCGGTGGATCGGGTCGATGCCGAGCACCTGCAGCGCGTCGATCTCCTCGCGGATGGTCCGGGCGCCGAGGTCGGCGCAGATGGCCGTGGCGCCGGCACCGGCGACGATCAGCACGGTGACGATCGGGCCGATCTGCGTGATGGTGCCGAGCGCGGCACCCGCGCCCGAGAGGTCCTGCGCGCCGATCTCGCGCAGCAGGATGTTCAGGGTGAAGCTGACCAGAACGGTGAAGGGGATCGCGACCAGGACGGTCGGGACCATGGATACGCGGGCGATGGCCCAGCTCTGCTCGACCGTCTCGCGCATCTGAAACGGCCGACGCAGCAACGCGCGTGCCGCGTCCACACCCAACGCAACGAAATCACCGGCGGCTTCGAACGGCGTGGCAAGCCTGGAACTCACGCACCACTCCTTACACCGGTGAATACGAACGACGGACGTGTCCCGCGCCTACCGCCTGGCAAACTTAACATGTGTCCAACTCGCCTAGGCGCGTCAAAACCAAGCAAGTGCTTGGTGGCTGATTCTGAAAAGATAGTACCCGGCCATCAATCCGCGAGCGCTGCCTTTGCGGAAAAGCCTTCCTCTAGGTCGCGCTCAGAAAAATAGCTGGTCAAAGCATCGGATAGGGCCTCGCGGTCCCAGGCGTCACCGTCCGCGGCAAACCGTTGGGCAACCGTTGGCGCGGCCATCAGAGTCACCTGTGGACCGTAGACGACGAAGACCTGTCCGGTCACGTTGGCCGACTCCGGACTGGCCAGATACTGCACGAGCGTGACGACGTGGTCGGTGGACAACGGATCGATGCCATCGGTCGGCGCATCGCCGAAGACGTTCTCGGTCATCGCGGTTCGAGCGCGCGGGCAGATCGCGTTGGCGCGCACACCGTACTGACTCAGGGCGCGCGCCGCAGACAGCGTCAGCGCCGTGATGCCCGCCTTGGCGGCGCCGTAGTTGGCCTGGCCGGCCGGGCCGAGCAGGCCGGCCTCCGAGGACGTGTTGATGATGCGGCCGTAGACCGGTGCGCCGGCCGCCTTGGACTGCGCGCGCCAGTAGGTCGCCGCATTGCGGGTGAGCAGGAAATGACCGCGCAGATGGACCTTCATGACCAGGTCCCACTCGTCGTCGGACATGTTGAAAAGCATCTTGTCGCGGGTGACGCCCGCGTTGTTCATGACGATGTCGAGACCGCCGTGCTCGGTGGCCGCCGTCATGATCGCCGTCGCAGTGTTCGAATCGGAGATGTCACCGGCCACGGCGACTCCCTTGCCGCCGACCGCGGCGATCTGGTCGAGCACGTCGCTCTTGTCCAGCGCGCCCGCCAGGTCGTTGACGACCACCGTGGCGCCCAGCTGGCCCAGGCCGATGGCCTCGGCACGGCCGAGGCCCGCGCCGGCTCCGGTGACTACCGCTACCCGTCCGGACAAATCGCTCATCAGTGTGCTCTCCCTCACGTCGTGCGCTCGAAGAGCAGACTAGAACTTGTTCCTACTTTGCGTCCAATCGGGGCGGTCGACCCAGTTCATGGGCCGCCGGCTCACTCCTCGAGCGACAGCGCCGACTTGGGGCAGTTGGCGACGACCTGACGCAGCTCGTCGACACGGTCGGCGGGAACTTCCTCCTGCAGGATGACCAGGTAGTCGTTGTCGTCGAGGTCAAACACGTCGGGGGCCATGCCGACGC
Organism: Jongsikchunia kroppenstedtii DSM 45133; assembly: GCF_000380485.1. GTDB lineage: Bacteria > Actinomycetota > Actinomycetes > Mycobacteriales > Mycobacteriaceae > Jongsikchunia > Jongsikchunia kroppenstedtii. Next base: position 116,665 of record NZ_AQYG01000042.1, on the reverse strand, counting down.
AGATGGCATTGGACTCACAGAGATCGAAGTCGGCTTTGATACGCATTTGACGACCTTCCCGCTCGGGCCCCGCCCGATTGACGGGGCACTACCCAACACGCTAGAACGTGTTATAGAGGCGCGCCACACCGACCCGTATGTCGGCGTGTGTTGCATCACCATCCATCGTCTCACGGGTTCGAATCAACTGGGAGCTTCACATGCGCATCGCGTACACCGACGAACAACAGGCGCTGCGCCAAGAGCTACGCGCCTACTTCGAGAAGCTGATGACGCCCGAACGCCGCGAGGCCATGGCTTCGGACAGCGGCGAATACGGCGAAGGCAATACCTACCGGGAGATCGTCCGCGATCTCGGCCGGGACGGCTGGCTGGCCCTGGGCTGGCCCGAGCAGTACGGCGGCCAGGCCCGACCGATGATGGATCAGCTGATCTTCACGGACGAGGCGGCCATCGCCGGCGTGCCGGTGCCGTTCCTGACGATCAACTCGGTCGCGCCGACGATCATGCATTTCGGCACCGAGGAGCAGAAGCAGAAGTTCCTGCCGGGTATCGCAGCCGGCGAGATCCACTTCTCGATCGGCTACTCCGAGCCGGGCGCCGGCACCGACCTCGCGTCGCTGCGCACCTCGGCGGTCCCAGACGGCGACGACTTCGTCATCAACGGCCAGAAGATGTGGACGTCGCTGATCAAGTACGCCGACTACATCTGGCTCGCCGTGCGCACCGACCCGGAGGCCAAGAAGCACAAGGGCATCTCGATGCTGATCGTGCCGACCTCCTCGGAGGGCTTCAGCTACACCGAAGTGCACACCATGTCCGGTGTCGACACCAGCGCCACCTACTACCAGGATGTGCGCGTGCCGTCGTCGGCTCTGGTCGGCGGCCTCAACGGCGGCTGGCCGCTGGTCACCAACCAGCTCAACAACGAGCGCGTGGCGCTGTGCAGCGCGGCGCCGATCCAGACCGCACTGCGCGAGACCATCGAATGGGCGCAGAACACCAAGGACGCCCGCGGCCAGCGCGTCATCGACGCCGAGTGGGTGCAGCTGAACCTGGCCAAGGTGCATGCCAAGGTCGAATTCCTCAAGCTCATCAACTGGAAGATCGCGTCGGAGGCGGCGGGCTCGTCCCCCACTCCGGCCGACGCGTCGGCGACCAAGGTGTTCGGCACCGAGTTCGCCACCGAGGCCTACCGGTTGCTGATGGAGGTCGTCGGCCCGACCGCGACCCTGCGCCGCGGCGCCCCCGGCTCGCATCTGGCCGGTCGGCTGGAGCGGTTCCACCGGTCCTCACTGATCCTGACCTTCGGCGGCGGCACCAACGAGGTGCAGCGCGACATCATCGCCATGATGGCGCTCGGCCAGCCCCCGGCCGCCCGGTAATCGCGCCCCTCTTCACTCAAAAGGACTGACTCTCATGGACTTCTCTCTCACCGAAGAGGCCACCGCGCTCGCCGGACTGGCCCGCGACATCGCCGGCAAGCTGGTGACCACCGACCGCCTGCTCGAACTCGAGAAGGCGCCACGCGTCTTCGATGACGCCCTCTGGGCGCAGCTGGCCGGATCCGGCCTGCTGGGCATCGAGATCGCCGAGGCCCACGGCGGCAGCGAGCTGGGCGTGGTGGAGAACTGCGCCGTCGCCGAAGAACTCGGCCGCGCGCTCGCCCGAGTCCCGTTCGGCGCCACCGCAATCGTCGCCGCACCGGCCATCGCCCGATTCGGCAGCGATGCCCAGAAGGGCGAGTGGCTCCCGGACATCGGCACCGGCGCCAAAGTGTTCGCGGTCGCCGTCGATGAAGACCTGAACGACGACCCGCACAACCCGGCCACCACCGCCCGGCCCGTCGACGGCGGCTGGCGGCTGGACGGCACCAAGGTGGAGGTCGCCTACGCCGACGTCGCCGACGGCCTGCTGGTCAGCGCCCACGGCCCGGACGGCCCGCGGGTGTTCATCGTGCTGCCCGGCGACGCCGGCGTCACCATCACCCCGACCCGGGTGACCGGCCTGACCTCGGCAGCGACGGTCGAGCTGTCCGGTGTGTCCCTGGATGATTCGCGGATCCTCGGCGGTGCCGAGACCAACGGCTTCGTGGTCGATCGCCTGACGCTCGCGCTCTGCGCCGACCAGACCGGTGTCCTCGAGCAGGCCCTCGCGCTGACCGCGACCTACGGTCGCGAACGCGAGCAGTTCGGCAAGAAGATCGGTTCGTTCCAGGCTGTGGCGCAGCGGCTGGCAGACGGCTACATCGATGTCCGCGGACTCAAACTGACCACGCTGCAGGCCGCCTGGCTGCTCGGCGAAAACGGCAGCGCGGACAAGGAACTGGCGACTGCCAAGTTCTGGGCCGCCGACGCCGGCCATCGGGTCGCGCACACCACCGTGCATGTGCACGGCGGCGTCGGTATCGACACCGACCATCCGGTGCACCGATACTTCCTGGCCGCCAAGCAGAACGAGTTCAGCCTCGGCTCCGGCACCGCGCACCTGCGGCGTCTGGGCGCCCAGCTCGCCGCCGAACCCGCCTGATCACGGTGTCGCGCACCACCGTCTCGCAGCTGCTGGCGCCGCTGGCCGACGTCGACGACCGGGGACTGTACTTCGAGGACGACTTCGTCAGCTGGCGAGAACACCTGCGGCTCTCGGCCGTTCGCGGGGCGGCGGTGGCCGCGCGTCTCGACGTCGACCGCCCGCCGCACGTGGCGGTGCTGCTCGGCAACATCCCCGAGTTCAGCTATCTGCTCGCGGCCGCCGCGATGGAGTCGCTGGTGCTCGTCGGACTCAACCCGACCCGCCGCGGCGCGGCCCTGACGGCCGACATGGCCACCGCCGACTGCCAGTTGGTGATCGTCGAGGATGCCACGGCCGACCTGCTCGACGGCGTCACCGGCGTCGATGTGCTGAACGTCGACTCACCGGAATGGCAGGCCGCGCTCGATCACAACTCCGATGCGCCGGTGCGGTTTCCGGACACCGACCCACGACAGCTGTTCACCCTCATCTTCACCTCCGGCACCAGCGGCGACCCGAAGGCCGTGCAGTGCGATCACGCCAAGTTCGCGGCGGCCGGTGAGATGCTCTCGCAGCGGTTCGGGCTCGGTCCGGCCGACACCGCATTCCTGGCGATGCCGATGTTCCACTCGAACGCGCTGATCGCCGGTTGGGTGGTGGCAGTCGCCGCCGGGGCGTCGATCGCGTTGCGCCGCAAGTTCTCCGCGTCCGGCTGGCTGCCGGATATCCGCAAGTACAACGCCACCTACGCGAACTACGTCGGCAAGCCGCTCGCCTACATCCTGGCGACTCCCGAGCAGCCCGACGACGCCGACAATCCGCTGAAGATCATGTACGGCAACGAGGCGGCCCCCGGCGATCTGTCCGCGATGGCCCGGCGGTTCGGTATCCGCATCGTCGACGGTTTCGGCTCCACCGAAGGCGGCGTGGCCATCACCCGCACCCCGGACACCCCGGATGAGGCGCTGGGTCCGCTGGTGGCGCCCAACGCGATCCTCGACATTGAGACCGGGGAGCCCTGCCCGATCGCCGAATTCGACGCGGACGGCCGGCTGCTCAACGAGTCGGCCGCGGTCGGAGAGCTCGTGAACACCGGCGGCGCGGGCGCTTTCACGGGCTACTACAACAATCCGGAGGCGGACGCCGAGCGGATGCGCGGCGGCATGTACCACTCCGGCGATCTCGGATACGTCGATGCCGACGGCTATGTCTACTTCGCCGGCCGACTGGGCGACTGGGTTCGCGTCGACGGCGAGAACATGGGCACCGGGCCGATCGAGCGGATTCTCATGCGGCACGACGGAATCCGGTTGTCCGCCGTCTACGGCGTCCGCGCCGAGGTCGGCGACGACCTGGTGGCATCGCTCGTCGCTGACGGCCTGACACCCGATGATCTCGCCGACTTCCTTGCCGCGCAGCCGGACCTGGGCCCCAAGCAGTGGCCGAAGTTCGTGCGCGTCGCCGACGATCTACCGCGCACGGAGACCTTCAAGGTGCTCAAGCGCGTCCTGAAGGCCGAGGGCGCCGGCGGTCCGGGCTGGTGGCAGCTCACTGCAGATCGACGCTACGTTCCCGCGTAGCACCGATCCGGCCAGGCAGCGCGGCACCCCGGCGGCGATCGCGGTGCGGTAGAAATAGTCATGCCACCAGAACCTCTGGGGCTGGCAGCGATGGCTGAGGCCGGTCCCGACCTGCTCGCGACCGATCACGACGAAACCCTCGCTCACGTCTTCATCGGGTCTCGCGCGACCGGTGGAATCGATCCACGACTGCTGCCGACGGGCGAGGACACGCGGGGCACGTACTACAACGAATTCCCCAACGGCCCCTACGTCCTGGTGGTGCGGGAGAAGCTCGCCGTCGTGCAGCCGAGCGGCGACGAAAAACACTGGACGAGTTCCGGTTTCGCGCGGCAGCACTACTGGGGCAATCACGACGATTTCGCCATTCACGCCATCATCGAGGGCAAGTGGCGCCGATTCGGCCTGGATTCCATGAAACACCGGATGCCGGACGTGCGGGCGCTGGCCGCGGCACTCGGCGTCCCGGTCGTCGTGACCCGGATTCTGACCATGTGCGACATGTACTGACGCGGGCTGGATTCAAGAGTTGCTCAAACCGTGCTCATAGCGAGGTCCGGCGGACGATACGTTCACGGCCCCTCGCTATGAGCACGGTTTGAGTAACGGCGACTACCGCAGCGTCCGCTCCAGGCGCTCGACGGCCGCCGTGTACTCCGAGACGAGACCGTTGATCAGGTCCTCGACCGGCGTGATCGCGTTCATCCGACCCACGATCTGACCGGCCGGCATCGCGACGACCTCAGGATCGTCGGACGCCGAGATGCGCGCATGCGCCTCGCCGACCAACAGATTCTGCAGCGGCATCGGCAACGCCTCAGGCGCTCCGGCGGCCTCCCAGGCCTGCGTCCACTTGGTCTTGAGCAGCCGCGCCGGCTTGCCCGAGTAGATCCGGGTGCGCACGGTGTCCCGCGACGTCGCGTTCAGCAGCGCCTGCTGCACGGTCGACGGACCGGCACCACGGTGGCCCAGCTGGTACTCCTGCGCGGTCAGCCAGTAGGTGCCCATCCAGACACCGGCCGCACCCATCGCGAGCGCCGCGGCGATCTGCCGGCCGCTGCCGACACCGCCGGCGGCTAGCACCTCGGCGCTCTCGCCGCTGGTGGTCTTCACGCCGCTGATGGCATCGACGATCTCCGGCCAGAGCACCACCGAGGTGACCTCGCCGGTGTGGCCGCCGCCCTCGTGGCCCTGCGCGATCACCAGGTCGACGCCTGCCGAAACATGGCTCAGGGCATGCTCTTTGGCGCCGGCCAGCGCCGCGACCTGCACACCGTGCTGGTGCGACTTGGCGATTACATCTTCCGGCGGCGAGCCGAGAGCGTTGGCGATCAGCTTGATCTGCCCGTACTTGTCGGCATGCTCCATGGCGACGTCGACATGCGACCGGGCCACCGAATGCAGCCAACCGAGCACGCCGGTGTTCATCCGGCTGCCGTCCGGAAGCGGCGGCACGCCAAGGTCTTCCAGTGTCCGCTCGACGAAGGCCCGATGCTCCGGCGGGATCATCGCGTCGAGGTCGACCTTGCTGCCCTCGGTCGGGATCTTGGCCGGCATGACGATGTCGACACCGAACGGCTTGCCGTCGGTGTTCTGATGCATCCATTCGAGGACCCCATCGAGCTCCTCGGCCTCATTGAAGCGGACGCAGCCCAGCACGCCGAGGCCGCCGGCGCGGCTGATGGCGGCGGCAACATGCTCGGACGGGGTGAAGCCGAAGATCGGGTACTCGATCCCGAAGCGTTCGGTCAGAACGGTTTTCACGTTTTCTCCTAGTTCAATTCTTCATCTGCCGGGCGGGCTTCGGTGATTTCCTTGCCCCAGCGGTAGTCGGGCTTGCCGGCCGGCGAGCGCTTGATCTCGTCGACGAACCACACGCTGCGCGGGCACTTGTAGCCGGCGATGTCCTTGCGTGCGACCTCGTTGATCTCGGCGAGCGGCGGCTTGAGTCCGTCCCGGGTGGCGATCACCGCGGCCACGCGGCTGCCCCAGCGCTCGTCCGGAACACCGACGACCACGGTGTCGAAAACGTCGTCATGCATCTTCAGCGCGGCCTCGACCTCTTCCGGGTAGATCTTCTCACCGCCGGAGTTGATGGACACCGATCCGCGGCCGAGCATCGTGACGGTGCCGTCCTCCTCCACTCGGGCGAAGTCGCCGGGGATGGAGTACCGCACGCCGTTGATCTCCTTGAAGGTCTTGGCGCTCTTCTCCGGATCGTTGTAGTAGCGCAGCGGGATGTGGCCCGACCGCGCGAGCATGCCGACATCGGGCGACCCCGGCTCGATGATCGAGCCGTCCTCGCGCAGCACGACCGTCGACGAGTCGATCTTGACTCGCGGTCCGCCCGTGTGGGTTTCGCCCTTGGACGCGGTGCCGAGCCCGCCGAAGCCGGTCTCGGACGAACCGATCGCGTCGACCAGGATCAGGTTCGGCATCTTCTCCAGGAACTGGTCCTTGACGCTCGGCGAGAACAGCGCGGCCGACGACGCCACCGAGAACACGGTCGACACGTCGTACTCCTTCTCCAGGAGCGCATCGATCATCGGCCGGCCCATGGCGTCGCCGGTGATGAAGATGACGTTGACGCCATGGCGCTCAACGATTTCCCACGTTCCGTGCCCGCTGAACTCCGGGTAGATGATGGCCTTGCCGCCCGCGAACAGCGCCTGGAACACCGCCCACTGCGAGCCGCCGTGAATGAACGGCGGGATCGGGAAGCGCACCAGCTGGCCGGCCTCGGCACCCTGCTTGGCGAGCACCCACTCGTCGGCCAGCGGGGTCCCCGTGTACCAGTCGATGCCGCCGCCGAGGACGCGCCAGACATCCTCCTGCCGCCAGACGACGCCCTTGGGCAGCCCCGTGGTGCCGCCCGTGTAGAGCATGTAGAGGTCGTCGCCGGAGCGCTCTTCGATGTCGCGGGTGCGCGAGCTGCCGGCGATCGCATCCTCGAAGGCGATGGCATCGAAGGTGACCTCGACGTCCGAGCCGTCCTCGATCACGATCGCCTTCGTCAGCTTCGGTGCCTTGGGCAGCACGTTGGCGACCTTCTCCGCGTAGCGGCGCTCGAAGAAGAGCACCTTCATGTCGGAGTTGGTGAAGATGTGCTCCAACTCGGCCTCGACGTAGCGGAAGTTGACGTTCACCATCACCGCGCGGGCCTTGAAGATCGCGACCATCGACTCGACCGATTCGATGGTGTTCCGGCTGTAGAGACCGACCGTCTCCCCCGGTGCGACACCGAGCTCGCGCAGCTTGTTGGCCAGCGCGTTCGCCCGCTCATCGAGCTCCTGATACGTCTCACTGCGGCCGTCGGTCTCCAGCGCGGTGCGGTCGGGCACCAGATCGACGGCATGCTCGATGAGGTCTGCAATGTTGAAGGCCATGGGCATAAATTAGAACGTGTTACCGTTTTGATCAACCGTCTCATTGGCGGTCCTTTGAGACCCACATCACGCCAACACGGCAGTCAAGAGAGGCACTCATGCCACACGCCCTGATCGAGAAGCGCGGCCACGTCCTGATCGTCACGCTGAACCGTCCGGAGGCGCGTAACGCGCTGTCGAGCGAGATGCTCGCGATCATGAACGAGGCCTGGGATCAGGTCGACAGCGATCCCGAGATCCGCGTCGCCGTCCTCACCGGGGCCGGCGGCTACTTCTGCGCGGGCGCCGACCTGAAGGCGATGAACTCCTCGGCCCCCGGCAAGGACGTCGGAAACGAGAAGAGCCGCAACGCACTTGACGCGCTCCTCAAGGGCCGCCGGCTGAACAAGCCGCTGATCGCGGCCGTCGAGGGCCCGGCGATCGCCGGCGGCACCGAGATCCTGCAGGCGACCGACATCCGGGTGGCCGGCGAGAGCGCGAAGTTCGGCGTGTCCGAAGCCCGTTGGGGCCTGTTCCCCCTGGGCGGCAGCGCCGTTCGGCTCGTGCGGCAGATTCCGTACACCATCGCCGCCGACATCCTGCTGACCGGTCGCCACATCAGCGCCGCGGAGGCCCTCGAGTACGGTCTCGTCGGCTACGTCGTCCCGGACGGCGGAGCACTGGAGAAGGCGCTCGAGATCGCCGACCAGATCGCCAAGAACGGGCCGCTCGCCGTGCAGAACATCCTCAAGACCATCCGCGACACCGAGGGTATGGCCGAGAAGGACGCCTTCGGCGTCGAGATGCCGCTCGGAATGCAGGTCTTCATGTCCAAGGACGCGAAGATCGGCCCGAAGGCGTTCGCGGAGAAGAAGACCCCCGAATTCACCGGCGAGTAGTCGCGCCGGCTCAGACACCCACCAGACGGTCGCCGTCGAGCGTCTCGACAGCGGCCGACTGCGGCGGCCGACCACTGGCTGCGGCGACCGCGACCGCGGTCCCGAAACCGACCGTGACCACCGCCAGCGACGGGATACTCGCGCTATCGGCGATCTCCAGGAAGCCGATGACCGCGGCCATCGAGACCGCAAATCCCGCGGTCGTCATCACGACGCCGAGCCCGAGGTCCCCCGACAGGTTCGCGAGCCGCCGGTCGGCCCGACCGTGACGGTCCGCCAGCATCGCCCCCACCGCGAGCCCCAACGCCAGCGCGACGCAATGGCCCCAGGCGGTGAACGACGGTGCGGCCACCAGTGCGATCGCGACGAGCCCGATCCACGCCGTCGTCCAGATCGCGCCGTACCGACGTGGCATCTCGTATGCCAGCGCGCCGATCACCGCCGCCAGGCCGTAGCTGATGCCGACGTCGGCGGCGTTGTCGACCGAGCTCGACAACAACCCGAGGTGGGTTCCGGCGACGAGGCCCACGAACACGATGAGCGTCGCGCCGACATGACCGGCCACGAAGATTCCGAGCAGTTTGCGTGAGCCCCACAGCAATTCGCCGGCCGCCAGGGCCGCACCGACCAGCGGGAGCAGTACCCAGGCGTGGTCATCATCGAGGACGAAGGCGCTGGTGATCAGCGTCGACAGTCGGCCCGAGGTGAGGTTGTCGACGTTGGTGCTGGCGACGGCGACGATCCGATCGAGAAACACCGGGCTGGCGTAGGTCCACACCACCTGCATGAGCGTGAGGACCGCCAGGAAGACGCCGGTGACGGGCGTCCGCATCACGAACCTCCGGACGGTCCCGAGGGACAGCGCCGGGACTTGCGGTGCAGCGGCTGTGTTCATGACTTCATGACACGCGCCCAATCCGGGAGCGCCATCGGCGAACGCTGGGAGTTCCCTGGGAGCCGCAGCCGATCGATGTCGGACCGCAATGCGAACATATGTTCGTGTCCGGCTCTCATCGTCGCAGGATCGCCACGCGTGCCGACGCGTCGATCATGCATGCCGACCTGGACTCCTTCTATGCCTCGGTCGAGCAACGTGACAACCCTGGCCTGCGCGGCCGACCGGTCGCTGTCGGCGGCGGGGTGGTGCTCGCGGCCAGCTATGAGGCGAAGGCGTGCGGGGTGCGGACACCGATGCCCGGCCGCAAGGCCCAGGCCCTGTGCCCCGATCTGATCTTCGTGCGGCCGCGGATGTCCGCCTACTCGGATGCGTCCGCCGCCGTGTTCGAGATCTTCCGCGACACCACGCCGTGGGTCGAGGGCATCAGCGTCGATGAGGCCTTCCTGGACGTCCGCGGGCTCAGCCGCCTGGTCGGCCCGCCGGCGCAGATCGCGACCACGTTGCGGCAGCGGGTCGCCCGCGAGGTCGGACTGCCGATCAGCGTCGGCATCGCCCGCAGCAAGTTCCTCGCCAAGGTGGCCAGCGCGGTCTCCAAACCCGATGGGCTGCTGGAGGTTCCGCCCGACCGCGAACTCCGCTTCCTCCATCCGCTGCCGGTCGAGCGACTGTGGGGCGTCGGCGCGGTGACCGCCGGCAAGCTGCACGACGGCGGCATCACTCATGTCGGCCAACTGGCGCGGCTACCGGAGCGACAGCTGGCGACCCTCGTCGGTCCCGGCACCGCCCGGCATCTGCACGCGCTCGCCTGGGCGCAGGATCCACGGCGGGTCGAGACCGGTCGCCGACGGAAATCGATTGGTGCCCAACGGGCCATCGGCTGGGGACCGAATCGCGACGGCATCCACCCCGAGGGCACCGCCGAAGAATCGCTGCTGCTCCTGGTCGATCGGGTCACCGGTCGCATGCGCGCCGCGGGACGGGTCGGCCGCACCGTCACGCTGCGTCTGCGGTTCACCGATTTCGGCCGGGCGACTCGGTCGGCCACCATGGCCCGCCCCACCGCGGACACCGCGACGATCGGCGACACCGCCCTCGACTTGCTCTCGTCCGTTCGACCGCTCATCGCCGAACGCGGCGTCACCCTGGTCGGCGTGGCCGTCTCGAACTTCCCCGGTTCGGGCGGCGATCAGCCCGAGCTCCCCTTCGGCGACGAGCCCGACCGACATGCGCTCGATGCCGCAATGGATCAGGTCCGCGACCGGTTCGGCGGCAAATCACTCACCCGCGGCGTCCACCTCGGCCGCGATCCCGGGCTGCATGTCCCGCTGCTGCCCGACTGACGTCAGGCGCGGCGCCAGACCAACTTCTCGTGCAGCTTCCGACTGCGCCAGCCGGCTGCGCCACCTAGACGACCGTCAGGCGCGGCGCCAGACCAACTGCTCGTGCAGCTTCCGACTGCGCCAGCCGGCCGGGGTCCGCACCATCTCGTGGTGGTACACGCCGCCGCATTCGAACATGCGCTCCTCGCCGTCCACCAGATAGACCATGGGATTGATGAAATACGCTGCGACCGTGGCACTGTCGCCGTCCAACCGGACATCCAGCTGACCCAGCTGATGCTGCCGGCGAATGAACATCGGCAGCGTCTCGGCCAACCATTTCTTGATCTCCGGAAAGCGGCCGACCTGCCCGCCCGACTCGGAATAGTCGATCTCAGCGTCCTCGGTGAATACCGTGTCGAGCCGATCCCAGTCGTCGGTGTCGATCGCGACCGTGTAGCTGGTCAGAACGTCCGCGATCGCGAGACGATCGGCGAGAACAGCAGCATCCATCAACAACCCCTGATTCGTTCGGTTCGGTCGATCACGCGGTTCCGGTCGCGGCGGCGAGCAATTCCGCGGCGCCCGGCGGCCGGGCATGGTCGGGCAGGCCCAGCATCATCCCGACGAATGCGTTGACGCAGGCGCTGACGACGTCTTCCTGCGACACCTCGACGGGATCGGCATCGGCCTCGATCCACTCGTCGCACATCTCGCGCGTGAAGACGATCCAGCCGTGCACGCACATCCGCAGCAGCGGCGCCGGCGTCCCCTCCGGGACCAGGACGGACAGGATCCGGTCCTCCTGCATCCGATTGCCCTCGGCCAGCATCTCCTGCACCTCGGGGTCGCCGGAGAGACTGCCCCGATGGATCGCCCGGACGCCGTGTCGATTCTTGCGGGCATGGTTGAGGAACGCGTCCAGGCCGTTGCGCAATTGGTCCAACGGTGGCAGCGACGGGTCCGGCGCGGTCAGCTCCTGGACGCGCTGGCTCTCCCGAACCAGCAACTGCCCGAAGAACTCTCGCTTGTTCGGAAAGTAGTGATAGAGCAGCCCTCGCGACACGTCGGCCAACTCGGCCACCCGCTCGATGTGCACGTCCTCATACGGCTGCGTCGCGAACAGCTCAGCCCCGAGGTCGAGCAGCTGCTGACGCCGTTCATCGGGACGCATACGAACACGGGTTGCCACGGAACAAATGCTACTTGACACCAAGCCAGTAGAACGCCAGGCTGAATTACTGAACGTGAGTCAAATAGCCGCCGCTCTGCGGCCCGCTCGGCAGGAGTCCCGATGACGGAGATGCGCACGCTCGGCAACCGCTGGTCTGAGCAGCAGTTCCCGCACCCGGCCGGTCGATTGCCGCTGATCGGCGACGTCCGACCGTCGATGCTCCGCGACGGGCTGGTGCAGACGATGCTCGAACGGGTGGACGAGCTCCGACCGATCTTCGAGGCCAAGGTCGGACCGCGGCGCCTGGTGTTCGTCATCGGCGCCGACGTCGCCGCCGAACTATGCGACGAAACCCGGTTCCAGAAGGCCCCGACCCCGGTGATCAACGCGCTACGCGAACTGGGCGGCGACGGCCTGTTCACCGCCTACAACGACGAACCGAATTGGCAACTGGCGCACGATCTCCTGATGCCCGCCTTCACCAAGTCGGCGATGCAGACCTACCACGCCACCATGCTCGCGGCGATCGACGAACTATTCGACTACTGGGACTCCAGCGCCACCGGCGCGGGCGCGCCGCTGCGACGCGGCGACATCTCCGGCGACATGACCAAGCTGACGATGGAGACCATCAGCCGCACGGCCTTCAGCCACGATTTCGGGTCGTTCAAGAACGCCGAGCCGCACCGCTTCGTACCCGCGATGGTGGCCGCGCTGCGCACCTCGATGGCCAAGGGCACGCTGCCGCCCGGGCTACCGAAACGGCTGCTCGGTTCGGTCCTCGACTTCCGCAATCGCGAACATCTCGCCTATGTCGAATCCATGCTCGATGATCTGATCGCACAGCGCCGCAACTCCGGTGACACCAGCACGCACGATCTGCTCGGGATCATGCTGAACGCGACGCATTCCGAATCCGGCGCCCATCTGGACGATCTGAACATCCGTCGGCAGATCCTCACGTTCATGATCGCCGGGCACGAAACCACCTCGGGCGCACTCTCGTTCGCGCTGTACTTCCTGTCCCGCAACCCGGAGGTGCTGGCCCGGGCGCAGGCCGAGGCCGACGAGATCCTCGGCGCCGACCGGGACGCCGAACCCGCCTACGAGCAGGTCGCGAAGTTCCGCTACATCCGACGGGTGCTGGATGAGGGGCTGCGGCTGTGGCCGACAGTCCCGGGATTCGCCCGAATGCCGCGCGCCGACACCGTCATCGCCGGCAAGTACCGCATGACCACGGACGATTTCGCGCTGATCGGGCTGGGCGGGGTCCACCGAGATCCGGCGGTGTGGCCGGACCCGCTGCGTTTCGATCCCGACCGGTTCCTGCCGGAGAACGTCAAGGCCCGGCCCGCGCACTCCTACAAGCCGTTCGGGGCCGGGCTGCGGGCCTGCATCGGCCGCCAGTTCGCACTGCACGAGGCGGTGCTGGTGCTGGCCCGAATCCTGCACCGCTACAACATGTCCGGCGATCCGGGCTATCAGCTGAAGATCGACGAGCGGCTGACGCTGATGCCGCGCGGATTCCGGCTCGACCTGACTCCGCGCGCACCGGCGGCCACCAGCCACACCGGTACGAATCACGCTGCGGCGACTCGCTGATCGCTCATTCGGCCCGGATATAGGCGATCGCGCGGGTGGAACCAGGCTGTTCCCTCGGCGGATGTACGGAGCACGCCGCGAGCAGTCGATACCGGACGGGACCCACCTCGAAGGAGTCACCGACCTTCACCCGGATCTCCTTGGGCGGGCCGGGATCTCGATAGAGCACCGCCTCGGTGTCGGTGGCTGAGGACAACCCGACGCGGCCCCCGGCGACCTCCTGCGCCGGCGTGGCGTTGGCGCGCAGCGTGATCGAATCCCCGGCAGGCGCGGGGCAATCATCTTTTGCCGTCGTCGATCCCGAATCACATGCGGTGACGATCGCCATCATGACGGCGATCGTCGCCGTGATTGAACCGGCTCTGCACCGTATGTTCGCCATATTCCGGACGATATCGGCCGACGTCACGATCATTGACTGATTCCGCCGGAACTCGTTCAGACGGTCGACACGCGTCGTAGACGGCGATCGGCCGAACGACCGGCGGCTAGACCAGTTCGGCCAGGCCGCGGATCAGGTCCGGGGTCCGGGCGGTGACCATCAGCATGCTGACGCCGGCCTCTTCCCAGCGCACGATCTCGTCGCGGACCTTCTCCTTCGGTCCGACGATCATCGTCTCGGCGACCATCTCGTCCGGCACGGCCGCGATCGCCTCGGCCTTCTTGCCTGCCAGGAACAGCTCACCGATCCGGTCAACCTCCCGCTCGTAGCCCATCCGGCGGTACAGATCGGCGTGGAAGTTCTTCTCCTTGGCGCCCATTCCGCCGACGTACAGCGCGGTCGCGGGGCGGTAGGCGTCGATCGCCGCGGGGATGTCGTCGGTGATGACGACCTGCACGGTAGCCGCCACCTCGAAGGTCTCGCGCGTCTGCCGGGCACCCGGCCGCGACAGCCCCTCGGCGAGCCAGCCCTCGTACTGCTTCGACAGCCGCGGCGTGTAGTAGATCGCCAGCCAGCCGTCGGCGATTTCGGCCGTCTGCGCAACGTTTTTCGGCCCTTCGGCGCCCAGCCAGATCGGGATGTCGGCGCGCAGCGGGTGGGTGATCGGCTTCAGCGACTTGCCGAGGCCCGTGGAGCCGGGAGCGTCGGCCGGGTAGGGCAACGGGTAGTGCGGGCCGGCATTGACGACCTTGCCCTCGCGCGCCAGCACTTCCCGCACGATCTGCACGTACTCGCGGGTGCGGGCGAGCGGTTTGGCGAACGGCTCGCCGTACCAGCCCTCGACGACCTGCGGCCCGGACACGCCGAGTCCGATGATGTGCCGGCCGCCCGACAGGTGGTCGATCGTCAGCGCATGCATCGCCAACGACGTCGGCGGCCGCGCCGACAGCTGCGCCACCGCGGTGCCGAGCCGGATCCGTTCGGTCGCCGCACCCCACCAAGCCAGCGGGGTGTAGGCGTCGCTGCCCCACGATTCGGCGGTGAACACCGCGTCGAATCCCGACTCCTCGGCGGCCGCGATCAGTTCAGGAGCGCCTCCGATGGGACCGGCGCCCCAGTACCCGAGTTGCAGACCAAGCTTCATTCCAACTCCTCATCACGTGCGGAAAGCCGACCCGATCCCGGGGATCCGTCCGGCTCCGGGGTGCCCGGCAGGGCCACCCTTGCGCACCAATACTAGAACGTGTTCTAGTTGGAGTGTGACCAGTTCGTACCTCGAGACCGCCGTCGCACCGGTTCCCCCGCCCGCCGAGGAGAACCTGACGGCCCCGCTCACCAACGCCTTCGACTACACACGTTCGCTGGGATCGGTGCTCGGCCGATTCGCCGGCGGCCTGATCGCCGGGGAGATCATCGGCTCGCGCGCCAGCGACGGCCGCGTGTTCGTGCCACCCAGCGAATACGACCCGGTGACTCACGCCGCCACAACCGAATTCGTCACAGTCGCCCCGGTGGGCACCGTGAAGTCCTGGTCGTGGCAGCCGGAGCCCAAAGAGGGGCAGGCGCTGGCCGAACCGTTCGGCTGGGCGCTGATTCGCCTCGACGGCGCCGACACCGACCTGCTGCACGTGATCAAGGCCGACTCGGCCGACCAGCTCAGCACCGGCATGCGGGTGCGGGCCGAGTGGTCGGCCCAGCGCACCGGCCTCGTCACCGACATCGCCTACTTCGTGCCCGGCGACACCGCCGCGGACGTACCGGCGAACACCGCCGAACTCGGCGAGGACGCCGGGACGATGGTCGTCACGCCGGTGTCGATGACCGTGAAGCACAGCGCGACCGCCCCCGAATCCGCCTACCTGCGCGGCCTCAAGGAGGGCAAGATCATCGGCACTCGCACCGTCGAGAACGAGGTCTATGTCCCCGGCCGCGAGACCAGCCCCAAGACCGGTGTGCCCGGCATGGAGCCGGTCGAGGTGTCCGACAAGGGAATCGTCACCACCTTCTGCATCGTCAACGTTCCGTTCCTGGGCCAGCAGATCAAGCCGCCGTATGTCGCGGCGTATGTGCTGCTCGACGGGGCCGACATTCCGTTTCTGCACCTGATCCTCGACGTCGAGGCCTCCGAGGTGCGGATGGGCATGCGCATCGAGGCCGTGTGGCGACCCGAGGCCGAGTGGGACTACACCCTGCGCAACATCAGCCATTTCCGTCCGACCGGTGAGCCGGACGCGGACTACGAGACCTACAAGGATCACCTGTGAGTAGCGATAAAGCAGTGCCGCCCATTGCGGTCGTGGGCTTCGCCCACAGCGAGCACGTGGCCGAGTCGTCCGGCACCACCAACGGCGTCGAGATGCTGGTCCCCTGTTTCCAGAAGCTGTACGCCGAACTCGGCATCCGCCGCGAGGACATCGGCTTCTGGTGTTCCGGGTCGTCGGACTACCTTGCCGGCCGCGCCTTCTCGTTCATCTCGGCGATCGACTCGATCGGCGCGACGCCGTCGATCAACGAATCGCATGTCGAGATGGACGGCGCCTGGGCGCTGTACGAGGCGTGGGTGAAGATCGCGACGGGCGAGGTCGACCTGGCCCTGGCCTACGGCTTCGGCAAACCGTCGGCCGGCGACATGGACCGCACCCTTGCGATGCAGACCGACCCGTACACGGTGGCGCCGCTCTGGGCCGACGCCCGGTCGTTGGCCGGGCTGCAGGCTCGGGCCGGCATCGATTCCGGAGCCTGGACCGAGGCCGACATGGCCGCGGTCGGCGCCCGGGTGCGTGGCGGCGACGCCGCGAGCCTCCTGGCCTCGGACTACGTCGCGAATCCGTTGCGCGCGCATGACATCGGTCAATACACCGACGGCGCCGCGGTCGTCATCCTGGCCTCGGCCGAACGGGCCAAGCAGCTCGTCGCGCGTCCCGCCTGGATCACCGGCTGGGACCACCGCATCGACACACCGAACTTCGGTGCCCGCGATCTGACCGCCTCGCCGTCGACGGCGCTGGCCGGCGACACGGCACTCGGTTCCGACCGCTCGTTCGATGTGGCCGAACTGCACACGCCATATACGCATCAGGAGCTGATCGTGAAATCGGCGCTGCGTCTGCCCGATTCGGTGAACATCACGCCGTCCGGCGGTGCCCTGGCGGCCAACCCGATGTTCTCGGCCGGCCTCGAGCGCATCGGCTACGCGGCCACCGCGATCACCCAGGGCGGCGCCGATCGCACCCTGGCGCACGCCACCGGCGGCCCGCTGCTGCAGCAGAACATGGTCGTCGGAATGTCCAGCACTGCAACCGAAGGAGCCAACTGACATGGCCGGACGCTATCGCGCCGCGGTGCTGGGCACCGGGCAGACCAAGTACGTCGCCAAGCGCAAGGACGTCTCGATGGCCGGCCTGTGCCGCGACGCCATCGACAAGGCGCTGGCCGACGCCCAGGTCGGATTCGATGACATCGACGCGATCGTCGTCGGCAAGGCCCCCGACTTCTTCGAGGGCTCGATGATGCCGGAACTGGCGATGGCCGCGGCGCTGGGCGCCGAGGGCAAGCGCCTGATCCGCGTGCATACCGCCGGCTCGGTCGGCGGATCGACCGCCAACGTCGCCGCTTCACTGGTCACCTCGGGCGTGCACCGCCGGGTGCTGGCGGTGTCGTGGGAGAAGCAGTCGGAATCGAATGCCATGTGGGCGTTGAGTATTCCGGTGCCGTTCACCATGCCGGTCGGCGCCGGCGCGGGCGGGTACTTCGCCCCGCACGTGCGCTCGTACATCCGCCAGTCGGGTGCCCCCGAACACATCGGCGCGATCGTCGCCACCAAGGACCGGCGCAACGGCGCCAAGAACCCGCTGGCGCACCTGCACCAGCCCGACATCACCGTCGAGTCGGTGATGAAGTCGCAGATGCTGTGGGATCCGATCCGGTTCGACGAGACCTGCCCGTCCTCCGACGGCGCCTGCGCCGTCGTCATCGGCGACGAGCAGGCCGCAGATGATGCGGTGGCCCAGGGCATTCCGGTGGCCTGGGTGCATGCCACCGCGATGCGCACCGAGCCGCTGAGCTACAGCCACCGCAACACGGTTAGCCCGCTGGCCGGCCGGAATGCGGCGGCCGCGCTGTGGAAGGCCGGTGGCATCACCAATCCGCTCGAGGAGATCGACGCCGCGGAGATCTACGTCCCCTTCTCCTGGTTCGAGCCGATGTGGCTGGAGAACCTCGGATTCATGCCGGAGGGCGAGGGCTGGAAGCTCACCGAGGCCGGCGAGACCGAAATCGGCGGCAAGCTGCCGGTCAACGCCTCCGGCGGCGTGCTGTCCTCCAACCCGATTGGCGCATCGGGCATGATCCGCTTCGCCGAGGCCGCCATCCAGGTCACCGGCAAGGGCGGCGACCACCAGGTCGACGGCGCCCGCAAGGCGATCGGTCACGCCTACGGCGGCGGCTCCCAGTACTACTCGATGTGGCTCGTCGGGGCCGACAAGCCCGAGCACTGATCGCCGGACCACCAGCCGGGACGGCCCCGCCTATCGACCGTCGGTGCGTGCGAGAGTGAGCCCGATCGGCCCGAACACGAAGGAGACATTGATGTCTGATCAACCCGCCTACCTGAACATCGATCGCGAGAACGCGCCCGGCGTCATCGTCGGCCGCCGCTCGCGCGACATGGTCGAGGCCCGCGACAAGCAGGGCTGGCTGGACAACTTCGCCGACGACGGGATCGTCGAGGATCCGGTGGGTCCGTCGCTCTTCGACGAGGAGGGCGTGGGGCATCGCGGCAAGGAGGCGATCGCGGCGTTCTGGGACAAGGCGATCGCGCCCACCACGAAGCTGGACTTCCAATTCGACGAGGAGATCATCTGCGGGAACGAGGTCGCCTACATCGGCAAGATCGTCACGCATATCGCCGGACACATCTCCGAGGCCCGCGGCGTGTTCACCTATCGGGCGAATGACGAGGGCAAACTGGTTGCGCTGCGCGCTTTCTGGGAGGTCGAGGCCACGATGAAGTCGGTACGCAAGGCGGACTGAGTCGCCCGCGCGACTGGGAACGTGACGATAGCGAGGCGCCGTGGACATATCGTCCACGGCGCCTTTCCAGGTTCACGCTCCCAGTAACGACCTAGCCGGCGATCGTCGCCAACACCTTCTCGGCGAGCTCCGGCCGGCAGACGACCAGGTCGGGCAAGTAGACGTCGTCCTGGTTGTAAATCAGCGGCGAGCCGTCGATCCGGCTGCACCACAGTCCCTTTGCCCGCGCGACCGCGACCGGGGCGGCCGAATCCCATTCGTACTGCCCGCCGGCGTGCACATACGCGTCGGCCTCACCGCGCAACACCGCCATCGTCTTGGCACCCGCCGAGCCGACCGAGGTCAGCTCGCCGTCCAGCGCGTCGGCGACGGCCTGCGCGAACTCGGGCGGCCGCGAGCCGCTGACCACAACCCGGGCCATGCCGTTCCGCGGCGGTGCGACGCCCTCTTGCGGCGCAACCGGTTCGGCGTTCGACACATAGGTCGGGCCCAGCGCAGGCAGCGCCACGGCACCGACCGTCAGGTCGCCGCGCTCCCACAGTGCGACGTGCACCGCCCAGTCGGCCCGACCGCCCATCCCGTATTCGCGGGTGCCGTCCAGGGGGTCGATGATCCACACCCGATCGGCCGTCAGCCGGCGCTTGTCATCGGAAGATTCCTCGGACAGCACCCGGTCGTCGGGCCGCTCGGCGGCCAGCCTCTCCAGGAGGAACGCGTTGGACCGCTGGTCCCCCGCCTTGCCGAGCTCCTTGCCCGTCAGCCCTTCGCCGCGAATCGTCATCAGCAATTCGCCGGCGGCCGTGGCCAGTTCGCCGGCCAACTCGATATCGGTACTCATGCGTCTACCCCACTCATGCCAGCCCCAGGTTCCGGATGATCATCTCAGCGATCGTCGCCGGGTCGCCATCATCGGGCGTGACGGTCAGATCCGGATGCGACGGCCGCTCGTACGGCGAGTCGATGCCGGTGAAATCGGCGATCTGACCGGCGCGAGCACGGGCATAGAGCCCCTTCGGATCGCGTCGCTCGCAGTCTTCGATCGGAGTGTCGACGAAGATCTCGTAGAACGGCAGTTCTTTGTCGATATGCGTCCGCCGCGCATTGCCGCGCTCCTCGGCGAACGGACTGATCAGCGAAATGATCGCGACCGCACCGGAGTCGGCGAACAGCGCGCCCACCTCGGCGACGCGGCGGATGTTCTCGCGACGATCGTCGTCGGTGAACTCGAGATCGGCATTGAGGCCGTGCCGCAGGTTGTCGCCGTCCAGCAGATAGGCCGGGCGTCCGGCGGCGACCAGCTGACGCTCCAGTTCGACCGAGATCGACGACTTGCCGGAACCCGACAGACCCGTGAGCCAGACCGTGGCGCCCGAGTGCGGACGCTGGTCGCGGGTGATCGCCGACTTGTGCCACACCACATTCGAATCGGGCCGCACCGTGCCATTGATCATGCCCGCGGCGACCGTCTTGTTCGTGGCCTCGTCGACCAGGATGAAGCTGCCGGTGTCGCGGTTGCGACTGTATGCGTCGAACATCAGCGGCTGCTGCGTGCGCAGCGTGAGTCGCCCGATCTCGTTGAGCGACAGGGCCGTTACGTTCTCGTCACGATGCAGCGAGTTGACATCGAGCCGGTAGTTGAGCCCGGTGATCTCCGCTTTGCTGTCTCGCGTGGTGGTCGCGATGGTGTACCGATTGCCCGGCCGCAGCTCGGTGTCGTCGGAGAACCAACAGACCATGGCGTCCAGATCGCGGGCGACGTTCGGCCGGTTGTTCGGGCGGGCGAACATCTCGCCGCGCGCGATGTCGATCTCGTCCTCGAGCGACATCGTCACCGCCATCGGTGGGAACGCCTCCTCGATCCGGCTGCCGCCCGGGCCCCAGATCTCCGCCACCTTGGTGCTGAATCCGCTTGGCAGCACCACGATCTCGTCGCCGGGCTTGAAAGTTCCGCCGGCGACCGTGCCGGCGTAGCTGCGGTGGTCGGACCCATCGCTGCGCTGCGGGCGAATCACGTACTGCACCGGGAGCCGCGCATCGGTCAGGTTGCGGTCCGAGCCGATATGCACCTCCTCGATGTGGTGCAACAGTGACGATCCCTGGTACCAGGGCATGTTCTCGGACTTGTCGACGACGTTGTCGCCCTGCAAGGCCGACACCGGGATGAACGACAGGTCGCTGACGTGCAGCTTGCTGGCGAACGCGCTGAACTCGTCCTGAATCTCCTCGAACCGCGCCTGCGACCAATCGACCAGGTCCATCTTGTTGACGCACAGCACCAGGTGCGGAATTCCGAGCAGCGACGACAGGAACGCGTGGCGACGCGTCTGCTCCAGGACGCCCTTGCGTGCATCGATGAGGATCAGCGCGAGGTCGGCGGTCGACGCGCCGGTCACCATGTTGCGCGTGTACTGCACATGGCCCGGGGTATCGGCGATGATGAATTTCCTTCGCGGCGTGGCGAAGTAGCGGTAGGCGACATCGATCGTGATGCCCTGCTCGCGCTCGGCGCGCAGGCCGTCGGTGAGCAGTGCGAGGTTGGCGTACTCGTCGCCGCGCTCGGAGCTGGCCCGTTCGATCGACTCCAGCTGATCGCTGAAGATGCTCTTGCTGTCGTAGAGCAGTCGGCCGATCAGGGTCGACTTTCCGTCGTCGACGCTGCCTGCCGTTGCCAAGCGCAGCAGTTCCTTGCGCGCGGAGCGCGTCACCGCTGTGTCACTGCGGGCCATCAGAAGTAGCCTTCCTTCTTGCGGTCTTCCATTCCGGATTCAGAGATTCGGTCGTCGGCACGGGTGGCGCCGCGTTCGGTGACTCGGGTGGCGGCGACCTCTTCGATCACCTTGGCCACGGTGTCGGCATCGCTCTCGACGCAGCCGGTGCAGGTGGCGTCGCCGACGGTGCGGAACCGCACGGTCTCCATGTACGACGTCTCACCCTCGGCGACCTGCAGGAACCTGGTCTTCGCCAGCAGCATGCCGTCGCGGGGCACCACCTCGCGCTTATGCGAGTAGTAGATGCTGGGCAGCTCGATCTCTTCGGCCTCGATGTACTGCCAGATGTCCAGCTCGGTCCAGTTGCTCAGCGGGAAAACGCGGATGTGCTCACCGCGGTGATGCCGACCGTTGTAGAGATTCCACAGCTCCGGTCGCTGGCCGCGGGGATCCCAGGCGCCGAACTCGTCACGGAAGCTGAACACCCGCTCCTTGGCCCGGGCCTTCTCCTCGTCCCGGCGCGCGCCGCCGAAGACGGCGTCGAACCGGTTCTCGGTGATGCCGCGCAGCAACGCGGCGGTCTGCAGCCGGTTGCGGCTCGCGCCGACACCCGTCTGCTCAACCACGCGGCCGGCGTCGATGTCGTCCTGGACATGCGACACCACCAGGCGCACCCCGGTCTGCTCGACGATGCGGTCGCGGTACTCGATCACCTCGTCGAAGTTGTGGCCCGTGTCCACGTGCATCAACGGAAACGGCACCGGCGCCGGCCAGAAGGCCTTCCGCGCCAGGTGGAACATCACCACCGAGTCCTTGCCGCCCGAGAAGAGCATGCAGGGATGCTCGAACGTCGCGGCGACCTCTCTGAAGATATGTACCGATTCCGCTTCCAGCGCCGCCAGATGCGACAACTCGTAGCTCTGCTGGGCCATCCATCCATCCCTTTGGTTTGGCTATCAACTTGACTTGTCGAATATTCGACATTAAAGTTCGAATATGTGACAGGAACGTTAATCGGATCGGACCCCGATCGTCAACCCTCACCTCCGACCACGCGGGTGGTGAAGGTGATCGAACTCCTCTGTGCATCACCGGATGTCGCCCTGCCACTCGCCGACATCGTCCGGCACACGGGCATGTCACGGGCCACGGCACACGCCGTTCTGCAGCAATTGACAGTCGACGGCTGGACCATCCGCGAGGACGGCGCATACCGCATCGGCCAAGGACTGGCCCGGCTGGCCGACCGCATCGACGCGGCGTTCCCGCTGCGTCGGTCGGGGGCGCGCGCGGCGCGAGAACTCGCGCAGGAACTGGATATCCCGGTCTTCCTCGCGATCCGGGAGGAAGACGTCGTCGAGGTCGCCGAGTTGGTCGGCGAACCACTGTCCGACTGGATCCGCCGCGGCCGACGCCTCCGGCTGCGGCCGCCCGTATGCCGCGAATTCGTCGCCTGGGAGCCCGCCGCCGATCGCGAGGAATGGATCGCCGACGCACCACCGGCGATTCGCAGTCGCCTCGGGCTCGCCCTCGACGCGATCCGCGCCCGCGGCTACGCGATCGAGCGACTCGCCCAGGACGCCGGTCAGCTCCTCGACGCGATCGCCCCGATGAGCAGCTCCTCGATCCGCGATCAGATCGGCGACCTGCTCAGCCAGCTGATCGAAATCGATTATCTGGGGCACGAACTCACCGGCGACGCGATAGCCGCCGCCACCATCGCCGCCCCCATTCGCCACGATGGCGCGGTCGTCGCATCGCTGGTGGCCTGCCCAGACGCGACGCTGCCGGCCGCGGAGATCGAGCGGATCGGCGCCGCGGTGGCGGCGGCCGCAGATCAGCTTTCCGAAGTTGCGCACTGACAGTCAGGTCGACCGCCAACGGCGGATGCCATCACGCTCAGCGCGCATGTTTGGTTGATCGATGATCGTGCCGACGAATCAGTTTCAGGATGTCGGCCAGCACCTCCTCCCAGCGGTACATCACATCGGCATAGGTCACCCGCAGGACGAGGTATCCGGCGGCCAATGCGGCGCGGTCTCGCCGTCGGTCCTCCTGATAGTTGGTCGCGGCGGTGTGGTGGGCGCGGCTGTCACACTCGATGATCAACCGCTCACCGACGAGCAGATCGACGCGGCCCACGCCGGGTATCACCACCTGCGTCCGCACGACGATGTTCAACGACCGGAGGCGGATCCGCGTCAACGACTCGGTCCCGGCCTGCGCCGTACCGTCACACAGATCCAGCAATCGTCGAATCCGTGGTGGGGCCGCCGCCACGGCGCCACGGAGATCCGCCGACGTCAGAACCGTGCCGTTGAGAATGGAGTCGGCGATGGCGACCAGCAGTTCACAGTCGCGTCGCGCGCCGCCGGCAAGACAGCGCGCCGCGCCACCGAATGCGACCAGAACGGAGTCAACGGGATCGCTCAGACGAGGCTGGGCTCCGAATCCGTGACAGGAGACACCCAGACGCGGCCTCCGGTGAGTCGACCGGCGGATGTGCACCGCATCGGTCGGTGGCACCCAGATCTTGTACATGCGCAGTGCTGACAGACAGCTGAGCACTCCGCCGCCCCGGACCGCGGCGACAACCGCGGGGTCGGCGGCGGTTTCGGCATACCAACCCTGCCGAAGTCTGATCAGCTGCCCGTCGTCGACCAGTCGACGGAGTCTGCTGTGATCGACTCCCCAGCCCAGCAGGTGTGCCGTCGAATAGACGCCGCAGGCCCGAGGCTCGATACTCGTACTTTCGGACATATCGAACATCGTCAGATGAGTAGCCCCGCGCCACCAGCCCCAATTCGCGGTCTGTGGATAACCGGGTCACCCGAGTCTGCGCGGTTAGACGCCGAGCATCCGCCGATGGCGTTCGCGTGCGACGGCATCGCGCAGACTCGGCCGAATCACCACCCCGTATCCCTACCAAGCATTTGCTTGGTAGTCTGTCCGGCATGGCCGAAGCCGCGGGGATCCCTGCACCGCTCACGCCGGACCAGCTGGGTCCGGATACTTCGCCCGTCGCCTACGAGGTGGCCGCCGGAGTCGCATACGTGACGCTGAACCGTCCCGATTACCGCAACGCGCAGAACTCGGTGATGACCTATTCGCTGGACGCCGCGTTCGTGAAGGCTGTCCAGGACGCCGACGTCAAGGTGATCGTGCTGCGCGGCAACGGCCAGCATTTCTCCGCCGGCCACGACATCGGCACCCCCGAGCGCGACTTCACCGTCGAGTACCCGAATGTGGCGTCGCTGTACTGGGACCACACCGATCGCACCGGCGCCGATCAGCGACTGGCCCGCGAGATCGAGGTCTACACCGGGATGTGCCGCCGCTGGCGCGAGATCCCGAAGCCGATGATCGCGCAGGTGCACGGCGCCTGCATCGCCGGCGGCCTGATGCTCGCCTGGATCTGCGACTTCATCGTCGCCTCCGACGACGCCTTCTTCTCCGACCCGGTGGTGCGGATGGGCATCCCGGGCGTGGAGTTCTTCGCGCACGCCTTCGTCCTGGGGCCGCGCCGGGCCAAGGAGATCCTGTACACCGGCCAGCGGTTCACCGCGGCGCAGGCGCAGGACTGGGGCATGGTCAACCACGTCGTGCCGCGAAACGAGTTGGACGGCAAGGTGAACGAGATCGCGGCCAGCATCGCCGAGATGCCGCAGCTGGGTCTCGCGCTGACCAAGAAGGCCGTCAATATCTGCGAGGACCAGATGGGCCTGCGCAACTCGATCGACTCGGTGTTCGGGTGGCACCACTTCGCCCACAGCGCCAACGTCGAGGCCAATGGCGACTCATTGGGCGGCATGGACGCCCACAGCATGCGCGACAGCGCCAAGTAGAGAGCGATACAGATGGATCTGTTGTTCGACAGTGCGGCCGAAGAGTTCCGCGCCGAGGTACGAGACTGGTTGCGTGCCAACGTTCCGGCGCAGCCGCTGAAGTCGATGGATTCGCCGGAGGGCTTCGAGCAGCACCGCGAGTGGGAGCGGAAGATGGCCGACGCCCGCATGTCGGTCGTCAGCTGGCCGGAGGAGTACGGCGGCCGCGACGTGCCGCTGCTGCACTGGCTGATCTTCGAAGAGGAGTACTACCGCTCCGGCGCCCCCGGCCGCGTCAGCCAGAACGGCATCTTCCTGCTGGCACCAACGCTTTTCGACCATGCGAACGACGGCCAGCTGGCGCGCATCATGCCGCGCATGGCCCGCGCCGACGACATCTGGGGTCAGGCCTGGAGCGAGCCGGAGGCCGGCAGCGACCTCGCCTCGCTGCGGTCCACGGCCACGCGCGTCGAGGGCGGCTGGGTGCTCAACGGCCAGAAGACCTGGAGCTCGCGATCGAGCTACGCCGACATGGGATTCGGCCTGTTCCGCAGCGATCCGGAGCAGCAGCGCCACCGCGGTCTCACCTACTTCATGTTCGACCTGAATGCGGAGGGCGTCACCCGGCGGCCGATCGATCAGCTCGACGGCGAGCCCGGCTTCGCAGAGCTGTTCCTGGACAACGTTTTCGTCCCGGACGACCCCGCCAACCCGGCCGAGTCCGGCGTGATCGGCGAGGTCGACAACGGCTGGCGCGTCGCGATGGCGACCGCCGCCAACGAGCGCGGGCTGTCGCTGCGCTCGCCCGGACGGTTCCTCGCCACCACCGATCGCCTGCTGGCGCTGTGGAATTCGGGTGACAAGCCGGCGAACCTCGCCGAGCGTGTCGCGGACGCCTGGATCGGATCGCGCGCGTACGAGCTGTCGACCTATGCCACCGTGAGCCGGCTCGCCGAGGGCGGCCAGCTGGGCATGGAGTCGTCGATCAACAAGGTCTTCTGGTCGCAGTGGGACATCGCGACGCACGAGACCGCGCTGAACCTGCTCGATGTCGACGCCGAGTTCGCCGACGATCCGTGGATGGACGGCTACCTGTTCTCGCTCTCCGGCCCGATCTACGCCGGTACCAACGAAGTCCAACGCAACGTCATCGCCGAGCGGCTGCTCGGCCTGCCCCGAGGTGCCCGATGAGATTCCTGCTCGAGTCCGAACACAACGACCTCGCCGACACCGTCGACGACATGCTCGGCAAGGCGGACCTGCCGGCCGCCATCCGCAGCTGGTCCGACGGCGACCGCACCGCGGCGCTGTCGGCCTGGCAGCAGCTGACCGAGACCGGTATCACCGGCCTACTGGTCCCCGATGAGAACGGCGGATCCGGAGCCGGCGTCCTGGAGACCGTCGTCGCCATCGAACAGATCGGCAAGCACGCGCTGCCCGGTCCGGTGGTCGAGACCATCGCCGTCGCGCCGGCGCTGCTGACCGGCACGCCGGCCGCCGATTCGCTGTCCGCCCTCGCCGAGGGTGAGTTGGCCACGGTCGCGTTCCGGCCACAGGCCCCCTACGCGGTGAACACCGAGGCCGCTGCTTCCGTGCTGCTGGTCGAAGACGGCGCCGTGTACCGCGGAACCCCTGGCACCGTGCGCAATTCGGTCGATGCCACCCGGACTGTCGCCGCGCTCGACAGGGGCGAGCTGGTCACCGATGCGGCCGACGTCGAGCGCGCCTTCAACATCGGCGCCCTGGCGACCGCCGCACAGCTCATCGGGCTCGGACAGCGGATGCTCGACATCGCGACCGAATACGCCAAGACCCGCAAGCAGTACGGCGTGGAGATCGGCTCGTACCAGGCGATCAAGCATCAGCTCGCTGACGTGTCCATCGGTATCGAGATGGCGCGGCCGTTGATCTACGGCGCCGCATTGGATCTCGACGGCGCGACCGTGGACCCGACCTGGGCGACCCGCGACGTCTCGGCCGCCAAGGTCGCCTGCGGCGACGCCGCCTACCGGGCCTCGCGCACCGGTCTGCAGGTGCTCGGCGCCATCGGCTACACGATGGAGCACGACCTGTCGCTGTATCTGACCAAGACCAAGGCGCTGCTGACCGCCTGGGGCACTCCGGCATTCCACCGCCAGCGCCTGCTGGCCGAGGTGACCGCATGAGCGAGCGTCAGCGAGTGAATCGTCAAACACAGAGTGCGTGTGCCTCATGCGCGTACGGAGCGAAGCGAGTACGTGCATGAGCGCAATGAGTCGAGTGGCACCGGGTATCGACACCGAAGAGCAGGCGGCCCTGCGCGACTCGGTCCGCGGCCTGCTCGCGGCCCAGTCGGACGTTCGTCGCGGCTACGCCGGCAATCCCCGGTACGACGTGGGCCTGTGGGAGTCGCTGACACAGCAGATCGGCGTTGCGGCGCTGGCCATTCCGGAAGAGTTCGGCGGCATCGGCGCCACGCTGGTCGAGACGCATGTCGTGCTCGAGGAGCTCGGCGCCGGCCTGTCCCCGGTCCCCATGCTCGGCAGCGCCGTCCTTGCCGCGCAGGCGATCCTCCGCAGCGGCGATGATGCCGCCTGCGAGCGCCTGCTGCCCGGCATCGCCGAAGGCACTACGATCGCCGCCCTGTGCTGGGCCGGCGAGCGCGGCTGGGCTCAGCCCGGCGTACGGGCCGAGAGCGGATTACTCAGCGGCACCGCGCATTACGTGCTCGACGCCGAGTACGCCGACGTGTTGATCGTGCTGGCCGAGTCGGGCGGGGTCACGACGCTGCACTCGGTCGCCGCCGGCACCGACGGCGTGACCATCGAGCCGCATACCGTCCTGGACCCGACGCGGGCCCTGGCGACCGTGCGGTTCGACGAGGTCGACGCCGAGGCCATCCTCGCCCCGGCCGACCTGGTCGATCAGCTGCGGACGGTCGCCGCGATCGCGCTGAGCGCAGATCAGGTCGGCGCGGCGCGAGCCGCGCTGGACCTGACGGTCGAATACACCAAGTCGCGCACCCAGTTCGGCCGGGTGATCGGCTCCTTCCAGGCGCTCAAGCACCGGATGGCCGACCTGTTCGTGCTGAACGAGTCGTCGACGTCGATCTCGTACACGGCGGTGGACGCGCTGGTTCGCGAATCCGACGAGGCGCCGGCACTCGCCGCCGCCGCGAAGGTCTACTGCACCGATGCGCTGCGCCAGGTGACGTCGGAGACCATCCAGCTGCATGGCGGCATCGGCATCACCTGGGAACACGACGCGCATCTGTACTTCAAACGTGCACACAGTGATTCCGTGCTGTTCGGCTCGGAGCCGGAAGCGCTGGCCGAGCTGGAGATCGTCGCGGGGCTCGCCGACTGACCCTATTGCACACAGGCTCAACAACCGGTAGCGTCACCTTCCGGCCCTGATGTGGGGCAACTGACCCACAGCAGCCGCATGACGACTTCACCGGGAAGGTTGATCGGTTGATGAGCACTGACGTGAGCAGGCGTGCGGTTTTGGGCGGCCTGGCCGCCGGAATGGTCGGTACCGCGGTCGGCGGGATCGCCGGCACCGGCAGCGCCTCGGCGGCGCCTGGATCGCAGGGTTTCCTCGTCGGCGCCGGCAAGGCGGATATGACCGGGGCCATCGCAGATCAGGGCATGATGGGCTACTCCGAGCTGGACCAGATCGCCAGCGGCCTGCTGCAGCGCTGCTGGGCCCGCGCGTACATCATCGGGGACGCCGCCACCGGCAAGCGGGTGGTCTTCATCAACGCCGACATCGCCGCGGTCTTCGAATCGCATCGGGTGGGAGTGATGGATGCGCTGCGCAAGAAGTACGGCACGCTCTACACCGAAGAAAACGTCAACATCAACGCCACCCACAATCACAACTCGTGCGGCGGCACCGCGTGGGACTACGCCTATGCGCTTGCGGCCCACGGCTTCATGCGCAATTCGTACGAGTCCGAGATCGCCGGCATCGTCGCAGCCATTGATGCCGCGCATCGCAGCGTCGGGCCCGGCACGCTGCACCTGGGTCATTCGGAACTGCACAACGCCAGCGCCAACCGGTCGGCTCAGGCATTCGTGCTGAACCCGAACGCCGAGAAAGCGATCTTCCCGCGGAAGATCGACCCGCAGGTGACCGTGCTGCACCTGCGCCAGGGCGGCAAGGACATCGGCATCATCAGCTGGTTCGCCACCCACGGCACCTCGCTCACCGACGCGAACACCCTGATCAGCTGCGACAACAAGGGATACGCCAGCTACCTCGCGGAATCGGCTGCGCCGGGCGCGATCTGCGCCTTCCCGCAGACGAATGCCGGCGACATGACGCCGAACCTGCGCGTGCAGCCCTTTCACCCAAGCGGCCCGACCGACGACCACCGACTCAACCGAGACATGATCGGCGAGCGCCAGTTCCGCGCCAGCGAAGCCGCCAACGTCACCCAGATCTCCGGCACCGTCCAGTACGCGTACCGCTACATCAACATGGCCGACGTCCGCATCGACGGCGCATACACGCCGTCGGGCAAGCCCAGCCGCACCACGCCCGCCATGATGGGCGCCGGAGCGGTGGCCACCAGCACCGAGGACAACGTCAAGACGCCGCTGCCCGGCTTCTTCGAGGGAGAGGTGAATCCGTTCGCCGCGGCCCTCGGCGCGGGCGCGATTCCCACTCCCCCGCAATGGATCGCCGACGTGCAGGCGCCGAAGCTCATCACCTTCCCGCTGGGCATCATGCCGCCCCGGCCGTGGATCCAGCAGGTGCTGCCGATCCAGCTGATGCGCATCGGCGATCTGGTGCTGTGCGGGGCGCCGGCCGAATTCACCATCGTCGCTGGCCTCCGGGTGCGGCGCATCGTGGCCAAGGCACTGAACGTGCCGCTGGAAAACGTCTTGCTGCAGGGCTATTCGAATGCGTACAGCCAGTACGTGACCACGCCCGAAGAATATGTGGCGCAGCAATACGAGGGCGGCGAGACGCAGTTCGGCCGCTACACCCTCTGCGCGTACATGCAGGAGTTCGACCGGCTCGCCCGCGCGATGAGCCGCGGCCAGCGACTCGATCTCGGCCCGACGCCCGCCAATACCAACGTCAATCTGATCAATCTGATGCCGCCGATCCCGCCGGATACACCGATACCGGGTCACAAATTCGGCGACGTCGTGATCGCACCCGCGGCCAAGGCCGCGGCCGGCACCACCGTGTCGGTCCAGTTCTGCGGTGCCCACCCGAACAACCGGATACGGACCGGCAGCAGCTACTTCTATGTCGAGCATTTCCGCGACGGCACCTGGTCGACCGCATATGACGACGATTCCGCCTGCACCGAATTGCACTGGGCCCGGCCCGATCTGAATCTGACGGCGAGTCAGATCACGATCAACTGGAAGGTCCCGGCCGCGGCGGCCAAGGGCCGCTACCGCATCCGCTACCTCGGCGACCGGCGCGACGGCTCCGGCAAGCTCATCGGCATCACCGGGATCAGCCCGGCGATCACCGTGGTCTGATCGGCGTTCGATCGCACGTTTCGCTGGATGGGAACGTTTCGCTGGATGGGAACGGGGCCCGCCGAGCCCCTCGCGATGTCGCACCCTCGTCTGAGAACCGACGAAAGGGTCGCCAGATGTCGAATTACGAGGACGAACGCGAGATCTACCGGAATATCGTGCTCATCGCCCGCGCGATGGACGATCGCGACTGGGCCGCAATCGATCCGCTGGTCGACGCGGATATGACCGCCGACCTCGGCACCGGCCCCGTGACCAGCCGTGCGGACATGGTGGCCATCATCCGGTCATACCTGGACGACTGCGGCCCGACCCAGCATCTGGTGGCCAACGTGCTCATCGACGTCGACGGCGACACCGCGACGAGCCGCGCCTACGTGTCGGACATGCACCTGGGCACCGGCGAACTGGAAGGACAGTTCTTCCGGACGCTCGGCGATTACCACGACGACTGGCGCCGCACGCCTGACGGATGGCGAATGACACGGCGCGTCAAGCACAATCGCGGCGCTCTCGGGAACTATGCCGTGATGGGCAGCGGCCCGCAGAACTGGACCGCGCCCACCGAGTGACCTGCCCGAACCGCGGCCGATGACCGGCCCGCGGCTCAATCCGTCGGCACCAGGCCGGCGAACCGCTCGTCGACCTGCTCCTTGGTGAGTCCGTACTCCTCGAGGGTGTACTTGTGCGTCGGCTTGCGATCGCCCGACTTGCTCTCCTCGTCCAGCGCCGCCATCGCCGACCGTGCCTCGTCGGTGTACTCGATTCCGGCTGCGGCATAGATTTTTTCGGCGGTGCCGAACGGGTCGTCCCGCAGCTCGCGGAAGTCGACGTCGACGAACTGGTCGGCGTTGTGCTTCGCCCGGGCTGCGTTGAAGCTCTCCAGCCCGCGCGCCCACAGCTCCAACTGCGTCTCACCGATCACGTCGCCCTGGAACTTCGTCGACCAGGTCTTGGTGGTGAGCTCGGCCAGGCTGCACATCGACGGAATGATGGTGGCCGGCGGCCGATGCGTCTGGATCACGATCGCGTCCGGGTACACCTCCATCAGCGAGTCCAGAGCGAACAGATGGCTCGGGTTCTTCAACACCCACCGGCGATCGTCGTTCAACCCGATCATCTGCAGATTGGCCTTGTGCCGCTGATAGGCACCAACCCAGGGCTGCCCCTGGAGCCACTGCGAATACGTCGGCAGGTACGCCAGCGATTCGTAGGAGATCGATTTCATGGTCTGGCGCAACAGCTGCCAGCATTCCTCGACCTCGGAGGCCGTCATATAGTGCACGCCGCCGTACTCCGGGTTCTCGACGTGGTGCCGGGCCAGGCCGGCCTCGATCTGCTGGAACACCGGATTGTCGGCCCATGTCTCGCGCGGCGGGCGCGGCTGCGGGAACTCGGTCAGCCACATCTCCAGCCCCTGGTGGCGCGGATCGGCGGCGAGCAACCGGTGCAGCGCAGTCGTTCCCGTGCGCGGCAGGCCGGTGACGAAGATCGGGCGCTCGATCTTCTGGTCGACATAGCCGGGGTTCGCGGCCCAGGACGCCTCGCTGAGCAACCGCGCGATCAACGCACCCCGCAGGAAGTAGCGATTCATCTTGCTGCCGTCTTCGGTCAGCTCTGCATCGCGCTGGTACGACTCCAGCAGCACCCCGAGTGCTTCGAGGTAGTCCTGCTGACCGAAATCGGTCAGACCCGTCGCCTTGGTGGCCGAGGCGTGCAGGTCCTCGATCGTGCCGACATCGGTGCGTCCCATGATGATTCAGTCCTCTCGGGCGGTCAGAGGTGGTATTCGCCGCAGTTGACGTCGAGTGTCTGACCGGTGATCGCGCTCGCCCAATCGGATGCCAGGAACACCACGGCGCGGGCGATCTCGTCCGGCTCGGGCAGCCGCTTGAGGTCCGACTTGGACGCCGTCTGCTCGTAGACCATCTCCGGGGTGATGTTGTACTTCTTGGCGATCTCATCGAAGTACCACTTGAGCTGATCGTCCCAGATGTAGCCGGGCGCCACGCTGTTGACGCGGATCCCCTTCTCGCCCAATTCGGTTGCCAGCGTGTGCGACATCGCCAGCAGCGCCGACTTGGTGATCTTGTAGCTGCCGTACCGCGGCTCGGAGTGCCGGATCACCATCGAGTTGATGTTGACCACCGCGCCCTTGGACTTCTCCAATTCCTCGGCGAAGGTCTGCGTCATCCGCAGCCCGCCCAGCACGGTCAGCTCGATGCCATCGCGGATCTGTTGGAAGTCGGTGCGCGCCAGCGGTTTCATCGACGGCAGCGCGAAGGCGTTGTTGATCAGCGCATCGACGCGGCCGTACTTGTCCACGGTCGTCGACAGCAGATTCTGCACCGCGGCGTCATCGGTGATGTCGGTGGCGACGGTCAGCGCCTCGCCGCCGGCCGCGTCGACCTCGGCCGCGACGTCGTCCAGCCGCGACTGTGTGCGCGCCGCGAGCACGACCTTGGCGCCGGCCGCGCCCGCCTGGATGCAGATCGACCTGCCGAGCCCCGGCCCGACACCCCCGACCACGACGACCTTGCCATCGAGCAAACCGCTCATCCCAACATCCTCTCGGAGAAGCCGCGCTGCCGGGCGGCGATTCGGTCGCGCCATCCGGCGTCATCGATCTGATTGTTCGCGAAGTACGGCAAGTGTTGCGGCACATCGGAAAGCTCCACGACCTGCGCGGTCGGCCCCTCGCTCGCGGTGATCGGCGCATCGGTGCGCTGCCAGCGGAACTGCAGGATGCCCTGCTGCCGGCCGGTGGTCTCGATCCAGTTCGCGACGCCGGGATTCTTGCGGCTCACCACCATCCGGATGTTGCCGTCCGGATCGACCTGTGCCTGCGACGAATTCAGGCTGGTCTGGTGGTTGACGTAGTCCAGCGAGATGTACCACATGCTGCCGAGCTGAAAGCCCTGATACGGCGCAGCGGATTTCGGCACGGTGATGATCATCGCCTCGTCATCGGTCAGGTCGTAGTGGCCAACCGACGAGAACTGCGTCGCAAGCCCGCCGGGCGTCAGCCGGGGCTCGGTGAAGGTGTTCACCGGCAGATCCAGGTAGAACCACTTCGGAAAGTTGAACCAGGTGTTGATCCGCGACAGCAACATCTTGCCGGCGACCTTGTAGCGCTTCGTCAGGGCCGCGACATCGGCCTCGACCGGCGCGGTGCCGACGGTGTCGACGCGCTCGATCCGGATGCTGCCCTTGCGTTCTGCGTTCCAGTCGCTGTACACCTCGCGCACCGACAGCGTCGTCGCGCCCGGCGCGATCGCGAAGTAGTTCGGACCGGCGTCGTCCTTCGGGGGTCCGAACCGCACCACGAAGCTGCCGTCGTCCTCGATCTGGAGCTGCCGATCGTCGAACGCCTGGTCGCCCGGCGGCACCTCGTCCGCGGTGTATTGACCGGCGATGATCTGGAACGCCAGATCGGTTGTGGTCCCGCGCGTTCCGGTGACGACGTACTCGGCGTCGTCCACGATGTTGGCGCTGTAGTAGAGCGTGTCCGGGTTGTCCAGGCCCATCTTGGTGTACGGCCCGGTGGACGACACGAAGAACGGGTGCCCCTTGTCGTACGCCCACGCGAGCTGCACGATCGCGCGGATGCTGCTGGCCAGATACTCGTAGCCCTCGGCCAAGTCCTGCTCGGTCCGGATGAATTCCGCAGAAGCGACCAGCTTTTCGGCCTCGGCGATCGCATCCGTGAACGGCTTGGTGATCTCGCTCGGCGGCACCACCGCCGGGTTTGCATCGGCCATTCGAATCTCCCTCTACGTTCGCGACCCGCCTCCCGGCCGGTCGGCTACAGCCAGGTGTCCTGCCCGGTCCAGGTCAAGAAGTTCTCCAGCTCGGCCTGAGCCGGAGTCACGTGCGGATGCTCGGTCGAGAGGTAGCCGCCACGGTAGAACAGCAGCGGACGGTCCTGAAGGATCTCTCCCAGTGTGTGGACACGACCGATCACGATGTAGTGATCGCCGCCGTCCACGACCTGCTCCACGGTGCAGTCGGCCCACGTCAGCACGTGGTCGATCACCGGGAGGCCCAACGGCGAGCGCTCCCAGCCGATCTTGGCGAACTTGTCGTCGCCACGGCTGCCGAAGGTCGCACTGACCTCCTGCTGCGCGGTCGACAGCACGTTCACACAGAACTTGCCCGCGCGTTCGACGATCGGCCAGCTGCGTGACGTCTTCATCGGCGCGAACAGCACCAGCGGCGGGTCCAGCGACAGCGCCGCGAACGACTGGCAGGCGAAGCCCGTCGGGGTGTCGTTCTCGTCGGTCGTGGTGATGACCGTGACGCCGGTGCAGAACTGGCCCATCGCCGTCCGGAACTGCCGGGAATCGAAATCGGAGCTACCGCGAACCTGTGTCATGGCGTCTCCCCTATCGGCTTACTTGAACCCGATGGTGAAGTCGTGGCCCCAGAGACTGACGGCCGTGGACTCGCGGGCGACCCACTTGTCGTCCTCGACCTGCCTTCCCTCGCAACCGAATTCGATGTCGAATCCGCCCGGCGTCTTCATGTAGAACGACAGCATCAGGTCGTTGACGTGTCGGCCGAGACTGGCCGACATCTTGACGTTCTTGCGCAGCGCGCGGTCGTGACAGAGGCCCACGTCGTCATAGTTCTCGACCTCGAGCATGAGGTGCACGATCCCGCTGGCGGCGGCCTGCGGGAACGGGAGAAACGCCAGGCTGTGGTGGCGCGGGTTGCAGCCGAGGAAGCGCAGCCAGACCGGGTCCGATCCCGCCGGCTTGCCTGCCATTTCCGCGGGGAGCCGCATGGAGTCGCGCAGCCGGAAGCCGAGCACATCGCGATAGAACTGCAGCGACACCGCGTCGTCCTCGGTGGTGAGCACGACGTGACCGAGGCCCTGCTCGCCGGTGACGAAGGTGTGGCCGTACGGGCTCACCACCCGGCGGTGCTGCAACGCCACCCCGTGGAACACCTCGAGATGGCTGCCGTTGGGGTCGTCGAACACGATCAGCCCGTCGACCTTGCGCTCGGCCTTCTCCTCGGCGGTGCCCTCGCGGAACTCGTGACCATGCGCGGTCAGCGCATCCCGAACCTGCTGCAGCCCTGCGGCATTCTGCGTCTCCCAGCCGGAGACGAGCAAGCGGTCCTTCTCGTCCGGAACGATGACGAGCCGGGCCGGGAAGTCGTCCATGCGCAGATACAGCGCGCCGTCGGTGTCGCCACTGCCCTCGACCATGCCGAGGACCTTGAGTCCGTACTCGCGCCACGCGGGGACGTCGGTGGCGCCGATCCGCATGTAGCCGAGCGACTTGATGGGGCTTTCGTCAGTCATTCCAGAGTTCCTTAGTGGTCGAGTTCCGCGAGGGTGATGTCTGATCCCCGAGGATCAGACCATGGTGTCGCCGATCGGAATTCCGAACTCTCCGTTGCCGAATGCGACGTACGCGCGCTCGGCATCGTTGGCCGCGTGCACCCGGCCGGCATGCGCGTCGCGCCAGAAGCGCTGCAGCGGAGTGCCGTTCGCGAGCGCAGTGGCACCCGAGTTCTCGAAGAGCTTGTCGATCGCGGCGATCGAGCGCTGCGTGGCGCGCACCTGATCGCGACGGGCCTTGAGCCGCAGCTCCATCGGCGGCACCTCGCCAGCCAGGATCAGGTCGTACTCGGCCTGCAGGTTGCCCGACAGCTGCGCCCAGGCGGCGTCGATCTCACTGGACGCCTCGGCGATCCGCACCTTGGCGAACGGATCGTCCTTGGCCTTCTCACCGGCGTAGGCGGCGCGCACGCGCTTGCCCTGGTGCTCGACGTGGGCGGCGTAGGCGCCGTAGGCCATTCCGACGATCGGCGTGCTGATGGTGCTCGGATGGATGGTGCCCCACGGCATCTTGTAGACGGGAGCGGTGTTCTGCTCCAGGCCCGGCGCCTCGTTCTTGCTCATCGCGCCGAAGCTCAGGAAGCGGTGCCGGGGCACGAAGACGTCCTTGACCTCGATGGTGTTGGAGCCGGTGCCGCGCAGGCCGACGACATTCCACACGTCGTTGATCTTGTAGTCGCTGATCGGGATCAGGAAGCTGCCGAAGTCGACCGGTTTGCCGTTCTTGATGACCGGGCCACCGACGACGACCCACGACGCGTGGCCGCTGCCCGACGACCAGGCCCATGCGCCGTTGACCTTGTAGCCGCCGTCGACGACCTCGCCCATGCCCATGGGCGCGTACGACGAGGAGATGCGGACATTGGGATCCTCGCCCCACACGTCCTGCTGCGCCTGCTGGTCGAACAGGGCCAGGTGCCAGTTGTGGACGCCGATGATGCCCGAGACCCAGCCGGTGGAGCCGCAGGCCGAACCGATCCGTCGAACCGCCTCGTAGAAGCTCACCGGATCCGCCTCGTAGCCGCCCCACTGCCCCGGCTGCAACAGCTTGAAGAAGCCGGCGTCCTGCAGTGCCGCGATGGTCTCGTCCGGGATCTGCCGCAGATCCTCGGCCTGCTGCGCACGCTGCTCGATATCCGGCAGCAACGCATTGATCCGCTCGAGAACCTCTGCGACCTCTGCGGTCCTGACCTCACTCATCGAATCCTCCTAGTTGGGGCAACGGAGCAATATTAGAACACGTTCTAGTTTCTGTCGAGATAGACGTTTGTCCAGGCCGTTTAGTCACTAATCAGCCACTAGTTGGCGGGGGCAGACGAACTTTTGTAACATGTTCTAGTACGCAGTTGCGTGTGAAGGAGAAATTTGATGTCTGATATGGCCGAAGTCCGCGAAATCGACACCGGAACACCCCCGGAGCGCTTCGCCCGCGGTTGGCACTGCCTGGGCCTGATCGGCGAGTTCGACGACGGCAAGCCG
Source organism: Jongsikchunia kroppenstedtii DSM 45133 (assembly GCF_000380485.1). GTDB lineage: Bacteria > Actinomycetota > Actinomycetes > Mycobacteriales > Mycobacteriaceae > Jongsikchunia > Jongsikchunia kroppenstedtii. The sequence continues at coordinate 79,057 of NZ_AQYG01000042.1, read as the reverse complement.
CATTCGGTCGAGGTGTTCGGCACCAAGCTCGTCGTCTGGGCGGGCGAGCCGACTGAAGACGGCACCCCGAAGATGAACATCCTCGACGCATACTGCCGACACATGGGCGGCGACCTGTCCGACGGCTTCGTCAAGGACGGCAACATCGCGTGCCCGTTCCACGACTGGCGCTGGAAGGGCAACGGCCGCTGCGCCGGCGTCCCCTATGCCAAGCACGCGCCGAAGCTGGCCAAGACCCGTTCGTGGCCGACCATGGTCCGCAACGGCCAACTCTTCGTCTACAACGACCCGGAAGGCAACCCGCCGCCGGAGAACTGCGTGATCCCGGCGGTCCCGGAGTACGAGTCGGACGAGTGGACCGATTGGACCTGGAACCGCATTGTGATCGAGGGCTCCAACTGCCGCGAGATCATCGACAACGTGGTCGACATGGCGCACTTCTTCTACGTGCACTACGCCCTGCCGGACTACTTCAAGAACGTCTTCGAGGGCGAGACCGCCGCGCAGTACATGAACTCGCACGGCCGGCCGGACGTCAAGATCGGCGGAAAGTACGGCGACACCAAGCTGGAATCGGTTGCGGCGTACTACGGTCCGTCCTACATGCTCAACCCGATGACCCAGACCTACTCGGGCTACCGCATCGACACGCTGCTCACCAACTGCCACTACCCGATCGACAGCAACTCCTTCGTGCTGATGTTCGGCGTGATGGCCAAGAAGCCCGAGGGCCTCAGCGAAGAGCATGTCTCCGCGATGGTCGAGAAGATCTCCAAGGGTGTCGAGATCGGCTTCCTGCAGGACGTCGCGATCTGGAAGCGCAAGAGCCGCATCGACAACCCGCTGCTGGTCGAGGAAGACGGCCCGGTGTACCAGCTGCGTCGTTGGTACGAGCAGTTCTACGTCGACGCCGCCGATGTCACCGATGAGATGACCGAGCGCTACGAATACGAGATCGACACCGCCAAGGCGCTGGAGAATTGGAACGTCGAGGTTCAGGAGAATCTGGCCAACGACATCGATCCGATCGCGGTCGCACGCGACAAGGCATCCGCGTCGAAATGACGAAGTCGGCGACGGGCTGGTCCAAGGCTCCGGATTTCGCAGGAGATCCGGAGCGGCGGGCGGCCGTCGCCCGCGCCACGTCCGATGACAAGCAGTTCTATCTGGCCGGCGGCCTGCGCGACATCGAATGCCGCACTTGCCATGCCTGCGTGCAGGTGAAGAAGTACAGCCCGTACCACACCAGCGTGCAGTGGAACGCCGACGCGCGAGCGCGGTGCAACGAGCTCGACGGGACGGACAACCCGGCTATGGTGCCCACCTGCTCGCGCCTGTCGGCGAGCATCGATCACGGTGTGGCCGAAGGGATTCTGCCGAAGGAGTACGACCACTCCGATCCGGCCAACCCCGCCCGCTAGAGATACAGACGACAGAAGGTCCGCACCGATTCGGTGCGGACCTTCTGCGTTGGGCCGGCACCGGGCACCTCCAGGCCCAGATTTCCACGCGAGGCCCATGTCGAGACCGTGGCCCCGTCAAGAGATCTGGGCGCAGAAGCACGAAGGCCCGCCCCCGATGCGGGAGCGGGCCTTCGGCTACTGATTGCCAGTGCTGTTGCGGCTTGTCAGTGCTGCTGCGGCGGCTGGCCGTAACCGCCCTGCGGCGGCTGCTGACCATAACCACCGGGCTGCTGACCGTAGCCCGGCTGCTGCGGCGGCTGCTGGCCATAGCCCTGCGGAGGCTGGCCGTAGCCGCCCTGCGGCTGCTGGGGGTAGCCCTGCTGCGGCGCCTGGCCGTAGCCCGGCTGCTGACCGTAGCCCTGCGGGGGCTGATGCGGCTGCTGGCCGTACGACGGCTGCTGCGGCTGGTAGCCCTGCGGTTGCTGCGGAGCACCGAACTGCGGCTGCTGCGGGGCGCCGTAGCCACCCTGGCCACCGATGCCCGCCGCGCCGCCACCACGGATCTGGTTGACGAACAGGTACACCAGGTAACCGGCGATGCCCACGGCGGCAAGGGACCCGACGAACACGAGCCACAGACCCCAACCGACGCTGGCGTCACCGCCGCCGCCACCCGAGCTCACCGCTCCACCTGGATCGGATACGGCGACGATGGCAACGATGAACAGGATCAGCGACAGCAGTGCGCCCGCGGCCGTGCCGAGGCCCGGGAAGCGGTTGATGATCAGGGTCACCGCGGCGCCCGCCAGCAGCAGGCTGAAGATGATCACCGTCGTGGCCATTGCCGCGCTGGTGCCCTCATCCTTGTTGCTGTTGCACTGGGAACGGTATTCCGACGGCAGGTCAGCGCAGGGGTCCTTGCCGCTCACCGACACCGACCCGATGCCCGAGATCGACACCTTGGTGCCCGAGACGTCGGCGGTGGCCCAGCTGAAGAACGAGAACAGCACCATCACCAGCGCCGCGGTCGCCAAGGCGATACCGAGCGGCTTGAGGATCGGGTTGTTGTTCGTCGGCTCCTTCAGAGCGGCGATGTACGGGTTCGGCGGTCCGGCCGGCGCGGGCTGGTACTGGCCCGGCTGTCCATAGGGCTGTCCGGGCTGCTGCCCGTACGGCTGACCTGGTTGCTGATGCGGCTGGCCGGGGCCCTGCGGGGGGCCGGGCGGCGGTCCATAAGTCATGCGATCTCCCTTTCGAGTCAACTGATGGTAATCAAACCCCGACAGACCTCGCCGAGGATGGTCAGTCGATCGGCTGATTGCCAAAGCCGGGCCACCGAAACCGCGGCGAACGCTACCCAGCTGCGGACCGTCGCGGGCGATATTGCCGAAGCAACCCGGGCAGCACCGCGGCAGCGCCCTGAACGAGCAGCAGCACGGCGACAACGAGGGCGAGATAGATGCCGTACTGCGCGGTGGCCGCCGAACCCGCCTGACCGTCCGCCGCCGACCGCCAGCTGTCGTCGAACAGCAGCCGCTCCGGGTCGGCCGCGGCGATGGCGGCATGCACCGTGCCGGCCACACCCGCCAGCAGCAGTATCCAGCCGCGCAGCCGCGGCGCCCGGTCGACGACCGCCAACGCCCCGGCGCCGATCGCGACCAGCCCGACGATCGCGGTGACGATTCCGGGCATCGCGGTGAACGATTCGATACTCTTCGCGTCGGCGCCCGGTACCGATACCGATCCCATCCCGCTGATGTTCATGTCCAGCGAGCCGATCCGCCCCCACCGCAGGAATGCGGCGACGAACTCGATGAGCCCGAGCACCGCTGCCAGTGCACCGAGCAACGTCGGAAGAATCGGCCGCTTACTCACACCGCGCACTATATAGCCGGAGCGACACGCCGATAATTTCGCCTCATTTGCCCCATTAGTCACACCTGCACCAACTTCAACTGAAACTTCAGACACGCGCCGCTGCATGCCTCACTCTGACCACATGCGCATCTCATCGTCACATCGCGTTCGCCGACATGCGGTCGGCGCTCTCTGCGCGGCCGGCCTCATCGCCGGCACGTCACTCGGCGCCGCTCCGGCGTTCGCCGATGGCTCCGACGGCACCGGCTCGCTCGGCTCGTCCGCCGGATCGTCCACCGGGTCGGGTTTCATCCCCATGCCCATACCGACATCGGCCGGACTGGGCGCCCTGACGGCCGCCAGCACCCAGATCGGCAAGCCCTACCTGTGGGGCGGCACCGGCCCCAACGCGTGGGATTGCTCAGGGCTGCTGCAGTGGGCCTACTCGACGGTCGGCATCCACCTGCCGCGCACCAGCCAGCAGATGGCCCGTGTCGGCACCGAGGTTCCGCTGTGGGCGCTCGCCCCCGGCGACCTGATCATCTTCTACGGCAACGCGAGCCACGTCGGTATCTACGCCGGCTTCAACCAGGTGCTCAACGCCTACGGCCCCAACGGCTTCCCCATCGGTTTCAACGCGCTCAACACGATGCCGCCGATCAACACGATCCGCCGACTCGGCTGATCAACCCGGCCGGCCCCGGCCCCCAGATACGCATCCGCCCGCCCAAGGAGATCCCTTGGGCGGGCGGATGTTCCAACGATCTGGCCAGCTGGCGATCAGATGAACGATCCGGCAAGGCGGAGGTCGTCTCGCAATACCGCCCTTGTATGCGGGATGACCGAGAACGCAGCCGGGCGTTCATCTGGCGCCAGCTACACCCCGGCGTTCGCGTCTTGCTTCTTCTTGAGCTCGAGCGCGATGTCGATCAGCTGGTCTTCCTGGCCGCCGACCAGCTTGCGGGCGCCCGCCTCGACCAGGATGTCCGCCGCCGACACGTGGTACTTCTCCGCGTGCGACTCGGCATGCTTGAGGAACGAGCTGTAGCAGCCCGCGTAGCCCATCATCATCGCCGAGCGGTCCACCAGGCACTCGGTCGGCATGACCGGCCGCACGACGTCCTGCGCGGCGTCCGCGATCTTCTTGAAGTCGATGCCGGTCGTGATGCCGAGCTTGTCGCAGACACCGACGAACGCCTCGACCGGCGTGTTGCCGGCGCCGGCGCCGAAGCGCCGCACCGAACCGTCGATCTGCTGCGCGCCGGCCCGCACGGCCGCAATGGAATTGGCCACCGCGATGTCCAGGTTCTCGTGACCGTGGAAGCCGATCTGCGCGTCGTCACCGAGCTCGGCACGAACGGCCGCGACGCGGTCGGACACCTGCTCGAGCACGAGGGCGCCGGCCGAGTCGACCACGTAGACGCACTGGCATCCGGCGTCGGCCATGATCCGCGCCTGCTTGGCGAGCACCTCCGGCGGCTGACTGTGCGACATCATCAGGAAGCCAACGGTTTCCAGGCCTAGCTCGCGCGCCAGGCCGAAGTGCTGGATCGAGACGTCGGCCTCGGTGCAGTGCGTGGCGATGCGGCAGATCTGCGCACCGTTGTCCTGCGCAGCCCGAATGTCGTCCTTGATGCCCAGGCCCGGCAGCATCAGGAAGGCGATCTTGGCGTTCTTGGCGGTCTCGACCGCGGCCTTGATCAGCTGCTGCTCGGGGGTCTTGGAGAAGCCGTAATTGAACGACGAGCCGCCCAGACCGTCGCCATGGGTCACCTCGATCACCGGGACGCCGGCGTCATCGAGGGCGGCGACGATGTTGCGCACGTCCTCCTCGGTGAACTGGTGCCGCTTGTGATGCGAGCCGTCCCGCAGCGACGAGTCGGTGACCCGAATGTCCAACGTGTCGCTGAACTTACGTGCGTTTGCCATCAGATCAGTCATGTCAGAGCCCCAGCTTCTTCTTGGCGATTTCTTCGCCGACCTTGGTGGCGGCGGCGGTCATGATGTCGAGGTTTCCGGCGTACGGCGGCAGGAAGTCACCGGCACCCTCGACCTCGACGAAGATCGAGACGCGAGCCATGCCGCCGTTGATCACGCTCGGCGGATCGAACTGCGGATCCTGCAGCAGCCGGTAACCCGGCACGTACTCCTGGATCTCCTTCTCGCGTTTGTGCACCGACTCGGCGATCGCGTCGGTGTCGGCATCCTCCGGGATCGCACAGAAGATGGTGTCGCGCATGATCATCGGCGGCTCGGCCGGGTTCAGGATGATGATCGCCTTGCCCTTTTCTGCGCCGCCGATCGTCTCGACACCCTTAGAGGTGGTCTTGGTGAACTCGTCGATGTTGGCGCGGGTGCCCGGGCCGGCCGACTCGGACGACACCGAGGCGACGATCTCCGCGTACTTCACCGGGACGACGCTGGACACCGCGTGCACCATCGGGATGGTGGCCTGGCCACCGCAGGTGATCATGTTGGTGTTCGGGGCATCCAGGTGCGCGCGCAGGTTGGCGGGCGGCACGACGGCCGGGCCGACCGCGGCGGGGGTGAGGTCGATGGCGGTGATGCCGGCGGCCTCGTACTTCGGCGCGTACTCTCGGTGCACGTAGGCCGAGGTGGCCTCGAAGATCAAGTCCGGCTTCTCATTCGACGCGAGCAGCTCATCGGCGCCGCCGGACATCGTCAGCAGTCCATGATCGGCGGCGCGCTTCATGCCCTCCGAGTCGGGATCGATGCCGACCATCCATCGCGGCACGATCACATCCGATCGCTCCAACTTGTACATCAGGTCGGTACCGATGTTGCCCGATCCGATGATCGCCGCTGTCAACTTGGCCATAGCTTGCTCCTCGTACGCTCTCTACTGGAAATACTGAGTCATTTGAAATGCAGGGTGACGGAACCCAATCCGTCGAACTCGGCGTGGAAGTTGTCGCCGGGACTGATGTCGATCGCCCGGGTGGCGGTGCCCGGCAGGATCACATCGCCGGCCCGCAGCCGAACACCGAACGACTCGACCTTGTTGGCCAGCCAGGACACCGCGGTGAGCGGATTGCCCAGGACCGCAGACGAATTGCCCTCGGCGATGACCTCGCCGTTGCGCCGCAGCCGCGCGTCGATGTTGCCGACGTCCAGGTCCGATATCCGCACGCGCTGCTCGCCCAGGATCCAACCGCAGGACGACGCGTTGTCCGCGATCGTGTCCGGCAGGGTGATCTTCCAGTCCTTGATGCGGCTGTCGATGAGCTCGATGGACGGCACCACCCACTCGATGCCGTCGATGACGTCTTCCATGGTGCAGTTGCCGGCGGGCATGTCCTTGCCGAGGATGAAGCCGACCTCGACCTCCACCCGCGGGTAGCAGAGCGTGCTGGTGTCGATCGGCGTGTGCTCGTGGTACTGCATCGTGTCGAGCAGGTGACCGTAGTCGGGTTCACCGACGCCCATCATCTTCTGCATCGCCTCGGAGGCCAGGCCCACCTTATGGCCGACCACCTTCGCGCCCTCGCCCAGACGCTTGCGGATGTTGATGAGCTGGATCTCGAACGCGTCGTTCGGATCGAGCTCGGGATGCGCGTTGGTCGGCGGATCGATCGGCGCGGCGTCGCGCTCCGCGTTCCACAATGCCTGCGCAATATCCGCCTGGATCTGCGTGCTGACCGCCACCGATACTCCTTCAATCCTCTGTTGACCTGCGCCGTGCGCTCTTCCAGGGTGACAGCTGCACGCGCGGGCGCTGGGCCGACTCCCAGCCACTGGGAGTCGGATTCGCCAGCGGTTGTCCCGGCAAATGAACAGGTTGCCGTTTTGCCCGCGCGACTGCCAGCTCAGACACCACCTAAGCTGGTATAGCCTTCACTCGAGTCATTTTATAACGTGTTCTAGATTTGCGACACACTCACAGGCAGTTGGGACTGGCGAGAGCGAGCGCCAGCGAGCGAATAATCAAACACAGCGCGCATGTGCCTCGTGCGCGCACGGAGCGAAGCGAGTACGCGCATGAGCACAGCAGCAGAGACATTCGACGTCGTCGTCATCGGAGCCGGCGGTGCCGGCATGGCCGCCGCACTGACCGCGGCCAAGCAGGGATTGAGCACCGTCCTGATCGAGAAGTCGCCGTACTGGGGCGGATCGACCTCCCGCTCGGGCGGCGGCGTGTGGATCCCGAACAACTCGGTCCTGCAGCGCGACGGCGTCACCGACACCCCCGAGGCGGCCCGCGAGTACGCGCACGCCATCATCGGCGACGTGGTCTCGGCCGACCGGATCGACACCTACATCGAGCGCGGGCCGGAGGCGCTGGACTTCCTGATCGCCAACTCGCCGCTGAAGCTGGAGTGGGTCAAGGACTACTCCGACTACTACCCGGAGGCACCGGGCGGACGTTCCCACGGCCGGTCCTGCGAGCCCAAGCCGTTCAACGGCAAGAAGCTGGGCGAGGATCTCAAGACGATCCACCCGCCGTACGCCAAGGCGCCGCTGAACGTCGCGGTCATGCAGTCCGACTTCCGTTGGCTGTCCACCGGATTCCGCCACTGGCGCGGCCCGGTGAAGATGGCCAAGGTCGGCGCCCGCACCGTCTGGGCCAACATCACCCGCAAGAACCTGCTGGTGATGGGCCGCGCCCTGACGGCCGAGTTGCTGATCGGCCTGCGCCAGGCGGGCGTCCCGCTGTGGCTGAACACCCCGCTGGCCGACCTGGTCACCGAGGACGGCCGAGTCACCGGTGTCGTCGTCGAGCGCGACGGCGTGCCAATCACCGTCACCGCGCGCCACGGCGTGGTGCTGGGCTGCGGCGGTTTCGAGAACAACGCCGAGATGCGGCAGAAGTACCAGCGCGCGCCGATCGGTTCGGACTGGACCACCGGCGCCGCGTCGAACACCGGCGACGGCATCAACGCGGCACTCAAGCACGGCGCCGCGGTGAGCTTCATGGATGACGCGTGGTGGGGCCCGACGATCCCGCTGCCGAAGGGTCCGTGGTTCGCGCTCGCCGAGCGTTCACTGCCGGGCAGCTTCATGATCAACGACCGCGGCCAGCGGTTCATGAACGAGTCGCTCCCCTACGTCGAGGCCGTGCACCAGATGTACGGCGGCGAGTACGGCCAGGGCGAGGGGCCGGGCGAGAACATCCCGGCATGGCTGATCTTCGACCAGACCTACCGCAACCGGTACCTGTTCACCAGCATCAACGCCCGTCAGCCGCTTCCCAAGAAGTGGCTCGAGTCGGGCGTGATCACCAAGGCGTCGACCATCGCGGAGCTCGCCGAGAAGATCGGCGTCCCGGCCGAGGGCCTGACCGCCACCGTCGAGCGCTTCAACGGCTTCGCCAAGGACGGCAAGGACGCCGACTTCGGCCGCGGCGACAGCGCGTACGACCACTACTACGGCGACATCACCAACAAGCCGAACCCGAGCCTCGGCGCGGTGGCTAAGGGCCCGTTCTACGCGGTCAAGATGGTGCCGGGCGACCTCGGCACCAAGGGCGGCATCAACACCGACACCGCCGGTCGCGCACTGCGCGAGGATGGCTCGGTGATCGAGGGGCTCTACGCGGCCGGCAACACCAGTGCTCCGGTCATGGGCCACACCTATGCCGGCCCGGGCGCTACCATCGGTCCGGCGCTGGTCTTCGGCTACCTCGCCGCGCTCGACATCGCCGACAAGGCGCGCACCGCTGCGGCTGCTGCCCCCCAGTCGTAGCACTGCTGCCGCAATCGGCCCTGGCCGAGAGTTATTGCGTCACTTGACTACTCATACTGGTAAGACCGAATAAGAACAGGGAGGCACACCATGCCCATCGATCCTTCCGTCGCCGTCGGCGCCGACCTCGGCAGCACGACGTTCAGTTGGACCGCGTCCGACGTGCAGCTCTATCACCTCGGGGTGAGCGTGGGCATCTCGCCGCTGGACGCAGCGGATCTGCAGTATCAGAACGACGTGTCGCCGAAGGTTCTGCCGACCTTCGCGACGGTGGCCGCGACGTTCCACATGGTGGAGCCGCCAAAGGTGTCGTTCCCGGGTGTCGAGATCGATCTGGCCAAGATCGTGCACGGTGGTCAGCAGATCACCCTGCATCGGCCGCTGCCGGCCGCCGCGACGGCGACCACCAGCACCAAGATCGTCGAGGTGCAGGACAAGGGCTCGGCCGCGGTGATCGTCCAGGAATCCACCACGGTGGACGAGTCGGGCCAGCCGCTGTGGTCGGCCCGGTCGTCGATCTTCGCCAAGGGCGAGGGCGGCTTCGGCGGCGAGCGCGGCGCGTCCGACAAGGTCGAGTACCCCGACCGCGACCCGGACCACGTCATCGAGACGAAGACGCTGCCGCAGCAGGCCCTGCTGTACCGGCTCTGCGGCGACCGCAATCCGCTGCACAGCGACCCGGAGTTCGCCAAGGGCGCCGGATTCCCTGCTCCGATCCTGCACGGCCTGTGCACCTACGGCACCGTCTGCGGCGCCGTGGTGAACACCGTGCTCGGCGGCGACGTGACCGCGGTGGCCGACTACGGCGTCAAGTTCGCGGGCGTCGTGTTCCCCGGCGAGACCCTGCGCACCCGCGTCTGGGACGAGGGCGACCGCCTGCTGATCACCGCCTCGGTGGCCGATCGGGACGACGCTCCCGCCCTCGGCAACGTGGTGCTCACCAAGCGCTGATCGTCCGGGACCGGCCCGATTGCGATTCCACCGCGAGTCGCTTCGATCAGGCCGGTCCGAACGGGCGCTGAACCTCAGGCTCAGATCTACCCCCGGTCCGGGCTCGGATCAGGACGTGCGTCGCACTCGACGCGCCGACTGTCCAAGTCCAGACTCGGTGTATTAAGTTGTCCCCGTGACTAATTCGCTGAACACTCTCCTCGAGCCCACCCGTCGTCCCGCCGTCGTGACCGCCCTCGCCGGCGTCATCGATTCCGAGGTGGACGGCAAGACCGGAATCAGTGGCACCGCCATCAAGGCCGCCTACAAGTCCGTCCAGAAGGTGCGTCCCGGCGCCGTCGACACCGCCACCGATCAGCTCCTGCCGGAGTTTCTCGATGCGCTGCAGCCGTTCTGGGACAGCAAGGACGCCGGCGCCGATTTCGGTGAGTACCTGACCGCCCGCGGCGACCAGGTCTCCGACGCTCTGCTGGCCGTCACCGATCGCCGCACCGAAGATGCCAATGCGGCTCTGGCCAAGGCCTATTCGTCGCTGCGCGGCAAGGCGCAGGACCACGTGCGGGAGTCGCTGCCGGCTCTGGGATCGACGATCCAGCAGCAGATGAGCAACTGATCTAAGACACTGGCCGACGGCGGCCTGGGTGATGACCTGCTCAGGCCGCCGAAGCCAGGATCACCAGCAGCCCGGCGACCACCGCCGCCAACGGCAGCAGCATTGCCACAACCCGCCAGAGGCGCAGGCGCGCAGGCGAGTTCTGAACGTGGGTGGAAGCCATTGGTCACCTCGGGTACTTCGAGCGACAGCAGAGAGTCAGCGATTCGGTCAAAACAATTGTGACCCAAGTGAACGAAGTGACGAGTCATTGCCGCCCGGCGAGTCGCAATAACAATCGCACAACGTAGGTTGAGACCGTGACCAAACCGGAATCCAACCGATCCGATCAGACCGACGCCACCGTGTCGAATCTGCGGATCGCCTGGGTCATCTTCGTGGCCTGCGCCGCCGTCAGCCTGGTGGTCGCCGCGGTCGCGGCATTGAACACCGCGCTGCCGGATATCGCTCCCGACATCGGCGCCACCAACAGTCAGCTCACCTGGATCGTCGACGGCTACACGCTGGCATTGGCGGCGCTGCTCTTTCCGGCGGGTGCGATCGGCGACAAGTTCGGCCGCCGCGGCATTCTGATGGCCGGACTGGCGCTGTTCGCGGCCGGCTCGGCCATGCCGATCTGGATCGACGAGCCGACCTGGTTCGTCGTCAGCCGGGTGATTACCGGCGTCGGCGCGGCATTCGTGATGCCGGCGACGCTGTCGCTGATCACCTCGCAGGTGCCAGAGTCCAAACGTGCTCTCGGCGTGAGCGTCTGGGCCGCGGTGGCCGGCGTCGGCGCGATCGCCGGCTTCTTCGTCACCGGCCTGCTGCTGGAGTTCTTCTCCTGGCGATCGATCTTCGTCACCTTCGTCATCTCGGCGATCGGGTGCCTCGCACTGGTCACCACCATCGGGTCCACCAAGGACTCCACCTCCCCCAAGTTCGACATCACCGGCTCGATCGTGTCGGTCGTCGCCATCGCGGTATTCGTCTTCGCCTTGGTCGAGGCGCCGCATTCGGGCTGGACCGATCCTGTTGTGCTGCTGTGCCTCATCGGCGGCTTGCTGTTGATGGGCCTGTTCGTCTGGCTGCAGCTGCGCACCGACCATCCGCTGCTGGACGTGCGGGTCTTCCGCAATCGCGCCCTGTCGGCCGGCACGCTGGCGATCCTGCTGCAGAACACGGCGGTGTTCGGCATGTTCTTCCTGATCCTTCAGCAGTTCCAGTTGATCTACGGCTACTCGCCGCTGGGCGCCGCGGTCGGCCTCGTCCCGATGGTGATCGTCGTGATGGTGTTCTCGCTGCTCGGCAACTGGCTGGCGGTGAAGTTCAACCTGAAGGCGATCCTGACGGTCGGCATGTTGGTGATGGGCGTCGGCATGGTGCTGCTGGGCATCTACTCCGACGCCCAGTACTGGACCTACACCACGGTTCTCGCCGTGATGGCGCTGGGATTCGGTGTGGCGCAATCGCCGTCGACGTCGGCGATCATGGTCAACACGCCGCTGGACAACCAGGGCATAGGTTCCGCGCTCAACGACACCGCCCGCGAACTCGGTGCCTCGATCGGCATCGCCGTGGCCGGCAGCCTGCTCGCTGCCGGCTATTCGCACAAGATCGATGCGACGGCGCAGGCGACCCGAGCGCAGCTGAACCATCAGGCCGATCAGCTGGCCGCCGCCGGAAAGCCCGAGCAGGCCGCACAGTTGCATGCCTCGGCCGACCAGGCCGCCGACCATCTGTCCCGGTCGTTGGCGGAGGCGCTCCAGGTCGCCAAACAGCTTCCCGCACAGGATCAGTCACTGACTCAGCGGATCACCGAGCAGGCGCATCACGCCTTCACCGCGCCGGCCGGGCAGTCGAGCATCGTTCTCGGCGTGCTCGTGCTCATCGGCGGCGCGATCATGGCGTGGCTGGCGCCGATCCGAATGCAGGAGGACGCCGCCGACGCGGCCGAGCCTTTGAGGGTGTCATCGGGCAGCGACTGATCATCACTCACGAGCGGTCAGGTACTGGTCCAATGCCGCACGGACAGAGGAACTTGCGGCCGCCTGGTCTAGTTCGAGCAACGCGGCTTCGACCACCATGCCGATCCACAGTCGCGCCGACTCGGTCGGGTGTGACCAGCCCATGGCACGAAAGTCCGCAGCCGCAACGTCGGCAAGTGCCTCATTGCGGGCATTGATCCGATCCGTGATCGCACGCTCAGCCCGCGCTTCAAGCAGGAGCCCGCGCACGCCTCGATTACGCCGGCAACCGTCCAAATACGTCTGTTGAGCTACCCGCAGTCGATCCCGGCCCGGAGGCAGATCGGCGATGGCGGCGGCCATTTCGGCGTCCAAACGGTCGTGGAAGCCAGCATGCAGCGCCAGGAGGTACTGGACTCTGTTCGGGAAGTGATGAAAGAACGTCCCCTTGGATACACCGGCCTCGGCCACGACACGGTTGGCACTGAGCTCGGCGATGCTGAATCGGTCAGCCAATCGCAGCCCGGCATCGACCAGCGCGGCCCGGGTCTGCGCGGCCGCCTCGACTCGAATCGACACTCCGGATCCTCCTCAGTCACTTCTTGCGGCGCGGACCGTCACAGCTTAACATTCATTAACCGACCAGTCGGTCAATGAATGGAGTATGGGATGAGCGAATCAGCCATGATCAGCAGCCGCGCCGGCCTGGTGCATGTGGTCGAGCGCGGTGCGGGTCCTCCGGTTGTGCTCTTGCACGCCACTTTGCATGACCACCACGACTTCGATCCGATCGCAACTCAGTTGGCCGCACACTTCCGTGTGATCGCGGTCGATTGGCCGGGCCATGGCCTGTCCGATCCGGCGCAACCGTCGGTGACGCTGCTCGCGGATGTACTCGAAGACGTCGTAGACGCATTGGGGTTGTCGAGCGCCGCCTATATCGGCAACTCCGTTGGCGCGTTCGCCGCCGGCCGTCTGGCCGCGCGGCGGCCCGACGCCGTCACGCATCTGGTACTGGTCAACCCCGGAGGATTCGTGACGGTGCCCTGGTTCGTGCGGGTTGCCTCTCGCACGGTCGGAATCCCGGCTGTCGCCCGGCAGTTGATGCCACGAATGGTGCCGGCGTACATGCGTTCACGCACCGACTCCGACAGGCAGATCGAGGCGCGGGCGGTTGCCCGCGCCAAGACGCCTGAAGGTGCCCGGGTCGCCGCGAGCATCTGGCGAGGATTCGCCGCGGCGGACTACGACCTCAGCCATAGCCAGATCACCGCTCCCGCGCTGGTGGTGTGGGGTCGGCAAGACCCGATCGTTCGTCGCGAATTCTTACCGCAAGAGTTGGGCCCGGTCACCGAACTGGACACCGGGCATGTGGCATTCTCCTCCGACCCGGATGGCTTCCTGGCCGTGGCATTACCGTTTCTCGGCGCATGACAACATGTTTCATCGAACCAACGGGCGGACGAAATCCGTTTCTGGACAACGGAACCGATCCATGGCGATTTGAACACGAAATGCAGATCGACGTTGCCGACAGGGTCGAGCCCGCGCAGGTGCCGGCGACCGAAGACTAGAGTCTGCCGCATGGGCGACACGGACGAGACCGTTGACATCCGGATCGCACCGGCCGATCCCGGTTCCGCCGCCGCCCGGCATTCGGCAGAGGCGTACTACACCGAACTCGCCGAGCTGTTCCCGGACGGCTTCGACCCGGATGTCGGTGGGGCCATTGGGGATCCGTCCATCACCCCACCGCGAGGTCTGCTGCTGATCGCCACCTCTGCGGCCGGCGAGACCGTCGGCTGCGGCGCCCTGACCTTCCACGACGCCGGCGTGGCGGAGATCAAGCGGGTGTGGACCGCCCCGTCGACCCGCGGTCACGGACTGGGCCGCCGACTGGTCCTCGAGCTCGAGACCCGGGCGCGCGACGCCGGTACACACACCCTGCAGCTGGACACCAACCGCGCCCTGACCGGGGCGATCGCGATGTATCGCCGACTCGGCTTCACCGAGGTGCCTCGCTTCAACGACAACCCTTACGCCGACTACTGGTTCGCCAAGACATTGCGGCCGTGATCACTCGGCCGCGAACGTCTCCGTGGCACCGGCCGGCGGGCCGAAGCGGTGATAGAAGAGTCCGACCACGCGTTCCGACCCATCCTTCCTCCCGACGCCACCGAATCCCTTGAGACAGGTTCACGGATTCGCAGGCGTGGCCAGCGGACCCGTTCACGAAAATGGTTCAAGGATGGTGATTTCCGATGAAGAAGTTCGCACATGGCGTCGTTATCGTCGCAGGGTTTGCGAGCACCGCAGCTGCCGCGACATTGTTCGCGACGGGCACTGCCACGGCCGCACCCGGGTATTGCCCTGCCTACCCAGGTCAGGCAACGTACCAGTCGGGGTGTTCGGCGACGGCCGACCCGACCGGCACCGCTGCAGGGATCGCGGACACAGGAGGCCACGCGGCTGCCACCGCTGGACCGAACGGCCTGTCGTTGGGCATCGGCCTTGCCGGCGGCACCGCCACCTCACAAGCCCGTGACTACTCGGGGCCCGCTGCCATCGCACTGGGTCCGGGCGCCAACGCCACCGCGATGGGTGTACGCCCTGGACTCTCGATCGCGATCGCGGGATCGAACGCGACGGTCACGGTCGACGGTAAGCACCCTGCCACCTGTACCGACGGCGCCGGTTTCGCGGGCGACTTCCAGACTTTCAGCGGCTGCCTCAACACCGGAGCGGGCGAGATCCCGCTCGGTCAGCGCTAACCAGGACGCGATCAGACCCCGACCACCGACTCGTCACGATGTGGTGTCGATGATCAACCGGCGGCCACGGTCTCCTTGGCCCACTTGTAGTCGGCCTTGCCGGCCGGGGTGCGCTTGATCTCGTCGACGAACACCACCGTCTTCGGCACCTTGTAGCCCGCCAACGTCTTCCGGCAATGATCCCGGATCTCGTCGACCGACGGGGCCTCGGCGCCGGCGCGCAGCGACACGACGGCCGCGACCCGCTGGCCGAGGCGCTCATCCGGAGCCGGCGCGACCAGCGCGTCACCCACGGCCGGATGGCCGTGCAGTGCCGCCTCGACCTCTTCGGCGAACACCTTCTCGCCGCCGGTGTTGATACAGCCGGAACCGCGGCCCAGGAAGACGATGGTGCCATCGGCCTCGACCTTGCCCATGTCGCCCAGGACCGAGACCCGGGTGCCGTCGGCGAGCGTCGGGAAGGTCTTGGCGGTCTTCTCCGGGTCGTTGTAGTAGCCCATCGGGACGTGACCGATCCGGGCGATCAGGCCCACTTCGTCACTGCCCGGCGTGATCTCGTTCAGCGACTCGTCGAGCACCTTCATCTTGTCCGTCGGCGGCATCCGCAGATTGCCGGCATCGTCGATCTCGAACGCGCCGTCGTTGCCCGACTCCGACGCACCGAAGTTGTCGCGCAGCAACAGATCCGGTTTCACGGCGAGCATCCGATTGCGCACCGGCACCGACCAGAGGCCGCCGCCGGAGGTGATCGAGAACAGCGACGACATGTCGACCTCGTCCTTCAGCTTCTCCATCGCCTCGGCCAGCGGCAGTCCCATGCCGTCGCCGACGATCAGGATCACCTGCGTCTTGTCGGTCTCGACCGAGCGGATCATCTTCTCGGCGTCGAACTGACGCATCAGCACCACGCGCGAGCCCAGGGTGAAGAAGGTGAACAGTGAGTACGACGCGGCGCCGTGCATCAGCGGTGCGGCGATCAAGAACGCCAGGCCGGGGAATTCCTTTGCGCCGGTGGCGACTTCCTCCAGCGTCGTGCGCGCGTCGGTGCCGTACGGGTTGCCACCCGAGAGCGGCTTGTGGAAGAAGTCGTCGTGCCGCCACATGACGCCCTTCGGGTAGCCCGTGGTGCCGCCGGTGTAGAGCACATACAGCTCGTCGCCGGTCCGGGGCTCGAAGTCGCGGTCGGTCGACCTGGTCTCGAAGTCGGAGAAGGCCACCAGCGCCTTGCCGTTCGCCGCGGCCGCATCCCGCAGCACCGACTCGATCGGCCCGATCACGTAGACCGTGGCGACCTTCGGCAGCGAGGGCAGCAGGCCCGCCAGGACCTCCTGGTGCTCGGCCTCCTCGACGACGATCGCGGTCGAATCGGAGTTGGTGAAGATGTACTCCAACTCCGGCTCGGTGTAGCGGTAGTTGACGTTGATCGGGCTGGCCCGCACCTTGATCAGGCCGAGGATCGAGGTGACGTGCTCGACACTGTTCTTCAGGTACAGCGCCACGTGGTCGCCCGCGCCGACGCCATTGTCGGCGAGCAGGTGCGCGACCTGGTTGCTGAGCGCCTCGAGCTCGAGGTAGGTGAAGTTCTGGCCTTCGTACGTCAGCGCGACGCGCTCACCGACCGCGTCGGTGACCGTCTCGAAGATGTCCGCGAGATTGAACTGGTGCATAACTACCTCTCCTGCAATGAAATTGGGCTGCTCGTGCGTGAGTGCTGGGCTTCTAATCGTGCGTCAGCACGAGGCCGCTGGTCGGCACCCCGGTGCCGGCCGTGACGATCACCTGGGACGCGCCCTCGACCTGGTTGACCGAGTCGCCGCGCAGCTGACGTACGGCTTCGGCGATGCCGTTCATGCCGTGGATGTAGGCCTCGCCCAGCTGTCCACCGTGGGTGTTGAGCGGGAGCGTGCCGCCGACCTCGAGCGCACCTTCTTGGCGCACAAAGTCTTTCGCCTCACCACGACCGCAGAATCCCAGCTCTTCCAACTGCATCAACGTGTAGGGGGTGAAGTGGTCGTACAACACGGCCATGTCCATGTCGGCCGGCGACAGGCCCGACTGCTCCCACAGCTGCCGACCGACCAGACCCATCTCCGGCAGGCCCGCAAGCTCCGGCCGGTAGTAGCTGGTCATGATGTATTGGTCGGTGCCGCTGCCGGACGCCGCACCCGCGATGATCGCCGGCTTCTGCGGCAGGTCCTTGGCGCGCTCGGCCGACACGACCACGATCGCCTGTCCGCCATCGGATTCCTGGCAGCAATCGAGCAGATGCAGTGGCTCGGCGATGTACCGCGATGCCTGATGCTGCTCCAGGGTGATCGGCTTGCCGTGGAAGAACGCCTTCGGGTTCACCGCGGCATGCTTGCGGTCGACCACCGATATGCGACCGAAATCCTCACTGGTGGCGCCGTATTCGTGCATGTAGCGCTGCGCGACCATCGCGACGAACGCGGCCGGCGTGGACAGCCCATGCGGATAGGTGAACGCGTTGTCGGTGCCCGACGAGGTCGCCTGGTTGGCCACCGCCGCGCTCACCTGACCGAACCGGTTGCCCGACCGCTCGTTGAACGCCCGGTAGGCGACGACGACGTCGGCGACACCGGTCGCGACCGCCATCGCGGCCTGCTGCACGGTGGAACACGCGGCGCCGCCGCCGTAGTGCACCTGCGAGTAGTACTTCAGCTCGCCGATGCCCGCCGCGCGCGACACCGCGATCTCCATGTTGGTGTCCATGGTGAAGGTCACCAGGCCGTCGACATCCGACGGCTGCAGACCCGCGTCGGCGATCGCCGCGGTCACGGCCTCGGCCGCGAGCCGCAGTTCGCTGCGCCCGGAATCCTTGGAGAAGTCGGTGGCGCCGATGCCGACGATCGCCGCCTTCCTGCTCAGTCCGCTCACTTGACCGTCCGATCCAGAATCAGTTCCACCGTGGAGACGATGTGCTTGCCGAGGCTGTCGGTGCCCGTCACCGACACCGAAACCCGCTGTCCGTCAACGGCGGTCACCTCGCCGGCGAGGGTCAGGGTGTCGTAGGCGTACCACGGCACACCGAGGCGCAGCTTGATCGAGGTGATCTGGGCCCGCTGGCCGGCCCAGTCGGTGATGAATCGCTGCACCAGCCCGGTGTCGGTCAGGATGTTGGCGAAGATGTCCTTCGAGCCGCGCTGCACCGCCAGATCACGGTCATGGTGCACATCCTGAAAGTCCCTGGTGGCCAACGCCGCCGAGACGATGAACGTCGGCGTGCCCTCAATCACCAGCTCCGGCAGCTTGTCTCCCACCGCAACGGCCGGCGGAGTCGCCGGGACCGTCTTGGCGACGATTGCGCCCGTCATTTGTCCCCCTCGATTCCCTTGCTCTCATCAATGCGCTGCCAGGCGTACAGGGACCAGGCGTCACCGCGGGAATCGGCCGGGAAGTCCAGGAATTCGACCTGCACCCGCTGCCCGATGGCGACGGTCGACGGATCGACGCCGCGCAGTTCGCCCAGCATCCGGACGCCCGGCCCCGCGGAGCGAAGGGAGGCGTCCAAGTCCAGCTCGACGAGCGCGATGACGAACGGCAACGACCGGCCCGGCACCTGCGGCGCGTGATGCACCACGAAGCTGTAGACCGTTCCCGTGCCGGCGGCCAGGATGTAGTCGGTCTGCTCGGTCTTGTCCTTCCACAGCGCCGGCACCGGCGGGTGCTGCAGGCTGCCGTCCTCGCGCTGCTGGATGCGCAGCTCGTGCGCGGCGACACCCTCCCAGAAGAAGGCGCTGTCGCGGGAGCTGTTGGGCCGCATCATCTTCGACGGATCGAGATCGTCGTATGACGTGGCCGGATCCGGCTGCGCCGCCGCGGTCTTCGGCGCGAACTTCAGCATCCGGAAGTCCATCTCGGCGACCACCTCGGTGCCGACCGACCAGGTGTTGCGGATGGTGAAGAACCAGCCCTCGCCCAGCCCCGTCGTCTTGGGGCCGGTGAGCTCGGTGAGCGCCGAAGAGATCGACACCTCTTCGCCCGGGGTCGTGTAGCGGTGGTAGGTGGTGTCACAGTTGGTGGCCACCACCGAGGTGTAGCCGGCGTCGTCGAGCAGCTCGAAGATCTGCGACGTCGGGTCGTCGTCGGCGCGCTCGCCGTGCAGGCCGCGCATCGTCCACACCTGGGTCATCGCCGGGGGCGACACGACGCCGTCGAATCCCGCTGCGCGGGCGGCGTTCTCGTCGACGTAGATCGGGTTCCCATCCCCCATCGCCTCGACCCAGTTGTTGATCATCGGTTGGTTGATGGGATCGCGGCCGTCGATCGGCGCGCTGGCGCCCAGCGCCTTGATCTTCTCGGCGGCTGCGACCAGCTCGTCGGTGCTCAGCGTCATCGCTTCCCTCTCGGCAGCCCAAGCCCGGCCTGGGCGATCATTTCCCGCATCACCTCGTTGACGCCGCCGCCGAACGTGATGACCACGTTGCGCTTGGCCTGCGCGTCGAACCAGTCGACCAGCTCCGCGGTGTACGGATCGCTGAGATCGCCGTAGCGGCCGATCATTTCGTCGACCAGCCGATGGGCCCGCTGCACCCGCTCGGTGGAGAACACCTTGGTCGCGGCGGCATCGGCCATCGAGATGTCGTCGCCGGACGAGGCGACCTGCCAGTTGAGCAATTCGTTCATCCGCACGTAGCCGGTGATCTCGGCGATCGCGCGGCGGACGTCGGTGTGCTTGATCGGCGGCACACCGTCGACCCCCGGCCGCTGCGCCCACTCGGTGACATGCGCCAGCAAACCGTCGCCGCGGCCCGCCGGCCCCAGCATCACGCGCTCGTGGTTGAGCTGCGTGGTGATCAGCTTCCAGCCGTCGTTCTCGCCGCTGACGACCATGTCGACCGGCACCCGCACGTCGTTGTAATACGTCGCGTTGACGTGGTGCGCTCCGTCGGCGGTGATGATCGGTGTCCAGCTGTAGCCCGGATCCTTGGTGTCGACGATGAGGATCGAGATGCCCTTGTGCTTGGGCACATCTTTGTCGGTGCGGCAGGCGAGCCAGACGTAGTCGGCATCGTGGCCGCCGGTGGTGAAGATCTTCTGGCCGTTGACGATGTACTCGTCGCCCTCACGGACCGCGGTGGTGGTGAGCGAGGCCAGGTCGGTGCCGGCGTCCGGCTCGGTGTAGCCGATCGCGAAGTGCACCTCGCCCGCCAGGATCGCCGGCAGGAACTTGTCCTTCTGCGCCTGCGAGCCGTAGCGCTGCAGGGTCGGGCCGACGGTCTGCAGCGTTACCGACGGCAGCGGCACGTCGGCGCGGGCCGCCTCGTTGACGAAGATCTGCTGCTCCATCTGACCGAAGCCCTTGCCGCCGTACTCCTTCGGCCAGCCGACGCCGAGCCAGCCGTCCTTGCCCATCTGGCGGATGACCTTGCGGTAGGCCGAACCGTGCCGCTGGGTGAGCATCGTCTTGGCGTCGTCGGGCGACACCAGGCCGGCGAAGTATTCGCGCAGTTCGGCTTTGAGCGCCTGCTGCTCGGGAGTGAGGTCGATGTACATGCCTAGGCTCCCAACTCGAGTGCGTCGCTGTACCGGTCGAGGCTCGCGGTCGGCCCGCCGACGAGGCGGGTCAGGTCCTTGGCCACCGAGTAGTACCGGTGCAACGGATAGGTGATGTCCACGCCGACGCCGCCATGCAGGTGGGTGAGCGTGCGCATGGCCGTCGGCAGTTCCTGCGCCAGCCAGTAACTCGCGAGCGTCAGGTCCGGCGTCGCGTCGAGGCCGCCGGCGAGCCGCCAGGACGCGGAGACCGCGGCCAGATGCAGTGCGCGGGCGACCACGTAGATGTCGGCGATCTGCTGCTGCACGGCCTGGAAGGTGCCGAGCGGCTTGCCGAACTGTTCGCGTTCGGTCACATGTTTGGCGGCGAGCTTCGTGGCGCCGTTGATCAGTCCGTCGGCATAGGCGGCGATGCCCAGCAGGTAGTGATCGGCGAGTGCGCGGCGGGCATCCGACAGCACCGTCAGCGCGGGTGCGTTGTCGAACCGCACCGTGTACTCGCCCCAGCGCGAGGACGACGTCGTCCGCTCGATGCTCACCCCCGCCGCGTCGGCGGCGACCACCGCGACCCCGGCGGCGGTGTCGACGAGCAGCAGCGCGGCGGTATCGGCGTGCAGCACACCGGTTTTGACGCCGGTGACGGCACCGTCGGCGACCGTCGTCTGCGGCGCGGCGGGCAGCGGCGACGCCGGCTCGTTGATGGCCACCGCCAGGTGACCTCCGGATGCCAGCTGCTCGCTGAACTGCGCGATGACATCGGGTGCCGACTGCGCCAGCAGCGGGAGCGCCGCGAGCCCGATCACCGGCGCCACGCCGCCGGCCGCCCCGACCGCGGTCAGCAGCGGCAACAAGCCGTCCACCCCGACGTCGTCGCCGCCCGCCGACTCCGGCAGGGCCAGCGCCGCGAGGCCGTTCTCGGCGATGGCCGACCAGAGCGCCGACTCGAAGCCACCGGCGTCGGGGAATCGCGACTCCCACTCCGGCTGATGCCTGGCGACGATGTTGTCGATCACGTCGCCTACGGCAACTGCCGTGGCGTCAGGGCTGAAGTCCACTATGCCTCCCGAAAAATGAGAATTAGAACCTGTTCTAGTTGTAGCAGAGATCACCCCGACGCACTACGGCGGATCCAGCTCACCGGACCACCGCCGAATGCACCCCGACGTTCGCCCGTACGGCGGCTAGCGCGGGAGCCCGAGGAGTCGCTCGGCGGCCGCCGTCGCCAGGATCTGCGTGGTGCCGCCGGCGATCGACAGGCAGCGATTGCGCAGGAAGAGCTCCGAGAGCCACCCCGCGGTCAGCGCGTCCGGACCGAGCAGGTCCAGCGCCACCTCCGGGACCGCCTGTCGGTGCCGCACACCGATCAGCTTGCGCACGCTCGACGCCGCGCCCGGGTCGCGGCCCTCCAGCTGGCTGAGCACGGACCGGAAGTCCAGCACGTGACCGATCTGCGCCTGGCCGATCAGCTCGCCGATCGCCGTCCGGCCGCGCTCGCCGACATCCTTGCCCTCGACCGAGTCCAGCAGCGCCCGCATCTCTTCGCCCATCGCCGAGCCGCCCATCGCGACCCGCTCGTTGGCCAGGGTGGTCCGCGCCAGGCGCCAGCCGTTGTTGATCTCGCCGACGACGCACTCGTCCGGTACGAAGACGTCGTCCAGGAAGACCTCGTTGAACATCGCGCGACCGGTGATCTCCCGCAAGGGGCGGATGTCGATGCCGGCCGAGCGCATGTCGACCAGGAAGTAGGTGATGCCCTTGTGCTTCGGGACGTCGGCGTCGGTGCGGGCCAGGCAGATAGCCCAGTCGGCCTCGCGCGCGAGCGACGTCCACACCTTCTGCCCGCTGAGCGACCAGCCGCCGTCGACCTTGGTGGCCTTGGTGCGCAGCGATGCGAGATCCGATCCGGCGCCCGGCTCGGAGAACAGCTGGCACCAGTTGATCTCGCCGAGCAGCGACGGGCTGACGAACCGGTCGCGCTGCGCGTCGGTGCCGTGCTCGACGATGGTCGGGACCGCCCAGCCGGCGATCTTGATGTCCGGCCGCTGCACGTTCGCGGCGTCGAGCTCCTCGTCGATCAGCACCTGCAGCGCCGGGCTGGCGCCGAGCCCGTGCGGCGGCGCCCAGTGCGGGACCAGGTAGCCGGCCTCGGCCAGCGCGCGTCGCCGATCGTCGGCGCCCGCGATCTGCTTGACGGTCAGCCGCACCTGCTCGCGCTGATCCTCGACCGCCGACAAGTCCAGGCGCAGCGAGCGCGCCACGCCGTCGCCGTGCAACTCCACGACCCGGCGATGCCAGCCCGACGGGCTGCCCAGCTGGGTGCGGATCGACAGCGCCCGGCGCAGGTACAGGTGGGCGTCGTGCTCGAAGGTGAAGCCGATGCCGCCGAGAATCTGAATGCAGTCCTTGGCATTGTCGACCACCATGTCGGCGATCTGGCCGGCGGTCACCGCCGCACTGATCTCGATCTGGTTCTCGTCCGAGTCATCGATCGCGGTCGCCAGGTCCCAGGCCGCGGCGGCGATCTGCTCACTGCGACAGAGCATTTCGGCGCAGATGTGCTTGACGGCCTGGAAGCTGCCGATCGCCGCGCCGAACTGTTCGCGCACCTTGGCGTATTCGACCGCGGTATCCAGCGTCCAGGCGGCGACACCTGCGGCATCGGCGGCCAGCGCCGCGATGATCTGGGCCCGTACGTAGGCCCCCGGCAGATGCAGGACGTGCTGCAGATCGATCACGCAGCCGCGCAGCGCGACCCGCGCGAGCGGCATCGAGAAGTCCACCGGATCAACGCTTTCGGCCTCGATTCCGGGCAGCTCCGGATCCAGGACGACCCATCGCACGGCGTCGGCGACCAGGACCGGCGCCAGGATCGCCGAGCCCGCGGAGTAGCCGGGCACCAGCCCCAGATCGCCGTCGACAGTCAACGTGCCCTTGGTCTCCTCGACCGCGGTGGGCACCTCGGCCCCGGAGAACACCGCGGTGGCCACCGCGCACGCGACCTCCCCGCCGGCGAGACGCTCGAGCAGGGGGTCATTGTCGTGTGCGGTCGAGGTCGCCAGCGCCAACGCCGCGACCGCGGTACCCGCGACCGGACCCGGCACCAGCGAACGTCCGCATTCCTCGAGCATCGCGGCGAGATCCACGAACCCGGCGTCGGCGCCGCCGCGGTCCTCGGGCAACGCCGCGGCGAACACGCCGAGATCGGCGAGCTTGCGCAGTGACTCGCGCCACGCGTCGCGTCCGGAGGGCTCCTCGGCCGACCGGATGACCTCGATGACCGACGCGCTGGCGGCCCACTGCCGAATCGCGTCGTTGACGGCGATCTGTTCTTCGGTCGTGGCGATTGTCACCGCATTCTCCTGACGGTTGTGCTGTCACATAGAAGTAGAACCTGTTCTAATTGTGACAGGCGCACGTGCGTTGTGGCGAAACACCCGCGTTTTCGCAACACCACCTGGCCGCCGCAAAGAACTATCGTTGACAACCGACACCGGGTGACGACCCGGCCGACATGTGAGGAACACCCGCCGATGTCCACGCCCGCAAAGACCAGCGACAGCTCCGACGCCCCCGGCGCCGCGCCTGCTCGCGGGGGCGATTCGGACGTCGACCTCGGATCGGCCGCCCAGCGCGAACGCCGCCGGCGCATCCTCGACGCCACCCTGGCGCTGGCATCCAAGGGCGGCTACGACGCCGTGCAGATGCGCGCGGTCGCCGAGAAGGCCGATGTCGCGGTGGGCACGCTGTACCGCTACTTCCCGTCGAAGGTCCATCTGCTCGTCACCGCCCTGGGCCGCGAGCTGGAGAAGGTGCGCCAGCGCGCCGACAAGACCCGGCTGCACGGCGAGACCCCCCTCGAACGGCTGCGGCACGTGCTGGAGATGATCACCGTCGGCATGCAGCGCGATCCCCTGCTGACCGAGGCGATGACCCGCGCCTTCATGTTCGCCGACGCGTCGGCGTCCGCCGAGGTCGAGCGGGTCGGCGGCATCATCGACTACCTGCTCGCGAATGCCATGGTCGAGGGCGAGCCGACCGACATCGACCTCAAGATCGCCCGCGTCATCTCGGACGTCTGGATGTCGAACCTGGTCAACTGGCTCACCCGGCGGGCGTCCGCCAACGACGTCTCCGACCGCCTCGAGCTCACGATCCAGTTGCTGCTCGCCGGCCGCGAGTCCGGCATCACCCTGGAAAGCATTCAATAGGACGACGCGCAGGATCCTGACGGGTGCGCGTCACCGGATAATGTGCGTATGCCCGGCGATGCCGACAGACCTCGCGTGTCCGCGGCGACCATCGTGCTACTGGTCGCGCAGGCCGGCGTATTCCTGCTGTCGCTCGCCGTCGATCTTGCACTCGCGATGGGCACCGACTCCTGCACCAGCAGCTGCGACAACGGCACCATCAACGTCGGATTGCAGCTTCCCCTCGTCGGCGGGATGGTCGCTCTCGTCGTCTCCATCGGTCTCTCGGTGCTGCTGATGGCGCGGCGACGACGGTCCTTCTGGATTCCGATCGTCGGCATCCTGATACAGGTCGCGCTGCTGGTGATCGGCGCAGGATTGATGGAGTCGGGGATGCACCTCACCGGCCGATCCTGATGCCCGCGGCCACACGACCGACGGGTCACGACCTGATCAGTAGGGGCGGAACCCGCGGAACTTCTTCTGGTACGACCACAGCTGCCGAGCACCGACCGCCCGCGGCCACTCGTCGGTCCGGAAATACGCATCCGAGCCGCCATCGACGAAAATGACGCTGCCGCATAGGAAATTCGCGGCGTCCGACAGCATGAACAGCACCCAGTCGGCCAGCTGACCCGCGTCGCCGAAGCCGCCGATCGGCACCGGGAACCGGCGGACCATCTTGCCCTCGTTGGGGTTGTCCAGCTGCTGCTGCAGCAGCGGTGTCATGATCGCGCCCGGGGCCAGCGCGTTCAGCCGGATGCCGGCGCCCGCCCAGTCCCGGCTGACCGCGGTCGCCCGCACCCACTGGCTGATGGCGATCTTCGATGCGGCATACATCAGCGCGTTCGCCCCGCGGCCGAACAGCTTCAAGGATTTCACCGCCTTGCCGGCGTCCTTGGCACGCAGCGCCCGAATGGTGCGCCGCGGCACCATCGGCGTGGAGGTGGTCGAATTGCTGGAGAACACAACGGCTTTCGCCGAGCCACCGGCCGCCAGCGCCGGTCGCCACGCCTCCAGCAGTTCGACGACGCCCAGGTAGTTCACCTGGGCCAGGAGGTTGACCCGCTCCTTGCCACCGGCCGGGCCGAGGCCCGCGGCCATCACCGCACCGTCCAGCCGTCCGTCGGCCAGCTGCAGAACCTTGCGGGCGGCCTCCCGGCGACCGGCCGCGATCGACAGGTCGGCGATGACGTCGGCCTCCCTGAGATCGACGCCAATGACCCGATGTCCTTGGGCGACAAGCTTGTCGGCGACCTCGCGCCCCATTCCGGACGCCGATCCCGTCACTGCGTACACGCCCATCGCGGTCACTCCCGTCGTTCACCGTTGATCCCCGCCCGACGCTACACAGCACCGGCGGCGTCTCCGGCGGGTGTACCGC
Source organism: Jongsikchunia kroppenstedtii DSM 45133 (assembly GCF_000380485.1). Lineage (GTDB taxonomy): Bacteria > Actinomycetota > Actinomycetes > Mycobacteriales > Mycobacteriaceae > Jongsikchunia > Jongsikchunia kroppenstedtii. Next base: position 52,728 of record NZ_AQYG01000042.1, on the reverse strand, counting down.
CTCCCGGGACAAACGATTCCGCGAATGCAAGAGGGGCGCGGATCCGATCGGATCCGCGCCCCTGTTGTCAGCGATTCGCTAGGAGCTCTCGCCCTCGCCGCCGACGGCCAGCTCGACCGGCGAGTCCGGCAGCTTGGCGGCCTCTTCACCCCGGAAGGTGAACTTGGCGTCCGAGCCGTCGTCCTCGCCGTCCCAGCCCTCGACGTCGACCAGCACGATCTGGCCGGCGGTCAGCTCGCCGAACAGGATCTTCTCCGACAGCTGGTCCTCGATCTCGCGCTGAATGGTGCGTCGCAGCGGACGCGCACCCAGCACCGGATCGAAGCCGCGACGGCTCAGCAGCTTCTTGGCCTTGTCGGTCAGTTCGAGCTGCATGTCCTTGTTCTTCAGCTGCTTCTCGACCCGAGCGATCATCAGATCGACCATCTCGATGATCTGCTGCTCGGTGAGCTGGTGGAACACGATCACGTCGTCGATACGGTTCAGGAACTCCGGGCGGAAGTGCTTCTTCAGCTCATCGTTGACCTTCAGCTTCATCCGCTCGTAGTTGGACTTGCTGTCCTGACCGGAGGTGAAGCCGAGCCCGACCGCCTTCGAGATGTCGGAGGTGCCCAGGTTCGAGGTGAAGATCAGCACGGTGTTCTTGAAGTCGACCGTGCGACCCTGACCGTCGGTGAGCCGGCCGTCCTCGAGGACCTGCAACAGGGTGTTGTAGATCTCCGAGTGCGCCTTCTCGATCTCGTCGAACAGGACGACGGAGAACGGCTTGCGGCGCACCTTCTCGGTGAGCTGGCCGCCCTCTTCGTAGCCGACGTACCCGGGAGGGGCACCGAACAGCCGCGACGCGGTGAACCGGTCGTGGAACTCGCCCATGTCGATCTGGATGAGCGCGTCGTCCTCGCCGAACAGGAAGTTCGCCAGCGCCTTGGACAGCTCGGTCTTACCGACACCGGACGGGCCGGCGAAGATGAACGAGCCCGACGGGCGCTTCGGATCCTTCAGGCCGGCACGGGTGCGCCGGATCGCCTTCGAGACCGCCTTGACGGCGTCCTCCTGGCCGATGATCCGCTTGTGCAGCTCCTCCTCCATGCGCAGCAGCCGAGTGGTCTCCTCCTCGGTCAGCTTGAACACGGGGATGCCGGTCCAGTTGCCCAGGACCTCGGCGATCTGCTCGTCGTCGACCTCGGCCACGACGTCCATATCGCCACTGCGCCACTGCTTTTCACGCTCGGCGCGCTGGCTGATCAGCTGCTTCTCTTCGTTGCGCAGGCTCGCGGCCTTCTCGAAGTCCTGCGCGTCGATCGCGGATTCCTTCTCCTTGCGGGCCTCGGCGATCTTGTCGTCGAACTCGCGCAGATCCGGCGGCGCCGTCATCCGGCGGATGCGCATGCGCGCGCCCGCCTCGTCGATGAGGTCGATCGCCTTGTCCGGCAGGAACCGGTCATTGATGTAGCGGTCGGCCAGCGTGGCCGCCGCGACCAGCGCGCCGTCGGTGATGGACACACCGTGGTGCGACTCGTAGCGATCGCGCAGTCCCTTGAGGATCTCGATCGTGTGCTCGACCGTCGGCTCGCCCACCTGGACCGGCTGGAAACGACGCTCCAGCGCGGCATCCTTCTCGATGTACTTGCGGTACTCGTCGAGCGTGGTGGCGCCGATGGTCTGCAGCTCGCCACGGGCCAGCTTCGGCTTCAGGATCGACGCGGCGTCGATCGCACCCTCGGCGGCACCCGCGCCGACGAGCGTGTGCAGCTCGTCGATGAACAGGATGATGTCGCCGCGGGTGTTGATCTCCTTGAGGACCTTCTTCAGACGTTCCTCGAAGTCACCGCGGTAGCGGCTGCCTGCCACCAGCGACCCGAGGTCGAGGGTGTACAGCTGCTTGTCCTTGAGCGTCTCCGGCACATTGCCGCTGACGATCGCCTGGGCCAGGCCCTCGACGACGGCGGTCTTGCCGACGCCGGGCTCGCCGATCAGCACCGGGTTGTTCTTGGTGCGACGGCTCAGCACCTGCATGACCCGCTCGATCTCTTTTTCCCGGCCGATGACCGGGTCGAGTTTGCCCTCGCCCGCGGCCGCGGTCAGGTTGCGACCGAATTGGTCCAGGACCAGCGATGTCGACGGAGTGCCCGACTCCGAGCTGCGCCCGCCGGTGCCGGCCTCCTGCGGCTCCTTGCCCTGGTAGCCCGACAGCAGCTGGATGACCTGCTGACGCACCCGGTTGAGGTCGGCGCCCAGCTTCACCAGGACCTGGGCGGCGACGCCCTCGCCCTCGCGGATCAGGCCGAGCAGGATGTGCTCGGTGCCGATGTAGTTGTGGCCCAGCTGCAGTGCCTCGCGCAGCGAGAGCTCGAGCACCTTCTTGGCGCGCGGGGTGAACGGGATATGCCCGGACGGCGCCTGTTGCCCCTGTCCGATGATCTCCTCGACCTGGCTGCGCACACCTTCCAGCGAGATGCCCAGCGACTCGAGCGACTTGGCGGCGACACCCTCGCCCTCGTGGATCAGGCCGAGCAGGATGTGCTCAGTACCGATGTAATTGTGGTTGAGCATCCGGGCCTCTTCTTGGGCCAGGACGACAACGCGGCGAGCGCGATCGGTGAACCTTTCGAACATCACCTCTCCTTGCTTTCGTAGCTGAAGCTGCTCCGCGGCGGGTGTCCGAATTGCACCCGACGCGGAAGGCTTGTCTCCACTCTAGTGGCCGCAGGTCAGCACCACTGACCAACGTTGTGGTTCATCGGTCGGCAAGCCACTGTTCCCTTGACTGTAGGGACTAACGTCGCAGACCACGCCGGTGTTTCATACCCGGTTGCGCCGTCAGCGAACTCCCACGATCACCGTGATCGGAGCTGCGGGCCCCGGCGGTGCCCGGTCGAATCGGTTCGGCGCTAGTGCAGCCGGCCCTCGTGAACGGCGCGGTCGAAGGCCGGAACCGCACCTCGCCGGAGCGTCGATGCGAGTGCCGGATCGGCCAGATGCAGCCGGCCGATCGCGATGAGGTCGATCTCCCCGCTGTCGAGCAGCCGATGCACATTGTCGATCGGGGCCGATTCGACCACGCGGTCCTCCCGCGTCGGCTTGGTCAGGCCGACGCTGCCGACGGCCATGCTGATCGCGCCCGTCAATTCCTTCGCCCAACCCGCCAGGGTCAGCGGGCTCCCGTCGAACGCCGGCTGATCGAACCGGCGGCAGCTGGCGTCGAAGACGTCGACACCCGCATCGGCCAGCGCGCGCAGGATCACCCCGAGCTCCTCGGGCGTATCGGCGACCCGGGCCCCGAAGTCCTGCTGCTTGTGCTGCGAGAAGCGGTAGAAGATCGGCAGCTCGTCCCCGATCTCGCGGCGGATCGCCCGGACCACCGCGGCCGGGAACCGAGTACGCCGCTCCAGATCGCCGCCCCACTGGTCGTCGCGACGATTGGTCTCGGCCCACAGGAACGCATCCAGCAGATAGCCGTGCCCGGCGTGGATCGCGATGCCGTCGAAACCGGCCGCGACCGCGTTGCGCGCCGATCGCACGTAGGCCGCCACCACCGCATCCAGGTCGGCATCCGTCATCGCGGCCGTCGGCGTCGCACTGGCATCGAGGTAGTCCTGCGGGTACACCGTCACCCCCGGCCGACCCCACAGCCCGGACGGACGCATCGGCACCACATCCGGATCGACGTCGGCCATCGCGCCCCACAGCGGACCCACATGCCACAGCTGCGGGACGATCCGGCCACCGGCCGCATGCACCTCGTCGACCACATGCCGCCAACCGGCCAACGCCGCGTCACCGTGCAGCCGCGGGACGGCAGGGCTGTCGACGGCACTCGGATGATCGATCGCCACGCCCTCGGTCACGATCAGCCCGGTGCCGCCGGCCGCACGTCGCCGGTAGTAGGCGGCGACATCGGCGCCCGGGACGCCACCCGGCGAATGCTGCCGGGTCATCGGCGACATCACGATGCGGTTGGGCAGCTCCAGCGACCGGACCCGAAGCGGCGAGAAGAGCGTGCTCACAGCAGAATCCGTCACAGCGGCGCCAGAAAGTCGAAGAATCCGGGCGTGCGGTCTTCCCGCAGCCGCGTCAGCCGGCGATAACTGATCAACCAGCGACCGTCGACCAGCTCGTATTCCTCGTGGTAGTGGCCATAGCCGTGCAGATGCTCTTCGTGGTCGCCGTTGGTCCACCAGAGCTTGTCCTCCATCGACCAGATCCCCTTCGCCGTCGTGTCGGAGGTGAGCTCGATCTCCGGGCAATGCCCGTGATGCACCGTGGTGACGACGGTCGGGCCGCCGAGCAGCGTGCTGATCGCCTTCGTCAGCTTGTCGCGGCCGACGACCCGGTTCGACGTCTCGCCGGTCTGCGGCTGCTTGTCGTCGGGCAGGCCGCCCCAGGTCTCCGACACCACGTTCTCGGTGTGCAGCGTCGGATAGATATGCCATTGCTTGTTATCCATACAGCGCAGTCGAGCGGCGAAGGTGCGCTTGATCTCCTCGATGGCGAGGAGTTGCTCGGCGGCGGTCAGCGAGATATCGGAAGCCATTTTTCGACTATCCGGCCGCCCGACCGGGACCACAAGGACCGAATCCCGGTGAGCAGACAGGGCGTTGGCAGCATCGCCTTGCGGGGATCCGCGATGGACGGGCGCGCCGGCATCCGGGTGGACGTCCACGCCCGACCGATCGCAATAGTCCCGTTTGCCGCGATCGCCCCATCGCTGGGGTTGAATAGCTCATGTCCTCCGCCCATCCCGGCCCCTACGAGGTCGAGCCCCGGCCCCGGCGCCCGGCGACGCCGACCCTGCCGGCGATCGCACTGCTCGTCGGCAGCGGCCTGGGCGCCTACGGATTCGGCACGTCCGCATACTCCAGTGCCCCCTCGGTCGCCACGATTGTCGGCTTCCTGCTCGCGATCATCGGACTCATCAGCTGGCTGATCGCGATGGCGCCCTGGCCGATCGATCTCAACGGGCATCAGGGGTTGGCGCTCTTCGGGATTCCGGCCGGACTGGGACTCGCGGCGGCCGTCGAACGGGACGACCTCAACGATGATTTCCGCATCGCGGCGGCGGTCCTCGCCGGTTCGGGTGCGGTCTGCTTGCTCATCGGCGTGCTGCTGCCGCTGCGACGCCGCAAGCGCTACCTGCGCGATCTGCAGCTGATGGCCGACGGGGATCCGCGGCCGGCGACCGCGATCGAGACGGGCCTGGGCCCCTGGGACTGGGAAGAGGCGAGCAACGTCATCACCTGGGTGACATTCCAGTTCACCGGCGCCGACGGGACGGCCTACCGGCTGAACCGGATCGTCTCGATACCGGGCCGGGCGCCACTGGCGGACGGCCACGAGACCGTGGTGTGGCACGACCCAGCGCATCCCGCCGATCCCAAACGGATGGTCATCGCCATGCATCACGCCCTGCGCTGGAACGTGCCGCTGCCCACTGCCCAGATACCCGAATCACAGCCGCCGGCGATCAGCAGCTGACGCTCAGCGCGCGACCATCCCGTCGACCAGCTGCCGCACGATCGCGCGCATCTCGGCGCGCGCGGTGTCCGGATCGGCCGCCGATGCGATGTACAGGGCCGCCTCGTCCACCGCGCCGATCAGCACATGCGCGAGCGGCCGCACCGGCTGCTCGCGGATCGCTCCCACGGCCATCGCGCCGGCCAGCATCTGCTCGGTCATCCCCAGCGTGTACTTGACGCCCAGCTCCCGCCAGCGCGCCCAGCCGAGCGCCGCGGGTGCCTCGATGAGCACGATCCGATGCACCTCGGGCTCGGCGGAGATGTCGAACCAGGCGTCGACCGCGGCGACGATCGCGGCCATCGGTTCGGTGACGCCGGCCGCGGCGACGATCTCCACCATGCGGGCGGTGACCTCCTGCTCGACCTCGTCGAACACCGCTGCGAAGAGCTCGGTCTTGTCCTCGAACTGGTGATAGAGGGCACCGCGGGTGACCCCGGCTTCCGCCGCGATCGCCGGCGTGCCGACCGCCGCGAATCCATTGGCAGCGAACAGCTTTCTACCGGCCGACACCAGCGCCGCGCGCGTGGTGGCCGACCTTTCCGCTTGAGTGCGCCTATTGACTTCCATGCAGTGTGTATGTAACTTACGTACAGAGTGTTTGTAACTCAGTATCGCACCGGGGAAACCGACCGACCGGAGAACAACATGCAAGATATCGCCCTCCCACTGGCCACCATCGACTACCGGGTCGTGGGACCCGAAGACTCTCCCCATCCGCCCGTCGTCTTCATCCACGGAGTCCTGGTCGACGGCCATCTCTGGGATCGCACCGCCGACCTCCTCGCCGCCCGCGGCTACCGCTGCTACCAGCCGACGCTGCCGCTCGGCTCCCACACCAAGCCGGCCGACCCCATGCAGGAGCTGTCGCCGCAGACCCTGGCGCGGGCCATCAACGATTTCCTCGATGCGCTCGGCCTGCGCGACGTCACCCTCGTCGGCAACGATTCCGGCGGCGGAATCTGCCAATTCCTGGTCAACATCGACGATTCGCGGATCGGCCGACTGGTGCTGACCAACTGCGACACCTTCGACAAGTTCCCGCCGTTCCCGTTCAACATCATGTTCTCCTCGATGCGCGGCGATCGGACGATCAAAGCCTCGATCGCGGCGACGAAGCCCACCGCGATCCGGCAATCGGTGCTGGGCTTCGGCGCATTGACGCGCACCGCGGAGCCCGAACTGACGCGCAGCTGGATCGATCCAGCCTTGTCCGACAAAAGAATTCGACTCGACCTCGCCCGTCTCCTGCGTAACCTCAACGGGGCCGAACTCGATGACATGACACATCGGATGGCCGCGGACTTCGACAAGCCGCTCGTGCTGATCTGGGGCCAGGCAGACAAGGCCTTCAAGCCGGAGTACGCGCGGCGGCTGCACGAGATGATGCCCAATTCCACGCTGATCGAGGTTCCGGGCGTATCGACCTTCATTCCGCTCGACGATCCGGAGTCCGTCGCGAACGGGATCGCCGAGGTCACGGTGTCCGCCGGCTGACGCGAGCGCGCCCGACCACGCGAGCGCGGCCAAGCCGATCACATAGACGGCGGCACAGTGGTAGACATCGGTGATGTCCATCCAGAGCCTCCGCCAGGCCTTTCGCTATCGCGTGGCCCGACATCTCCTCATCGGCCCGTTCCTGTTCGTCTGGGGACGCCCGAAAGTGACTGGGCAGCAAAATGTCCCGCGTACCGGTCCGGTGATCCTCGCCGCCAACCACCTGGCCATCTCCGACTCGTTCTATGTCGTGCAATCGGCCCGGCGACCGGTGATGTTCCTCGCGAAGTCCGACTATTTCACCCAGCCGGGACTGCGCGGCAAGTTCAAGAAGGTCTTCTTCTCGGGCATGGGACAGATTCCGGTCGACCGGGCCGGCGGCGCGAAGGCGTCCCCCGCGATCGACGCCGCGACCGGGATCGTCGACGGCGGCGGCGCCTGGGGCATCCACCCCGAGGGCACCCGGTCGCCGGATGGCCGGATGTATCGCGGCAAGACCGGCGTGGTGCGGGTCGCGGTGGCCACCGGCACCCCGATCATCCCGATCGCACTCTCGGGCACCGACAACCGCACCATCAAGAACTTCTGGAAGCGCCGGGTGACGGTCGACATCCTGCCGGCGCTCGACCTGAGTCATGTCCACGCCGGCAATGAGCAGGAGATTCGCGAGGCCACCGACACGTTGATGACCCGGATCAGGGAGCGCACCGGCCAGGAATACGTCGACGTCTACGCCAAGCCCGGGAGCGCCGGAAAGTAGCGACGAGGCGTGGCGGCCCGGGGCCGGAGTGCGGCGCGGGCAGTTCTCCCCATTGAGCCGACCCTCGTGGCATTGTTTGACTGAATAGTCACCAAAACCGGGCAGTCCCCCGCCCGAGCCCACCGAGCCCAGGAGAGACTGTGACGTCCAACCCGCCGGACCCGAATCAGCCGCAACCCGACGAGAACGCCGCCGGCGATCCCGCGCCGAATCCGGCCGCCGACTTCAGCCCCGCGCCCGAATACGGCCAGACGCCGCCGCCGTACCCGCAGGCCGGTCAGGCACCGACCTACGGTGCGCAGCCGCCGGCGTACGGCGAGCAGCCACCGGCCTATGGACAGCCCGCCGCCGGCCAGCCCACCGGGGGTCAACCGGGCTACCCCGGCTACGGCCAGCAGACGCCGGGTCAACCGGGATACGGCCAGCCGGGCTACGGGCAACAGGGCTATGGCCAACAGAATTACGGCCAACAGGATTATGGCCAGGCCGGATTCGGCCAATCCCCGTATGGCCAGACGCAACCGGGCTATCCCGGCGCGCCCGCGCAGGCCGGCTACGCGCCCGCGATGGGCGGCGGCGGAGACACCCGCACCATCGCCAACGGCCGCGTCGTATCGCTGACATCGTTCGGCGCCCGGGTCGGCGCCTACATTCTCGACGCGGTGATCTGCTGGTTCATGCTGGCCGTCTTCTTCGGCGCCGGTTTCGGCGTGATGTTCGGAACCGCCGACTACACCGGCAGATACGAGCCATGCACCCGGTCGGACGGCTCGTACGCGTCCTGCGAGATCGTCCACTTCAACCCCGGCGCGGTCGCCGCCGGCATCGTGCTGCTGGTGATCGGCGCCGTCCTGCCGATCCTCTATCAGTGGCTGATGGTGGCGAAGACCGGATCGACGATCGGCAAGAAGGCCGTCGGCGCCACGATCGTCGACGAAGCCACCGGCGGGCCGGTGACCTCGGGACGGGCGCTCGGCCGGGCGCTGATGTTCGTCGTGCCGCTCGACGCGATCAGCCCGTTCTTCGATTCGAACTACCGGCAGGGCTGGCACGACAAGGTCGCGAAAACACTTGTCGTCGAACGGTCGTCGCTGGGCGGCTGATCGCCTGGCAGCAGCGGGTCAGGGCACCGGCCGGGTCACGGCGATCGACCAGCTGGCCGGTGCCACCCGCTGACCGCCCGTCACCGCGGGCGCCCCGGATAGCCCCGGCGCGATCGGCAGACACGGAATGGTCCACTGTCGTGTCTTGTCGATCGCGTTGAGCACGATGCTGACCGTGCGGGGCGACGCCACGATCGAGAGATGGTCGGAGTGATCGGCCGGGCAGCTGTCCTGCAGAACGATATTCGTCGTGTCCGGCCCGGGGACGAATCCGTCGTCATACGGTTCCACGATGCCGTCGTAGCGGGTCATCACGTTCACGTAGCGCACGCCGGCCACGTACGGCGTTCCGCCGGAATTGATCTCGTTCATGAATTCCGACCCGTACTGCTCCTGATTACATTCCGGGTACGGCCACAGTCGACCGATGCCGAGCGCCTGCATGAAGGCCAGAGCCGAGTTGCAAGCGCTGCTGTCCTGCCCCTTCCAGTACGGCGCCAACGAGACGTAGGTGTCCACGAATCGCGCGCCGCCAAGGTATTTCACGTAGTACTCGGGCATCAGCGTGCCCTCGGAGTGACCGACGATATCGACCTTCTCGGCACCGGTGGCGGCCAGCACGCGGGCCACGAAGGTTTTCAATTGCTCCGCACTGCTGCGCATATCGATCAGCCCGCCCAGTCCGCTGATCGGCCACGGCGTGCCCGGCTGGGCCCCGTAGGTCAGCGCGAAGACGCAGAAGCCGGCATTGTGCAGAGCCGGGACCATTGTCGCCCAATTGGTCTGGCGGTTGCCGCCGGTGCCGTGCACCAGCACCACCGGGTTCGGATGAGCCGCCGACGGACGGCACTGCCAGTCGTTCGACCCCGGGAGCGAACCACCCGGATTCGCCAGCTCGGCGCGGGCTCCGACGAAGAAGTCATAGGGAACGGGCAGCTGTCCGCCCGACGTCACCGGCGTGGCTCCGGCGGTCGCCGGTACCAGCAACATCGCCCCGAGCAACCCGAATACCGCCATCGCAATGCGGGGTATCAGGCGCTGATTACTCACCTCAAGAATGGTGGCACAGACGCGCAGGAACATCCTGAGAACTCGCCGGGTCCAACGCATTAAGGATCGCCCGGCCTGCGTAGCGACTGTCCAACCTGTCGGCTCGGCGGCGAATAGATCCACCACGACTGTTGCGCCTCAACGTATCGGGCGATGACTACTCAACCGAAGAACGGTGGCACATACAGGCACGGAACATCCTCAGAGCTCGCCGGATCGAGCGCATTGAGCACCAGCCGTGCCGCGCGCGGTGAACCGGCGATACCGAGATGATCGGAATAGTCCTTCGTGCAATCGGTTTGCACGACGATGTTGGTGACCGCGTCGTCGGGTCCAGGCTCGACCTGACCGCTGGTGTAGGGCACGACGAACTCGTCGTGTCGCGTGGAGATGTTCGTGTATTCGATTCCCGGCACGTACGGACCCGACTCGATGACACCCGGCGCACGTTCGACCGGCGCATTCATCTGCGTGATGAAATTCGAGCCCGCCGCCATCTGCGCCGCGGACTGGCACGGGATCACGTCCATCGGATTGACCCCGAGCCGAATATCCAGCCGCCGCCAGACGTCGACCCCGAAGGCGGTCGTCCCGTTCCACAACGGCGCCAACGAGATGTACTTGCGGATCTTCGGCGCGCCACCGAGGAATCGGGCGTAGTAGTTGGGCATCAACGTGCCCTGCGAATGGCCCACGACGTCGACCTGCTCGGCGCCGGTCGACTCCAGCACCCGATCGATGAAGCGTCCGAACTCGGCGGCGCTGTCTTCCATCGGAGCCATTCCGCCGATCGCCGAGATGGGCCACCGGCTGCCCGGGATCGCCCCGTAGGTCAGAGAGAAGACCGAGTAACCGGCGTTGGCCAGCAGCGGAACATAGGTGCCCCAATTGGTTTGCGCTCCCCCGCCGGTGCCGTGCGCCAGCACGACCGGCACCGGATGCTCGGCAGACGGACGCACGCCCCAGCGATTCGATCCCGGCAGCGATCCGCCCGGATGCCTGATCTCCGGCCCGATGCCGGAGAAGAAGTTGTACGACACCTGCATCGCGGCCGGCGGCGCGTCCTTCGGGGGTGCGGTCGCCCGCATCGGGACCGACTCGACGGCCTGGCTCACCAATCGGGCGACGTTCAGCGGCGCGGCGATGGCATCGCCCAGCAGCCTTCGCACCGATAGGGCGCTGCGGGCAGAGCTCTCGTCCGCTGCGGGATCCTGCCGGTCGCTCACCGTGACAGTTATACAGACGTTCGTCCGGGAAGTGGTTGACTGTCAGGCATGCGAGCTGCGAAATGGCGCCCCGGCATGGGTCTGGTCGTGCTGGTGCTGTCGGTGATCACCGTAGTTTCGGTCGGCGCCATGATGTACGCCGGGTACGACGACCACCCGGACTACACGGGCGGACAGATCCGGGGTTATGACAAGCAGCCGGACGTGAAGTGGACCGCGGATCTGGGCAGCCTGCAACCGCAGGTCGGCGCCGATGTCAGCGTCATCGATTCCGTCGGCTCGACGTGGCTGGTGCGCAGCAGCATCAACCAGGACAACGTGTTCGCCACGCTCGATTCCAGCTCGGGCAAGCGCTCCGCAGCGCCCGCCATCGATGCAGGATTCGGTCAGTGCGCCATCGCCGACAGCGGCGTCATCGGCTGCTCCGTCCAGTCGCCGCTCGACAACCGCCCGGACGGCTTCTACAGCACGCAGGACGGCGGGAGCCTCGGGCCGCGTCACGACGCGCCCGTCGCCACCGAGGTGGCCGCGCAGGGCGACGACTTCCTCCTCGCGAACAACATCGAGAATTCCGTCACCCGCATCACTCCCGACGGAAAGACCGTGTGGCAGCGGGAGTTCGACTCGGCGCCGGCGCTGACCACGACGGACGGTTCCATCATCGTGCAGACCGCGAGCGCCCGCACCTACCTGATCGACCCGACGAACGGCCATGAGCAGTACAGCTGCGCCAGCTGTACTGCGACTGCCTACGCGGACGGAATCGCGGTGCAGCAGAACGGGAATCACCGAGCCGTCGATTTCTATCGGCTGAACGGCTCTCACGTGACCACCGCCGACCGGCAGGAACTGCTGCACGGCCCGTCGTCACTGCCGGTCGTCACCGCGGCCTCCGGAACCGGCGAGTTGCCCCCGGTCCAGGGCACTTTCGTGGCCTACGACCCCTCGCGCAAGACGGCGCTGTGGAAGGCGACCAATCCGCAGCTGTCCACGGCCGCGGCGATCACCTGCGGCGACATCGCGATGCTGCGCAAATTCGATGACTCGCGTCTGATCCTGGGGCTGCACAGCGGCAAGCAACTCGGCAAGATCATGCGCCCCGATGGGCCCGATCCGCGTCGCGACGTCCGCGGCCTGCGCTGCGTGGGCGCGAACACCTCGCGCATGGTCTTCGCCGACAGTTCGGGCCTGCTGACCGCCTTCGATACGCACACCGGCCACGTCGCCTGGGAGACCCCGGATGAGCTGGGCGGCACCCCGGCGATCGTCGACGGCTATCTCACGATCGTCGCGAACGGGGTGCTCAGCGTCCTGGCACCCAGCTGATATCGCGCTACTGCGGCCGCAGGAACGCCGCCAGCGCGGCCGCGTACATGCCGACGTCATCGGCGCCCATCATCTCCCGGGCGCTGTGCATCGCGAGCTGCGGAGCCCCGACGTCGACCGTGGTGAGCCCGGTGCGGGTGGCCGTGATGGGGCCGATCGTCGAGCCGCAGGGCAGATCGGCGCGGTGCACGTAGCGCTGCAACGGAACTCCGGCCTGCTCGGCGGCCAGGGCGAACAACCCCTCGCCGTCGGCATCGGACGCGTAGCGCAGGTTCTGGTTGACCTTCAGCACCGGACCGCCGTTGACGGCGATCTGATGCGCCGGCTCGTGCCGGTCGGGATAATTCGGATGCGTGGCATGCGCCATGTCGCCCGACGCGCAGGCGCTGCCGGCCATCGCTTGCAGGTAGTCGTCACGAGAACCCCCGCGCGCCAGGATGATTCGTTCCAGCACGGTCGACAGGAAGTTCGACGCCGCGCCCCGATCCGACCCGCTGCCGACCTCTTCGTGATCGAAGAGCGCCAGCAACGGCACGTACCGCTGGTCACCCAGGGCGGCGATGAAGGCATTCAGTCCGGCGTAGCAGGTGCCCTGGTTGTCCAGTCGCGGCGCGCTGATCAGGTCGCTGTCGATGCCGACCACCCGGCTCGGGGTCAGGTCGTGCGTCATCAGCTCCCAGCCGACGATCCGGCGGGGATCGACCTCTGCACTCGCGGCCACCAGCTCGAACAGCGTGGGGCCGGGGCCGACCCCGATGATGGCGTTGAGGTGACGCTGCGGATCGAGCGAGACGCCCTTGCGGTCCTCGGACAGGTGGATCGCCAGCTGCGGCACTCGCAGGATCGGCGCCTGAATGTGGATCAGCTTGTGCTGCAGCGACTTCCCATCACTGATCGCGATACGGCCGGACAGCCCGAGATCGCGGTCGAGCCAGGAGTTCAACCACGCCCCGCCGTACGGTTCGAGGGCGACCATCCGCAGATCGCCGACCCGCCCGTTGGGGTGCTGCTTGACCCGAAGATTGGGACTATCGGTGTGGCCGCCGACCACTCGGAAGGCCCCGCTGGCGTTCGAGTCGTCCCACGCGATGATCGATCCGCCGCGGATCACATACCGTCGACCGCCGGCCGACCACGGTTGGGTCTCATCGAGTGGAGTGAACCCGTTGTCCGCCAACACCTTCGCCACGCTTTCGCAGACGTGGAACGGCGACGGCGAGGCGTCGACGAAGGAACAGAGCCCGTCAGCAGTAGCAGCGGTATTCATGGGCCAACCCTAGCGGCCTAGGCGGGAGTGAGGATGGCGTCCAGTGCTGAATAGAAGAGCCCGAGGCCGTCGTCGGACGGTCCGGTGAGGGGCTCGGTGGCGTGCTCCGGGTGCGGCATCAGGCCGACGACCCGGCCGTTGTCGCTGGAGATGCCGGCGATCGAACGCATCGACCCATTCGGGTTGTCGCCGGCGTACCGGAAGACCACCCGGCCCTCGCCTTCGAGCTCGTCGAGGGTGTGTTCGTCAGCGACATAGCGGCCCTCGCCCGACTTCAGGGGGATCAGGATCTCCGCGCCCTCGTCATAGCGGGTGCTCCACGCCGAACCGGCGTTCTCGACGCGCAGCCACTGGTCGCGGCAGATGAAGTGCAGCCCCTCGTTACGGGTCAGCGCGCCCGGCAGCAGTCCGGCCTCGCACAGCACCTGGAATCCGTTGCAGATCCCCAGAACCGGCATGCCCTTCGCCGCGGCTGCGACGACCTCACCCATCACCGGGGCGAATCGCGCGATGGCGCCGGCCCGCAGATAGTCGCCGTAGCTGAACCCGCCCGGGACGACAACGGCGTCAACGCCTTTGAGGTCGGCGTCGCCATGCCAGAGATCAACCGCCTCGGCCCCGGCCAACCGGACCGCGCGGGACGCGTCGACATCGTCGAGGGTCCCCGGGAAGGTGATGACTCCGATACGGGCGCTCATCACTGAACCCGGGTGACCGTGAAGTCTTCGATGACGGTGTTCGCCAGCAGCTCCGATGCGATGCGCTGCAGCGAATCGTCGTCGACGCTGCCGTCGACCTCGAGCTCGAAACGCTTGCCCTGACGGACATCGCTGACCCCGCCGAAGCCGAGACGGCCCAGTGCTCCGACGATCGCCTGGCCCTGCGGGTCCAGGATCTCGGCCTTGGGCATGATGTCGACCACTACTCGCGCCACGCGTCCTCCTCTGGCTGGTTGCAGGCCAGACTTTACCGGTCGATCAGGCGGCGGCGATGACCGGCTTGGCGGTGAACCCGCGGTAGGTCGCCGGGGTGGCGCCGTGATGAACGGCCAGGTCGATGCCGTTGAGAAGGGCTCGGCGGACGAGCGGCGTCGACAGGTGCTTGGCGGCCACCGACAGCCGCACCACCCCGCCGCGACGAGCGACCCGGTTCGTGTTCATCACCACCATCCGGCACCACCAGGCCTCGTCCGGAAATCCGTCGCCGAACCCGAGGACGCGGGCGCGGACGGCCGTGCCGGCGGCCAGGTTCTGCATCGAGGTGAAGCCCAGGTTCGCGCGGAAGCCGGTGGGTAGCAGTGCCTGCACGGCTCCCGGCGAGGCGCTCCAGCGCGGCGCCGCGAAGATCCGGGTGCGCAGACCGGTCTGCTCGAGCACCCGGTCGGCGGCGGTGAGCCGCAGCCGCGCCTCATGGGCGTCGATCACCGCGAACTCGGCCCGACGGCGTTTGGTGGGCGCCTGGTCGTAACCGTGCAGCACGATCGCATCGTCGCCGGCCCGGCGCTCGCGCAGCCAGTCGACCGTCGGACGGTCGTCGGCGAGGCGATATCCGTGTTTGAGCCGCGGCGACACCAGCAGCGACACCGGGATCTCCCGCCGATCCAGGTCGGCGACGAACTCCTGGGCGCGCTGCAGCGTCTCGGCTCGGATGCCCGACACGGAGACGATCAGCTGTCCTGTCATGACGCCAGTGTGGGCCGCCGAGATGTGACGTCGATGTCGTCCAGGTGGACGTCACCCCAACTCTGCAGGATCAGCCAGCGCCAAACAACCTGATCGGCGATCAGGTGGACGACCCAGCAAGGCCGAAGGAGGTCGGTAATCGCGGAGCTATGCCGACCGACTGAGAACGCCGCTGGGCGTTCACCTGGCGCCGATCAGAGCGCGGCCTCGATGGCGGTGACAACTTCCGGCGCGTCCGGCTCGGTGCGCGGGCGGAACCGGCCGACCACCGTGCCGTCCCGGCCGACCAGGAACTTCTCGAAGTTCCACTGAATATCGCCGGCCTCGCCGTCTGCGTCGGCGGCCTTGGTGAGCTCGGCATACAGCGGGTGCCGGTCGTCGCCGTTGACGTCGGTCTTAGCCATCAGCGGGAAGGTGACGCCGTAGTTCGTCGAGCAGAAGGTGGCGATCTCCTCCGCGGTTCCCGGCTCCTGCCCCATGAACTGGTTGCACGGCACGCCCACGACCGTCAGGCCGCGGTCGCGATAGTCCTCGGCGAGCTTCTCCAGACCGGTGTACTGCGGGGTCAGACCGCATTTGCTGGCCACATTGACCACCAGGATCGGGCCGTCGAAGGCGGCCAGCGAGGTGTCTTCACCGGCCAGGGTCTGCAGGGGGATGTTCTTGATTGCCGTCATGTTCCGAGGCTATCGGACGACCACCGACCCGAGGCGACCCAGATCACACCTATGCGGCCCGGTGCTGAGCATCACCAAAATTTGCGTTTGTATTAATAGTTGCGTTGGCGTTACTATTGCGTTCGTGTCATCTACCACTGCACGCTCAACCAGTGCGCCGACGAGCGGATCACCCTCCATCGCCGACGTCGCCGACGCGATCCACGATTTCGTGTCCCGGCTGGTGAACGATGCCAATTCGAACTCGGTCGACCACAGCTTCATGAACTCCGATCTCGGATTCAGCCACTTCAAGTCGCTGCTCGTGCTGCGGGCCAAGGGCACGCTGTCGGTCAATGAGCTCGCCGAGTCGCTGTCGCTGTCGGTGGCCGCGACTGGTCGGGCCGTCGACAAACTGGTGCAGCTCGGCCTGGTCGATCGACGCGAGGACACGGCTGACCGACGGGTCAAGCGCGTGTCCCTCACCGGCGAAGCGGAAAAAGAACTCGCTTCCTGGATGGGCGCCAAGGAAGATCGTGTGCGCGACTTCGTCGGCAGCCTGCCGGATCCCTTACGGGACCGGTTCTTCAACGTTCTCACCGAGGTCATCAACGGCGACTACCTCGGTCCGGCCGACCCCGCCATGACGGCGATCAGGTCCACCCCGAACACCGCAACCCCGAAAGGCACACCATGACCGCCCCAACCGTTGCGCCCCTCGACAGGCGCACGTACATGGTTGCGTTCGCCGTCGTGCTCGGCGCGATCATGTCGATCCTCGACACCACCGTGGTGTCGGTGGCGCAGAACGAATTCGCGAAAGCATTCGACGTCACCAATCCGTCCACGGTCGCGTGGACCGCCACCGGCTACACCCTCGCCCTCGCCGCGGTGATCCCGATCTCCGCCTGGGCCGCAAACCGTTTCGGCACCAAACGCGTCTACATGGCGTCGATGCTGTTCTTCGTCATCGGCTCGGTGCTGTGTGCCCTGGCCTGGAACATCGGATCGCTCGTCGCGTTCCGCATGCTGCAGGGTCTCGGCGGCGGCATGCTGATGCCGGTCGGCATGATGATCCTCACCCGCGCCGCCGGCCCGGGTCGAATGGGCTCGCTGATGGCCGTGCTCGGCATCCCGATGCTGCTCGGCCCGATCCTCGGCCCGATCCTCGGCGGCGTGCTCATCGAGTACCTGTCCTGGCACTGGATCTTCCTGATCAACGTTCCGATCGCGGTGGTTGCACTGGCGTATGCGTACTTCGTGCTCCCCAGCGACAACGAACGCGTCAAGGCACCCTTCGACTTCGTCGGACTGCTGCTGCTCTCACCGGGTCTCGCGATCTTCCTGTACGGCGTCTCGTCCAGCAATGACAAGGGCACCTTCATGGATGCCAAGGTCCTCGGCTGCATGGCCGTCGGCGTCGTGCTGGTCGCGGGCTTCATCTGGCGCTCGCTGAGTGCCAAGACCCCGCTGCTGGATCTGCACCTGCTGCGCAACCCGAAGCTGGCCTGGTCGGTGGTCTGCATGGTCACCTTCATGATCGCCTTCTTCGGCGCCATGCTGCTCTACCCGCAGTACTTCATCGGTGTGCGCGGCGAATCGACCGTCATGGCCGGACTGCTCGTCGCCCCACAGGGTTTGGGCGCCATGCTGACGATGCCGGTCGCCGGTCGCATGACCGACAAGATCGGCCCCGGAAAGTTCGTGCTGACCGGCATCGGCCTGATCACGATCGGCCTCGGCGGCTTCATCTGGGTCGGCGCCGACACGTCGTACTGGCTCCTGTGCGGCCTGCTGTTCGTCCAGGGTCTCGGTATGGGTATGACGATGATGCCGATCATGTCGGCCGCGCTCTCCACCCTGAAGCCGATCGAGGTGCCGCACGGTTCGACGCTGATGAACGTCGTCCAGCAGGTCTCCGGATCGATCGGTACCGCGATCATCACCGTCATCCTCACCAGCGCGATGAAGAGCCGCGGCGTGCACGAAGTGTCGATGGCCCACAGCTCTTCTGCCGCATCGGCATTCGGCATCGCGTTCACCGTGTCCGCTGTGCTGGTGCTGGTCACCTGGATCCCGGCCTGGTTCCTGCCCCGGACCAAGCCCGCGGCCGCCGACTCCGACCAGGATGTCGACGCCCCGCAACCGGTGTTGATGCACTAAGCCCCAAACGCATTCCCAACACCTGCGGACGCCCGCGACACCTGACCGGTGTCGCGGGCGTCGTCAGTTTTCAGGCCGAAGGCTAGACCGCGCCGGTCTGACGCAGAATCCAGGCGTTCTCGAACGCCACCTCGCGCCAGACCGCGTATCGGCCGCTGGGTCCGCCATGGCCGGAAGTCATGTCCGTCTTCAGGAGGATCGGCGCATCACCGGTCGACAGCTCCTGCAGTCGCGCAACCCATTTGGCCGGCTCGACATACAGCACCCGAGTGTCGTTGTAACCGGTCATCGCCAGGATCGCCGGATAGTTCTTCGCCTCGACGTTCTCGTACGGCGAATACGACTTCATGTACTGGTAGACCTCTTTGTCGGCCAGCGGGTTTCCCCACTCGTCCCACTCGATGACGGTGAGCGGCAGTGACGGATCCAGGATCGAGGTCAGCGGGTCGACGAACGGGACATCGCAGGCGATGCCGTTGAACAGCTCGGGCGCCAGATTCGCGACGGCGCCCATCAACAGCCCGCCGGCGCTGCCGCCGAGCGCCACCATCTGCCCCGGCGACGTGCGCCCGATGTTGACCAGATGCCTTCCGGCGGCGACGAAGTCGGTGAAGGTGTTCTTCTTCGTCAGGGTCTTGCCGTTCTCGTACCAGGCACGGCCCATCTCACCACCGCCGCGCACGTGCGCGATCACGAACACGACGCCGCGATCGAGCATCGACAGCCGGGAGATCGAGAACGCCGGATCGAGGCAGGACTCGTACGAGCCGTAGCCGTACAGCAGCAGCGGCGACCGTCCGGTCAACCCCTTGCGATGAACGATCGACAGCGGAATCCGGGTGCCGTCGTCGGCGACCGCCCAGTCCCGGTGCTGCTCATAGTTGTTCGCATCGAAGTCGCCCAGCACCGGTGCCCGCTTGAGCAGCGTCCGCTCGCCGGTCGCGACGTCGAGTTCGAAGATCTCGCTCGGCTCGACGAAGCTGCCATAGCCCAGGCGCAGCCGTGGAGCGTTCCACTCCGGATTCCCCGACGCCGCAACCGAATACAGCTCGCTATCGAATTCCAGCTGCTCGAATGTCGGCACGCCGTGGCCCAGCCGCGCGACCGCGACCTGGGTGAGCGCATCCTTGCGGTACCCGAGCACCAGATGCTCGGCGAACGCGCTGATGCCGTCGAGCCGGACCTGCGGATCGTGCGGCACCAGCACCCGCCGATCGCCCAGATCGTCGGCCGCGACATCGATCAGCTCGAAATTCTCGGCGCCGTCGTTGTGCAGGATGAGGAATCGGTCGGCGCCGTCGATCACCGCATGCTCGATGCCGTACTCGACCCCTTCGCGCCGCGGCCAGATCATGCGGAACTCGCCCGTCGGATCGGACGAGTCCAGCACCTGATATTCCGAGGTGATCTTGGAGCCCACCGACAGCACCAGGTAGCGCTTGCTGCGCGTGCTCCCGATGCCGACCCAGTACTTCTCGTCCGGCTCGTGATACACCTGCACGTCGGCCGACCGCTCGGTCCCGAGCTCGTGCCGCCAGACGGTGTCCGGCCGCCAGGCGTCGTCGACGGTCTCGTAGAAGACGAACCGGCCATCGTTCGACCAGACCGCCCCGGCGGCAACCTTCTCGATCACATCCGGCAGCAGCTCGCCGGTCCGGAGATCCTTGAACCGCAACGTGTATCGCTCGTCGCCCACGGTGTCGACGGCATATGCCAGGAGGTTGCCATCGTCGCTGACCGACGCCGCACCGAGGCTGAAGAAATCGTGACCTTCCGCTTCGGCATTGCTGTCGAGCATCACCTGCTCGCCGGGGAGCGACACCCCGGGTTCGACGGTCGGCGGCGTCCAGTCGTCGATCGTGGTGGCCGCGACCCGACAGCTCAGCGGATACGGCTTGCCCTCGATGGTGCGCACGAAGTACCAGTAGTCGCCGCGCCGGATCGGCACCGACATGTCGGTCTCCTGAGTGCGCGACTTGATCTCGTCGAACAGCGTCTCGCGCAGCTCGGCGAGGTCGGCGGTCTGCGCCTCGGTGTAGGCGTTCTGCCCTTCGAGGTACGCGACCACCTCCGGATTCTCCTTGTCGCGCAACCATTCGTACGGATCGATCACGGTGTCGCCGTGATGGGTGCGCGCCGTCGGCGTCTTCTTCGCGACCGGCGCGGTCACGGGCTGGTCGGTCGATTCTGTTGTTTCCGTCATGCTGCTGCCCCTGGCCAGTCGGCGAATGAGAGTCCTGAAATACGTTCGTAGGCTTCGATGTATCTGTCGCGGGTGCGCGCGACGACCTCGTCCGGTAAGTCCGGCGGCGGAGTGTCCGACGCCCGGTCCCAACCTGACTCCGGCGAGGTCAGCCAGTTGCGCACGATCTGCTTGTCGAAGCTCGGCTGTACGACGCCCGGACGGTAGCCCCCGGCGTCCCAGTAGCGCGAGCTGTCCGGGGTCAGCACCTCGTCGGCGAGCACCAGCTGGTCGCCGTCGAGGCCGAACTCGAACTTCGTGTCCGCCAGCAGGATCCCCCGCTGCGCGGCCAGGTCCGCACCCCGCGTGTAGATGTCGAGCGTGGCATCGCGCAAGCGCACGGCCAGCTCCTCGCCGACCGTGGCGACAACCGCCTCGAAGCTGACATTCTCGTCATGGTCGCCCAGCTCGGCCTTGGTCGCCGGGGTGAAGATCGTCTCCGGCAGCTTGTCCGCCTCGCCGAGGCCGCCCGGCAGCTCGATCCCGCAGACGGCACCGGTGCGCTGGTAGTCGGCCAGGCCCGATCCGGTCAGATAACCGCGCGCAACACATTCCACGGGCACCATGTTCAGCCGGCGCACGACCAGTGCCCGGCCCAGCACGGACTCCGGGATCCGCTCATCGGTGGCGGTGCCCGCCAGGTGGTTCGGCACGTCGAGCGCGTCGAAGAAGAAGACGCTCATCGCGGTGAGGATCCGGCCCTTGTCCGGGATCGGCGTCGACAGGATGTGGTCGTAGGCGGAAATCCGATCGGATGCCACGAACAGCAGGGTGTCGTCGTCGATGGCGTAGAGGTCGCGAACCTTGCCGGTGGCCACGTGCCTATAGGAGGAGAGGTCAGGACGCATGGGCCAACCCTATCGGCAGGCGAACCGGCCGCTCGCAGCACTCAAAGCAAAGAGCCCGGCAGCGGAATCGCTTCCGCCGCCGGGCTCCTTCAGTAGCTGTCAGCTAGCGCCGATCAGACACCCAGGCCCGGAGCCAGGGTCGAGTACCAGGCGCTGTGCAGGTTCGGCTGCCAGTAGGTCCACCAGTGCACACCCTGCGGCGTGACGTTGCTGGTCACGATGGCACCCGCAGCCCGAGCCGCGGCGATGTACATGTTGCTGGACAGGCCGGCGGCGGTCTCCAGCGGCACCTGCTGCACGAACTGCACCGGGTTGAAGCCCGGGCTGAACGGGTTGTCGGCGGCGCTGGTCGGCACACCGGTACCGGCCGACACGTACACGCGGTGGCCGCGCAGGGCACCGACCTGGAGCAGCGGATCGTTCTGGAACCATGCCGGCGACGGGTAGAGGCCCCACATGTTGAGCGGGTTACCGCCCTTCTTGGCGACAGCGGCCGCGATTCCGGCCGCGTACGGCGGCAGGCTCACGGTCGGGTAGCCCGAGAACGACGCCACGGTGTTGTAGAAGTTCGGGTGACGCGACGCGAGGTCGAGTGCCGAGGTGCCGGACATCGACAGGCCGGCAATGCCGTTGCGGTTGCTGCCCAGGCCGTGCTGGTTCAGCCACGCCGGCAGCTCGACGGTCAGGAAGGTCTCCCACTGGTTGACGCCCAGCGTCGGATCAGTGGCCTGCCAGTTGGTGTAGAACGATCCGGCACCGCCGAACGGCATGATGATGTTCACGCGCTTGCCGGCGAAGAAGCTGCGGATGTCGGTGTTGATCAACCAGCCGTTGCCATTGTTCGGCGCATCCAGGCCGTCCAGCATGTACAGATTCGGCGCGCCTGCGCCGCCGCCGCCGAAGATGTCGACCGGAATGCTCCGGTGCATCGCGGGCGAGTAGACCATCTGCACGCCGCTCGGGGTGGCGCTGGCCGTCGGGGTGACGACGGTGGCGGTGCTGACTGCAGCTGCGACCGCTACCGCGCCGACCGCGATGCGAGTCCACGCTCGTTTTCTCAACGACATGTTCGTAATCGTCCTCAGGTGTCTAGTTCCGGGCTGGTTGAGTCCGAGGGCACGCACAATGACGCACTACCCCCCTACATTCCCTGCGGAGACTATCAGCGATACCGAACCGTTATCGAGTCCGACAGCGATTCTGGCTAGCGGCTTGCTAACGCTTGCTGAGCGTTTGCTGTGAGCCTCTTACCGAATTCGCAGGTGACCGACCGGGGCCAGACCACTCGCACCGGCAAACCGGGCGCCGCATTCCGCATCGAAGAAGAATAGTGGTCTGCGTCACAGTGTGACGGGAGTTCGGTTCAGAGAATGGCGGCGGGCGTGTACTTCGCGGCGTCCGGATACCGGCCGACCAGGTCCTCGACCGCCGCGATGACATCGGCCGTCTGCCACTCGGCAGCGCCGATGAAGGCCGTCTTGTCGGCCAGCGCCGCCGTCAGCTGATCCGCGTCCAGCGGAAGCCGGTCGTCGGCCGCCAGCCGGGCGATCAGGTCGGGCTCGCGGCCCTCCTCGCGCATCGCCAGCGCGACCGCCACCGCATGCTCCTTGATGACCTCGTGCGCGGTCTCGCGGCCCACACCGGCCCGCACCGCGGCCATCAGCACCTTGGTGGTCGCCAGGAACGGCAGGTAGCGGTCCAGCTCCTTGGCGATGACCGCCGGGTAGGCCCCGAACTCGGCCAGGACCGTCAGGAAGGTCTCGAACAGTCCGTCGATCGCGAAGAACGCGTCCGGCAGAGCGACCCGGCGCACCACCGAACAGAAGACGTCGCCCTCGTTCCACTGGGCGCCGGCGAGCTCGGCCGCCATCGAGCCGTAGCCGCGCAGGATCACCTGCAGGCCGTTGACCCGCTCGCAGCTGCGGGTGTTCATCTTGTGCGGCATCGCCGAGCTGCCCACCTGGCCGGGCTGGAAACCCTCGGTGACCAGCTCATGCCCGGCCATCAGCCGGATCGTGTGGGCCAGCGACGACGGACCCGCCGCCACCTGGACGAGCGCCGAGACGACGTCGTGGTCGAGCGAGCGCGGGTAGATCTGCCCGACCGAGGTCAGAGCATTGGCGAAGCCCAGATGCGCGGCGATCTTGTCTTCCAGCGTCGCCAGTCGGCTCGCGTCGCCGCCGAGCAGATCGAGCATGTCCTGGCTGGTGCCCATCGGGCCCTTGATCCCGCGCAGCGGATAGCGGTCGATCAGTTCCTCGAGCCGGGTCAGTGCCACGAGCAGTTCATTTGCGGCCGTGGCGAATCGCTTGCCGAGCGTCGTCGCCTGCGCGGCCACGTTATGGCTGCGGCCGGCCATCACCACCGATGAGTACTGGGCCGCGCGATCGGCCAGCCGCGCCGCCACCGCGACGCCACGCCCGTGGACGTGCTTGAGTGACAACAGGATCTGCAGCTGCTCGACGTTCTCGGTGAGATCGCGGCTCGTCATCCCCTTGTGGATGTCTTCGTGGCCGGCGAGGGCGTTGAACTCCTCGATCCGCGCCTTCACATCGTGGCGGGTGACCCGCTCGCGGTCGGCGATCGATACGAGATCGACTGTGTCGACGGCATTCTCGTAGTCGGCGATCGCCTCCTCCGAGATGTCGACGCCGAGTTCGCGCTGGGCGCGCATGACCGCGATCCACAGCTGCCGTTCCAGCCGGATCTTGTGCTCGGCCGACCAGAGGGTGGCCAGGTCGGCGGAGGCGTAGCGGTTGGCCAGGACGTTGGCGATGCGCGGCTTAGTCACGGTGTCCATTATCGCTGCTGAACGCCCGGCACCGTTAGTCGGTGGTCAGCCGGTGGCGGGGGCCAGCTGGTCGACCACGCCGGTCAACGCCCCGCGTGCGACGTCGGCGACATTGACCGACGAGTCCGCGAGCGCGCCGACGACCGCGCCGTCCTCGACCGCGATCAGCTGCGCTATCCGCTCGGAATCGCTTGTTCGGCAGGACTTTTCCAAGACCTCCAGATGCAATTCATACAGCGCGCGGCGATGCGCCGACATCACCGGATGCAGGCGCGGATGGCGGGCCGACAGCACCACCGTCTCGACGCGCGAGGTGAGCTCGTCGTGCGAGGTGGAAGTGCCGACGAACACATCGGCCAGAGCCTCCGCGGTCGCCTCGCTGCCCCGCCGTCGCCGGGTCAGCAGTTCGCAGCGCTCACGGATCGCCACCTCGTCGTTGCGACAGGCATCGGCGACGGCCTCCACGACCAGGTCTTCCAGGGAGGCGAAGTAATAGGTGGTCGACGCCAGCGGCAGCCCCGCCCGATCGGCCACCGCGCGGTGTCGCACCGCGTCGTAGCCGCCTTCCAGCAGCAACTCACGCGCCGCCGCGATCAACCGCGCACGACGGCGTTCCCCCTTCGGGGTGGCTGCCGATGTCATTCGCCATATGCTGCCAAAACCCGCGTTCTACCGGGCAGTTTTGCAAAATCTCCGACGCCGGTGGTTAGCGTTCCTACGAGCTCGCGGATGACTGGCGTCGACGTGCGAAAACCGGACGCAGTCGTTCTATCGCCGCCTCGATGTCGGCGGGGGCGCCGGCGAAGCTGAACCGGGCGGTACGGCCGCCCGACACGGCATCGAAGTCGGCGCCGGGTGCAATGGCGACACCGGTCTCGGCCAGGACCTCCGAACACCAGGTGATCGAATCGTCCGTGAGGTGGCCGATGTCGGCGTACACGTAGAAGGCCCCGTCCGGCGGCGCCATCTCGGTGACTCCGAGCGAGGTCAGGCCATCGAGCATGATCTGCCGATTGCGCGCGTAGTGGGTGACGTGCTGATCCAGTTCGGCACGGGCGGCATCGGAGAACGCCGCTATCGCCGCGTACTGCGAGAGCGCGGGCGGGCAGATCGTCATGTTCGCGGTCAGCCGCTCCACCGGTCGCCGCAGCGCGTCGGGCAGCAGCATCCAGCCCAGCCGCCAGCCGGTCATCGCGAAGTACTTCGACACCGACCCCATGACCACCGATTCGGTGGAGTACTGCCAGCTGCAGGCGGTCGGGCGGCCGAAGCTGATGCCGTGATAGATCTCGTCGGAGATCAGCAGCGTGCCGTTCGCCTCGCACCAGCGCGCGAGTTCGGCGAGCTCTTCCGGAGCCAGGATGGTCCCGGTCGGGTTGGCCGGGCTGGCGACGATCAGGCCCTTCGGCGGCTCGTCGAGCGCCTCCAGCATCGCGACGGTCGGCTGGTAGCGGGTCTCCGGTCCGCAGTCGACCTCGATGACCCGACAGCCCAACGCCTCCAAGGTGTTTCGATACGCCGGGTAGCCGGGCCGCGCCAGCACGACCGAGTCGCCGGCATCGAACGCCGCGAGGAAGACCAACGTGAAGGCGCCGGACGAACCGGTGGTGATCGCGACGGCGCCCGGGTCGACCGCGACGCCGTAGGTGCGCTCGTAGTGCTGCGCGATCGTCTCGCGCAGCGGCACGATGCCCATCGACTCGGTGTAGCCGAGCCGCTCGGTATCCAGCGCCGCGTGCGCCGCCTCGAGAACTGCGTTGGGTGCCGATTCGCTCGGCTGACCGGCCGCGAGATTCAGCGCATCGCCATGGCTGGCCTGGCGCTCGGCCGACATGCGCAGGACGTCCATCACGTAGAACATGTCGACGTCCGATCGTGTCGACACCGGCCCCCGACCGCTCATCAGATCGCGATCCGCCCCTCGGCCGCGGCGAGGCCGATATCCGAACGGTGATGTCCACCAGGAAGTTTCACGCCGTCGAGGATCGTGTAGGCGGCCTCGCGCGCGGTCGCCAGATCGGCGCCCGTGCCCACCACCGCCAGCACCCGGCCACCGCTCGACACGACCTGCCCGTTGTCGTCCAGCTTCGTACCGGCATGCAGGACACCGGGGGTATCGGCGCCGGTGATGGCGTCGCCGGTGCGCGGCGTGCCCGGGTAGTTCTCGGCTGCCAGCACCACGGTGACCGCGCTGCCGTCGGCCCACTGCAGCGGCGGCAGGTCGGCGAGCGTGCCGCGCGCCACCGCTCCCAGCACCTCGCCGAGCGGCGACTGCAGCAGCGTCAGCACCGCCTGGGTCTCGGGATCACCGAAGCGGCAATTGAATTCGACGACGGCCGGACCCTCGGCGTCGATCGCCAGGCCGGCGTACAGCAGTCCACTGAACGGGGTGCCGCGCCGGGCCAGCTCGGCCGCGACCGGAGCCACCACCTCGTCGACGATGCGGTCGACCATGCCGTCGGGCAGCCACGGCAGCGGCGTGTAGGCGCCCATGCCGCCGGTGTTCGGACCGGCGTCGCCGTCACCGACCCGCTTGTGGTCCTGCGCCGGCAGCAGCGGCACGACGGTGGCGCCGTCGACCAGGGCGAACAGCGATACCTCGGGTCCACTGAGGAACGACTCGAGCACCACCGGATGCCCCGACTCCAGCAGGTCGGCGGCGTGCGCCCGCGCGACACTGCGGTCCGCGGACACGACGACGCCCTTGCCGGCCGCCAGCCCGTCGTCCTTGACCACCCACGTCGGGCCGAACCGGTCGAGCGCGGCGTCCAGGTCGGCGGGGCTGTCGACTACCTCGCTGCGCGCGGTCCGCACGCCGGCTGCGGCCATCACATCCTTGGCGAAAGCCTTGGAGCCCTCGATCTTCGAGGCTTCCGCGCTCGGGCCGAAGACCGCGATCCCCGCCTCGCGAAGCGCATCCGCCACGCCCAGCACCAACGGCACCTCGGGCCCGATGACGACCAGGTCGACGCCCAGCTCCTTGGCCAGCGCGACGACCGCCTCGCGCGAGGCGGCGTCGACAGTGTGGTTGCGGGCGATCGCGGCGGTGCCGGCATTGCCGGGTGCCGCATGCAGCTCGGTGACTGCAGGGTCGCGGCTCAGCCCCAACAGAATCGCGTGTTCGCGGCCGCCCGATCCGATGACTAGTACTCGCACAGGGCAAACCCTAGTTCGTTGATCGGACGGCCGCGAACAGGCCTTATCCGGGCTGCCCCGACGAGGCGGCCACGGTCAGCTCGTTCGTTGGGTCAGGTTGTAGAGCGTCACGCCGTCGACGGTGGTCGACGCGAAGTGCGCCTTGACCCACGTCGAGATCTCGCTGCCGGTTCCGCTGCCACCGAACCCCATGCCGCCGCCGGCGATGAAGTAGTGGATCTTGTGCTCGGACACCAGTTTCTGGAACTGCGCGAGGGTCGGCGACGGATCGCTGCCGTTGAACCCGCCGATCGGCATCACCGAATGCTGTGTCGCCAGCTGATAGCCGGAGGCCTCGTTGGACCCGATCGCCGCCGCGACCCACGTGTACTTGCCGGCATCGGTGTTCAGCAGCTTCGTCAACGCGGCCGACGGCGTGAAGCCGTCCAGGAAGTTGCCCATGCCGCCGCGGCCACCGGGACCTCCAGCGGTGGCGCCACCCGCACCCTGCTGGCCACCGGGCATTCCCCCGGGGGCCTGCCCGCCGCCCGGCATCCCGCCCGGGCCGAACTGCCCGGCGTTGCCGCCGCGATGCCGCCAGCCGCCGCCGGGACCGTGGCCACCCGGGCCGCCGTGCCCGCCCGGGCCGAACCCGCCACGCACCGACGGGCCGGCGCTCGGAATCGAACCCTGTTTCGCGGTGGCCGCGGTGTCGATGGCGTATGCCGCGGGTGCCGCGAGCCCGAAGATGATCGCGGCCAGCCCGGCTGCCACGGCAGCGCGTTTCAGGGACGGTCGATCACTGTGAGCGACGAGCAGCACCAGTGCCGCCACGATCGAGCCGATCAGCACCACCCACCGCAGCCACGGCAGGAAGTCCGCGGAGCGATTGAGGAGATAGAAGGCCAGCGCACCCGTCGCCACCGAGGTGCCCGCGAGAGTGATTCGCGCCCATAGCTTGCGACGTTCTCCCCACAGCTCCATGGCGCCGATGCCGACGAGCAGACCGATCGGCGGCGCGAGCGCCACCGTGTAGTACGCGTGGAAGATGCCCGACATGAAGCTGAACACGGCCAAGGTCGTCAACAGCCAGAGGAATCCGAGGACCACCACGGCCCGCTTGATGTCGGTACGGGGTGCCCGCCAGCGGACCGCGATCGCGGCGACGGCGAGAATCAACGCGGCCGGGATCAGCCAGGCGATCTGACCGCCCTGCTCCGGCTGGAACATCCGCAGCAGGCCGGTCTGACCCCACATGCCGCCGCCCGGTCCGCCGCCGCCGGGGCCGCCTTCCATGCCGGTCATGCCGGTCATGCCGGCCGGCATCTCCATCCCGTGGCCCGGCGTGACACTGCCGGTCTCGTTGCCGGTGATCCGACCCAACCCGTTGTAGCCCATGGTCAGCTCGAGGATCGAATTATGCTGCGATCCACCGATATACGGCCGCGAGCTCTTCGGCCACAGGGTGACCGCCAGAATCCACCAACCGGCGCTGACGATCAGCGCACCGAGCCCGGCGAGCAGATGCCCGATCCGGCGCTTCCAGGTGCCCGAGCCGAACGCGAAGTAGACAACGGCCAGTGTCGGCAGGATGAGAAATGCCTGCAGCTGCTTGGTCAGGAACGCGAACCCGATGAACATGCCCGTCAGGAGCATCCATCGAATCCGGTTGTCCTCCAGCGCCTTGATGGTGGTCCACACCGCGGCGATGGTCAGCAGCACCAGCAGCGCGTCCGGATTGTTGAATCGGAACATCATCGTCGCGACCGGCGTGAGTGCCAGCGCGGCGCCGGCGATCAGCCCGGCGGTGGCCGAGAAGCGCTTGCGCACGATCAGATAGATCATCGCGACCGACGCCACGCCCATCAGCGCCTCGGGTACGAGGATCGCCCAGGAGTTGAGCCCGAAGATCCGCACGGACAGCGACGGGATCCACAACGACATCGGCGGCTTGTCGACCGTGATCGAGCCGGCCGCGTCGGACGCCCCGAAGAACCACGCCTTCCACGACTGGGAGCCGGCCTGGATGGCCGCCGAATAGAAGGAGTTCGCCCAGCCGTTGGTGGACAACCCGATCAGATACAGCAGCGCGGTGCCGGTCAGCAGCGCGGCGAATCCGCCGTTCGCGGCCGTGGCATGGCGGCGCCACCCCTTCGGGGGAACGCCGGGCGGGCCGGCCGCCGGGATGGACGATTGCGGTGGAGTGCCCTTTGGGCGACTCGTCAGTTCTGCGGTCATGGCGTAGATCTTCGCGGCGCTGACTGGCCTCGGCCTGACTCCCGGCTGCGAACTCCCTGGGAGCGCTGACCTGTGTCGATGATGCCGGAACACGGCAAACCCGCCAGTTCCTCGATCGGAACGGACGGGCTCGCGTCAGCGTGGATCGGCGGGCGCAATCACTGCAGCGCAGGCCGATCCGCCTGCAGTCAGGCTGTGGTCGGGTCAGGCTTGGCCCGGAAGATCCAGCGAAAGGCGACGAATCGCAGCAGCGTCGCCACGAAGTTCGCGATCACCAGCGCCGCGAGATCGACATGGTTGCTGGCGTGCGGGTAGTAGTGATGCAGCCCGAACAGCGCCCCGGACGTCAGGCCCCACGTCACCAGGAACACGGCTATGCCCTGCGCCTGATGTTTGGCGGCGCCGTCGCGGCCCCGGACATTGAACGTGAACGCCCGGTTGGCCGCGGTATTGGCGACCGCCGTGATGAGCAGCGCCAGAAAGTTTGCGGCCTGCGCACCGACCATCGGATGCAGCATCAGGAACAGCAGGGCGAACGCCAACGTCGATGCGACACCGATGATCCCGAAGCGCAGCAGCTGGGCGATCATCCCCGGCGGCACGCCGTCCACCTCGGGTCCGATCTCGTGCCGGCCGAGCGACTGCCGCAATTCACGCACGGGCAGTTCACCTTTCGCCAGGGCGCGGCCGACCCGGTAGCAGCCCTTGAGATCCTCGGTGGCGGTCTTGACGATATCGACCTTGCTGTTCGGGTCGTCGATCCAGTCGACCGGCACCTCCGCGATCCGCAGCCCGACCCGCTCGGACAGCACCAGCAGCTCGGTGTCGAAGAACCAGCCGGTGTCCTTGACCAGCGGAAGCAGTTGGCGCGCAACGTCGGTGCGGATCGCCTTGAAGCCGCACTGCGCGTCCGAGAACTGCGCTCGCATGGTCGCCTTGAGGATGAGGTTGTAACTGCGCGAGATGAATTCCCGCTTGTGGCCGCGCACGACCCGCGACGACTTGGTCAAGCGGGAACCGATCGACACGTCCGAGTGGCCCGAGATCAGCGGCGCCACCAGGGGCATCATCGCGTTCAGATCGGTCGACAGGTCGACGTCAACATAGGCGACGACGTCGGCGTCACTTGCGCTCCACACCGCCTTGAGTGCCCGGCCGCGGCCCTTGGCATCCAGGTGCGCGATGCGCACGTTGTGCATCGTCTCGGCGAGCCGGCTGCCGATCTCCAGCGTTCGGTCGGTGCTCGCGTTGTCGGCGATGGTGATCCGGGCCGAATACGGAAACTCATGGCGCAGATACTGATCCACGCAGCGGACGCAGTCCTCGAGGTCGGTCTCCTCGTTGTAGACCGGCACCACGATGTCGAGCACGGGGTGCGCAGCGGTGCCGTCGACGACGAACAGCTCGGTCACCGGGGCCGGTTCCGGGACGGCGTAGGCGTCGGCGTTGTTGCTCAGCTCTGCGGTCATGACACACAGCGTGTTGCCCGTCGCTGCGGTGCCGCTTCAATGAAGCTGTCAGCTTCCTGTGACCGGTTCGGGTACTTACGTACTCACCCGGCCGGTGTCAGTCGGCGACGTTGGCCCCGTGGCCCTGATCGCGCAAGGCCGTGCGGATGCGGGCGGCCGCATCGTCGAGGGCATCGGGAGCCGGATCCTTGTCCGCCAGCGCCAGATCGAAGGTCTGCACGTCCCACGCCGGGAACACGTGCAGGTGCACGTGCGGGACCTCGAGCCCGGCGATCAGCAGACCGACGCGCGGCGCATCGAATGCCGTGGTGACGGCCTTGCCGATGGTCTGCGAGACCGTGGTCAGCTTGCCGAACAGGTCGGCGTCGAGGTTCTGCCAGTGGTCGACCTCGGCGCGCGGCACCACGAGCACGTGGCCCGCCGTGACCGGGTTGATGGTGAGGAACGCGACGACGTCGTCGTCCTTCCAGACAAATCGACCGGGCAGGTCGCCGTTGATGATCATCGAGAAGACGGAAGCCATGCCCCCACCTTAAGGGCCGGGCCCGATTCCCGGATTTTCTGTCAGGAATTCGGGGTCAGGCGACAAATATTGTCGTTGCTAGCCCCACAGCCACAGAAAATTCAGGACGCCGCCTTGCGCAGGCGCCCCCGGTGCACCCGCCGCTGAATGAGATCCAAGATGTCCGGAAACACGTTGTCCCAGTTGAAGAAGATGTCCTGATACGTCAGCCGCAGGACCCGGTAGCCGCCGACCGCGGCGGCCCGGTCGCGGCGATGGTCCTCCTGGTAGTTCACGCGCTTGGTGTGATGGTCCTTGCTGTCCGCCTCGATGATCAGGCTGGATCCGGCCAGCAGATCGACCCAGCCCACACCGCGGATGAACGGCTGCACCTGCACTCGGATCCGCCTGGCACGCAACCGCAGTCGTGCCGCGGTCTCCGATCCGCTCTGCGCACGACCGTCGCACTTCGCCAGCAACGCGTGTACCCGCGCCGGCGCATCCCGCAGCTCGTTGCCCAGGTCGGACATCGAATAGTTGGTGCTGTTGAGAATCGAATCCGCAACGATGACGAAGTCCTCGTCGCTCAGGCAGCGGGCGGCACTGCGCAGCGCAGTGAACGGCGGGTCGAGTGCGCTGTCGACCGGGTCCGGCGGCCCGTACGGCATGCAGGTG
Source organism: Jongsikchunia kroppenstedtii DSM 45133 (assembly GCF_000380485.1). Lineage (GTDB taxonomy): Bacteria > Actinomycetota > Actinomycetes > Mycobacteriales > Mycobacteriaceae > Jongsikchunia > Jongsikchunia kroppenstedtii. The sequence continues at coordinate 20,584 of NZ_AQYG01000042.1, read as the reverse complement.
GGCTGCCCGGTCCGGTGGAATCGGGTGCGCACGTGAAGCCGATCGTGGCCAGGCGGAATCCAGAACCCGTGATGACGCAACGCCGACACGCAGCCGACCGCTCCCCCGGCCCGCACTGCGGCGACCCCATCGTCGTGCGCAGTGGTACTGGCGTACCAACCCCGTCGCACCCTGGTCAACGAGCCGGCCCGCAGGAATGCATCCCGGTCGTGATCGGATATGCCCCGGTCACGGAGCTCTGCCAGCGAATAGACACCCAAGTCAACAGCCATGCTGATTGGACGTTCCACACGGTCCGATCGGATGCATCCGGATTTTCTGTCAGGAATTCGAGGTCAGGCGACAAATATTGTCGTTGCTCGCCCCACAGCCACAGAAAATCAGGGCACCTCGACCCGCGGCAGCCGCACCCAGAAGGTGCAGCCCTGGCCGGGCTCGCTGTCCACACCGACCTCGCCGCCGTGGGCCTGCACCAACGCACTCACGATGGCCAAGCCGAGCCCCGAGCCGCCGGAGTCGTCGTGCCGCTGCCGGGATTCGTCGGTGCGGTAGAAGCGTTCGAAGACCTTGGTCTGATCGTCGGCCGAAAGTCCCGGTCCGTCGTCGTGCACCTCCATGAAGGCGCCCTGCTCGTTGGTGCCGATCCGCACGACCACCTTCGCATCCGGCGGCGTGTGCCGGATGGCGTTGCTGATCAGGTTCGACAACACCTGGGTCAACCGGTCGGCATCACCGATCACCTCGGGCACGCCCGGTCCGTCGGCGACCTCCAAGGAGATGTCCCTATCGGGCGCAATGGCTTTGGCGGCGTGCACGGAATCACTGGCCAAGGCGAGCAGGTCGACCGGAGCGTGTTCCATCGGTCGCTGAGCATCCAGCCGGGCGAGCATCAGCAGTTCCTCGACCAGCACCCCCATGCGCTTGGCCTGCGACTCGATACGGCCCAGCGTCTGGTTGGGATCGGACATCGCGCCCTGCCGATACAGCTCCGCGAAGCCGCGGATCGACGTCAGCGGCGTCCGCAGCTCATGACTCGCATCGGCGACGAAGCGCCGCATCTTGTCCTCGGATTTTCGCGCCTGTTCCTCGGACGCGGCGGTCGCCGAGAACGCCTCCTCGATCTGATGCAGCATCACGTTCAAGGATGCCGACAGCCGCCCGACCTCTGTGTTGGTGGGCAGCTCCGGAACACGGCGGTTCAGGTCGCCCGCGGCGATCGCCTCGGCCGTCGCCTCGACCTGCCGCAGCGGCCGCAGATTGGTTCGGACCAGGATGTATCCGAGCGCGCCGATGATGGCGACGATCGCCGCGCCGATCCCGAACTGCAGCCAGACCAGCCGATCGACGGTCGCGTTGACGTCCGTCAGGCTGGCGGCGACGATCACCGTGCCCTGCTCGTTGTGCTTCGAGATCACCCGCCACTTGGTGCTGCCGCTGACCGACCCGACCGTATGCGGTCCGGGTCCGAGGGCGTCCGGGTCGGGAACCTTCGGTTCCGATCGCGAGTAGTCGTTGAAGTCGGTGATCAAAGCGCCGTCCGGCGCAATGACTTTCACGTAGTACTGGCTCGGCGGCCGGCGCAGCCCGGGGCCGTGTGTTCCCGGAGACCCGGGCTGTCCGGTCGGCTCACCCGGCGGTTGGTCGAGATGCGGCACGGGCCGCGCCCAGGTGCGGACCGCGTCGCGCAACCCGTCGTCCACCCGGTTCACCAGGTTGCCGCGCATCGCCGACGTCACCGCGACGCCCGACACGGTGAGCCCGACCGCGACGAGCACGATCATCATCGCCACCAATGACACACGCAGCGGAATGCCCCGGCGCCCACCGCGGTAGGAATTCCGCGGGGGCGCCGGGGTCTGGTCCAGCTGGGTCTCGCCGCGTTTCATCGCGGCTCGCGCATCACGTAGCCGACGCCGCGCAGCGTATGGATGAGCCGCTTGTCGCCGGTGTCGATCTTGCGCCGCAGGTAGGAGACGTACGACTCCACGACATTCACCTCGCCGCCGAAGTCGTAGTTCCAGACGTGGTCGAGGATCTTCGGCTTCGACAGGACGGTTCCCGCGTTGATCATGAAGTAGCGCAGCAGGGTGAACTCGGTGGGCGACAACGACACCAGATTGCCGTTCTTCCACACCTCGTGGGTGTCGTCGTCGAGCTCGATGTCGGCGAAGGTGATTCGACTGTCCCGACGCTCGTCGTCGCCGAAACCACTGCGCCGCAGGATGACCCGCAGCCGCGCGACCAGTTCCTCGAGACTGAACGGTTTGGTGACGTAGTCGTCGCCGCCGACCGTCAGTCCGTTGACCTTGTCGGCCACGGAATCCTTCGCGGTCAGGAACAGCGCCGGGGCGTCCACGCCGTCGGCACGCAGCCGGCGCAGCAGGCCGAAGCCATCCATCCCCGGCATCATCACGTCGAGGATCAGCGCATCGGGCCGGAAGCTGCGCGCCAGGTCGAGCGCGGCGGGGCCGTCGGCGGCCGTCTGCACGTCGAAATCCTGGAATTTCAACGAGACGGAAAGCAGTTCACGGATGTTCGGTTCGTCGTCCACCACCAGGACGCGGGCGCCAGCTTCGGTCATATCGATTACTCTCTGCGATCCGCCTTCGTTGCGACTGCACGGAAGCTGGGAGATTCCTGTGAGCCCGGTCCAGGGTATCGCCGAGGCGATCGCCACACCGGGGTTCCAGTCCCGGCCGGCGGCGTGCGCGGTCAGCGTTGCCGCAGGTGGGCACGCCAACTGACGAGCTCATAGGCCACATGCGACGCGGCCAGGCTGGTGATCTCGGCGTGGTCATATGCCGGGGCGACCTCCACGACGTCGGCACCGACCAGCTGCAGATCGCGGATGCCGCGCAGGATCTCCAGGAGTTCGCGACTGGTGAGGCCGCCCGGCTCCGGGGTACCGGTACCCGGTGCGTACGCCGGATCGAGGACGTCGATGTCGATCGATACATAGAGCGGTCGATCCCCGACCCGGTCGCGCAGCGCGCCGACGATCTCGTCGACGCCGCGGCGGAAGACGTCCGCGGAGGTATAGATGCCGAAGCCGAAGCGCCGGTCGTCCTCCAGATCCCTGGCGCCGTAGAGCGGACCGCGGGTACCGACATGACAGAGGGCCTCGGTGTCGAGGATGCCTTCCTCGACCGCCCGGCGGAACGGGGTGCCGTGGGTGTATTCGGCGCCGAAATAGGTGTCCCAGGTGTCGAGGTGGGCATCGAAATGCACCAGGGCCACAGGTCCGTGCCGAGCGGCCACCGAGCGCAGCAGCGGCAGAGCTACGGTGTGGTCGCCGCCGAGGGTGACGAGTTGGATTCCGGCCGCGCCGAATTCACCCGACGCCTGCTCGATGGTTTCGATCGCCTCCCCGATCGCGAAGGGGTTCACCGCGATATCGCCGGCGTCCGCCACCTGTATCTCAGCGAAGGGAGACACTCCCGCGGCGGGGTTGTACGGCCGCAGCAGCCGGCTCGCCTCGCGGATGCCGGACGGGCCGAACCGCGCGCCCGGCCGATACGACACCCCACTGTCGAACGGCACACCCAGCAGCACCACGTCAGGGGTATCGATCTCGTCGAGCCGTGGCAGCCGGGCGAACGTGGCCGGCCCGGCGAACCGCGGCAGCCGCGATGAGTCCGCCGGGCCCGTATGTCCGCCCTCGACGATTCGCGGTATCTGCAACGACCGATGACGCATTCTCATGGTGGTCTCCCTACTGATCGAGATCGATCGGTGATATCTCGTCGAAAAGATCCCCCGGCCCGGGATTGCCGGGCACCGTATGCCCGCCGAATTGCGTCATCACGCCCCACACCGCGTTGAGCGCAGTCTGCACGGCGCCCTCGGCCCACCCGGCGGTCCACGACACGTCGTCCCCGGCGAGATAGAAGCCGCGGTGCTGCGCGGGCAATCGGTCCTGCATGAAATGGGTGTAGAGCCGCCGCTGGTAGCGGTAGTGGCCGGGCAGATTCGCCTTGAACGCGCCCATGAAGGCACGTTCGGTCTCCCACGACATCGTCACCGGCGCCGCGATAACGTGACCGCGAATGTCGACGCCGGGATAGATTCTGCCCAGAGACTTGAGCATCAGATCCATCCGCTCACCGGCGTTCAGCGGCAGTAGTTTCAGGGAATCGTCGGCCCAGGTGTACGACAGACAGATGAGGGCCGGCCGATCGTCGCCGAACTCGAGAAGGTATGTGCCGCGGGTCATTCGATCGGTGAGCGTCATGCTCATCGTCTCGTGTCCGGTCGCGGGATCGATGTCCTTCCAGAAGGGTCGGTCAACCAACACGAAGACTTTGGACGCGCCCATGTAGTGGGTCCGTTCGATCGCCGTCCAGTGGGCCGCCGGCAGCACCGACTCATCCGTGTCGATCGTGTTCAGCAGCATCCAGACCTGCCCGGTGAACACGACGGCGTCGTACACGTCGACCGTCCCGGAAGCATCGGCCACGACGAACCCTCCCGCGCCGGTACGGCCCAGACGTACCACCGCGGGCCGGGTCCGGCCATCCGCGTGCAGCGACTGCACGGATGTTCCCGCGGGCCAACGCTTGACCCCGGGCACCGGCGCCGACCACAGACACTCCGGCAGTTGCTGCGAGCCCCCGACGATGGACCGGTGATCATCGTCGGCAGCGGTGCACACGACTCGGAGGATCTCGAGAATCGAATTCGGAAAGTCGGTATCCCACCCGCCGGTCCCGAATCCCACCTGCCCGAAGAGTTCGCGCAACGCGAAGCTCTCGAATGCCGTTGATTGACAGAGGAATCCGTAGAACGTGGTGTCATCGTGGCGTCGCACCAAGTCGGCCCAGATCCGCTGGATCGCAGGCACGTCCCGGCGCCGGATGGCGGCCGTCAACGAGCCGGCCTCGCCCAGCTCGTCGAGTGTGCGATGCCAGGCGTGCGCCGCCTCGCGGTAAATATCGGGAAGATCGGCGAGAGTGCGGGCGAAATGCTTGCTCCCCTTCAGGTCCACGACGGTCGACGGCGTCGCCTCGGCCAGCGGGTTGGGGAACGGTGTCGTCTGCAAACCCATCTCGTCGAGATAGTGGAAGAGCGTGGTCGATGACGTCGGGAAGCGCATCGCCCCCATCTCGGCCGTGATACCGGGGTGGCCGGCGAACGGCAACGATCGCATCCGGCCGCCGAGCCGGTCAGCTTCGTAGACGACGGGCCGCAAACCCATGCGCGCCAATTCATATGCCGTGAGCGTGCCCGACAGCCCGCCGCCGATGACCGCGACCGGCTTGGCATAGGCCGACCGCGGCACCGCACCGATGCCGAGCGGACTGCGGACGTACTCGTCATAGGCGAACGGGAAATCCGGCCCGAACATCGTCAACGGTGGCGACTCGGTGGCGCTGTCGGCGACGGATATCGGGACGGTCATCGATCAGTCCCTCCGACCGAAAGGTTTTGCGGGATAAAGGTCCGGGCGACGGTCGGCAAGATGGGTGTTCCGGCGCCTGCCGTCAGCGAGCGCAGCCGCGTCGAGGTCGGCGATCAGCAGCTCTTCCTCCGCGCCGGCGCGGGCCAGGTCGGCTCCATCCGGCCCGACGATGACGCTGTCACCGCAGTACTCCAGACCGTTCTCCGAACCACATCGATTGGCGTAGACGATGAACAGCTGATTCTCGTAAGCCCGCGCCGGCACCAGAATCCGGCTGACCACCGTATAGGGCTGCATGAGGCCGGTCGGGACCACCAGGATATCCGTACCCGAGTCCGCATGGGCCCGTACGAGTTCGGGAAACTCGACGTCGTAGCAGACGGCCAGGCCGAAGGTGCGGTCCGCACACTCGAACTGGGTGACCAGCCGGTCACCTGGAGCGAACCGGTCGCGATCGAGCTCGGCGAACAGATGCACCTTGCGATGGCGGGCGATAACCAGGCCGCTCGGCGCGACGACGACCGCGATGTCGTAGAGACGCCCCTGCTCTCGCTCCGGCAGGCCTGCCACGACGGTCAGCGAATATCGTTGGGAGAGTTCGATGATGGCTCGGACGATCGGGCCGTCGAGCGATTCCGCCCGCTCGCCGGTGAGGTCGCCGATGTTGTAGCCCGTCGCCGACATCTCGGGTGTGACCAGCAGCCGAGCGCCGGCCGCCGCGGACTCGCGGGCCGCTGCCTCGATCGCAGCCAGGTTCTGTTCAACACTTCCGGTGGCGGCCGGGCCTTGCATCACGGCGACGCGCGCCATGATGTCGACAGAGCGCCGCGGCCCGGACATATTCCGATGGTCCCACACCGCCACGGCCGAAGCCGGTTTGCGCGACGCGAGCTATTCGATCGAGCGCATGAACGGCGCCGGGTATCCGCCCTTGGGCCGGTCCTCGCCCAACCAGGCGGCCAGCTCGTCGGCGGTGCGCGCGACCGCACGCTGCCCGGCTTTGCCGATATCGGCCCACAGAGCGGTGGCCACCGAGCCGTCGTCGCGCTGCTTCCAGCCGCCGACGATGCGCCCGTCCCACCACACGGTCTGACCGCCGTTGCCGGTGCGGTCGAACACCCACTCGCGGTGGCCGCCCAGATACCAGTCGCGGTCCTTCCAGCCCATCGTCGTGGGGTCGAGCTCCGGGAGCAGCATCGCGGCCGGCTTCGGCGACGCCACCTCGTCCAGGTCATCGGGCAGCACATAGCCGACCGCCGCTCCGGAACCCCTTGGGCCACCGTCGAGGTCGACCTGGACGGCCTCGATCTCGGCGAGGGCCTTGCGCACGGCGGTCTTCGTCGAACCCAGCCACCACACCAGGTCGTCCTCGGTGCCTGGCCCGAACCGGGCCAGCCATCGCCGGATCATCGCCAGATGGCCGTCATGCGGCGACACCTCGGGGAGCTCCTCACCCAGCCAGTCGGGCATCGAGACCCACCGCGGCCGCGACAGATACCACTTGGAGTCGTCCGGGCCTCGCACGATTTCGCCGCCGGCACCCATCATCGTGAGCACCCGCGGACCCAGCGGCTGCGTGCCGCCCCACGATTTGTCCGGCGAGTACTCGATGAATCCTTCCAGCTCAGGCAGTTCGGCTCGGAGTTCGGTCGACGTGGCGGCGCGCCCGTCACGGAGTGCCCCGCGCACCGCCGACTCGGCGGTGGCCACCCAGGCGGCGGGATCGGCGAACCCGCCCGCCTTGGTCATGTGGGAGATCATTCGCTTGCGCTCGTTGTCGGCGACCCGCTGCCCGACCGCACCGACTGCGTCGGGGAGCGTCTCCCGCGGGAAGACGAACAGGGTCCGACGCATGGCGAGCTGCTTGATCGCGGTGCGATCGCGATACAGGGCGGCATTGACGTCATCAACGGTGACCGCTCGATGCCGGGCCCAGGTCGACAGGTAGATGCTCGACTGGGTGGTGGCGTGCAGGCACACGACCGATTCGGCAACGCCGACAACCGAATCCGCCGGCTGAAACTGCCGAGCCACCAGCCGAGCGCGCCGCTGCGCGTCGGTGATGTGCGGGCGACTCACCTCAGGCCGGGACGGCCGCGATCGCCTCGATCTCGACCAGTTGATCGTCGTAGCCGAGAACGGTGACCCCGACCAGCGTGGCGGCGGGCTTGTGGTCGCCGAAGACCTGGGACACCACATCCCAGGCGACGACCAGGTCGGCCTGCATCTTCTCGGCGACGTAGATCGTCACCTTCACCACGTCGGTGAGCGATGCGCCGGCGTCGTCGAGCGCCGTCTCCAGGTTGATCATGCATTGATTCGCCTGTGCCGTCACATCATTCGGGCCGACCGTGGTGCCGTCGGTGTCGAGCGGGCTGATGCCGGCCGTATAGATCGTGGATCCCGGCGGCACGGTGACGCTATAGGAGTACCCGCCGTCGTAGAGCGAACCGGAACCGTTGAGCCGTATTTGCGACATGGTGCGAGCCTAGTGCTCGACCGCCTCCAGTGTGTCCATCTCCTCGAGCTCCATGCCCTTTGTCTCGGGCACCTTGAACCGGACGAAGAAGTACGAGATCAACGCACACAGCGCGAAGAACCCGTAGATGTACGTCAGCCCGACCGACTTGTTCATCTGCGGGAACAGCAGCGAGATCGTGAAGTTGGCGATCCAGTTGACCGCGCTGCACACGCCGAGCGCGATGCCCTTGATGCGGTTGGGGAACATCTCGCCGAGCATCACCCACATCACCGGGCCCCAGGTCGCGGCGAAGAACACCACGAACATGTTGGCGCCGACCAGCGCCACCTTGCCCCAGCCGCTCGGCAGCGTGATGTCGTCGCCGTGGCCCTCCTGCTGCGTGAACGCGATGCAGGCGAGCAGCAGGCCGACGAACATGCCGATCGACCCGACGCTCAGCAGCACGCGCCGACCGACCCGATCGACGAAGCCGATGGCCACGAAGGTCATCACCACGTTCACGATGCCGGTGATCACCGAGATCTTGAACGACGAGCCTTCGGAGAATCCGACCGAATGCCACAGCGTGGTCGAGTAGTAGAAGATCACGTTGATCCCGACGAACTGCTGGAAGATCGCCAGCCAGATGCCCACCCAGACAAGGGGATGCAGCCCGAACGTCGGCCCACGGATATCCCTGATCGACACCACCGATTCGCGCTTGAGCGTCAGCTTGATCTCGGTGACGCGCTCGAGCGGGTGGGCCTCGCCGGTCACCTCGCGCAGGATCCGGGCCGCCTCCTCGTCCAGGCCCTGCCCGACCAGGTAGCGCGGCGACTCCGGGATCAGCAGCGCCACAAAGCCGTACACGGCTGCGGGAATCACGCCCACGAGGAACATCCACCGCCAGGCCTCCATGTTCCACCACAGCTCGTTGCTGGCGCCGCCGGCCCAGCCGCGCAGCAGCGCGTCCGACACCAGCGCGATACAGATGCCCGAGGTGATGGCCAGCTGCTGCAGTGAACCCAGCGCGCCGCGATAGCGCGCGGGCGCGATCTCGCTGATGTACGCCGGCGCGATGACCGACGCGATGCCGATCCCGATACCTCCGAGAACGCGCCAGAACAGCAGGTCGGGAACATCGACGGCCAGCGACTGACCGACCGACGACACGATGAACATGATCGCGCCGAGGACCATCACCTTCTTGCGGCCCCAGCGGTCGGCGAGCCGCCCGGCGAACCAGGCGCCGAGCGCACAGCCCAGCAGCGCGATCGCGACGACGAACCCCTTCATGAAGGAGTTCAGGTCGTACTTGTTCTGCAACGAATCGACCGCGCCGTTCACCACGGAACTGTCGAAGCCGAAGAGGAATCCGCCAATAGCGGCCGCCACCGAGACGGTGACGACCTTGCCGAAATGCTCGTCGTGGGTGCTTGCCGTCATCTGGACCTCTCGACTCGGATGCATCGGCAGCGCCCTGCCGCCGGGGTTATGTTCTCGCCCCGCTACGCGTCATATTCCCGCACCGTCTGCGACTTCGATAGCCCTTCGGAGAATTCCGTCGACCTGCTCGAGCATCGGCGTCCCCGCCGCGGCCTTGTTGGCGGGGTTATCCATCACGCGGCGCATCACGCCCTCGGCGATCACGGTCAGCTTCCACAGCGCCATCGCATGCCAGTACTGCAGCGCCGCAGGGTCTCTTCCGGTCTGCTCCGCGTACGCCGCCGCGAGTTCGGCGCGCTTCGGGAATCCCTCGACATTGGCGCCGATGAATCCGCCGGCCATCGAATCCTCCGGCTCTGGCCAGTACGCGAGCAGGCTGCCGATGTCGGCGAGCGGATCACCGAGGGTGGTCAGCTCCCAATCGAGCACCGCGAGGATCTCACCGGCGGCCGGATCGGTGATGACGTTGCGCAGATGAAAATCGCCGTGCACCAATGTGGTTTCGGTCTGCTCCGGGACCGCGGCGACCAGACGCTGCGTCAACGCATCGAATTCGGCGCTGTCGCGGGTCTTGGACTTCTCCCATTGCCCGGTCCACCGCTTGATCTGTCGCGGCGCGTACGGGCTGTGGCTGGCGAGATCGTCCAGCCCGACCGCCGCCAGGTCGACGGCATGAATGCGGGCCAGGTTCGCCGGCATCGCCAGGCCGATGGCCCGGCGCTGATCGACGGGGAGCGATTCGGCGACGTCGATGGTGTCGATGACGGTGCCGTCGACGAACTCCATGAGCAGCAACGGCACGTCGGTGAACCGCTCGTCGGTGGTGAGCGCGTACACCTGCGGCGTCGGCACCGCGCTCGGTCCAAGCGCGGACAGGATGCGCGCCTCCCGGGCGACGTCATGCGCCGAGGCCAGCAGGTGCCCCATCGGCGGCCGGCGCAGCACCCAGCGACGACCGTCGGCGTCGCGCACCAGGTAGGTCAGATTCGACTGCCCCAGACCGATACGGGTGAAGGCAAGCGGTGCAGCATGTTCGACGCCCTCGGCGGCGAACCATCGCAGTATCGACCCCTCGTCGATACCGGGATGCGGATCCGATTCCGGTGAGTTCGGCCCGCCCCCGGCGCCGGCGCTCATCTGTACTTGCCCAGCTCTTGACGGGCGATCGCGCGCTTGTGCACCTCGTCGGGACCGTCGGCCAGCCGTAGCGTGCGCAGGTGCGCCCAAGCCATCGCCAACGGGAAGTCGTCGGAGACACCGCCACCGCCGTGCACCTGGATCGCCCGATCGACGATCTTCAGCGCGATGTTGGGGGCGGCCACCTTGATGGCGGCGATCTCGGTGCGCGCCTCCTTGTTACCCACCGTGTCCATCATGTACGCCGCCTTCAGTGTGAGCAGCCGGATCATCTCCAGGTCGATGCGCGCCTCGGCGATCCAGTCGCCGATGTTGGCGTTGAAGGCGATCGGCTTACCGAAGGTGGAACGCTCCAGTCCGCGCCGGCACATCAATTCCAGTGCGCGCTCGGCCATTCCGATGGCCCGCATGCAGTGATGGATGCGACCGGGCCCGAGCCGGGCCTGGCTGATCGCGAATCCCTCGCCCTCACCCTTGAGCACATCCGTGGCCGGCACCCGCACGTCTTTGAAGTCGATCTCGGCGTGGCCCTCGCGATCCTGGTAGCCGAACACCGGCAGCCCGCGCATCACGGTGACCCCCGGCGCGTCGATCGGCACCACCATCATCGACTGCTGCCGATGCGGCGCGGCATCCGGATTGGTCTTGCCCATCACGATCATCACCTTGCAGTTCTGATGCAAGGCGTTGGACGCGAACCACTTCCGGCCGTTCAGGACGTACTCTTCACCGTCCCGCACCATCGACATCTCGACGTTGGTGGCGTCCGAGCTGGCGACCCGCGGCTCGGTCATCGCGAACGCCGACCGAATCGTGCCGTCCAGCAACGGTTTCAGGTACTTCTCCTGATGCTCCTCGGTTCCGAAGAGGGTGAGCACCTCCATGTTGCCGGTGTCAGGGGCGCTGCAGTTGCAGGCCTCCGATGCCAGATGGCTGCGGCCCATCACCTCGGCCAGCGGCGCGTATTCGAGGTTCGTCAGGCCCGGCCCCCATTCCGGGTAGGGATGAAAGAGGTTCCACAGACCCCGTTCCCGCGCCTTGACCTTGAGATCCTCGATGATCTGCGGCTGGTGATGCGGATCGCCGGCCGCCCGCATCTGCTCCTCGTACACCGCCTCGGCGGGATAGACCTCGGCGTCCATGAATTCCAGCAGATCCTCGCGGATCGCCCGGGCGCGATCGGACATCTCGAACATACTCATCGGCGTCTCCTAATCAGCGTTGTCGGCGGCGAGCAGCGAAGCCTGGTAGCGACGCATGCCGGACAACCATCGGTCGTAGTCGGATCCCTTGTGCTGGTACATCTCCAGCACCTGCGGATGCGGCAGAATAAGGAACTTCTCGTCGGCGATCGCCTCGAGCACCACCTCGGCGACCCGCTGCGGGGTCAGCACATCGCCGGCCGTGGTCACCGCGCGGGCGGCGGTGCGACCCAGCCGATCGTCGGCGTCGAATCCCGCCGACAGCAGCTGGGTGTCGACGCCCATCGGGCACAGGCAGCTCACCTTGACGCCGCGGTCGCCGTACGTCACCGACAGCCATTCGGCGAAACCGACGGCCGCGTGCTTGGTGACCGAGTAGCCGGCCGACCCGATCTGGGTCAGCAGCCCGGCGGCCGATGCCGTCGACACGAAGTAGCCGCCCGATCCGACGGTCCACCGCGGCACCAGCTGGGTGGCGGCACGAATGTGGGCGCGCAGGTTGACGTCGATCACGCCATCCCAGTCGGCCTCTGTCAGCTCCTCGAATCCCACCGGGCCGGCGATCCCGGCGTTGGCGAAATACATGTCGACAGAGCCGAATTGCGTCTCGGCCAGCTCGATCAACGATGCGATCACCTCCGCATCCGCGACATCGCCGCCCTGATGCACGGCCGCACGCGGATGCTCCGCGTTGATCGCCGCGGTAACGCTCTGCGCCGCCTCGGCGTCGAGGTCCGCGACCACGAGGCGCGCTCCGGCTCCGGCCAACGCGGTGGCGATCGCCGCCCCGATTCCGTTCCCGCCGCCGGTGACGATCGCGGTTTTTCCGGCTACCTGCATCGAATCTCCTCAGATCTGGTCGCGCCGATCACCGCAGCGGTGTGCCCCACTGCACGTCTCCGCGCATCCGGGCCTTGAGCAGCTTGCCGCCCGCGTTGCGCGGCAACGGCGCATCGGCGATTGAAATGTATTGCGGGATCTTGAAGTCGGCGAGATTCTCTCGACAGTAGGCCAGCACCGCATCGAGATCGACGCCGGAGTCCCCGTCGCCGACCAGCACCGCGCCCACCTTCTCTCCCATGACCTCGTCGGGTACCGCCAGCACGGCCGCGTCGGTAACCGTCGGTGCCGCCAAAAGTACCGCTTCGACCTCGACGCTGGAGACGTTTTCGCCGCCGCGGTTGATGATGTCCTTGGTGCGATCGATGATGTGCACGCGACCCGCATCGTCCACGCGGACAACGTCTCCGGTGTGCAGCCAGCCGTCGATGAATGTCGCGGCATCCGCTTCGGGCCGATTCCAATAGCCCGCAGTGACGTTCGCCCCGCGTGCCACCAGCTCGCCCACCAGCCGGTCATCGCCGATCGGCACCACTCCGAGGTCGACCGTGGCCACCGCATAGCCCACCGAATCGGCATGGTCGACGGCATCCCCGTCCGGCAGAACGGTCATCAGCGACGCCGACTCGGTCATGCCGTAACCGTTCATCACGGTGGCGCTGGGGAACGCTTTCTTCAGCGCCAGAACAACGGTCGGCGCGATCGGCGCACCCCCATAGCCGACCCAGCGCACCCCGGACACGTCGAGGTCGGCGAAAGCCGGCTGGCGCAGCAGCAGCCCGTACACCGCGGGCACCGTGATCATGCTCGAGATCCGTTCGGAATTCAGCGCATTCATCAGCGCGCCCAGATCCAACGCCGGCATGATCACCGCGCAGCCGCCGACGTACAGCGCCGTCAACAGCTGCGAATTGCAGCCGGTGACATGGAACAGCGGCACGCTGATCAGAGTCCGGTAGACCTCGCCCAGGCTGCGATCGGAGTTCGCCGCACGAATCATGTTCTCCGCGTTGGTCAGAAATGCCTCGTGCGTCGTCGGCACACCCTTGGCCCGGCCGGTGGTGCCAGACGTGAAGAACATCGCCGCGTAGTCGGAACGCGTGAGCGACTCGTCCACGAAGGGCTCGCCGGTCGGCAGCGTCGTGTCGGCCGCCAGGTCGACCGTGACGTCGGCGTCCTCCAGCAGCGCGGCGATCTCCGGTGCCGCCGAACGGATATTGGGCGCCACCGCGATACCACCGGCGAACACGGTGCCGAAGAACGCGACGGTCCAGTTGACGCCGGCCGGGTACCGGATCGACACCCGGTCACCCTTGCCGACCCCGGCGGCCCGCAATCCACCCGCGACCTCGGCCGCGCGATCCCAGAGCTGCCGGTAGGTCAGTCGGTCACCGCCGAGCTCGACGACGGCCTCGCTGTCGGGACGCGCCGCGACCTGCTCGGCGAGCATCGCGACCAACGACGCCGGCAGGTCGTCGTAGCGGGCGATTCCATCGGCGTCGACGGTGACTCCCCGCCGCGACCATGGGTTGTCGGTGCGCGGGATCTGCGTTATCGCCATCAGACCGCCTCGAAGTACCTGCGCGGGTTGTCGACGAGCATCGTGGTGAGCTGCTCCTCGGTGACGCCCAGCTCACGCAGGGCCGGGAGGACGTTGTCGCTGATGTGGATGAAGTTCCAGTCGGGCACCGCAGCGGCCTTGGCGTCCTCGTCGAACCAGTCGATGAAGCACGACGCGTCGTGGGACAGCACCAGCTTCTCGGCGTATCCGCGCTTGCACAGCTCGGCCACGGTGGCGACGCGCTGCTCGTTCGGCAGCAGCACGTCCAGGCCGAATCGATCCATCCCGAGCAACGAGCCGGCATCGGCCAGGGCACACAGGTAATCCAGGTCGGTGCTGTCACCGGAGTGGCCGATCACCACCTTGGTCAGGTCGACGCCCTCTTCCTTGAGGACCTTCTGCGCCACCAGCCCACTGCCGGACGCGGGGTGGGTGTGCACGGTGATCGGAGTGCCGGCCTCGACGTGGGTCTGGCCGACGGCACGCATCACCCGCTCGACGCCCGGCGTCAGGCCCTGCTCCTCGATCGCGCATTTGAGCAGTCCGGCCTTCACCGACGTCCCGGCGATGCCCTCGCGAATGTCCTTGAGGAACAACGTGACCAGCGGCTCGGGCTGGTCGAACAGCAGACCCGGGCCGGCGTAGTGGAACTGGAAGGGGATCTCGTTGTAGGTGTACAGCCCGGTCGCGGCGACGATGTTGACGTCCACCTGCGCGTTGATCCGCTCGATGCGCGGGATGTAGCGGCCCAGACCGATCACGGTCGGATCCACGATCGTGTCGATGCCGCGCGACCGCATCTCGGTCAGCTTCTCGACCGCATCCGCGACGCGGGCATCCTCGTCCCAACGGTTCGGATAGTCCGGGTAGTTCTGCTGCATCTCGGTGCCGAGCACAAAGACGTGCTCATGCATCAGCACCGTTCCCAGCGCGCCGCTATCGACCGGGCCGCGGACAGTTTCCACGTTGGACATCGAACCTCCTGTGACTGAACTCACGGATCGAGACAAGTAGGATGTATGTCTCGTGAGACATTCAGCTAGTGTGTATCAGGCCGCCTGATGCGTCAAGGCGCTGACGAAAAGGAACGAGCGATGGCAACGACGCCCGACAAGATGTCGTACGAACGTCGTCGTGCTGTCGACGCCGCGACCCAGGTGTACCTGGCCGGCGGCGCGGTGGACATGTCCGCGCTCGCGACCACCCTCGGCGTCGGGCGCGCGACGCTGTACCGCCATGTCGGAAACCGCGAGGAGCTGATCGCCACGGTGCTGGCGGAGGCCACCGAGCGCACGATGCGACGGGTGTCCCGGTCGGTCACGACCACCGGCGCGCAGCGCATCCTCGACCTGGTCGCCGGTCAGATGCATGCGGTGGACAAAGCGAAACCGTTGCACGACTTCACCTCTCGCGAGCCACTGCTGTTCGTTCGGCTCGCGTTGATGCCCGGCAAGATCGAAGCGGTATCCACCGCCGTGCTCGCCGAGGCGCTGACCGAGGAGTCCGAATCCGGTCGGCTTTCGCTACCCCTGCCGGTCGACGATCTCGCCTTGGCGATCGTGCGCATCTGCGACGTCAACCTGTACGCGCCGCTCCTCGGCGGCGACCGCGCGGAGATCGACACCGCGCTGAATCTGGTGGCGCTGATCCTCGGCGTCGAACGGGCGCCGAGTCACTGAAGAGGTGCAGTGATCCCCCGATCACCACCTCATCGCCACGATACGTCAGAGCCCCCTGTCGGGATTGAACCGACGACCTACGCTTTACAAGAGCGTTGCTCTACCACTGAGCTAAGGAGGCATGGTGCGCGGCTGACTATACCGGCCACGTCGCCGTCCGCCGCCGGGCCGGCCGGACTGCCCGCCACCGCGTCGACCTGCGGGCGACCGGATAGAATCGGACCAGACTTACGCGGACCGGCCGGTCCCCCAGCACCATCGAATCGAGGATTGAATGCCCGCCAAGACCACCGATAAAGACGACATCGACGACGATCTGACCCCCGTCGCCGACGAGACCGCCAGCTCGGCCCGCCGCGTCGTCGCCGCCTACGCCACCGACGCCGACGAGTGCCGGATGCTCCTGAACATGTTGGGAATCGGCCCGGGCGACAACTGAGGTGTCGAACCGATCGGGAAATACTGACAAGCCTGCGGAATCCAAGCCTCGCCGGCGCAAGAAGGCCGACTTCATCGTCGTCGCCAACCGCCTCCCGGTCGACAAGGTCATCAACCCGGACGGCAGCGTCGACTGGAAACGCAGCCCCGGCGGGCTGGTCACCGCCCTCGAGCCGATCCTGCGCACCCACACGGGGGCCTGGGTCGGGTGGTCCGGCATCCCCGATGCCGACGACGACCCGGAGATCGACGGTCTGCAGTTGCACGCGGTCCCGCTGAGCGCGCAGGAGATCGCCGAATACTACGAAGGCTTCTCGAACGCCACGCTGTGGCCGCTCTACCACGATGTTCTGGTCAAGCCGGAATACCACCGCGAGTGGTGGAACTCCTATGTCGAGGTCAATCGCCGCTTCGCCGAGGCAGCGTCGAAGGCCGCCGCCAAGGGCGCCGTCGTGTGGATCCAGGACTACCAGTTGCAGCTGGTGCCGAAGATGCTGCGGATGCTGCGGCCGGATCTGAAAATCGGCTTCTTCCTTCATATTCCGTTCCCGCCGGTGGAACTGTTCATGCAGATGCCGTGGCGCACCGAGATCGTCGATGGCCTGCTGGGCGCCGATCTCATCGGATTCCACCTGCCGGGCGGCGCGCAGAATTTCCTGATCCTCGCCCGACGCCTCGGCGGTCATGCGACGTCCAAGGGCAACGTGGGCGTGCGCAGTAAATTCGGCGTCGTCCAGGTCGGCTTCCGCTCGGTCCGCGTCGGCGCCTTCCCCATCTCGATCGACTCTGCGGCGCTGGACGCCAAGGCCAGGTCGAAGGAGATCCGGCAGCGCGCCGCCGAGATCCGATCCGAGCTCGGCAGCCCGTCGAAGATCATGCTCGGCGTCGACCGGCTCGACTACACCAAGGGAATCGACGTGCGGCTCAAGGCGATCGCCGAGTTGCTCGACGAGAACCGGATCGATGCCGACGACACAGTGATGGTCCAGTTGGCGACGCCGAGTCGCGAGCGGGTCGACAGCTACATCCAGATGCGCGGCGGCATCGAGCGTCTCGTGGGGCATATCAACGGCATTCACGGCCGCGTCGGCCATCCGGTGATCCAGTATCTGCACAAACCGGTGGCCCGGGACGAATTGATCGCGTTCTTCGTCGCGGCCGACGTGATGCTGGTGACCCCGTTGCGCGATGGTATGAACCTCGTCGCCAAGGAGTACGTGGCCTGCCGCAGCGATCTCGGCGGCGCGCTGGTGCTCAGCGAATTCACCGGAGCCGCAGCCGAACTCCGCTCCGCCTACCAGGCGAATCCGTACGACCTCGACGGCGTCAAAGACGCCATCGACGCAGCCCTGACCCAGACCGACGACGAGGGGCGCACGCGGATGCGCGCCATGCGCCGCCAGGTCCTGATGCACGACGTCGAGCGGTGGGCGCAATCATTCCTCGGCGTGCTCACCGATACCCCGGACACCGTTGCCGACGGCAACCGCGGCCTGCGGTTGGCGCCATGAACAAGCGACTAGACATAGACACATGAGTGCACAGGATTTGCCGGCCGACCTCCGGCGCGCGCTGACTCGGTTGGCGCGTACGCCGCGCCTGCTCGTCGCCTCCGACTACGACGGCTGCATGGCGCCGATCGTGTCCCGGCCCGAGGATGCCCGCCCCAATCCCGAGTCGGTGCGGGCGATGCGCGCCATCGCCGAACTCGACTCCACCACGGCCGCAGTCATTTCCGGCCGCGCGCTGCGGGACCTGGCGACGCTGTCGCGACTCCCCGCCGAGGTGCACCTGGTCGGCTCGCACGGCAGCGAGTTCGACGTCGGCTTCATCCATGAGATCGATGCCGCCGCAACCGAACTCCTCGACACGCTGATCGTCGAGCTCCGCGCGATCGCCGCCGACTACGACGGCGTCAGCGTGGAGACGAAGCCGGCCAGCGCGGCGCTGCATGTCCGCAACGCCAACAACGACGACACCGAGGACGCGCTGAAGCGCGCCCGTTCCGGCCCCGCCGCCCGCGCCGGCGTACAGGTGACGGAGGGAAAGTCGGTCATCGAGCTGGCCGTCATCACCACCGACAAAGGCCAGGCGCTGGATATCCTGCGGCATCAGGCCGGAGCCGGCGCGGCGGTGTTCTTCGGCGACGACGTCACGGACGAGAAGGCGTTCCATCGGCTGCAGGGTCCCGATGTGGGCGTGAAGGTCGGGGCCGGCAAGACGGTGGCCGAGTTCCGCATCCCCGACACCGATTACGTCGCAACGGCATTGGCGTTCCTCTTCGAGGAGCGGCGCGCCTGGCTGCGCGGCGGCGACACCCCGCCGATCGAGCGGTTGTCGATGCTGGCATCGCCGCGGTCGATCGCGCTGCTCACGCCCGACGCCAAGGTCAACTGGCTGTGTCACCCGGAGCCGGATTCGGCCGCCCTGTTCGCCGCACTGCTCGGCGGCGACGATGCCGGGGTCTTCTCCATCGGTCCCGTGCCCACGGACGGCAAGCCCACCCAGCTGCCGCAGAGCCAGCAGTACCTCGACGGCACCATGACGATCCAGACCCGTTGGGCCAGCCTGGAAGTCACCGACTACCTGCCGCATGACGTGACCCCCGGGCGCACCGACCTCATCCGCATCATAAGCGGCGACGTGCCCGCCCTGGTCCGGTTCGTGCCTCGCCCCGAGTTCGGCCAGGCGAGCGTGCGCATTCAGGTGCTCGCCGACGGTCTGCGCGTCCTCGGCTCCAACGAGCCGATCGCCCTGCGGGCCCCGGGCGTGCACTGGACCATCAACACCGAACGCACCCATCAGAGCGCGGTCGCAGTGATCGACCCCACGGACGGGCCGGTCACCCTCGAACTGCGCTGCGGCACCAATGATCTCGGCGAGTATCCGCGGGACGAGGCCGATCGACGACGTGAAGCCGAAGAGTACTGGTCGAGCTGGGCCGACGGGCTCACACTGCCCGGCCGCAAGCCGGGGCTGACGAAGCGCTCGGCGCTCACGCTGCGCGGCCTGGTGCACGCCGATACCGGCGCGATCCTCGCCGCCGCGACCACATCGCTGCCGGAAGATATTGGCGGCGTGCGTAACTGGGACTACCGCTACTGCTGGCTACGCGACGCCGCACTGACCGCATCGGCACTGGTATCGGTCGGGTCGCATGCCGAGGCCGAGGGGTATCTGGCCTGGCTGCACCGAGTGCTCGAGACGGTGTCCGGGCCGGAATGGCTGCACCCGCTGTACACACTGGCCGGCACCGGCCTGCCGCCTGAGGCCGTGATCGATACCCTGCCCGGATACTCGGGGTCGCGGCCAGTCCGCGTCGGCAACGCCGCCAATCAGCAGGTGCAGCTGGACGTGTTCGGCCCCATCGTCGATCTGCTCGATCAGCTGGCGACCGCCCGCGCCAAGTCCGGTCGGGCCGACGCGCTGACCGACGCCGACTGGAACCTGGTGGCCAACATGGTGCACGCCGTCCAGCGGCGGTGGACCGAGCCGGATCACGGAATCTGGGAGATCCGCGGCAATCCGCGGCACCACGTGTACTCGAAGGTCATGGGCTGGTTGACGGTCGACCGGGCGCTGCGTCTGGCGAGCCGATTCGGGCGCGAGGCGGAACCGGGCTGGGCCGACCTGCGGGAAGAGATTCGCGCCGATGTGCTCGAACACGGCTGGAACGAGGCCGCGCGATCGTATACCGCCGCCTACGACGGCGTCGACCTGGATGCGGCCACCCTGCATATCGGGCTCACCGGGCTGATCGATCCCACGGACCCGCGATTCATCGCCACCGTCAAAGCCACCGAGGCCGAATTACGCAGCGGAGCAACGGTATATCGCTACCATCACGACGACGGGCTACCCGGCGGCGAAGGCGGCTTCCACCTGTGCGCCGCCTGGCTCGTGGAGGCGTATCTCCTCATCGGTCGCCGCAGCGATGCCGAGGCGCTGTTCAGCCAGCTGATCGCGGCGGCCGGGCCGACCGGTCTGCTCAGCGAGGAGTACGACCCCGTCGCCGAGCGCTCCCTGGGCAACCATCCTCAGGCCTACAGTCACCTCGGACTCATCCGCTGCGCGCAGCTCCTCTCCGACTAGGGCGTGTCTCCTAATGATTGGGTGATCGGTCGCTGATGATCGGTGGATGAGTTCTAGGTGTGAGTCGCTCAGTGATGCGCAGTGGGAGCGGATCGAGCCGTTGTTGCCGTCAAACGTTGGGCGGCAAGGGCGTCCGTTCTGCAACAACCGGCAGGTTGTCGAAGCGATCATCTATCGATACCGGACCGGGATTCCGTGGCGTGACCTGCCGTCGGAGGTGTTCGGGCCATGGCAGACGGTGTGGAAACGGCACCGCCGTTACGCCGAGGACGGCACCTGGGACATCGTTCTTGCCGAGGTACTGGCCGATGCTGACGCGGCCGGGAAGAT
>NZ_AQYG01000041.1 GCF_000380485.1 Jongsikchunia kroppenstedtii DSM 45133 | reverse complement strand
ATCTTCCCGGCCGCGTCAGCATCGGCCAGTACCTCGGCAAGAACGATGTCCCAGGTGCCGTCCTCGGCGTAACGGCGGTGCCGTTTCCACACCGTCTGCCATGGCCCGAACACCTCCGACGGCAGGTCACGCCACGGAATCCCGGTCCGGTATCGATAGATGATCGCTTCGACAACCTGCCGGTTGTTGCAGAACGGACGCCCTTGCCGCCCAACGTTTGACGGCAACAACGGCTCGATCCGCTCCCACTGCGCATCACTGAGCGACTCACACCTAGAACTCATCCACCGATCATCAGCGACCGATCACCCAATCATTAGGAGACACGCCCTAGTCGGCCGGGTTGAAAGAGATCCGTGATTATCGGCATAACGGACATACGCGTAGATGCGCTAAGTATTCTCCAGAGATCGCTGACGAACTGAAATCGAGGACGTCGTATGCGTCGATTCGCCGCGCTGACGCCGATGATGGCGATCTTGCTCGTAGCCGGGTGTTCGCAGTCCGGGCGCGATGGTGCAGCTGCTCCCACGTCGGTTGCCGCCGGGTCGGCGTATTGGGAGAGGGGTGTCGCCACTGATGAATCCATGGGCAGTCCGACGGTCTCCACGGTCCCCGCGACAGCTGACTTTCCGATCGATATGAGTGATATGCGGAACCTTGCCGGGGCGACTGATGCGATATTCGTCGGCCGAGTGCTCATCCAGATCGACGACAAGTCACTGGGGTCGCTTCCGGAGACCCAGTACCGAGTCCAGGTAGTGGATTCACTGAAAGGCGATGCGCGAGAAATGATAACGGTGAACCAACAGGGCGGGCACGACAACGTGCGGAGAGCTCTCGTGGTGGTCAACGGCGACGAACCGTTGGTGACCGGGAAGCATTACCTGTTCGCCACCAAGTATCTTCCGGCCGAGAACTGGTACACGCTGGTGCCGAACTTCGGCGACCGGCCCCTCGACGACAATGTATTCAGCTCCGGCGGCCCGGAACCGAAGATCGTGACCGACATGCGCGACGCGATCGCGAATCAGATCCCATATCCGCAGCCGCGATAGTCGGTAATTACTTAGAGCCTTCCAGTTCCGGGGACCGGGCATAGCTGAGCACCCGCGCCGACAGTCGGCGGTACCCGCGGACGCTGAGCGGCGGGATCGAGCGCAGCTTGAAGCGAGGGTCGGTGATGGCATCGGCGCAGGCCTTGTCGACCAGCACGGTTCCGGGCCGCGCCGAGCCGGTGAGCCGCGCGGCGATGTTGACCGGCTCGCCGAACACGTCGCCGAATCGCGACAGCACCTTGCCGGTCGCCACGCCGCCGCGCAGCTGCGGCAGGTCGTGCTGGTCGGGGATCTGCTGCAGCTGCATGGCGATTTCGGCGGCCGTGTTCGCAGTCTCCGCGGAGTACATGATCTCGTCGCCGATCGTCTTCACCACGGTTCCGCCGGCCTGCACGATCGCCCGATGCGCATGGGTCTCAAAGGTTTCCAGTAGATCGCTGAGCTCGGCGAGCCCGACGCGACGCGACAGGCTGGTGTACCCGACCAGGTCGGCGAACCCGATCGACTGCGTTCGATGGTCGGGGTCGACCGTCGCGGCGAGACTGGTGATGGCGGCTGCAAAATGACGCCGCCAGATCAGGCTATGGATGCGCTCGATCGCGGTGACGATCTGGGACATCGATACGTCTACGTTCGGATCGCTGAGTACCTCGGCGAATTGGGAGGCTTCCCAGTCGGCCAGTCGCGACATGGTCTGGCCGATCGATCGCGCCATCGCGACCTCCAGCGCCATGCGCTCGGGCTGGGAGTTGTCGATCATCGACATCAGTGCGAGCGCCTGCACGTCGTCGTCGGTGAGGACTTTGGCGTCCGGGTCGTTGTGCGAGAAGCCGAATGCGCTCCAGACGCGCTCGGATCGCTCGGGGTCGATGCCCACCATCGCGGTGGCGTCGTTGCGGGAGTATTGCGGGGCCCCGGTGCAGCCGTTGAGCTGGCTCAGCAGCTTGTCGGGGTCGAGCTCGTGGGCGGCGACGGTGGCTGGATCGGGGCGATCGTCCATCGATCTAGCTTGCAATACCGAGGGCGCCTTTGGCCAGGTATGCGAGAGTCCCGCTGATCTGTGCGCCGCGCAGCACACCGTCGTCGACCCGGCGCCAGTTGCGACGCACCCGCATCGCATCGTTCACGATGGTCAGCGCGGCGTGCACCGACACGGCTCGCTCGGCCTCGGTGAGCTCGGGGTGCAGTAGGCCGTAGAGGTCGATCCAGCGGCGGACATAGGTGCGCTGCACCGTGACCAGATCGGCGGCCGCCGGAACGTCGTGCAGCGCGGCCCGGTTGCTGAACGACACGGTGAGATCGGGTGTCGCGGTGAGGACCTGGACATAGCTGTCGACCAGCGCACGCAGGCGGTCGGCCGGATCGCTGGTCTGCGAATACGCCGCGATAACCGTGGCGTCGAGACGGCTGGCGTTGCGCCGCGAGATCGACAGCAGGATCTCGGCCTTGTTCGAAAAGTGTTTGTACACACTGGGTCCGGAGATTCCGACTGCTGCACCGATCTCGTCCACCCCGACGTCGGCGAAGCCGCGCAGCCGGAACAGATCCGAGGCGGCATCCATGATCTCGTCGCGACGTCCGGCGGGGCTGGGGTGCGCGATGGGCGAATCGGCCAGCGGCGGAATGTCGGTCGGGTCGAGTTCGAGCAGCCGCACCACGGTGGCGGCGATCATCGCCCGAGCACGGGACGCCGGAATGCGGGTGCCGTGCACGGTGAGGCTGCCGGTGACCGACAGGATCGCCCAGGCGAGCTGCTCGCAGGTGCGCGACTGGAGTTCGGGACGGTCGTGCAGCAGGGCGTCGGCCCAGCGGGTCAGCACCGCGCGCGTACGCCGGGCGACCTCGACGTTCTGCTTGTCGGAGAGGAAGTCGCTGTTCCAGCGCCAGAGCACGGCCGCGTCCGGCCGGTGCACCGCCAGCCCGGCGATGGTGTCGACGATCTGGTCTCGGGACGGCGCGGTGCCGTCGGCTCGGGGCGCGAGCGCCGCGTCGGTGCAGGCCTCGAGATCCTCGACGCCGGCGAGCACCGCGGCCGCCAGGGTGTCCTGCTTGTCGGCGAAATGCCGATAGAGCGCGGGTGCGGTGACCCCGGCGGCGCGGGCGATGTCGGCCATCGATACCTGCGAATATCCCTTCTCCAGAAACAGCCCGGTGGCATGGCTGATCAGCCGCGCACGCCGGTCGGCCGGGCGGGCGCGGCCGGATGCGGTGACCGATGAGGTCGCCGGAGCGGCGCCGGATTCTGGAGACATTGTGAATGCACCCTAGCGCAATCTTCGGCGCTCGCCCAGCATGTTGATCAGGGGGTATAGCCAAATAAGTTATGGCGCGTTAGCCTGGTACCGCACGCCCCCTTCGGGCCCCTCCGTGGGGCGGCGTCTGCGAACCGGCACAACGCCGATCTTCAGCGGAATACATGCGAAAGGACATCGCAATGAGTGATGCGTTCATCTACGAGGCCGTTCGGACGCCTCGTGGCAAGCAGCGCGGCGGCGCGCTGCACAGTGTCAAGCCGATCGACCTGGTTTCGGGACTGATCAAGGATCTGTTGGCGCGTCACGGCAGCCTCGATCCCACCGACGTCAACGACGTGGTGCTCGGTGTCGTCTCGCCGGTCGGCGAGCAGGGCGCGGTCATCGCGCGTACCGCAGCGCTCGTGTCGGGCCTCGGTCAGAGCGTCCCCGGTACCCAGATCAACCGCTTCTGCGCGTCCGGCCTGGAGGCCGTCAACCTGGCCGCCGCCAAGGTCGCCTCGGGCTTCGATGACCTGGTGCTCGCCGGTGGTGTGGAGTCGATGTCGCGCGTGCCGATGGGCTCCGACGGCGGCGCCCTGTTCATGGACCCGGCCACCGCATACGACAACTACATCGCCCCGCAGGGCATCGGTGCCGACCTGATCGCCACCATGGAGGGCTTCAGCCGCGAGGACGTCGACGCGTTCGCCGCCGAGTCGCAGGCGCGTGCCGCCAAGGCTTGGGAGGCAGGGCTTTTCGCGAAGTCGGTCATCCCGGTCACCGACATCAACGGCGTCGTGGTCCTCGACCATGACGAGCACATGCGCCCCGGCACCACCGTCGAGCAGCTCGGCAAGCTCAAGCCGGCGTTCCAGGGCCTGGCCGACATGGCCGGTTTCGACGATGTGGTGATGCAGAAGTACCCGCAGGTGGAGAAGGTCAACCACGTGCACACCGGCGGCAACAGCTCCGGCATCGTCGATGGCTCCGGCCTGGTGCTGATCGGTAACGAGGAGGCGGGCAAGCGTAACGGCCTGGCCCCGCGCGGCCGCATCGTCACGTTCGCCGAGATCGGCAGCGAGCCGTCGATCATGCTCACCGGCCCCACCCCGGCCACCGAGCTGGCGCTGAAGAAGGCCGGCCTCACCACCGAGGACATCGACGTCTACGAGCTCAACGAGGCTTTCGCGTCGGTCGTCATGAAGTGGGAGAAGGACCTGGGCATCCCGCACAGCAAGGTCAACGTCAACGGTGGCGCCATCGCCATGGGCCACCCGCTCGGTGCCACCGGCGCGATGATCCTGGGCACCTGCCTCGACGAGCTCGAGCGCACCGGCGGGCGCTACGGCCTGGTCACCCTCTGTATCGGCGGCGGCATGGGCGTCGCGACTGTCATCGAACGCCTCTGAGCCGCAAGATCACACAGAAAGAATCACTGAAAAGCTATGACTGACAACATGATTGTGTGGGAGAAGGACGCGGACGGCGTCGTTATCCTGACCATGGACGACAAGTCCCAGGGCGCCAACACCATGAACCAGACGTTCATGGACTCGATCGCCGCGACCGTCGATCGTCTCGAGGCGGAGAAGGACGACATCACCGGTGTCGTCCTGACCTCGGCGAAGAAGACCTTCTTCGCCGGCGGCGACCTCAAGGACATGACCGCCGAGCGGACGCAGACCAAGCAGGAGATCGCGACTCAGATCACCGAGCGCACCAACGGGATGAAGAAGGTGCTGCGGCGCCTGGAAACCCTTGGCAAGCCGGTGGTTTCGGCGATCAATGGCGCCGCTCTCGGCGGTGGCCTGGAGCTCACGCTGCACACCCACCACCGCATCGCGGCCGACGTCAAGGGCAACCAGCTCGGCCTCCCCGAGGTCACCCTGGGTCTGCTCCCCGGTGGCGGCGGCGTGGTTCGCACCGTGCGGCTCCTGGGCTTCCAGAACGCGCTGATGGGCGTACTGCTGCAGGGCCCGCGGCTGAAGCCGGCCAAGGCCAAGGAGATGGGCCTCATCGACGAGGTCGTCGGCACCGTCGACGAGCTCATCCCGGCCGCCAAGAAGTGGATCGCCGAGAACCCCGAGGCTCAGCAGCCCTGGGACGTCAAGGGCTACAAGATCCCCGGCGGCGCTCCCACCAGTCCGGCCGTGGCCGCCAACCTGCCGGCGTTCCCGGCCATCCTGCGCAAGCAGATCAAGGGCGCCAACATGCCGGCCCCACGGGCGATCCTCGCCGCGGCCATCGAGGGCGCGTACGTCGACGTCGACACCGCCGACATCATCGAGACCCGCTACTTCGTCTCGCTGGTCACCGGTCAGGTCGCGCAGAACATGATCAAGGCGTTCTTCTTCGACCTGCAGCACATCAACGGTGGTGGCTCGCGGCCCGAGGGCTACGACAAGTACACGGCCAAGAAGGTCGGCGTCATCGGCGCCGGCATGATGGGCGCGGCCATCGCGTACGTCTCGGCGAAGGCCGGCATCGAGGTCGTCCTCAAGGACATCGACATCGAGGCTGCCAAGCGGGGCAAGGGCTACTCCGAAAAGCTTGAGGAGAAGGCGCTTTCGCGGGGCAAGACCACCAAGGAGAAGTCGGACGCGCTGCTGGCGCGGATCACCCCGACCGTCGATCCCGCCGATTTCAAGGGCGTCGACTTCGTGATCGAGGCCGCGTTCGAGTCGGTCGAGGTCAAGAACAAGGTGTTCCAGGAGATCGAGGACATCGTCGAGCCGGATGCAGTGCTGGGCTCGAACACCTCGACCCTGCCGATCACCATCCTGGCCGAGGGCGTGAAGCGGGCCGAGGACTTCATCGGCATCCACTTCTTCTCGCCGGTCGACAAGATGCCGCTGGTGGAGATCATCAAGGGCGCCAAGACGTCTGACGCGGTACTGGCGAAGGTCATCGACTACACGCTGCAGATCCGCAAGACCCCGATCGTCGTCAACGACAGCCGCGGGTTCTTCACCAGCCGCGTCATCGGCACCTTCATCAACGAGGCCGTCGCGGCCGTCGGTGAGGGCATCGAGCCGGCGTTCATCGAACACGCGGGCACCCAGGCCGGCTACCCGGCCGCGCCGCTGCAGCTGATGGACGAGCTGACGCTGACCCTGCCGCAGAAGATCCGCAAGGAGACCGAAGCGGCGGCCAAGGCCGAGGGCAAGGAGTTCCCGCAGCACGGTTCCTATGCGGTCATCGACTGGCTGGTCGAGGAGGGCCGCACCGGCAAGAAGGACGGCAAGGGCTTCTACGACTACACCGATGGCAAGCGCGACCTGCTGTGGCCGGGCCTGCGCGACCATTTCAAGTCGGGCAGCGTCGAGATCCCGCTGGAGGACATGAAGGAGCGCATGCTCTTCGCCGAGGCGCTGGAGACTGTCAAGTGCTTCGACGAGGGCGTGCTCACCTCGATTCCGGATGCCAACATCGGCTCGATCTTCGGTATCGGGTTCCCGGCCTGGACCGGCGGCGTCGTCCAGTACATCAACCAGTACGAGGGCGGCCTGCAGGGCTTCGTCGACCGGGCCCGTGACCTGGCGTCGAAGTACGGTTCGCACTTCGAGCCACCGGCCTCGCTGGTCGAGAAGGCCTCGAAGGGCGAGAAGCTCAAGTGAGTCAAAATTGCTGAGCTAATCGGTAATTCGGTCTAATCGGCCCGGTTCCCCATCAGGGGAACCGGGCCGATTGCCGTCTCGCGATAGCGCTAGGTTGGTACGCGTAGCTCACAAACAGGAGGTCCGCATGAAGCTCACCCGTATCGTCGCTCGTCCGCTGCTGGCATCGATCTTCGTCTCGGCCGGGGTGAATCACCTGCAGAATCCCTCGCACGCGGCCGGCATGGTCGAGCCGCTGACGGAGCAGCTGCCGGACACGGTGCCGTCGCAGCTCACCGATCCCGAGAAATTGGTGCTGGTCAATGCAGTCGTACAGGTCGGCGCCGGTTCGGCGCTCGCGCTCGGGATCAAGCCGAAGTTGGCCGCGCTGGCGCTCGTCGGCTCGCTGATCCCGACAACGCTCGCCGGGCACCGCTTCTGGGAGATCGAGGATCCGCAGATGCAGGCCATGCAGCGGATCCAGTTCTTCAAGAACGCCTCGCTCATCGGCGGCCTGCTGAGCGTTGTCGGCCAGGACTGAAGTTGCGCTAGCGAAATCTGAAGTCGCCCTGGCGAAATCCGCGCCGCGTTCATGCATGCGCGCCGACTGCAACTGGCGCAGATCCACGAAAGCGGCGCGGATTTCGTCGTCAGGGGAGCAGACACTTGTGCCGGCCAGCGTCGACATGCATTTCCGCAACGGCGCGGTCGCGATCTCATACATCTCTACGCTGCTGCTCGGTCCAGACGGCTCGTACGTCAACGGCGGCGACACCTTGTTCCGCCAGATCGGTGCCTTTGTCGCGCCAGATGACGCGCCGCCGGTGCTGCCGGGGAACCCGCCGCCGGGCTACTGAGCGCTGAGATGGCGGAGGTGATTCGCTGTTGAGTGCCGCGAATCCCCGTCAGAGCGGCGGGAACGCCGAGCCGAGCACGGGCTGCAGGTCAGGGCGTTTGGGCGTGCGGCCGTCCCCAAGTGAGATGCCGCGCACCTTCCGGATGAGCCAGGGGGTCAGGAACACGACCAGCCAGCGGACGTCCTGTACCACGCCGACGAGCGCGTTGCGACTCTTCGGATCACCGTGCCGCGCACCCCAATCCGGGTCACTGCCCGGTAGGCCCAGCGCGTAGGCCGCACCGGCGGCGAATCGATCGTGCCCTGACGGTGAGGCATGCAGGTAGTCCTGCGACCACGACCGCCGATCGGTCAGCACGGGTGCAGCGTGCAGATCGGCGAGGACGAAACTGAATTCCTCGGCGAAGTCGCGCATCATCTGGTTGATCTGTAACAGCCTGTGCTCGAACCGCCTGCCGAACGGATTGGTGTCGCGCATGTTCGGGAAGGTCGAGATCAGCACGGTCGCACCGGATTCCGCGAGCCGTGAGTAGATGGCGCGCAGGTCACGCTCGACATCGGCGAGCTCGATGCGGCCGATGACGTCGTTCATCCCGAGCGGTGCTGCGATGAGATCCGGCTCGAGTGCAAGTGCCGGCTCCAGCTGCTCGGCGAGGACATTGCGCGTGTTCTTGCCGCGGATCGCGAGATTCGCGTAGAGCAGGTCCGGGTTGACCTGGGCTATGCGCGCGGCCAATCGATCGGCCCAGCCCCGGTAGCCTGCCCGATCATCTCCGTCGCACATGCCCTCGGTCTGGCTGTCGCCTATGGCGACGAATCGAGAGTATGGCACCTAGCCCATGGTACGACCTGGACATGCGGCCAGGCTGTGAGGTTGTTGTGACTCAGCCGGCCACCGGCTGGCAGCTGATCACCGGTTCGAGCGCGGGGCGTTTGGGGGCCCGACCATCGCCCATCGACACCCCGCGCACCGTGCGAATTACCCACGGCGTGAAGAACTCCACCGCCCACCGGGCGTCCCGGAGAAGCTCGGTGACTCGCGCATTGCGGGGTGAACCCGGCTGCGGGACAGCCCAATTCGGGTCGCTACCGGGAAGGCCGAGGGCATACGCGGCGGCCGCTGCGAATCGATCGTGACCCAACGGCGAGGCGTGGAGTCGGTCGCGTGACCACGCGCGCAGATCGATGAACACCGGGGCGGCATACAGATCCACCAGCACGAAACCGAATTCGTCGGCATAGTCGCGCATCACCTGGTTCAGCCGCAGCAGCCATGGCTCGACCCGCCGCGCCACCGGAATGGTTCGCACGACGTTCGGATAGGTCGGAATCAATACCGTGGCACCGGATTCGGCGAGGCGCCGATAGATGTAGTGCAGGTCGCGCTCGACCTCGTCGAGGTCATGCCGGCCGATCACGTCGTTCATGCCGAGCGGCGCGGCGATCAGGTCGGGGTGCAGCTCCAGCGCCGGTTCCAGTTGATCGATGCGGGCATCGCGGGTCGTCTTGCCGCGTACGGCCAGATTCGCGTACAGCAGTTCGGGATTGACGCACGCGATCCGATCCGCGAGCCGGTCCGCCCATCCGCGGTATCCGGCCCGATCATCGCCGTCGCCCATGCCTTCGGTCTGACTATCACCGATCGCGACGAATCTGGAATACGTCACGCCGTACAGTGTGCCGACGTTCGGGTTCAATATCTGCCGAGTTGGCCGAGACGTTTCTCCGGATTGTCGAAATTGTTATATGCCGCGGCGGGAACGGGATTCAGAGAACCTGCGCCAAAAAGGTTCGCAGCCGAGCCGATTCGGCGGATTCGAAGATCTTCTCCGGCTGTCCGGTCTCGACCACAGCGCCCTGATCCATGAACAGCACGCTGTCGGAAACAGTTCGTGCGAAGCCCATTTCGTGGGTCACCACGACCAGCGTCATGCCCTGGGTCGCGAGGTCCGTCATCAGCGCCAGCACGCCCTTGACCAGCTCGGGATCGAGCGCCGAGGTCGCCTCGTCGAAGAACATCACCTGCGGCGACATCGCGAGTGCGCGGGCGATGGCGACGCGCTGCTGCTGGCCGCCGGACAGGTTGGCCGGGCGTGAATCGGCCTTGCCGCCGAGTCCGACGACCTCCAACTGCTGCAACGCCAGGGCGCGCGCCTCCTCCTTGCCCAGCCCGCGCAGCTTCCGGGGCCCCAGGGCGACGTTGTCGGCGACGGTCTTGTGCGGGAACAGATTGAAATGCTGGAAGACCATCCCGATGCGGCGGCGCAGCTCGTCGGGGTTGTCTCCCAGCACCGATCGGCCGTCGAGCAGGATGTCGCCGCGATCGGGTTCGTGCAGCCGGTTGAGCACCCGCAGCAGCGTCGATTTGCCCGACCCGGACGGCCCGATGACGGTGGTCGTCGTTCCGGCGTCGACCTGGATGTCGACGCCCCGCAGGACGTGATTCTTGCCGAAGGACAGGTGCAGATCGGTGCCCGTGAGCGAAACAGGCTGGGAAGCAGGACTATTCACGGTACTCATCCCTTCTCCACGGCGAGTTCGATCGGTGAGCTCGGATCGGCGGCCTCGGGTCTGCCGGTGCGCAGCCGTTTGTCGATGTAGTTGACGAGATGGGTCAGCGGAATCGTCAACACCAGGTACATGATTCCGGCGGCCACGAGCGGAGAAAGGTTGCCGGTCTGCGCGTTCAGATCGCGCCCGACCGCGAACAGCTCGCGCTGGCTGGCGAGCAGGCCCAGGAAGTAGATCAGCGAGCTGTCCTTGATGAGGCTGATGAACTGATTCATCAGGGCGGGCAGCACCCGGCGCACGCCCTGCGGGATCACCACCAGACTCATCGACTGGCGGTAGCTGAAGCCGATCGCCCGGGCAGCCTCCATCTGGCCGGCCTCGACGCTCTGGATGCCGGACCGGAAGATCTCGCCGATGTATGCGGCGGCGAGCAGGCCCAGCGCGATCGCGCCCAGCCAGTACGGGTTGTTGTCGGTGATGTCCTTGACGACCGGGCCGATGCCCAGGCCGATCACCAGGATCACGACCACCGCCGGCAGTCCGCGGAAGATATCGGTGTAGACCCGGGCCGGATATCGCAGCCAGCGGGAGCGGGAGATACCCGCGACGGCCAGCAAGAGGCCCAGGATCGTGCCGAGGATGCCGGAGACCACCGCGAGGATGAGCGTGTTGGGCAGGCCGGTTTTGATGAGGTCGGGGAACGCGTGGCGGTACAGGCTCCAGTCGAAGAACGTGTCGGAGAGCTGCTGCAGCGTGCTCTTCCGCGCGACCGGCTGGTTTCCGGGATGCGTCGCGGCATGCTCGGCCGCGATCTTCGCGAAGTCGGGGAACTGCGGCATCGGCGCGGCCTTGCTGCCCGGCTTCCAGCCAGGCGGCAGCGTGCGCGGCTCCCAGTCGGTGTAGAGCTTGGCGTACGTGCCGTCGGCGATGATCGCGTCCAGTCCGGAGTTGAGCGCGTCGACCAGGCGCGGGTTGTCCTTGGCGACGGCCCAGGCGACGAAATTGTTGACGCTGAAGGTGTTTTCGACGATCGCCGTGTTGTCGCCGGGCTTCACGGCGCCCTCGGCCTGTGCGGACGGAGCCACCCAGGCATCGATCAGGCCACTCTTGAGATTCGCGTAGGCGGTGGCGTAATCGGGGAACTTCACCGGATCCAGGTGCAGGGTGTTGACCACGTAGTCGTCCTGCACGGTCCCCTGCACGACGCCGATGCGGGTGGACTTGCCGAGCTGGCCGAAGCCGTGGATCGATCCGTCGGTGGGCACGACCAACGAGAAGTAGCCGAAGTCGTAGCCGTTGGTGAAGGCGACGGTCTGGCGGCGGGCGTCGGTGGTGGTGATCGACGAGGAGCCGACATCGAACCGG
Source organism: Jongsikchunia kroppenstedtii DSM 45133 (assembly GCF_000380485.1). Taxonomy (GTDB): domain Bacteria; phylum Actinomycetota; class Actinomycetes; order Mycobacteriales; family Mycobacteriaceae; genus Jongsikchunia; species Jongsikchunia kroppenstedtii. Next base: position 134,300 of record NZ_AQYG01000041.1, on the reverse strand, counting down.
TGGTTCGCGACCTGCGACAGCAGCCCGGCGAACTCGGTACCGGAGAACTCGATCTTGAGGTGCAGCTTGTCGGCGATGGCCTTGAGGAGTTCGTTGTCGAATCCGGTGAAGACGCCCTTGCCGTTGACGCAGATGCTGGGCCCGGCGTCCGAGAGGGTGCCGACGGAGATCGTCCCGGGTTTGCTGAGACCCAAAGCGGCGGTGTCGATCTGGTCCAAGGGGGTCACCGTGGGCGTGGTGTAGCGGTCGACCGCGCCCGTCTCGGCCGCGGCCAGGTTCGTCGGCGCCGCCGATGCCGACGCGATGCCGGGCGGCGTGCAGTTGTCCGCGGGTGCGGCGGCGGCCCGGGTGTTCCAGCCGCCGGCCACCGTGAGAATTCCGATGAGCGCCGCCACCAGGAGCAACGATGCGATACGCGACGTTCTACGTGCAGTCACGCCGTTCGACCCTAGTGATTCGGCGCGACCTGCGGGCACTTCTCCTCAGCGGGCGCCGAAATGCATGTTCCGTTGCGCGGTACCGAGCGCTGTCACAAAACTGGAACACGTTCTATTCTGGGGCGGTGGACGTGACATATGAGGGCACCAAGAAGGAACTGAAGACCGATGAGGGCACGCTGGTCTATCACGAGGCGGGCGAAGACAAGGGCGGCGAGCCGCTGATCCTGCTGCACGGCTCGGGGCCAGGCGTCACCGGGTGGCGGAACTACCGCAACAACCTGGGCGTCTTCGCCGAGCACTTTCACACCTACATCCTGGAATTCCCGGGCTTCGGCGTGAGCGAGGCGGTCGAAGGCCACCCGGTGCTCACCGCCGGCGGCTCGGTGCTGCGCTTCATGGACGGACTCGGGATCGAGAAGGCGAAGATGATCGGCAACTCGATGGGCGGCGTCGTCGGCGTCAACCTGGCGATCAAGAACCCCGAACGGGTTGCCAAGCTCGTGACCATCGGCGGCGTGGGCGGAAACATCTTCAGCGCCAGCCCGACCGAGGGCCTGCAGCTGCTGCAGGAGTTCACCGACGCGCCGGACAAGGACAAGCTGGTCCGCTGGCTCAACTCGATGGTGTGGAACAAGGATCTTGTCACCGACGAACTCATCGAAGAGCGCTGGGCGGCGGCGATCGATCCGGACGCGCACAAGACCGCGGCGATGATGTACGGCTCGGCCGCGTGGAAGATGCAGCAGAAGTTCCTGGCCACCGCGGACATCCCGCCCTACTGGGCGATGATGCACAAGGTCACCTGCCCGACGCTGCTGACCTGGGGCCGCGACGACCGGGTGAGCCCGCCGGACATGGCGCTGATGCCGATGCGGCTGATTCCCAACGCCGAGCTGCACATCTTCCCCAACTGCGGACACTGGGTGATGATCGAGGCCAAGGAGGCCTTCGAGCGCGCGGTGATCGAGTTCCTCGGCCGCTGAGGCCTAGCCGGTCATGACGGCGTGGTCCTCGGCGCCGAACTTGTCCTCCAGGGTCTCGGGCGAATAATCGACGTCGATCTCGGCGACCGGCCGGCCGCGGGCGGACTCGATCGCGCCGAGCCGGCGCTGCGCGCGGTCGGCCGCGTACTGCACGAACTCGTCGTTGTCGAAGCCGAACGGTGGGTCCTCGAACTGATCGTTGACCCAGGTGATCATGTTCGCGACATGCGGCAGCATCTCGCCCATCCGCTCGCCGACGACCGCCCACAGCGCGTCGTCGCCCGCGACGTGTCGACGGCAGGTGAAGGTGCCCCACGCCATGTGTCGACGTTCGTCGATGCTGATGTTGCGGATCAGCTCGCGCATCCCGGGGAAGATGTCGTTCTCCACGCAGATCTTCTGCCAGGCGTAATAGCCGGTGAGGGCCAGGCTGCCCTCGACCACGTGGTTGTAGGTGACGCTGGCGCGGACCTGATTGGCCGGTGACGGATCGCTGGCCAGCGCCCGCAGCGTCGCGGGCTGCTCCTGATAGAAGATCTTGCGGTAGTGCGGGTTCTCGTAGACGTACGGATGCAGGTCGTCGGTCAGGCCGATGGCGTCCATCCACAGCCGGAACCCCTGCGTGTGCTTGGCCTCCTCGAAGCAGAACTGCGAGAGGTACAGCTCATCCGCGATCCGGCCCTCGGCGGCCATTGCCTGCATGAACGGCTGGATGTCCTCGGTGACCGACTCCTCGCCGGCGACGAACTGCGACACCAGATAGGTGGCGCTGCGGCGCTGCTCATCGCTGAGGGTGTGCCAGTCCTCGGCGTCTTGGCTGAAGTCGATCGCCGACGGATCCCAGAACATCGCGTTGCCCTTGGTGAACAGGCGCATCGGGAACATGCGTTGATCGAGTCCGCCGCGGGACAGCGAACTGAACCCGCTGCGCAGGTCGGAGTCGGACGAAACGGTTGCTGTCATGGCGACATCACCTCAAGACGAGATCGGCGGGCTGAATGCCTTACCCTCACGGTAGTTTGGTTACAGCCGTAGCAGGAATGGTTTGGCGAATTCAGCCCGCCCGCAACGTCACTCGTGCGCGAAGCTGATGTTCGGCAGGATCCGCCGCAGCCAGCGCGGGGATGCCCAGGCGGCGCGCCCAGCGATCCGCAGCGCGATCGGCAGCAGCACCAGCCGCACCAGGAACGCGTCGAGCAGCACCGCGACGCCGAGGATGACGCCCATCTCCTTGGGCGGCAGCGGTCCCGATAGTGCGAATGTGAAGAATACGGCGACCATGACGCCGCCCGCGGCGAAGATGACCCGGCCCGAATGTGCGACCGCGCCGACCATGGCCGCGCGGGGGTCGCCGGACTTCTCCCAGTGCTCCTTCGCCGACGACAGCAGGAAGACGGTGTAGTCCAACGCGATCGCGAAGATCATCGCGAAGAAGAACACCGGAGCCCAGGCGTCGAGGAATCCCTGATGCTCGAATCCGAGCAGCGACTCGCCGATCCCGTTCTGGAAGATCAGGCGCGCGACGCCGAAGGCCGCGGCGGTGGATAGCAGGCTCAGCAGCGTGCCGATGAGAGCGATCAGCGGTGCCCGCAGGGCGATCAGCAGCAGGATGAAGCCGAGGCCCAGGACCACCGAGATCACCACCGGCGTCGAGGAATCGAGCTGCTTCTTCAGGTCGATGTTCTCCACCGCCGCGCCGCCGACCAGGGAGCCCGGCGGCAGCTCGTCCCGCAATCGGTCGACGGTGGTGACGAGGGTCGGGTCGGACGGGTCGACCGTCGGGACGGCGGTGATCAGCGACAAACCGCTGCCGTTGATTGCCGCGATCGCCGGCATCGTGCTGGCGATACCCGCATCTGATCGGAGGATGTGTTCAGTCGCCGCAGCCTCCGACTTCCGCGCGATGATCTGCAGGGTGCCGGGTGCACCCGGCCCGAATGCGTGTTGAACCGCGTCGTAACCCACTCGGGCGCTTGCGGACTCGGGCAGGACCTTGATCGATGGCATCGAGGTCTTTATTCCGACGATCGGCGCGGCCAGTGCTGCGAGGATGAGCAACGCGCCGACGCCCCAGCGGACCGGGTGACGCCACAGCTGCCCGCCCCACCGTGCGAACGCCGGGGAGCGGTGCTCGCCGATCCTCGCCCAGGGCAGCGCGAGGCGATTGATCCGCTGGTCGAGCTTGGCGAGGACCAGCGGCAGCAGGGTGAGCGTCGCAGCCAGGACGAAGACGACGGACAGCATGATGCCGCCGGCCATCGACCGGAACGCGGGTGACGGTACGAGCATCACCGCCGACAGCGAGACCAGCACGGTCGCCCCGGACAGCAGCACCGCCTTGCCTGCGGTATCCATCGTCTCGGCGATCGCCTGCCCGACGGATCCGCCGCGCCGGGCGCGTGCCGCCCGGTATCGGACGACGAGAAACAACGCGTAGTCGATGCCGAGCGCGAGCGAGAACATCATCGCGAAGTTCATCGCCCAGATCGACACCGGCGCAATCTGATTGAGCAGTACGAGCGAGCCGGCCGACGCGACCAGGCCGGCCAGCGTCAGTAGCAGCGGAAGTCCGGCTGCGACCAGCGTGCCGAAGGCGAGCAGCAGGATCGCGAAGGTCACCGGCCACGACAGCATCTCGGACTTGAGCATCGCCGACAGGTTGGCCTTGTTGAAATCGGCCCACAGTGTCGACGATCCGGTCGGGTCGACCTGGACCGTCGGACTCGACAGCGCGCGCAGCGGCTTCTCCAGATCGGTTGCGGCCCGCACCATCTCGTTCGGATCGGCGCCCGCGCCGGCGAGGATGATCGCCGTACTGCCGTCCGGGCTGAGTGAGGCTCCGAGGGTCGGTGCGATGACCTGGGAGATCCGCGAATCCGACCGCAGCAGCCGCTCGGTGGCCGCGATCACCCGCGGGCCGTCACCCTGGGTAAGAGTGCCGTCGGTGGTGTGGACCACGACCTGAATCGCGTGACTTGCGTTGCCACCGAAGTGTTTCTGCGCGAGGTCGCGCACCCGCACCGACTGCGAGCCCTCGGCCTGCCAGCCCGCGCCGGACAACTCCTTCTCGACCGATGGCGCGAAGACACCGAGACCGATCACGACGAGCACCCACACTGCCGCGACCAGCTTGCCGTGGCCGACCACCCAGAGGCCGAGACGCCCGAGCCGGCCGAGGGCCGCGGAGGTGTCGGCGGATTCGGCTCGGGATGCAGTGGTGCGCGGCAAGGGCATGGGTTCTTCTCCGTTCATAACCCCCTGGGGGGATGTGGCGAAGCCGACGCTAGCATCCCCCCTGGGGGTTATGCAAGGATAGTCGAGAACCGGAAAAGAGGAGATATTCGATGTCTGAAGCCACCCCGTCGACCGAATTCACGCTCACCAGGACGGTCCCGCACACGTATGCCGAGACCGTCCGTCGCGTTCGAGAGGAGCTGGCTGAGGTCGGGTTCGGGATTCTCACCGAGATCGACATGGCCGCGACGCTCAAGGCCAAGCTCGACGTGGACACGCCGCCGAAGGTGATCCTGGGCGCCTGCCGTCCGCAGTTGGCGCATCAGGCGGTGGAGATCGACCCACGTATCGCGACCCTGCTGCCCTGCAACGTCGTCGTCACCGCCGTCGACAGCGGGTCGGTGATCGACGTGCTCGATCCGATGGTCATGCCGGAGTTCACCGGCAACGACGAGTTGACCGGCGTGGCTCAGGACGCGCGCGACCGCCTGCTGACGATGCTCGATGCCGTCACCGCGATGCCCAGGGAGGCCTGATGAAGATCGAACAGGACGACGCCAAGCCGATCGTCACCCGCATGAAGCGGGCGCACGGCCATCTCGCGACGGTCATCCGCATGCTCGAGGAAGGGGAGGACTGCGAAGACGTCCTCACCCAGCTGGCCGCGGTCAACAAAGCGCTCAGTCGCAGCGGGTTCGCGCTGGTGTCCACCGGGCTGCGGCAGTGCATCGCCACCGAGGGCGTCGACAGCGTGGATTCGAAGAAGCTCGACAAGCTGTTTCTGGCGCTGGCCTGACGGCTCAGATGGCCGACAGCGGGTATGCGGAGCTGTGCAGGAGCTCGACGCGGTCGTCGCCGACATGCTCGGCGAGCACGGCGGCGATGGTGTCGCGCACGGCCACCCGGGTGCGATCGGTGTAGACGACGCCGAGCTGCACGGGCGGCGGTTTCGGCGCGCCGGGCAGGGCGATCAGCCCATCCGGCAGCCGATCGAGCACGGGGACGAGCATGGCGCCCGCCCCGCTGCGGACCGTGTCGAGTCCTGTCGCGAGATCGTTGATTTCTGCGGCGACCGACCAGCTCCGGCCGGACACGCTGAACGCGTCGAAGCTGGGCTGGCGCAGGGTGCACGGCGGCGAGAACACCACGAGTGGTACCGCGGCATCGGGTGCCGGCGCGGCCGCGGTGGCCGACCACAGCCAGCACAGCCGGAAACCCGAGGAGCGCAAGGACAATTCGGGTGCGACCCGGGTGGTGACTGCGATGTCGACCTGGCCGGACTCCAAGAGCGAGCGGATGTTGGCGTTGCGGTCGAGGTGGAAGCGTACTTCGGTGTCGGGAAAGGCCTCGCGGAGCCGGGCGACCGCTACCGGGAGGATCACGCCGGCACTGTTCTGCGCCGCGCCGACGGTGATGACCGTATCGGGACTCTTATCGAATCGGGCTACCGCTCCGTCGTGGGCGGCGAGGATGCCGCGTGCATGGGCCAGTAGTTCCTCGCCGTCGCGCGTGAAGGCGATGCGCCGGCCCTCGCGACTGACCAGGGCGACCCCGGCCTCCTTCTCCAGCTTGCGAAGGTGCTGGCTGACGGCCGATTGGGTGATCATCAACGACGCGGCGGCGCGATGCACGCCGCCTGTGCAGGCGACCGCTACCAGCGATCGCAGCGGGGTGATGTCGAAGGTGCGCGGCATATCGTCAGCATACGACATCCGGCGCAATCGATCAGTATCACTAATCAATTAGTTCGGAATTATTCGTTGGACCTCGAGTTGTCGGCGACGGTGCAATGGGGGACATGAAGAAGCTCTCTCTGCCGCTCGGCGCGTCGACCGCGTTCTTCTACGCACTCGGGTATCCGGTCGGGGCGCTGGCGGTACGCGCCGCCACGCCGGGCGTCATTCTTCTTGCGCGGTTCGGCATCTCGGCGCTCATCCTGGTGGCGATCGTCGTCTCTCGTCGTCTGGAATGGCCGCGTGGCCGCCAGGCCTGGCACGCGGTCGTGGTCGGATTGCTCACGCAGGGAGTGCAATTCGTCGGCTGCTACGAGGCGATGTACTGCGGCGTTTCGCCGGTGCTCGTGGCATTGGTGATCGCGATGAACCCGGTGATCACCGCCGCGATCGCGACCGGCATGCTCGGCGAACGTCTGTCGGCACGACGGGTTCTCGCCGTGGGACTGGCGATGATCGCGGTCTGTGTGGCCTTCGCGGGACGCGTCGCGGCCGTCGGGCATGTGGAGGTGGCCATCGTCTGGGTGATCGTCGCCGTGATCGGTCTCGCCCTCGGCGGCGTGTACCAGCAGCGCTACCTGAATCAGGGGCATCCGCTGGCGATCAACGCCATCGGTGTGTCGGTCGCGTTGGTGCCCGCGGGCATCTTCACCGCCGTCACCCCGCAGCACGTCGTCAATGTGGCGCACACCGTCACGTGGGTCGGCGTCATGGTCATCACCAGCTCGGTGATCGGTGCCAGCCTGTATTTCACGGTGATCAGGCAGGCCGGGGCAGCGGCCGCCGCACTGTTGTTCGGCGTGATCCCGTCGATCGCCGCTTTGTTGACCTGGGCGATGCTCGGTCAACGGCCCGATATCGGTGTCGTCATCGGGTTGGTCATCGGTGCGGCGGCCTGCCTGATCGGGGCGGGCGCGGGCCGGCCCGTCGGCAGGCCTGCGTCGCTATCCGAGCCGACGCAGGCCGTGCCCGGCCAGTTGGTTCACCAGATGCGTACCCGCTCAGTCGGTTCCAGGTACAGCGCGTCCCCCGGCTGCACGTCGAATGCCTCGTAGAAGGCGTCGACGTTGCTGATGACGCCGTTGCAGCGGAACTCCGGCGGTGAGTGCGGGTCGATCGACAGTCGTCGAATCGCCTCGGCCTCACGGGTTTTGGTGCGCCACACCTGGGCCCAGCCGTAGAACACCCGCTGCAGGCCGGTCAGCCCGTCGATCACCGGCGCCTCGGCGCCGCCCAGGGCCAGCTGGTAGGCGACCAGCGAGATGGACAGCCCGCCGAGGTCGCCGATGTTCTCGCCGATGGTGAACTCGCCGTTCACCTTGTACTCCGGGTCGAGGCCCTTCGGGGTGAACCGGCCGTACTGCTCGATGAGCTTTCCGGTGCGCTTGCCGAATTCGACGCGATCATCATCGGTCCACCAGTCGATGAGGTTCCCGTCGCCGTCGTACTTGGCTCCCTGGTCGTCGAAGCCGTGGCCGATCTCATGGCCGATCACCGCGCCGATGCCGCCGTAGTTGGCGGCGTCGTCGGCATTCGGGTCGAAGAACGGCGGCTGCAGAATCGCGGCCGGGAACACGATCTCGTTCATGCCGGGGTTGTAGTAGGCATTGACGGTCTGCGGCGTCATGAACCACTCGTCGCGGTCGACCGGCTGGCCGATCTTGGCGAACTCGCGATTCTGCTCGAATGCGCTGGCCCGCGCCACGTTTCCGATCAGGTCGTCACGATCGATCGTCAGCGACGAGTAGTCGATCCAGCGTGCCGGGTAGCCGATCTTCGGCGTGAACTTCTCCAGCTTCGCCAAGGCCTTGGTACGGGTCTCCGGACTCATCCACTCCAGGTCGGAGATGTTCTTCCGGTATGCCGCAACCAGATTGGCGATCAGCTCGTCCATCCGGGCCTTGGCCTCGGGCGGGAAATGCTTGGCGACGTAGAGCTTGCCGACCGCGAAGCCGATCGACTGCTCCACCAGTTCGACCCCGCGCTTCCAGCGTTCGCGGATCACCTCGGCGCCGGTGAGCTTGCGGCCGAAGAAGTCGAAATGCTCGAGCGCGAAGGGATCGGACAGGTAGCGCGCGGCCGAATGCAGCACCCGCCACGTCGCCCATGCCTGCCACTGCTCGAGGGATCGCTCCTCGAACAGCCTCGCGACACCGGCCATGAAGGAAGGCTGGCCGACGACGATCTCCGCGAACACCGACTGCTCGGCATCGAGGCCGCCCAGCCACTGGCGCAGATGCAGGCCGGGGGTCTCGGTGAGCAGGTCGTCGAAGGTGCGCAGGTTGTAGGTGAGTTCCGCGTCGCGGCGCCGGACGACATCCCAATGGTGGGCCGCGATGGCGGTCTCCAGCTCGAGGATCGACTCGGCGTGCGCGGCGGCGTCGGCATCGCCGGCAAGCGTCAGCATCCGCTCGACATGATCGCGATACTCGGCACGGGTCTGGGCGTGCTTGTCCTCGCGGTAGTACGACTCGTCCGGCAGGCCCAGCCCGGACTGGGTGAGGTGCACCAGATACCGGTCGGACTGCTTGGCGTCGGTGTCGACGTAGAACCCGACCAGGCCGTGCGCCCCGCCGGTCTGCGCCTCTCCGATCAAGCGGGCCAGCTCGGCCTTGTCGGCGGCCGCGGCGATCGCACCCAGCAGGGGCCGGATCGGATCGAGGCCGAGGCTGTTGATCCGGTCGGTGTCCATGAAGCTGGCGTACAGGTCGCCGATCTTCTGCTCATCGGAACCGGGCGCCGCTTCGGTGTCGGCGAGTCCGGTGATGATGTCGCGGACGTTCTCCTCGGAGCGATCGCGCAGCACCAGGAATGCGCCGTCGATCGGCCGGTCGTCCGGGATCGGATGTTCGGCCAGCCAGCGACCGTTGACGTGCTCGAAAAGGTCGTCCTGGGCGCGGGTGTCGGTGTCCACCCACTCGAGATCGATTCCGGAAGGCTGCTGCGTAGTCGTCACGCTTTCCCATGGTGCCAGGCGTTGCCGCGGCCCGCTTCACCCTCGGCGGCGTTGTCGTCGGTCGACCACCGCGCTGGTCAGTGGCCGAGGGCGCGGTGCATCTCCCAGACCAGGATCTCCGAGTCGACGTCGGCCACCACACGTTCGCCGCCGCCCGCGGTGATCCGGGCGGCGTCTCCGGTGCCGAGTTCGCCGGCGCCCTCCATCCGCACCGATCCGCGCGCGACGAAGACATGTCCGAACGGCAGGTCCGGCAGCGTCACCGAGCCGCCGGCTGGCAGCCGCGAAACATGCAGCGCGGCATCGTGATTGGCGATCCGGATCGCCGAGTCGTGGCCGGGGATCCCGGAGGCGATCGGTACCAGCGCACCATTCGCCAGTTCGTCATCGACCTCGAGCTGCTGGTAGCCGGGGTCGATGCCCGGTTCGTCGGGGAGCACCCACATCTGGATGAAATGCACCGGGTCCTCCCCGGTGCGCGTCAGGCCGGGGGAGTGCTCACGCCAGCTGTCGTTGCGTTCGGAGTGGGTGATGCCGGTGCCGGCGCTCATCCGCTGGGCCAGTCCGGGATAGATGACACCGGAATTGCCGATCGAGTCCTGATGCACCAGCGATCCCGACAGCACCCAGGTGACGATCTCCATGTCGCGATGCGGATGGGTGTCGAAGCCCTGATGCGGCGCGACCACGTCGTCGTTGCTGACCATCAGCACACCGTGGTGGGTGTTGCCGGGGTCGTAGTTGTCGCCGAACGAGAAGCAGTGCCGCGACCGCAGCCACGGGGTGTCGGTGTGCGGTCGCTCGTCGGAGCGCAGAACCTGATAGCTCACGTATCGATTACACGCCCGACCCGCGGCCGGGCGCAAAGTGCGGATCATCGATCGCGGTTATCAAATCGAGACGGCCTTGTAAGCGTTCCGGGAACAACAACGAGGTGATTCGTTATGTGGCCAGAGTGAAATTTGTAAACATGAGTTCTGTCGCCTCGCGCTGGTTCGCCATCGGTACCGCCGCCGTGTTCACGGTGGTCTCCGCGTTCTCGCTGCAGGCATGTAGCAGCGATCACCGCGTCGACACGACGGCGAAGGGCGTGATCGACGCGTTCACCGCGGCGATGGACAAACAGAACGCGCAGTCCGCGGCCGCGCTCACCACGTCGCCGGTCGACGCGGGCGACCTCCTCGGCGGTTCCTTCGCGGCGATGCATGCGACGGAAATCACCTCGACCCCGAGCGATCTCGCGCTGTATTCCGATGGCAGCGCGACGTTTTCGATGAAGACGACCTGGACGTTCGGACCCGGTCGACAGTGGACCAGTGAATCGCAGGGCGCGGCCCGCAAGTTGACGGTCGGCTGGCGGGTGCAGTGGGATCCGCAGCTGCTGGCGCCGGGTCTGACGCAGGACGGCCTATTGCGCGAGGTCAAGACGTATGCAACACCGGTGCCGATGGTGCGAGACACGGCCGGCAAGCCGTTGATGAACCTGGAGACGATCAACGACATCGTCGTCAACCCGGATCAGATCAAGGACCCCACGGTGATCGGCCGGCAGCTGGCCGCGGTGGTCGCACCGGTCGCGCCGCTTGCGACCGCCCAGTCGATCACCCAGCAGATCACTGGATCGGGCGCGAAACCGGTCACCGTTGTGTCGGTGCGTGATTCGGACTTCGGCGGCTTGAACGGGGATCCGACCCGGGTGCCCGGCACCACGATTCAGAAGCGTCAGCAGCTGGTGCTGATCAATCGCGAGCTGCAGTCGCCGCTGCTGGACGGCGTCACCGACTACTGGAATGCATTGGCCGACGCCACATCCGGCTGGGCCGTCGAGGTGGCCAACCCGGGGCAGCAGCCGGTTCGGTTGAGCGGTGCCCAGGGGCCGGCGTCGCCGGACGTGCGTACGACCTTCGACCCGGCGGCGCAGGCGAAGGTGAAGCGGGCGGTGGTGGAGGTCGCCCAGCCCGCCGCGATGCTGGCCATGGACGTCAAGTCGGGTGCGCTGCTGGCCGCGGCCCAGAACGATGCGGCTGCCGCCCAGAACATCGGTCTCACAGACGATTTCACGTCGGGCCATGCGCTCGATCCGGTGGTGGCGGCTGTTCGGCAGGCAGGCGGCGGTGACGTCAACCGCGAGAACGCGCTGATGGATCAGTTGGGGCTCGGGCTGTCCTTCACCGTGCCCGGCGTGCGGCCGGCAGCGGTCGCGCCGGCGAACAGCGACACCTTCTCGATGGCTGCGCTGCAGGTGAATCCGGCATCCAATACCGCGTCCGCGGCCGCGTCGGTGTCGGCGATCAACATGGCGGCGATGGCGGCTTCCGTGGCGCGCGGCGCGACCGTCACGCCGTATGTCATCAACGGGCTGGCCACCAAGGTCGAGGGCGGCGCTCCGGGCCCGATCGACTCCGGCGTCCTGGCCGCGATCCGGTCGGCGATGGCAGCCACGGTGAAGAACGGCGACGCAAGTGATCTGCAGCGCGCCGCCGACCTGACCGCGCTGGTCGGCACCAACGGCCCGCAGGGCCCGGGCTGGTTCGTCGGGGTGCGCAACGGCGTCGCCGTGGCGATCTATTGCGCCGGAGCGAAATCCGGCACGGCGGCGCTGCAGGTCATGCAGCGGTACCTGAATACCGTCTAGGCGGTGCGGGCGCCGCGGCGGGCGAGAACGATCGCGCCGGCCCGCCAACCGAGAAGGAAGACGCCCAAGAAGATCGAGGCGACGATCACGAAGCTGACGGCGATGCCCTGATGGAATTCGACGCGGAGCACCATGCCGACCGCGACCGTGGCGACCCAGATGATGATCCCGTCGGGCAGAAGATGATTCGGGTGATAGCGGTGTCCGCCGCGGTGGTCGGTGAAGAAATGCATCGCGACATACGCGATCGACCAGCCGATCAACGCGCCGGTGAGGAACGGCCAGGCCGTCGACCACATGCCGGACCAGGACATGCCGTCGTCATGGTTGCTGCGGCCGATCGCGACGAAGATGATGATGAAGACGAAATCGAGTGCGGCGTAAAGCGGAAGTCGCATGAATCAGGATCCTCGGGTGTCCGGTTTCAGGGTCGATTCGGCGGCTGGCCCGGCGGTGTCCGCGTCCGGCGGGTCCTTGGAGACGGACTTCGCTGACGAATCCTCGTCGGGGTCACCGGTCTCCGTGAGGGACCGACGGAACATCACCGCGATGACCACCCAGCCGACCAGGGCCACCAGCACGTAGCTGACCAGTCGGTAGACCAGGACGCCGGTGACGGCTTCGGCGGCATTCATGCCGGCCGACGCGAGGGCGGGCACCAGGACGCCGTCCATGACGCCGAGCCCGCCGGGCAGCAGCGGGATCGCGGTCGCGACCGCCTTGCCCGCCGCGTAGGCGACCATCAGGCCCGAGATCGACGGCTGACCGCCCACCGCGTAACAGGCGAAGGCGAGGCAGGCGACGTCGGCGACCCAGTTGAACAGCGACCAGCCGAAGGCGATCGTCATGTCCTTGGCATTGAGCTTGACGGCGCGGGTCTGTTCGATGATCTCGTGCAGTCGGTTGACCCCGTGATCGGTCGGCTTGTCACGAATTCCGTTGAGCCGCCGGAGGAATCGGGCCCCAATACTCTCGATGACCTCGGGATGCGTCGCCAGATACTGGCCGACGGCGACGAACGCGAGGAATCCGCAGATCGAGAAGATGATCGAGAACGGGCTGGTCTTGGCGCCGGCCAGCACCGCGCCGGTCAGACCGAGCACCGCCAGCCCTGCGGCCGCGAGCAGGCCGGACATGACGACCTGCCACGACGCGACGACCGGCGAGGCGCCCCACTTGCGGGTCTGCCGATATGTGAACGCCGGCGACATCACGGCGCCGGCGGGAAGGGTCTGGCTCATCGAGTTGCCTGCCAGGATCACGGCGAGCGATCGCCACTGGGTCACCTTGACCCCCGCCGATCGCAGCAGTGCCCGCTGCACCTGACCGTAACTGTCCATCGACAGGCCGGCCGCCACGATGCACAGCAGCACCATGTCCCAGCGCATGCGGTCGAGGTGGTGCCAGGCCTTCTCGAGGCTCGGCAGGATCAGGTAGATCTCGACGCCGATGATGATCAGGACGATCGCCACGCCGACCCATCGCAACCAGGGCCAGCTGCGTCGCAGCAGACCTTCCGGTTTTTCGTCGGCTTGGTCGGTCACAACTGCACTGTATCGGCACGGGTACCGGTGTTACCCGCAAGCCCATAGCACGGCTGACGAACGGCAGCGCGGGATGCGCGCGTGACCGGCCGTGCGTCGTCCCGCGGGATAGGGTGAGCGCGTGTCCGACTCTTCCGGAAAGCAGGAGCAATCTCAGCCCGAGAGCGGCCTGGCACGGCTGCGTCGCATGGCCGTCGGTGGTGATCAGAGCGCCGATCGGGCCAACGTGCATCCGTTCGTGCGGGCGGCCACGGAATGGTCGTGGCGGCTCATCGTTCTGGTGGTGGCGATCTATCTGTTCGCTCATGTCGCGAAGCAGTTCGAGGACGTCGTCGTGCCTGTCGCGATCGCGATGCTGGCGAGCGCCTTCCTCAATCCGGCGGTCCGGTGGCTGACCGCGCACCGGGTGCCGCGCGGGCTCTCGGTGATGCTCGCGCTGCTGGTCGCCATCGGGCTGGTCGCGGCGATCCTGACCTTCGTCGTGCAGCAGTTCATCGACGGTCTGCCGGACCTCACGACGCAGGCCACGCATTCGATCAACGAGCTCAAGGACTGGCTGGTCAACGGCCCGGCCCACATGAAGAAGCAGCAGGTCGACAATGTCGGCAACGACGTCGTCGACATGCTGCAGAAAAATCAGGACAAGATCACCAGCGGCGCGATCGCCACGGCGACGACGGTGACCAAGATTGTCACCGGCGGTCTGCTCGCGCTGTTCCTGACGATCTTCTTCCTCTATGACGGTCGGGGCGTGTGGTCTTTCACCACCCGCGTCGTCCCGGCGAAGTCGCGGGCCAAGGTCACCGAGGCCGGCGTCGACGCCTTCAAGACGCTGTCGCATTACGTGCGCGCGACGGTTGCCGTGGCCGCGGTCGATGCGATCGGTATCGGTGCGGGGCTGGCCATCATGCAGGTGCCGCTGGCGTTGCCGTTGGCGTCGCTGATCTTCGTCGGTGCGTTCATCCCGATCGTCGGTGCGGTGGCGACCGGGGCACTCGCGGTGGTCATCGCCCTGGTGACCAAGGGCTGGGTGGTCGCGGTGATCGTCCTGGCGATCGTGATCGCCGTGATGCAGCTGGAAGGCCATGTGCTGCAGCCGTTCCTGCTGGGCCGTTCGGTGCGGCTGCACCCCGTGGCCGTGGTGCTGACGATCGCGGCCGGCATCGTCGCCGCCGGAATCATCGGCGGTCTGCTGGCCGTGCCGTTGATGGCGGTGTTGAACACCGCGATCCGCTCGATCCTCGCCGCGAACAAACGCGAGGCGGAGTCTGCCGAGGGGGGCGACGATTCAGCCGACGCCGACCCTGACTCTGACCCTGCCGACCCGGGCCCCGGCGACGCGGCGGCGGAGAACCCGGCCACCTAGACAGAATCCGCGCCACTTCTGTCGATCCGCGCCGGTTGTAGTCGGCGCGGATCCACGAAAGCGGCGCGGATTTCCCGGTTTCCCGGTAGCGGTCAGTCCTGGTGCGGCCCGCGGCGGCGCATCAGGTCGCGCACCGACAGCTGATCGCCGTCGCCACGCGCCCGGCGGCGGCCGCCGGAATCGTCGTCGTCGGTGTCGTCCGGCGCATCCTGAACGGGCGTCGGCGCCGACTCGTCGAGCCGCGGGAACTGGTTGACGTCGATATTCGGCGATGCGCCGGTCAATGCGCCACCGGTCAGCGAGCCACCGAGATCGCCGGAGCGGCCCAGCAGTCCCTGATCACGCGCGCCCGCGGGATGCTCGGACAGATCGGGATTCGGATTCGGCGAGGCAACCAGTGGCTGGTCGCCCGAATCCGGCCGACCGCCACCGCGCAGGGGCTCGCCCAGATCGGGGCGACGGCGCAGCGGCGCCCGTCCCGTGGTGGAGGCGCCCGGGGGCTGCGTGGGCTGCTGCTGCTGCGGCGGCTGGCTCGGTCGAGAGGACTGACCGGCCGACGGCTGCGGGGCCGGGGCCTGCGGGGCGGGAGGCGGTGTGCGGCGCGGTTCCGGGCGGGGGGCGGTCGGCCGCGGGCCCGAGTTCGGGGCCGAGGTCTCGTCCGGCCCGGCCGACGGGCGGGATGCGCCGGTGGGTCCGGACAACTCATCGCCCAGCCGAATACCGGAGGCGCCTAGGCGCCAGCCACCGGTCTTCGGGCGATTCGGGTCGTTCTCGTCGGTGCCCGGGCGGGGCGTGGGGGTCGGCGGTACTCCGCGGCCCGGCATCCGCACCCGGCCGCGGTGGCCGTCCGCCGGCGTCCGTCGCTGTGGCCCGCTGGCCGGCGGGGTCGACGGTCGGGGAGTCGGGGTAGGCCCGCTTGTCGGCGGAGTCGATGGTCGCGGGGTGGGCGGCGCAGACGGCCGCGGGGTGGGTCCACTGGTCGGCGGGGTGGAGGGCCTGCCCGCGGCAGGACGCGGACCGCTGCCGGGCCGTGCGTCGCTCCGGCGCGGGGTCTGCATAGCCCGGGTCGGTGCCTCGGCGATCACCACGCCGGCGCGCTGCGGCCCGCTGGCGGTCGCGATATGTGGGCGGCCCGAGCGCGGCTCGTCGTCGAGGATGTTCTCGCCGAGGCCGATCTTCTCCTGCACGCGCTTCATCCAGGCGGGGGCCCACCAGCAGTCGTCGCCGAGGAGCTTCATCACCGCGGGCACCAGCAGCATGCGAATGATGGTGGCGTCCAAGATCAATGCCGCGATGATGCCGTACGAGATGTACTTCATCATCACGATCTCCGACAGGCCGAACGCGCCGGTCACGACGACCAGGATCGCCGCGGCTGCGGTGATGATCCGGCCGGTGTGCGCGGTGCCCTTGCGGATCGCCTCGCTGGTGGTGGCTCCGCGTTGGCGGGCCTCCACCATGCGGGACAACAGGAACACCTCGTAGTCCATCGACAGGCCGAAGATGATCGAGATGATCAGCACCAGCACGGCGGACATCAATGGCTGGGGCGTGAAGTTGCCTATCGAGGAGCCGTGTCCGTCGACGAATATCCACGTCAGGATGCCGAGCGTGGCGCCGAGGCCGAGCGCCGACACCAGCGCCGCCTTGATCGGCAGGATCAGCGATCCGAACGCCAGGAACATCAGCAGGCCGACGACGAGGAGCAGTAGGACCACCATCAGCGGCAGGTCGCCCATCAGCGTGTCGATCGAGTCCTGGGTCAGCGCCGGGGTTCCCGTCACCCACATCTGGGTGCCCTGGGTGTCGATCTTGCGGAGCTGTTTGACCGCGTACGCCTGGTCGGCATCGCTGGCCAGTGGTGCGGAGGTCTTGATGTAACAGACGTCGCTGCAGTCGGTAGACGACTTGAAACTGGTGTCGCCGCTGCCCGAGGCGACGGCGGTGAAGTCCTTCGTGAAGATCTTGCCGCCGCGGTCGTTCATGCCGACGTTGCTGGCCTCATCGACCACCTGCTGCAGATTCGCGGCGGAATTCGCGTCGTAGCGGATCACCAGGGTGATCGAGTTGGTGCGCTGCGCCGGGAAGGACTTGTCGAAGTCCTGCTGGGCGGCGCGGTACGGATTGTCCGGCGGCAGGTACTTCTCCGAGAGGCCGCCGAACTTGATGCCGGCGAACGGGATGATCAGCGCCAGCAGCACGAGGATCACCGGGATGGCGGTCTTGAGCGGGTGGCGCATCACCCAGCCGGCCAGCCGGCCCCAGAATCCGTTCTCGATCTCTTCGCGAGTCTTGGTGCGGCGCAAGATCTTCAGGCCCCACATATCGATGCGCGGCCCGAGGATCGACAGGATCGCCGGGAGCACGGTGATCGAGCACAGCGCCGCCAGGCTGACGGCGCAGATCGCGCCGTAGGACACAGACTTGAGGAATCCCTGCGGGAAGATCAGGAGACAGGCGAGTGCGGCGACGATGATCGTCGCCGAGAAGACGACGGTCTGCCCGGCCGTCATCACAGTGCGGCGCACGGCTGTTCGCGTGTCATAGCCGTCGGCTATCTCTTCTCGGAATCTGGACACGATGAAGAGCCCGTAGTCGATGGCGATGCCGAGCCCGATCAGCGTCACCACCGATTGGGCGAACACGTTGACCTGCGTGCTCATCGCGATCAGCTTGAGGATGCCCAGCGAGCCGGCGATTGTCAGACCGCCGATCACCACCGGAAGCACGGCGGCGACCACGCCGCCGAAGATGAAGAACAGCATCAGTGCGACCACCGGCAGCGCGATCACCTCGGCGCGGTGGATGTCCTCGTTCATGCCGTCGGACATGGCGGCGGCGACCGGTTGCAGGCCGGCCTGCTGGATCGTGGTGCCCTCAGGCAGCCCGTGTGCGGTGGCTGCGTCGTCGAAGAACGGCTTGATCGTGCGGTAGTTGGCCAGCACGGTGTCGTCGTCCTCGCCGGCGATGCCGATCGAGAGGAAGGCCTTGGTCTTATCGGGATTGAACAGCGTCTGCTGCACCTGCGTCTGGGCGGTGCCGGGAGCGAACGGGTCGTAGATGCCAGGGTTGTCGCGATTGACGATGTTGGCCTTCTCGGTGCCGTTCGGACCGAACTTGGCGACCAGGTCGTTGATGACCGATTCCATCTTCGCGCCGAAGGCCGGGTCGGCGACCGACGTGCCCTGCGGCGGCGTGACCAGGAGCAGCATGTCCTGGGTGTGGTCGCGGCCGAACTCCTTGTCGGCCAGGACGCTGCCCTGCGACGACTGCGAACCCGGGTCGAACCAGCCGCTCTGCGAGAGGTGCTTCTGCAGGTCCAGGCCGAACAGCCCGAGCCCCAGCATCACCGCCACGACCACCGCGATCACCGCGAACCGTAGCCGGTACACGAATGAACCGATGGCGCCGAACACGTAATCTCCCTGTCTTCGATGGAGTGCATAGGCCGGGACGCGATTCTTCCAGCCCCGACGCGCCCCCCGCCATCTTCTGCCGGATTCGGTTACCCGGTTGTGGGCAACTCGTTATCGACAGTATCCAGTGAATTCGATCTCCTGTGGTGCACGGTGGCCGCAATCACCCGTCACGACCCGGCTGGTCGGCCGCTCAGCAGGGAGGACAGCGGACGGAACGGTGCCAGCCAGGCGCCTTCCTCGGGCAGCGAATCGAGGCTGATCCGCGGCAGCGGCTCGCGGAACACCCCGGGGATGTCCTCGAGGTCGACGAAATCCAGCTCGTCGGCCGTCAGGGCCCAGCTGGCGTGCTCCCGGAAGCCCAGCACCTGCACCGGGATGCCCTCGCCGGCGACCTCCAGCAGGGTTTCGCGGAACGCCTGGCCATCGGCCGAGGCGACCACCAACCCCGCCAGCCCGACGGTGTGGCGACGCAGCTCGATGTGGTCGAGCATGTCGGCGTCGACATCGCTGTCCTCGTCGACCTTCGGCTTGGCGAAGACAGCGAAACCGACGTTGCGCAGTGCCTCGACCCACGGCCGCACGACCTCGGCGGTGCCCGGCGCGATGTTCGTGAACACCGTGGCCTCGGGCTCGATGCCGTCGCCACCGGCGGACCGGCTGATCTCCGCGGTGCGGTCGAGCAGCCAGCGGCCCAGGGCGTCGAAGCGCGGGCGGTAGACGTTGGTCGGGCGGCCGCCGAGGATCGCCCCGAGCCCCATGTCCAGGTTCGGCGCGTCCCAGATCAGCAGCACCCGCCGCCCGGCGGTGTTCCCGGAGATGATGTCGCCGACCCCGGGTTTGGTCTCGCCGGTTTTGCTGTCGACGGTCTCCGATGTCATGACCGGGCCTTCCGTTGCAGGACGAATTCGGTGATCTCACGGCCCTCGGTGTGGGCGCGGCCCTCGAACTTGGTGACCGGCCGATCGAGGCTGAACGGTGTCTCGCCGTTGAACGGCTCGAAGTACTCCTGATTGGCCAGTTCGTCCTGGATCCATTCGGCGTAGTCGGCGTGGTCGGTGGCGATATGCAGGACGCCGTCGTCGATGATGACGCGGGCGAGCAGGCCGAAGGTGCCGCCCTGCAGCAGCCGGCGCTTGTGATGCCGGGCCTTCGGCCACGGATCCGGGAAGAAGACGCGCGCGCCGATCAGCGATGCCTCGGGAATCATGTGCCGCAAGGCGACGATCGCGTCGCCGCGGATCATTCGGATGTTGGTGATCCCGCCGCGGTCGATCAGCCCGATCAGCTTGGCCAGTCCGGGCTTGTAGACCTCGACGGCGATCACATCGAGGTCGGGCTCGTCGGCGGCCATCGCGGCGGTGGATGTTCCGGTACCGCAGCCGATTTCGACCACGGTCGGCGCGCTGCGGCCGAACCACGCAGGCAGGTCGAGTTCGTTCTCGTCGGCGTCGTGCCCGATCTGCGGCCACAGCCGGTCCCAGTTCTCCAGCTGGTTGGGCGTCATCGCGCCGCGGCGGAATCGGTAGCTGGTGACGCGTGGGAACAGGCGGGCGCGTTCTTCGGGCGTCAGCTCGCGCTCGCCGCCGCGTGCGTCATCGGCCTGCTCGGGCGAGGGGGGCTGGGCTTCGATAGATGTGTCCGACACGCCCCCATCGTCCCGCATCCGTCGGGCCAAGGGCTAGCCGCCGGTGTTCAAATCGGACTAATCGGACACTATGGTGTATCCCCGATGCCGCAACGGCGGCTGGAAGTGGGGAGACCGATGGTCCAGGCATCGCGCACGGCCGACATCGCCGAGGCCCATCGGCAGGTGGCGTTCCGGCTGAGTGAACTCGCCGACAGCCACCCCGAGGCCGCGGAGCTGCGTGCGGTGGCGGCCCGGTTCGGCGGTCCGCCGCGCGTCGTCGTGTCCGGTCGGGCGGGCAGTGGCCGACGCACCCTGCGATGGGCGCTGGCCGAGCGGTTGGGCTGCGTCACCGACGGCGTCGAGCCGGACGACGCGGACATCGCCGTGCATCTTCTCGTCGCTCCGCCGCGCGACGCGGATCGGCGGGCTATCGAGCGGCTGCCGGCCGGGCGGTCGTTGCTGGTCCTCGGGAAGGTCGACGTGGTCGACCCGCCCGCGGTCGACGGACTCGGCCCGGTGGTGCGGCGGGCGGCGCCGTTGCTCGCGACGCTGCGACCGACCGAGGACGATGTGCGATTGCTGAGCGCCCTGGTCGATTCGGGGGTGCGGCAACCGCTGACGGCGGCCGCCGTAGTCGGCGCCACGTCCGCGGAGACATCGGGCGCGGCAACGGAATTGGCGCGCCGGTTCGGTCGCAGCGGAATGCACGTGGGGCTGGCCGCCGTCGCCGAATCGCCCGGCATCACCGCGGCGGAGCTGGAGGCGCTGATGGTCGACCGCAGCGGGGTGGCCGAATTGCTCGAGCCGATCCGTGACTTGGCGCAAGCCGCTGTGCCGCAGCGTCTTTCCCGAGTCGCCCGCGAACTCGACCGGCTGGCGGCCGGCGGAGTCGCGCGGGACGAACTGGAGTGTCTGCTGGCCGGCGAGCTGCGGGCGATCGACCGGCGGGTGTCGCCGGGGTGATCAGCTGCCGGTGCCGCTCAGACTGCCGGCGCCGAGAATCGCCAAGACCGCGGGCAGCGCGCCCGGTGTGGTGATGACCGAGCTGCCCAGGCCGAGGGCCGCCGATCCCTGCTGCACCTTGCTGCCCACGAAGACCGGCTTGTATTCGACTGCCGGATGCAGAATGTCGGGATTCACGCAGATGCCGAGCCCAAGGTAGATGCCCGGACGGACGCCGGGTATGTCGTAGGTGCGCTGGCGTTGCAACGCGCTGGTGACCTGCAGCGACGGGCCCCAGGTGAACAGTGCTGGATCGATCGAGTTCAGCGGTGGCAGGACACCGGTCACCAGGCTCGGCAGCAGCGGGACCGCCTTCGCGATATCGATGAGGGCCGCGGTGCAGAAGGTGGCTACCTGAGCCAGTCCGGTGTTCGGGTCGCCCAGCTGGATGGTCACGTGATCGGCGTTCGTCGTGACGTTGATGCTCGGCTTGGCGGGCGGCGGGATCAGCGGCGCCGCGGTGGCCGAGGGCGTCGCGGAAAAGGTGAATGCGATCGTGACGGCCGTGGCCGCCGCCGCAGCGAAAGTGGTGGCACGACGAAGGCGCGCGGAAGCTCTCAACATGTGTTCACAAGTCTTTTCGGTCGGATCGGACTGCTCGCCGGAAAGAAATGCGAGCAGTGGCTCACGAGCTGACCCCCCCAATTGGTCGTGTATGCCTGATCGCCGCGGCAATGCTAACAACACTTGCATTGCCAGGAAAGCCTTTGACGGGTCCTGTATTTGGCTAACTTCGCGTTAGCGATCGCCGTCCGCGGGCCACTCCGAAAACAGGCTCTCGTCAGCCGAAGTTCTTGTTCAGCAACAGATTCAGGACGGTCGGGTGCCGGTCCGGAAAGTCCATGGGCACGATGCCGTAATGCGCTGCCGTGTTCTGGTTGGCTTGGAGGTAGGCCTGGACCTTCGGCAGGATGGCGGCGGCGTTGTCCACGGGCCAGGCGTTGTCGGCGTAGCTGGTGAAGTTGATGTACTGCAGCATGTTCGACGGGTCGCCGGCAGCGCGGTCCAAACAGGCCTTGACGTGGCTGAACTTATCGCCGCCGGAGGAGCCCACGCCGATCATCGACGAGACACCGGCGGAACCCGTTCCGGCCGAACCGGAATCGAGGCCGGCCAGGCCACTGCCCTTGTAGTGGTCCTGCAGGTAGAAGCGGTCGGTGGTGAAGACGCCGTTGTCGCCGGCCGGCCACTGCAGGCACGGCAGCGTGTTGCCGAATTGAGCGATCAGCACGATCCTGCCGCGTGCCTCGCCGAGCGTCGGAATCCGGTTCTGCGTGAAGAACAATGGGCCGTAACCCTTTGCGCCCAGGTATCCGTCGAAGATCTGGCCGAAAGCGCCGCCGACGTCGTTGCTGGTGCCGTCCTCTTTCTTCACGCGCATGATCAGCACCTCGCCGGGGTTGGCGGCGAGGAACGTCCGGCATTGGTCGAGCACGGTGTCGAAGGTGACCCCCTGGTAGAAGCTGCTGTGGTAGATCCCGAAAGCATTTGTGCTGCCTTGCAATCCGTTGCATCGGATGTCGAGGAAGCGGATCCCCTGGGCGAATTGCTGTGGCAGCGACCAGTTCTGGGTCTGCGCCCACGGCGTGCCGTTCAGCGGGCTGGTGCAGCAGGAGTCGTGGGTGCCGGGAATGATGCGAGCAGTGGCTCACGAGCCGACCCCCCAATTGGTCGTGTATGCCTGATCGCCGCGGCAATGCTAACAACGGGTGCGGTTGCGGCGGCCGTGGATTGGCCCGCATTTTCGTCAAATATCGGTTTAGCGATCATTGGAATCCGCCGAGTCTTAAAACGGATATACCCGGCGCGCCGCGATGCGTCGCCATCTACGATCTGTCGGCGAACCGGAACTGCCGGCGACGTCGACGCGAGAGGTGCCCATGGCTGCCCCGAACACCATGCGGATCACCGCGGACCAGGCCGGGCTCCGGGCCGGCGTGATGCTGGCGGGCGTCTCCGGGGCGGGCGGCGGCCTGCTGCGGCGGGCCCTGACTGCCGACCTCGCCGATCTCCGCGTGCCCTGCGGGGCGGACGGTGGCGCGATGTCGGCGGTCGGGTTGTTTCTGATCGATCCGGTCGCGGTCGCCGATGCCGAGGACCGACGGGTGCTGACGGAGCTGCGATCGCAAGCGGCCGCGGTCGCGTTGGTGTGCACCAAGATCGACGCATTCTGGGATTGGCCCGACACCCTGTACGCGTCCCGGGAACTGCTCGACCCCGACCATCGACTGCCGGTATTCGCGGTGACGGCCGCCGGTGCGCTCGCGGGCGACCGCGACGCGTCCGGTCTGCCCGATCTCGTCGCGTGGATTCGAGAGCAGCTGTCGGCCGACGCCGTATCCCTGCGCGCCCTGGCCGCCGACTCGGTGACCCAGGCGGCGATCGACGACGCCCGGGACGCGATCAGCGAGGACGACTCGGCCGCCCTCGCGCGGCGACGAACGCAGATCGCCGCCCGCCGGGACCGTGGGCGCACCGATCGGCTGCATGCGGTGCGGGTCGCCGCCGGGCAGCGGCGCGCTCAGCTGCTGGCCGAGGTTCATACCGAGAGCCGAGCGTTCGCGGAGGCCGCCGGGCACCGGACGGACCGGATCAGGAGCCGTGGCGACGGCTTCGAGGAATGGTTTCGTCATCAGCTCGATCAGCGGGCGGCGTCGGTCCGGCGGCGCCTGATCGATGAACTGGACGCCTGGGAGGCCGTGGCCACCGCAGGGTTCGGCGAGGCGGCGCAGGAGAGCCCGGGCGCCGACGGGCCGCCGCGGGCGATGCCGTGCCGGCCCGTCCCGACGTCGGGGGTTCGGCGCGAGGACCTGATGATGATCGTGCTGGGCGCGTCGGCGGGCCTCGGCCTCGGCCGACTCGCGGTCGCGCCGATGGCCGCGGTGGACACCCTGCAGTGGGTGTCGATGCCGCTGAGTCTGCTGCTCGGATTCGTGGTCGCGGGGGTGGTCGTGCGCGAGCGCCGGCTGGCGGCGTTGCGCGGCCGGCTGCGCAGCTGGGCGCAGGACGCGGTGGCGGAGTGGCGTGCGGTACTGGAGCAGGAGGTCGTCGCGGCGATCGGGTCCGCCGAATCGGCGCTGACCGGGCGCATCGGGCGGTACTACGAGCGTCGGTCCCGGTCGACCGCCGACCAGGTGGCCGAGGTGGAGGGCCTGCTGAGCGACTCGCGCCGGCGGCGTGCCGACGCGGAGGCGCGCCTGGCCGAGCTGCTCGCGGTGCGGCACGCGGCGGAACCGATACCGGGGTCGCCGGCGTCATAACGTCATGTGCGCCGACTTCGTGCCCGAGTTCGCCGAGTCTCCCGACGATGTCGGGTCGTCCGTGTCGGCGCGGCACAACCTCTGGGTCGTCGAGAACGATCGGACCTGGGATCTGGGACCGGCCGAGGTCGACACCGATGCCGACGGCATCGCCGATTCGCTGACGCGGAACGGCCCGGACGGGCTGACCGTGTACACCGATTCCGATCGCGACGGCCAGATCGATCGGATCACGCAGGTGCGCTCGGACGGCAGTTTCGTCGCTCGGCGGCTGGAGCCGGCGAGCGGCCGCTGGGTGCCGACGGACTCGGGTCGCCTGGACTAGTCGCGCGGTGCGGCGCGAGCCCGCGGTCCGGAGCTACTCGTTGGTAGCCGATGGACCCGTATTCAGGGCGCTCAACGCCCTGAAAGTGATGTGGTGAACAAAACTCAGCCCCGTTTTCGTGAACCGGACCATGGGCGCTAGCCTGGGAAAAGGATGCCACTACCGGGTGGGCTCGTCACTCGGCTGATTTCTGCGGGTCCGACTCGGGCCCGCACAGGAGAACGACATGACTGCTGCCACCATCCCCGGGCTGGAGCCCGACAACGCCCCCACCAAGCACGCCGCACTGCTTGCCTGGGTCGCCGAGGTCGCTGAGCTCACGCAACCAGACCGAGTGGTGTGGTCGGACGGCAGTGACGCCGAGTGGGATCGGCTCACCGCGCAGCTGGTCGAGGCGGGCACGCTGACCAAGCTCAACGAGTCGAAGAAGCCGAACTCATTCCTCGCGCACTCCGACCCGGCGGACGTCGCCCGCGTCGAGTCGCGCACCTTCATCTGTTCCGAGCGCGAAGAGGATGCCGGCCCGACCAACAACTGGGTCGCCCCCGACGAGATGCGTGCGACCATGACGCCGCTGCTGCGCGGTTCGATGCGCGGCCGCACCATGTATGTCATCCCGTTCTGCATGGGCCCGCTCGGTGCGGACGACCCGAAGCTGGGCGTCGAGATCACCGACTCCGAGTACGTCGTGCTGTCGATGAAGATCATGACCCGCGTCGGCCCGGAGGTTCTCGAGGCCCTCGGCGAGGACGGCTTCTTCGTCAAGGCGCTGCACACGGTGGGTGCGCCGCTCGAGCCCGGCCAGGCCGACGTGCCGTGGCCGTGCAACTCGGAGAAGTACATCACCCACTTCCCGGAGACACGCGAGATCTGGTCGTACGGTTCGGGTTACGGCGGCAACGCGCTGCTCGGCAAGAAGTGCTACTCGCTGCGTATCGCGTCGGCGATGGCCCACGACGAGGGCTGGCTCGCCGAGCACATGCTGATCGTCAAGCTGATCAGCCCCGAGAACAAGGCCTACTACATCGCGGCCGCGTTCCCGAGCGCCTGCGGCAAGACCAACCTCGCGATGATCCAGCCGACCATTCCGGGCTGGCGTGCCGAGACCGTCGGCGACGACATCGCCTGGATGCGCTTCGGCAAGGACGGCCGGCTGTACGCCGTGAACCCGGAGTTCGGCTTCTTCGGCGTCGCGCCCGGAACCAACCACAGCTCCAACCCGAACGCCATGATCACCATGGAGGCGGGCAACACCATCTACACCAACGTCGCCAAGACCGACGACAACGACGTCTGGTGGGAGGGCCTGGAAGGCGAGCACGATCATCTGATCGACTGGAAGGGCAACGACTGGTTCCTTCGGGAGACCGAAACCCATGCCGCGCACCCGAATTCGCGCTACTGCACCCCGCTCAGCCAGTGCCCGACCATCGCTCCCGAGTGGGACGACCCGCAGGGTGTGCCGATCTCGGCGATCCTCTTCGGCGGCCGCCGCAAGACCACCGTCCCGCTGGTGACCGAGGCCCGCAACTGGCAGCACGGCGTCTTCATGGGCGCCACGGTCGGCTCCGAGCAGACCGCGGCGGCCGAGGGCACCGTCGGCGCCATCCGCCGCGACCCGATGGCGATGCTGCCGTTCCTCGGCTACCACGTCGGTGACTACTTCCAGCACTGGCTGGACCTGGGCAAGAACCACGACGAGTCGAAGCTGCCGAAGGTGTTCTTCGTCAACTGGTTCCGTCGCGGTGACGACAAGCGCTTCCTGTGGCCCGGATTCGGCGAGAACAGCCGCGTCCTCAAGTGGATCATCGAGCGCATCGAGGGCACGGCCGCCGGCAACGACACCCCGATCGGCATCGTGCCGTCGCCCGACGCGCTGGACCTCGAGGGTCTGGACGTCAGCGTCGATGACGTCGCCGAGGCCCTCGCCGTGAACGTCGACGAGTGGCGCGAAGAGATCCCGTCGATCACCGAATGGTTCGAGTTCGTCGGCGACAAGCTGCCGACCGGCGTGCAGGACGAGTTCGACGCCCTCAAGCAGCGCCTGGCGTAAGCGCCGGCGACCAACGAGGCCGCCAGAGCATCCGACTTACGGGAGCTCTGGCGGTTTTCGTTTGTCCCGGGCCGCGCGTCGAATGGAGCTCGTCTAGGCCGGGCCGTAACTGATCGAAATTCGATTTAGGTTAGGCTCAGCTATAGCTAATTAACTGATGGAGAGTGGGCATGACGAACGGCGACGGGCAGCCGGGTCGCTCGCGTGGCTGGCAGGGCGCGGTGCTCAAGATGCTGGGCGCCGACGACTACCAGTTCACCGTAACCGGCACCGAGCGGATCTCCGAGCATTACATCCGCATCGGTTTCACCGGCGGCGGTCTGCTGACGGCGCGGCCGCTGCATCCGACGATGTGGGTGCGGATGTGGTTCTCCGACCGTGCCGGAAAGCTGCACCAGCGCGGCTACACCCTGGTCGACGCGGATCCGGCGGCCGACACCTTCTTCATCGAGTTCGCGATCCACGACGGCTCCGCCGCGCGCTGGGCGCAGCAGGCGGCCCCCGGCGACACCATCGCCGCCACGTTCATGGGTTCGAAATTCGCGCTGCCGGAACCGGCGCCGAAGGGCTGGATCCTGGTGGGCGACACGGCCTCGCTGCCGGCCATCAACTCGCTGCTCGATGCCGGTGTCGCCACGGCTCACGTCTTCCTCGAGTACCAGCACGACGACGACACGGATCTGCCGCTGCGCAGCCGGGAGGCCGATGTCGTGCACTGGGTTCGACGCGGTGAGGGAATCGTAGACACCCTGCGGGCCAACAAGTTCGACGCGGACGGTCATTTCGGCTGGGTGGCTGCCGATACCAAGATCACCCGCAGTGCGGTGCGAGTTCTGCGCAGTGACTTTGGAATCGACCGCGGGTCGATCAAATCGCAGGCGTACTGGATGGCGAACGCCAAGCCGTCATGATCTATCCGTATTCGGAGCGCTCGCTGTGACCGGCAGCTCGGCGCGTGGCCAGGCCAGGTTCTGGGGAGCCCTGACGATCGCGGTGCTGCTGCTTGTGGCCGTGATCGCGTCGATCGCCATCGGCTCGCGGACACTCAGCCCGTCCGAGGTGTGGGATGCGTTGTGGGCCACCAAGACCGCGCACAGCTCGGACGCCGTCGGCATCGTTCAGGATCTTCGACTGCCGCGCACGCTGTTGGGCATCGTCGCCGGGCTGGCGCTCGGGGCCGCGGGTGCGCTCTCGCAGGGGCACACCCGAAATCCCATGGCAGAGCCGGGATTGCTCGGGGTGAACGCGGGCGCCGCGTGCGCCGTGGTGGCCGGTGTCTACCTCGCCGACATCTCGAGCCCTATCCAGTACATGATCTTCGGGCTGCTCGGTGCCGCCGCGGCGGTCGCCCTGGTGTTCGTGCTCTCGGTGCTCGCCGGCCGGATGGCGGGGACGGCGGGAGCCAGCCCGATGACTCTGGTGCTGGCCGGCGTCGGCATCAATGCGGTGCTGCTGGCGGTGACCTCGGCGATCGTGCTTACCGACAGCACATCGCTGGACGCGTGGCGCTTCTGGAATGTCGGCTCGATCAGCGGCCGGGGCTTCGACGTGCTGTGGGCCGCGGTGCCGTTCGTGGCCGCGGGGCTGGTGCTGGCGGTCGCCGGCGGCTTCTCGCTGAATGTGCTGAGCCTCGGTGACGACGCGACGAAAGCCTTGGGCGCCAAGGTCGGCCGGGTGCGCCTGGTCGGCGTCATCACCATCGCGCTCCTCGCCGGAGCGGCGACGGCGGCGTGCGGCCCCATCGTGTTCCTCGGCCTCGCGGCTCCGCACATCGCGCGGATGATCGTCGGTCCCGACTATCGCTGGATCGTCCCGTACTCGGCTGTGATCGGTGCCGTGCTGCTGCTGGCCGCGGACGTGCTCGGCCGGGTCCTCGGCCGTCCGGGTGAGGTGCAGTCGGGCGTCGTGCTGGCGGTGCTGGGCGCACCGGTGTTCATCGCCCTGGTCCGCTCCCGCAGGCTGGTGTCGGTATGACAGCAGAACTGATGACCGACGCGCCCCCGATCCCGCTGCGGCGCAATCGCGTTGCGGTGGGACCCGTGTCATTCCTGGTACGTCCCCGGCGACTGATTGTGGGTGTACTGCTGGCGATCCTGGTCGTCGGGTTGTTCGCCGGCAGTGTTGCGGTCAGCGACTATCCGATGTCCTTCTTCGACGCGATGCGCATCCTGTTCGGCGGCGGCAATCGCATCGAGAACGTCATCATGTTCGACTCCCAGTTGCCGCGCGCGTGGACGGCGGCCCTGGTGGGCGCCGGATTCGGACTGTCCGGCGCACTGACGCAGACGATCACCCGAAACCCGTTGGCGACCCCGGACTTTCTGGGCATCTCGGCCGGCGCGAGTGTCGGTGCCGTGGTGGTCATCACGATCGGCACGAGCTGGGGACTGGGCACGGTCGGCATTCCGGTGGCGGCACTCGTCGGTGGATTCGCCGCTGCCGCAGCGATGTACGTACTGTCCTGGCGTCGCGGCGGCCTGGATCCGCTGCGGCTGGTGCTGGTCGGCGTGGCTCTGACCTGGGCGCTGCAGGGCGTCGTCGGCTATCTCCTGACCCGTGCGATCACCACTGACGCGACCCGTGCGCAAACCTGGCTGGTGGGCTCGGTCGGCGGGGCCGACTGGTCGGCCGTGAAGTGGCCGGCAATCGGCGTCGCCGTGGGCGCCGTGGCGGTGATTGCCGGATCCCGGTCGCTGTCGGTCTTGCCGCTGGACGCGGACTCCATTCGCGGTCTCGGGGTGCATCCGTCGCGGGCCGCCGGGGCCCTGCTGATGGTGGCGGTCGCGGTAGCCGCCCTGTGTGTGGCGGCGGCCGGGCCGGTCGCATTCGTGGCCATGCTGGCGCCGCAGATCGCCCTGCGTTTGAGCCGCACGCCTGCGCCGGGACCGCTGACGTCGGCGTTGTGCGGCGCCGCGCTGGTGCTGGCCGGTGACCTGATCTGCCGCACGCTGCTGCCGGTGGCGCTGCCGGTCGGCGTGATCACCGCCGCGCTGGGCGGTCCGGCTCTGATCTACTTGATGCTGATGACGAGCCGAAGGGGTGGGGCATGAGTGCAGTGACGCCCGACGACATGGCGACCGTATTGACCACATCGCGGTTGTCCGCACAGGATCTGACCGTCGGATACGGCGATGCGCCGGTGATCGACGGGCTGAACGTCCAGGTGCCCGACGGCCAGATCACCACGGTCATCGGGCCGAACGGCTGCGGCAAGTCGACGCTGCTGCGTTCGCTGGCCCGCCTGCTGCGCCCGAAGTCGGGTTCCGTGCTGCTCGACGGCCACGACATCTCATCGGTGCCCACCAAGCAGGTGGCGCGGACTCTGGGGCTGCTACCCCAATCACCCACGGCGCCAGCGGGTTTGACGGTCCTGGAGCTGGTCTCGCGGGGACGGCACCCGCATCAGTCGTGGTATCGGCAGTGGTCGAACGAGGATGAGCAGGCTGTCAGTGAGGCGCTGACGCTCACCGATGTCGCCGACCTCGCCGACCGGCCGGTCGATGCGTTGTCCGGCGGTCAGCGCCAGCGGGTCTGGATCGCGATGACGCTGGCCCAGCAGACCGATCTGCTGCTGCTGGACGAACCGACGACATTCCTCGATCTGGCGCACGCGATCGACGTGCTCGACCTCGTCGAGGACCTGCGCACCACGCACGGCAAGACCGTCGTGATGGTGCTGCACGACCTCAATCTCGCGGCGCGCTACAGCGATCGGCTGGTGGTGATGCGCGACGGCGCGGTGCTCGCCGAGGGCACGCCCGACGACGTGATCACTCCGGCGGTGCTGCAGGACGCGTTCGGTCTGCGGGCGCAGGTGATCGCCGATCCGACGGGCGCCGGGCCGCTCGTGGTGCCGCTGACCAAGCGCACCGGCTGATCAGCACGCGTCCGGTCGCGCGGCTCTGTCAGGAGCCCACGCGGTAGGTGCTCACGGCCTTGACCGCGGCCCGTACCCGTCCGTCGACTTCGGATGCGGTCGTGCCGAATTTGCCGTCGAGGTGCAGGAATGCGAGCCCATGGACGAGGGCCCACATGCCGGTGGCCATCGCGGTGTGGTCGGCGTCCGGAGCCATCCGCTGCACGATCGATTCCAGATACTCGGTGATCGCGGCGACGGCGGCGACCCGTTCCGGGTTGGTCGGGTCACAGGGCTCGGCGAACATCACTCGGAAGAGCGCGGGCCGATCGAGCGCGAACCGTACGTACGCGACCGCGATGGTCGCGACGTCGTCGACCGAGGACGGCTCGGGCTGCGACCGCATCAGTGACGTCGCCAATTCGCGGTAGCCGACGGCGGCAACGGCGGACAGCAGCGCATCCCGGTCTGCGAAGTGGCGATAGGGCGCGGCCGTGGATACGCCCGCCCGGCGGGCCACCGCGCGGAGTGAGAGGTCGGAGCCGCTCTCCTCCAGGAGTTCCATTGCCGCGCGGACCAGGGCGGCGGGCAGGTCACCGTGGTGATACGACCCGGGCGAAGCTGACATGGCCTCAAATCTAACTCTCGACGATCGGCGCCTGATCACCAGCTCATCGGGTTGCACGCTCGGTGAGAGGCAAGTCCTTCCTGGCGCAGGGCCTGGGACCAGTCTAATGTAAGCGTCGTATACATCGCGTCGTCGTGGCTGCCGCGAACGGCCGCCGTCCTGCGGCGACCATTCGAATCGAGGTACACCATGCGCAAGGTCCTGTTCGTCATCTCGGCCGCCGACCGTTGGACATTGAATGACGGCACCGTCCATCCGTCCGGGTATTGGGCCGAGGAGGTCGCCGTGCCGCATCGCCTGTTCGCGGAGGCGGGCTGGGATATCACCGTCGCGACGCCGGGAGGGAAGGCGCCGACCCTGGATCGCCTCAGTCTCGGTATCGCGGGCGGAACTCCATGGAAGCGCAAGGCGGTCGAACGCTATCTGGACGGCATCGCGGACGTCCTGGCGAGCCCGGTGTCTCTCGACGCGGTCAATGTCGACGACTTCGATGTCGTGTTCTACCCCGGCGGCCACGGACCGATGGAAGACCTGGCCTACGACGAGGTGTCGGGCGCGCTCCTGGCGCGGCGCCTGCGCTCGGGCAAGCCGTTGGCACTGCTCTGCCACGCCCCGGCGGCGGTGCTCGCCGCGACCGACGCCGACGGCGGCTCGGCCTTCGCGGGTCGCCGGATGACGGGCCTGTCGAACCGGGAGGAACTGCTCAACCGGTTCGCGAAGAAGGCGCCGTGGTTGCTCGAGGACCGGTTGAAGGAGGCTGGAGTCGACTACTCGAAGGGTGCGATCCCGTTGCGCCCCTACGTCGTCGTCGACGGCAACCTGTACACAGGCCAGAATCCGCAGTCCTCCGACAAGCTCGCGTCGCGGATCATCGCCGACGTCGTGGGGTAGTTCCGAGGCCGATCGGCTGGCGGATCCACGCGGAGAGTGTTGACAGTGCTTACATAGCAACGTAGGTTGCTATGTAAGCACTGAATACATTTGATCGTCGGATCAGCAGGGAGTCATCACATGCCATCGAACTCATCGACCGAGATCGGTTCCGCGAGCGACGTCACTCTGGGGATGATGCAGGTAGAACTGGGCGACCTTACGGTCACGGTTCCTCGCGGCGGGTTCTACGACCGGTACCGGATGGACCCGGATCTCGATGAGATCGCCCGCGATCCCCGGGTGAGCGGCGTGGACTTCTTCCGGCAGCTGCCCAAGACGCGGGTCGACTCGCCGATCGGGCCGACCCTCACCCCGAACTTCTACTACCGCATGTCCAGTGCGCGCGTCACGATGCTCGCGCCGCTGAGCGCGATCCGGCGGCGGCTGCCCGAGCAGCTGGCGCCCCTGGCGGTCGCGCCGGGTCTGGGGCTCGCGTCGGTGATGATCTTCCGCTACGACGTCTGCGATATCGACTTCTACACGGAGGCCGCGGTGGGCGTCGCGGTTCGTCCGGCCCGGCACGGCGGCGCGGGCTTCATCGACCTCGCGGCGGCTCTCAAGAACGAACACCTGGAGTCATATGTGCTGTCGTTGCCCGTCAACACCGACATCGCGCAGGTGCGCGGTCATGACGGTTACGGCTTTCCCAAGTGGGTCACCGATCTGGATGTCGAGATCGATGACCGCCGGGCCACCGCTCGGATCGCCAATGAGTCAGGGGGAATGGATCTTTCGCTATCGGCGCGCACCCCGAAGCAGACTCCGCACCGGTCGGGTGCGGCGGTGTCCACGCTGACGTCGTACACCCAGATCGGCCATGCATGGCATTCGACCACGAGCCAGACCAACGTGTTGTCGGGCGGCACCACGCGCCTGCCGCGCCACGTCGACATGCAGCTGGGCGAGGGGCGGATGTCCGACGACCTGCGATCGCTGCGGCCCATGCGAACCGTGCAGCTGGACGTCATCACCGAGGGGCAGCTGGCGCTGCATATGCCCGTCCCGACGTCGATGCCCGAGCGCGGCTGACCGGCCGTGCTGGAACGATCTGGAAGGCAACCGAACATGAATGCGGCAACCGATGTGCCGGAGGCCATGCGCGCGGTCGTCGTCGACGACGCGTCGGCCGATCTCCGCGTCGTCGACGATTTCCCCACCCCGCGCCCGGCTCCCGGCGAGGTACTGGTCAAGGTCGCGGCCGCCGGGATCAATCGCGCGGACCTGATGCAGCGGCAGGGGTTGTACCCGCCGCCGCCGGGAATCACCGACGTGATGGGGATGGAGATCTCCGGCACGATCGCCGCGGTGGGCGAGGGCGTCGCCGGCTATGACATCGGCGACCAGGTCTGTGCGCTCATCGCCGGCGGCGGTTATGCGGAATACGCGGTCGTCCCGGCAACGCAGCTGTTGCCCGTGCCGGAAGGTGTGTCGCTGGTCGACGCGGCCGCGCTGCCGGAAGTGGCGGTGACGGTGTGGTCGACCATCGTGATGGACGCCGGGCTCACGGCCGGGGAGACCCTGCTGATTCACGGCGGCGGCAGCGGGATCGGGACACACGCGATCCAGGTCGCGAAGGCGCTGGGGGCGAAAGTCGCGGTCACCGTCGGGTCCGAGCTCAAGGCGGAACGTTGCCGGCAGCTCGGCGCCGACATCGTGATCAATTACCGCGAACAGGATTTCGCCGCTGAGCTCGCCGACCAGGCCGATGTCATCCTCGACATCATGGCCGCCCAGTATCTGCCCGGCAACGTGGCCGCACTCGCGACCGGCGGACGTCTGGTCATCATCGGTATGCAGGGCGGACTCGTGGGCGAGTTGAACATCGCGACGCTGATCGCGAAGCGCGCGCGAGTCATCGGCCTCAACGTGCGGAACCGCCCGATCGCCGGCCCAGGATCGAAAGCCGAGATCGTCGCGGCCGTGGCGAAAGACGAATGGCCGTTGGTCAATGCGGGCACGGTGGCGCCGATCATTTCGGCGCGCCTGCCGATCGGCGACGCCGCGCGCGGACAGGAAATGCTGAACTCGGCCGATTCGATCGGCAAAGTGCTACTGCTGCTTGACGATAAGGGCTGACGGTTGATGAACGCCTTGAAGGATCCGGACGCGCAGCGAGTGATCGAGGGGCCGCGACCCGGCCGATACCCCCGGTGATCTGCGAATTTCGTTGACTCGCCCGCCGGCGATCTCGGCGGCGCCACTTTCGACGGCCAGCAAAACCTGCGGGTGAAGATGGGGGAGTTCACCTATGGTGGCAGGCGAGGCCGGTAGGTCAGGATTGTCGCGCACTGTGGATTGTCGGCGGTGCGCCCGTCATCGGGGCCGGCCGACAGACGTCGAGAGAGGCAACGCATGTCAGTCCCCCCAAGTGGTCCGAACGCCGGAGCTAGCGCGGCCCGTGGCGCCGCCGGCACCCAGGCGGTCGCGGCCCGCGCCGAACAACTGACCAAGGTCTACGGTTCCGGCGACACAACGGTGGAGGCGTTACGGCAGGTCGACGTGGCCTTCGCCGCGGGCGAGTTCACCGCGATCATGGGGCCGTCGGGCTCCGGCAAGTCCACGCTGATGCACTGCCTCGCCGGGCTGGACGCATCGACCAGCGGTCGCGTCACCATCGGCGACACCGACCTGTCGGCGCTCAACGACAAGCAGACGACGCTGCTGCGTCGCGACCGGATCGGCTTCGTGTTCCAGGCGTTCAATCTGGTGCCGACGCTCACCGCGAAAGAGAACATCACGCTGCCGCTCGACATCGCCGGCCGCAAGCCCGATCAGGCCTGGTTCGACGCGGTGATCGACCGTCTCGGGTTGCGGGACCGGTTGAGTCACCGGCCTTCCGAGCTCTCCGGTGGTCAGCAGCAGCGTGTGGCCTGTGCCCGGGCTCTGGTCGGCCGGCCCGACATCATCTTCGGCGACGAGCCCACCGGCAACCTCGACTCGCGTTCCTCCGGCGAGGTGATGAGCATCCTGCGGGCGGCCGTCGATGAATTCCAGCAGACGGTGATCATCGTGACGCACGATCCGCGGGCCGCGAGCTACGCCGACCGCGTCGTCTTTCTGGCGGACGGGCGGATCGTCAACGAGCTGCGCCACCCGTCGGCCGACGACGTGTTCGAGTACATGAAGCATCTCGACGATCCCGCGCAGCAGGCCCAGCAGCGTCCGGCGACCACTCCGCCCCCTGCGCCAGCAGCGCCAGTGGCGCCGCCTGCGCCGGCAGCGCAGCCGAACCCGCCGTCCGCGGTCGATCATCTGAACCAGTCGCCCCGCCCGACCGATCCGATCTCGCCGGCCGATCCGATACCGCCGGCGCAGTCGAACTGGGGGCCGCCGGCGGATGGTACGGAGGCACCCGACGGTCGCCCCGGTCGTCATTCGCGCGGATAGGCGACGGCACCAATGACTTCCACCAGCACGCTGCCGTCCGGTACGTCCGGCAAGCCCAGTTCCAAACGCCCGCTCGCGTCGAGCACGATGCGCAAGGTGTCGCTGCGCAACATCGGCGCTCACAAACTCCGACTGTTCCTGACCGTGTTGTCGGTGGTGCTCGGCACCGCATTCGTCGCCGGCGCCCTGGTCTTCACCGGGACGGTGAAGGACTCGTTCAACGGGATCTTCGACAAGACGGCGATCGGGGTCGACACCCAGATCAGCTCGGCCGACTCGTCGGACCAGGCCGGTGTCCCCAATACGGTGGTCACCGCGTTGACCGAGAACAAGACCCAGCTGGGTATCAACCGGATCGTCCCGCAGTATTCGCAGCCCGCGGTCATCGCCAAGAAGGGCGGCGGTCGTATCCAGAGCGGCGGCGCTCCGTCGCTGGCCGGCGCCTATCTGGGTCCCGATCAGGCGCTGAATCCCGCTGACGCCAAGCTGTTTCCGGGCGGTGCCGCCCCGCAGCCGATGGCCGGTGACACACCGTCGCCGAGTGCGCCGGTCGAGGCCGTGATCAACAAGAGCGCGGCCGAGCGTGGTGATCTCTCCGTCGGCGATACCACCCAGGCGCTCGTCGAGCGCGGCGCGAACAGCCGGCCGTTCGCCGTGAAGATCGTTGGTATCACCGATCTTCCGGGCGCCACCAGCGGATTCACGCTGATCCAGTTCAACACCGCTACCGCGCAGAAACTGCTGTCCG
Organism: Jongsikchunia kroppenstedtii DSM 45133; assembly: GCF_000380485.1. Classification (GTDB taxonomy): domain Bacteria; phylum Actinomycetota; class Actinomycetes; order Mycobacteriales; family Mycobacteriaceae; genus Jongsikchunia; species Jongsikchunia kroppenstedtii. The sequence goes on along the minus strand of NZ_AQYG01000041.1, from coordinate 98,171 downwards.
ACGGCAACAGTGTTGGCTCCGTGGAGCTTTCGGCCGCGCCGGGGGTGACGCCGCAGCAGCTTCGGGACCGGGTGTCGAACTTCCAGCCCGCCGGTACGCAGAAGAACCTGGGCGACCAGTTCAAGGTGCAGACCGGTCAGGAAGTGCGTGACGACGCCAAGAAGCAGGTCAACAGCTTCCTGAACATCTTCAACTACATCCTGCAGGCCTTCGGCGCGATCGGCCTGATCGTCGGAATCTTCTTGATCTACAACACCTTCTCGATGATCGTCGCGCAGCGGATCCGGGAGCTCGCCCTGCTGCGGGCGATCGGCACCAGCCGCGCACAGATCGTCCGGTCGGTGCTGTTGGAGGCGTCGATCGTCGGACTCGTCGGCGGGCTGATCGGCCCGGCGGCCGGCATCGGGATCGGCGCGGCGCTCAAGACGCTGCTCAGCTCCGGCAGCACCGGTCTGCCCGAGGGGCCGTTGGTGATCGGTCCGACGCCGGTGATCGCGAGCCTGGCGGTCGGCATCATCGTCACTGTGATCAGCGCCCTGGCGCCGGCACTGCGGGCGTCGTCGATCCCGCCGGTCGAGGCGATGCGCGAGAGCATGACCGATGGTGCGCAATCGATCAAGCGCCGCACCATCATCGGAGCCGTGCTCGGCGTTGCCGGTCTGGCGATCGTCATCGCCGGCACCACGCAGACGGGCAACGGTGCGATGGCCGTCGTCGGTCTCGGCGCGCTCCTGGTGATCATCGCGATCGTGTTCGGCGCGCCCGCGCTGTCGCGGCCCGCGGTGAAACTGCTGTCGTTCGTCTTCGCCAAGCCGTTCGGCAAGATCGGCCAGCTCGCGCAGACCAACGCCGTCCGCAATCCGCGTCGTACCGCCGCCACCGCCTTCGCGCTCACGCTGGGGCTGATGCTGGTCGCGGTCATCGGGACGTTCGGATCGTCGTTCAAGGGCGCGATCAACAGCTCGGTCGACCAGGGGATGAACGCCGACCTGGTGATCAGCTCGAGCCAGGGCGGCGTGCCTCCAGCGGTCGCCAACGACATCACGTCGACGATCAACGGGATCGACAAGGCCGTCGGCATGGGCATGGTGACCGCGAAGGTCGGCGACGACACGGTGCACGGGTACGCGCCGCGGCCGGCGGCCGACGCCGAGGCGGTGTCGCCGTACACGATGGAAGGCAATGCGTCGTCGACGATTCCGGACGACGGCATGCTGGTGTCGGCGAATACCGCGAAGTCGAAGGGCTGGAAGGTCGGCGACACCATCAGCATGACGAGCGTCGACACCAGTCGTGGCCCGGTGCCGGTGAAGGTCACCGGAATCTACAAGGACACCCCGTTCACCAAGCTGATCTCACTGGACTGGATGGTCGGTCCGCAGGCCTATGAGCAGCTGATGCCGACCAGCCTGCAGCAGGATGCCGTGGTGCTCCTCAAGGTGAAACCGGGCACGAGCGTCGCGACCGTGCAGAACAGCGTCGAGGATCTCGCCAAGCCGTACCTGGCGATCAAGGTGCAGACCAAGTCGGAGTTCAAGGGCGAAGCCGCACAACAGATCGACACGATGATGACGGTGCTGTCCGGCATGCTCGGGCTGGCGCTGCTGATCGCGGTGATCGGCATCGTCAACACTCTGGCGCTGTCGGTGATCGAGCGGAAGCGGGAGATCGGCATGCTGCGGGCGCTCGGTATGAGCCGGGGCCAGGTGCAGCGCACGATTTATATCGAGTCGGTCCTGATCGCCCTGTTCGGCGCCATTCTCGGCACGCTGATGGGCGGGGTGTTCGGCTGGGCGATGATGCATGCGCTGCGCAACGGCGTGGTCACCGAACCGGTGATTCCCTGGGGACGATTCGTGGTGACCATCATCGCCGCGGCGGTGGTCGGCGTGCTGGCCGCGGCCTGGCCGGCGGTGCGGGCCGCGCGCACGAAACCGTTGGAGGCGATCGCCGACATGTAGTCGGCGATTGCCGCCGGATACTCAGTCGCGCTTGTGATTCCAGAATTGGTGCACCACACCGTTCGGTGCGGAGGCCGATTCGACGGTGAAGCGTTCCTGAAGGTCGTCGAGCCCCTCCCAGAGTGATACGCCGCGGCCGAGCGTTATCGGCTGAATCACGAGGTGCATGAAGTCGATCAGGTCGGCCTCGAGGAACTGCCGGACGGTCGACGGTCCTCCTCCGATCCGCACATCCAGACCGTTCGCGGCCTCCTGTGCGGCCTTGAGTGCCTCGGCGGGGGTCGCGTCGATGAATCGGAAACTCGTGCCGTTGGCGAAGTCGATCTGCTCGTGCGGGTGGTGCGTGAGGATGTAGGTCGGTGTGGCGAACGGCGGCTCGTCGCCCCACCAGCCCTTCCAGTCGTCGTCCGCCTGCCAGGGGCCGGTCTGCGGGCCGTACTTGCGGCGGCCCATGATCTCCGCCCCGATGCCCTGCCCCCAGAGCGTGGTCAGCGCTGAACCGAATCCGACCGGGCCGTTGTCCAGATCGACGCCGTTGATCCAGCGGCCATCGAATTCCTTGAAGAGCGCCTCGGCGCCGCCGATCGGATGGTCGAGGGTGACTTCCTCGCCGGCCGCGAAGCCGTCGAGCGAGACGTTCAGGTTGTGGACTCGCGTGTACTGCATGGCTCCTCCGGAGGCTTCGTCTAGTGATTGCAATTTGCAAGCACTGTTAGGCTAGACTGAAGGAGTTGCAACACGCAAGCACTTATCGCGATGGAGGTGACGATGCGCGAGGAGCCACGATCCGGCTGCGCGATCAACGCCGCCGTCGAGGTGCTGGGTGATCCGTGGAGCCTGATCGTGTTGCGTGACATCATCTTCGGCGATCGGCGCTACTTCCGGGAGTTGCTCACGCGCAACGACGAGGGCATCGCGTCCAACATCCTGGCCAGCCGACTGCGGCGCCTGGTCGGCTACGGCCTGCTCACCAAAGACGAGGCGGTGCGCGGTCAGAAGGCCCGTTACACCCTGACCGAGGCGGGGATACAGACCGTTCCGGTGCTGGTGGCGCTGGGCGCGTGGGGGGTCGAGCATCGCCCGACCACCCCGGCGCTGGCGATCCGTGCCCAATTGCTCGCCGAGGGTTCGCCGGAGCTGGCGCACGATCTGATGGACGAGTTGCGTGAGGCGCATCTGGGCATCGAACGGCCCGAGCCGGACAAGCCGCGGGCCGCAGATCGGTTGCAGCAGGCCTATATCGAGGTGTGTGGCCGCGAGTCGCTCGGCTAGTCGGTCAACTGTGCGCCACAGTTGTTGTGCGACAACAACTGTCTGAGCCGCCCGACGCGTTGATCCATACCCCTCCGATAGCCGCGGTGACTGGCTACATTGATGCAGGTAGGGAATCCCTCGCCGATCGGGAAATGGAGCATTGCAATGAATCCGACCGAACCGCCGACCAACTATTACCAGGCCGTGCCGCCACCCCCGCCGCCGGCGATGGAGCTGCTACCGGAAGTCGACATCGCCAACCCGGGGCCGCAGCCTCGGTTGACGGTGTTCTTCCGACTGATCCTGCTGATCCCGCATTTCATTATCTTGTGGGCTCTGGGAATCGGGTCGGCCCTGATCGCGATCGTGTCGTGGTTCGCCGCGCTGTTCACTGCGAAGACCCCGGAATTCGCCTACAACTATCAGACCGCGTACCTGAACTGGCAAGTGCGCGTTGATGCGTACCTGTTCTTCCTGTCCAGCCAGTACCCGCCGTTCTCGTGGGAGCCGACCGGTCCGGTGATCGCGTACATCCCGCCGCCGGTGACCATGAACCGCGCCGCGGTGTTCTTCCGGATCATCCTCGTAATTCCGGCCGCAATACTGAATGCGTTGGTGAGCGTCGGACTGGCGATCGCATCGATCGTCGAATGGGTGATCGTGCTTATTCAGGGGCGCACGCCGGATGCGGTGTTCGCGGCGAATGCCGCGGCGGTGCGGTTCCGGTTCCGGCTGGGCGCGTACTGGCTGCTGGTCACGTCGGCCTACCCCAAGAAGCTGTTCGGCGACGGCGAAGTGCTGACCGCGCCGCCGGCATCGCCGACGCGTCCGCTCATCGTGACGGGCGCCGCCAAGGTCTTGGTGATCGTCTACATCGTGCTCGGAGTCATCGGATACGCGACGCAGACCACGGTCCAGGTGAGCAACGACTCGAACTCGTCCACGTCGGATACCTACGACTACTAGTCGGCGCCTCGGCTGCGCGTTGCTGCTGGACGGCTACGCGCGACAGATCGCCAACGTACGTCGTGATGTGCGCGAAAGTCCCACTACATCCGTCCAACGGGACGCGGTGATCCAGTTCCTTCAACCGCGGCTGCGGGAACTGGGTATTCGGTCTTGGCGTCCATGATGGCCGACAGCGAATACTCAGACGACGTTCTGGACGATGACATCGTCTTCGGTTTCGAGCGGATCCTGTACGAGATCGACGCCCTGGTCACTAGCAAAGAGATCGCAGAAGAACGAGGTTCGATATAAGGCCGGCAGGGCCATTGGGCGTTTGTCGCCCGCAGCGCCGATCTCTAGCCGGTCCGCTGCAGCACCAGAACCAGGTTGGTGGACAATACTTCTCGGAGTATCGGCACCCGCAGCACCCACCACATCCATCGCGGCAGGTAGCGGGGGAAACTGCCGACGAGTCGCGCCCGGGACGGAGCGACCGTGCGCGCCCAGTCGAGTCCGTCGGCCGCAGTGACCCGGAAAAGCGAAGTGCCGTAGAGGTTTTTCGGCGGATGACCGTGGCGACGGGTGTACCAGCGTGCCGCTCGGGCGCCGCCGGCATAGTGCGTCAGTCCCATCTCGTGGCCGCCGAACGGGCCGTACCAGAGCGTGTAACTGATGACGACGAGACCGCCGGGGCGGGTCACCCGGACCATCTCGTCGCACATGCGCCAGGGGTCGGCCACATGCTCGACGACGTTCGACGAGTAACAGATGTCGACGACGCCGTCGCGCAACGGCAGGTGGGTGCCGGAGCCGCGAATGCTGCCGCGCTGCGGCAGCCCGGCCGCGTGCATCTCGGTGGGATCCGGCTCGACCGAGACATACCGCGCCCCGCGTCGGCGGAACTCGTCGGCAAAGTATCCGGGGCCACCGCCGACATCCAGGATGATCTGCCCGAGGAGTGGCGCCGGCGACAGAGCCGCGATCATCGCTGCGGTGTCGCGGGCCATCGCCCCATAGAAACGATCCGGATCGGGCTGCTCGAAGCGGAAATCGTTGAGCAGCCCGGCGGCGCGGCGGAAGGTGGCGAGCCGCGCGAATCGTGAGGTCAGACGCGGTGGCACGGAGTGTGACCCTACTCGCGCCGGGCCGCCCGCTACCGTGGGAGCCGATGAATGACCAGGTATCCGACGCTGAGCAGGTGCGCAACGTGCTGCTGCTCTGTTGGCGCGACAGCGACCACCCGCAGGGCGGCGGCAGCGAGCGCTACCTGGAACGGGTTGCGGCCGAATTGGCAGCCGACGGTCTGACCGTCACACTGCGGACCGCCGGCTACCCGGGCGCCCCGGCCCACGAAGAGCGTGACGGTTACACGATCTCGCGCGGCGGCGGCCGGTTCACGGTCTACCCGCGGGCACTCGGCGCCATGCTCGCCGCCCGCGTCGGCCGCGGACCGCTGGCGTCGGTCGTGCCCGACGTGGTGGTGGACACGCAGAACGGCGTGCCGTTCTTCGCCCGCTGGGCCGGACGGCCGACGGTCGTGCTGGTGCATCACTGCCATCGCGCCCAATGGCCGGTCGCGGGTCGCCTGATCGGCCGGATCGGTTGGTTCATCGAGTCGCGTCTGGCCCCCGCGGTCTATCGCCGCAGCCAGTATCTCACGGTGTCGGTGCCATCCCGGGCCGACCTGATCGACCTGGGCATCGATGGCGACCGAATCGCCATCGCCCGTGGTGGATTGGATGACGTGCCATCGAATCTTCCGGCACCGCAGCATGATTCCCAGCGGCTGTGCGTGCTGTCGCGGCTGGTGCCGCACAAGCAGATCGAACACGCGCTCAGCGCCGTGGCCCGATTGCGGCATCGGTACCCCGGCATCGCGCTCGACGTCATCGGCGACGGCTGGTGGCATGACGAATTGGTGAAGCGGGCAATGGAACTGGGCATCACCGACCGGGTGGTCTTCCACGGCCGGGTCAGCGAGTACGACAAATACCGGCTGCTCGGGGAGGCGTCGGTGCTGCTGATGCCGTCCCGGACCGAGGGCTGGGGACTGGCGGTCATCGAGGCCGCGCAGCGGGGGGTGCCGACGATCGGCTACCGCAGCTCGCGGGGACTCACCGACTCGGTGGAATCCGGCGTCACCGGGATGCTCGTCGACGACCTGGACGAATTCGTCGGCGCCACTGAGCAATTGCTGGACGACCCGGCCCGGGCCCGCTCCCTGGGGGCCGCCGCGCGCAGCCGGGCCGAGGCCTATAGCTGGCCGGATACCGCATCCGCTGTGCGTCGGGTCATCGATGCCGCGGCGTCCGGCCGGTCGATCCGGGGAGTGATTGCCGCGAGCGACGACGCAGCCGACCAGCCACTGCCAGCGCAGGCCCGCTGAGCAGCAGCGCGAGCCACAGGCTGTGCGCGAGCCAGGCGAGAACCCGGTCCACGGTCGACGCCCGGTGGATCACCGGGCCGGGAATCCGGTAGACGATCAGCTCGGGTCCCGCGTAGTGCAGTTGCAGATGCCGGAGCGAGTCGGTGGTCGAGTCGGCCATCGGACCGCCTGACTCGAGAATCACCCAGCCGACACCGAGTTCGGCCAATTGCTGCGGCGTCGCACCGGCGGCCAGCGCCCGGTGTGCCGCCGCCGCACGGCCGTCGGTGGCGTCAACGTCGTGGCCGTCGATGGTCAGCGCACCGGTCTGCAGCACGTCGGCGCGCAGCATCCGGGGCAGTGGATCGAGCGTCGGCTGACCATGTGCAAACGTGTATTGCCGCAGCATGCCGTCCGGCAGGATCACGACGTCACCGGAATCGGCAGGGATCATCCCGGCGACGACCGCGAAGTCGCCGGGATAGTGCACCGGACGGAGCGTCGATCCGAGGCTTGCCGGGCCGGTCGTGATGACATCCGGCAGCGGCGCGATCACCAGCACGATCGCGATGGCGGTGGCGAAACCCGCTGGAACATAACGGCGTGCCGAGCGAATTCCGGCGGCAGCAGACAGCGCATAGAACGGGATGACGAGAGCGACCCACTTCTGGCCGTCCCGCAGCAGACCGAACCCCGGGACATGATCGATACCCGCGCGCATCACCGCCAGCCCGGGAGCGGTGGCTTCGAGCGTCGCGACGACGAGAACCACCGCGGCAAGCACGAACAGACTGCGGTACAACGCTATTCGCCGGCGTCGCCAGAGTGCCGGGAGGCCGGCCGCCACCACCGCGAGCAGCGCGACCGTGGCGACCACGGCCCACAGCGTGGTGCGCGTGTCCGGCACGGCCTGCGCGTTCCAGATGCCGCCGAGCCCGGCGAGTGAACCGATCGTCGACAGGCCGGGTTCGGCGCGGGCCGCGAATGCCTGTGCGCCCCCGGGATCGGAAGTGGCGCCGCCTGAGCCGAGTGCCGCCGCGGTGAGCCAGGGCAGGCAGGCGATCAGCGCGACGAGCGCTGCGCCGCACCAGGTTCGGAGATCCCGGGTCCGCAGCGTCACCGCCGCGACGATGATCGCGAGCAGCGCGCCGGTCGGCGTCAGACCGGCGACCGCGGCCGCACTGCCCAGCCGAATCACCTTGGTACCGCTGAATTCTACGGACAGATCCCGCGTCAGCACTACGACCCAGCCGAGCATCGCGTAGCCGAGTAGCAGGCTCCACTGTCCCTGCATCAGCCGTTCGACGACGAACGGATTCCACACAGCCACCGTGGCGGCGGCCAGTGCGCCTGCGAGACCGCATCCGGGCACCAGGCGCAGCGCCATCCGCCCGTAGCCGACTCCGGCCAGCAGCACGGCCGCCACGATGAGCAGCTTGACCACCACGCCGCCATCGATGATCGCGCTGCACAGCGCCAGGAACCAGTCCTGAGGCACCGCCCGGGGCGCCAGATCGCCCAGCCCCAGCGTCGCGTCGGTGACATGGGAGCGAGGCGTCGAGACCGCGTCGCGCACCAGCAGGTAGCCCGACGACGCCAGCGGCCGGCAGATCACCGCCGCCAGCAGGGAGCAGTAGCCGACGAGCCACACCATCGGTCGCCGTGCCATACCGGCAGCTTAGTGGGGCCGATCGGGGCCAGTCGGTTGCCGGACCGGGTCGCGCCGCGTCGGCCGGGCCGGGCAGACTGACCCGGTGACCAGAGCAGCCCGATCGATCGACGCCGGCACCGGCGCGGTCGTGGTCGGCACGCTCGCTGCCAATATCTGCAGCTATCTGGTGCATCTGCCCGCGAGCCGCTGGCTCACGGCCGGCGAGTATGGCGAATTCGCGGTGCTGCTGCAGGCCACGCTGCTGCTGGGGGTCCCGGCGTTGGCGGTGCAGGCGGTGGTCGCGCGAGAGGTTGTGCGCGGCATCGCTATCGGCGACGTCTACCGATCCGGGTTCTGGCTGTTCGGGGCGGTGTGCGGGCTGAGTGCCGCCGCCGTGCCGGTGGTGATGGCGGTCGCACAGACGGGTTTCCTGGCGACACTATCGGCGTTGGCGACCGCGCCGCTCCTGGTGCTCATCGCGCTGGCGCAGGGCGTCATCCAGGGACGACGGCAGTTCAGCACCCTCGGCCGACTGCTCGTTGTGGTCGGCGTGCTGCGGGCGGCACCGGTGGTCGTGGTGCTGGCGATGGGTGCGGGTCCGGGTGGCGCGCTGGCCGCGACCAGTGCCGGCTGCGGCGTGGCCGCGGTGGTCGCCATGGGCACCGCGGGGCTGCGGCCTCGCCGCGGGCCGGTCGATCGGGAGACCTTCGCCGGCGTGCTGCGCGCGACTCAGGTGCAGGGCGTGCTGATCGCGTTGACGTCGGTCGACCTGCTGCTGTCGCGGCCGGTGCTGGGTTCCCACGACGCCGGTGTGTACGCGCTCGGCACGATCGCCACCAAGGCGGCCTTCTGGCTGCCGCAGGCCATCGGCGTCGTCATCTTCCCGAGCCTGGCCGAGCCCGGTCGTTCGACGGACGCATTCGATCGCGGCCTGCGGCTGCTCACCGGCCTCGGCGCCGTCGTGGTGGCGGCATCGGCGATTGGCGGACCGCTGGTGCCGGTGATCATCGGGGACGACTATCGTCCGGTCGCCGGCTGGCTGTGGCTGTTCGCGCTCACCGGATGCGCCTGCGCGGTGCTGCAGCTGGCGTTGTTGGCGGCCATCGCGGTCGACCGGACGCGGCTCGCCGCCGTCTCCTGGGTCGCGCTCATCGCCGAGATCATTCTGGTTGTGACGCTTGCCGATTCAGTGCTGCAGTTGGCGGCGCTCACCTGCTTCTGCTGCCTCGCCGCGGCCGCCATCAGCGTCGTGCTGCAGCGTCGTGCCCTGAAAACCTGACCAGAGCGCCGACTGATCGCCGTATAGCGGTTCTGTTCCCGCTCTGGTCAGGGTTTCAGGGTTATCCACACTTTCCGATTCCATCCACAGATCCCGGATTCTGGTAGTTCGGCCACCCGAATCGGCCCGACGATGTGTGGATGAACGGGCGAACCGGAGTGGTGCGAACGGCGGAGCTGCGCGCAAATGGCTTGACCGACTGGCAGATCAGGAAGGCGGTGGCGAATGGAGAGCTCGCCGCGATCCGACAAGGCTGGTACGCAGTGCCTGCCGCGGACCGGTCAGTCGTGGACGCGGTTCGCCGTGGCGGGGTGCTCTCGTGTGTGTCGGCCCTCAAGTGGCACGGCGCGTGGGTGCCGCCGGACAGCAGGCAGCATTGGCGGGTTCCGCGGTACCGACTGGACAGCAAGTCGTGCCACGGTTACGGCGCGAGCCCTCCGGTCGATGGCGCGGTCGACTCGGTGCTCGCCGCATTCGGTTGTGCCGCACGATGTCTACCGGACGAGTCGTTGGTCGTTGTGGCCGACTCGATCATCAACAAGAAGTTGGCCGAGCTCGCCGATCTGCGCGGCGAGCTGTCGGTCGCGCCTGTCCGCGTCCGCGAGCTGCTGGGTAGATGCGACCGGCGAGCCGAGAGCGGTACGGAGACGATGGCGCGCTTGCGATTTCAGAGCCGTCGGATTCATCTACAGATTCAGGTGTACATACCGGGTGTCGGGCGAGTCGATCTTCTGATCGGTGATCGATTGATCATCGAATGCGACAGCGTCGAGCACCACACCTCGCGGGCGAACTACGCCGACGATCGCCGACGGGATCGGCGGGCGGTGGCCAAGGGTTATCTGGTCGTGCGACTGACCTATGAGGACGTGCTCTTCGGCTGGGAGGATGCGATGGCCGACATTCTGGCGATCATTCATCGTGGCGACCACCTGGCTTCTTCCCTGAAAACCTGACTGGAGCGCCGACTGATCGCCGTATAGCGGTTCTGTTGCCGCTCTGGTCAGGGTTTCAGGGCCGAACCGAAGTCAGTCGTTTTGCGGGGGGTCGACGCGACGCGGATCGGCCCGCGGCGGCTCCGACCAGCCCCACTGGTCGGGCTGCGACTGCTGATTCGGCGGCGCCCATTCGTGATGGCCGTGGGTCTGCGGCTCCGAGCTCGGCTGCTGCGGGAATTGCTGCGGCGGAACCTGTTGCGGCGCAGTCGGATTGTCCATAGCCGGCATGGCCCGAGTCCGATCGTCCGGCTGCCCTGCGACATCCGGTCCCGGCTCGGTGCCGGGCTGCGGCACGGCGAACTGCTGCGTCGTCGCGGCGGATTGGTCCGGGAATAGCGGCACGCGGTCGGTCGTCGGGCCGTCCGGGGTTTCCGGTCCCGCCGGCGGCGGCGACTCTTCGCCCCAGATGGCGCCCAGGTCGGACGGACCGTCGTCGTCGGTCGGCTGCGCGCGCTCCGGTTGTGGGCGCAGCGTCAGCCAGATGCCGAGGACCAGTGCGATCAGACCGATCACGCCGAAGACGATCGGCATGAGCCGGCCCCACAGGTGGATTCGGTCCATGGACTTCTTCGCCGAGGACGCCAGCGTCTGCTGCGTCTCCTGGTTGTAGGCGAACGTGCCGTCCAGGTTGGTGAGCTTGAAGTCCTTGAGCGCGGCCGGCGCGTTGTCGGGCAGGTCGGCGAACTTGAAGTACTGCGTCACGTGCTCACGCATGTTGATGATCGTGCCGCTGTCCGGGTCGACCCACACGTCGCGGGTGGTCGTTTCCCACAGGTGCGACGTGAGTTCCTGCTTCGGGTCGGTGCCGCGCGGGACCGGGCCGTACCACGACGCCGGCTTCTGCAGCAGCGTGCCGCGCGGCGGCTCGAAGCCCTCACCGTTGATCGTGGTCAGATCGACGTCGGGCACCTGCTGGGTGAAGTGGTAGACGTTGACGCCGCTGATGTCGCTGGAATCGACGTACTTCAGCGGGTTGTTGGTGCGGGTATCCAGGTCGTAGAAGGTGTAGTCGTTGCTCTTCTTGGTGCCGAACGGGAATCGGTACTGCTGGCCCTGGCGGTCCTTGATCTGGATGGCCTTGGCCGGCTGACCGGGCAGGCTCGGCTCGACCTGCAGCTGCGACTGTCCGCCGCTGGCGGTCGACGGACGACCGGTCTTGCGGTTCACCGTCAGCATGTCGACGGCCGCGGTGACGAGCGGGGCCGGGCATCCGGCGTAGGCGTTGGACTGGTCCAGCGTCTGGGTTCCGGCGGCCGTCTTGATCTGGTCGATCAGGATCGTGCTGCCCGACTGATAGGTGAGGACGTCGGAGTTGGCGGGCTTGGTGACAAGTAGACGCTGCTGACGGGTCAGGTGCGCCTCGTCCACCTCAGGCTTGGCCGTGTTCATCGAGCACGGGTTCAAGATGGTCGCGGGCATCGGGTTGACCGAGCTGTCGGCCGACACCGTGGGCGCGACGATCGTCACATCGGTGTCGGTCGGGGCCTTCTTGAGTGTGCCGACCAAATAGAAGGGCAGCGCCAGCGCCGCGATGACCAGCGCCGCGCCGACGAAGATGACGACCGGACCCAGCAGGTCTTTCCCTGTCAGCCGCGCGGCCATCCATCATCTCCTTTGTCGCCCGAGTATTTCTCGTCGTCCCAGTACCCCGAGGGCGAGACTAACAGTAGATTTGGCGCCGATGTCCGTCCTGCAGCCGCAAGTCACCAGAGCCGGGGACCTCGGACGAGGATTTCAGCCGGCGCTGGAGGGGGTGCGTGCGCTCGCGGCGATCGGAGTGCTGACGACGCACGTGGCATTCCAGACCGGCTCGGTGCGGTCGACGTTCCCGGGACCGGTGTGGGGCCGCTTCGATATGGCCGTGGCTCTGTTCTTCGCGCTGTCGGGGTTTCTGCTGTGGCGGCCGCATGCATTCGCGGCCGCGGACGGCGGACCGGGTCCCGCGGTCGGCCGCTATCTGCGCCATCGCGTGCTGCGGATCTGGCCGGCCTATGTCGTGGTCGTCGTGGTGGTGCTGACGCTGCTGCCGGAGGCCCGGGGTGCGTCCGCCTCGGTCTGGCTGGCGAATCTGTCGCTGACGCAGGTGTTCGTGCCGCTGTCGTTGACCGCCGGGCTGACGCAGATGTGGAGCCTCTCGGTGGAGGTGGCCTTCTATCTGGTGCTGCCGCTCATCGGCTGGATGCTGTGCCGGCTGCGTGGCGGCACCCGCCGGTGGCGCATTCCGATCCTGTTGACGGTCGCGGTGGTGGCGCTCGGGTGGGGTGCGATCGCGGACCGGCTGCCGGTCGCCGCCGGCGTGGAGCCGAAGAACTGGCTGCCGGGCCTGCTGCCCTGGTTCATCGCGGGAATGCTGCTCGCGGAGCTATGCGCGTCCGGCGCCGGGAGCGCAGCGAGCGGGCCGAGTGTGAACAGCCGCGCGTTCCGCTGGTTCGCCGCCCGCTGGGTCATGTGGCCGTTGGCGCTGCTGATGTTCGCGCTGTCGTGTACTCATCTCGCCGGCCCGACCGGGCTGGTCGCGGTGACCGCCGGGCAGTACACCGTCAAGACCGCGCTCGGTGCGGTGCTGGGGTTCGCGGTGTTGGCGCCGTTGGTGTTCACCGCGCCGAGTCGCGACCGGCTCTCGGATCGGCTGCTCACCAGCGGGCCGCTGCAGGCCCTCGGCCGATGGTCATACGGCATCTTCATCTGGCATCTGGTGATTCTGGAGGCCGTCTTCCCGGCCTTCGGCATCGTCCCGTTCTCGGGGTCGATGCTGTCGGTGTGGCTGCTGACCGTCGCTGGGACCGTGGTGGTTTCGGCCGTCAGCTATTCGTGGATCGAATCGCCGACGCGAGACTGGTTGCGGCGCCGGGAATCCGCGCGTCGTGCCGCGACTTCTTCGACGACGGCGGCCGTCACCGTGACGGCGAGCGCCGTCCCCGCGAATGCCTGGATCCAGCCGTCCCAACCGGAATAGCCGGCCGACGAGTGCCACGGGCCGCGGGCCAGGCCGGCCGTCGCGACCATGAGTAGTGCGGTCGAGGTCACGACGAGGACACGGCCGAAAGCATTGGCGGACCGGGTCATTCGCCGCACTGACCAGACGATACCGGCCGCGGCCGCCCCGGCGATGACGACGCCCCATCCGGTGAGCAGCCACAGCGCGACCGCGGCGGCGACGGAACCGGTGACCGGTCCGGCCCAGGGAGTGGCGACCGGGCCGGCGCGGCGGCGGGCCGGGATGAAAGCCAGCGCGACCAGCACGGCCACCAGCCCGAGGCCACCGAATAGCGCCCAGCGATACGCCGAGTCGTAACGGTAGTCGAGGTGCACCGTCCCGCTCGATCCGGCCGGGATGATCCAGCCCTGCTGCCATCCGCTGACGGTCAACGGCCGCAAGGCCTTTCCGTCGAGCGTTGCCCGCCAGCCGGGGTTCACGCTCTCCGGGATCACCAGCACCCGGTCGCCGGCCGCGGCGGGCACTGTCACGGTGCGATGCGCCGGTCCCCACTTCGGCGTCTGCGCCGGCTGCGCGACGGCGGCGACGGGAGCCGGGCCAGGTGGTGCCAGGCCGACCCGATCGACGATGAACGCCCCGCCCGGATCGACGACCAGCTCCTGCTCACCCGTCGGCAGCTGGATGGGCGCGGGGTCGCACACCGTGGCCTGCACCGGTTCGCCGGCCAGCAGCGCGGCCCGCGTGGTGGTCAGCGACATCTTCACGACGCGTCCGGCGATGCTGAGACTCGGCCCGTCGTCGCAGGAGATGGTCACGGGAGCTTGGGGGTTCGGGGCAGGCAAAGGGCCGTCGGGTCCGATGACACTGATCTCGCCGATGCCGGTCGGGGCGTCAGCGGCGAACCCGAGACTGTTCACGTCGAGCAGGCTGTCGTGCCGCAGCACCGAGATGGTGATGTGGTCGGTGACGGCCGGGTCGAGGGTGACGGTGCCGTCTGCGTTGACGGGCCGGACCTGCCGGCCGGTGCCCAGGTCGATCCCGATCAGGGTGGGGTGCGCCGGATACTGCGTGCGCGGCGGGGTCACCCGCAGCGCGCGCACCTCGGTCGGCCCAGGCAGCGTGAGCTGCAGCGTGGGTGCGGGCGCGCCGGGGCGGCTCGACGATGGTGATGCGGTCCAACTGGTTCCGGGGTCGCCGTCGACCGCCGCGTTGGCATTGCCGCGCGGATCGGTGATCGAGGAACCTCCGGTCGCGGTGACGACGCCGGGCTGATCGAGCAGCGCGGTGAGCGCGGTGCCCGGTTTCGGCAGCAGGGACACGGTCGGGGTGACGGCGGTCGGCGACGGCACGGAGAGCACCCGATCGAAGGCCGACGGCTCCTCGGCCGAGAGTGAAAGCGCATCGGAGCAATAGGTGACGGCGTTCGGGGCGCGCGGGCTCGGTGATGCGACGCAGGCCGATCGTCCCGGAAATTCCTGACGCAGTTGCCAACCCGTCACCGTGGTTCCGGCCGGCAGCTCCGGCAGCACGGTGCGATGACGGACGGTGATCGGTGTTCCGGTCTGCGCGTCGTACAGGCCGAGCTCGGCGATGGCGAACTGATTGCCGGCCGATCCGTTGCTGGTGGCGAGCGCCTGAATCGTGAGCCAGCGGGTCGCGCCGGACGGGGTGAGGATGCTCGTCGGGCGGTCGGGGGTGACGGACTGGACGGTGGACCCGGTTTCGGTGCTGACCAGCACGCGGGTCACGCCGGGGCCGAGCGCTTTGCCGACCGTCAGCGTCACGCCGAGGTTGTCGCGGGGCGTCGCGAAACGCAGCCGGAGCCATTGGCCGACGGCGGCGTCGAGTCCGCTGCTGACCCACGAGGTGCCGGCGTCGCCGTCGAACACCGCCGCCGGCGAGCTCGCCGGCGCCGACTGGCCCAATTGCGTTGCATCCGAGGCGGACCCGGAGGCATCGACGCGTAGCTGGCCGGGCTGTCCGTCCACCAGCCACTGCCCGGTGGTCAGCTCGGCGCCGTCGACCGGGTAATCGGCGGCCGCGTTCTGCGTCGAGCGGGGATCGCCCGACGCCCGGATCGCCGAGCTGTGGTCGTCCACCCGCCCGAAATCGACCTCGCGGTCGGTGGGGGTGTCGGTGGCGATCGTCGGCGCGGCGGGCAGTCCGGCGCGGCGCGCGTCGGCATCCAGGATCGCCGGCCCGCCGACCGCCGCCTCGGGCCCGCCGGCGATGCGCGGCATCTCGGACAGCGTGACCAACGACGGCCCGGTGCCGTCGAAGTCGGTCGGGGCATCCACCGAGAAGATCTGTACCGCAGGAAGTCTCGGTCGCAGCCCATCATCGCCGACGACATCCCGCACATAGTGCGGGCCGACCGGGTCGCCGAACTCGGCGACCCGGGTGAGTCCCGGTGATCCGGCGATGGCCTGCTGTGCGAGCAGCGGTCGGGTGGATCGGGAGGTCTGCGGATCGAGGTCGGCCCGCAGCACGACGTATCGAATGCCCTGTGCGGCCAGCGTCGTCGCGAGGTCGGGGGTGGCCAGGCCGTCGGCAATGTTGCGCTGCACCGTATCCAGCGCGCGGATGGCGGCCGGCGGGGTCAGCGGAATCGCATCCCGAACGGCCCAGGGGGTTTTCGCGAGTCCCTGCAGCGGCTCGTCGCGGGTCAATCCCCAGATCTGGCTGGCGAACGGCGATCCGGGCACCACGAGGGCGCGATTGGGATGCTCGCGGGAGCCGGCATGCGCATCGAGCCAGCGGGCGGTCTGCGGCCAGTAGTCCGGGATCGCCCGGTAGGTCCCGGTCGGGGCCAGATTGCCGGCCCAGGCCATCGAGCTGGCGCCGAGCAGCGCGACGACCACGGCCATCGCGCCGGCGGCCGCCGGATCTCGCTCCGGATGGGCCAATGCGCCGCGCCGCAGGCGAAGTCGGCCGAGCAGGTGGGCGATCCCGAGGGCGAGCGGCAGGCGGATCAGCGGGTCGAACTTGTGCACGTTCCGCAGTGCCGCACCGGAGCCGTCGAGGAAATCGCGGATCGGCCCGGAGATCGGCGAGCCGAAGGAACCGGCGTAGCCGATCCCGATCAGCACGACGCCGACCATCAGCAGCACCAGGAGCCGCCCCCGGAAAGGCATGCGCCGCATGGTGAGACCGGCGAGACCGGCCGCCGCGACCGCACCCGTGCAGAGGACGGCGAACGGCTGACTGACGAGCGCCACGCCGGCGACCCGCTCATCGGAGACGAAGGGCGTCCAGTTGCTGGTGCCGCGCAGGATCTCGGTGAGCGAGGTCCATTCGGTGGTGGTGTGGGACGACTCGATGTAGTCGAGGAACGGTGGACTGACCCGGGACAGGATCAGCAGCGGCACGCTCCACCACAGGCAGGCGAGCACACCGCCGAGCAGCCACCAGCCGCCGAACGACGCCCAGCGGCGGCACGGACGGTGCAGCAGGAACCACAGGACCGCGACGCCAGCCGCCGCCGCCGTGGCCGCGGCGTTCACCGCACCCATCATTGCTACCGCGCATGCCGATCGCAGTGCCAGTTGCCGCGGCCCGGCGCGGACCTCGGCAGAGTTCAGGGCTTGTACCACCGGCAGCAGCGCCCACGGCGCCAGCATCATCGGCAGGGTCTCCGACGAGATGGCGCCCAACGTCGTCAGCACCCGCGGGCTCAGGGCGAACGCGGCCCCCGCGATGATGCGGGAGGCCGGGCTGCCGATGGCCAGAGCCTCGGCGACCCGAACCAGGCCGACGAAGCCGACCCACAGCAGCAGCGCCCACCAGAGCCGCTGGGTGATCCACGGCGGGATGTGCAGCCAATGCCCGATCAGGAACCAGGTGCCGTGGGGAAAGAAGTAGCCGTAGGCCTGGTTTTGCACCTGGCCCAGCGGTGCCTGCGACGACCACAGATGCGCGGCACGGCCCAGGAAGCGGGCCGGATCGGCCGTCAGATCGAGTTTGGTATCGGCGGCGATGTCTCCGAAGGATTGGCCGAACGCGAGAAGGAGTGCGACGGCGGCGGCGATCAGCGAGCCGTTGCGGGTGAGCCGCTGCGGCACGCCCAGAGCCTGCGTCAGCTGTTGACCCCGGGATTGGTGCGAGTGCCGTACTGGACCGTGCCCTGCAGGGCGCCGTTCTTCGGATCGAACTTGATCTGATTGGTGGCCGGGCTGCTATTGGACGCGATGGCACCGATCAAGAAGACCGCAGCGATGGCCACGATCACGCCGAGGATCCCGGCGATCGCTCCGGCGATGAGGCGCTGCTTGGTCATAGCTGCCGAAACTACCATCTACGACTGCGGAAGTGTCCGTGCCCGCGATGCCCGAGTGACGTCGCTCTCGTCCTACGCCTGCGGCTGCGCGCTCGAATGCAAGTCGGGCGCGGCGGCCGAGGTGCCGGTGCAGCATGCGGGAACGATGAACACCGGCCGGTGGCAGTGCTTCAGGACCGCTTCCGCGGTGCTCGAATGCAGCAGCGCCTTGAATCCGGACGCGCCCCGGGTTCCGGTGACCAGCAGATCGACGTCGAGCTCGTCGGCCATGTCGACCAGCGCTGACCAGACGGTGGTGGAGACCTCGACGAGGCGCCCCTCCGCCGTCATGCCCGCGTCGTGCGCCTGATGCACGCCGCGGTTGTTGATCTCGGCGGCCTCGATGCGCAGCTCGTCATCGACCGCGACGTCATACTCCGACGACATCGCCGGCTGCATTCCGCCGGCCAATGACGAGAGTCGGGCCGCCTGATGGCTGCCCGATTCCCACGCGGTGACTACATAGGTTCGTTTCGCGCGAAGGAACCGCGCTGCATAGCCGATCGCACGTTCGGCATTCTGGCTGCCGTCGTAGGCGATCATGATGGTGTCGGATGTCATGGGGCACGCCTCCCGCAAGCGCTTACAGCTGGCTTCAACGATACTCCGGAATAGTGACCCACATAACACCTGAAAGATGGGTATTTATGAGAACTGCCAGCGTGCTGCGGGTGAGTACCCGCCGATCGATCGTCGTTATGGCCGCGATGGCCGCCGTCTTGGCCGGATGTTCCGGAAAGGACTCGCCGGTGTCGGTCGCGTCGAGCAGTTCGAGTCCCACGTCGAGCGCTCCATCATCGTCGGCGGCTCCGGTCGCGGCGTGCGGGGCCGACGTGTTGCGGACGATGCCGCTGCGCCGCAAACTGGCGCAGCTGCTGGTCGTCGGCGTTACCGGCGCCGCCGATGCGCGGGCGGTCGTGCAGGATCAGGGGATCGGCGGGATCTTCATCGGCAGCTGGACCGACATGTCGATGCTCGGCGCCCCGCTGAAAGAGATTGCCGCGCAGTCGACGTTGCCGCTGACCGTCACCATCGACCAGGAGGGCGGTCGGGTGAATCGGCTGACCCAGCTGGGGATCGTGACCCCGGCGCCGCGCACCCTCGCGGCGACCCGCACCCCGGACCAGGTGCGCTCGATGGCCAAGGACATGGGTCTGAAGATGAAGAACCTGGGCATCACCGTCGATTTCGCGCCCGACTCCGACGTCAGCGACGAGCCGGATGATGAAGTGATCGGCGACCGCTCCTTCAGCAACGACCCGTCGACCGTCACCAAGTACGCCGGAGCCTTCGCGCAGGGACTGCGCGACGCCGGAATCATGCCGGTGTTCAAGCACTTTCCCGGGCATGGGCACGGCAGCGGGGATTCTCATACCGGCACCGTGCGGACGCCGCCGCTGTCGTCGCTGATCGCCGACGACCTGCTGCCGTACAAGACGTTGATCGGGCCTGACTCGGCGATGCCGTCGGCGCCCGACTGGTCCGCGGTGATGGTCGGGCATCTGATCGTGCCCGGGCTGACGGGCCCGGACACCCCGGCGAGCATCAGCCCGGACGCAATGCGATTGCTGCGCAACGGAACCGGGTACGGCGGCCGCCCGTTCGGCGGGCCCATCTTCACCGACGACCTGTCCGGCATGGCGGCGATCAGCGCCCAGCACCCGATCACCGAGGCGGTGCCGATGGCGCTCGAGGCGGGGGCTGATCAGGCGCTGTGGCTGAGCACCAAGCAGGTGCCGGCAGTACTCGATGCGTTGACCGCTGCGGTCACTGCCGGCCGACTGCCGCAGGCACAGGTCGATGCGTCGGTGGTGCGGGTGCTGCGCGCCAAGGGCAAGATCACTTGTTCCGGCTGATGAACTACGAGCTATTGCGGAAGTCTGCGACTGTCGGGACTGATCCCGCGCGAGACGTTCATTGTTGACCGGCCGAAGATCTGCGGTAGATCGAGCGCGCTGAGCAGCCCTGGCGGCGCCGCGTGAACGGCGGGTATGGCGTTGACCAACCGCGAGGCCCCCGCGATGCGCGCACCGAGGTCGTGGTCACCGTCCTCGGCCATCTCGAATTCGCATCGCATTGACGGCGACCCCTCGATCTCGACACGGTAGAGACCCCGGCCCGAGGCGCCGCCGAAGCCGAGATCGTTGGGCTGCATACGAATATTCGGTTGCGGCCAGTCCGGCGCGAGGTCGTCGTGCATGCGCGTGACGTGATCCAGGACGATGGCGGGGCGACCATTGACGAAGCCCTGGAGTGTGGACCGCATTGCCCCGACGGTGCCGCGCTCGATGACTCCGGTGGGTGTTCGAAAGCTCTCATCGGCGAGTCGCCGTTCGATCGATTCTTCGATGCGTTCGATCTCGACGCCGAGCCCATCGGCGAGCTGGTGCAGCACCGGTCCCCAGCCGAATGTGAACATCCCGGGCAGTGCCGCGAAGGCTTCGAACTCCGCCAGCTGCCCGAACCCGAGCACTTCGTAGATCGCTTGCCGGTCGGGATAGGTTGCGTAATTGAACATTTCGGTCACCGTGATGGTCTCGATCATGCGTGATACCCCGGTCAGAGCCAGCGGGAGAACATCGTTGGCGAACCCGGTATCGATGCCCGAAGTGAAGAATGACGAGCCGCCGGCCTCGGCGGCGTCGCGTAGTCCGGTGGTCATTTCTGATACCACGGCATTCGGATACACCAGTGGCACAACTGAACAGGACACGACGTCTTTGCCGGCACGCAAGATCCGTTCCATGTCACCGATCGCGTCGGCCGGTCGCAGATTCGCCGCGGCTGCGTAGACGATCACATCCGCATCGCCGGTCAGCAATTGATCCGGCGAGTCCGTGGCAGCGATGCCGGTGTCGTCGGTGCCGGCCAGCCGCCCGGCGTCGACGCCGACCTTGTTCGGGCTGTGGACGACCAGATCTGTGAGCTGCAGCGTCGGGTGATCGATGACGCCACGCAATGCCACGACGCCCATCGATCCCGGTCCCCAGAGCCCCACCTTGATCGCTGTCATGTAATCTCCTAATATTAGGAACCTGAATTCATATAGTTGGAATATCGCCAAGCTAAGGCAACGACGTGAAGGGCGCAATGGCCACCACCGAGTCCGGCGCCACTGGGTCGCCGCCCACGCGCCGCGTGATTGATGTGCTGAACGCCGTATCTGAGCCGGACGGTGGCTTGACCGCCGCGGACATCGCACGCAGGTGCGGCATCACGACGTCGACCTGCGCCCTGATCATGAACGAGCTGCACCATCTCGGAGTGCTGACGCGTGACGTCGATCGTCGGTGGCATCTCGGCAGCGGCCTATTGCCGGTCGCCGAGGGCTTGCGCAAGCGCTACCCGCTCCTCGGTGCGGGCGATCGCGTGGTCCAGGATCTCCATTCTGTCCTCGGCGCCAGTTGCTCCTTGAGTCAGATCGAACCCGATTCGCTCGTGGTGACGAACATCGCCGGACTCGCGCATGATGGTGATTTCGTTCCGGGGCAACGCTTTCCGCTGACGCCACCGTATGGCATCGTCGCGATGGCCTGGTCCGGGCCGCCGCAGATCGAATCATGGCTTCAGTCGGTGGAGCCGAAGCTCTCGGACTCGGATATCGCCGAGCAATTGGCGGCGCTCGCCGGCGTTCATGACCGCGGCTACGGCCTATGGCGTCTGCACGAGTCCGCGCCGTCACTGCGTGATCGCCTCAGCCAGGTCATGGACGCAGTCGCTGCCG
This sequence comes from Jongsikchunia kroppenstedtii DSM 45133, assembly GCF_000380485.1. Taxonomy (GTDB): domain Bacteria; phylum Actinomycetota; class Actinomycetes; order Mycobacteriales; family Mycobacteriaceae; genus Jongsikchunia; species Jongsikchunia kroppenstedtii. The sequence continues at coordinate 76,738 of NZ_AQYG01000041.1, read as the reverse complement.
ACAGGTTCGCAGCGTCTCGCCTGACGCAGCTTCTGACGATGGCGACCCTGCAGTTCGTTCCGGCCGACGTAGCGAACCCCTACATCGATGCTGAATTCTTGGTCGCTCCAGTCGCTTTCAACGATGCGGGTGTCCCCTCGCATCAGGTGCAGATCCGCCTGGATCCCGCCACGCGAGCGAACCTCACGGCAGAGAAGGTTGTCGGCGCCTTGACCGCAGCGTCGGAGCGAGTCGCGAACATCCTCGGACTTCGTGTCGCGCACTACCAAGCCGGAAAGTAGGCGGTCTCCGACGATCTCGGTCCGCCGGCCCGATGAATGGGATTCGTGCGCCTGGCGGCGCGTCACGGTCTGGTGCAATCCGACCATGCACACTGGGAGAGCCCGGAAGCGCTTGCCGCCCATGGTAAGACGCCGCACGTCGCGAAGTTCCTTCAGGAACTGGGCCCGCATATCACCAAGTGGGACCCAAACTACACCACGCGCCTGGCCTAGGACTCAGAACGGCGGCGGGTGCTGTTGCTCCCAGCGTTGTTGTGCCTGTCGTTGTTTCGTGCGTGTTGCTTCCCGCTGTTGATCGAACCGGCTTCGAGTCGGGTGCGTTGGCGGCCGGTCGCTTGGCTCGCGGCTGATGGCGCTGAAGATGTCGGTGCCGGTGTAGGCATTGCCGGCGTAACGGTGGCCGTCGGGGCTCGTGAAGACAGTCGTGTTCCAAAGGTCCTGGTATTGCTGCCAATGCCCAAAAGTCTTGAGTCTGTGATGAAAACGGCAGAGTGGGCCGATGTTCGAACGGGTCGTCTTGCCCCCGGCCGCGAATGCCCGTTGATGGTCGAGGTCGGATCGGCCGACTGGATTATTGCAACCCGGGAATTGACAGCAGATCTCGCCGGCCTGGATCAGGGCGCGTAGCTTCCGGGAGGGGCGGTACCTCCGGTCGGGCGCGTCGATATTCGGTTGCGTGGGATGGATGTAGGACCGTCTCGCTTCGATGAGCAGGGCTCGTGCGGTGTCGGCGTCGATCAGTCCCTGACCGTCGAGGTAGGCGGGATCGTCGTCGAGCCCGATCAGCGTCGACAGGTTCACCACCACATGCAGGTACGGACGTGTGGGGTGGCCGCAGGACGGCGCCGATGTTGTGACGGCTGCGGGCGCGGGCACCTGGGCGGATCGGCAGTCGTCGCAGCGGCATTCGAGATGCTGATGCCCTTGGGCCAGAGCGACATAGGCGTCGGCTCGCCGCTGTTTGAGGGTGCGACCGTCAGCGGTGTGGACTTCTTTGGCCATCGCATCCAGGCGCGCGTCGATGATCGCGGCCTGAATCTGGGGCAGGGTGCCGCTGATGCGAGCCTGACCTCCGGTGAAGCGATCGGTGCCGATGGCGATGTTGCGGTCGTCATCCGTGCGCGCTGCGCGGCGGCGGACGGCGTCGGGGTCGTGTCGATGGATCAGCTGATCGATCAGGGTCTGGAATCGCTGCGTCGACATCGGACCTCGATCGAAGAGCTCCCGGGCGAGGTCGTGGTCCAGCGAACGGATCGCATCATGGCTGACGAGATTGGTGCGACTTACTGCGCTGATGAACCTGTCGAGGTCGATGATGGCGTCGGCCAGTGCGTACGCGGTCTCGGGCAACCGGTAGCGCGCGGCCGAGGCGGTGGCGAGCAGCTTCTTGGCGCGGTGCGAAGTGATGCACAGCGCTGCGCCGACGTCGGCGATCGCTTGTTCGAGGCCGTTGGGGCCGTACTTGTCTCGTGGGGACTGGACCTGTGCGACGCTGACGGCCTCGGTTGATGGTGCTTGCTCGGCAAGGCGGGCGACGTACTGGTCTTCGCGGTGCTCATGGATGCGGGAGATGACGTGCAGCAGCCGGTAGTCGGCGGCCGCGCGGACGCGGTCGGTGTAGCCGGCGACGTCGATCAGCTCGCCGACCGACAGTGCCTCGTCGAGGTGATCATGCGCTGCAGTACGTGGTGGCAGCACGATTTCGGACATGGCATAAGCGTGCCAGAAGGGTCTGACAAGAATTGCGCTACAACGCTTTTGACCTGCGTCTTGCGCAACTACCCGCGAATTCTCTCAGGATTCGTGGTCGGCGCGATCCCTGCGATCACCGGAGAGGCCGCGCCAGATCAGCGACGTCATCATCTCGGTGGCGGCGTCGATGCTGATGTCTCCCTCGGAGATTCGGTCGGCGACCGCCTCGCCTGCGCCGACCAGGGCGATGGCCATCAGCTCGTATTCCGCGTCGGTATGCGGCGTCGTGGTGCCGCGGCGGATCAGCCCGGCGACCATATCGATCATCTGCCGGCGGGTGGCGGCGGCCAGCGTGGCGAATGCGGCTTGACCGGTGGCGACCCGGTATAGCACCCGCCAGGCCTCGCGGTTCGCGTCGACGAACTGCAGGAAGCCCATGATGACGGTGCGGGCCTGGTCGCGCTGCTTGAGCGACGGGCTGAATCCGGGCTGCAACGCCTCGAAGAAGCGGGCGCCCTCGCGCTGTACGCAGGCGCCGAACAGTTCGTCCTTGGAGCCGTAGTACAGGTACAGCATGGGCTTGCTGATGTCAGCCTCGGCGGCGATCGCGTCCATGGACGCCTCGCGGAAGCCGTTGGCGGAAAAGACTTTCACCGCCGCGTCGAGCATCTGCTGCTCGCGGACGGCGCGGGGCAGCCGTTTGGTTCCGCCGGCCATGGCTGCCTCCTGGTGCTGAGTCGGATGTGGGGTGCGGTCCCGCCTCGCCGCCGAGGGCGGGGCGGGACCGTCTGAAAACTATTCTCCCCGAATGGTTCCCGTCAGATGCGGGAACCCCTTCTTGCGGTCGAGGATCGACACGTCGAAGCCGCCCTCAACCGGCTTGACGTAGCCGTTGACCTTGGCCGGGAGGAACATCGGCCGACCGAACTGCACGTCGTAGCGAACGGCGTCGGGCAGCTGCCCCTCCACGCTGGCGAGGATCGCCGCGGCGCTCCAGGCGCCGTGTGCGATCGCCCGATTGAAGCCGAGCGCCTTGGCCGGCAGGTTGCCCATGTGGATGGGGTTCCGGTCACCGCTGGCCGCCGCATACTTGCGGATCAGCGAAAGGTTGGGCGCCAGAACCACATCCGGGGGCGGGGGCCGATGCTCGACCGGCGGCGCAGGCCGCTCGCCACCCGAAAGGCTGGTGCGCTGCTGCGACAGGATCGTCGACGTCTGCTCGCACACCAGCTCCTGGCCGACCCGGATCTCCGAGACGACGTCGAACAGCATGCCCTTGCGGTGCTCGCGCAGGTTGGTCGTGCGGGTGTCGATGTCCAGCGGCTCGGTGACCGAGATCGGCCGCAGGCGCCGCATCGAGTTCGACAGGTGCACCGAGCCGATCGCCCGGAACGGGAAATCGCTGGCCACCATCGAGCTCATCATCAGCGGGAACTGCAGCGTGAACGGGTAGAACAGCGGCAGTGTGTCGCCGTAGGGCAGGCTCGTCACCAGTGCGTAGTCGCGCAGATTGTTCTGGTCGACCTTCAGCCCGCGGATCGAGAACACCGTGTCGGGCAGCTGCACCGACGCCGGCTGCGACGCGGGCTTGCCGAGCCCGGGAAGCATCCCGAGCGCGGCCTTGCCGTAGATGTCCAGGGTCGAAACGTCCTGGAGCGTCACCTTCTTGGCCATGTCAGGCACCCAGCAGGCTCTGGCCGCAGACGCGCACCACGTTGCCGGTGACCGCATTCGACGCCGGGCTGGCGAAGTACGCCACGGTCTCGGCGACGTCGACGGTCTGGCCGCCCTGCTGCAGCGAGTTCATCCGGCGGCCGACCTCACGGGTGGCGAGCGGGATGGCCGCGGTCATCGCGGTCTCGATGAAGCCCGGTGCGACGGCGTTGATGGTGATGCCGCTCTTGGCCAGGATCGGCGCGTAGGCATCGACCAGACCGATGACACCGGCCTTGGAGGTGCCGTAGTTGGTCTGGCCGCGGTTGCCCGCGATGCCGGCGATCGACGAGACGTCGATGACCGCGCCGCCCGAGCGCAGGGCCTTCTTGGCGACCAGGTCGTCGACCAGCTTCTGCGGCGCAATGAGATTCACGCCGATGACCGCGTTCCAGCGGGCGTCGTCCATGTTGGCGAGCAGCTTGTCGCGGGTGATGCCGGCGTTGTTGACGATGATGTCGATGCCGCCGTGCCGCTCCAGGGCGTGCTCGGCGAGCTTGGCGCCGGCATCGTCGGCGGTGACGTCGATCGGGAAGGCAGTACCGCCGACCTTGTTGGCGGTGGCCGACAGCGCCTCACCGGCGGCCGGAATGTCGGCGGCGATGACGTGGGCGCCGTCGCGGGCCAGGACCTCGGCGATGGTTGCGCCGATGCCGCGGGCGGCGCCGGTCACCACGGCGACCTTGCCGGCCAGCGGCTTGTCCCAGTTCTCGGGAGCGGTCGAATCGGCGTCACCGATGCGGATCACCTGTGCGTCGACATACGCCGACTTGGCCGAGAGTAGGAAGCGGACGGTCGACTCGACGCCCGACAGGCCGGTCTTGGCCTTCGGCGAGACGTACACCAGCTGGGCGGTGGCGCCGCCGCGCAGCTCCTTGCCGAGCGAGCGGGTGAAGCCCTCGAGCGCGCGCTGCGCGATCTGCTCGTCGGCGGTCTTGGTCTGCTCCGGCGTGGTGCCGATGACGACGAAACGCGCGCTGCCGGCGGTGCTGCGCAGGGTCGGCTTGAAGAACTCGTACAGCTGCTCGAGCTCGGCCGACTTGGTGATGCCGGTGGCGTCGAAGACGATGCCGCCGAACTTGTCGGCGCCGCGGGCGCCCACGTTGTTCACAACCAGCTCGTAGCCGGCGCCGGTGAGCAGTTCGCGCAGCGGCTCGACCAGGCGGCCCTGACCGCCGAGGATGACCGGACCGGCCAGAGCGGGGGCGCCCGGCTTGTAGCGGCGCAGGGTCGGCGGCTGCGGGAGGCCGAGCTGGCTGGCCAGGAAGGAGCCGGGGCCGGACTTGACGAAGGTCGAGTACAGATCGGTGTTTGCCACGAGAGCGAATCCTTTGCTGTGGGTGAACGGCGGGGCGTTCGGTGCGGGCGGTTCGGAGGAGAAGGGGCCTGATCGCCGCTGGCTGCGGCGCGAGCGGGCCCGGTTCGACAACGAACTTACTCGCGAGTAAGAATACGCCATAAGAGCAGTCCGAAAAATCAGGAGATGCACAATGGCAACCAGCCAGAACAAAGCAACCGGCGCCAGCAAGACAGCGGCCGGCAAGAGCAAGACCGTGCGGCCCGTCGCCATTCTGGGCGGCAACCGCATCCCGTTCGCCAAGCAGGACGGCGCCTACGCCAAGGCCAGCAACCAGGACATGTTCACCGCCGCGCTGTCCGGCCTGATCAGCCGTTTCGACCTCAAGGGCGAGCAGCTCGGCATGGTCGCCGGCGGTGCCGTGCTCAAGCATTCCCGTGATTTCAATCTCATCCGCGAATCGGTGCTGGGGTCGGCGCTGTCGCCGTACACCCCGGCCTTCGATCTGCAGCAGGCCTGCGGCACCGGCCTGCAGGCGATCTCGGCCGTCGCCGACGCCATCGCCACCGGCAAGTACGACGTGGGCATCGGCGGCGGCGTCGACACCACCTCGGATGCGCCGATCGGGGTCAGCGAAGACCTGCGCCGCACCTTCCTGGAGATCAACCGGGCCAAGTCGAAGGTCGACCTGCTCAAGCACGCGCTGAAGCTGCCCGGCGCGCTCGGCATCGAGATCCCCAAGAACGGCGAGCCGCGCACCGGCCTGTCGATGGGCGAGCATGCCGCCATCACGGCCAAGGAGTTCGGCATCAAGCGCGCCGACCAGGACGAGCTCGCCGCCGCCAGCCACCAGAAGATGGCCAAGGCTTACGACTCCGGCTTCTTCGACGACCTGATCACCCCGTTCCAGGGTCTGACTCGGGACCAGAACCTGCGTCCGGGCAGCTCGGTCGAGAAGCTCTCGACCCTCAAGCCGGTCTTCGGTGTCTCGCTCGGCGACGCCACCATGACCGCCGGCAACTCGACCCCGCTCACCGATGGCGCCTCGACCGTCCTGCTGGCGACCGACGAGTGGGCGAAGGAGAAGGGCCTGCCGGTGCTGGCCTACCTGCGTGACGTCGAGACCGCCGCGGTCGACTACGTCAACGGTCCGGACGGCCTACTGATGGCGCCGACCTACGCCGTGCCGCGGCTGCTCCAGCGCAACGGCCTGACCCTGCAGGACTTCGACTTCTACGAGATCCACGAGGCGTTCGCCTCGGTCGTGCTGGCGACCCTGTCGGCCTGGGAGTCGGAGGAGTACTGCCGTGAGCGCCTCGGCCTGGACAAGCCGCTCGGCTCGATCGATCGCAGCAAGCTGAACGTCAACGGCTCGTCGCTGGCGGCGGGTCACCCGTTCGCCGCGACCGGCGGCCGGATCGTGGCCCAGGCGGCCAAGCAGATCAAGGCCAACGGCGGCGGACGCGCACTGGTGTCGATCTGCGCCGCCGGCGGTCAGGGTGTGACGGCCATCATCGAGGGCTGATTCCCGACGCTCTGAACTGCACGTTTTCGGCGGTCCCGCGGCCTTCGCGGGACCGCCGAAAATTTGTCCAAAATTTCTTTCAAGATCCTGTAACGCCCCGGTAGTGGCGAGATATAAACAGGATGCTCCGGCTGACCTGCCAGACCCCCGACCCGGCAGGTCACCCGGAGCTTTTTCGTTCCGGGGCATCTCCCGCGTCGCTTGGGCGGGTCTGTGAGAATCGGCCCATGGCCGATCACATGTCCCGTCGCGATATCGATTTCCTCCTCTACGAGTGGCTGGACGTGGCCCGGCTGACCGAGCGCGAGCGCTACGCCGAGCATTCCCGCGAGACTTTCGACGCCGTCCTCGACCTGTCCGTCGACATGGCTGAGAAGCTGTTCGCGCCGCACAACAAGAAGTCCGATCAGAACGAGCCGCATGTCGGGGCTGACGGCAAGGTCGAGATCATTCCGGAGGTCGAGGCCGCGCTCGCGGAGTTCAGCAAGGCCGGGCTGACCGCGGCCGGTTTCGACGAGTCGCTCGGCGGCGCGCAGCTGCCCTCAGTGGTCAGCCGGGCTTCGATGGCGTTCTTCCAGGCGGCCAACGCGGCGACGTCGTCATATCCGTTCCTGACGGTCGGCAACGCCAACCTGCTGGTCGAGTTCGGCACGCCGGAGCAGATCGACACCTGGGTTCGGCCGATGCTGGAGGGCCGGTTCTTCGGCACGATGTGCCTCTCGGAGCCGCAGGCCGGGTCATCGCTGGCCGACATCACCACCAAGGCGACGCCGGCCGCCGATGACAGCGCCTATCCGGGCAGCTATCGGATCACCGGCACCAAGATGTGGATCTCCGGCGGCGAGCACGAGCTGACCGAGAACATCGTGCACCTGGTGCTGGCCAAGGCGCCGGGCGGCGGGCCCGGCGTCAAGGGGATCTCGCTGTTCATCGTCCCGAAGTACCTGGCCGACGGCACCCGCAACGACGTGGCGCTGGTCGGGCTCAATCACAAGATGGGCAACCGGGGCACCACCAATACGTTGTTGAACTTCGGCGATGGAACGCACTCGCCGACAACGGAACCCGGGGCCGTTGGGTATCTGGTGGGCGAGGCGCATCGCGGACTGTTCTACATGTTCCACATGATGAACGAGGCGCGGATCGGCGTCGGGTTCCTCGCGACATCGCTCGGGTACGCGGGCTATCTGGCGTCGTTGCAGTACGCCAAGGAACGCACCCAGGGCCGCTCGGTCATCGCCAAAGACCCGTCGAGCGCGCCCATCCCGATCATCGAGCACCCCGATGTGCGACGAATGCTGTTGGCGCAGAAGTCGTATGTCGAGGGCGCGCTGGCGCTGGGCCTGTATGCGTCGAAGCTGGTCGACGAGGAGAAGACCGCGCCCGACGAGGCGGCCCGCGCCCGGGCGCATCTGCTGCTTGAAACGCTGACGCCGATCGTGAAGAGCTGGCCGTCGCAGTGGTGCCTGGAGGCCAACTCGCTGGCCATTCAGGTGCACGGCGGCTACGGCTACACGCGTGAATTCGATGTGGAGCAGTACTACCGGGACAATCGGCTCAATCCGATCCACGAGGGCGCGCACGGCATCCACGGGCTGGATCTGTTGGGCCGCAAGGTGATCATGGACGGCGGCGCCGGCCTGACGCTGCTGGGCGAGGTCATCGGCGACACGATCGACCGTGCCCAGCCGGTCGGCGGCGAGGCCGCGGACTACGCCGGTCAACTGGGTGCCGCGCTCGGCCGGGTCGCGGCGACGACGGTCGCGCTGTGGGCGCCGGGCGATCCGGAGCTGGCGCTGGCGAACGCCACGATCTATCTGGAGGCCGTCGGGCACGTCGTCATCGCCTGGGTCTGGTTGGAGCAGCTGCTGGCGGTCGGTGACCGGACCGGCGACTTCTACGACGGCAAGCGGGCCGCCGCCAGATACTTCTTCCGCTACGAGTTGCCCACCACCGCAGCGCAGTTCGACCTGCTCGAAAGCCTGGACCGGACGACGTTGGACGTCGACCCGGCAGTTCTGTAGGAGCCGCCGCAACCGTGGCCGATACGGGTGGTGGAGGAGATAGTCTCCTCCACCACCCGTATTTCACCCGGTTGCGTCAGTGCTCGTTCAGTCCTTCGTGCGGCCGACGCTGGTCACCAGCATCGCGACCGCGGCCACGAGCAGCACCACGCCCGCGGTCAGGATCGCCGCCTGGATGCCCTGGGAGTACGCGGTGGTCGCCATCGACCGGATGGCCGGCGCGGGAGCGTGCATGGCCGCGGCGCCCGACGATTCGACCATGCCGCGCAGCCGATCCGGCACCGACGCGAGGTTGAGCGAGTGGCGGTACGTCGAGGCGAGCACGCTGGAGAGCACCGCGATCCCGATGGCGCCACCGAGCTCGCGACTCAGGTCGTTCATGGCCGACGCGACACCCTGCTGGGCCGGCGGCAGGGCGGAGGTGATCGCCGAGGTCGCCGGCGGCATAGCCAGACCGCAGCCGGTGCCGAGCACCCACAGACCGATTCCGATCGCCCAGTACGGCGTCGCCGCGTCCGCCTGCGACAGTCCGACGACCGCGACACCGGCCAGCGTCAGGCCGATCGCGCTCAGCCGGGCGGCCGGCATCTTCGCGGCGAGCCGCGGCGCCAATCCGCGTGCGGCGGGCATCATTCCGATACCCAGCGGGAGCATCGCGCAGGCCGCGACCAGCCCCGAGTAGCCGCGCAGCAGCTGCAGCTCCTGCATGAAGACCATGATGAATCCGAAGAAGGCGAAGAACTGCGCCGCGAGGGTGAGCGTGCCGGTCCAGAAGCCGTGGATCTTGAAATAGTGCGGCGCCAGCAACGGCCGCTCGACCCGAGTCTCGTAGGCGAGGAACAAGCCGATCAGCACGGCGCCTACCGCGAGGCCGACGAGGGTGCGCGTGGATGCCCAGCCGTAGGTCGGCCCCTCGATGATGGCGTAGACGAGCACGCCGAGGCCGGCGACCGATGCGATACTGCCCACCAGATCACGCGAAGCATCCTCGGGCGCAGCGGATTCCGGTACGAAGGCGAGTGTCCCGAAAGAGTGACCAAGGCCAGGATGCCGCTCACGACGAACACCGAGCGCCAGCTCCACCACTCGAGCAGCAGGCCCGATGTGAGGAGACCGAAGATCGCGCCCGCGCCGGCGACACCGGCCCAGGTGGCGACCGCCTTCACCCGTTGCTGCGGAGGGAAACTCGCGGTGATCGTGGACAGGGTCGCCGGCATGACCATGGCGGCCGCCACGCCGAGGCAGGCGCGCACCGCGATCAGGACGTCGGGGGACGACGTGAACAGCGGGACGAATGACGCCAGCGTGAACAACGCCATGCCCGCCACCAGAACACGGCGGCGGCCGATGCGGTCGCCGAGTGCACCGCCCGGAAGCAGCAGCGCGGCGAATGCCAGCGAATAGGCATCGACGATCCACGACAGCTCGGTCTGCGACGCGTGCGTGTGGACCGCGATGGATGGCAACGCGACCATCAGTGAACTCACCGCGGAGATCACCGTGGCCAATGCCAGCAGGATGACCGGAAGCGTCGCTTTATGCGGCGCCGTCGGTGCTTGCGGACTACGGGTGATGGTGTGCTTGGTCATGCCTGCAGCGTGCGCCGATCGTGTGCCACCATTCAACAGTGGTGAATTCTTTGCCGGGTCGTCCGCCCGGAGCCTCCGATGTTCGTGATCGTCTGCTCAAGGCCGCGTCAGCAAGCTTTTTGGAGCGCGGCTACACGGCGACCTCCGTCCGCGCGATCGCGCGCGAGGCCGGTGTCGATCACGCGATGGTGAATTATTATTTCGGTTCCAAACAGGCGCTGTTCGGCGAGGTCATGCACCTCGAACTGCGGCCGCCCGCGGTCGTGGGGCGAGTCCTGGAGAGCGGGCCGACGTCCTCGCCCGCACAGCTCGCGGAACGCTTGATCGCCACATTGCTGACGGTGTGGGAGAACCCCGACGCGCGCCGACCGCTGGTGGCGATGCTGGAACAGAGCATCGGGGACCCCACGATCCGCGCGAGTGTGGCCGAGTTCCTCAGCCAGGAGCTGGCCGGCCAGATCGCCGACTACATCGGCGGACCTGACGCGTCGGTGCACACCGCTGCGATCGTTTCGGTGCTCTCGGGCGTCATCTTCTCGCGGTATGTGCTGCGGATCGAGCCGTTGGCGTCCGTCTCGCCCCGGCAACTGCTGCAGGTGACAGTCCCGATGATCGCGCTGCATCTGCGGCGACGGTGACGAGCGGAGCGCTCATCGGTCCTCCCGGTGAGCGGAAACGTCTGTGCGCGTTGCATATGTGCCCGGCGTAGCGTCTGCCGCCGTGTCGTCAACCATCACGCGTTCCGTCCGCGTCGCAGCAATCGCGGTGTCGCTCGTTCTCGCATTCGCGCTCCAAGTGACAGTCAGTCGTATCGGCCCGGCGGAGGCCGCCCCGCCGATCAGTCGCCAGCCTGTCGTCGTGTACATCGTCGAACATGGTGAGCCGGTGATCACCGATCCGGCACTACCGCTGTCAGACAACGGTATTCGCTGGGCGAAGGGGGTCGCGGACACACTGCGGGATGTCCCGTTCACCAATGCCTTCGCCTCGAGCGCGCTGCGGTCCAAGCAGACGATCTCGTACACGGCCGCCGACCATGGGCTGCAGATCGTGCAGTTGCCCAATGGCGATCCGAGCACGCCGTCGGTTGCGGCGGCCGCACCCATTGCGCAAGCGCTGGAGTCGCTCCGGCCGGGATCGGTGGCATTGGTCGGCGGCAACACCGAGAACATCTACCGGATCATGAACACTCTCGGGATCCCGGTGGTGGCCGGCTGCGGCGAGAATCAGCGCTGCGTGCCGTGTCTGGACAAGACCTGCTTCACCGCCGCCGCGCTGAGCACGATCTGGCGGCTGACGTATTACGGCACCCCGGTCTCGGGTTTCGGTTCCTCCGCCGCGAATGGGCTGAACTTCGGCTCCCTGTCGCCGGATCAGTTCCAGACCGGCCTGCAGCGGATTCACCCGGCCGTGAAGAACGACTGGCCGAGTATCCCGATGCAGTAGTGACGGCCGTGGACCCGAGCGAACGCTCTGCACGCAGACAAGTAATGTGCCCCACATGGATCTGAAAGATACGAGTGCAATTGTCACCGGCGGTGCCTCGGGCATCGGCGCTGCGGTGGTCCGCCAGCTGGCGGCCAAGCGAGCCAAGGTCGTCATCGCCGACCTGCAGGCAGAGAAGGGTGAGGCGCTGGCCTCCGAGGTCGGCGGCGCGTTCGTGAACGTCGACGTGACCAACACCGAGCAGATCGAGGCCGCGGTCAACAAGGCCACCGAGCTCGGTCCGCTGCGTACGCTGGTCAACTCGGCCGGTGTCGGCTGGGCCCAGCGCACCATCGGCAAGGACGGTCAGTTCGAGTCGGCGCACAACCTCGACCTGTACAAGAAGGTCATCAACATCAACCTGATCGGCACGTTCGACTGCATCCGCCTCGCGGCGACGGCGATGAGCCGCAACGAGGCGTCGGCGAGCGGCGAGAAGGGCGCGATCGTGTCGATGGCGTCGGTCGCGGCGTTCGACGGCCAGATCGGTCAGGCCGCGTACAGCTCGTCCAAGGGCGGCGTCGTCGGCATGACCCTGCCGGTCGCCCGCGACCTGGCTGCCGCCGGCATCCGCGTCAACACGGTCGCCCCCGGCCTGATCGACACCCCGATCTACGGCGAGGGCGAAGCGTCGGAGGCGTTCAAGGCCAAGCTGGGCGAGAGCGTGCTGTTCCCGCACCGCCTGGGCCAGCCGGACGAGCTCGCCTCGATGGTCATCGAGCTGGTCACCAACTCGTACATGAACGCCGAGGTCATCCGCGTGGATGGCGGCATCCGGATGCCACCGAAGTAGTCGTCGGTACAGACCCGATCTACAACGACAAACCCCGCAGAGAAATCTGCGGGGTTTGTCGTTGTCCGTGGGGTCTGACGGCCGGTCAGAAGGCGGCTTCGTCGAGCTCCATCAGCTCGTTGTCGATGGTCTCCAGGATGCCGCGAGTCGAGGTGAGCTGCGGCAGCATGTTCTTCGCGAAGAAGCTGGACACGGCCACCTTGCCCTCGTAGAACGCCTTCTCGCTGCCCTCGGCGCCGTTGTCGAGCGCGGCCAGCGCGATCTCGGCCTGACGCTGCAGCAGCCAGCCGATCAGCAGATCGCCGACGCTCATCAGGAAGCGCACCGAACCGGTGCCGACCTTATACAGCTCGGACGGCTGCTCCTGCGCGGCCATCAGGTAGCCGGTCAGGGTGGCGGCCATCGCCTGCACGTCCTCCAGCGCGGTCTTCAGCAGCTCGCGCTCACCCTTGAGGCGGCTGTCGCCCTCGGTGGTCACGAAGTCGTTGACCAGGCCGGCGACGTGGCCCAGTGCCTGGCCCTTGTCGCGGATGATCTTGCGGAAGAAGAAGTCCTGCGCCTGGATGGCGGTGGTGCCCTCGTACAGCGAGTCGATCTTCGAGTCGCGGATGTACTGCTCGAGCGGGTAGTCCTGCAGGAAGCCGGAGCCGCCGAAGGTCTGCAGCGACTCGGTGAGCTTCTCGTAGGCGCGCTCGGAGCCGACGCCCTTGACGATCGGGAGCAGCAGGTCGTTGATCTTGAACGCCAGGTCGGCGTCCGCGCCGGAGACGACCTTCGCCGCGACCGGGTCCTGGTGCGACGCGGTGAACAGGTAGATCGCCCGCAGGCCCTCGGCGTAGGCCTTCTGTGTCATCAGCGCGCGACGCACGTCCGGGTGGTGCGTGATGGTCACGCGCGGCGCGGCCTTGTCGGTCATCTGGACGAGGTCGGCACCCTGCACGCGCTCCTTGGCGTAGGCCAGGGCGTTCAGGTAGCCGGTCGACAGGGTCGAGATGGCCTTGGTGCCCACCATCATTCGCGCGTGCTCGATGACGTCGAACATCTGCGCAATGCCGTTGTGGATCTCGCCGACGAGCCAGCCCTGGGCCGGGACGCCGTGCTGGCCGAAGGACAGCTCACAGGTGGCCGAGGCCTTGATGCCCATCTTGTGCTCGACGTTGGTGACGAAGACGCCGTTGCGCTCGCCGAACTGCTGGGTCTCGAAGTCGAAGTGCGTCTTGGGGACGTAGAACAGCGACAGGCCCTTGGTGCCCGGTCCGGCGCCCTCGGGGCGGGCCAGCACCAGGTGCATGATGTTCTCGAACATATCGTCCGAGTCGGCCGAGGTGATGAAGCGCTTCACGCCCTCGATGTGCCAGCTGCCGTCATCCTGCTTGATGGCCTTGGTGCGGCCGGCGCCGACGTCCGAGCCGGCGTCGGGCTCGGTGAGCACCATGGTGGCGCCCCAGCCGCGCTCGGCGATGACCTTCGCCCATTCCTTCTGCTCGTCGGTGCCGTTGTTGTAGAACACCTCGGCGAAGGCGGGGCCGGCCATGTACATGAACGCCGGCGGGTTGGCGCCCAGCAGCATCTCGGCGATGCCCCACTTGACGGTCGCGGGCACCGGGATGCCACCCAGCTCCTCGTTCAGGCCGGTCAGCGCCCAGCCCGACTCCTGGAAGGTCGCGACCGACTTCTTGAACGGCTCGGGGATGGAGACGGTGTGGGTCTCGGGATCGAAGACCGGCGGGTTGCGGTCGGTGTCGGCGAACGGCTCGGCGAGCGGGCCCTCGGACAGTGCCTTCACCTCGCGCAGCATCTCCTGCACGGTGTCGTGGTCGAGATCGCCGAACTCGCCGGACTTGAGCACCTCGTCGACGTTGAACAGCTCGAAGAGGTTGAACTGCAGGTCACGCAGGTTGCTGAGGTAATGCGACATTGAATATCCCTCTGTGTGGTTCGACTCTTGTCATTGGTGGGCTTGGGCTGGTCAGAACCCGACTGGCGCGACCCGCCATCCGGCTTCCCGGAAGCTAAGTTACTCGCCAGTAATATGCACAATGTACCGCGCTTGCAAGAGTTGAACAAGTGCGTCACGGGGCGAGCGTGAGGATCGTCACGACAGGCCCTCGCAGGTCAGCGGCGCAACTCCTGGGTCGCGTCGAAGGCCTCGACCTTCCGGCCGATCTGCCAGGCGTGCCATCGCTGCCACCGTCGCATCGACCCGGTCTGCCACCGGCGATCGATGGCGGGGGACAGCCTCCGGAGGATCTCGATCGCTGCGATCAGCGGCGCCCGGCCGACGAGGATCGCCAACCCGGGCAGGCCGCTCGGCAGCCGGTACTGCCGGCGGTTCCACGGCAGCATGAACAGCCGCGTGTATCCGGCTTGCAGCTGCAGGTGGTACTTCGCTCGCAGCCGGGCGATGCCGCGCATGTCGGCCGGCGGTTCCCAGGACGGGACGAAGCCCTCGACAAGCTCGTGGCCGAGTTCGCCCGAATCGTGCTGGCGCGTCGCGTCGAAGTAATAAAGCAGCCGCAGCCCGTCCGCGACGGTCTCCGGGTACATGTCATCGACCCGGCAGCCGACCAGGTGGCCCAGGTAGCGGTTGAAATGCAGCACCGCCCGCATCTCGGCCGGGCTGGTCAGGAAGCCGAGACCGAACAGCCCGAAGGCCGGTCCGACGCTGCCGCCGAGCAGCGTCAGCATCATCTCCGTCTGGCTGATCGGCAGACCCCAACGCGCACTGTCCCATTCGGAGTGGTCGGCGACCCGCGCCCGGACCGACACGTGCATCACCCGAACCTTGAGTGACACCGTGCGTGCCGTCGAACCGGGGGTCAGCACCGCACCGGGCTGGCACACCTCCAGCCACCAGCGTGTGGTCTCCAGGTAGCGATGCAACGCGCTGGCACCGGCGTAGCCGCCGGACAGCGATAGCGGAACGGCAAGGGAGGCTTCGGTATAGGTGTCCATGGTGCCGGCGTTGCCGACCGCGCCCAGGCTGTAGCCCCAGCGGCGCCACACCGCGGCGCCGGCCTCGATCAGCTCCGGGTCGACCCAGTCGGGAATCGTCTCGAACTCCGCGAACAGCGCACGCATCGACTCGGGGGCGTCGTCGATGGCCGAAATACCCTCGCGCAGCGCCCGATCCAGCAGTTCGGTGGCGGCCTTGCCGCCCATCTCGCCGTGATAGGTGTCGGCGACGAAACGCTCGGCGACCGGATCGCCCGCGGTATGCCCGCGCAGGTAGGCGTCCTGAATCGGTTGCGGGGGAAGGAGGTCGAACCGGGTCAGCTTCTTGACGCGGCCCGCCAGCCGCCGATGGGTGGGGGCGACCATCAGGTCCATCGGTCAGACCGACTCGCGCAGAAACTGCAGATCGTCGGCGACGCCGTCGGCCGGCGTCTCCAGGATCACCGGGGCGCTGGCGGCCTTCACGACGTCGATCAGCATGTCGGTGTCGATATGCCCGTCGTGCAGGTTGGCGTGGCGGTCGCGGCCCGAGTCGAACTCGTCGCGAGAGTTGTTGAGGTGCACCAGATCGATGCGTCCGGTGATGGCCTTGACCCGCTCGACCAGCCCGACCAGGTCTTCGCCGCCCGCCCAGGCGTGGCAGGTGTCCAGGCAGAACCCGGCCTGCTCGAAGTCGCCGACCGCGTCCCAGAGCCGCTCGATCGATTCCAGCGTGCGCGCCATCGCGTGATCGCCGCCGGCGGTGTTCTCGATGAGAATCGGCACGGCGAATCCGCCCTTGTCGGCTTGGCGCTCGAAGAGTTTGCGCCAGTTCTCGAAACCCTTCGCGTCGTCCTCGCCGTCGCGCAGATGCCCGCCGTGGACGACGAGGCCGAACGCGCCCAGCTCGCCGGCCGCGGCGGCCTGCAGCTGCACCGCCTGGCGCGACGGCATCCGCAGCCGGTTGTTCAGCGAGGCGACGTTGATCTGATACGACGAGTGCACGACGACGTCGATGTCGGACTCGCGCAGTTGCTGCGCCTGCGGATGCGGCTGCGGTTTGTCCCATTTCTGCGGGTCGGTGACGAACAGCTGGATGACCTCGGCCCCCAGCTCCATCGCTCGTCCCAGCGGGTCATTGTCCTGCCGCACGTGTGCACCCAAACGCATGAGGCAACAGTAGCGCCGCCGTCCGACGGGGTGATCTGTGATGGAGTTGAACGAGCGCCCACATGTGTGTTATGGCTCATTTTCGCCGGCTTGCTGTGTTGGGTCCCACGGGATTGCTATACATCTGACGACGGGTTTCCGGGGCGCGCCGTGCGCTGGACCTGGGGCGAAAGGAATCCGAAGGAGCCATGGAACGACTCAGTGGGCTTGATGCCACCTTCCTCTACATCGAGTCGCGCTCGCAGCTGATGCACGTGTCCGGGATCATCCAGATCGATCCCGAAACGGTCCAGGGCGGCTACCGCTTCGAGGACCTGCGGGCCGAACTCGCCCGCCGCGTGACGGCGATGCCGGCGTTCCGCCGCAAGCTCTACAACCCGCTCATCAACCTCGATCATCCGGTGTGGGTGGAGGACGACAAGTTCGACATCGAGGCCCACGTGCACCGGGTCGCCGTGCCCGCGCCCGGCGGTCAGCGGGAACTGGCCGACCTATGTGCGCATATCGCGGGTATCCCGCTCGATCGCAGCAAGCCGCTGTGGGAGATGTGGATCATCGAAGGTCTCGCTAACGGCTGCGTCGGCGTCATGCTGCGCATGCACCACGCAGGCGTCGACGGCGTGACCGGTGCCGGCCTGATCGCGCAGCTGTGTTCGATGACCCCGGACCCGCCGGAGCTCGACCCGAAGATGCTGAAGGAGACGGCGGGCGACGCGCCGCCGCTCGAACTCGCCGCGAGCGGCGTGAAGAACGTCGTCACCCGGCCGCTGAGCCTGGTCGGCCTGCTGCCGCGGACGGTCAAGGTGCCGGTCGACTGGCTGGCGCGATCCAAGCGGGGCGACGCCATGCCGGCGCCGTTCTCGGCGCCGCGGACCTCGTTCAACGGCTCGATCACCGGGCATCGCTCGATCGCCTTCGCACAGGTCGACCTCGAGGACGTCAAGACGATCAAGAACCACTTCGGCGCCAAGGTCAACGACGTCGTGCTGGCCGCGATGTCCGGTTCGCTGCGCAGGTTCCTCGCCGACCGCGGCGAGCTGCCCGAGCAGCCGCTGGTCGGCATGGTCCCGGTGTCGGTGCACGAGGCCGAGATCGGCGCCACCCTGGTCGAGGGCACCAACAAGGTCAGCGGCATGTTCACCCGCCTGGTGACCGATATCGACGACCCGGTCCAGCGCATCGAAGAGATCACCAACCGGATGGCGACGTCCAAGGAGCACTTCGGCAACATCAACGCCAACCTGATGCGGTCGTGGGCGCAGTTTGCGCCGCCGCTGACCATGCAGACCGTGATGAAGCTGTACGGCAGCGCGCAGCTGGCCGACCGACATCCGGTCATTCACAATCTGGTGATCTCGAATGTGCCGGGCCCGAGCTTCCCGCTCTATTTCCTGGGCGGCGAGATCAAGGCGATGTATCCGCTCGGCCCGGTGTTCCACGGCGCCGGACTGAACGTCACCGTCTTCTCTTCCGAGGGCCATCTCAACCTCGGCGTCATCGCGTGCAAGGAGCAGGTGCCCGATCCGTGGCCGATCGTCGAGGCGTTCGTCGAAGACATCGAGGAACTGCTCAAGGCAGCGTCGGCGTAGCTTTCGCGGGGACGACGCTCCGGCAGGCCTCGACGAAGGTCGGGACGAACTTTCCGGGCTGCATCACGCAGCAGGCGTGACCGGCGTCGATGTCGAATCGCCGGGCTCCCGGGATCCCGTCGACCAGGAGCTGCTGACGGCTCGGCGCCACGGTGCGATCGCGGGTGCTGATGCAGACGGCCGTCGGTGTCTGCAGGGTGTCGAGCCAGTCGCGCGAATCGAATTCGTTCAGGCCGTCGTTGAGGCGGCGGTAGCGCGAGAATGGCGTGGACCGGAACTGCCGCGCGCCCCAGACGCCGGGCGGCACCGAAAGATCGTCCAGCGC
Source organism: Jongsikchunia kroppenstedtii DSM 45133 (assembly GCF_000380485.1). Lineage (GTDB taxonomy): Bacteria > Actinomycetota > Actinomycetes > Mycobacteriales > Mycobacteriaceae > Jongsikchunia > Jongsikchunia kroppenstedtii. The sequence continues at coordinate 58,321 of NZ_AQYG01000041.1, read as the reverse complement.
CGCATGATTCGTGGGAACGACCAGCTTCGGCTGCTGCTTGTGGGTGAACCGGGTGAATATCGTCTCGCCGCGGCCGGGGGTGCGTTCGGAGTCGGGGTGGCCGCTGAAGAACGGGCCGGTCGAGCACAGCACCATCGCGGAGGTCCGGTCGGCGTGCCGGTGCGCGACCAGCTGCGCGACGCCGCCGCCCATCGAAAAGCCGGCGACCGCAAAGCGATCGAGGCCGAGCACGTCCGCCAGTGCCGCCACGTCGTCCGCGCAGTCGTCCAGATGGAACTCGTCGGACAGGATCCCGCGGCCATGCCAGCGCTGGTCCAGCGTGATCACCCGGAAGTGCTCGGCGAGCGCGGGGATCGACGGATACCAGCACAGCTGACCGGTCGTGGTGACCGAATGCAGCAGGATCACCGCGGGCTTGCCGGAATCCGCATCCGGCGTACCGGGTGCGGCGCTGTCCGTGACGTACGTGCTGCCGCGTCCGGGTAGGTCGACCATGCCGCCCAGCGGTACCTGGTCGATCGGCTGCGCGCGCACGAGCCGACCGAGTCCGGCCGCACCGGCGTGCAGTGCGGTTCTGCGTGCACTCATGCCACCAACCGTAGCGCTACGGTTGGCGAATGACGGTCGGCAAGACGGTGATCCTGTTCGTGATCGCCGCCGTTTGTGAGATCGGCGGGGCGTGGCTGGTGTGGCAGGGGCTGCGCGAGAACCGCGGCTGGCTGTGGGCGGGCGCGGGTGTGGTCGCGCTCGGCGTGTACGGGGTGGTGGCGACGCTGCAGCCGGACGCGCATTTCGGCCGGGTGCTCGCGGCATACGGCGGAGTCTTCATCATCGGATCGCTGGCGTGGGCGATGATCTTCGACAAGTTCCGCCCCGACCGCTACGACCTGCTCGGGGCCGCCATCTGTGTGGTCGGGGTCGGCGTGATCATGTTCGGCCGCTGACGGCATCGCCCAACCAGGTCGACAGGACACCCACGTTCGTCGACCGGACACTCACTTTCGCCGAGTGGACACCCACGTTCGTCGACCGGACACTCATAGTCATCGAGTGCGCGGTCTGTCCGGTCGGTGCTCATGACGGTCCACTCGATGAACCTCACGGTCCACTCGGCGAACGTGAATGTCCGGTCGGGTCAGTCGTCGGGGCCGAGTTCGGTCTCGACCGAGATCGGTACCCCGGCCGCAATGAGCACCCGGCAGGGCATCTCGGTATCCGGATACAGCGTCAGCCACTGATGCCCGCCGCTGCCGTCGGCATAGACCTGCTCGACGGTGCGTTCCAGCCGCGCCTCGGCCTCGCGGTTCAGGATGTATTTGCGATCGCCGTACCGGAGAAAACGCTTGGCCATGCGCCCGATCTTGCCCTCCGGGCTCGACGGCCGACACCGGATCGGTCGATTCGGTATCCTGCATACCGGTCGGGGGTATCGGAGGAGGTGTAATGCGCGGTCGGTTGCCAGTGGTGCTGACAGCGGTGTTCGCCGTCTTCCTCATGCATCAGGGTGCGGTCGGAATGGCCGTGGCCGCGCCGATGGCCATGCCGGCTTCGATGCATGCGCAGTCGACGCCGGTGGCCGGCCATCAAGCCGCCGACAAGGCCTCCGGGGTCGCCGGCTGCGAGCACGGGCACCACTGCGTCTTCGTGCGCTCGGCCGAGATTGCGCTCGCAGCGGCCGTGCTGATCGCCATCGTGGCAGTCGCGATCGCCGTCGACATCGTCGGAATCTGCTCGCGCCGACTGCGTTTCATCGCCGAACGGCCACCCCCGTGGACGGCTCCCACCCAGGCTTCGTTGTCGGTGTTCCGGCGCTGACGCACGTCCCGGTGCCCCGAATCGGGGGCGACCGGCATCTGCCTCAACCCGAAGCCCGCTGTGGCGGGCTCGAACACCGACGAAACAGGAAGTCTCTCATGAACACATCTATCAGGATCGCCGTCGCCGCGGCCGCATCGATCGTCGTGATCGGCACCGCCGCAGCATGTTCCGACGATTCGTCATCCAGCGACCACGCGTCGTCATCGGCCATGTCGATGCCGTCCGGCTCGGCGTCCATTCCGGCATCGGCGAGCTTCAATGCGGCCGACGTGATGTTCGACCAGATGATGATCCCGCATCATCAGCAGGCCGTGGAAATGGCGAAGCTGGTCCCGTCGCGCACCACGAACGAGCGGGTTCGCGCGTTGGCCACGGCGATCGAGGGCGCGCAGCAGCCGGAGATCGACCAGATGACCGCCGCGCTGCAGGCGTGGCATCAGCCGACCTCGATGCCGTCCGACGGCGGACATGGCGGGCACGGTGGCCATTCGATGAGCGGCATGATGAACGACGACCAGATGAACGAACTGAAGACGTTGTCCGGCAGCGCCTTCGACACGATGTGGCTGCGGATGATGGTCGAACACCATCAGGGTGCGATCGAGATGGCGCAGACCGAGCTCGCGCAGGGCAAGGATCCGGCGACCAAGGCACTGGCGCAGTCGATCATCGACGCGCAGCAGAAGGAGATCGCACAGATGCGGTCGATGCTGCCGCAGTAGTCGGCCGACGACGGCCGTAATCAACCACAACGATTGGGCCCCGCCGGATTACCGTCGGGGCCCGATCGTCGGTAGAGATCGACTACTTGAACTGCGCCAGTGGCAGCCGCGCCAGCAGCACGTTGTAGTTCTGGTACTGCGAGACGGTGAAGTACAGGTTCGACCCACTCGACCACGGGTGGATGTACGGCGCGTAGGCCGACACCATCTCGCCGCTGCCGATGATCGTGCGCGGCGGGCTCCACGGGCCTTCCGGACTGGACGCGGTCTGCATCATGATCGCCGGGTTGGTCGACAGCATCACGTACTTGCCGAGGTAGGCGTTCCATGCGACGGACAGCTCGCCGGTCGGCTTGACGTTCACCGGGCTGGCGACGTCCGGGTTCTTCGGCACCCACTTGCCCTTCGACCAATACGAGTAGGCGCCCAGGTCGGTGATGCGGTTCGCGTCGACGCGGGCCAGGTAGACCATGCCGTTGCGGCCCGCCGGCGTGCCGTAGACGTACACCGTGTTGCCCACGCGCAGCAGCGACTGCATCTGGAAGTTGAAGTTGCCGCCGGCGGACGGGCGCACGGTGTTCGGCAGCTCGGCCCAGTTCTGGCCGTAGTCGCCGGAGACGGCGATGGCGGAGAACTTGGTGTCCCAGTTGTTGCCGCCGGGCCAGCGGGTGACGTCCATCCACGTCATGTACTGCTTGCCGTTGATGGCGATGGCCGACGTCGGGATCTTGGTGATCTCCGCGCCGATCTGCGGGGTGAGCAGTTCCTTCGCGTGGCCGGGGAAATCGGTGATGGCGCCGTCGAAGAACATGCCGCGGCTCAGATCGCGGGTGTGGCTGGTGAAGATCACGTTGGAACGCCAGGCGAAGAACGTCCGATTCTGCACCCACGAGAGCGGGTTGAAGCTGGCCGAGTCGCCGAAGACCGACAGAATCCGGCCGCGACCATCGTCCCAGGTGATGCCGAGGTCGGCGCCGAGGACCGCGTACTGCGCGGTGTTGTTGATGCTGTTGAGTCCCGTGATCCAGTTGACGGCCTTGGCCGGTCCGGTCAGATTGGGGGTGCCCCAGACTCCGTTGATTCCGGGGATGGGATTCGGTGAGGCCGATGCCGGGGCTGCCACTGTGGCCGTGAGTCCTGCGGTGGCGAACAGTGCGGCGGCGGCGACCACGATGCGGCTACGCTTGCGTTTCAAGTGACCCAAAGCATCTTCTCTCGTTATGTGTTCACCCAACCCTTGTGACTGAACGCACCTTCGGAGAAGTTACTACCTGGCAACTATCGCGGCAAAGCGAGAATCGGACATGCCGGGATAGTGCGGATCTGCTGTGCTGGCGACGCGGGCGAATGGGGCGTCAGAACCGCGGTGGGATACGATATGTCCTGATCAGGGGCGGAATTGACGTTGTCGAATTTGGGAATTGGGTGAGTAATGGCAAACGACCCGGGACCGCTTGGCGGGCCACGTGACGGTGGATCGGCACGGATCCTGATCACCTTCGGCCGCTCGTTTCTGACCCTGCATCTGGCCCGGCTTCTCGCCGACGCCGGTCACGAGGTGATGATCGCCGACTCGATGAAGCTGCCCGTCACCCGGTTCTCGAACGCCGTGAGCCGGGTGTTCCGTGTGCCGGCGCCGCGTTTCGATCCGCACGGCTACGGCCGCGAGCTCGCGCGCATCGCGGAGCAGGAGTCGATCGACCTGATCATCCCCATGCACGAGGAGACCTACTACCTCTCGATGCAGCGGGAACTGTTCCCGCCGACCACCAAGCTGTTCCTCTCCGACTTCCGTCTCGAGAACCAGCTGCACAACAAGGTCGAATTCCAGAAGCTGCTCGTCGACCGGTCGGTGCCGGTCATGCGTTTCGCCGAGGTCCGGTCGCAGCAGGAGCTCGACGAGCTCGACATGGGCGATCTGACATACGCGCTCAAGCAGAGCTACTCGCGCGGCTCGGCCGAGGTCTACAAGGTGCGGCCGGGACAGAAGCCGACCGGGCTGACGTTCGAGGCCGACAACCCGTGGATCGCCCAGGAATGGGTCGACGGTCGGCAGTACTGCAGCTACTCGGTGGTCCACGAGGGGCGGGTGCTCGCCGAATCGATCTACCCGGTGCGGTATGCCATCGACGGCAGCTCCAGCCTTACCTTCGAGCAGACTGATCACCCGGGCATCAGCGACTGGATCGCCGAGATCGTCAAGGACGTCGGCTTCACCGGTCAGATCGGATTCGACTTCATCGACTCGCCCGAGCGCGGACTGCTCTCGATCGAGTGCAACCCGCGCTCGACGAGCGGCATCCTGATGTTCGATCGCGGCAGCGGGATCGACAAGGCATTCCTTGGTACCGCAACGGAATTGGTGACGCCGCGGTCGGATGTGCGCCGGATGATCGGCCCGGGCATGATGCTCTACGGCTGGCGCAAGTCATCGCTGGCGGGCAACACCTGGCGCGGTTTCTGGCGCGATTACCGGGCCACCGACGAGATCATCTCCGATCGGCAGGACAAGGCGCCGGTCATGTGTGTTCCGTTGGCGCTCGGCAACATCAGCCTGCACGCGCTGCGGTATCACGTAACGCTGCCGGAAGCCTTTCTCTACGACCATGACTGGGACGGCACCCCCATCTAGGCCGTCGATTCGTCGAATGCAGTCACCGATGCTCCAGGCAGAAGAGTTCCAGGTGGTTGCCGACGTCGACCGGGTGCGTGATCAGTCCGCCGTGCGCGGCTCCGTCGACCTGCACATAGCGCGCGCCCGGAATCAGCTCCGCGGCCTGCTTGCTGGTGCCGGGCGGGAAGAACGCGTCGTGCTCGAAGGCGATGACCAGCACCGGCTTTGCGATCGCGGCGAGGGACTCGTCCGTGGGCTCGCCGGCGTCGACCCAGGCGCGTGACGCCTCCAGCTGTCCACGCATGCCGCGCCGATGCGCGTCCGGATCGTCCGGTGTGACGCCGTCGAGCATCCCGCGCCACGCGGTCACGGTGGGCTGGTCCTGCACCATCGACGGCGGCAGCGTGGTCATGATCGTCTCGAAAGTCAGTACATCGGTGGGCAATTCGCCGTACTTCTCGATCAGCCCCAGCTCCATGTCGTTGACCAGCCGGCTGATCGCCGACGATCGCAAGCCGCCCACCATCGCCAGCGCGCCGATCAGTTCCGGTCGCCGCCGAAGAATCGTCTGTGCCACATAGCATCCCATCGAATATCCGATGGTGATCACACCGCGCAGACCGAGATGGTCGAAGAGTAACTCGGCATCGGCGGCCAGGTCGGCGACCGAGTAGGGCGGTTCGGGTGCCGACGACGGCGCGAGCCCGCGCGCGCTGAAGCTGACGACCGAAAAGCCCGCGGTGGCCAGCCGATCCACCAGTCCGACGATCTTCCAGGTGCTGGCGGGCATCCCGAGCCCGCCGAGGAGCACGATCGTCTTGTCGGCGCCGGGGTTGGCGCGTTCGTAATGCAGGACGACGCCGGGCGCTACCTCAATCTCGGACGACATGCTCGCCGGGCTTGTCGTCGCTGAAATCGATCTGCGCTGCCGAGTTGTTCAGCGCCACAACCATTCCGGTGCCGAACGGGCCCTTCTCGTCATAGAGCGTGGCGGTGCCGACCGAGATGCCGTCGTCGGCCCAATGGCTGTCGGCCTCCAGGCCGATCTTGTCGCCGACGGGAAGCCGTGATAGTCCGACGGTCAGGTCGGCGTTGATGTAGCCGATGCCGTCGGTACCGAGGTTGGTGATGAGGCTGGTCGACTCCGCGGCGATGACCGCACGCTGGAATGGGGAGAGCGCTTCTCCCGGAACGACGGTGGCCGGCAGCGTCGACCACAGGCGCTTGCGGCTCGCGTTCTGGATGTTTCCGGTGCCGCCGGTCCACCCGGTGTCGTCGGAGCCGATGAGACCGATCCGGCTGCGCTGCGTACCGATATTCGCCAACTCCTGATCCGCCGGCGGCGCCGGCAGCTCGCCACGGGTCCATTCCGCCCCGGGCGGCGGCGCCGATTTTCGCAAGAGCACCAACAGGGTTCGCGACACCATGGCACCGTTCTGCAGGAGCCGAGCCTCGGCGACCCGAATTCGACGACCGTCACGCAGCATCTCGATCTGCACGGTGATCGGATCCAGCTTCGCCGCCTTGAACAGGTCCACCGTCAGGCGGGTCGGCAGGAAGTCGCCGGAGTCGTCGATGCAGGCCAGTTCCAGTTCGTGGGCGGCGAGCGCGACGACGGCCGGACCGTGCAGGGTGTCCTTGGACCAGCGGCCCAACGCCCACTTGGTGGGGACGTATCCGTCGGGGCCGGGTTCGAAGAATGCGGCGGTGGTCATTCTTCGGATATTGCACCCTCGGTCCGAACCGGGCGTCCCCGGGTGGCGGAATCGTGGATTTCGCCTGGTCGCGCGGTCAGGACGGGCGGGTGAGGCGGACCACCTGCGAATGGTTGAACCGCGTCGCGGAGTCGACCCGCAGGCCACTCGCCGCCAGCACGCGGTACAGGCCGGAGTCGGTGAAGCGGAACGGGTCGAAGATCCAGTGCACCCCGCCGGCCGGTCGGATGACCGTGCGCCGTCCGCGGTCGCCGTCGGTGATCACCCACACGGTCGCGCAGGCGCGGGCCCACGGGCCGTAGTCCTGCTGGGGGCGATCGGTATCCCACAGCGTGCCGGCCCGGTCGGCCGCCACCGCCGGACCGATGTCGGCGAGCCCGCGAAAGTCGTTGGGCGCGGCCAATAGAATCATCCGATCCGACGCCGGGCTCCAACTGATCTGCGATTCGAATGCCACGCAGTCACCGGGACGCGCGTGCGACCGAACGAATGCGGCGGCGGCCGAGAAGTCGCTGCCGCCGATATGACCGTAGGCGGTCCGCTGCGCCAGATACGTCGGCGCCACCAGCACCACGAGTACAGGGATGAGCAGTAGCGCCGATCGATGCAGCTCCACGAGTTTCTCGACGCCGACCGCGATGAGCAGGGCCAGTGCCGGCGCCGTGAATGCGAGATACCGCGGAACGTAGGTCGGCGTCGCCAGCCACGAGTACACGAGGACCAGGATCGCCGGGACGGCGAGCCACGCGAGCGCCAGCACGATCACCGCGCGGGCCCCCGACTGCTGCCGCCATGGCCCCGTTTGCTTCCAGGGAGCCGGCTGTCTCCAGAGCGTCAGGCCGATGCCCGCCGCCACGATGAGGGCCGCTGCCACGGCGTAGCCCGGTGCGCCTTGGACGAACTCGAAATGCAGGTAGTCGCCGATCGTGCCGCCGGAGAATGGTGGGATCCAGGAGATCTGGGCCGCCTGGCCGTGCACGAATACGGCAAACGGCGCCAGCACGGCCAATGTGATTCCGGCTGCGACGGCGAACGGCCACGATCGCCGCCGTCCGCGCCGGGTCAGGACGACCACCGCGTGCGCGCCGAGGAGCGTGATCGACAGCAGAAACCAGGCGCCGGACAGGACCATCGCCGCGGCGTACAGCAGCCACCAGGCGCGGCCGCGCTCGATGGCGACCAGCAGCGCCAGCATCGTCAGCACGGCGAACAGGATCGAGAAGGAGTAGCCGCGAGCCTCGTTCGCGGCCCACAGCACCCGCGGGATGGTCATGGTGATCAGCCCGGCGACGACCCCGAACCGGGTGCCGATCAGCTTCGTCCCGAGGACCACCATGACGCCCGCCGAGGCGGCGACGGCGAGCGCCGACGGCAGTCGGGCTGCCTCCTGGGAGAGTCCGAAGGCCCCCCAATCGCGGGTCGCGTCGAACCAGAAATGCATCACGACGTAGTACGCACCGTGTACGGCGTCGACGTGGCTAAGCAACCGATCCATATCGGGCAGTGGCCGATTCGCCGCCGATACCGTCGCCATCTCGTCGTACCAGTAGGACGGCACTCCCAGATGCCAAAGCGACACCACCAGCGCGAGTACGCCGATGCCGAGCGGCCACCACGAACGCTCGCGAATCCGCGCCAGCGCCGGATGCGTCATCGACCGCCGCGGCGACGAGCTCGCGCCGACGGGGCGGGAGCCGGCATCAGGGGCGGGGCGGCGTTGCGGTCGCACCTGGCGACGATACTTCGTCGTCCGATCCGTCCGACTGCAGTGCCGCGGCGAGCTCGGCCAGCCGGGAACTGCCCGGCAGGGCCGAGATCCGTTCCAGCAGAGCAGCGATCGGATCACTCTCGGCCAGCGACCGCAGCTGACCCAGCCCGGCCCGCAGCAGCGGCAGCGCGCCGGTCTCGTCGCCGGCCTTCACCAGGGCGTCGGCGGCGCGGACGTAGAGATCGGCGGCCGCGCTGCCCTGACCGGTGTGGCTCTTGGCCCAGGCGAGCCATCTCGCCGCCTCGACCGAGATCGCGTCGGCGGCCGGATGGGTGCGCAGGTACTTGTTGTAGAACTCGGCCGAGATCGGTTCCAGGTCGCCCCAGCGCTCGAGCTGGCCCATGCACCGGACGCTGCCCAGGAGATCGGTCAGGTAGTTCTTCGAGTAGGGGCCGTCGCGGCGTGCGCGGACCTCGCGGAGCACCGAGAATTCCGCCAATGCGGCGTCGTAGTCGCCTTTGGCATAGAGATCGGCCGCCTCGGATTCCATCTCCTCGAGCACGTTCTCATCATCGTCGTACCCCACCCGCGCTCGGGAGCTTTCGGGAAACTACAGTGTGGGAACCGCGACGAACCTAGCGATCGCTCGGTTTGATCGCCGCGGAACCGCCCGGCGGCATAGGGTGACCTACGACACGATTCTGAGTCAGACGATTCTGGGAGATCGGAGCGCGAGGTGGATGTTCTGGGTCGGCTGCGTGCGTTGCCCGACGGCATTGCCGCGATCACCAAAGAGGCCGGCGCCGTCGGCATGGAACTGGCCCGGGTGGGCTGGGAGCTGTCCGACCCCGCGAACATCGTGGTCGCGCTGCGGACCCTGCGTCAGGTGATCGCCCTGGCCGACCCGGACCGCCCGCTGGGCAAGGCATTGGCCGCCGAGGGCGGCATCGGCGAGGCGCTCGCGCCCGGCGGCGCCGTCGACAAACTGCTGGATGTCGACGGCGGGGTCGGCGTGCTGTTCGGCCCCGACGGTCTGCTGGAACGCGCGGTCCGCGAGGGCGGCACGCTCGATCAGGTCAAGACCGTCGAGGAGACGCTGCAGATCCTCGCGCCGACCCTCAAGGAACTCACGCCGCGGCTGCAGTCCGCGATGGACGACACCGCCGGCTTGAAGGACACGCCGCTCGGCGATTTCGCCACCGGCCTGCTGGCGCAGGGTCAGCGCCGCAGCCGCCGGCGGACCGGCCGCACTTCTGACAAGACGACTGTCATCGACGCCGAACTCGCCACGGCCGACGATGATTCCGACCCCATTGATCCCGCCCTGCCCCCACGAGGAGACACATGATTCTGGATCGTCTGCAACGCCTGGCCGCCCCGGCCGTCGTCAACGCCAAGTCGGTGGGGGTGATCGTTCGTTCCGGTGCAATGGACTTCAAGCGGCCGGACCACCTGGTCGCCGCCGCCAAGGACATGCGCACGATCGGACCGCTGGCCAGCCCGGTCAAGGGCAGCGCCCGCCGGTTCCCGGACACGATTGCGATCATCGACGACGACACCCAGATCACCTACCGCGAGCTGGAGCGCACGGTGGACCGCCTGGCGGCCGCGCTGCACAAGCGCGGGATCGGTCCCGACTCCGTCGTCGGCATGCTGTGTCGGGACCGTCTCGGACTGGTGCAGGCGAAGGCTGCCACCGGTCAGGTGGGCGCGCGGGTGGTCTTCCTGAACACCAGCATGTCGGCCAAACAGACCGCAGAAGTCTGTGTCCGCGAGGGTATTTCGGCAATCATGCACGATTCGGAGTTCGCCGAGGCGGCCCTGGCCGCGCAGCCGCGCGTGCGAGTGGTGGTGCACGGCCCGGCCGCCGGCGCCGAGACTATCGGTGAGCTGATCGCCGAGGGGGCGAACCTCCCGGCGGCGCCGCGCCCGTCGCAGCCGGGTTCGATGGTGATTCTCACCGGCGGCACCACCGGGCTGCCCAAGGGCGCCTCCCGGTCGGTGAGCAACCCCTTGGCTGCGGCCGGCATGATCGAGCGGATCCCGGTGCCGCTCAATGGCGTCACCGTCTACGCGGCGCCGATGTTCCATGGCACCGGCCTCAGCCAGTTCCTGTACTCGATGACCCTGGGCAGCACGAATGTCCTGCGCGCGAAGTTCGACCCCGAGGCCACGCTCGCGGCCGTCGAGAAGTACCGGGCCACCACCCTGGTCCTGGTGCCGACGATGCTGCACCGGATCCTGTCGGTGCCGGACAACGAGAAGTACGACACCTCGAGCCTGCAGGTGATCTTCTCGGCCGGGTCAGGCATCCCGATCAGCGTGGGCAACAAGGCGATCGAGCGATTCGGGCCGACGCTGTACAACTTCTACGGCTCGAGCGAGGTCAGCGTCGTCACTGTCGCCAAGCCCGAGGACTGGATCGCGGCGCCGGGCTGCGCCGGTTACCCACCGTCGGTGGTCACTGTGCGGCTCATCGACGCCGATAGCAACGTGGTCGAGGGCCCGAACAAACGAGGCACCATCTATGCCGGCAGCGCGCTGATGTTCGACGGCTACTCCGGCGGGGGCACCAAGAAGATGATCGACGGCTTGATGTCGACCGGCGACGTCGGCCACTGGGATGCCGACGGTCGGCTGCATGTCGACGGTCGCGACGACGACATGATCGCGTCCGGCGGCGAAAATGTCTTCCCGGGCGAGGTCGAGGATCTGCTGTACGCGCATCCGAAGATCCGGGAGGCCGCCGTCTTCGGTGTGCCCGACGACGAGTTCGGGCAGCGGCTGGCCGCCGTGCTGGTGCTCGAGGACGGCGCGGAGTTCCCCGCTGACGAGGTGCGGGCGCATGTCAAGGAGAACCTGGCGCGGTACAAACAGCCGCGTGATGTGCACTACCTCGACGAGCTGCCGCGGACGGCGTCAGGAAAGCTGCTGCGCCGCAACCTGATCGCCGATTTCGGCGGACAGTAGGCGGTCGGGGCCGTCGGGTCAGTCCCGGAACATCGTTCACAGGGTGGGGCCGCCCATCGGCAGGTGAATCTCGCCGGTGACCTTGAACCCGAACCGCTCGTAGAGCGGGTTGTTGGCGATGTTGGAGCTTTCCAGATAGGCGGGGCCCTCGATCTCGTCGAGCCGATGACGCAGCAACGTCGTGCCGATCCCTTGGCCCTGCGATACCGCACCGATCGTCGCGAGGTACCAGTGCGGCTCCTTCGGACGCCGACGCGCGGTCGACACCGCCAGCGCGATTCCCCGGGGGAGGCGCCCGCGGAGAGCCCGCGCGAAGATCGGCAGGCTGCGCATCGACTCGCTCGGTGGCGGTTCGTGGCCGGGCGGATCCCATTGCGCGGCACCGACCGCCACGTCGCCGTCGTAGAGCAGCTCGCCGCTGTCGGGCGCACCGTGCAGCGCCAGGTCGAGCCCCTCGAAGGCGGAGCCGTCCCGGCGCGGGTCGGCGATCACCCACCGCATCACCGGGTCATCGGCGAACGCGGTGGCGAATACCTGCCACGCGACGTCGCGGTTGCTGGGATCGATCGTGCGAATCTCTCGGCCCATGAAACTCATTTCTACCCGGGTCGCGACGGTTGCGCCGGGCGCCGAGACGCCGTGGTTGCCCGACAGGCGGCTCAGCGCGTTCGGCGCACCGGGCGAGTGGCGAGCCGGCGCCACGCGAGCCGGGTGGCGGCGCCTGCGACCCGGGCCGGCGCGGGCGCCGTGTTGCGCTCGCGGCCGTCCGGCGCCGTCTCACCCATCGCCTGGCCGGCGATCAGATGCGCGCCGAGCCGGGTGGCCCGCGGGCTGAAGCTGTGCGCCATGGTGATGAACGGTCCGCCCGCGGTGTTCACCAGCGGCTTCTTGCGGATGAGCGCTTGGCGCACAATGTATTTGTGGGCCGCCGCCTCGGCGGTGAGCACCGGCACCCGCCGGTTCACCTCGCGGCTGGGTGCGCTCATCGGCGTCGCCACCAGCGGCATCCGCACGTTCGAGACGGTGATGCCCTCGGACAGCAGATCCTCTCCCGCGATCAGCCCGAAGGTGTCGATGGCCGCCTTGGAGGCCGTGTAGGCGGACCATTTCGCGAGGCGCGCGTCGACGGCGGCCGTGGTCACGTTGACGATATGTCCCGACTGTCGCTCGATCATCGACGGCAGCAGCGCCAGCGTCAGCCGCACCACGGCGGTGTAGTTGATCGCCATCGTGCGCTCGTAGTCGTGCAGCCGATCGACCGACGCCATCACCGATCGGCGGATCGAGCGGCCGGCGTTGTTGACGAGATAGTCGACGTGATCATGTTCGGCGAGAAGCTGTTTCACCGTCGCGTCCACCGCGGCGTCGTCGGTGAGGTCGACGGGATAGGCGCCGGCCCGGCCACCGGCGGCGGTGATCTCGCGGACCACCGCGTCCAGTTCGTCGCCGCGGCGGGCGAGCAGCAGCACAACCGCCCCCATGGCGCCCACTTCGAGGGCCAGCGCGCGCCCGATGCCCGACGAGGCGCCGGTGATCACGATGACCTTGTCGCGCAACGGATGCCGGCGCGAGGTGCGGCGGGCGCGGTCCGGGTCGAGGTTGTCGAGCCAGTAGTCGATCAGCGCCGGGGCGTAGTCGCGCAGCGGCGGCGGGGTGCCGGGCAGGCCCAGCTCGGCCAGGGCCGACGCGGTCGCCTTAGTGTCGAAGCGCACTTTGATCGGCGGCATCGCCAGCAGCTGCGGCGGGATGCCGACCTCGGACACGGTTTCGTCGAACACACGGCGCACCATGCTCCGGTGGCCGCCGCTGGGCAGCGGAATGTTGACGGCGGAGCGGACCCGCGGGGCGTTGAGGATGTCCGCGAAGACGTTCATCACGCTGAGATAGGTCTCGTCCGTCGGCGAACCGAGGTGAAAGACGCTGCCGCTGGGGACGTCCGCGGCGATCAGCGCCGCCATCGACGACACCACGTAGTCGACGGGGACGACGTTCATCCGGGAGCGCAGCACGCCGCCGGGATCCGGGCTCACCAGCGGGAGCCGGTGCGGCAGCAGCGCCATCCGTGTCATCATCGGCAGCAGGTAGTACGGCCCGTCGACCTTGTCGATCTCGCCGGTGGTCGAATCGCCGAGCACCACCGAGGGACGGTAGACGCGGTAGGGCACGCCATCGGACCGGTCGGCCTGGTCGCGGACCAGCTTCTCGGCCTCGAACTTGGTCCGGTGATACGACGATGGGAAGCCCTGACCGAGGTCGAAGTCGGCTTCGGTGAACGGGCCTGCGTGGTCGCCGGATACCGCCACCGACGACACGTGGTGAAAGACGGGCGCCTGTCCCGTGCGGCGGCCGACGGCCGCGGCGAACTCCAGCGCATGCCGGGTGCCGTCGACGTTGGCGCGCACGTTGACCTGGTCGTCGACCGTCATGTCGTAGCTGGCGGCCAGATGTACGACGTGATCGGGCGCCTGGTCGAGCGCGGATACGTCGACGCCGAGCTCCGACACGGTGAGGTCGCCGACGATCGGCACCGCCCTGTCGAAATTCGGCCAGTCGGCCATCAGCTCGGCCAGCCGGGTGCGGGACGATTCGCGAACCAGCAGGTACAGGACGTCGCAGTCGGGTCGATCGAGCAACGCGGCCGCCAGGCGAGATCCGATGAAGCCTGTCCCGCCGGTGAGGAAATAGGTGGTCATGAGTGCCTCCGTGGGGTGTTGCCCCAACTTACCTACATTGATGCATATATGTAAATGGTGGTTTCGGTCACCGCGCCGGACGGAAGGCGCCACGAGGCGATGGCACCTGCCGGTTCGGTTCGGTTCCTGGCGCGGCGGGGGTCATAATCGACATCGGCCGTCGGCAGCGCCGACAAGTTGCAACCGTGCGACGAATAAGGAGTCCCGTGGAGATCAAGCGCCATCTCGAGATCGACAAGACGATCGACGAGCTGCTGACGGAGTTCACCGCCGCGTCCGGATCGATCAGTCAGGCCGAGGTCGAGGCCGAGGTCGGCGTGCAGGTCGAGGTGAAGAACGCGCCGAGTTGGGAGACCGTGGCGCCCGGCGACACGATCAGCCTGATGGCCACCGTGATGGGGATGCCCCAGGAGCTGGTGCTGACCTTCACCGAGGCCGACAACAAGGACGCCGTGCTGGCCACTAAGAAGGGCCGCTACCGGATGAACGGCCTCGGCTTCGGCGACACCAACGTCGCTGTGGCCATTGATCTCGACGGCACGACGGGCACGAGCATCGCCGACGTGGAGACGTCGCTGACCGGCGAGATCATGGACGGCCCGCTCGGCATGATGGCGCAGCAGGCACTGGCCGAGCAGGAGGACGCGATGATCGCGAAGATTCAGGAACGATTCCCGGTGCTGGCGGGGGCCCGGATCACCGCACCGGAGTAGATCAGATGAGCCAGCGACCGGACAGCCCCCGATCGATAGGCAGCCGACCGGCTGACGACGTGTTGATGCTGCAGAAGGTTCCCGCTGTCACCGAGATCCGTCGGGTGGGATCGTTGCTGCGACAGGCCGGTCGGGCCGGGGTGCGACTCGCAAGGCCGGGGCATGGCAAGCCGCTGAAGATCCGTGCCGCGCAGCAGACGCGGGAGTCGTTCGCCCGTCTGGGGCCGACCTACGTGAAGCTGGGCCAGCTGATCGCCTCCAGCCCAGGCGTTTTCCCGCTGCCGCTGTCCAGGGAGTTCCGCTCGATGCTCGATCGGGTGCCGCCGGCGGACCCGGCCGAGGTGCGCCGCGTGCTCATCGAGCAGCTGGGCGACGAGCCGGAGAAGATCTTCGCGCGCTTCGATTCCGAGCCGATCGCGTCGGCGTCGATCGCGCAGGTGCACACCGCGACGCTGCGTAGTGGCGCCGATGTCGTGGTCAAGATCCAGCGCCCGGGCATCCGGATGCGGCTGGCCTCGGATGTCCAGCTGTTGGCGCGGGCGGCGAAGGTCGCCCGGGTGACCTCGGTCGGCAAGGTGATGAACGCGCCCGAGATCGTCGAAGACTTCACTCAGAACCTCAACGAGGAGTTGGACTTTCGGGCCGAGGCCCGGGCGATGGAGGAGTGGCAGGCCGCCGTCGCGGATACCGACTACGCCGACCGGGTGCGCGTCGCGAAGGTCTACCACGAATACACCACCGAGCGCGTGCTCACGATGGAGCGGATCACCGCGACACGCATCGACGACCTGCGGACGATCCGCGCCAAGAAGTTCGACGGCACGCGGCTGGTCAAGACGCTGCTGCTGTCGCTGCTGGATACTGGCCTCAACCAGGGCATCTTTCACGGTGACCTGCACGCCGGCAACGTGCTGGTCGACGATGACGGCCGAATCGTTTTGCTGGACTTCGGAATCGTCGGCCGGTTCGATGAGCGATCGCGAAAGATCCTGTGCGGCTTGGTGATCGATCTCCTGGTGCGGAGCGACCACGAGGCGGCCGTGCAGAAGCTGTTCGAGCTGGGCGCCGTGCCTCGCCACAGCCTGGACGGCGGCGACGTCGGGCAGGTGATGAAGAACTTCACCGATCCGTTGGCCACCACCGACATGCGCAGCCTTTCGTACGCCGATCTCGGCAAGCAGCTGATGGATCTGGCCAAGGAGTACGACCTGCGGCTGCCGCGGGAGCTGGTCCTGGTCGGCAAGCAGTTGCTGTATGTCGAGCGGTACATGAAGCTGCTCGCGCCCCGGTGGACCGCGATCAGCGACCCGGAGCTGTTCGCGATGATGGCCCGCCTGATGAAGGATGTCGAACGCGAGCGCCGGGCGGCCGTGGCCGCCGCGGCGGCGGACGCCGACACGATCCGACCGGACATCGCCGAGAACTCCTAGATCGCCATTCTCCCAGTTGAGGAGCTATGGACGCAGCTCCCGCAATCGCATACAGTTCTGCATGTATGTTCCCCGTGGTGGGAACGCTGTCGACGTTCAGGGAGAAGTGGTACATGTCCAAGCGCACTGCCGAACGGGTATTCGTGGTCGGCGTCGGTATGACCAAGTTCGAGAAGCCGGGATCCCGCGAAGGCTGGGACTACCCGGCGATGGCCAAGGAGTCCGGCACCCGGGCGCTCGAGGATGCCGGCATCTCGTACGGCGACGTCGAGATCGCCTTCGCCGGTTACTGTTACGGCGAATCGACCTCCGGCCAGCGCGGCATCTACGAACTGGGTCTCACCGGCATCCCCGTGATGAATGTCAACAACAACTGCTCCACGGGATCGACCGCGCTGTACCTCGCGGCCGAGTCCATCCGTGGCGGTCGTACCGACGTGGCGCTGGCGATCGGCTTCGAGAAGATGCAGAAGGGTTCGCTGGGAACGACTTTCAACGACCGCGAGCAGCCGATGACCAAGCACATCATGGCGCTGGCCGAGATCGCCGAGTTCGCCATGCCCGCCGCGCCGTGGATGTTCGGCGTCGCGGGGGTCGAGCACAACGAGCGATATGGCTCCACGCCGGAGCATTTCGCGAAGATCGGCTACAAGAACCACAAGCATTCGGTGAACAATCCGTACTCGCAATTCCGCGATGAGTACACGCTCGACGACATCCTGGAGTCCCGGGTCATCTACGGTCCGCTGACCAAACTGCAGTGCTCGCCGACCTCGGACGGCTCCGGCGCGGCGATCCTGGTGAGCGAGAGCTACCTGCAGGAGCACAACGAATTGCTGCCGCACGCAACGGAAATCGTCGGCCAGTCGATGATCACCGATACGCCGGGAACCTTCGAATCGAAGTCGGCGCAGACGCTGGTGGGCAAGGAGATGTCGCGGCGGGCGGCCCAGGAGGTCTACGACCAGTCCGGACTCGGGCCCGACGATGTCGACGTGATCGAGCTGCACGACTGTTTCTCGGCCAATGAGCTGATCACCTACGAGGCGCTGCAGATCGCCGCGGAGGGCGAGGGACACAAGCTGATCGACAACGACGAGACCACCTACGGCGGCAAGGTCGTCGTCAATCCGTCCGGCGGGCTCATCTCCAAGGGACACCCGCTGGGCGCGACGGGCCTGGCCCAATGCGCCGAACTCAACTGGCAGCTGCGCGGTCAGGCAGATGCTCGCCAGGTGGCCGGGGCGAAGGTGGCGTTGCAGCACAATATCGGCCTCGGCGGCGCGGTCGTCGTGACCGCCTATCAGCCGGCCGACCGGTAAACCAGCCGATCTGGTTGCGAAATGGCTGATCTCAGTGAGTTGTCGTTCAACGCGGCAGCAGTGGGTAAGTGGGTGCCGGGCGAGGACTTCCCCGTCGAACGCGACCGCATCGTCGCATACGCCGAGGCGACCAACGATCCGATCGCCGCACACCGGACGGGGGAGATAGCGCCGCCGGTGTTCGCGATCGTCCCGATGTTCCAGTCGCTGGTGGTGACGACGATGGAAGTGGTTCCCTACCAACTCATCCCCCGCGTCGTGCACGGCGAGCAGCATTTCCGGTTCCACCGGCCGATCCGGGCCGGCGACGTACTGAGCGCCCGCTCGCGGGTCATCGGCTACACCGGCAAGGAGAAGGGCACGCCAGGCGTGGTGCACGCCGAGGTACGGGATGCGGACGGTGAGTTGGTCAACGAGCAGTGGGTGACCTTCTTCTTCCGCGGCTTCGATGCCGGTGAGTCCGTGGGTGATTCGGCGCCGGACCACACCTTCGACGAGAGCCTGCGCGACAGTGCGCCGGTCGCCACCGTCACGCAGCATGTCGACGACGATCAGACGTTCCGGTACTCGCCGGCGGCCGGCGATCCGATGCCGATCCATCTGGACGAGGAAGCGGCGAAGGCGGCGGGCCTGCCGGGGATCATCGCGCACGGTCTGTGCACGATGGCGTTCACCTCGTGGGCGGCGCTGACCGAGCTCGGCGCGTCCGACACCGGCCGGCTGCGGGAACTGGCGGTCCGCTTCGCGAAACCCGTTCTGCCCGGCCAAGACATCACCAGCACGTTCTGGCGCCGCCGCACCGCCGACGGCGCCTCGATCTACCAGTACGAAACCGTCGCCGCAGGCGACGTGGTCATCAAAGACGGCTGGGCCCGGATATCCGACTGACGTCGGAGGGGGCAGTCAACGGCAGCGGGAGACTGAGAATGGGCAAGCTTGACGGACGAGTCACGGTCGTCACCGGCGCGGGACGCGGCATCGGGCGCGAGCACGCGCTGCTGTTCGCCCGCGAGGGCGCCGCGGTGGTGGTCAACGACCTGGGCGGTGCCAACGACGGCACCGGTTCCGACGCGGGGCCGGCACAGGAGGTCGTCGACGAGATCGTCGCGGCCGGCGGCCGGGCCGTCGCACACACGGAGAGCGTCTCGGACTGGAATGGGGCCAAAGGCCTTGTCGAGCAGGCGGTATCGGCGTTCGGCGGACTGGACGTCGTCGTGAACAACGCCGGTATCCTGCGCGACGGCTTCATCGCCGGCCTGGACGAGGCGCAGTGGGACGCGGTGATCGCCGTCCATCTGAAGGGGCATTTCAACGTCCTGCATCACGCGGCCGCGCACTGGAAGGACCAGTCCAAGGCCGGCAACCAGCCGAACGCGGCGGTGATCAACACGGCTTCGGCGTCCGGCACCACCCTGCCGAACCCGGGGCAGGTGAACTACGGCGCCGCCAAGGCCGGCATCGCGGCCATGACGCTGGTCGCCGCCCAGGAGCTGGCGCGCTACGGCGTCCGGGTGAACGCGATCGCGCCGATCGCCCGTACACGCCTGACCCTGGCCACCCCGGGCATGGGCGCGATCTTCGCGCAGCCGGTCGACGAGGGGGCGTTCGACGCGTTCAGTCCGGCGAATATCTCGCCGCTGGTGGCCTACCTGGCGGCCGCCGATTGCCCGTTCACCGGGCAGGTGTTCGAGGTCCAGGGAGGGGCCATCGCGCAGCTGCAGGGTTGGACGCGTAAGAATCACACTGAGACCGACGGCCCCTGGTCGATCGATCTCATCGCCGAACAGACAAGCGCCTGGACGTAAAGCCCCCGCCCACGCCAGAAACGACTGGAAGTTAGACGAATGTATAAATGGTCCGACACTGATCTCGCTGTGCGCGAAGCGATTCGCGACTTCATCGCCAAGGAGATCGAGCCGCACGTCGATGGCATCGAACACGGCGGCGAGGACCCGACGCCGCTGATCCGCAAGCTCTTCACCACCTTCGGCCTCGACGCGATGATGACCGATCAGCTCAACAAGTCGCTGGAGAAGGAGCGGGCCGGCGAGTCCGGCAAGTCGTCCGAGGGCGGCAGTGGCGGCATGATGGGCGGCTCCGGTCAGTCGATGTACTACATCCTGATCAGCGAGTTGTGCAAGGTCTCGATGGGTATCGTCGCCGGTTTCGGTGTGAGCCTGGGCCTGGGCGTCGGCACCATCCGCTCGCGGGGCACGCTGGCGCAGAAGGAGCGGTGGCTGCCGAAGCTGGTCACCTACGAGCAGGTCGCGGCGTGGGCGATCACCGAGCCGGACTCGGGATCGGACGCGTTCGGCGGCATGAAGACCTATGTGCGTCGCGACGGCGACGACTACATCCTCAACGGGCAGAAGACCTTCATCACCAACGGTCCCGTCGCCGACGTGATGGTGGTCTACGCGAAGCTCGACGAGCAGGACGGCACCGACCCCCGTGACCGCAAGGTGCTCACCTTCGTGCTCGACAAGGGCATGGAGGGCCTCGAGCAGTCCAAGCCGTTCAAGAAGATGGGCCTCGCCTCATCGCAGACCGGTCAGCTGTTCTTCAACAACGTCCGGCTGACGAAGGACCGCCTGCTCGGCGAGACCGAGGATCACGGCGGCGGCGATGGCCGGGAGAGCGCACGGTCGAACTTCTCCGCCGAGCGCACCGGCGTCGCGGTGATGGCGCTGGGCGTCATCGAGGAATGCCTGCGGCTGTCCGTCGACTACGCCAAGAACCGCGTGCTGTGGGGCAAGCCGATCGCCGACTTCCAGCTCATCCAGCTGAAGCTGGCCAATATGGAAGTCGCGCGACTCAACGTGCAGAACATGGTGTTCCGCCACCTGGAGATGGCGGCGGCCGGCGAACAGATCAGCCTGGCCGAGGCATCGGCGATGAAGCTGTACTCCTCGCAGGCGGCCACCGATGTCGCGATGGACGCTGTCCAGCTGTTCGGCGGCAATGGCTACATGGTCGAGTACCGCGTCGAGCAGCTCGCCCGCGACGCCAAGTCGCTGATGATCTACGCGGGCGCCAACGAGATTCAGGTGACCCACGTGGCCAAGGGGCTCCTGGCCGACTGACGGCTGACAGACAGCGAGCGGGTCGATTCGAGGAGAATCGACCCGCTCGCTGCGTTCGTGGGGTGCGGGTCAGGCCGTCTGCTGCTGACCCGGACGGTTGGTGGCGACCTCGGCGATGAGGTCGATCAGCGCGGTGGACACTTCGGTCGGGCGCTCCTGCGGCAGCTGGTGTCCGGCGTCGGGGTAGATCGTCAGGCGGGCGTTGTCGACGGCATCGGTGAGCGCTCGCTGCAAACCGTTGGGCAGCAGCCGATCCCGCGATCCGCCCAGCACCAGGGTCGGGATCATGCCGTACGGGCCGACCCGATCGGTGAAGTCCTTGTCGCACATCGAGTTCGCGAAGGCGGCGAGGTCGTGCCGGTCGCCGTCGAGGGCCTGCTGCGCGACCAGGTCGACCTCGGCCCGCTCCGGATCCCGGCCGAACACGCCGCGGGCGATCAGCCGGGCCTGCCACCGCGGACCGATCGAGCCGAGCCGCAGCACCGGCGGCAGCACCGTCGGGGCATGGCGGGCCAGAAAATTCAGCGGCTTCGGCAGCGGCAGACAGCTCGACGCCACGAACGCGGCGCCGCCGACAGCCCGGGTGAAGAACTCCCGATGCCGGTGTGCGAGTGTCGACATCGCGATCCCGCCCATCGAATGCCCGACCAGGATGACGGACTTGTCACCCGCCGAGTAACGGTCGGCGATCTCGGCGATGTCGTCGGCGTACTGCTCGACGGTGGCGGTGCCGGCGGGCGCGCGGTCCGCCGTCCCGTGCCCGCGGCAGTCGAACGCGACGACCCGCACCGGCATGGTCGCGCCGGCGACGATCTGCGGGACCACCTCGTGCCAGAGCCGATGATCGAGCGTCCAGCCGTGCGCGAACACCACCGTCACCGCTGGATCGTCGGAGCCGGCCACCGTTGCGGTCACCCGGGTTCCGTCCCGCAGCACAATATCCATGTCGCTCAATCCTTTTCCTTGACGTCGTTGTCGTGGTCGTGTGGTTTAGAGATCGACGGCCAGATGGTCGCCGGCGGCGCGGGAGATGCAGGCCAGCATGATGCCGTCGGCCCGCTCGGGTTCAGTGAGCAGACTGTCTCGATGGTCGATCTCGCCGTCGGTCACCCGGACCCTGCAGGTTCCGCAGAAGCCCTGGCGGCACGAATACGGCGTGTGCGGGCGGGATTTCAGCAGTGCCGACAGCGCCGTCTCGTCGGCGGCGACGCCGATCGTCTCGCCGGACTTCAGGGTGATCGTGAACGGCTTGCCGTCCTCGACGGGCGGCGGCGAGAACCGCTCGTAGTGCAGCTCGACGTCGGGCCGCCCGACGAGTTCGCGCCGGATCGACTCCAGCATCGGCACCGGGCCGCAGGTATACACCGCGGTGTCCGGCGGCAACGGGCCGAGAAGATCTGCGGCGGTGGGCAGTCCGTGCTCGTCGTCGGTCCGGATGGTCACCCGGTCGCCGTACTTGGTCACCTCGTCGCGGAACGGGATCGACGCCAGGCTGCGGCCCGAGTAGAGCATCGACCAGTCCAGGCCGACCCGATCGGCGGCGGCCAGCATCGGCAGGATCGGCGTGATACCGATTCCCGCGGCGATGAAGCGCAGATGCTTGGCGCCCGAACCGAATCCGGGCATGGCGAGCGGGAACGCGTTGCGCGGACCCTTGATGCCGACGAGATCGCCGATGTTCAGAACGTCGTGCATCTCCTTGGAGCCGCCACCGCCGTCCGGAATCCGGCGCACCGCAATGCGATAGGTCTTGCGCTCGCCCGGATCGCCGCACAGCGAGTACTCCCGCATCAGGCCGGACGGCAGCAGCACATCCAGATGCGCGCCGGGGAACCAGGGCTCGAGCTCGCCGCCCTGCGGATCGGCGAAGGTGAAGGCGACGACGTCCTCGTCCTCGGCGACCACGTCGCGGCCGACCAGCCGCAACTGCTTGACGCGATTGACCGATTCGACCTGATGATCGCGGGATACCAACCCCCACAGCGGGAACCATGCCTTGAGGACACCGGTCGCGAGCACCATCAGGGGGTCGTGTTTGAAACGACCGTGCAGCCCCGGCGGCGGCGACGTCATCGGGGTCTGGTGCGGATGGTTCAGGTGGTTCACGTGCGGTCAGTCCTCCAGCGCGCGCGGCGCGTGACCGGCGCGGCGGGCCGCGGGCGACTTGGCGAGGTAGGCGACCGCCTGGGCGGTGGAGCCGACCTCGACCGGGCTGAACGACGGCTTGAAGTAGGTGATCGTCGCGAACAGGACCGAGCGCAGCGACGGCAGCAGGCCCTTGTGCGCGGCCTTCATGTAGCGCGGCAGGATCAACAGCGCGTGCGCGCCCCGGTAGTGCGGGTCCTGCGCGCCGATGAATGCCGCGCCGCGGAACACCACGGCGAGCAGTCCCACCAGAATGACGGCCATGGCCCGCGCGCGCCGGAGGTAGCCGTCGCCGAAGTAGACCGCGACATCGTGTGCGACACAGCGATGTTCGACCTCCTCGGCGCCGTGCCAGCGCAGGATGTCCATCATCGCGGGATCAGCGCCGTGCTCTTCCCAGGTGTTGTTGAGCGCGAAGTTGCCGAGGATCGCGGTGTAGTGCTCGGCGGCGGCGATCAACCAGAGCCGCTCGACGAGCTGCTTGCGCTTGGCCTTCGCCGAGCCGGCCTTCTTGGGGCCCAACAGCTTCCGGAACAGCCACTCCATCTGCGCGAGGAAGGCCTTGGTCTCGATGCCGTTGGCCTCCAGGAACTCGGCGATGGCGTGGTCGTGCGCCTCGGCGTGCATCGCCTCCTGGCCGATGAAGCCGCGCATCGTCGCCGCGAGCTCGTCGTCCTGCACGAACGGCAGCGCCTCGTTGTAGGCCTCGATGAACCAGCGCTCGGCCTCCGGGAACAGCATGTTGACGACGCTGATCGCGTTGGATGCGGTGGGCTCGTTCGGAATCCAGTGCAGCGGCGTCTCGCTCCAGTCGAAGACGACGTTGCGGGCGTGCAGCTCTACGGGGCCGGGATCCAGGGCGGGCATGGCCATCGTGGTTCTCCTTGGGTACGGGTGGTCAGACGTCGAAGCGGGCGAGCAGCCGCGACATCCACGGCGCCAGCTTGTAGGTCAGGTTGCCGGCATGCGCCTCGGGCGTGACCGGGGCGACGGCCTTGTTGCGTTCGATGGCCCGGACGATCGCGGCGGCGACCTTGTCCGGGGTGTAGTGCCGGCGCTGGTAGAACTTGTCGACCTGCTGGCGCTTCGAATCCTGCTCCGCGGCATCGAGTCCGGCGAATTCGGTGTTCCGGACGATGTTGGTGTCGACGATGCCGGGGCAGACCGCGGTGACTCCGATGTTGTCGGCCGCCAGCTCGGCGCGCAGCGACTCGGAGAACAGCAGCACGCCGGCCTTGGTCGCCGAGTAGATGCCGAGCGATCGCGACG
This sequence comes from Jongsikchunia kroppenstedtii DSM 45133, assembly GCF_000380485.1. Classification (GTDB taxonomy): domain Bacteria; phylum Actinomycetota; class Actinomycetes; order Mycobacteriales; family Mycobacteriaceae; genus Jongsikchunia; species Jongsikchunia kroppenstedtii. The sequence goes on along the minus strand of NZ_AQYG01000041.1, from coordinate 34,119 downwards.
GGGTGAACGCGGCCGCCGAGGCGAGGTTCACGATGTGGCCGCCGACGCCGCGCTCGACCATCTGTTTGCCGAACAGCTTGCTGCCGGTGATGACCGCCCGCAGGTTGATGTCGAGGATGCGCTCGATCTGCTCGTCGCTCGCGTCCAGCGCACTGCCGCCGAGGCCGATGCCGGCGTTGTTGATCATCAGGTCGGCGACGCCGTGCGTGTCCCGGACGGTCGCGGCGAACTCGGTGAACGCGGCGACATCGCTGACGTCCAGGCGATACGGATGCGCCAGTCCGCCACGCTCTTTGATGACGCCGGCCGTCTCCTCGGCCGCATCCAGATCGAGGTCCGCGATGACGACCTCGGCGCCGCGTCGCGAGAGGAGATAGGCGGTCTCGCGGCCGATGCCGCTGCCGCCGCCGGTGATGACGGCGAGCTTGCCGGTGAAGCGGCCGGGAACGCCGGCCACCCGGGCCCGGTCGAGGGCGGGAACCGGGTTGCCGCCGAGGCCCGAGATGAACTCGTGGACGGCGTCGGCGACGTAGGTCGGCTTGTTGTACGGCAGCCAGTGCCCGGTCGGCGAGCTGCGGCGCCAGAGCTTGTCGGCGTAGTGGCGGGTGTCGTCGAAGATGGCCTCGCGCAGGGCGATATCGCGGGTGTTGACCAATTCCTGAACGGGCACAGCCGTTCTCCGGGGATCGGGGTTTGCCAGATGCGGAACGATGTTGGCGCGGTAGTACTTCAGGCCCGACTGGAAGTCCTCGTGCAGAGTCGGTCCGGTGACCACCTGCGCGGGATCCATGCCCTCGACGGTCTTGAGGAACTGCCGCCAGACGGCCGGTCGACCGACCGCGGAGAAGAACAGCTTGGGCAGCACCGGGGTCTGGAAGAAGGCGGTGTAGGCCGACGACGCCATCTGCGATCCGGCCTGCCCGAGGTTGCGCGGCGTCGGATTGCTGATCTTCTCTCGCGCCCAGGTGCCGAGGAAATCGAGGTTCGGGCCCGAGATCGAGGTGAACGACGCGATGCGCTCGTCGGCGCCCGGCGTGGTCACGGCCTCCCACAGCTGCACCGAGCCCCAGTCGTGGCCGACCAGGTGTACCGGCTGGGTGGGGCTGACCGCGTCCGCGACCGCGAAGAGGTCCTTCGCCAGCTCCTTGAGGTGGTAGGCGGCGACCTCGTCCGGCTTGTCGCTCGATCCGTAGCCGCGGGTGTCATACGCGATGACGTGGTAGTTCTTCGCGAGCAGTGGCGCCACATGGGTCCAGAGGTGATGGGTGTCGGGCCACCCGTGCACCAGGATGACCGTCGGCTTGTCGACCTCGCCGAGCTCGTAGAGCGCGAGTTGAAGGTCATCGCGACGGATGGTGCGTTCGATCCAGTTCGGCACTGTGTCTCCTGTGACGGTGGCGTCGGCGTTGCGGCGTCGGCGATATGAGATTTTGTACGTTACCTGCTGTCACAGTTAACCGCGTGGCTGCCCCGCTGTCTATGTGTCAGCCGTTCAATAGCCAGGTGAAGTGTGCCCCGGGTCACAATCCCAAGGGTAAACTTCGAAAGCTACCGATTCTGGTCAGCAGGGTCGGGGCGATCAATCGATGCTGATGGGGGTTGTATAGATGGATTGGTTCTGGCATTTCCTCTGGTACACGATCGTGGTGTTCGCGTTCGTCGCCTACCTGATCGTGTTGTGGCACATCGTCACCGACCTTTTCCGTGACAAGGAATCGTCGGGTTGGGCAAAGGCGGCCTGGGCCATCTTCCTGATCATCTTCCCGTACCTCACGGCCATCGTTTATCTCCTGGCGAAGGGCCGGGGCATGGGCGAGCGGGAGCAGCAGGCACGCGTGCAGGCGAAGCAGGCCGCGGACGACTACATCCGCAACGTCGCCGGCACCACGCCGACGCAGCAGATCAACGAGGCGAAGGCGCTGCTCGATTCCGGCGCGATCTCGCCGCAGGAGTTCGAATCGCTGAAGGCCAAGGCGCTCAGCTGACGGACGGATAACCAAAAGACCGCCGGACGCATGCGTTCGGCGGTCTTTTCTATGGAGCCGATGACGGGAATCGAACCCGCGCTGTCTGCTTGGGAAGCAGAAGTTCTGCCATTGAACTACATCGGCGTGCGGTCCGGGACCGCGAGAACGAGCTTAGCAGCGGCATCGGCGACTGGGAGCGTGACCATGGCGAGCCGCGGAGGACGATATGTCCTTCACGACTCATATGAGTCACGCTCCCAGTCACGATCCGACCCGATAGCCTGTGCGGGTGCTGCTTTCCGACCGCGACCTGCGCGCCCAGATCGCCGAGGGCCGCCTGGCCCTCGACCCGTTCGAGCCGAGCCTGGTCCAGCCCTCGTCCATCGACGTTCGCCTCGACAGTCTGTTCCGGGTCTTCAACAACACCCGGTACACCCACATCGACCCGGCGCAGCGCCAGGACGAGCTGACGACCCTGGTCGAGCCGGCCGGCGGCGAGCCGTTCGTCCTGCACCCAGGCGAATTCGTGCTCGGGTCGACGCTCGAGGTGTGCACGCTGCCGGACGATCTCGCCGGTCGGCTGGAGGGCAAGTCGTCGCTGGGCCGTCTGGGCCTGCTGACGCACTCGACCGCTGGCTTCATCGACCCCGGCTTCTCCGGCCACATCACGCTGGAGCTGTCGAATGTCGCCAACCTGCCGATCACGCTCTGGCCGGGAATGAAGATCGGTCAGCTGTGCCTGATCAAACTGTCGAGCCCGGCCGAAAATCCTTATGGCAGTTCGGCGGTCGGCTCCAAGTACCAGGGCCAGCGCGGCCCGACGCCGTCGAAGGCGTATCTCAACTTCCAGCAGTAGCCCGCACGGCCATCACCGGAACAGCGGTATGTTCCGGTGATGGACGGCGCTACCGACACCGGTGATGGCACTCCGGTTGCACCCGAGCGGGCCGGTTACCGCCGATCCACGGGGACCGCACGCGGTGAGGCCAGACGTCGAAAGCTCCTCGACGACGTCGCCGACGATCTGGCGGCCGAAGGCCTGGTGGACTTTTCGCTGCGCCGAGCCGCGCGAGCGGCCGGCACGACGCACAAGGTCCTGCTCTATCACTTCGAGGATGCCGACGACCTGCTCATGCAGGCGATCGTGCTGCTGCGGGAGAAACGCATCGCCAACGCGTTCGCAGTCGCGGGCCGCGAACATGCGGCACTGTCGGATCGAGTGCGCGCGCTCTGGCCGATCCTGACCGGCGCGGAGTCGGGTCTACGCGTCCTCGATCAGGCCATCGGGCTCGCGATGTACGACCCGGGACGGCATGCACGCCTCGGCCGGGAGGCGACGAAACAGTATCTGCCACTGCTGCTTTCGATCTGCCCTGCTGAATGGTCACAGCAGCGCAAGACCGAGATCGCCGAACTGATCCTGGCAACCCTTCGTGGATTCCTCGTGGACTGGCTGATCAGCGGTCAGCCGGAGGAGGCGAATGTCGGGTTCGAGGCGCTGACCCGTGCGCTGGATCGGGAGGAGGCCGCGGACCGCTGATTCGAACGCAGGTCGAACCCATTGCCTCAAAGTGAACCACGTGGTTCACTTGGGACGATGACCCGCACACCCGAAGAGAGGCCCGTGATGTCCGGCGCACGCAGAAAAGTCAGTTTCACCAGCGTCGATGCGGACTGCGTCGCCTGGCATTACCCCGGTGACAACGGCGCCTGCGTGGTCATGGCGGGTGCGATCGCGGCCACCAAGGAACCCGGCACCGACGCGTTCGCGGCGAGGTTCCACGACGCCGGATTCACGGTGCTCGCCTTCGACTACCGCCATCTCGGCGAGAGCGGCGGTCAGCCCCGACAGGTGGTGCGGATCGGCGAGCAGCTGGCGGACTGGAATGCCGCGATCGACTTCGCGGCGGAGCTGCCCGAGGTCGACCCGGCACGGGTGGCGATCTGGGGACATTCGCTCTCCGGCGGCCACGTTCTGAATCTGGCCGCGCATCGGGACGACCTCGCCGCCGCCATCGCGCAGTCCCCGCACGCGGATGGCCAGGCCATCTCGCGCAACGCTTCTCGCTACCAGCGGCCGGCCGCGATGCTGCGCTTCGGCGGCCGGGCCCTGCTCGACGCGATCGGTGGACTATTCGGCCGCGCGCCGCTGTTGGTGCCGCTCGTGGGTGAACCCGGGACGGTCGCCGCGCTCACCACCCCCGATGGCGCCGACATGCCCCGCGCTCTCAATCCGGACGACCGGTATCCGGACTGGCGGCAGACGGTGGCCGCACGCTCGGCGATGCGCACGGGCTTCTACCGGCCGGGCCGGTACGCGGACCGTATTCGGTGCCCACTGCTGGTGATCGCCTGCGATCAGGACCATTCCGCGCTGACCGAACCGGCGCTGCGGGTCGCCGAGCGCGCGCCGGACGCCGAATTGGTTCGACTCTCCGGCGGGCACTACTCGTCCTACCTGGCCGGTCACGAACCGGCCGTCGCCGCCGAATTGTCGTTTCTGCGACGACGCGTGCTCGACGCCGCGCCGTCGGCGGATGATCGGCACGATGAGCGGAGCGAATCGCCGCGGGACCGCAGTCCTGCCCGGTAGACAGGATCAGGGCAGGGGCTTGCCGTCCGGCCGCAGCCCGGCCTGGTAGATGGTCAGCAGTCGCTCAATATTGTTGGCGGGCAACACTTCTGCCAGTGGCGGCAGTGGTCGCGTGAGCAGTGCCAGGCCAGAGATGAACTGGATCGTGTCGATGTCGGGCCGCGTCACGCCGGCCGCGGCGGTCTTGGCGAGCAGGTCATCGATGATCTCGATGTTGCGGGCGCGCGCCTTGTGCACCGATGCCGGCAGCTCGGACAGAGACTGGTCGGCGAGCATCGGCAGCAGGGCCCCGGTGCGAAAGCGCGCCATCGCCATCAAGAATTCGGTGAGAGCGCGTTCGGGATCGGTGTCGGCGAGTTCGGTGGCCGACACCGCCGCGCTATGCGCCTCGGTCAGGCTGGCCACGGCAACCGCCTCGAGCAGCGCCTCCCGAGTGGGGAAGTTGCGATAGAGAGTGGCGATGCCGACCCCCGCCTGCTTGGCGATGGCATCCAGCGGCGCGTTCGGCCCGCGCTCGACCAGGATTTCCCGCGCAACCTCGATCAATCGCTGTCGGCGCTCTGCTGCGTCGGCTCGCATCCACTGCCTCCTTCTTGACAATCGCAGTCTATATGGAGAAAAATCCTCCACTGGTAATCGGAGGAAAATCCTCCAGAAATGCGTTCGGAGGCTTGAGATGGACGTGTCGTTCACCAAACTGCGGAAGGAAGCGGTCGCATTGCTGCTGTTGGCGGCGGCGATAGTCGGGCTCACCGTGGCCTTCGTCCTGCCCTCCCAGCACAGCGGACCGCATGATCTTCCGATCGGCGTCGCCGGTGCCGCTACGACCGGGGTCGCCGAGCGCCTCGATGCCGCGCAGTCCGGCGCATTCGATCTGCGGCAGTACTCGTCGAGCGACGCCGTGCGCGCGGGGATCACCGATCGAAAGCTGGTCGGCGGGATCGTCACCGAGGCCGACCGTCCGGCGGTGCTGATCGCGACCGGCGCCGGAACCCCGATCGCGCAGACGCTGAAAACGGTTGCGGCCGAACTATCGATGTCGACCGGGCATCGCGTGCCGGTGCATGACCTCGCCCCGACCACCGCGAGCGATCCGCAGGCCGCCGGGCTCTCCGGACTCGGTCTGCCGTTGGTGCTGGGCGGCTACGCGCCCGGCATGCTCGTGGTGCTGCTGATCGCCGACTCGTTCGTCCGGCGGCTGGTCGGCGTCACCCTGTTCTCCGGGGTCCTCGGCCTCGCGGTGGCGGCGTTCCTGCGGTTCGGTTCGGGCACGGTCGACGGGCACTACTGGTCGGTGGCCGGCGCGATAGCCCTTGGCTCCATGGCGATTTCGTTCGTCGCGGTCGGGTTGAACGAGATCGTCGGGAAGGTCGGACTGGTGTTGACCGTGCTCGTCATGCTGGTCATCGGCAATCCGCTGTCCGGTCTGGCGACCGGGTGGCAATGGCTGCCGGCGGGGTGGGGGCATTTCGGCCAGCTGCTCCCGCCCGGCGCCGCGGGCGACCTGCTGCGCTCGCTGGCCTTCTTCGACGGTGCCGGCGGAGCCCGCCCGGTGCTGGTGCTGCTGTGCTGGATCGCCGCGGGCGCGCTGCTCTACGGCGTGGCCTGGCTGCGCCTGGTACGAGCCGGGCGGGCGCGCGATGCGGGGCGCGATTCGGCGGCCGACGATGGCCCGCACCCCGGTAACCTGAACCCCGAGTATGGAAACCGAAACGAACGGGCGTCTGTCGCTCCGTGAACTGCAGAAGCGCAAGAGCCGGGCGCATTTCCTGGAAGTGGCCGCCGGGCTGATCGCCGAGCGCGGATACCGCGGCACCACCATCGACGACATCGCGTCGGCGGCCGGTGCCAGCCGCGCGACGCTGTACTCCTACTTTCCGGGCAAGGACGAGATCGTCCGGGCCATCGTCACTCAGGTCTGGGATGCGGCCGAGGCGTTGTACGCCGACTTCGGGGCGCTGGATGAATGGTCGCGCGAATCGATCGGTGGCTGGGTCGGTCGGGTCATCGACGTGTGGGAGGACAGCGGCGACCGGCTGCGGGTGCAATCGGCCGGCGTCGTCGCGTTCGACGAGAACTATCTCGACTATCACCATCGCTACATCGCGGCGCTGACGACGAATGCCGCGCTCTGGTCGCGTTTCGACGCGGCCGAACAGGAGCGCCGGGCACTGCTGCTGATCAGCGGACTCGAACTGTTCCTCAACACCTGGATGGTCCGCGGCTTCCCGATGGACCGGGACGGCGCCATCGGGACTCTCACGGACGTCTGGTGCGCGACCCTCGGGGTCGGCTGAGTCCGTCGATCTGCGGGCGGACGCTCAGCAGTGGTCGAGTCCCCAGGCGACCGATCCCGGACCGACCGCGAACTTGGCCCGCATCAGCGCGCCGAGTTCGGCCATCGCCAGCCGGGCCCGCGACTGATCGTCCGCATGCATCATGAAGCCGTGGTACACACCGGGATAGCGCAGTAGCGCCGTCTGCACCCCGGCATCGCGCAGCTGTTCGCCGAAGGACTCGGCGCCGTCGCGGCTCGGGTCGTGCGATGCCGTCAGCACGATCGCCGGCGGCAGTCCCGACAGGTCGTCGGCCAGCGGCGGCACGCCGTACGGATGGTCCTTGCTCGGGTCGTCGCCGAGGTAGAGATCCTTCGTCCAGGCGAAGTCGCCGGCGGTGATGATCGGCCCGTCGGCGTATTCGAGGACCGACGGGCGGGTGTCGTCCCGCTCGAACCCGCCGTAGATATGCAGCTGGAAGGCGATCGGGGCGCCGCCCTCGTCGCGGGTCTGCAGCGCGGCTCCCGCGGCCAGCGCCGCCCCGGCGCTGTCGCCGCCGATGGCGATGCGCGCGGTATCGACGCCGAGGTCGGCGGCATTCGTCGCCGTCCATTGCACGGCGAAGTAGGTCTCGTCGCTCGCCACCGGGTAGGGATGTTCCGGCGCCAGCCGATAGTCGACGGACACCACGACCGCGCGGGCCGCCTCCGCGAGGAACCGGGCCAGCCGATCGAAGGTGCGCACGCTGCCGATCACCAGACCGCCGCCGTGCAGATAGACCATCGCCGGCAGGTCGGGCTCGTCGACGGGCCGATAGATCCGCAGGAGCAGATCGCCGTGCGGTCCTTCGACGACCCGATCCTGGACGCTGTGCATGTCGGGTCCGGGCTGCTGCGGGAGCGCCTCGAAGGCGGCCCGCGATGCCTCGACGCCGGCCACGTGCATCGGCACCATCGCGCGGTTGCCCAGGTAGGCGGCGACGTCCGAATCGAGGCCCGGCCACGTCGGCGCGGTCTCGGGCGCGCTCATCCGTTCACCTTCGCGGCGGTGTCGGGGCTGATCCGAATCGCTTCCCAGGCGGCGCGGGTGTCCGGTCCCATCCGGCCGACGAAGTAATCGAGCTGCTCCCACAGCGAGTGGTGCACGGTCAGTTCGGCGGAATCGAGTACCTGGTCGATGAGGCCTGGCCAGGCCTCGGGGCTGGGTGCCGCGGCTAGCGCTCCGGCCGATTCGGCCAGCACGATGCGGGTCACCAGTCCGCCGCCGACCGCGAAGCATTCACCGGACAGCGACGTGTCGGCGTGCAGCAGGTAGGCGGCGAACGCGGCGACGGCCTCGGGCGGGAAGTGCTCGGTCATGAATTCGGCGAAGCCGGGTTGCTGAATGCCCGCGGTCGACCGGGTCCACGCCGCGGGCAGGATCGCGTTCGACCGGATGCCCTCGGCCCGGCCGAGCACGGCCTGCGTGCGGGTCAGCGATTGGATGGCGCCCTTGGCGGCCGCGTAGCCGGGCATGGCCGGGGCGGCGAAGCTGCCGTTGGACGAGATGTTGAGGATGCGGCCACCGCTCGCGGCGAGATGCGGCCACGCGGCCTCGCTGATCCGGTGCGCGCCTCGCAGATGCACATCGATGAGGGTGTCGAAGGAGCCGCCGGCACCGGCATTGTTGATCACGATGTCGAGACGGCCGTATTCGTCGACTGCGCGCTGCACGATCTCGGTCGCCTCGGTGACCACGTCGCCGGTGACGCCGACCGCCGTCGCGCCCGCCTCGCGCAGGATCCGGACGGCCTCGACGGTGCCGGGTTCGTTGGTACCGCCGGCCCAGTCGCGCCCGAGGTCGTTGACGACGACCGCGCAGCCTCGATCAGCCAGCTGGCGCGCGTAGGCCAACCCCAAGCCGAATGTCGACACCCCGGTGACCAGGGCAACCTGGCCGTCGAATCGCAGTTCACCCATGCGGCGGGCCTCCTTGTTTTCTGTCTTTCGGCAGACTTTTCAGGTAAAAAAACTAGACTAACAGTTCAGTTACTGAATTGGTGATCTATTGAACCTCGGAGAGGACTCTGCCATGGCCACCGACACCGTCCGCGCCGCCGTCCCGGCAGCTGAGACGTTGCGCGAGCATCTGCGCGCCGCCGATCCCGCCGTGCTGCTCGCGGTGCTCGCCCAGGTCAGCGGGAGTACCGCGGCGCTGGACCGCTACGCCGGCGCGATCACACATGTCCCGGCGGCACCCGAGATGGCCGGTGTCGCCGAACCGGCGATCGCGGAGGCGATCATCGACGAGCTGTTCGCGGCGCTCGACCGGCCGGGCGACGGCCTCGCGCCCGACGATCCGGCGCTGTTCGCCCGCCTGGTCCCGCTGGCGCTCGGCGTGACAGTGGGGGACGAGTTCCTGCCGATGCTCGCGGAACAGGGCGGGTTCCATCAGTCGCGGCCGGTGGTCCCGCGCACGGGCCCGCTGCCGGAGACGCTCAGCCTCGCGATCATCGGCGGCGGTCTGGCCGGCATCGCGGCCGCCCTGGCGGCTGCCCGGGAGGGCATCGACTACCAGCTCTTCGAACGCGGCGACCAGCTCGGCGGTACCTGGACGATCCAGACCTATCCAGGGGTCGGCGTCGATACGCCGTCGTCCTATTACTCGCTCTCGTCCGCGCTGAACCCCGACTGGTCGAGCTACTACCCGAAGGGCGGCGAATACCGTGACTACCTGCAGGATCTCGGCCGTCGGCACGGAATCGACCAACGGACCCTCTTCGGGGCCGAGGTCACCTCGCTGGTGTGGGACGACGACGCGGCGGTGTGGGAGATCGGATTCCGGGACCGCGACGGTCGCACGCAGAGCGCCCGGGCCACCGTGGTGGTGACCGCGCTCGGCTATCTCAACCGACCCAAGTTTCCGGACGTGCCGGGGCGCGAGAGCTTCGCCGGGCTCAGCGTGCACTCGGGTGAGTGGGACCCGGCGATCGATCTGACCGGAAAGCGGGTCGCGGTGATCGGCGCCGGCTGCACGGCGGCGCAGCTGGTCGACACGCTGGCGCCCGACGTCGCGCGCCTCACGCAGTTCCAGCGGCAGCCGCACTGGGTGGCGCCGCGCAAACGCGAGTCCGACGACGTGCCCGAGTACCAGCGCATCCTGTGCCGCGAGCTGCCGTACTACGCGAATTGGTTGCGGCTCAAGGCTTTCTGGGGGTCAGCCGACGCCGCCTACAAGGTGGTGATCGTCGACCGGGAATGGGCGGCGTCGCATCTGTCGATCTCGCCGACCAACGACCTGTTGCTGCAGGACTGCCTCGCCTATATCGACCGCATCTTCGGCGCCGGCTCCGAACTCGCGGCCGCCGTCACCCCTGACTTCGCGCCATTCGGCAAGCGCATCATCCGCGATCCCGGCGGCTACTACCCGGCGCTCGCCCGCGAGCACGTCGAGTTGATCGCCGGCGAACCCGCCGAGGTGGTTCCGGAAGGGATCGTGACGGCCGATGGCCGGCTCATCGAGCTCGACGCGATCGTCTACGCGACCGGCTATTACCTCGACTTCCTGTCGACGCTGGACATCCGCGGTCGGGACGGCCGCACCCTGAACGACGAATGGGCCGGCAACCCGCGCGCGTATCGCGGCGGCACCGTGCCGGGCTTTCCCAACCTGTTCATCACGTCGGCGCCCAACGCCAACCCGAGTCACGGCGCCGGCAACAACTTCGGCATCGAGGTGGCGGTGCACTACCTGGTCGAATGTCTGCACCTGATGGCGCTGCGCGGGGCCCGGTCGATGGAGCCGACACGGGCGGCCTACGACGACTATGTCGAACGGATCGATACCGCGATGGAGGAGACCATCTGGCGGCATTCGCCGAACGCCCACACGTATTACCGCAACGACACCGGTCGCGTGATCGTCGCGTGCCCGTGGCGGCTGGTGGACGTGTGGCATGAGCATCGCGCGCCGATAGAAGGGCATTTCGTACTGCGCTGACCGCCGGCGGCGGGCGTCCGGGTGATGCCCCGCGTTCACTCGTCAGCAATGTTGTCGCCCAACGGTTCACCGAAGTCGTGAGTGTCTGACACCCGCAGGTTCCGGCGACGTCGATTGCGCCGCGTACTCAGATGAGTATGAAGGTCACAGTCTTTGGTTGCGGATATCTCGGTGCCACCCATGCGGCCTGCATGGCCGAGCTCGGTCACGAGGTGCTGGGCGTCGATGTCGATCCGCAGAAGGTCGAGCGGCTCAACTCGGGGGAGCTGCCGTTCTACGAGCCGGGTCTGTCGGACGTCCTGCGCCGCGGGATCGACTCGGGCCGACTGTCTTTCACCACCGACAGTGCCGAGGCGGCCGACTTCGCGCGGGTGCACTTCCTGGGCGTCGGCACGCCGCAGAAGAAGGGCGAGTACGGCGCCGACCTCCGGCACGTGCACTCAGTCATCGACGATCTCGCCCCGCGACTGCATGGCGAGCACCTGATCATCGGCAAGTCGACGGTGCCGGTCGGCACCGCGCGCGAGCTCGGCGCCCGCGCTCGACTCGCGGCGCAGCCCGACGCGGCGATCACCGTGGCCTGGAATCCGGAATTCCTGCGCGAGGGGTTCGCGGTCGACGACACCCTGCATCCGGATCGGATCGTGTTGGGTCTCAATGCGGATGACACCGATACGCGCACCGAATCGATCGTCCGCGAGGTCTACGCGCAGATCCTGGACGAGGGCATCCCGTTCCTGGTGACCGATCTGGCGACCGCGGAATTGGTCAAGGTGTCGGCGAATGCCTTTCTGGCGACCAAGATCTCGTTCATCAATGCGATCAGCGAGGTGTGCGAGGCGGCCGGGGCGGACGTCACCATGCTGGCCGACGCGATCGGGCATGACGCCCGCATCGGGCGCCGCTTCCTCAATGCCGGACTGGGTTTCGGCGGCGGCTGCCTGCCCAAGGACATCCGCGCATTCATGGCGCGCGCCGGCGAACTCGGTGCGCCGCAGGCGCTGACCTTCCTTCGCGAGGTCGACTCGATCAACATGCGCCGCCGCGCGGCCATGGTCGATCTGGCTACCGCGGCCTGCGGCGGCACCCTGCTCGGGGCCAACATCACGGTCCTCGGCGCGGCGTTCAAGCCCGAGAGCGACGACGTGCGCGATTCACCAGCGCTGAGCGTGGCCGGCCAGCTGCAGCTCAAGGGCGCGACGGTGAGCGTCTTCGATCCGAAGGCGATGGACAACTCCCGCCGGGTGTTCCCGACGCTGAACTACGCGAACTCGATCGTGGACGCGGCCCGCGGCGCGGATGCGGTGCTGGTGCTCACCGAGTGGAACGAATTCGTGCACCTCGACCCGGCCGAGGTGACGCCGCTGGTACGCCGGACGAACATCATCGACGGACGTCGCTGCCTGGACCGAAAGGCCTGGGAAACCGCCGGATGGACCTATCGGGCCCTCGGCGGCACGCCGGCGCTGCTCCCGACTGTGACCGCGAACACCCTGGTCAGGGGCTGAGTATCGACCATCACAGATCGCGCCGTCGAGAATTGTGACAACGGGTATTGCAACATTCCGGTTCATCGTCTTAGCATCGTTGTAACAGGTTTGGCTTTGGGCTGAACCCGAACCAGGCAAGGGAGCCGACGATGACCCTCATGGACATTCGCAGCGCACGCAGCGTCGCCAAGAAGGGGAGCACCCGTAAGGGCGCCAGCACCGCCGATGGCGAGCGGTTCAACGAGTTCACCGACATGATCGACACTCTCAACAAGGGCTCGGTCAACCGGTCGTTCGACGCCTACGGCGACATCGATTGGGACGCGCCGGAGATGAAGATCATCGAGAACGATGAGCGATGGATCCTGCCGGCGGTCGACCCGATCGGCAAGCACCCCTGGTACCAGAGCCAGACCAAGGAACGGCAGATCGAGATCGGCATGTGGCGGCAGGCCAACGTCGCCAAGGTCGGTCTGGAGTTCGAGGCCATCCTGATCCGCGGCATGATCCAGTACGTCATGCAGCTGCCGAACGGGGCGCCCGAATTCCGCTACGGCATGCACGAATCCAAGGAGGAGTGCAACCACATCATGATGTTCCAGGAGCTGGTCAACCGGATGGGCGTGGACGTCCCCGGCGGCCCGCGCTGGTTCAAGATCGTGTCGCCGCTGGTCCCGCTGGCGTCGACGCCGCTGCCGCTGACGTTCTTCACCGGCATCCTCGCCGGCGAGGAGCCGATCGATCATCTGCAGAAGAGCATCCTGCGCAGCGCCGATCAGCTGCATCCGATGTTCGCGAACGTGATGGCCGTGCATGTCGCCGAGGAGGCGCGCCACATCTCGTACGCGCACGAGTTCATCAAGTACCACCTCAAGGAGATGGGCAAGGCGAAGAAGTTCATGTCGTCGTTGATGTTCCCGATCGTCATGCGGGTGCTGTGCGACGTGATCGTGAAGCCGCCGAAGTCCTTCCGCAAGGAATTCGATGTCCCCAAGGAAGTCATGGACGAGATCTTCTGGGACAGCGAGGACGGCCGCGCACTGCTCACCGAGGTGTTCGCCGACGTCCGGATGCTCGCCAACGATTCGGGCCTGATGAACCCGGTGTCGCGCAAGCTGTGGCGGGCGCTGAAGATCGACGGCAAGGTCTCGCGCTACCGCAGCCAGCCGCATGAGGAGATGGCTGCCTGATCTACACGGAAACCCTGTGTAGCAGCCGTACATTCACATAATGCCTCACGTCGTCACCCAGTCATGCTGTAGCGACGCCTCGTGCGTCTACGCATGCCCAGTCAACTGCATCCATCCGACCCCGGACGAGCCCGATTTCCTCACCGCGGAAATGCTGCATATCGACCCGTATGCCTGCGTCGATTGCGGTGCCTGCGTGCGGGCCTGCCCCGTCGGTGCGATCGTCCCGGACCGCAAGCTGAACGCCAAGCAGTCCCGATTCCTCGAGATCAACCACGATTTCTATGACGGAACCGACCGCAGCGGCTCCACCGTCACCGGCGCCAGTGGCCGGTCGATCCTCGCCAAACCGATTCCGCTGACCCCGATCACCAAGGTCGACGAGGACCTGCGGGTCGCGGTGATCGGTTCCGGGCCGGCCGCGATGTACACCGCGGAGGACCTCATCAAGCGGCCGGGAGTGCAGGTGACGATCTTCGAGCGGCTCCCCGATCCGTATGGCCTGGCCCGGCGCGGCGTCGCGCCCGATCACCAGACCACGCGTCAGGTCACCGAGCTGTTCGACCTGGTCGCCGCCAACCCACGGGTGAAGCTGCTGACCGGCGTCGAGGTCGGCAAGGACGTCACGATCGACGAGCTGCAGCAGCAGTTCCATGCGGTGGTCTATGCCGTCGGCGCGTCGACCGACAAGAAGCTCGATGTCCCCGGAGCGGAAACGGTCACCAGCGCTACCGAATTCGTCGCCTGGTACAACGGCCATCCCGACTACGCGGACCGAACCTTCGACCTGTCCGGCGAGCGCGTGGTGATCGTCGGCAACGGTAACGTGGCCCTCGACGTGGCGCGGATTCTGGCGGTCGACCCAGCGAAGCTGACCGAGACCGACATTGCGCCCTACGCGCTGCAGGCCCTGCGGGACAGCAAGATTCGGGAGATCGACATCGTGGCCCGACGCGGTCCCGCCCAGGCGGCGTTCACCGTGCCCGAGTTCGTGGGTCTGGTCGACCGGCCCGACATCACGCTCGCGGTGGATCCGGCCGAGTTGGTCATCGATCCGGAGACCGCCGCCCTGGAGGCCTCCGGCGACCTGCCGCATGCCACCAAGTTCAAACTGCAGATGCTGCGCGAGGTCGCGGCCCGCGGCGACGCGGGTGCGAGCGACGATCGGCTGATCCGCCTCCGCTTCATGCGCGCCCCGAGCGCGATCGGCGACGGGGCCATCACGCTCGTCCGCAACGAGTTCCAGACCGACGCCGACGGCCGCACGAGAGTGGTCGCCACCGACGATGTCGAGACGGTCCCGGAGTCGCTGGTGCTGACCTCGGTCGGGTATCACGGCCGTCCGGTGTCCGGCCTGCCGTTCGACGATCGGCGCGGGGTGATCCCCAACGCGGCCGGCCGGGTCGACGGGATGGCCGGCGTCTACGTCGCCGGTTGGATCAAACGCGGGCCGACCGGGTTCATCGGGACCAACAAGTCGGACGCGCAGGAGACCGTGCGCCTGCTCCTCGACGACTTCAATGCGGGCCGGCTGGCGTCACCTGCGCGGACGGCGGCACCTACGGAGTCCCGCCTGCGCTGAGGCCGCGTGAGTACAGCCACTAACGGACATCGCTAAGTCGGTCAGAGAAATGGTGACGTGTTCTAATCGTTACGTGAGTCAGGCACCGTCGATCGATACGGCGCGACTCGGCGATGATCTGTCACCGGGCGCGATCGTGGATCCGGTCCTGCTGAGCACCATTCGTCGCCGGCTGGCCTCGCAGGGTATGCCCGTGGGCCCGGCCATCGTCCTCTTCGATCTGGTCGCCGACGCCCTGCATGTGGCGGCCGTCGACATGACCACCGGCCAGGTGCTGGCGCATGTCCGCGACGGTGCCGTGAGCACGGCCGCGCTGGACCGCAACATCGCCGATCATCTGGTGGCCGGCGGGGTTGCCGAGCGCCCGACGACGCGGGCGTGGGCGCGCGAGCTGGTCGGCCTGATGGCCACCGTACGGGCGCGGCTGGTCGAGCACACGAGCACCTTCGTCATGGGTTCCGAGCACGTGGGCTTCATCCAGATCGACCGCGGGGTCGTCGACGCGGCCCTGCTGCCGTTCGTGGCCCGCGCCGAGCGGCTGGGCAACCGGGCCGCCGTGGCCTGCACCTTGGAGGTGACCGCGGCGGTACTGACCTCTCAGCAGTCGTGGTGGCCGGGCCTGACGGCCGGGCTCACCGCGGCCTACGGCGTGCCGGTGATCGCGGTCGGCCAGCCCGTCGCGGTCGTGGCCGGATATCGACACGAGCAGCCCGATGTGGGCGTGACCAGCGTCGTCGCGCCGGTCACCCACGCGCCTCGGGTGTCGCCGACGACCCGCGAGCAGGACCGGCTGGCGATGCCGCTGGCGCTCGCGTACTCGGAGGTCCCGGGCGCCACCGGTGCGGTCGACGTGGACACGTCCGTCACCGACGAGCTCGACATCCCGGCGATCATCGAGAATCTGGACACCGACGAGTTCCCGCCGGCCATGCAGCCGGAGCCGTTCGACGCGACGGCACTGCTGAATCCGGAGCAGCGCGCGGCGCGCCGTCGGCACAACCGCAACGTTCTGTTGGGTGCCGCCGCCGCGGCCGCGGTTCTGGTGGGCGGGGCGGTCGCCATCACCTCGCCGTCGTGGTCGAGTGATACGCCGAATCGGTCGACTGCCAACGAGGCGGCCGTCGGCACCCAGGACCAAGGCCCGCGACCGAGTGTCACGCCGACGCCGAACGTGCCGATCCCGTCGGTCGCGCCGGATACCGCGGGGGCCACCGCACCGGTCGTGCAGTTCACCCCGGGCCCGACGAAGCCGCCGCCCAATTCCGTCAGCGGCGGTGTCGGTGGCAATGGCGGCGGCGGGAACGGCCCGACGCGCGGTCACAAGCCGCGGCTGGTGCTGCCGAACCCGATCCCCGGTCAGCCGCCGATCGTCGTCATTCCCTGATCCGCTGGGTTCGCCAGTCCGGTCGGCTCGCCAGTCTCTCCGGTTGCCCGGACCTGTCAGTGGCCGGCCTTACTATCGACCCATGTCGTACGCGGTGCTCGAGACGCCGATCGGCGAGCTGACGCTCGTCGGCGACGGGCGGGCGCTCACCGGCTCCTACTTCGGCCTGCAGCGGCATCTGCCGGATCCCGGGTCGTTCGGCGAGCGGGACGATGCGCTGTATCCCGAGGCCCGCGAGCAGCTCGGCGAGTACTTCGCAGGGCGACGCGTCGAATTCACCATGCCGCTGGCGCCGGTGGGCACCGACTTCCAGCAGCGCGTGTGGCAGCGGCTGCGGGAGATTCCCTACGGCGAGACGCGGAGCTACGGCGAGATCGCCGAGGTGCTCGGCGGCCCCACGCTGACGCGCGCCGTGGGAGCGGCCAACGGCCGGAATCCGTTGGGCGTCATCGTGCCTTGCCACCGGGTGATCGGTGCCGACGGCTCGCTGACGGGGTATGCCGGTGGCCCGGATCGCAAGCGGTTCCTGCTGGAGCTGGAAGGTGTGCTGGCCCCGCAACAGGATTCGTTGTTCTGACTCGGGTTCCGACCCGGGTCGTCATGTCGTCACGGACGAATTGATGCGGCGGCGGAACTGTGAGGGCGACTCGTCGAAACGCAGCCGGAAGGCGCGAGAGAACGTGTCGGCCCCGCTGAAACCGTGTGAATGCGCGATTGCGGCAATGGTTCTGGTCGATCCCTGTCCGGCGAGTTCGGCGGCCGCGCGATCGAGGCGGGTGTTGCGAATCAGCTGATTGACGGTGACGTCGGACTTCTCGAATGCGCGGAAGAGGCTGCGCGGACTGATATTGAGCCGTTCGGCGATGGTGTCCGAGTTCAGTAGCGGGTCCCGGAAGTCGGTATCGATGACATCGCGGACCTGCGTGCGAATATCGTCGCGGTCGAGGCCGGAGTCGTGGGCCGCGGTGGGGAAGTCGTCCAGGATGAGCATGGCGATCCGCACCATCATCCCGTCGAGGCGGGCCGCGCGTGTCGGGCTGTTCTTCGAGGAGTCGGCAAGCGCCGACGTCACGAATTCCACTGCGGATATCGTCAGATTCGCCAGTTTCCACGATCCTCCCGCGACCGCGTCGGGGCTGAGATTGGCGGTATCGAACAGCGGTAACGGAATGTAGATCCCCAGAGTGTCGCTATCGGCTGATGTCGTCAGCAGTTGGAAGGTCTGATCGAATCGCGTCGCCATCGCTTCGCCCGCAACGGCGTTGAATTCGCGGCCGCCTTGAAATCCCTTCCAATGTCCGCGGAGCACCACGGTCAGCATGACGTGGCCCGACAGATTGTCGCCGAGGTGTTGTGCGGTGCGTTCGGCGCGCACTCGAACCCCGTCGTATCGGACGAAGATCATCGGGCCGCTGCGTCCGGTCCACAACCTGGCCTCGAACTCGCCGTCGCAGGTCAAGCGCAGCGGAAGGGCCAGCGCATTGAGGTCGTCCGGCCCTGCCAGTCGCATGCCTGACGCCCAGCGACGCTGATCGTCGCCGACATGGAAATCGTCGTCAAGCATGGCTCCCCCGAGACCCATCAGACGTCTATTTAGCCAGCATCCGGATCGTATCGTCCCGTTGGGTGGGGCGTGGCGGAAATCGTCGGATGGTCGGCGGTAAGCGTCGGGTGCCGGGCATCGGAATGGCAATTTCCGACTCGCGCCCGCCATACGATCAGTTGCGTATTTCACCGGATTTTGACGCGCAGGTTTATGCATTGTTTGCGCTAAGTATTCTCGGAGGGAGTGCAGTGACTGCCGTAACGGTAAGGCCGGTGGCGAACCGGTCGGTCGGGGACGTTCGGATGTCGATGCGCGCGGTCGGGACCGTCGTTCCACCGCGCTCCGCGGAGCGGATCCGCGCCGAGTTACGCCATATCCTCGGGGCGTGTATCAGGAACGGCACGCAGCCCACGGCGTGCCGGCTGATCGAAACCGCCTTGGATGACCTGATACTTACCGTCGTCGGCCGGAGCGCGACCGACGCCGAACGGTATGCGATCCGTCAGCATGCGACGGCGTCGATCAACCTGCGGTTCCGCGAGGAGCAGCTGGGTGTCGGTGACATCGCCGCCGACGTGATGGTGAGCCGGCGGCAACTGCATGTCGTCTTCGCCGATGTCGGGCAGTCGCCGTACAACCTGATCCTGCATCGGCGGATCGAGGAGGGATTGCGCCTTCTGCGCGATCCCGCACGGGCGGAACTGACGATCACCGAGATCGGCCGAATCAGTGGCTTCAACGGCCACGCACAGTTCAGCCGGGTGATATCGAAGGAAACGGGCAAGTCGCCGCGCGCCGTCCGGGCCGAGAATCTGCTTGCCCAGCGGCCTGTTTCGGACTTACGGCAGGACGAGCCCGACATCGCGGCACGGCTGACGGCGATCAGTTCCGAGCTGGCTGCCGGGGCCACGATCGTCCGTGATGTGCCGGTCCGGCACTATGTGCATGCCGCGGCCGCCAACCTCGCCGCCGCGACCATCTATTTCCGCGGCGCCGAGATGGTCGGCGCGAAGGCCGTCATGCGATGCGCCGCACTGAAATTCATAGACGAGAACTTCCGCGACATGCATGCCGACGCCGCGGCCGTCGCCGAGCATGTCGGGATCAGCGTGCGCCAGCTGCACACGTTGTTGGCCGAGGACGGGTCGACGGTCCCCGGACTGTTCCGCGAACGCCGGACGCAGGAGGGGATCCGCCTGCTGTCCGACCCGCGGTATGCGTCATTCGGCGTCCGCGACGTCGCCGAGCGGGCCGGCTTCGGCGCGGTCACCTCGTTCACCCGGGCCATCCGCGCCGCGACCGGGCACTCGCCGTCGGAGGTGCGCCGGTCCGCACTGGCACGCGGCATGCATCGGGCGGCGTCCTAGGCGCTATCCCAGCTGCGGGTAGCGGCCGAGGACCGACGGCCCGAACACGGCGCCGCCGCCGAACTGGGTCCGGTGCGAATCGGGTTGCGTCCCATCGACATCGGTGATGCCGTACTCGAGCGCCGCCTCCGCGGTGATGATGGTGTCGCCGCTGCGTGCCGTCACGTTCGGGTCCTCGGCGACGGCCTTGATGACCCGGCCGACGAATTCGGGCGACTCGGCCCGAGTGATCGAGAAGCCCTCGAACTCGTCGACGCCGAAGGACATCAGCAGCTCGGTCTTCACCAGGCCGAGCCAGAAGGACACGGCGGTGACGCCGGTGCCGTCCAGCTCGACCGCCATATCGGCGGCCATCTTGTCCAGGCCGGCCTTCGACATACCGTAGAGCACCGAATGCAGCTTGCCGCGAGTACCGAACGAGCTGATGTTCCCGATCACGCCGGAGCCGCGGGGCACCATCAGCTTGGCCGCCTCTACCGAGGCGACGTAATGTGCGCGCAGACCGACGCCGATGAGCGAATCCCAGTCGGAGACCGGACGATTCCAGAACGGTGTGGCGAATCCGGCGTAGCCGTCGTCGGGCCCGGTCCAGGCGTTGTTGACCAGCAGGTCGAGCTGCCCGTCCTGCTCCTGTGCGATCTTGGCGAACAGTCCGGCGATCTGCTCATCGTCGCGGTGATCGACCTGTACCGCAATGCCTTTGCCGCCGCGGTCGTCGACGACCTGGGCTGTCGACCCCAAGGGGGAGTCGGCGTCGATCGGGCCGCGGCCGGTGACGTACACCGTCCAGCCGCCGGCGCCCAATGCGGTGGCGACACCCTTACCGACACCGCGGCTCGCCCCGGTGACTACTGCGACCTTGCTCATCTGCGTTCTCCTTCAGTGGTTTTCGGACGGCGCAGCCGTGCTACTCGGCGGTGACGACGGTGTCCGCGGTGACCGGACGGGTGATCGACCAGTACGGCCGGAAATGGCACTTGGACATCTTCCATTCGCCGTCCTCGATGACATACTCGTCGTCGTACTCGCCGGTCGAGACGGTTTCGGTGTTGTCGATGAGATTGACCTGGCGGAAGCGCAGGGTCCAGGCGCCGGTGGCGGTCGTCTCCGAGGTGATGGTGATGTCGGGGAGCACGCCGTGATGCATGTCGAGGATCACCGGCTTGCCGTCGACCTGCTGCAGCGCAATGGATTCGAAGACCTTCGCGATGCCGTCGGCGTCGTCGAACCGGCCCAGCGCGCCGAAATCGATGGAGGCGCCCTTTGCGATGAAGCAATCTCGAAAACCCTGCGGGTTCTTGGCATCACACGCACGCCAATAACGATGCTTGAGGGCCTTGATGGCCTCGACGGTTTCCATGCGCGCCACGCGCTGGCGCAGCTGCTCGAGTTCGGCGGTGGTGTCCTGAGTCACACAGGTGACGCTATTGGGTGCCCATAAGCAGGTCTACGCCGGGTTCCTCTCAACGGAACGAGCTGCTGGTGAGACGGCGTGACTCGCAGCGCCAGGGCGGTGGGCCGCGTCGACTCGAGGGTCGTACGGAGTCGTCTGGACCTGGCCCGGCGTGATCTCAGCCCGATGCGCTCATGGCCGGCTACTGCTTGTAGCTGGCGAGGAAGTTTCCGAGACGTTCGATGGCGTCCACCAGGTCGCGCGACCACGGCAGGGTGACGATGCGGAAGTGGTCGGGCTTGCTCCAGTTGAAGCCGGTGCCCTGCACGACGAGGATCTTCTCGCGCAGCAGGAGATCCTGCACCATCAGCTCGTCGTCGTGAATGTTGTGTGTTTCCAGGTCGATTCGCGGGAACGCGTACAGCGCGCCCATCGGCTTCACGCACGAGATGCCGGGGATCTCATTGAGCTTCTCCCAGGTGACATTGCGTTGCTCCAGCAGGCGCCCACCAGGCTTCACCAGATCATCGATGCTCTGGTAGCCGCCCAGTGCGACCTGAATCGCGTGCTGCGCAGGCACATTCGAGCAGAGGCGGGTGGAGGCGAGGGTCTCCAGGCCCTCGATGAAGCCGCGGGCATGATCCTTGGGTCCGGTGATCGCGACCCAGCCGGCGCGATAACCGCACACCCGGTACGCCTTGGAGAGGCCGTTGAACGTCAGGCACAGCAGGTCCGGCGCCAGCGAGGCGACCGAGGTGTGCACCGCGTCGTCGTAGAGGATCTTGTCGTAGATCTCGTCGGCGAGCAGCAGCAGCGAGTGCTTGCGGGCCAGATCGACCAACTGCCGCAACACCTCCGGCGAGTAGACCGCACCGGTCGGGTTGTTCGGGTTGATCACCAGCAGCGCCTTGGTGCGGTCGGTGATCTTCGACTCGATGTCTGCGATATCGGGATTCCAGTCGTTGGCCTCGTCGCAGACGTAGTGCACGGCCTTGCCGCCGGACAGTGCGGTCATCGCCGTCCACAGCGGATAGTCCGGCGCCGGGATGAGGACCTCGTCGCCGTCGTCCAGCAGCGCCTGCATCGTCATCGTGATCAGCTCGGACACGCCGTTGCCCAGGATCACGTCATCGACGTCGAAGTAGGGGAAGTCGGGGACCATCTCGTACCGGGTCACGATCGCGCGCCGCGCCGACAGCACGCCCTTGGACTCGGAGTAGCCCTGCGAATACGGCAGCGCGTGGATCATGTCGCGCATGATCACGTCGGGCGCCTCGAAACCGAACAGCGCCGGGTTGCCGATGTTGAGCTTGAGGATGCGGTGGCCGTCGGCCTCGAGTCGGGCGGCGTGGGCGTGCACGGGTCCACGGATCTCGTAGCACACGTTGCGCAGTTTGGTGGACTGCTCAAGCGGCTTGAGGTTGGTGTTCGGCTGCATCACGTGTGGTCGGCTCACGCGTTCATCGTGCCAGGTGGGGGCAAGTGAATAACAATCACCGTCGGATCGGGGCGGCGTGATTATCTGTGGCTGTGGCGCCGCCATGCGACAAATATTGTCCCTAAGCGCCCCACAGCAACAGAAAATGCGGCCCTCTTGCTCGGGTGAGCAGGAGGGCCGCATTTCAGTGCGTGATCAGTGCGATCCGGGCCGCTTCTTGCCGGCCGCGATGCCGAAGCCCTTCGCCTTGGTCGGCTCGGCCTCGGTGGTGACCGCGGCATCAGCCCTTCGCCTTGGTCGGCTCGGCCTCGGTGGTGACCGCGGCATCCGAGGCGGAGGAGTCCGAGCCAGTGGAGTCCGAGGCTGGGGCGTCCGGTTCCGGGGCCTCCGACGCCGGGGTCTCCGATTCCGCCGCTGCGGGTGCCGATTCCGTCGGCGCAGCTGCGGCAGCCTCGGCCGATTCGGCCGGAGCCGCCTCGGGCTCGGGTTCGGGCTCGGCCGGTGCCGGAGTGGCCGCCGGTGCCGAAGCTGCCGGGGCAGCCGCCCGCGGGGCACCCGGACGCTTCGCGCCGCCGCCCATCGCGAGCCCCTTCACCGGTGCTGCCGGTGCTGCGGGAGCCGCTTCCGCTTCGGCCGGAGCTTCGGCAGCCGGCGCCTCGACCTCGGCGGCCGGCGCCGGGGTCGACTCCGCTGCCGGGGCCGCCGGGGCGGCTGCTGCCGCGCCCGGCTTCTTGGCGCCGCCGCCCATGGCGAGACCGCCGCCGGGCTTCTTGGCGCCGCCGCCCATCGCCAATCCCTTGGCGGGGGCCGCCGGAGCCGCCGGTGTCTCGGTCGCGGGTGCCTCCGCTTCCGGTGCGCTGTCGGCCGCGGGAGCTGCCGCTCCCGGCTTCTTGGCGCCGCCGCCCATGGACAGGCCGCCGCCGGGCTTCTTGGCGCCGCCACCCGTCGAGAGGCCGCCTCCGGCCTTGGGTGCGCCACCCGGTGCGGGTGCCCCGCCCGGCTTCGGCGCTCCGCCGCCAGGCTTGGGTGCGCCGCCGGGCTTGGGTGCCCCGCCGCCCATCTTGAGGCCGCCGCCGCCCGGCTTCGGCGCTCCCCCGCCGGGCTTCTTGGCCGCGCCGCCCATGCCGAGGCCGACCTTCGGCTTCGCCTCGGTCGGTGCGGCGGGTGCAGCCGCAGCTGCCGCCGGGGCAGCAGTCGCGGCCGGAGCCTCTTCCTTCGTCGCCGCGGCGGCCCCTGCGCCGGCAGCGGCCGAGGTGATGGCGCCCAGGAACCGGCCGCTGCGCTTGATCTCGGGGGCCCCCCGCTTGACCGACTCGAGCAGCATCTGCGCGACGTCGACGACCTCGATCTTGTCTTCCTGCTCGGTGCCGCTGGTCCGGGCGGTGGCGCCGTCGGTCAGCATCACGCGGCAGAACGGGCAACCGGTCGCGATCTTCTTGGTCGCCCCGTCGTTCTCGGGGGTGCCGTCGAGCGTGCCGAGCGCCTCGTCGACCCGATCGATGTT
Source organism: Jongsikchunia kroppenstedtii DSM 45133 (assembly GCF_000380485.1). Lineage (GTDB taxonomy): Bacteria > Actinomycetota > Actinomycetes > Mycobacteriales > Mycobacteriaceae > Jongsikchunia > Jongsikchunia kroppenstedtii. Next base: position 10,411 of record NZ_AQYG01000041.1, on the reverse strand, counting down.
GATGCGCTTGCCGATGGTCTCTTCCATCCACATCCGCGCACCGCCGGCGCCGCAGCACATGGAGCGTTCGCCGTGCCGGGGCATTTCGGTCAGGACGCCGCCCGACGCGGCCATCAGCTCACGCGGCGCGTTGTAGACCTTGTTGTGCCGGCCGAGGTAGCACGGGTCGTGGTAGGTGACCGAATCACCCAGCGACGCAACCGGAATCAGCCGCTTGTCGCGGACCAGCCGGTTCAGCAGCTGGGTGTGGTGGACCACCTCGTACTGTCCGCCGACCTGCGGGTACTCGTTGCCGAGAGCATTGAAGCAGTGCGCACAGGTGACGACGATCTTCTTGCGCTGATTGGGCGCGGTGTCGAACACCTCGTTGAGCATCTCGATGTTCTGCTGCGCCAGCATCTGGAACAGGAACTCGTTGCCCGCGCGGCGCGCCGAGTCGCCGGTACAGGTCTCGCCCTCGCCGAGGACCAGGAAGTCGACCGCGGCGATGTCGAGGAGCTCCGCGACGGCCTTGGTGGTCTTCTTCGCGCGATCCTCGTAGGCGCCGGCACAGCCGACCCAGAAGAGGTACTCGAAGCCTTCGAAGGTGTCGGTGTCCTTGCCGAACACCGGGATCTCCAGGTCGACCTCGTCGATCCAGTTGGTCCGCGCCGCCGAGGCCTGGCCCCACGGGTTGCCCTTGTTCTCCAGGTTCTTGAACAGGCCGGCGAGCTCGGTCGGGAAGTCCGACTCGATCAGCACCTGGTAGCGGCGCATGTCGATGATGTGGTCGACGTGCTCGATATCGACCGGGCACTGCTCGACGCAGGCGCCGCAGGTGGTGCAGCTCCACAGGGTCTCGGTGTCGATGACCGCACCGTCGAGGCCGCCGGTGGCCGCACCCACGATCGAGCGCTCGGCCTCGGCGCGAGCTGCCTCGGGGATCGCATCGAGCTTGTCGGACAGGACGTTTCCGTCCTTGTCGACCAGGCCGATCTCGTCGCCGCCCATGTCCTTCTTGCCGCCGGCCAGCAGGTACGGCGCCTTGCCGTAGGCGTGATCGCGCAGCGACATGATGAGCAGCTTGGGGGACAACGGCTTTCCGGTGTTCCACGCCGGACACTGGCTCTGGCAGCGGCCGCACTCGGTACAGGTGGTGAAGTCGAGGATGCCCTTCCAGGTGAAGTCCTCGATCTTGCCGGCGCCGAAGGCGTCGACGTCCGGATCGGCGGTCTCCATCTCGAGGACCTTGCCGCCCGACATCATCGGCTTGGCCGCGCCGAGCGCGACGCCGCCGTCGTCCTCACGCTTGAAGTAGATGTTGAAGAACGCCGCGAAGCGGTGCCAGGCCACGCCCCAGGTGATGTACTTGCCGACCACGGCGAGCCAGATCATGCCGCTCATCAGCTTCACGATCGCGGCGCCGGTGACCCAGTACTCGGACGATCCGTCGAACAGCTCCGCGAAGTAGTGGGTAAAGAACGACGTCCACACGGGCGGGTCTTCGAGTCCGCCGGAGATCTTGAAGGTCTTCACGAAGACCATGCCCAGGCCCTCGAGCAGCACCACGGCCTCGACGAAATACGCTGCGCCGAAAACGGATCCGCCGAACCGTGACAGCCGCTCGGGAACGCGCGGGTGATTGAGCTGGCGGATGATCATCAGCACCGTGATGCCGATGACCGTGCCGAGGCCGAGGACCTCGTCGGCGAAGATGTAGATGTTCCACGCGCCGATGACCGGCCAGTGGAACTCGGGATCGAAGATCTGGCCGTACGCCTCGAACCAGAACAGGAATCCGATCAGGAAGCCGAACATCACCAGCCAGTGCGCCCAGCCGACCGTGCGGAACTTGACCATTCGCGTGTGCGCGACGAACTCGACCAGCATCGTCTTCAGTCGCGGGAACAGCGGCCACCAGCGATCGGGTGCCGGCTGGCCCTTCATGACCACGCGGACGATGCGGCTGACGCCACTCAGGAATGATGCCCAGCACAGCAGGCTGATGGCGGCAGCTATGGCGCCAATGGTGATCGTCGTGGCATTCACGGCGAACCGGCCTTTCTCCTCGGCTTATCCGACCGCGGGGCAACGGTCAGACTCGTTCCCCATAAAGGTAAAGCCAAGCCTGGACGAAAATCTGCATAGGTTGCCCTAAGAAACCCGCCTGAGCGTTCGATATGTGATCAATGCGCCACGATGTACCCATGCGCGATCGGCCTGTTGTTCTGGTGATCGGTGGCGCCTGGGCCGCATTGGTGTTAACCGTCACACTCGGGGCGACCGTCGCCTACACCGCATCGGTCGGCCGGATCCATGACGGTGCGCGCAGTTCGACGCTGCTGGTGCTCGGGTCGAAGGTGTCCGACGGTGCGCCCGGCAACTACGTGCGCGGGCGGCTCGACACCGCGCTGCGGCTGTACGCCGATGGCGGCGTCCACCGAATCGTGGTCTCGGGCAACGGCCGGCCGTCGGCGGGGGACGAGCCGGCGGTGATGCGCGACTATCTGCGCGAACGCGGGGTGCCCGACGGGCTGATCGCCGTCGATGAGACCGGCTATGACACGTCCGACAGCTGTCACAACCTGCGGTCGGCGGGTGTGCGGGCCGCGACGATCGTCACCCAGGATTTCCATCTGCCTCGGGCGATCGCGCTGTGCCGGCATGCGGGCATCGCCGCGACGGGGGTCGAGGCCGGATGTCCCTGCGCGGCCTGGACTGTCGGCCGCAACTATCTGCGGGAGATGCTGCTGTCGCGGCCGAAGATGCTCGTCAGCCTGCTCGGGTAGCGCGGACGGCAAACCCCGCACCGGGCGACGGATCCGACACCCGAAACGGGTCGCGGATGTCGCGCGGTGCGGGGTTCACCGTGACGGCGACTCAGTGGAGCGGCGCCTGCAGGTCGTAGACGGTCACCCCGCCGATCGTCTGCGAGTGGAAGTTCGCGTCGACCCACTGCTGGATCTGCGCGGTGACGCCGTTCGAACCGCGGCCGAATCCGAATCCGCCGGGCTGCTGCCCCGACTGCGGTTGCCCCGACTGCTGCTGGTCTGCGCCACCCGGACGTTCCCGATGGTGTGTGGTGCCACCGGTTGTCGGCGCGCCGGTGCTCGGTCCCGCCTGCGTGCCGGCGGTGACGGACATGTTCGGCTGCAGGTAGTAGCGGACGTCGTGGTCCTTCACGTACTGCTGGAACTGCGCCAGGCTCGGGGCCGGATCGTCCATGAATCCGCCGATGGCCATCACCGGTACGCGGTAGGCGAGCTCGTATCCGGCGGCCGAGGAGGAACGGCTGGTGGCCGCGGGCCAGCGGTATCCGTTCGCGCTCTTCAGCAGCGCCGACAGCTGCGGATCCGCCTGCGTGGCGCCGCCGAAGCCGAATCCGCCACCGCCGTGGTGATTCGTGCCGCCGCCCATGAAACCGCCGGCGCGGCTCACCGGGTTGGCCGACGGATTGCCGCCGGTCTGCTTGGTGCCCACCGCATTCGCCGCGTACACGGCCGGCGCGGCAAGGGCGGCGATCAGTGCTGCGGCGATCACGCCCAGGCCGACCACGCGGGTCAGCCGGGCCGGCAGCGCGAGGGAGCCGATGATGGCAGCGGCCGCAATGATGGTGAGCGCCAACACGACCCACGACAGCCAGCCGTTCCACTGTGGTGCGCGGTCGGCGACCACGAAGCCCCAGATACCGGCGGCGACCACCATCGCCGCGAGGAATCCCCGGCCGATCAATCGCCCGCGCTCGGCCCAGGCGGCGGCCACGCCGACGCCCACGGTGCCGGCGATCGCCGGGGCGATGGCCAACGTGTAGTAGGGGTGGATCATGCCCTGCATGTAGCTCAGGACGATGCCGTCGACCAGCATCCAGCAGAAGAAGAGGATGCCGCCGGCGCGGATCGCGTCGGTGCGCGGCATGCCCCAGCGCAGCACGATGACGGCGACGAAGGCGACGATCGCCGCCGGGATGAGCCACGAGATCTCCACGGCGAACTCGCCTTTGAAGAGGCGGAACAAGCCGGCGCTGGCGCCGCCCATCCCGCCGCCGTGGAACGCGTGCGTGATCTGGTCGTGGCTATAGGTGTGGCCGTTGATCGTGATGTTCTCCGGCAGTCGGCCCGGGTTGAACCCGCCATGCCCGCCGGACCTGCCCTGGATTCGGTCCAGGCCGTTGTAGCCCAACACCAGGTTCATGAAGTTGTTGTCGGTCGAGCCGGCCAGGTACGGGCGGGAATCCTTGGGCCACAACAGGGTCAGGACCACGTACCAGCCGGATGCGGCGATCATCGCGAGGCCGGCATAGAGCAGATGCAGGATGCGCTTGTGCCACACCACCACCGGCGCCGCGATCAGGTAGACCAGCGCCAGGGCCGGCAGGCTCATCAGGCCCTCGAGCATCTTCGCCAGGAACGCGAATCCCATTGCCGCGCCAGCCAGTGCCAGCCATTTCGCCGATCCGGCGAGCGTGGCCCGGACCGTGCAGTAGGCGGCCGCGGTCATCAGCAGCACCATGACGGCATCGGGGTTGTTGAATCGGAACATCAGCGCGGCCACCGGAGTGAGCGCGAGCGCCAGACCGGCGAGCAGCGAGGCGCCTCGATTGTTCGTCAGCCGGTGCACGGCCGAATACAGCAACCAGACCGACAGCACGCCCATGATCGCCTCGGGGATCAGCATGCTGGCGCTGGAGAAGCCGAAGATCTGGCCGGACAGGCCCATCACCCACTGCGATACCGGGGGCTTGTCGACGGTGATGAAGTTCGACGGGTCCACCGACCCGAACAGCAGGGCCTTCCAGTTCTCCGAGCCGGCCCAGGCGGCGCCGGCGTAGAAGCTGTTGCCCATCTCGTTGCGGGTGATGTCCCAGAGATAGAAGACCGCGGTTCCGATGAGCAGTAGCGCCAGCGGAATGTGCTGACGCCAGTTGTGTCGGAGGTCGGTGGCCCGGTCGCGGATCGTGGTGCCGACAGCAGCGGTCGGCGCGAGGGTCGTCATGGGCACCACTGTCGGGGTATTTGCTGGGCGGGCGCCCGTACGTGGCTGTGAACTTCCTGGCAGCCTGCTGTCTGGTTCAGGCGAGTTGTCTGGGATGCCCGCTCAAGCCGTGGGGATAGCGCGGCGCCGTTGACGCTATGTCCATGGCATGCCGCTATCCCCACGGTTTGAGCAGCGCGAGCGCTCACGGCCAGGTGTCGAGGAACGCGCGGTAACTGCCGAGCGGCAGCGAGGCGTCGTAGACCAACCGGCCGGCGCGATCGAACTCCGAAATGTGCGGCGCCATGCCCCAGCCGACGAATTCATCGCCGTTCGGCAGGGTCTGCACATTGCCCATCGCGAACGAGACCAGCCCGGCCGGATGGGTGAAGTTGTGCACCAGGGTCGCGTGGTGGTGGGCGGCGTCGATGTGAATCGCCTCGGCGCTGGAGAGTCCGCGCGTATCGGCGCCGCTCGAGTTGTCGTTGAAGAGTGTGATCTCGTTCGGGCCGACGAATTCGGCGTCGTGCTGGAAGGCGAATTCGACGCCCGCATCGGCTCGCAGCGTCGGATGCTTGCCCCCGAGCTGCCAGTTGATCACTCCGGTGCTCGGATTCACGTCGTAGACCGCGGATGTGTTGCGCATCGAGATGATCAGGTTGCCGGCCGGGTCGAGCGCGATCGAGTTCATATGGAACGGGTCGAAAGCCGCGTCCCCCGGTGTCTTCGCCGACTCGGTATCAGTGATCGGCACGTGTTGCCTTGCGTCCCAACGAGAGATGACCCGGCCGCTGGCCACGTCGACGACCGAGGCGATGCAGTCGTACATCGTGCCGTTCGCCGGTCCGCCGATACTCCGCAGATCCGCTGTCACCGGCCGGTAGGACGTGATGAGGGCGCGGCCGCCGGAGACCAGACGGAACTCGTGGACGTCAGACGTCAAGCCGTCGCCCGGGGTGAGCGTCCTGATGATCCGGCGACCGTCGGAGATGACGTCCTCCCCGGTGCCGTGACCGCCGACCGACGTCCCCTGCCACCAGGTGAGCACCTTGCGACCCTGATAGGTCTGCGTCCGAAAGTTGCTGACGCCCTGGCCGTTCGGCGGTGTATACCGCCAGATCGCCTGTCCCGTCTTGGTGGCGATGACGTTCGACGGCTGTGCCGCGGGCAGCGGGATGTTGGGCAGCACGGCCGCGGCGCTCATGCCGGTCGTGTAGAAGACATCTCCGGGTGCGCCGGTCGGACTGTTGACGTTCACCGTGTACGACAGCGCGCCCACCGGCAGGGTCGGCAGCATCGGCGAGGCGACCGCCGCGGCGGCACCGAGCGTGGCCACGACAGCCGAGACGGCAATGGATATCGGTATGACGCGCTTCATGAGCGTCGACGGTACGCCGGTGTGTTCAGGCAGTTGCTGGCGCAGTCACCTTGCGCTGCAATGGAATTCGGGACCTTCCCGTCAAAAGGTAGGAACCGGGCAGCCGGCGCAGGACCTCGACGGCGACCAGGGTCAGGCCGATGGTCAGCAGGTACACGACGACGGTGGTCCAGCCGCCGAGGTGCGCCTTCAGCCAGCCCTGCTTGTGCAGGTCGAGGGCGTTGAATTGCACCAGGAACTGCAGGATCAGCACGTGCACCAGGAAGACGCCGAACGAACGGTTGGCGCCGTAGGCGTACGCGCGCGCCGCGAACGATCCGGGCACTCGGCGATCGGACCACCAGAGTCCCAACGAGTACAGCGCGACGATGGTGAGCGCGATGAACGGGAACAGCGTCAGCTGAAACGGTGAACTGGCCAGCGACACCGGATCGCCATTGGTGGTGCGCCGCAGATAGAGCACCAGCTCCACGCCACCAGCGACCAGCCAGGACATCGCGATCCACGCGCCGCGACCGCGCAGCCATTCTTCGATGGCCTCCCGATGCACCGCCGCCAGCGCTCCCGCGACGATGAAGAACTGGTATGGCAGGAAGGTCGCGTAGGCGTGCCACGAGTATTCGGCCAGCCAGGCGGGCTGATGCCAGTCCATCATCGCCACCAGGGTCAGCACCTGCAGCAGCGCGCTGCCGGCCAGCACCCACAGATGGTTGCCGACGGTCCGGCGGACCAGCCAGATCAGCGCCGGAAACAGCAGGTACGCCTGCATGGTGACGAACAGGAAGTACATCTGGAAGCCGGACATTCCCCAGGACGCCCGCTCGACGAACTCGCCCAGGTTGGCCGGGAAGCCGCCGTGCCGGCTCGGGTGCAGCAGGATGTCCATCCGGCCCTCGCTCCAGAGCGAGTAGATCCAGTAGACGAATGACCACACCAGATAGGGCACCAGCACCGGTTTGAGGCGGCGCGGCCAGAACTGGTGCGCCTTGAAGTCGGTCCGGTGGAAGTACTGGAACATCAGCACGAACCCGGTCAACGCGAAGAAGGCGTTGCGGGTGAAATGCAGGAACAGGGTGATCGCGCCCGCGCCCGCCGAGGTGTCCAGCGTGGTCGTCGACAGCGCATGCGCCAGGATCACGCACGAGAAGGTGATCACGCGAACCAGGTCGAGCTGATACATGTGGGCTCGCGCGGCGGGCCGAACGGCCGGGTGATCGCTGGTCTGCGGGGCGCTGATCCCGGCGCCGGCAGGCGTCGGGTTACCGGTGATGGTCATCGGCTAGCGCACACTCTTACGTCGGGGACAACGGACAGGCCCGCGGTGGTTCCAAGGCCCAAGGGTTCCGAACACGGTATCAGCTGTGCCCTTACCGTCAGCTGTGCAAACGCCCCCGGGCCGCTGTGCAGTCCGGGAGTGTTTCCTCAGTTCGCCGAAGTCGCCGAAGTCGACGAGGTCGTGCTGCTCGTGGTCGTCGTTGACGGTGCAGTCGTGGTGGCGGTGGTCTTCGGTGCCGTCGTCGTGGTTGTCGGTGCCGACGCGGCCGGCGGGGTCGTCGTCGGTGCGGTCGTGGCGGTCGGCGTGGTCGTGGTGCTCGGCGAGGTGGACGACTGCGACGTGGACGGCTCCGAGGTGGTGGTCGACGGAGCCGTGGTCGATGGGTTTGTCGATCCGGTCGTGGAGGGCGGTGCGACCATCCGCTGGGCGGCGAAGCCCGACACCTGCGCCGGCGAGCCCGGGGTCCACGACGCTTGCTGCTGCCAGGAGGTGACGTTCTCCTGGATGTATGCGGATCCTGTGCAGTATGTATCCCACACGGTGGCGCTGTAGATCGTGTAGCTGGAGTACCCGGTCGACTTCTCGCCAGTTGTGGTGTTTACCGAGTAGATCCGCATTCGATAGCTCTTGCCGGTGCTGCCCACATTGATTCCGCCATAGCTGGTACCCGTGACAGACGCGGTCGATTGGGGGCTGCCGGCGTTGTCGAGGTATCGCTCGACCGAGTACTTCACCCCCGAGCCAGCGCTGGTCCACGACAGGTTTGCACTGCGGAATCCGGCGGTTCCGCTATTCGAACAAGTAACGCCGGAGGTGACCGGGACCGGGTAATAGTTCTGCGTCGCGATCTGGGACGCATTGGCCGTGCCGGTGTCTTGCGTCGCGGCCTGTGTCCCAACGGCATTCGCAATGCTGAAACCAACTGCCACTACTCCGCCCAGCGCCAGAACGGCCCGCTTGGACGTACGGGATTGCATAGTCGCTGTGCGATTGAACATGTCAGAACTCACCTATCCGGGTCGGCGTCGCCCTAGTTCGTGGGTGTTGTGGTGGTCGCCGGGGCGGTCGTCGTGGCCGGGGCGGTCGGCGTGCTGGCCGCTGCACCGCTGCTCGGCATCGTTTCCGGCGGTGTGGTTGTGGTGATCGTCGGGCTGGACGTAGGTACCGTCGGCGCGGTTGGGCTGTTCGTAGCCGTGGACGTTGCATCTGTTGTCGGGGTGGGTGAGGTTGTGGTTGTCGGCGCCGACGTGGTCGTGCTTGTTGGTGCCGGCGTGGCAGTGCTCGTCACGGGTGACCGCAGCAACCGTGACTGGTTGGTGCCCGCGCCCTGGACAAGCGAGTCGCCTGCACATGTGGCCGAATCCTGCCCGGGACTCCAGGATGTTTGCTGTTGCCAACAGGTGACGTTCTCTTGCGGGAATGACGATGAGCAGTTCGTGCCGAAGATCGTTGGGTTATACGTGGACCAGCTGATATAGCCAGTCGATTTTTCGTTGGTTGTCGTGTTGATCGAATAGATCCGCACGCGATCGTTGGTTGCTGTGCCGCCCCCCGTACCGCCGTACCAGCCGTTGTACGAATTGCTGGTCTGAACTCCCGACCAAATAAGGGAGCTGTTGTTCCGCCATTCCTCGACGGAGTACTTCACTCCTGGCATTGCCGTCCACGACAGGTTGACCTTCGAGCCGCTCTTGGAGCAGCTCATCGATGTTGAAACGGGTACAGGATAGAAGTTCTGCGTCGCGATCTGTGAGGCTTTCGCGGTGGCGACGTCTTGCGTCGCGGCCTGTGTCCCAACGGTATTGGCGGCACCGGTGCCGATCGCGACGACTCCGCCGATGGCAACGAGCACGCGCTTGGACGGCCGCATACGCAAGAGTTTGGGAAGGTTAGGCACGCTGGGGCTCCTCGACTGGGTCGGCTGCGTCTTCGGTGACGACGTTGGCATTCACCGGACTGGTGGCGAACGCTGGCTGAATGTCATTGTCGGACTGAGTGATTTGGTTGTCGGAGGGCTTATCGCCGGGGCGGCGCATCGGGCCGAACGCGAGCATCAGCAGCGCACCGGCGAGCAGGCCGCCGAGGAAGATCGCGATGCCGCTGGACAGCCACGCGACCAGGTAGCCGAGGAAGCCGACGTGCGCGAAGACGCGGTCGACCTTGGTCACCGGGTAGGGGAGCAGGTCCGGCTGCGCGTTCGCGTCGCCCTTCAGGGTCAGCAGCGTCTGGCCGTCGATGTGCTGAATCCGGAAGACGCGGTGGGTGATTCGCGTGCCCTGCGGATTCATCACGCTGACGACGTCGCCCACCTTGACCTTGTCGGCCGAGACGCTCTGCGCCAGTGCCAGCGAACCGGTCGTGATCGCCGGCGACATGGAGCCGGAACGGAAGACCAGCGGCTTGACGCCGAACATCAACGACAGCACGGTGGCGACGATGCAGATGGTGCCCGCGATCGCGCCCACGTTCAGGGCGAGTTCGCGCCGTGAGCGGCGCCGCTTGTCCGGGTGCACCTGCGTGTCCTGCTCTTCGATGGTCATGGCTAGGGCGTGTCTCCTAATAGGCGTGTCCAGCGGAGGCATGCCTGTAGGACCACGGCGGCTCGGTAGGTGATGGCGAGTTTGTCGTAGCGGGTGGCCAGGGCGCGCCACTGCTTGGTGTCGTTGAAGGAACGCTCAATAACGTTGCGGCCCTTGTAAAGGACTGCATCGAAAGCAGGAGGCCGCCCACCGGTGGAGCCTTTGCGTTTGCGGGCGTCGGTCTCGGTGCTCTTCTGCGGGATAACGGTCTTGATGCCGCGGCCAGCG